>JAKVCD010000018.1 GCA_022446815.1 Planctomycetota bacterium
GGCCGCATTCAGCAGTACGCATCCTTCGCTGTCGCAGGGGGCCTGGCCGTCGCCGCCTGGCTGCTCCTCGGCTGACCCCGACCCCCGACAAAGCCCCAGCACTCAAACATGGAACTCCAAGCCAGCTACCCCGAAGGAGTCTTCTCGAACCTCCTCTCGTGGATCGTCTTCCTCCCGATGATCGGGATGGCGATCATCCTTTGCCTGCCGAAGGACGCGATGGAGACGGTGAAGAAGGTCTCCCTGGTCTTCACGGGCATCCCGCTCGTCCTCGCGACCTACCTCTACTTCGGAGTGTTCGACAAGAGCACCAGCGCCCTGCAGCTCGTCGAGCGATTTGACTGGATCAGCCTCGGCGCGGGCGAGAACCCCATCCAGTACTTCGTCGGAGTGGACGGCATCAGCCTGCCCCTCGTGTGGCTGACGACGCTCCTGCTCTTCATCGGCGTCCCCGCGAGCTACAGCATCAAGAACGCGAGCAAGTCTTACTACGCGCTGCTCCTCTTGCTCGAGGTGGGCATCCTCGGCGTCTTCGTCTCGCTGGACTACTTCCTCTTCTACGTCTTCTGGGAGATCATGCTCCTGCCGATGTACTTCCTCATCGGCATCTGGGGCGGACCGCGTCGCGAGTACGCCGCGATCAAGTTCTTCCTCTACACGCTCGCGGGCTCGGTCCTGATGCTCGTGGCGGTCGTCGCCCTGCGCATCGACAGCGGCACCTTCTCGATCCCGGACCTCATCAGCCTCGCCCAGGCCGGCGAGCTCACTGGCGCGAGCCTGCCCTTCGGCGGCGAGCTGCTCGGGATGAAGTTCACGACCTGGGTCTTCTGGTTCCTCTTCATCTCCTTCGCGATCAAGGTGCCGGTCTTCCCCTTCCACACCTGGCTCCCGGACGCCCACGTCCAGGCCCCGACCCCGATCTCGGTCATCCTGGCTGGCATCCTCCTGAAGCTCGGTGGCTACGGGATGCTGCGGGCCTGCTTCCCGATCGTCCCGGACGCCTTCAATGAGTTCGCCTACGCCCTCGCGGTGCTCGGCGTCATCTCCATCGTCTACGGCGCCTTCGTGGCACTTGGGCAGTCGGACTTCAAGCGCATGGTCGCCTACTCCTCAGTCAGCCACATGGGCTACGTGCTCCTCGGCATGGCCGCGCTCACTGAGTGGGGGATGAACGGCGCCGCTTTGCAGATGTTCAACCACGGCACAAGCTCGGCAGCCCTCTTCCTCATCGTGGGCGTCATCTACGACCGCGCCCACCACCGAGACTTGAACGGCTTCGGCGGCATGAGCCAGCAGATGCCGGTGTACTGGGGGCTCACGACGATCGGCTTCTTCGCCGCGCTCGGCCTTCCGGGCATGGCGGGCTTCATCTCTGAGGCCATGACCCTCGTCGGCGCCTACTCCTCCGCCAACCCGGACTTCCGCGTCCTGGTTGTCATCAGCGTGCTCGGCATCGTCATCACGGCGGCCTTCCTCCTGTGGGCCATGCAGCGCGTCTTCCTCGGCACCCTGAACGAGAAGTACGCGAGCTTCCCGGACATCGACAAGCGCGAGATCTTCTGCCAGGCGCCGCTCCTGTTCCTCTGCATCGTGCTCGGGATCTTCCCCTTCTACCTCCTCGACTGGATGGAGCCCTCAATCTCCAACCTGGTCGAGATCCTCACCATCGCCTCGAACGGCTAAACCTTGGACGCAGCCGCACAAAGCTACTCGGCGCAGCTCGCCGCCATCGCCCCGGAGCTCACCCTCCTGGGCGTGGCCCTCGTCGTGCTCGTCGCAGACCTCTGGACTAAGGGCAAGGACGGCAAGCTCCTCGCTTGGCTCTCCGTCGCGGGCCTCGTCCTTGTAGGAGCCCTCCTCTACGGACAGAGCGGCGAGCCGAAGACGGTCTTTGCGATGGTCGACATTGACCAGTTCGGCCGCTTCTTCAAGCTCTTCACGGTGGCCTCGCTCGTCGTCGTCATGGGCCTTGTCGTGAACGACCGTCAGCAGCGCCTCGACGACGTAGGGGAGTATTTCTTCCTCCTCCTGAGCGCGGGCTTGGGCGTGTTCTTCATGGTGAGCACGACGAACTTGCTGCTCCTCATGCTGGGTCTAGAGCTCTTGAGTTTGTGCTCATACGCGCTCGCTGGCTTCCACAAGGGCAACATGACGTCGGCTGAGGCCTCGATGAAGTACGTGGTCTTTGGCGGACTCTCTGCCGGGATCATGCTCTACGGCATCAGCCTGATGTATGGCCTGACAGGCACCCTCGACCTCGTCGAGATGAGCAACTCTGCAACCCTCGCAGCTCAGCTCTCTGAGAGCCCTGTGCCGGTCGCCGTCGCGATCGTCCTCGTCATCGCAGGCTTTGCCTACAAGATCTCAGCGGTCCCCTTCCACTTCTGGACGCCCGACGTCTACGAGGGTGCGCCCACCCCGGTCACGACCTTCCTCGCTGTGGCCTCCAAGGCAGCTGGTTTTGGCGCGCTCCTGCGCTTCCTCGGCGCGATGTTCATGACGGAGGGCGTGAACGAGGTGATCGCCGAGTACGGGAAGTCGATCGGCGCGCTCTTGGCGCTCATCGCCGCCGTCACTATGACGATGGGTAACCTCTCCGCGCTCAAGCAGTCGAGCTTGAAGCGGATGTTGGCCTACTCCTCGATCGCGCACGCCGGCTATGTCTTGATCGGAGCGGCGGCTATGACCGCCGCCGGCTTCGAGGCTGCCATGTGGTACCTCGCGGCCTACTACTTCATGAACCTCGGCGCCTTCGCCGTGGTGCTCTACTTCGAGGCCGTCACCGGGTCAGACAAGCTTGAGAACCTGAAGGGCCTAGGCCCGAAGTACCCGATGGTCTCTGTGGCTATGGTCGCGCTCCTCGTGAGCCTGACTGGCCTCCCGCCGACGGTGGGCTTCTACGGGAAGTACCTGCTCTTCGTCGAGGGCGTTGACGCGGGCCTGATGTGGCTCGTAGTCGTCGCTGCGCTGAACAGCGTCGTGAGCCTCTTCTACTACTTCCGTGTCGCGAAGGCCCTGTTCCTTGAGCAGGGAGAGGACGCCCCCACGGTGCTCTGCAGCCGTAACCTCTCGACCCTGATCCTCCTCCTCGGAGCGGGCTCGGTGTACTTCTTCTTCGCACCCGACGCCATCCAGGTCTGGGCAGCAGCCAGCCTGGACATGCTCGGCGGTTGAGGGCCACGTGCCCCGCGTCGCGCTCATTCAGCAGGCTGCGACGGCAGATCGCGCAGCGAACCTGGCTCGAGGTTTGGCAGCGCTGGATGAGGCCGCGCGAGGCGGCGCAGAATTGGCCTGCTTCGCAGAGCTAGCCTTCGAACCCTTCTACCCTCAGCGTCCCGCAGAGGGGGACGTGCGCGCCCTCGCAGAAGAGGTGCCGGGCCCGACGACGGACGCGCTCTCTCTGAAGGCGAAGAAGCTCGGCCTCGTGGTCGTCGCCAACCTCTACGAACGGGATGGAGACGAGGCCTATGACACCTCGCCCGTCATCGACGCGGACGGGAGCCTCCTAGGGAAGACGCGCATGATCCACATCACGGAGTACGCCTGCTTTCACGAGCAGGGGTATTACACCCCTGGTGACCTCGGCCTCCCTGTCTACGAGACCGCCGCAGGCCGCGTGGGCGTCGCCATCTGCTACGACCGGCACTATCCGGAGGTGATGCGCGCCCTCGCGCTAGCCGGCGCACAGCTCGTTTGCGTGCCCCAGGCGGGAGCTGTGGGGGAGTGGCCTGAGGGGCTCTATGAGGCTGAGCTCTCTGTGGCCTCCTTCCAGAACGGCTACTTCACCGCCCTAGCGAACCGCGTCGGCGCAGAGGACTGTCTCACCTTCGCCGGCGAGTCCTTCGTCTGCGCCCCAGATGGCCGTGTCCTAGCCCGTTCACCGAGCGGAGAGGACCACATCCTCTTTTGCGACCTCGACTATGAAGAGGTCGAGCGCTCTCATGCACAGACCCTCTTCCTGCGCGACCGCAGGCCAGAGCTTTATGGTGGGTGGCTCGCCTGAGCGCTCAGCGCACAGCGTGGATCCAGAGGGACCCCTGCTCGAAGAACGCGGCCCTCGCGGCGAAGTCTGGGTAAGTGTCGCTCGGAGTGAAGTCGGCCTCATCACCCGGGCCGCGGGTGTCGATGACGCGGCTCGTCTTCACCTCGGAGAAGCCCGCGTCTGTGAAGAGCTGAGCCCATGCTGACTCGGAGAGGACCTGCAGGCTGAGCCCGAGGGAGTCCCCCCAGTGGTGCGTGGCGGTGCGCTCCTCGTAGCAGTCGATGACGATGTCCGCAGTGCCGCCCTCTTTGAGGAGGCGGTGCATCTCGGCGATGACCTTCGCAGGGTCGCTGGAGTAGTAGAGGGCCTCCATGCTGAAGACGCGTTGGAACTTGCCGTCAGGGAAGTCCAGCTCTTCGAAGGTGCTCCGCTCGTAGCGCGCGCGGATCGTGAAGGAGTGCAACTCCTCAGCCTTGCCGATCATCTCGGCAGACGCGTCGACGCCGACGGCTTGGGCTCCGGGCGCTTTCTGCGCGAGGATGCGGGTCGCCCAGCCGTTACCGCAGCCAAGGTCCAAGATCTGATCGCCAGGGCGGATGTCCATGGTCTCTATGACCTGAGCCACGACGTCGGAGTGTCCCTCCTCCATCCCGGCGTCCTTACCGTCACGGGCCCACTGATCGAAGACTTCTGCTGCGGGGTTGGTCATCTCTTGTTGTCTCTCATGATGCGCTCGATGGCGCGGTCCAGCTCGTCGTAGTTCGTCTCCCAGGAGCGAGTCTCTTCCATGAGCTGTCGCGCTGACCTCCCGAGCTGGCTGGCGCGCTCAGGTGAGTCGAGCAGGTTAGCGACCTCCGTGGCAAATGTGGTGGCCTCGTCTGCGAGGAGGAAGTGATCTCCAGGGGTGGCCTCAGTGCCTTGGGAGGCCGGGGTTGTGGCGACCACGCCGAGGCCGCAGGCCATGGCCTCCAAGACCTTGTTCTGGACGCCTCGAGCGATTCGCAGCGGGCAGATCGCGACAGACGCCCGCTGGAGCCACTCTGCTGTGGAGTCCACTCGACCGGTGACGGTTACGTGTGGTGAGGCGGCGAGAGCCTCTACCTCTGCGGTCGGTCGCGCGCCCACGATGGAGAGGTGTGCGTCGGGATGGCGGTGGTGGATGAGGGGCATCACCTCCTTCACGAACCACTCACAGCCCTCGGAGTTGGGGAAGTAGTCCATGACGCCAGTGAAGACGAGGTGCCCGGGCTCGGCGCGCTCTGGCGCAGGGTGGAAGTGCTCGAGGTCGACGCCGTTTCGGATCACGCAGTTTGCGGGACCTGGGATCTCGCGCTCAAAGATCTCCTTCTCCAGCGGAGTGACGAGGACGGTCTCCTCGGAGGCGGCTGCGAGCTCTCGCTCAAAGGCGAAGAGCGTGCGCGCCTCGCGCTTGTAGACCCAACTCATGGGGAAGGACTTCACCTCTGAGTACTGCCGCCACTTGTCGCTGTCGAGTTCGCCCATGAAGACGAGCTTCGGGAGCGCTGGGTGGGGGAGCAGGAAGGCGCCCATAGATGAGGAGAAGGCGACAGCGAAGTCTGTCTCTGAGACGCGCCGGTCCACCTCTGCCTGAAGGTCTTTCGAGCCGTAGACGCCGAGCGTCAGAGGCTTCCTGCCCAAGAGGAGAGGGAGCGCAGCGAGCTTCTTCGCGCGCTCGTCGTGGTCGATGGTCACGACCTCGAAGCCCTTGGCGCGCAGAGCCTCCGCGCCGCCCTCGTCAGCCTGGTCGTGACTGAAGGCGATGATCGTGACCTCGTGGCTGCGCGAGAGGCGCTCCACCATGTGCCAAGAGGTGATCTTGTCACCGCGGTCGGGCGGGAAGGGGACCCGCTGGGAGAGGAAGAGGGCTTTCAAGGCAGGGGAAGAGTACCCCGCCGAGGCCGCCGGTTCAGCGACGCTCCAAGATGAGGCAGCGCCAGACCCCGCGGGCCCGGCGCGCGGTCACGCTGAGGCCCACCTCGGACATCGCCTGTGTGACGGCCTCCTCACGGCTGGCGTTGAGGCCTGAGACGCATAGCCAGCCCTCTGGGGCCAGAGCGGCCTCGAGCTCGCTAGCGTGAGAGAGGAGGAGGTCTGAGTAGAGGTTGGCTAGGACGACCTCGTATGGAGGGGAGAGCTCGCTCAAGCGGCTGAAGTCTCCCTCGAGGAAGGTCACTCCCGCGCCCACGCCGTTCCGCTCTGCGAGGTCCGTCGCGACAGCAGCCGAGCCCTCGTCGATGTCGAAGCCAGCGGCCTCTCTGGCGCCTAAGAGGCGCGCTGCGACCGCGAGGATCCCTGTGCCGGATCCGCAATCCAGGACGCGCTCGCCGCCCCTCAGGCGCTCCTGGAGGAAGGAGAGGATCATACGGGTCGTGGCGTGGCGCCCCGTGCCGAAGACGCCGCCGGGCTCGAGCTCCATGCGCACGTCACCGGGGCGCAGGGCCGCCTCGGTCCAAGGCGCGACGACGGCGAGCTTGCCGCAGCGGAACGGGCGCCAGACCTTCTTCCAGCTCTTCGCGTAGTCCTCGGGTGGGAGCTCGCGGAAGGAGAGCTCGACGGCTCGCAGCTCCTCGTCGATCTCTCCTAGGGAGGCCACGGCTTCGCAGAGGGCCTCGCGCCGCTCTGGTGAGTCGGCTCTGGCTCTGAAGTGGGAGCGCACAAGGGACATCCCCAGCGGGAGCGGCGCGGGGTTCGGCGCGCTCGATCCTTCGCGTGCGCCCTGACAGCCTGCGCCGCTCAGGATCCCAGCGACCAGCTCCTCCCAGCCATGCGGAACCAGCGCCCGCACCTCGACCCAGGCCTCGGCGCTCAAGAGTTGGGCTCCTCGTGCGCCCAGGGCAGCACCTCCTCCGACCAAGACTCTGACTCATCCGTCGCTTGGTGGAGGTCTTGCGGGAAGGGGACGAGCACGTCGTCAGGCTCCTCCGCGCTGGGTTGAAAGTTGGCGAAGGAGAGGCTCTGGCCGCGACGCTCGACGTCCGCCAACAGCTCCATATGAGCGAGGCTCTCGCGCAGGCAGCGGTCCGTGTCTGCGCGGATGAAGCGCGCGAGGCCGTCGGGGTCTTCGTCCGTAAACTCGTTGTGGATCGGGAGCTCCTTCTGAAAGATCCGCTGCCGCGGGTTGAGGATGCGCGGGTCTAGGATGTGAACGACGCCCCTGTCGCTCTCGCGGCGCATCAAGCGACCGAAGCCTTGCCGGAACTTAGAGAGCGCGCGCGGCATGTAGATCTTCTTCCACTGCTCGCCCTGGGAGAGCGCGGCGCACTGCGCGTGGTGATAGCGGTCCGGCACGCCGAAGGGGAGCTTCGTGATGACGAGGTGCTCGAGGGTCTCGCCGGGGAAGTCGGCGCCGTACCAGAAGGTGTCCACGCCTAAGAGGACGGAGTCGGTGGTCCGGCGGAATAGCTCTGAGAGCTCCTCTTTCCCGACGCCTTCCATCCCTTGATACCAGAGCGGGATGGCGCGGGCGCGGAAGAAGCCTTCGAGCTCTGCGCCCACTTTCTTCACGTGCTCAGCGTTGGTGAAGAGCGCGAGGATCCTGCCGCGAGTGCGTTCGCCGAGGTAGGCGATGTAGCGACGGACGTGGGAGAGATGCGCGGCGAGGTCTCGAGGGTTGGGGACGTCCTTGGGGGCGCAGACGAGCACGCGCTCGTAGTCGAAGGCCTCGGGCGAGCGGTGGGTGTGTACGCGGGCGAGGGGCGCCCCTCCGCCCTCCTCAGTCGTGGTCTCTGCATGATCCAAGCCGAGGTAGAAGCGCGCGCAGTCAAAGCCCCCCTTCAGCCAAGTGGTGGCAGAGACGAAGACGGCTGTAGCTAGGCTCGGGTAGTAGTGCTCGCCGAGGAGCTCGTTGGGGAGCAGCACGCGAGCGGCGAGCTCGACGTCACCATTGCTCGCCTCCGCCGCGTCGTAGAAGCGGGCCTCGTGAAAGTTGGGCGAGCCTTCGGTGGTGGGGATCCAGGCGGCGACCGCGCCGCGCGCGTCGACGATGTCCACCCTCAAGAGGTCTAGCCTGCGGCGCAGGCGCGCGGACTTCGCTCCGGCGACCCCGTCGAGGTGTTCGGAGAGCTCACAGATGGTGCTCTCGATCGCAGAGAGCCCGTTGTTCATCCCATCGCGTGCTCTGATGAGTCCCGCCGCGTCACCGTTATTCACGAACTCGCGCATGAGCGAGTGGCAGTCGCGCTCCTCCCGCTCACGCTCAGCCTCAGTCTTCCACTTCAGGAATTCCTCGACGGCGCGCGTGAGGAGTGAGAGGAGCGCGCGCGCGTCTGCGACCTCGCCGACGCCTTGAGCCGCGGTCTTGCGCGCTTTAGACCCAGCCCGCGCGACCCTCGCAGCGCGGTCGAAGACCCCGCGTCCGCCGCTCGCGCTCGAGAGGCGCTCAAAGAGGCGCTCTATTCCGCGCAGGCTGATCCCGTGGCCGAAGACCGAGTCGGCTTGGTCGTGGAGGTGTTCGCACTCGTCAAAGACAAGGTGGGCGGCGAAGTTCGGGTTGGTGAGAGCGAAGGCCTGGTTGGTGATCACCACGTGGCTGCGCTCAGCGCGTGCGCGGGAGACGTGCGAGGCGCAGGTGCGGCGGTCCTCTTTGAAGCGGCAGCAGCCAGAGCGGGCGCGCACGCGGTCTCGCAGTGAGCGATCTGCTCGCTGCCAATCCTTGCGGTTGGAGGTGGGCAGGGGAGCGGTCTGAGGGAGGCGATCGAGGTCGCCTTCGTTGTCTACGGCAGAGAAGAGGAGGAAGCGCGTCCACGTCAACCACTCGGCGCCGCTCGCCTCTTCGGCGGGGCTCTGCAAGCGGGCTGAGCGCCAACAGACGTAGTTCTCTCGGCCCTTCAGGAGCGCGACGCGTAGGTCTTCCTCTAGGCCTGCGCGTCGTAAGGCGGCGAGGGCGCGCGGGACGTCAGAGTCGAAGGCCTGCTCTTGGAGGGCACGGGTGTAGGTCGCGACCGCTGAGCGCATCTTATGTCGGTGGGACCAGAGGAGCAGGGGGACGAGATAAGCGATGGTCTTTCCCGTGCCCGTCGGCGCGTGGACGAGCAGGAGCTCCGCAGGGCCACCCTCTTCGGCTCGCTCGATGCCCAAGGTACCAGCCACCTCCCGCGCGACGTCGTGCTGTGCCGGTCGATAGCCCTCGTCCGGCTCTACCCCGAAGATCGCGGAGAGGTGCACTTGGAAGATGTCGTCGAGGCGCTCTAGGTCCTCTGGCGGAAAAGAGAGCTCTCCCTCAGGCTTCGCAGGCAGCGGCTTGTGCTTCATCCATGCGTCGCCCTCTGCGGCCCAGCGCGGCTCGAGCATGTGAGCGAGGTCATCCCAGTCGATGTCTAGCGCGAGGGCGCGGCTCATGGCGCCAGATGGGAGCTCTGGTCCGAGGGGGAGGTTACCAGCTGCGCTCTCTCTGAAGTGGCCGGGCCGCTCGACGAGCCGTAGGGTGCGAGCGAGGCAGCGCGCGGCCTCAGGGTCACTGCCAGCGAGGCCCTCCCAAGCGCGGGTGTAGCCGTGGGCGGCGACAGCTAAGACGCCCTCTGTGCAGGCGAAGTAGCGACGGAGCAGCTCTGTGAGGGCGGCCTGGACGTCCTCTGGGAGGACCGCGCGGGCCGAGGCGCGCTCTCCGGCTTGCGGTGGGAGGAGGTCATGCACGAGCTCTGCGCGCCGGTTCGCTAGGCGCCCGGGTAAGAGCAGGGCTGCAGTGTCAGAGATGCCGACGACTCCTAGCGAGCTGTCAGGATCTCCCGAGAGGTGCGCTGTCCAAGCCTCAAATTCTGCGCGGTCAGCGACGACGACAGTGTCCTCGCCGATGAAGTTCAGGAAGGCCGGCATCAGCTCGGACGCGGAGGGCTGACCCTCGAGGTCCTCTGTGCGCACGCCGAACTCGCGGATGGCGCGGCGCCCTGCGGCAGAGAGCGAGCTCGAGCGGTCGGGGAAGGGGTCTGCGTAGCGGTCGAAGCGCTCCCAAGTCCCGTCTGCGTTGCGCCTCAGAGCTTGGAGTCGGAGCGCGCCGTCCGTCGTGGGGTCTGGTCCGGTAGACCAGATAGAGGCGAAGACCGGCGGGCCAACGTCGAGGGACCAGGGGGCCTCTCTCTGCTCTCTGTCCCTCTCTTCCTTGTCGCTCATTCCCTGCTCTCTTGACTCCCAGCCCTTCGATTGTGCCCGGGTCTAGAGGCGAGGCCAAGCTCCTCCCAAAAGAGAGCCAGAAGCGACCCTTCATCGGGCACACGCTGACGACTAGACTCAACCTATGACCCAGACCAAGCGCGAGTGGGTGGAGCTCATAGCCTTGTCAGAGCTCCCGACGGACGGCACCGGGCGCGCGCTCGAGGTCGGGGGTGTACAGCTCGCTGTCTTCTTGCACGAGGGCTCGGTGCGAGTCTTGGATGGCGTCTGTCCACACCAAGGGGCTCTCCTTGGCGATGGGGTCATCTCGCGTGGAGAGGTCACCTGCCCCTTCCACGGGTGGCACTTCGACCTCGAGACCGGAGCGAGCGGTGATGGGCTCGAGGAGTGCGTCGCGGTCTATGAGTCGCGGGTGAGCGACGCAGGGCTGGTCGAGGTCTTTGCCCCGTCAGAGAGCGCCTGAAGAGGGGCGCCCTGGAGATTTTTTTAAAACAACCCTAAGTTGTTTCCCTGAAAGGGCTTGAGTGCCATTTGGTACCCCCCCTCGCGCGCGTATGAGGTGAGGGGCACGACTTGACGATCGCGCGCTTCTCCCTATGTTTCCGCGGTGGAGGGATCAAACGACGCCCTCTTCAGTCGATGAACGGGTCCATAGGCCCCACCACCGAGCAGCGCCCCCAATAAAGAAATGAGCAAGTCCCTCGTCATCGTTGAGTCGCCTACCAAGGCAAAGACCATCAAGCAGTATTTGCCTGCTGGCCACATCGTAGAGGCGAGCGTGGGCCACATCCGCGATCTGCCCGCTAAGGCTGACGAGATCCCCGCCAAGTTTAAGAAGGAGGAGTGGTCTAGGCTCGGGGTGAACGTGGAGGAGGACTTCTCGCCGCTCTATGTCGTCCCGAAGGACTCCAAGCAGCAGGTCAAGAAGCTGAAGGACTTGCTCGCGGACTGCGACACCCTCTACCTCGCGACCGATGAAGACCGCGAAGGAGAGGCGATCAGCTGGCACCTCTTGGAGCTGCTGAAGCCGAAGGTGCCGACGAAGCGGCTGGTCTTCCACGAGATCACCAAGAGCGCGATCCAAGAGGCGCTCGAGTCTCCACGAGCTATCGACGACAGCCTGGTGAGCGCGCAGGAGACGCGCCGCATCTTGGACCGGCTCTATGGTTACAGCGTGTCGCCGGTGCTCTGGCGAAACGTCGGACCGAAGCTCTCAGCTGGACGCGTTCAGTCGGTGACGACGCGGCTCATCGTCGATCGTGAGCGCGAGCGGATGAAGTTCGTGCGCTCAGAGTTCTGGGATTTGACCGGCGCCTTCAAAGGCGAGACGGGACCGGAGTTCGAGGCGGTGCTCTCAACCGTTGACGGTAAGCGCATCGCTCGGGGTAAGGACTTTGACGCAGACACGGGGGTCCTCACAAATAAGGAGGTCGCCCACATCGACGAGGCGCGCGCGAACGAGCTCGCCAAGTCTCTCGCCGAAGAGGCCTTCTCTGTCCAATCGGTGGAGCAGAAGCCCTTCACCGGTAAGCCTGCGCCCCCCTTCACCACCTCGACCCTCCAGCAGGAGTCGAACCGAAAGCTCAGGCTCTCTGCGCGGGCCACTATGCAGGCGGCTCAGGCGCTCTATCAGAACGGACTCATCACTTACATGCGGACGGACTCCACCACGCTCTCCGCAGAGGCTGTGCAGCGCTCTCGCGAAGAGATCGAGCGCCTCTACGGCGCCGAGTATCTGCCCGCCGAGGCCCGCGTCTATCAGACTAAGGTGGCGAACGCCCAAGAGGCGCACGAGGCCATCCGCCCCTCCTCGGACTTCACCAAGCCGGAGGACCTCCCGAGGGCGCTCGGCGATCGTGAGCGCAAGGTCTACGAGCTGATCTGGAAGCGCACGATGGCGTGTCAGATGGAGAACTCTCGCGGCTTCCGCACGAGCCTAGAGCTCTCTGGCGGGCCCTGCGTCTTCCGCGCCAGCGGCAAGACCATCGAGTTTCCCGGCTATCTGCGCGCTTACGTCGAGGGTGCAGATGACCCGGACGCGCAGCTCGCTGACCAGGAGACCATCCTGCCCCCCCTCGATCAGGGACAGGGCGTGGAGCTAGCCAAGGTCGAGCCCAAGGGCCACACGACTCAGCCGCCTGCGCGCTACACCGAGGCCTCCTTGGTGAAGGAGCTCGAGGCTCGTGGCATCGGCCGCCCGTCCACGTATGCCTCAATCATCGACACGATCCAGTATCGAGGCTACGTGGAGAAGAATGGCACAGCGCTTGTGCCAACCTTCATCGCCTTCAGCGTGACGAAGCTCATGAGTCAGCACTTCGAGCAGCTCGTCGATTACGAGTTCACCGCCGGGATGGAGGAGGACCTCGACAAGATCTCGCGCGGCGAGCGAGAGTCTCTCGAGTACCTGCGGAACTTCTACTTCGGTGACGACAAGGCGACCGCGCCCACGGGCGCAGGCCTGACAGGGCTCCTCGGCGCAGAGATCGACGCGCGCGCCGTGAATACGCTGCCGCTAGGCGAAGGCGAAGACGGGAAGATGATCAACATCCGCGTCGGTCGCTACGGACCCTACCTCGAAGTCGGCGATGACGAGGACACTGAGAAGCGCGTGCGCGTGACGATCCCTGACGGCACCCCGCCGGACGAGCTGGATCTCGAGCGCGCCAAGGAGCTCATCCGGAAGGGCTCTGGCCCCTCCGACCTCGGGGTGGATGAGGAGACAGGCAAGCGGGTCTATGCCAAGACCGGGCGCTTCGGCCCTTACTTCCAGCTCGGCGAGAACGACGACGACCCCAAGCCCAAGATGAAGTCCCTCTTGCCGGGGATGGACATCGAGACCGTCACGGTCGAGGACGCCTTGAAGATGCTGCGTCTACCTCGGGTCATCGGACAAGACCCTGAGGGAGAGGAGATCACAGCAGACTACGGTCGCTATGGCCCCTACATCCGCCGGGCTAAGGACACGCGCAGCCTGGCCGAGCCCGAGGAGATCTGGTCTTACGACGTCGAGAAGGCGCTCGCCAAGCTGGCAGAGCCGAGCAAGCGGGGGCGTCAGAGCGCGAAGGTCATCAAGGAGCTCGGAGAGGATCCCTCTACAGGGGCCGAGGTGAAGCTCCAGGAGGGTCGCTATGGCCCCTATGTGACGGACGGGACGACCAACGCCTCTGTTCCTAAGGGTGACGACCCCGACACGATCAGCCTTGATCGAGCCATCGAGCTGATCCGCATCAGAGAGGCTAAGGGGCCGCGAAAAAAGAAGGCTAAGAAGAAGACCGCCAAGAAGAAGGCCAAAAAGAAGGTCACGAAGAAGAAGGCGACCAAGAAGAAGGCCACAAAGAAGGACGACTGAGCCTGCGGTCGAGCCTCAGCAGCGGGGGATCGTGCGCGGTGGAGGGACAGGGTCCTGCTATTGCGCTACTATGAATCTCGGTTCGGGCTCACCTGATCAGGGCCTGATCTTCACCAACCCCCACATCGCCCATGGAGATCACCGATATCGAATACGACGGCTACGAGCGCGTCGCACGTTGCCGAGATGAGGAGACCGGGCTCCACGCCCTCATCGCTGTCCACGACACAACCCTCGGCCCTGCCCTCGGCGGGATGCGTATGTGGCCGTACACCTCGGAGGATGAGGCGCTCTTCGACGTCCTCCGCCTCTCCAAGGGCATGACCAAGAAGTCAGCCGTGGCTGAGACAGGCCTCGGTGGCGGAAAGTCCGTCATCATCGGCGACCCCCGCAAGGACAAGAGTCCGGAGCTCTTCCGCGCCATGGGCCGCTTCATCGAGGCGCTCGATGGGAAGTACATCACCGCAGAGGACATGAACATCGGGATCGCAGATCTCGAGCACGTGCGTGAGGAGAGCCGCTGGGTCACGGGCCTCTCCGTTGAGAAGGGGAGCTCCGGCAACCCGAGCCCCTACACGGCGCATGGCTGCATCGTCGGCCTACGGGCTGTCGTTGAGGAGTACGGCGCGGAGTCACTTGAGGGCCAGCATGTCTTGATTCAGGGCGTCGGCGCGGTCGGTGGTCGCATCGCTGTCCTCCTGAAGGAGGCCGGCGCTCGGGTCACGATCTGCGACATCAACGAGAAGCGAGTCCAAGAGATGTGCGACGAGCACGGCTTCGAGTCTGTGCCGGAGCTTGAGCACCTCGCTGTCGAGTGCGACATCTACTGCCCATGTGCCCGAGGCGCAGGCCTGAACGACGAGACCATCCCGAGGCTGCGCTGCAAGGCCGTCGCAGGCTGCGCGAACAATCAGCTCCTCGAGCCGCGTCACGCCGAGGACCTCATGAAGCGCGGCATCGTCTACGCCCCTGATTACGTCATCAACGCCGGCGGGATCATCAACGTTGGGGTCGAGATGTCTGAGAACGGCTACGATGAGGCCGTCGCGCTCGAGTGGATCGACCGCATCTACGGGAACCTCAAGCAGGTCTTCGAGATCTCTCGAGAGGAGGGGATCCCGACGAACAAGGCCGCTGAGAAGCTCGCCCAGGCCCGGCTCGACGCCGGCCGCGAGGGCTGAGGCCAAAGAAGAAGAGCCCGCGGCTCTTGCGAACCGCGGGCTCCCGAGTTCGGTTGCCGACTCTGTTACTCCTTGCGGAGGAAGGTGACGAGGTCTGACTCGAGCTCGTCGAGGCCGTACTCCTGGTCGACCAGGCAGCGGTAGATCAGGCGTGAGAGCGGCTCGGGTGTGTTCGGGTTGAGGTCCTTCGGCGGGGCGTAGGAGAGGAAGTATGAGAGCGAGAGGCGCTCGATCTCTCCGCCTTGCTCGCGGCCTGCGAACTTCCACGGCACCTCGTCGAAGGGGAGGACGCCGGTGAGGATCTCATAGAGCATGATCCCGATCCCCATCACGTCCGCCTTGCTGTCGCGATACAAGAGCGGGTTGTAGTGGGGGGTCGAGGTGACGATGCCGCGCTCGTCAGCGCGGAGAGCCGGGTCGAGCATGACCACCGAGCCCGAGGGCTTGATGACGATGTTCTCGGGCTTGAGGTCACCGTGGTAGTCGAGCTGGCCGTTCTTCTTCAGGCGCTTGAGGGAGCGCACGATGGTCAAGAACCAGTTGAGGCGGATGCCCTCGAGGGCGCGGACCTTCTCACGCAGCGTCTTGCCGCGGGCGTACTCCATCGCGACGACGGGACGGCCCTCGTGCTCGAAGGTCTCGATGACCTTGATGAGGTTCTGGTTCTTCGCCTGAGCGAGGATCTTTCCCTCTGTACGGAGCATGTCATCGATCTCGTGGACGTCGAGGAAGTCGATGCGGACGCCGTCCTGACGGAAGAAGATCGCCTCTGCGGGGGTCTCGTCGGGGCTGATCCCCTCTGGACGGCGCTTGTCAGTCACCTCTAGGAAGCGGGTGACGTAGCGTCCGCCGCCAGCGACGTCGCCGATCTTCAGGGCGACCTTACGGCCTTGGGCGTCTTCCGCTAGGTAGACGAGGGCGAAGCCACCGCGAGCGATGAACTCCGTGATGCGATAGGCGCCGATGCGCTTGCCAACTTCGAGACGAATCATTGGGAGAGTCTGTGTTTGGTGTGGAGGCGGGATCTCCTCGCCACACCTTCTTCGGGATTCGAGGCCTCAGGGATTGAGTGCCTTCCTTGGGTCAGGACTGGCGAATCCGGTCCTTGGGTTTGACCGGGGGTTAGAAGGGGGCAGATTTTTCCTACTCTTCCCGCGGGGGGGACTGGGACCGCTGAAGCGGAGCAGGCACACCCCCTGCCCTGAGGGTGAAAAAAACCGCCTGCTGGCCTATGAGAGGGGGTCCAGACTGGACCCCGGCTCTAGGCTCAGAGGGGGCACCAGCGCAGGAAAACCAGCAGAGCGCCAATTCCCGCACTTGAGAGGATGATGATCCACTTCATGATGAGCTCCCGCCGGAAGCTCGAATCACGAGCCTCAGCAGCGGCCGCGCCAGAGCACGAAGGCTGCTGCTCCGACGACGGCGAAGGTTGTGAAGATCCAGTCCATAGCAGGTGTATAGCCTACCGCAACTCGCTCCTGACCGTAGAATCCCACCCGTTATGGTGACTATCCCCGACGGACACGCCCTTGAGTGCTGGCGTAAGGCAGGCCGCATCGCGTCTGAGTGCCGCGAGTGGGCGCGCGAAGCGATCCGCCCTGGTGTCTATGTACGTGAGGTCCTCGAGACGATCGAGGAGATGATCTACGAGCGCGGGGCCGCGCCCGGCTTTCCGGCTCAGTCGAGCCGCAACCACGTCGCGGCGCACTACTGCTCTGCGCCTGAGGACGAGCTCCAGTATGAGGAGGGGGACTGCGTCAAGGTGGACATGGGCGTCCACGTTGACGGATACATCGCTGACACGGCCTGTACTGTAGACCTCTCAGGGGAGAAGCGTTGGACGCCGCTCATCACGTCCTCAGCGGACGCGCTGCGCGCCGCGATCGCGACGGTGGGTGAGGGCGTCCCTGTCCGCGATGTTGGTCGGGTGATCGAGCGGACGATCACCGCCGCCGGCTTCGAGCCCGTGCGGAACCTCACAGGCCACGGCCTCTCGCGTTGGAAGGTGCACACCGCTCCGCAGATCCCGAACTACGGGGACGCCGGCGGCGGTCGCTTCGAGGTGGGGATGGTCTTCGCCATCGAGCCCTTCGCGTCAACGGGTCGCGGTTTCATCCGAGAGCGCGGCAAGTCGGAGGTCTTCATGATGGTGCGCCCTCCTCGGCGCGCGCGCGGCCTCGACCGAGACGTGCTGAAGGCGATCGAGGAGTGGCGTGGTCTGCCTATCGCGCGGCGCTACTTCCGCGACCTCGACGAGTCAGCCTTTGAGGACACCCTCGGTCGCCTCGCGCGCCAGGGCTCGGTGATGCGCTACCCGCCCCTCGTCGAAGAGGAGGGGGTGATGGTGGCTCAGACCGAGCACTCGATGTACCTCGGTCCCGACGGCGTCGAGATCCTCACCGCCTGAGCGCCTTGCGCATCGCGCTCGTCACCACCCCTGCCAGCGTTCGCTCAGGGATCGGGGACTACACCCGCCACCTGCTCCCTTACTTGCGAGAGCGCGCAGAGGTCGACCTCTTCGTGGAGGACCGGCTCTCTGACCCTTCAGAGGGAACTCGCCCGGTCACTTCGATCAGGCCCCGCGAGCACCAACAGCTTCTCTATCAGCTCGGAAACGAGCGCGCCCACGCCTTCATGCGGCCGATGCTCGCTGCCTTAGGTGGGACAGTCATGCTCCACGACTGGGTCCTCTTCGATCAAGCGGTGGCGGCCTCACCGGAGCTCTCTAAGGGCGGCTGGAGGGGGGCGAAGGCCGCTCTCTACGAGGGCGGCATCAGGGCTGCGAAGACTTGGCGGTGGGCGCGCAAGCAGGGTGTCCCCGCGCTGACAGCACCCCTCGAAGGGGCTGCGCCCTTCGCATACGGCTGGCATGAGCTCGAAGAGCACGGGCGCTGGTCCTCACGCAGCGCAGGCTTACACCTCTTGCGCGAAGGCGCGGACGCGCTGCGTCTCTCGCTGCTCGTCCCCGCAGGGCGGAGGCTAGAGCTCCAACGAGGAGCGCGCGTCCTCGCTCGCATCGACGCGAGAGCAGACGAGGAGGTAGAGCTCGACCTCGACCTCGACGGTCCCTCCACCTTCACCCTTGCTGTGCGAGGCGGGAGCCAGACCCCCGAGCAGCTTGAGAACGGGGACCCCCGGGAGCTTGGGGTCTTCTTGCGAGAGATGGGCCTCCGCTACGGTGGGGAGTGGAGGACGGAGGCGCTCAGCTCTTCGCAGCTCGTAGGTGAAGACGGGCGCGGTCTCTCTGGGGCGCGCTTTCGCCTCCCCTTCAATCGTGGCGTTGTCCGTCGTGCCGACGCCTTCCTGACACACTCTGAGCACATGCGCGAGCTCATCCTCGCTGACCGGAACGAGGCGACGCCGATCGGCGTCATCCCTCACGGCGTCGAGCGGCGCTGGGAAGGTCGCGATCTCGAGCGCGCTCGCAGAGAGCTGCCGCGTGCTTGGAAGGATGACTTCATCATCGCGAGCCTAGGGGCGCTGCAGCCCCACAAGCGCATCAGCGCTCTCCTGGACGGCGCTGCGCGCGCGCGGGAGCGCGGAGTGAGGGCTCGGGTCCTCCTCATCGGAGAGGAGCGTCCGCGCGAGCTAGACCTAGCAGGCGAGCTCCGTCGCCTCGACATGGAAGAGTCCACTGTGATGACTGGCTGGGTCGAAGAGGAGCGCGCGCACGAGCTGCTCAGCGCGGCTGACGTGTGCGTCAACTTGCGCGGTCCCTCGACTGGCGGTGCTTCTGGAGGCGCGAGCCAGGCCTTCAGCCTCGGTCGGGGAGTGATCGTGTCAGATCTGCCTGAGCTCAATGCGCTACCAGATGGGGCTGTGCTCAGGGTGCCGACCGATGGCGGCGAAGCCGAGGCGCTCTGTGAGCACATTGTGCAGCTCGCGGAGGACCCTAGCCTGGCTGAAGAGATGGGTCGAGCGGCGCAGGCATATGTCGAGGGTCAGGCCCACTGGAGCTTGGTCGCGGACGCTTACCTTGAGGCCCTAGCTGTCTCACCGACTCCGCGCTTCTCTCGCCGCGGGATCGTCCGCACCGCGATAGCTCAGAGTCGCGCCGAGCGGAGTTGAGGGCGCGTCCTCACTCGCTGCTCAACGAGCCTTCCGGCCTCGCAGTGGAAGCTGCGGATCTCTCCTGGGGATGTGCCGGAGCTGATCGCGTGGCTCCAACCCTCTTGAGCGGCGACACGGTCCTGGCTGGAGGGCGCTGCGCTCGTCCGCGGGTGCGAGTGCCAGACCCCGAGGACCTCTAGCCCTGCAGCGCTCGCCTCACGCTCTGCGAGCCGCCAAGCGACAGGGTCTAGCTGAAAGGCGTCGTCGCGCTCGGCGATGTTGACGATCGGAGAGAGCTCCTCGACGCGGTGCTCTTCATCGGTTCGGGTCCCTATGAGGAGGGCGCAGGCCTCACGTGGGAGGGAGGACTCTAAGAGCTGAGCGCACTCTGAGACCACGTGCAGAGGCAGTGAGAGCCGCGGCGCTCGAGGGCGCTCAGCCATCTCCGTCGCCGATCAGACGCTTGAGCTCGTGCAGCTGAACTAAGGCTTCCATCGGCGTCAGGTTGTCGAGGTCTAGGGCCGCGAGGGCCTCTTCGAGCTCGCTGGGCGTATCCGAGATGAAGAGGCCGAGCTGCTGGGCTTGGCTAGGGCGTTGCAGGGTGGAGGGAGAGATCCCGCCGGCTTCCGCCTCGAGGCTCGCGAGGATGGACTTGGCGCGGTCGAGGAGCTCCTTGGGGACGCCCGCGAGGCGCGCGACGTGGATGCCGTAGGAGCGATCCGTGCCGCCCTCGACGATCTTGTGGAGGAAGACGATCTCCTCCGCCCGCTCACGGACGGAGACGTTCATGTTGCAGACGCCCGGTAGCTCGTCTGCGAGGTCTGTGAGCTGGTGATAATGGGTCGCGAAGAGCGTCCGGCAGGAGGTGTGGAGCTGCAGGTGCTCGACGATGGCCCACGCGAGGGCCAAGCCGTCGAAGGTGCTCGTCCCACGCCCGACCTCGTCGAGGACGACGAGCGAGCGATCGCTAGCGTTGTTCAGGATGTTCGCGATCTCGACCATCTCCACCATGAAGGTCGAAGCGCCCCTGCCGATGTCGTCGGCTGATCCGATGCGCGTGAAGATGCGATCCACCACGCCGACGTGGGCTGAGCCCGCCGGGACGAAGGAGCCTATCTGCGCGAGCAGGACGATGAGCGCGGTCTGACGGATCCAGGTGGACTTACCAGACATGTTGGGGCCAGTCAGGATCGAGATGAGGCGTCCATCGCGGTCCATCCGGGTGTCATTGGGGACAAAGCTAGCGCCCTCAATGTTGAGCTCGAGGACCGGGTGGCGTCCATCGCGGATGTCGATGACGTCGGAGTCGTCGATCACGGGCTGGACGTAGCGCGCGTCAGCGGCGAGCTGGGCGAGGCCGCAGAGGGCGTCGGTCGTCGCGACCGCACGAGCCGTGGCGAGCACCCGCCGGAGCTCTCCTGCGACCTCGTCGCGGAGAGAGCAGAAGAGGTCGTACTCGAGCTCCTTCGAGCGCTCCTCTGAGTTCACGACCTTGGTCTCGAACTCCTTGAGCTCGGGGGTGATGTAGCGCTCTGCGGTCTTGATCGTCTGCTTGCGCACCCACTCTTCAGGGACCCGCTCCACCTGCCCACGCGGCACCTCTAGGAAGTATCCGAAGACGCTGTTGAAGCCGATCTTGAGGTTGCTGATCCCCGTGCGCTCTGACTCTGTGGCTTGGAACTGGACCATCCAGCTCTTGCCATCTCGGGCGATGGAGCGCAGTTCGTCTAGCTCCTCACTGACGCCCTCTCGGATCAGGGCGCCTTCTTTGATGGTGGTGGGGAGGTCTTCTGCGAGGGTGCCCTCGATGGTGTGGACTAGATCCTCTAGAGGATCTAGCTCAGCAGCCAGGGCGGAGAGAGCGAGCGAATCGCAGCCCGTGAGGGCCTCTGAAAGCGGCGCGACTGGGCGCAGGGAGGCGGCGAGGCCTGCGAGGTCTCTGCCGTTCGCGCGCGCGGTGGAGATCTTGGCAGCGAGGCGCTCGAGGTCTGCGATCTCGGCTAGCTCTTCTCGAGCTCGATCGCGCAGGTTGTGTTGGGTGTGAAACTCCGCGACCCCGCCTTGGCGATGCAGGATCGCCTCGACGTCACGGAGCGGAGAGAGCAACCACTCGCGCGTCATGCGCCCGCCCATCGGCGTGAGGGTTCGGTCGATAGCCGTGAGGAGCGTGCCCTCCTTGCGACCTTCGCGCTGAGTGACGACCAGCTCGAGCGTGCTGCGGGTCGCGCGGTCGAGGACTAAGTGATCGCCTGTCTCGACGACCTCCATGGCGTGGATGTGATCGCAGGCGGTGCGTTGGGTCTCCTCGAGATACTCGATGAGGCAGCCCGCTGCCGGCACGACTGGCGAGTCCGCCTGTACGCCGAAGCCCTCAAGGGTCTTCACGCCGAAGTGCTCAGTCAGCTTGCGGGTCGAGGTGTCTCGGTCGAAGCGCCAGGGGTCTCGCGCCGTGACGCGGTGTCCAAACTCAGCGGAGAGCTCGGCGTGTAGCTCGGGGTAGCGCTCATCTAGATCGTTCACCCAGAGGAGCTCGGCCGGGCCGATGCGACCGAGCTCGTCGGCGATGCGCGCGGGCGCGACCTCTGAGATGCGGAAGCGTCCGGTAGAGAGGTCGACCCAGGCGATCCCGGCGGCGACCTCCGTAGAGAAGAGCGCTGCGAGGAAGTTGTTCTCGCGAGCGTCGAGGACGGTCTCTTCTGTGATGGTCCCCGGCGTGACCACGCGAACGATCCCGCGGTCGACGATGCCCTTGGTCTTCTTGGGGTCGGTGAGCTGCTCGCAGATGGCGACCTTGTGTCCGCGCTGAACGAGCCGGATGAGATAGCCCTCAGCGGCCTTGACGGGGACCCCTGCCATGGCGATCGCGTCGTCCCCCTTCGAGCGCGCGGTCAGTGTGATGCCGAGCTCCTTGGCCGCGAGCTTCGCGTCATCGTGGAAGAGCTCGTAGAAGTCTCCCATCCGGAAGAAGAGCAAGGCGTCGGGCTGCTCCTTCTTCGCGCGCCAAAACTGCTCCATCATCGGGGTCTCTTTCCCGATGTTCCGCTTGGCGGGCTTCTTGGAGCCGCCCCCTGCGACGATCGTGGTGCTTCTGGCCATGGTCCTTCTGGTGTGCTTGGTCGGGAGCGCAGGGCCTGCCGCTGCTCCTCCCTCTCTGACACAGTGTAAGCGGCCTTCTCGGTAGTCACCATGTCCGGCTCTGGGACGCTATCCTAGGCCACGTCATGAAGCGCCTCTTCCCCGCCCTCCTTTGCCTGCTCGCGGCCTGTGCCACGCCTAGTAACAGTGGCCTGGGCGGTGACGCCCTCCTCTCCGTCCAACCCAGCGGGGAGCTCCTTAAATCAGAGTTGAGCTCCTTCGTCCTCAGCACGAGCCGGCAGCAAGGGAGGTTGGTCGTGGAGCTAAATTTGAAGAATGCCTCCGAGCGCTCCTTGGACTTCGGCTGGGCGGTGGAGTGGATGGACCGTGCAGGTGTTGTGCTGAATAGTCCTCAGTTTCGGGCCTTGAGCTTAGATGCTGGCGCTATGGCGCCGATCGAGCTTGTGGCGCCTCACCCAAGCGCTTCGTCCTGGCGCCTCGTCACGGTCGAGCGGTAAAAATCGCCCTCCAGAGCTCCTGATGTGGCCTCCAGCGAGGCTCTGGAGAATCTCGGACAAATCAGGTTCGGAGCGGCGGGGTTCTCCGCTCATAAGCTTGCGAAGGGAATGAAGTGTTTGAGGAACAATCCTGGAAGTGAAGCTCTGGCCTCGGCCAGTAACAAAGAGGCCCGCCTTGGTGGGCCTCTTCTTTTTTGGGGCCCGGCAGGGTCCATGGGAATTCGGATCCTCGAAAGAAGAGAGACGGCAGAGACCACAGAGAGATGCGTCAGCTCGGCCCCGGGTGGGGATCCGAAGGGTTGAGCGACGTCTGCCGAATGGAATCCAGCATGGGAGCTCGTCGGACCTCTCCTCCGATGAGCTCCCTCTTTTTATTGCTCTCGCAGCGCCCAAGCCTGGGTTAAATGCAACTTTCCACGGTTCCCTGGTTCGGAAGGCCCTGCCCCTCGGCTCTTTGCCGTGTAGCCATGAGCGACTGAGCAGGGAACGCTCACCTCACTCACGAGCGCTCACCCACAGGGGGAGTTGAGCTGCCGCGTGCGGCAGGCAGGGATGGCTAGAGGGAGAGGGGATGAGGGCCACAGGGGATTGGGCCCAGGCGGCCTGCCGGGGGGCGGGCCGCCCTTTTCCCCCTTCGGGTGAGATTTCGATGATTCCAGGTTCGATCTCGCCGCCACCTCCGCTGTGTCTATTGCAGCTGGGAAGCTGCGCTGGGGATCCAACTCTTCTCGATGCCGCGAACCCGCCAGGACTCGTCCTGACGGGTTCGCATCGTTTGGTAGGGCTGCGTTCTGAGCGCAGAAGGGAGTACTCTTCCTCTGTGGCACGCTTCCTCGTAACAGGCGGGGCCGGCTTTATCGGCTCCCACATCGTTCAGGCGCTCATCAGTCGTGGCGATGAGGTCAGGGTATTGGATGACCTGTCCTCCGGAAGAGAGGAGAACCTCGCAGGGCTCGATCCAGGCGACGTCGGTAGCGGCGCAGCGCTGGAGCTCCTTCGTGGAGATGTCGCGGATCCGGACGCCTGCGCCCGTGCGTGTGAGGGTGTCGCTGGCGTCTTCCATGAGGCAGCGGTTGTGAGTGTTCCCCGGAGCGTGGAGGAGCCCTTGCGCACTTGGGAGGTCAACTCCACAGGGACTCTGCACCTGCTTGAGGCCGCGCGAGGAGCGGGTGTGAGTCGCATGGTCTTCGCGGCCTCTTCTGCGGCGTATGGTGAATCGGAGACGCTCCCGAAGATCGAGAACATGCCAGTGGACCCGCGCTCCCCTTACGCAGCGAGCAAGGTCGCAGGTGAAGGGCTCCTCGCTGCCTATGGGATCTCGTATGGGATGCAGACGGTCTCGCTGCGCTACTTCAATGTGTTTGGTCCGCGACAGCTCGACGACAGCCCTTACACAGGCGTGATCGCTATCTTCGCGCGGTGCCTCCTCGACGGGACCGCGCCCACGATCTACGGCGACGGGAGACAGACGAGAGACTTCACATACGTCGACAACGTCGTCCAAGCGAACCTCGCCGCGATGGAGCGTGAGGTCCCAGCTGGGTCGGTCATCAACGTCGGCGGGGGAGAGCGCGTCTCTCTCTTGGATCTCTATCGAGCTATGGCTGAGGCTCTAGGCTCAGACTTGGAGCCAGTCTTCACGGAAGAGCGCGCAGGGGACGTCAGGCACAGCCTGGCAGACATCCAGCGCCTCAAGGAGCTCCTCGATCTGGGGCCGGGTGTACCTTGGCGAGAGGGCCTGAGGCGCACCTTAGAGTGGTACCAGGCAGTCCGAGAGGGCGATTTCTAGGCCTGAGACTCCTCAGACTTATCCGGGTTGTGTCCCTTAGGCATACGGAGTAGCATTTTTGGCCTGAATCCTGCGGACCGGGGGCTGCGCCCCCTCTCCTTGGGAGGAAGGAACCCATCTCAACCCTCGAGCGGGCATGTCTACCACCAAGAACGACATAGGAAATGAGCTCAGTGCGCGCTTAGGCCTAGACCAGGTCGCGTATCAGGAGAACCTGTCTAAAGAGGAGCTCTTCCACGCCGCGATCGCCAAAGACCGCGGTCGAGTCCGCGAGGGCGGGCCTGATGACGAGCAGAAAGCTCACGCGACCTCTCTTGGGGTTGAGGGTCCGCTCGTCTATTACAGCGACCCGAGCTGCACCGGGCGCCCGGTGCAGGACACCTTCGGCGTCGCTTGGCCTGAGTTCGAGGACAAGCTCTGGTGGAAGCCCGACTTCAAGCGCTTCGACCCCGACAAGTTCACAGCCCTCCTTGAGCGCGTCGCGGCGCACCTCAACGAGCGGGGAGCGACCCTCTACGTGAAGGACGTCTACTGCGGCTACGACCCTGAGTACGCCGTGCCGTACCGCTTCGTCGGGGAGTACGCGACCCACGCGCTCTTCGCGCACAACATGTTCCCTAAGGGAATCGAGGGCGTGGAGGATGAGGACGGCAAGCGCTGGCTCATGCTCAACGTGCCGAGCTTCCGTTGCGACCCAGAGCGAGACGGGACCGCGAGTGAGCGCATCGTCGCCCTCGACATGAAGAACAGGATCGCTCTCGTCTGTGGACGCGCGGACTACTGCGGCGTCGTCAAGAAGAGCATGTTCACCGTGATGAACTATCTCCTGCCGGAGATGGGCCACATGGGCATGCACTGCTCTGCGAACATCGGCGAGCGTGAGGACGGCGCGATCCTCTTCGGCCTCTCCGGGACAGGAAAGACCACTCTCTCCGCGGACCCCGCGCGCGAACTGATCGGTGACGATGAGCACGCCTGGACGGGTAACGGCGTGAGCAACTTGGAAGACGGCTGCTACGCAAAGCTGATCAACCTCGACAAGGATGCCGAGCCGGTCATCGCTGCGGCCCTCTCCATGAAGGGCACGATCATCGAGAACGTGCCACCTCTCCCCGGCAAGGCGATGGAGGAGACGGACCCTCAAGAGCTTGACCTCTTTGACAACTCAGTCACGGAGAACACTCGCTTTAGCTACCCCCTCGACTGCAACCCGCACGTCGCTGCAGGGGCGAGGGGTCCGCACCCTGAGACGATTGTGCTCCTGACCGCTGACGCCTTCGGCGTCCTCCCGCCGGTGAGCGTCCTCTCGCCTAAGGAGGTCATGTACCACTTCGTCAGCGGCTTCACCGCGAAGCTCGCTGGCACGGAGGTTGGGGTCACGGAGCCCAAGGCTGCGTTCAGTGCGTGCTTCGGCGCGCCCTTCATGAGTCAGAAGCCCAACGTCTACGCGAGCCTCCTCGCAAAGAAGATGGAGGAGAACAACACCCGCTGCATCTTGCTCAACACGGGCTGGAGCGGCGGACCTTACGGCGTGGGCAAGCGGATCTCGATCCATGACACGCGCGCGCTCTTAGATGCGGCACTGCGTGGCGATCTCCATGCCGAGGGCGCGGAGTACGAGACTCACCCTGTCTTCAACCTGCGCTTTCCGACGAGCTGCCCGGGGGTAGACCCCGCTGTTCTCAACCCCCGCGAGAGCTGGGAGGACAAGGCGGCCTATGACGAGGCCGCGCAGAAGCTCCTCGGTATGTTCCAGAAAAACTTCGAGGACGGCGGCTACGCGGAGCTCGGGATCGAGCCCGTGATGTAGTCGAGCGAGGCGACTCAGGTTAGGCTGCTCTCATGAGCGAGCGCATAGAGCACTACAAGCAGGGCCTAGGTCACTTCGGGCAGAACGAGTTCAAGGAGGCCATCGAGTGCTACAACCGCGCGCTCGAAGAAGACCCTGACTGGGTCGATTGCCTGCACGCCCTCGCGATGGCGCAGATGAACTCTGGCGACGGCGAGGCCGCGGTCGCGACAGGCTTGCGGATCGTCGAGCTCGACCCGAAGGACGCCTTCGCGCACACGAGCCTCTCAATCTTCTACATGCGCCTCTCGAACGACGCCGAGAAAGCGGGCGAGGAGGCGGAGGCGAAGCGCTTGATCGAGCTCGCCGAGAAAGAGGGCGCAGAGGCGCGCTTGATCTCCTGGAAGGAGGAGCTCAAAGAGAACCCCGACGCGCCGCCGCCGGGCCCTCCCGGCAGCATGAACGTGGTGCAGTGAAGCGCGCTCAGTCGTCCTCGATGCCGAGGATCTGACGGCCCTCTTCAGAGATCAGCTGGGGCGTCCACGCCGGCTCCCACACGATCTCGATCTCGCACTCTTCGATCCCTTCGACCGTCTTCACGCGACGCTTCATCACGTCGGGAATGGTCTTGGCTTCCGGGCAGCTCTGCGACGTCAGGGTCATCGTGATGTTGCAGACTGTCCCGTCGACCTTCACGTCATAGACGAGGCCGAGGTCGATGATGTTGACGGGGATCTCCGGATCGAAGACTTGGCGGAGCTCTGTGTAGACCTGTTCTGTAAGAGTCATAGCTTGATGGGATAGGGGGTCAGTTCGGCGGACATCCTACCCGCTATTCCGTCACAAAGGCGCACCTGAAGCGCATAGGATGTCCGTCGTGATCCAGTACGAAGGTAAGCTCTTTCGCCCCCCTTCGGAGGCCAACAGCCTGATCCTCCAGGCGACCATCGGCTGCAGCTACAACCGCTGCACCTTCTGCGCCATGTACCGGGACAAGCGCTTCCGGGTTCGTCCCCTTGAGGAGCTTCAGGGGGAGATCGATTGGGCGAGAGCCCACCTCGGTAGAGTCGATAAGGTCTTCCTCGCAGACGGAGACGCCCTCGTCGCAAAGCATTCTTTCCTCGCGGAGCTCTTAGATCGCCTCAAAGCTGCCTTTCCAGACCTGCGCAGGGTGTCTTGCTACGCATCACCGCAGTCCTTGCAGGTGCGCACGGTGGATGAGATGCGCGACCTGAAAGAGCGCGGTCTCACCCTCTACTATCTCGGGATCGAGTCCGGGCATGACGGCGTCTTGGAGCGCCTAGACAAGGGGGTCGATGCTGAAGAGATGATCGCCGTGGGGAGGAAGGCCCATGAGGCGGGGGTGAAGCTCTCGACGATGGTCCTCTTGGGGGCCGGCGGGAGAGCGGACTCACGCGTCCACGCGGCGGAGTCAGCCAGGGTGGTGAACGCTATCCAGCCGCGCTTCGTCAGCACCCTCGTCATGACGCCGGTTGAAGACACGCCTCTCTGGGAAGAAGACCAGCGCGGCGAGGTGGATCACTTGGACCCTGTGGAGCTCGCCTGTGAGCTGCGCGAGTTCATCGCTGGGCTCGAGCTCGACGCCTCGGTGTTTCGCTCGAACCACGCGAGCAACTACCTCGCCCTCGCTGGCACGCTCCCCAAGGATAAGGAGCGCCTCGTGTCAGGTCTTGATGAGGTCCTCTCGCATCCAGAGCGTGCGCGCTTCCTGCCTGAATGGATGAGGGGGCTCTGATGGACGCGACAAATGAGCAGCAGCAGGGCGGAGCCGGGTGGCTAAAGGTCGCGATCACCTGCGGGGTTCTGCCGCTCCTCGCTGGGATCGTGAGCTTGATCGCCTTTCTTCAATCAGACCCTAGCTCAGGCGAGATGCAGGGCTGGATGGAGCTCGGTGTAACCATCCTGATGGTCGGCCTCGCGCTCTTCTCCGTTGGTCTCGTGACGCTCGGCTTCTATGTGTTGAAGGCGGGGAGATCCGGGGTCCCTAAGCGAGACCTCGCTCAAAATGCGATCTTGACCCTGATCCTGCTGATGGCGAACTTTCCCGCCGCTCTCGCGTGCATCTGGGTCGCAGGAGACGCTCTCAACCGGGTGCACATCTCCTTCGTGAATGAGTCAGACGTGAGCGTAGAGGAGCTCACCATCTCTTGGCCCGGCGGCTCTCAGGACATAAAAGAGCTCGGCCCGCGTGGGCGGGCCGAGCTCTCTTTTTATGTCGGCGGAGAGGGGGAGGTGAGCTTCAGCGCGAGGCAGGGCGACGAGCGCTGCGAAGGGGTGCTGATTGGCTACGTGACTCCAAATCGGGCTGGGGAGAGCCTTGAGGTGTCATTCTCCGGCGGGTGCGAATTTACAGCTGCCGAGCGGTGAACATCCCGGCGGCTCTGTAGCTAGTGCGCCGTGTACTGAAGGGACACGAAGCAGGGGGGAATCGCTGGATTGATCTCAGCGGGCCCCAGCAAGAAGACGACAGGGTCGGACCCTCCCATTTTTCCAGGAGCGATGAGCGGGTTTACAGGCTCATAGAGGTTGACCCGGATTTGGCGCGGAGTAGAGATGCCGCGAGCCAGAGGGAACGGCTCAATCGAGAAGGTCGCGTTGACCATATAGGGGTCTCCAGGAGGCGACCCAGGCCCACCTCGGGCTAGGGCTGAAGAGGGCGCCAAGATCTCCGGCACGATCTCCGGAACCGTGATGAAGCAGTTCGAGACGAAGTCTGATCCACTGATCGGGCCCGGGGCACTGATGGGCCCATCGTCGAAGTCGTAGACTGGATCTGAGTCGTAGATCAGGTCGCCGAATATGTCGACCTCTATGTCCTGTCCCGTCTGGCCACTCAAGGAGTCAACGTAGTTCAGCATATTGACGCTCACGGTCATCGTTGTAGTCGGATCCCAGTCTTGCGGGACGGGGATGTTGAGCCAGCCGAGCCAGCCCGGATCTCCGAACCCCCTCTCAGCCGCGAAGCCAGCCCCGCCTTCCTCCTCGTTCGGTAAGGGCAAAGGAGAGCCGGTAGCGAAGTAGCCCAAAGCGGCGAGGCTCTGAGTCCTTTGCTTCGAGTCGTCTTCGACGTCGTCGATGCGTTCATCTAGGGAAGTATCAATGAGCGCGAGGGTGTCTAGAGCGTCCTCTATCCATTGAAAGTTGGCGTTCACTTCGTCTGCGACAGCGACCTCGCCTTCTACGAAGTCATAGGGGATTCCGGGGGGAACCCCGAAGTCTTGGACGGCGAGTCCGATCCCAGCAGTGAGGGTCACAGCGACGGCGATAGTTTTGTGGTTCATCTCAGTAGTCCTTTTGTCTTAGCCCCAAGTCCCTTCGCCCCACGCCATCTCTCCCCAGGAGCTGCCTTCTTCGCCCGACCCAGAGGAGCCGGAGGAGTCGGAGCCGCCACCGCCGCTGCATGCAGGCGCGATGAGGAGGATCAGGGAGGAGAAGAGGATGAGGAGTTTGGAGTGGTTCGGCATCGTCAGAGTTGAGGGCTGCGGTGAGCGACAGCGGAGCGCCGTCGTTGGCGCTAGGAGACCAAGCTCGGTGCGCTCGTTCTAGCTTTGAGCGCTGTTCACTTCTTCTTGGGTCGGAAGGTCACGAAGCGTGACTCATTCGTCTCGAGGAAGGGCCCCTCGATCAGGTCCACGCAGTAAGGGATCGCCGGGAAGACGGCGTCGAGGCACTCGCCGATGGCCTTTGGCTGCCCAGGGAGGTTCACGATGAGGCATCCGCCGCGGATCCCCGCCTCTTGGCGAGAGAGGATCGCGGTCGGGACAGCCTTCAAAGAGACCTGTCGCATCAGCTCACCGAAGCCGGGCATCGGCTTCTCGACGACAGCGAGGGTGGCCTCGACCGTCACGTCGCGCTTTGCAGGTCCGGTCCCTCCCGTCGTCACGACGAGGCAGCAGCCCTCGTCATCCGAGAGCTCTTTGAGCGTGGCCTCGATGGTCTCCAGCTCGTCTGGGATGATCCGGGGGACGACCTCGTAAGGCGAGGTAAGGACCTCCTCGAGGTAGGCGGCGATGGCGGGGCCGCCGCGGTCTTCATACTCTCCGCGGCTCGCGCGGTCTGAAACGGTCACGACTCCGATACGTGCGGTCTGGCTCATACCCCCTTCGTACGGTGTCAGAGGCGCAATGCAACACCGGAGATCGATCTCCTCGCTTGCGACTCTCAAAGGGGGCGAGATCCGGACGGGCTGGTATTCTGGTGCCCTGATTCGCGGCCTCTTTAGACCGCGTCCCTGAAGCGCTCCCTCCCGAAGTCATCCCATGCGAACTCTCCTCACCGCCCTCCTCCTCTCGCTCCCTGTCCACGCCCAAGTCGAGGGCGACCCGGCTCCGGAAGGGCGCCTCGGCTACCTCGACGGCGAGACCTGGCAGCCCCTCCGCTTAGATCCCACGAGCCTCGGGCTGCGCTTCGCTGCAGACCTTACGGAGGCCGAAGTGCGCGCCCATATCGCAGAGATTGAGCTGGTGGCACTCGGCCAAGCAGACACCGCATACTTCCAGCCCGGTGTCACCGTCTACCTCGAGACCCGAGAGGGAACGACAGCTCGCGGAGCCCTCGCGGCCTGCGCGGTCTTGCGCGAGGATGAGCGCGTCCTCTCCGCGAGCCCTCGCCTCTACGCGATGGAGGATCCGCGCTATCTCACCGAGGAGCTCCTCGTGCGCTGGCGACCGGAGACGAGCCCGTCTCAGCGCGCCGCGCTGACCGCGGACCTTACGGAGACCGCGCAGCTTGAGTACTCGGTCAACCCCGGCGTCGTCTACCAGGTGCCGAATGGCGTGGACCCTCTCAAGCGCTCCAATCAGCTAGCCGAGAGCGGCGCTGTGCTCTTCAGTGTCCCTGACTTCCAGCTCTATCGGGTGCCGCTCTCTGCAGGAGGAGGTACGAATGACCCGCTCTTCTCGAACCAGTGGCACCTCGAGAGCACTGGCCAGTCTGGAGCCCAAGTCGACGCAGACATCGATGTCTCAGGCGCCTGGCTCACCACCCGTGGTAGCGCAGATGTCATTGTCGCGGTGATGGACTCTGGCTGTGAGCTCGGGCATCCGGACCTCGCCAGCAATTCGGTCCAAGGCATCGATGTCTTGGAGGATGACAATGATCCCTCGGCGGAGAGTTACCTCTTCGGCATCTTGACGGACAACCACGGGACGAGCGTCGCCGGGGTCGCGGCCGGGATCGGCAACAACGGGGTCGGGATCTCCGGCGTGGCCCAAGAGTGCAGTCACATGGCGATCCGCTTCCTCTCGGACGGGAACATCTTCCTCCAGCCGACGATGCAAGATGAGGCGGACTCCTGGAACTTCGCCCGACAGAACGGCGCCAGCGTCATGAACTGCTCTTGGGGACCCTCGGGCGCGGCGCCCATCGCAGGTCCCACCCGAGCGGCAATCGATGACGCCAACCAGAACGGCCGCGGCGGACTCGGCATGTTGACCCTCTTCGCAGCGGGGAACAGCGGCACGAACAACTCGGGAAATGGCTACGCCTCTTACTCCGGGGTCGTCTGCGTCTCCGCTAGCAGTGATCAAGACTTGCTCTCTTCCTACTCCTCATTCGGTCCCTCGGTCGATATCTGCGCTCCCTCGAACGGCGGCGTCAACGGAGTATGGACGACGGACCGACTCGGCAGCGCAGGGTATGACAGCTCGGATTACACGAGCTCTTTTGGTGGGACCTCCTCGGCGAGCCCCTGCGCCGCAGGCGTCTTCCTCCTCGTCCTCTCTGCGAACCCCAACCTCACCCGCGAAGAGGCCATCGAGATCGTTCAAGACACGGCTGACAAGATCGACCAAGCGGGCGGTGGTTATGACGCCAACGGGCACAGCGACTTCTATGGCTTCGGGAAGGTCAACGCACAGGCTGCGGTCGAGGCCGCGGTCGCGGCAGGAGGCGGAGGATGTGAGAGCGCGAACTACTGCGCTCAGTCTCCGAACTCCTCTGGCGCGAGCGCAGCGATTCTGGGCGCGGGCTCGCTCAGCGTCGGAGATAACGACTTCACCTTGGAGGCGGTCTCCTGCGCCACCTCGCAGTTCGGGATCTTCTACTACGGGCCTAACCAGCTGAGCACTTCCTTCGGTGATGGGGTGCGCTGCGTCGGCGGTCAGACAAAGCGCCTCCCCGTCGTCCAAACAGACGGCTTCGGCGACGTCTCCTACGAGGTCGACCTCTCAGCTGAGGGGATCGCCGCTGGAGACGTCTGGAACTTCCAGTTCTGGTTCCGAGATGGCGCGAGCTTCAACCTCTCGGACGGCCTAGAGGTCGAGTTCTGCCAGTAGAGCAGGCCTGAGGGCTCTTAAGAGGTGTCGGTGTTGAGGCCAGCAGGCGCTGGCCGACCCAATTGCTGTGTGGCTGATCTCATGGTCGGGCACAATGGGGCTCCGTCCTTATGAGATCGGAGCCACTATGAAGCGACTCATCGCCGCCCTCGTCCTCTCCGCCGCACCCGCGCTGGCTGGTGAGCGTTTGCTCATCACCGACGTGCGCCTCGGAGCAGACCTCGAAGCCCCCCGCGTCAGCTTGCTCCTCGAGCACGGGCGCATCAGCAACATCCTCACCGATCGTAGCGCGAGCATTCCTGGTGTACGCAGCTACTCCGGGGAAGGGCGCTGGCTCACGCCTGCCCTCATCGACGCTTGGACCTCGAGCGGCGTGAACTCTCCGGACATCGTGAGGGACCGCGACCGCAAGCCGGACGTCAGCGCAGAGATCATGACTGATATGCGGGCGGCCAATCGGAAGGGCATCCGCGCGGGCTTCTCAGTCGCGGAGACGCTCAGCTTCGAAGGAGGCGAGCTCTCCGAGCTGCGTGGGAGTGGTGTTGGGACGCTTCACGTCGCTCCCAGCGGTGAGCTGCTGGGCGGTAAGAGTGCAGTCATTTCGGCCTCGGAGGCTGCTGCGCGAGACCAGGTCATCAGCGAAGGGGTCTATCAGTGCGCAGCCTTTAGCGCCTCTGGGACGGGATATCCGAGCACCCTCATGGGTTACCACGCTCAGCTGCGTCAGTTCTTCATGGACGCTAACTGGAGCGAGGAGCTTCGCGCTCGCTGGAACGAGGGGCGGCCGGGACCGCGGCCAGCCTATGACGTCGACCTCATCGAGGGAGCGGCGATTCTGAGGGGCGAGCGCAGGCTCCTGTGTGAGGCAGACACAGATGACGACATCCTCCGCTGGCTCCGTCTCAGCGATGAGTGGCGAGCCCGCGGCTGGGATATAGGGGTCGCGATCGTAGGTGGCCGTGAGGCTTGGCGTGTCGCAGACGTCCTGCGAGAGCGCGACGTACCGGTCATCCTCACCTTGAACTGGGGCGACGAGGTCAAAGATCCAGACGAGGGCAAAGAGAGGGGGGTCGAGGAGGCCACAGAAGAGAGCGCCGGGGAGGCTACTGAGGAGACAGAGGCCGAGCCCACCCCCGAGGCCGACGAGGGTGAGAGTGAAGAGGCAAAGGAGCCCTCTTGGGAGTATGAGGAGCCCCTCTCGGTTCAGCGCGAGCGACGCGCGCGCTGGTTGGAAGGTCGCGATTGCGCACTGAGGCTTCACGAGGCGGGCGTCTCCTTCGCCTTTGGCTCTGGTAAGAGCGGCAGTGGAAAGATGCTGGAGAGGGTGCGCGTCCTGGTGAAGGAGGGCCTCCCAAGCGAGGTCGCGCTCAGCTCGCTCACGAGCGGCGCGGCTGAGCTCCTTAACCTCTCCGCGCGTGTCGGCGCTGTCGAGCAGGGCTACGTCGCGAACCTCTGCATCTGGGATGGAGACCCGACGACCAAGAAGCCGCGGCTGGCTGCGATGATCGTGGACGGCGTGCTCGAAGAGTTCGACCTCGAGGAGGAGGAGGCTGGTGAGGCCCCTGACGAAGACGTCGAGCTCGATGGCACGTGGGCCTTCGAGTACGCAGAGTCGAGCGCTGGCTCGACGAAGATGACGCTCACGATGAGTGACACTGGCGCCGTCTCGGGGCAGGTCACGCTGCAGAGCCGCTTCATGGATCAGCCTCAGACCGTAGAGGTCCGAGGCCGCCTCTCCGGTAAGGCGCTCTCTCTCGACGCAGACCTCGACATCGAGGGCTTCAGCGTCGAGATCGAGTACGAGGGTGAGGTCAGCGGCGACACCTTCGAAGGGACCGCCACTTGGACCTTCTCAGGAGGCTCACAAGACAGGAGCTTCACCGCTAAGCGAGCTCCTGAGGCTCGTCAGGAGGTGCGGCGATGAGGCTCACTACGCTCTTCTCGATCACGCTGCTCTCTCTCAGCGCCTCTGCACAGACGGAGCACGCGTACGAGACTCAGGCGATGCGTGAGCCGACCCTCTCGACTGGGGGCTCGTGCGTCATCCGTGATGTGGTCATCCATACGGCGACACAGCCCGCCTTCCGCGGAGATGTCCTCGTCCTCGATGGGATGCTCGCACAGGTCGGGGAGGTCTCTGCGCCTCCGGGCATTGTGGAGCTCGACGGGGCAGGTAGGCACCTCGCGCCGGGAGTCGTGGACTGTCACTCACACATGGCGATCGCCCGCGGAATCAATGAGTCGACCGTGACGATCTCTTGTGACTGCGACATCTCTGACGTAGTGGACCCTGATGATATGACTATCTACAGGGCCTTGGCTGGAGGGGCGACGACTGCACGTCTGCTCCACGGCTCGGCCAACGCAATAGGCGGGTTGCATGAGGTCATCCAGCTCAAGTGGGGGCGGACTGCGGACGAGCTGCGCTTCCCCGAAGCTCGAGAGGGTGTGAAGTTCGCGCTAGGTGAGAACCCCAAGCGCTCGAACTCGAGCCGCCGCGGCTCGCGCTTCCCCTCTACACGCCTGGGGGTCGCGGCTGTCTATCAGCGCGCCTTCCCGCGAGCTGCTGAGTATCAGCTCGAGTGGGATCGCTATGAGGCTGAGGTGCGGGCGGGTGTTGACCCTGCGCCGCCTCGTGAGGACATCCGCTTGAACGCGCTGAGCGGGATCCTCTCCGGCGAGATCCCCGTTCACTCACACTGCTACCGCGCCGACGGGATCCTCATGCTGATGCGCGCGAGCGAGCAGTTCGGCTTCAAGATCCTCACGCTCCAGCACGTCCTCGAGGGGTACAAGGTCGCCAAAGAGATGGCTGAGCTAGGGGTCGCCGGCTCTACCTTTGGCGACTGGTGGTCCTACAAGCTCGAGGCCTTCGACGCGATCCCGCAGAACGCTGCCTTGATGGACGAGGCGGGCATCCTCTCCTCGATCAACTCAGACGACGACGAGATGGTGCGTCGCATGTACGTCGAGGCGGCGAAGAGCGTCCGCTACGCTGGAATGGATCGGGTCCGCGCCTTGGGGCTCGTCACGCTCTTCCCTGCGCAGCAGCTTGAGATCGGCGATCAGACAGGCTCGATCGAGGCGGGGAAGCGGGCAGACCTGACCCTCCTCACCGGGGACCCGCTCTCTTCCCTGAGCCGCGTCGAGTGGACGATGGTCGAGGGAGAGATCGAGTTCGAGCGCCGCGACACCTTCGGCTTCGACGCTGAGCCGCTGGAGCCGCGCGCCTGGTCCGAGCCCAAAGAGGGGCTCCCCGTGAACCCTGAAGGGGGAGAGGTCGTCGCGATCGCTGGGGCAAAGATCCATCCTGTCAGCGCCGCACCGATCGAGAACGGCACGATCTTGATTCAAGACGGGCGCATCCTCGCCCTCGGGAGCGACCTCGCAGTGCCCTCTGGCGCGCGCGTGATCAGTGAGGAGGGCCTGGAGGTCTGGCCTGGACTCATCGCGATCAACACGGCCATCGGCCTGCGAGAGATCGCCGCGGTGCGCTCCACCATGGACACGGATGAGATCGGAGAGGACCACCCCGATCTCGTGACCTCCACCTCCCTCAACGCAGAGTCCGCACACATCGCTGTCACGCGCACGAACGGAGTTACCCGCGCACAGGTCGCACCCCGCGGTCGCGGGACGATGAACGGGAAATCTAGCGTCGTCCGCATGGTCGGCGCGACCTGGGAGGAGCTCCTCTATCAAGACGAGGACATGCTCCACTTGGGCTTCCCGATGGTGCGTAACTCCTCGAAGAAGAAGGAGGAGCCTGAGGCAGTGGGCCGAATGCGAGAGCTCTTTACGGACGCCTTGGAGTACGGCCGCTTGGTGGACGAGTCTAGGGAAGCTGGCGTCCCGGGCCCGCCCTTTGACCCGCGCTTGGAGTCCCTGGTGCCCTTCGCGCGCGGCGAGGCCAGGGTGGCTGTTCACGCTGACAACGCTCAGACGATCCTCTTCGCGCTCCGCTTCATCGGGGAGCTTGGGCTGGACGCGGTCTTGTTCGGAGTGACCGAGGGCTGGAAGGTCGCTGACGCGATCGCACGTGCAGACGTGCCGGTCGTTGTCGGTCCGATCTTGGAGCTCCCATCCACTGAATACGACCCCTATGACGCGCCCTTCGCGAACCCTGCGGTGCTCATGCGTGCCGGGGTTAGGATCGCTATCCAGACCTCTGATGATGAGAACCCGCGTAACGTGGCCTTCCACGCTGCCATGGCCGCGGCTTACGGACTCCCGAGAGAGGAGGCTGTCCGTGCGATCACGCTTGGCGCGGCGGAGGCGCTCGGGATCGATGATGAGCTCGGGAGCTTAGAGCCTGGGAAGATCGCGGACCTCGTGATCACGAGAGGTGATCTGATGGAGGTCGCTGACCCCGTGCGTTACGTCTTCATCGACGGCGTGCAGGTCAGCTTGGAGAACCGTCAGAGCCGCTTCTACGAAAAGTACCGCGAGCGCCTGATGCAGGACGCCTCGAGCGGTCAGCCCTCAGCCGATCGCTGAGGAGCGCGCTGCTTAGTTAGAGAGATAGACGAGGAACGCGGCGAGCCCCACACAGAGGGCTCCGCTGAGGAGCCGCTGCATTCGCTCAGCGTCTATGGGCCGCGGCGCGTCTGCGGTCGCTCTGAATCTTCTCTCGTGCATCAACTCACTCGCTGTTTGGGTCGAGGTGACTTCGCCGGGTCTTTCGCGAAGCCACCTTCCATACGCGGTAAAGTCCTCTTTGCTACGAGGGAATACGCAGGACTTACGCCTGCTCTCTCCCCAGTCCGAGGCAACCCGAAACATGAGAGCACTAAATGAAACAGATCGAGACCGTCTGTCCCTGCTGTGAGGCGACCCTGGTGGTAGACAGCGCGACAGGGAAGGTGCTGCGTCATGCCAAGCCTGGCGAGGTGGATGAGACCGGGAAGATGAAGCTCGACCTAGACCGCTGGGAAAGCGCGAATGAGCGGACGAGCACGAGGGCGAAGGACGCCACCGACAAGTTTGAGGAGGCCCTAGGGGAAGAGCGTTCGAAGGAGTCGCGGCTTGACGACCTCTTCGACAAGGCTAAGAAGAAGGTCGATGAGCGCGGGAAGGGAGAGGGCCCCTTAGGGTGACGGTGGCCGGGGTAAGAGCTCTCTGTGCGATCTCTCTTGCACGCGTGAGCGATTGCACTGGAGCCGATAGCCCCGTGCGGTAGGCTCCCTCTCTCCGGCTCTACAACCTCTCCGAACTCCCATAGAGCACATCACATGAGCACCAACAGGTACCGCGCCGAGAAGGCCTACAAGAACCTCGACTTCATCAACTCCCCAGATGCTAGGCCGATCCGGATCTTGGCTGAGTACCTCGAGCCGGAGACTCGCTTCCGCGAGTTCGAGATCAAGGACACGGTCGTCTTCTTTGGCTCAGCGAGGATCCCCTCTGCGGAGGTGGCAGAGGGAGAGCTCGCCAAGGCCAAGGAGTCTGGAGAGGGTTTGGAGCTCGCAGAGCGTCGCGTCTACATGTCGAAGTATTACGAGGCCACACGGGAGCTGGCCCGGCGCTTGACGGAATGGTCAAAGGGGCTCGAGGACTCCGGGCGGCGCTTCGTGGTCTGCTCCGGCGGCGGGCCAGGGATCATGGAGGCCGCCAACCGCGGTGCGTCCGAGGCCGCAGGAGAGAACATAGGGCTGAACATCTCCCTCCCGTTCGAGCAGAACGACAACCCCTACATCACTCACAGGCTCTCGCTGGAGTTCCATTACTTCTTCCTGCGTAAGTTCTGGTTCAACTACCTCGCCAAGGCCATCGTCGTGATGCCGGGTGGCTTTGGGACGATGGATGAGTTCATGGAGACTGTGACCCTCGTCCAGACCCTGAAGGTCAAGCGCGCCCTGCCGATGGTCCTCTTTGGGACGGAGTACTGGTCACGGGTCATCGACTTCGACCCCATGGTTGAGTTCGGGACGATCAGCCCTGAGGACGTAGACCTCTTCTTCAAGACAGACAGCGTCGACGATGCCTACGAGTTCCTCGTGAAGGAGCTCACGGCTCACTTCTTAGAGGGGCGCGAGGGCGAAGAGGAAGAGGAGGAGTAGACCTCAATCTGAGGTCGTCTCGTCGCGCACGATCCGCCAACCCTCAGAGAGGTGGCGGAGGTCGAGGGTGAAGTGTCCGCCGACATCCTCGCTGCGCTCAAAGTCGAGGTCCCATCGCCCCGTCGCGGTGGCCTCGTCGCCGTCGACCTCGGTCACCAGGAGCTCGCTGAAGGAGAGCCTCCCCATCTCCGCGCCCCCCTCCGTGTAGCGGGCTCGATACCGCTCGAGCACGGCCTGGTAGCCGTGGTGCTCGCTCTCGCCCGAGACGAAGAGTAGCTCGTCGCTCTTCCAGTAGCCGCGAGCCATGAACTCCTCGATGTCGCCAGCGTTCCACGCGTCTCGCTGCTCGCGTAGGACGAGGAGGATCGCAGCCTCATCATGGGCCGCAGAGCGGCATGAGGACGCCAAGAGCAGGCCCAAGAGGGCGAGCGCTCTCACGCTCAGTCGTTCCCGACGTAGCCGAGGCCCGAGAGCGCGTCGAGGGCTCCGGCGTCGCCAGCGCTCTTGGCCTTCGCGACGAGCATGTTGCCCATGTCATCGACCTTGGGCTCATCAGGGAAGATGGTCTTCATCTCAGCCACGATAGCGATGGCCTCGTCTAGGTGATCGCCGGAGACGAGATCGCTGATGAGCTGGGTGTAGTCGATGATCTCAAGGTTGTTGGCCTTCGCGTAGACGAGGAAGTCAGCCTTGGCTCCAGCGGGATCGGAGTAGGAGCGGGCCCGGTACAGGCCGAGCTGTGCGCGCATGTGCTCCGGGGAGCCCGGCTCGAGGCCCTGAAGAGCTTCTGAGAAGCCCGCCTCGGCGCCGGCGTAGTCGCGCGAAGAGAGGGCTGAGTAAGAGTCCTTCACCTGAGTGGAGGGGTCCGCGCCTCCGCAGGAGGCGAGGGTGATGAGGAGGCTGAGCGATGCCGCGCGGAGGATGGTGGGCTTCATATCGGAGCTTTGAGAAGGGGTGTTCTTGAGGACTGTCTACAGGGGGGAGGTCTGCATGGACGACAGAGGGGGTCCAGGAGGCTCTACGGGCCCATCGGCCCTTCGTGGGGTCTCCTTGGTCCTAAAACGCCTCCCAGACCCCCTAGGAGACATTTTCTCTGAACCAGGCTCTCATCGTACTCCGATAGGAGTACAATGGGAGTGCTATAGGAGTGTCGGCAGAGTTCCAAAGTCCCGAATCACGGTTCTTTGGGCCCCGGCCACGCCTCAAACCTACCCCCACCTCGCCCGACAGGAGTCGACCACGTGAGAGAGTCCAAAGTCACCGTCAAGATCCCGCGCCCGCTGTATCGGAAGATCCAGCAGGTTGTCGAAGGCAGCGGCTTCAACTCGCCCACGGACTTCATCGTCTTCGTGCTGCGGGACCTGATGGGGGAGGCCGACGCGGCCCAGGCCGCTGCGGAGTCGGCGGAGCAAGCTCCTGAGTTCTCTCAAGAAGAGCTCGATGACGTGAAGCGCAAGCTCAAGAACCTCGGCTACCTCTAGGAGCCACGGCAGGGACCCAAAGGAAAGAGATCAAGAAGATGACCACCGCATCCGGCACCATGAACCTCTCACCCGTACACGGCGGCCTCACGGCCCCGGTCAACAGGATCAACGCAGCGCTCGACCTCGATTCGCTCTCGGGCAGCGCCGCGATCACAGTCGATGAGGTCGACGAGACGACCCTTTATCGAGTGGCTGACGGGACCCTGAGCCCGCTCACGGGCCCGATGGGCTCTGATGACTACGCCAGCGTCCTCGAGCGCAAGGCGATCGAGCGCGACGGCGCGCTCTGGGCGTGGACCATCCCCGTCATCCTCCCGGTCACGGACGAAGAGGCCGCGGCTCTTGAGCCCGGCGCCACGGCGCTGCTCGAGCGCGAAGGCCGCGCGTTCGGCATCATCACAGTCGACAGCGTCTACGACTGGGACAAGGCAGCCTTCATCCAAGCGGTCTACGGCACCGACCGTATGGACCACCCCGGTGCGCGCCTCTGGACTAGCGATGAGCGCTCTAAGCTCGTCGGCGGCACCATCGAGCTCTTGCCCTTTGAAGACGCTCGCTCCTTCGCAGCGCGCGTTATGAGTCCGACTCAGACCCGCGCCTTGATCGAGGAGCTCGGCTGGGAGCAGTCCATCGCCTTCCAGACCCGAAACCCCCTTCACCGGGCTCACGAGTACGCCCTCGTCTACGGCGCCGAGAAGATCCTGCGGGAGAACAGCAAGAAGACCGGCGTCGTCTTGAACCCGCTCGTGGGGCAGCTCAAGGGCGATGACGTCCCCGCTGCTACGCGGATGGAGACCTATGAGGCCCTCGTCGCAGGTCGCCTCCTCGGAGAGGGGGACATGGACGAGGAGCTCTGGAAGGACGCTGGCCAAGACCTCAATGATCAGCTCGAGCTCATCGGGCTCGATATGCGCATGTACTACGGCGGCCCCGCAGAGGCCGTAATGCACGCCATCTATCGTCAGAACCTCGGCTTCACGCACTTCATTATCGGGCGCAAGCACGCTGACGCGCCCTATGACGATGGTGACGCGATCTGGGGGGACTTCGACGCGCAGGAGATCTTCGAAGACCTCGGAGGCGCGCTCTCGATTGAGACAGCCAACGTGGGCTTCGCGGCCTACTTCGAGGAGATCGGTCGCGTCGGATTGATGGAGGAGAATAAGGAGAACACCAGCGTGTTCATCTCCGGGACCAAGGTGCGCGAGCAGCTCGGTAACGGCGAATTCCCCGATCCTCGGATCATGCGCGAGTCCACCGCGAAGATCCTCGTCGACTACTACGCCTCTCAGGGCTGAGTCCACAAACCCCACAGGAGCAACGAATGGGCCTCTTCGACGCGTTTAAGAAGAAGCCGGCTAAGAAGCCGGCGCCGCGGCCGATCTATCGGCCGGGGATGACCCCTCACCCCGACCCCAAGGGTGAGAACAACTTCATCATCGTGATCCTCGACAGCTGTCGCTACGACAGCTTCATGGCTGCTGAGGCGAAGTTCCCCGGCAAGCTAGGCAAGGTCGAGAAGCGCTTCACATACGCGTCTTGGACGGCTCCCTCCCACTACAACCTCCTGACCGGCTTGCTCCCGCACACGACGCCCGCAAACGTCTACGCGTCGGAGTACTACAAGGAGGACTTCCTGAACTACAACACGCGCCTCGGAGCTGAGGGCGTCGAGTTCGCGAAGATGGTGCCGGGGCTCTGGTTGCCTGAGTTCCTCAGGAATCACATGGGCTACTCGACGCACGCGCGCGTCTCTCTGCCGGTCCTCAACCAGAAGACGGGGATCAACCGCTTCTTCGACAGCTTCGAGCTGATGGACAGTCACAACGACATGCGGGCCATGATCCCGACCATGAAGTTCGACTCGGAGCGCCCCTCCTTCTACCTCCTGAACGTCGGAGAGACGCACTACCCCTACGCCACTCCTGAGGAGCCTGAGAACGACTGGCCCCGAATCTCAGGCGTGAACGGGGTCTTCAAGCACCTCGATGAGCACGTCGACGAGCACGGGAACCTCATCCACGAGGACGACGCTCCCGCCTTCTTTGACCAGGACAAGCTCGACCAGCTGCGCGAGCGCCAGGTCGACACTGTCCGCTACCTCGACAAGGTGTTCGAGGAGCTATACGACCACGTCCCGGAGAACACTCACATCATCATCACCGCCGATCACGGCGAGCTGTTCGGTGAGGAGGGCTACTTCGGGCACGGGCCGATCATGCACGACAAGGTCTTCGAGGTTCCGTACGTCGAAGGCAAGATTCGCTGACCCATACCCAGCAAAGAAAGAGACCCCAGTCATGACTGATAGAAAGGGATTTATCCTCTGGTTCACCGGCCTCTCTGGCTCCGGAAAGAGCACCCTCGCACAGTACCTCACCCCGATCCTTATCGAGCGAGGCTGCAACGTTGAGGTCCTCGACGGTGACGAGGTGCGCGAGAACCTCTCCAAAGGCCTCGGCTTCTCGAAGGAAGACCGCGATACGAACATCCGTCGGATCGGATACGTCGCGCGCTTGCTGTCGAGGAACGGCGCCTGCGCCATCACGGCTGCGATCAGCCCCTACACCTCGATCCGTGACGAGATCCGCGCTGCGACAGAGGCGACCTTCGTTGAGGTCTATGTCGAGGCGCCCCTCGAGGTGGTCGAGGAGCGCGATACGAAGGGCCTCTACAAGAAGGCCCGCGCAGGTGAGATCAAGAACTTCACTGGCATCAGCGACCCTTACGAGGCCCCAGAGAACCCTGAGGTGACCGTCCACACAGGCGACGAGTCCATCGAAGAGTCCGCAGAGAAGGTCATCGAGTTCCTCGCTGGAGCTGGCCTGCTCCCTAACTGAGCGGGCGTCTCTTCGCCCCATTTAGAGGCAAGATGAGCACAGGCGGAGGCCCCGGTACCGACCGGAGCCTCCGTCCTTCGTATGGTCTCTGCCGCTGAGGTGGCTTAGGAGCTTGTTTCGGGTATGGATCTGGAGTAGATCGGTGCTCAGGCAGGCCCTCAGGGTGGCCGATAGGAACTCCGTGGACCTCTCCTTAGGGGTCCTCAGTCGTCTTCTGATCTGCCTAAATCGCCACTTATGACCCCTAGAAGCCCCATCGCTCGGCCACTGCGCGCTCTTCGGACGCTCGCGCTGGCCTCGCTGTTTCTGACAGCTGGAGCTGAGCCTGCGATGGCCTATATCGGCCCTGGGGCAGGGTTTGCGGCGGCCGGGTCAGTGTTGGTCCTCCTCGGGACCTTCCTGTTGGCGATCGGGGTCGTACTCCTCTACCCCCTGAAGGTGCTTCTGCGGCTCCTGACCAGCCGCGGCGGCGCGAAGGCCAAGGTCAAGAAGGTCGTCGTCGTGGGATTGGACGGCTTCGACCCCGGCCTCGCCAAGCAGTACATGGACGAGGGCCGGATGCCGAACTTCAAGGCCCTCGGAGAAGAGGGGCACTTCAGCCCCCTTGGGACCTCCTGCCCCTCGATCTCGCCCGTCGCGTGGTCGAGCTACGCGACAGGCGTCGACGCCTCCCGTCACAACATCTACGACTTCCTCACGCGCGACCCATGCAGCTACTTGCCGGTCCTCTCCTCTTCGGAGACGGGCACAGTCCCGCGCACGCTGAACCTCGGCTTCGCCAAGGTGCCCTTCGGCTCGAAGGCCGTGTATCGGATCCTTCAGAAGAGCCAGCCCTTCTGGAAGCTCTTAGGTGCGAACCGCGTCTGGTCATCGATCATTCGCGTGCCGATCACCTTCCCGCCTCAGAAGTTCAAGAACGGAACGCTCCTCGCGGGCATGTGCGTCCCTGACATCCAAGGTACCCAGGGCTCATTCAGCTTCTACTCTACGAAGGACCGCCCCTCTGACGCCCACATCGGTGGCCAGCAGTACCGCGTCACGCGTCGTGGAGACAAGATCAGCTCCATGCTCACAGGCCCGCCAGGGAAGGACGGCTCCAAGATGAAGTCGCCCTTCGAGGTGGTGTTCGACGAAGAGACCCGCCGGGCGAAGATCACGGTGGGAGACGAGACGGTCGAGGTGGGCCCTAAGGAGTACACCCCTTGGCTCAAGGTCCCCTTCGACGGCGTCACAGGGATCGCGCGGCTCTACATCCAGACTTGGGATGAGGCCGCTACTGAGATCTACTGCACTCCGATCAATATCGACCCGGACAGTCCGGCGATGCCGATCAGTCATCCCTTCGTCTACGCGATCTACCTCGCGAAGACTCAAGGCCCCTACGCGACCCTCGGGCTCGCAGAGGACACCTGGGCCCTCAACGAGCGTGTCATCGACGAAGAGGCCTTCCTCAAGCAGGCCTGGCTGCTCTTCGATGAGCGCAAGAAGCAGCTCTGGGATGTGGTTGAGAAGACTAAGCGCGGCTTTGTGACGGTCGTCTTCGACACCACAGACCGTATCAGCCACATGTTCTATCGCTACCTCGACCCGGAGCACCCGGCTAACGAGGGCAAGGACATCGAGACTCACAAGGACGTCATCCCTGAGCTCTACGGGAAGATGGACGACTTCCTCGGTGAGATCCGCGAGAAGCTCGACGACGACACGCTGCTGATGGTGATCTCAGACCACGGCTTCACGAACTTCCGCCGCGGAGTGAATATCAACTCTTGGCTTCGCGACGAGGGCTACCTTGTCTTGAAGGAGGGCAAGAATACGAGCGGTGACTACTTCGCCGACGTCGACTGGGAGAAGACCCGCGCCTTCACTCTCGGGCTCACCGGCATCTTCCTCAATCGTGAGGGCCGTGAAGCAAAGGGCGTCGTCTCCAAAGAGGATGTCGGCCCGCTCTGCGAAGAGATCAAGGCCAAGCTCGACGCGCTCCATGACCCGAAGGACGGCAAGAAGGTTATGCGTGAGGCCTTTGTCACGAAGGAGCTCCATGACGGGCCCTACGGCGACATGGCTCCGGATCTCTTGCTGGGCTACGAGAAGGGCTTCCGCCACTCGTGGGACTGTGCCACTGGAGGCGTCTCTGAGGAGGTCTTCACGGACAACACGAAGTCATGGTCGGGCGACCACTGCGTCGATCCGCGCCTCGTTCCCGGCGTCTTCTGGTCTAACAAGGCGGTGGCGGTTGAGGATCCCGAGCTGATAGACATCGCGCCTACGGTGCTCGACCTTTTCGGCGTTGAGCGTCCCGGCTACATGAAGGGTCGCATCCTCTTCAACGAAGGAGGGCTCGAAGCATGAAGAGCACCCGCTGGACAGTCTGGCCCGCTCTCGCGGTCTTAGCCTTCGTCTTTGTCGCCTCCGTACCGCGGAGCGTGAAAGACCCTAACTCTGGCGCCGCAGCGGCGGCGCGCGGAGAGGCGTCCAATGTAGAGCCGAACAAGCGCGTCGTTGTCCTCGGTATCGATGGTCTCGATCCCGAACTCCTCGCTGAGACGATGCGACTCTACCCTGAGTACATGCCTAACTTCCGTAAGTTGATCGAGGAGGGTGACGGCATCTTGTCCCTCGGGACTAGCATCCCGCCCCAGAGCCCTGTTGCTTGGTCGAACTTCATCACAGGCCTCGATCCTGGGGGACACGGGATCTTCGACTTCATCCATCGTGACCTTGTCACAAGGGCGCCAGCAGCTTCGACTGTGAAGATCGGGCATGTGGACAACCTCATGCTCTTTGGGGGCTACAAGCTGCCAATGGGAGGGGACTCTCCATCTAACCGCACCGGCGAGCCCTTCTGGGTGACCCTCATGAATCATGGCGTCGCTGCAGATGTCTGGCGCATGCCGATCAATTTCCCGGTCGAGCCAGCTCTCGGGCTTTCCTTCCCAGGGATGTTGACGCCCGCCTTGGACTCCGCTTACGGCGAATACACGATCTTCACGACCGACCCTCCGGTAGATATGAACCGCTCTGGAGGTGAATACCGACCGGTGCGTGAGTTCTCGGGGGTAATAGACACCTTCCTCACTGGCCCTCCGAATCAGTTCAAGGTCGGTGATCCTGCCTCACAAGCTGCGATCTCGTTCTATGTGGACCATGAGTCTCAGTCTGTCGCTATCGACACTGGCTTGGATGTCATTGTTATGGAGCCAGGTGAGTGGAGTGACTTCGCTCACGTTAGCTTCGACATGCTCCCGATGGGGATGATGGCAGTCGGAGGTGTTGTGCGCTTCTATCTGCGTTCGATAGATCCGGTCTTTGAGCTCTACGCTTCACCGATCAACATTGACCCCGAAGCCCCGGCGATGCCGGTCTCTGAGCCGGACACTGCATCAGCAGAGCTGGCTGAGCTTATCGGTGTCTACTACACCCAGGGTATGGCCGAAGAGGTCAACGCGCTGAAAGACGAGGTCTTCACCGACGAGGAGTTCATGGAGCAGGCTGACCTCGTCTACGACGAGCGTGTCCGCATGATGGATGCGGCTCTTGACCGCTATATCGGAGACGGAGAAGGGGGTTTCCTCTTCTTCTATTACTCCACCATCGACATGGTCAGCCACATGATGTGGCACCTCTCGGATGAGGGGCACCCTCAGTTTCAGCAGGCTAAGGCGCTCGCGAACGCCGACTCTTCCGCGTGGTCTGGGCGCGAAGGCAGCACTTGGAAGGACATCCTCCACGACCTGCATATCAAGTTCGACCCGATCCTCGGGAGGCTGAGGCAGCGGGTCGGTGAAGACACTTTGATTTTCGTGATGAGTGATCACGGCTTCGCTCCCTACTCCCGCAAGTTCAGCTTGAACCGCTGGCTCTATGACGAGGGGTATCTGGTCTTGAAGGACGGGTTTGAGCCGGAGCTCCCGAAATCAGACCCTGATTACAAGCAGGTGTTCATCATGAACTCGGTGGACTGGTCAAAGACCCGCGCTTACGGCATGGGCTTCAACGGCCTCTATCTGAACCTCGCAGGGCGCGAGCTAGACAATGAGGATACGGAGGAGGATGAGTCAGGCATCGTTCAAGAGAGCGAGCGTAGGGCTCTTCTCGATGAGCTCAAGGCTAAGCTAGAGGCCGTTCGAGACCCCAAGGACGGCACACAAGTCGTCTATGTGGCGGACATCACCGAAGACGTCTACAGCGGCGGAAGGATCCCAGAGGCGCCTGACATTCAAGTTGGCTTCAACTCTGGATACGGAAACTCCGATGCCTCTTCGACAGGGCGCGTCCCGAACAAGCTCCTTGAGGACAACCTCGGCGGGACTTTTAACGGGAACCACTTGATGGCCTCGGAGGTTGTTAAAGGGACCCTGATCACCAATGCCTCCGTTCAGGAGGGCTCTCACTCGCTTAGAGATCTCACTGTAGAGATCCTCAAGCAGTACGGGATCGCGCCCTCGGTCAATCAGACTGGGCACCCCGTCCTGCGCTAAACCATTCTCACCCTCTCAACCTAACCACTAACCAAGGAGCCACCCATGTTCGGAGGCGGAAACAAGATCAAGCTCGAAGCTGACCTCATCGAGCGCGCCAAGCAGGTCGCCGAGGTCGCGGGATACGCGTCCCACGAAGAGTTCATCACCCACATCATCGAGAAGGAGCTCGCCAACTTTGAAGACGGCGCTTCCGACGAAGAGATCACAGAGAAGCTGAAGGGGCTCGGCTACATCAGCTGAGCCAGACCTGAGGTCACGTCATGGACGCCGCCAACTCCTTCTTCACGACACTGTTCGATGCGATCCTCACCCCCCTCGAGTGGGGCGGCGAGGCCTTCGCGTTGATCTTCGTGAGCGGAATCTTCGGCGTCCTCGCCCTCTGGATCTTCAAGTACATCTCCTGGCAGAAGGGGATCGGCTTCGTGAAGGACCGGATCAAGGGTCACATGATCGCGATCAGGATCTATCAGGACGACCTCGCTATCGTGGGGAAGTCGGTGGTGGCTGTGCTCTTGCGCAACTTCCAATACGTCGGGCTCAACTTCGGGCCCTTCATCCCCCTCGCAATCCCCTTCGTGTTCGTCGTCGCGCAGACAGTCGTTCGCTATGGCTTCGATCCGATCCCGGTTGTCGCTGAGGAGGGCCTCGCGGGCGCAGGCAATGAGCTGCGCGTTGAGTTCAAGGCGGATAAGCGCGCGGAGTGCGCCGGGCTCGAAGTCGTGTTGCCGGAGGGCTTAGAGGCGACCTCTCCTCTCGTGCGCGTCCCCTCACAAGGCGTCGCGTTCCAGGAGTTCGTCGCGCGGGCGCCGGGCTCCTATGCGATCGAGTTGCGCTTCCCTGACGGTCGCGTTGAGACGAAGGCGGTCGTCGCAGGTGACGAGCCGGACCGCGTCATGCAGCCCGAGCGGGTGGCAGGCGCCTTCAGCGCCATGCTGTGGCCTGCGGAGCCTCGCTTTGATGAGAGCTCACCTCTCGAGCGTGTCGCGTTCATCTATCCAGAGAGTGACCTAGGCTGGCTCCCAGGCGGTCCTGTGGGCGTGCTCTTGGTCTTTGTTGTGGCCTCGATGCTCTTTGGCTTCCTCGCCTTGAAGCCGCTAGGCGTGAAGATTTAGGCTCACCTCTATGTTCGACGCAGGGATCGAGCGAGCGATAAGGACAGCGACCGCCGCGCACGCAGGGCAGACCCGAAAGGGCTCAGAGTTGCCCTACATAACCCACCCGGTCCACTTAGCCTTGATGCTAGAGCGCGCGGGGGCAGCGAGCGTCACGGTCCAGGCGGGGCTCCTCCACGACGTCGTCGAGGACTGCGATGACTGGACCCTCGAGCGACTCGAGGCAGAGTTCGGAGCGGAGGTCACGGGGATCGTCGCGGAGCTCACTGAGGACAAGACCAAGAGCTGGGAGGAGCGGAAGCTCGCCGCGGCTGAGAAGGTCGCGACCATGAGCACAGAGGGGGCGCTCGTAAAGGCCGTGGACCAGCTGCATAACCTCAAGGCTCTTGAAGATTCTCTGGAGCGTGCGGAGGACCCTGCGGAGGTCTGGTGTCACTTCAACGGTGGGCGAGAGGGCACGATCGATATGGCGACGCGACTGCTCGAGTCGCTCACAGGTCGCGTAGACCCTCAAATCACGGACGCTTCAGCAAGCGCCTTAGCGGCGATCCGCGGTTGAGCGGACGCTACCCGTTGCCGCATTCTGCTCGCAGGGATAGAAATGGAGCCATGAGGTCTCTCCTCTCATGCGCTGCGCTCCTCTTTGTGGTCTTCGCGATGGCTCCCTCGGCCTCTGGTCAAGGCGGCTACGTGACGAAGAAGCACCCGTCTCGGGGGATCGACTTTCGCAAGCCTAAGCGCTGGGACAAGCTCCCCGTCCAGCCGACAGAGGAGTGGGTGCGCTTTCAGCTTCTTGAGCCCGTCCCTGAGGAAGAGCGTGAGAGGCGACGGCTGCAACCGAAGATTGAGATCATCGACATCCCCTATGTCGCAGATTCTTCGCCTGTGACCGGGGCTCCGACGGAGCCGAAGGAGCCCGAGGGTGACCCCGTTGGGCCCGCCCCGGAGGCTGATGGAGAGGGTGAAGAGCCCGGAGAGGGCGCGAATGAGGAGGAGGCAGAAGAGGAGAAGCCGCCGCCGCCGCCGCTCAACAGCTGGGAGCGCTACCTCGAGCGGAAGCTGAAGGGGTGGAAGGCAGAGCTCGTCGAGGAGCTTCGGCCTAAGGGGACACGTGACGAGGTCTGGACTCGCGAGGTCTATCGCCTGACGAGGGGAGCGCGCGGAGGGAGCGATGACGGCGGCAGGCGTCGCGGTCGTAGCCAGCGCAGCGCTCGCCGTACGGGCTACGCCTACGTCTGGAGCATCCCGCGTCGGCGCACAGTGGTGGTCTTCGGCCAGTGTGCTGAGGATGACCTCGGAGAGCTCGAGCCTATCTTCGAGGAGGTCGGGACAGAGCTGCGGCTGTATCAACCGGACCTCCGCGAGGACGAGCGCTGGCGCAAGCGCTACGCGCAGAAGGGCTACCGCGCCATCGACTACCGCACGCCCGTCCGTATCGAGGCGATGGAGGACGGCTGGAAGGTTGAGGACACCGAGAACTACATCATCGTCTACAACACTTCAGACCAACCGCTGATACGCCGCATCGTCAAAGATCTCGAGGACATCCGGGAGAAGTACATCGAGCTCTTCCCGCCGAGCGGCCCGATCGAGGCGGTCTCTACCGTGCGCATATGCAGCAGCATGGAGGAGTATCACTCCTACGGCGGGCCGCCAGGCTCTGCGGGTTACTGGTATGACGTGACCGAAGAGCTGGTCCTCCCTGACGCGACGGTGCGAAAGAAGGGTGAGAGGACGGACAAGTCGAATACTTTCATCATCCTCTACCACGAGGCCTTCCACCAATACATCCACTACTCCGCGGGTAAGCTCGCGCCGCACTCATGGTTCAACGAAGGCTATGGTGACTACTTCTCTGGCGCCGACATCTCAGGCGGAAAGGTCAAGAGGATCGGGCCCAACCCGTGGCGGGTCGCAACGATCAAGCGCGCGGTAGAGCAGCGTAAGCACGTCCCGCTCGAGGACCTCATCCGCTATGAGCAGCGCGACTACTATCGCAACGCAGGCCTCTGCTATGCCGAGGGTTGGTCCCTCGTCTACTTTCTCAACACGAGCAAAGTGGCCCTGCGCCATGAGACCTGGTCACAGATCCTCACGGTCTATTTTGAGACTCTGAAGGCGGCGTGGGCAGAGCAACTGGCCCGGCTCGAGGCCGAGGGCAAGGAGGAGGACGCCACTGCGAAGCTCGCGGCCCAGAAAGAGGCGCGGGAGGCAGCGGTCGACGCGGCCTTTGAGGGCGTCGACATCTGGGAGCTCCAGAAGGCCTGGATGGAGTACGTGGCAGAGATCCCCGATCCGAACGAGAAGCGCTAGTCCTCGAGCGCGCCGCAAGCAGCGACAGCCTCTAGGACGCGCTCCGCGATCGCGGGTCGGCAGATCACGAGCTCGTGGTTGACTGGATCTGGCTGGTTGTAGCGATGCGGCTCGCCGCGCAGCTTCGAGACGTGCCAGCCAGCCGCGCGCGCGATGGTCTCGGGGGCGCAGGTGTCCCACTCCTTCAAGCCCACCTTGTGCACATAGACGTCTGCGCGTCCGAGCAGCAGGGTCGAGACCTTGTTTCCGACAGAGCCCTCTCGGACGAGGCTGGCGCCGAGCTCCTCTTGGAGCTTCTCCATCCAGGGCGGGGTGTGGCTGCGGCTGCATGCCATACGGATCGTCTCAGGCACCTCAGAGTCACCGGTGATGAGCTCGCCACCTCCGACGAGGCCGCAGCGCTCTTGTCCGGGCAGGCTCACAGCCCACATCGTCTTCCCCTGAGCGGGGAGATCTACCGCGCCGAGAGCGCACTCGTTGTCGACCGTGAGGGCGACATGGACTGCCCAGTCCTCTCGGAGCTGGCTGTACTCCTTCGTCCCGTCGAGGGGGTCGATGATCCAGGCCCTGGGGATCGAGAGGCGCTCCGGTGAGTCTGCTGTCTCCTCGGAGAGGATCCCGTCCGCAGGGTAGCGGCCCGCGATGACGCCTTGGAGGTAGCCGTCAGCCGCTTGGTCTCCGACGTCAGCGAGCATCTTGCCCTCCCAGCGCTCTGCCTCGCGGAGGCCTTGCACGCGCTTCCCCGCAGCTTGTGCGATTGTGATGGCGAACTCTAGCTCGCGCTCGATCTCTTCCGGTGTGAGCTCAGTCATGGGGGAGGGGTCGTCTCAGGTGTTCGATCTGGGGCCTGACCAGGTGGGATAGCCGCCGGTGAGGTTGTGTAGGCCGTCATAGCCTTTCGAGGAGAGGTAATCACAAGCTGCCGCAGAGCGCACCCCCGCCGCGCAGTAAATGACGATGGGCCTCTTGTCTCGAGGCAGCTCATGCATCCTCGCCTCTAGCTCATCGACTGGGATGAGCAGGGCCCCCTCGGCGTGACCCCCTACGGTCTCGCGGGGGGTGCGCACGTCGAGGATGTGTGCATCTGAGTCGTTCAGGAGCCCGAGGGCCTCTGCGCCAGAGACGTCTCGCCACAGGCGGCCCTCCTCGACTTGGTCTGGGTCGAGCTCCTCCCCCTTGGCCATCTTGGCCAAAAGGCGCCGCTGGATGATCAGGGCCTCTTCGACCTCGGCGGAGAGGTTCCGCTGCTGTCGCGGGAGGTCCCGCTCGAGGTCTTCCAGGCGAGAGGCGTGGACAGAGCTCCTCAGCCAGGCCCCGAGGGCGAGGGCGATGAGGGAGAGCACAAGGGCTGCGGTGGTCATGGGCGAATCCTAGCAGTCGGTGGGGCCGGGCGGCGCTCCCCAGCCTCGGATCCTGGCCAGAAGAGAGCGCTCGAAGCGGCAGGGCGGCGGCCCTCCAAGGTCTGACTGAAGAACGGAGTGAGGTCTTGCTGACGCATCCGCAGACTCTCTGTAAGATGGTTGCCCGAAAAGCTGCTTCGACAGGACGCTAGCCTCGCTTGGCTGGGTCCTAGCTGGGCGGCGCCAGAGGGCCCGATCGCGGATCGAGCCTGCCTCCAAGAGACTGAAAAATTGAGCTGTGCCTCTCTGATCACGGGGCGCGAGCCAACATGACCACGACCAAAGAACCGGGCTCAGACCTACCCCTGCAGCAGCAGGAGTCCGTCGTCATTCGCTTCGCAGGCGACTCTGGCGATGGCATGCAAATCACCGGCAACCAATATGCGACCACCTCTGCGGTCGTAGGCAACGACCTCGCCACCATGCCGGACTTCCCCGCGGAGATCCGCGCGCCAGCAGGCACCCGCGCTGGAGTCTCGGGTTTCCAGCTGGCCTTCTCGGCGAAGGACATCTTCACCCCTGGTGATCGTCCTGACGTCCTGATCGCGATGAACCCTGCGGCCCTCGTGGAGAACATCAAGGACCTCAAGCCTGACGGGATCGTCGTCTGCAACACAGGCAACTTTGGTGATCGCGACCTAGAGAAGGCGAAGTGCGACACCAACCCGCTCTTAGACGGGACCCTCGATGGATTCCGTGTCATCGAGGTCGACATGAATCAGCGCGTCAAAGAGGCGCTCGCTGAGACCGACCTCAAGCCTAAGGAGGTTCAGCGCTGTAAGAACTTCTACACCTTGGGCCTCATGTATTGGCTCTTCAGCCGCCCGCTCCAGCCGACGGAAGATTGGCTCAAGGAGAAGTTCGCGAAGAAGATGCACCTCGCCGAGGCGAACATCACGGCCATGCGCGCGGGCTTCAACGCTGGCGACATCCAAGAGCTCTTCCAAGGCCGCTACGAGGTCCCGAAGTGTGACGTGCTCACCCCCGGCACCTACCGCAGCGTGATGGGGAATGAGGCGGTCGCGATCGGCCTCGTCGCTGGCGCCGAGGCGGCGGGCCTCGAGCCCTTCCTCGGCTCCTACCCGATCACCCCTGCCTCCACGATCCTCGAGAGCTTGGCTGGCATGAAGAACTACGGGGTGAAGACCTTCCAGGCAGAGGACGAGATCGCCGCCGTGTGCGCCGCGATCGGCGCCTCGTACGCCGGAGACCTCGGCATCACATCGACCTCTGGCCCCGGCGTCGCCCTGAAGGGCGAGGCGCTCGGCCTCGCGGTCAGCATTGAGCTGCCGCTCGTGGTCGTAAACGTCCAGCGCGGTGGCCCCTCGACCGGGCTCCCGACGAAGACTGAGCAGGCTGACCTCATGCAGGCGATCTTCGGACGCAATGGTGAAGCGCCGATCCCGGTGGTGGCCTGTGCCACACCTGCTGACGCCTTCGACTGTGCTATGGAGGCCGTCCGCATCGCGACGCAGTACATGACCCCTGTCTTCCTCCTTACCGATGGCTTCATCGCGAACGGAGCTGAGCCTTGGCGCCTCCCTGAGGTCGAGGGTCTGCCTAAGTTCACGAAGGAGTTCCGTACGGACGCAGAGAACTACCAGCCCTACTCACGCGACGAGAACGGCGCACGCCCTTGGGTGAAGCCCGGGACCCCTGGCCTCGAGCACCGCGTGGGGGGCATTGAGAAGGCTCACCTCACGGGGAACATCAGCTACGACCCGGACAACCACGAGTTCATGACCAACGCTCGTCAAGAGAAGGTCATGGGTATCGCGAACTCGATCCCGACACCTGAGGTGAAGGGAGCGCAGTCTGGCAAGCTCCTCGTGCTCGGCTGGGGCTCGACTTACGGCTCTATCGCCGACGCGGTCGAGCGCACGAACGAGGACGAGGACAAGGTCGGGCGCATCCACCTTCGTCACGTCTGGCCGTTGCCGAACGGGCTCGACGAGATCTTCTCTCGTTATGAGTCGATCCTCATCCCTGAGATGAACCTCGGGCAGCTCGCGCGCCTCCTGCGCAGCGAGTACCCGCAACATGAGTTCCTTTCCTACTCCAAGGTCCAAGGCCAACCTTTCAGGGCCTATGAGATCACTGCTAAGATCCAAGAGCTCTTGGAGAACAAGTCATGAGTGAGACACAGACCCTTAAGAAGAAAGACTTCCAGTCAGATCAGGAGGTCCGCTGGTGCCCCGGCTGCGGAGACTACGCCATCCTGAGCGCTGTTCAGGGTGTCTGCGCAGATCTGGGATACTCCCGTGAAGAGACCGTCTTCGTGAGCGGGATCGGCTGTTCAAGCCGCTTCCCGTACTACATGAACACTTACGGTTTCCACACCATCCACGGCCGCGCTCCGGGCTTCGCTACGGGGATCAAGATGGCTAACCCGGACCTCAACGTCTGGCTGGTGACAGGAGACGGCGACGGGATGTCTATCGGAGGTAACCACCTCGCTCACATCTTGCGCCGGAACGTCAACATCAACGTCTTGCTCTTCAACAACGAGGTCTACGGTCTCACGAAGGGCCAGTACTCGCCTACCTCTCCGGTGGGGCAGAAGACGAAGACCTCGCCCCTCGGGAGCATCGATCGCCCCTTCAACCCGATCAACTTTGCGCTCGGTGCTAACGCGACCTTCGTTGCCAGGACGATCGACACGCACGTGAAGCACATGTCGGCGGTCCTCAAGGAGGCCGCTGCTCATGAGGGTACCTCCTTCGTCGAGATCTATCAGAACTGCGTGATCTTCAATGATGGCTGCTTCGACGACGTCGCAGACCGCAAGATCCGTGATGACATGACCATCGATCTCCGCCCTGGCGAGACCCTCACGTACGGAAAGGAGCTCGACAAGGGACTCCGCTTCAACGGCTGGGGGCTCGAGCGCTGCTCGGCTGACGAGGCGTCCACCTGGGACTCGACTGTCGAGTCAACGGCTCCCTCCGTGATGATGGGAGAGCTCGCGAACGAGGCGGAGATGCCGCGTCCGATCGGGATCTTCCGTCAGGTCAACTCTCCGGTCTTCGAGTCAGAGACCGAGCGTCAGATCGCTGTGGCCAAGGAGGCCAAGGGCGAGGGCAAGCTGCGCGACCTCATCTTCCAGGGCAACACCTGGGAGGTCGAGTAAGCGCTCTCCGTGCGAGCGCCCCTCGGGGCGCTAGCTCAGCTTCTCGATGTCGCCCAAGGGGCGCCAGCGGGTGACTTGGGTGGCGTCCACCTTCAAGTCGCGATGCTTCACGTCCACGCCATAGGTGGCGGTCTCGCGGATGTAGTGCTCAGGGTCTGAGCCCTCTTCAGGCTCGTAGACGTCGACGTCGTGGAGGAGGGCTTCGAAGCCGTTCGACTCGTCGAAGCGGCCAATGTACACGGTGCCTGAGGTGGTCTCGATGACGAGGTTCATCCCGTGCGGTGCGTCGGAGAGGTTCTGGCTCATAGTTCTATCGGTGAGGGGTGCGGTGGAGGAGTCTAGCTTCAAAACCTGAGGGTGTAGCCGAACTTCAGGGCCAGCCCTGTCCGCTCCGGCGCGAAGCGGTCATCCATGGTGTTCCAGGACTGGTTGAGGACGATGAAGAGCTCCTTCCCGGGCTCGAAGATGTGCCAGAGCCGGCTGTTCAGACCGACGTCCTCGCTCTCGTCATCGTACTGGACGAAGTTGAACCAAGAGGTGTCCGGAGAGAACTGTACGTCAGCGCGCAGGCGGAGGACGTTCACGTCGAAGGCGCCCCCAGTGAGCTCAATCTCGTTCCGCTCGAGCTCTAGGCCGAGCTGTGTGCCCGCTCCGAGGTTCCAGTCAAGCTCTACGCCGAAGTCGACTCGCTCGCCGTCGTAGAACTCGCCAAAGTCGATCCCAGTCTCAACGGAGAGGGGCCGCTTGCTGCTCGTCTCGTATTCGACACCCCAGCGCAGGTAGTCGTAGTCACCTACGGCGATCTCGACGTCGTCCTGTATGTCCCAAGGCTCGGTGAGGACCTCTCGCAGCTGCTTGACGTCGAAGTCGAGGGAGTCGCCGCTCTCCCATTCGACGCGGAAGAGAGTCGCGTGCAGTCGCTCAGTCTCTACGTTGCCGTCTAGGTCGGTATAGACGGTCGGGTGGAGGCCAACACCGACCTGCCTGATGTTCGTGCGCGGGCGTGGACTGTAGTCGAAGCTGCCAGAGTACTTCCGAATGCCGGAGCGGCGGATGAAGCCTAGGGCTGGGTCAAAGTCCTCTCCGACCTCCGTGTAGGACAGGGAGAGGTCGACGATGTCGTTCGGGTACGAGACGCTCGCGTAGTAAGCCTCGTCGGTGTCCGCGCCGTTCTCAGCGGTGAGCCCGTAGGCAGAGAGGCGGAGGTTCTTGTCGCTCAGGAACTCACTCGTCCGGTAGTTGACGTCAGCTCCAATGGTCGCACCCTCTCCGCCAGCCGGGTTCCCGTGCGTCCAGATGAGCCCCGCGTCAGACTGCTCACCTAGGTTCTTTGATAAGCGCCCGACGAAGAGGCTCTGCGAGCCTAGCGAGGCGGGGTCGCCATCGTCGTCTGTGTATGCGAGCGCTCCAGCTTGGACGTTGAGCAGACCGAGTGAGTAGCCGTCTGTCTGCGTCGTGAAGCGGGCGGCGACGTCTAGGGGCACCTCACGATTGTCAAAGAGGCCCATCCGCCGACTAAAGAAGGGGGAGAGGTCACCACCGCGGCCCCGTCTGCCACCGGTCGAGGGGCCAAAGAAGAACACGCCCGAGTCCTCGAGGAAGAAGTCTCGCTTCTCTTGGTAGTAGAGCGGGAAGCGGGTGAGGTTCACGCGACGATCATCGACCTCAGTCTCAGCGAAGTCTGTGTTCAGCGAGACGCTCAGCTTGGTCCGAGGTGAGAAGCGGTAGAGGAGGTCGAGTCCAGCGTCGAGGTTGGTGTCTGTCTCAGAGGTCGCGCGATCGCGCTCGCCATCGACAGTCAGGAAGGGGATGACGTCTAGTCCGAGCCCCTGCTCGAGCGGGGGCACTTGGCCTAACGTGCCAGCGTGTGCGACAGAGAAGAAGGAGATGCTAGTACTCGGCGTCGCCCAGCGGCTCTCCTCCTCCTTACGCCTGATGTGGCGGCGGATGTTGAAGCCCCACTCTGTGCCCTCTGGGTCGAAGTTGAGGGTCGCGTAGGGGATGGCCATCTCTGAGAAGTAGCCCTCCTCAGTGACGGTCGTGCGGCCCTTCCAGAGTCCGTTCCAAGGCTTGTTGAAGTTGGAGCCGTTCTTCGTGACGAGGGCGTCTCCGCGCGAGCCGGCAGCGCTCATCTGGAACCAGAAGGCGTTGCGGTCATCACTGAAGGTGTCGAGGAGCAGCTCAAAGCGGTCGTCCGCGTTAAGCCTCGCATCTCTCGACATGTTGACCTCACGGATCAGTTCGGGCTCTGAGTCGTAGCAAGAGACCCCTAGAAAGAGCTCCTCTGGACCGAAGCAGAAGCGCACCTCTGTGCGTTCTGAGGCGGAGGCGCCTGTATCTGGCAAGACCTGACGGAGACCGGTGAGCGGCGGGATTCGCTGCCAGACAGCTTCATCGAGGACGCCGTCAATAGTGGGCGTAGGCTCGTTAAGCCTTAGGGATGAGGCCGCGTGGGTGGGCAGCTCTTGGGGGAGCGGGAACGCGGTCGCGGTGAGCAGGAGGGCGTTGAGAGACATGTCGATCTCGGGCCGGGGATGGTCGCAGATGGCGCAGCGAGCGCCAGGCAAAACCTTTGGGAACTCTCCTCGCGCTGCGGCTCGCTGGAGAAAGAAAAAGGGCGGGAGTCGGAGGCCCGACTCCCGCCCTTCAGATCAAGCGGGTCGCTTCAGGTCACTAGTTCTGGAAGGTGACGCTGAGGCCGGTCGAGAGGTTGAAGGTCGCACCTCCGGCCGGGGGGTCGCGGAACCAGCACTGGAACTTCCAGGTCGAACCCGGAGTGAGGTTGTTCGAGTGCGGAGCGACCGTGTTGTCGACGCTGTGCATGATGTTGAAGAAGTTGTCGGACTGCTCGACGGGCAAGCGACTCACGCCTCCACCAACACAACGGACGCCGTTACCGAAAGGGATCTCGATCTCGTTCGGGCCGTAGTAGAAGATTCCGAACTGGTTGACCGGGACCGGCGAGGCGCCGAGGACGAGGTCGTTCGCGGCGACGCTGTTTGAACCGCTCGAGTAGATCTGCGCGAAGCCGCCAGAGGAGTTCTGGTTGCTGACACAGTAGCTGTAGACGTCCGGGGGCGTACCGGGCGCCTTGACCGGGCAGGTCAGCGCGCTAGCCACACCGGGCTCGTACATGCCAAGAGTGGCGGTGACGTCTTCGGGCTGAGCAGCCGTCGTGAAGCCGAAGCTGTAGGTGGTGCCCCAGCGGATGGCGTTTCCGTTCGCGTTCTGGTTGTAGGTCGTCGCGGCTTCCCAGCGGATCTCGCCGTTAGCGATGGTGTGGGTCCAGTCGGTGTTGTCCTGAATCTCGCCTGAGTGGTAGATGACGTCGTTGAAGTACACGTCGGTCAGGTCAGTGCCAGGCGCGATCGGAATGGTGAAGTCGCCCACACCCTGCTTGGAGTTGTGGTTGTAGATGCAGTAGTTGTAAGTGTAGGTGCCATCGCCGTTGTCGATGGTGTTGTACGCAACGTGGTACCAGCCGTGGACGCCAGCGCCGCCTTCGTTGTCGTTCTGGACGGTGATGACGGACACGCCGGGGGCGTTAGCGCGCCATGCGAAGAGGGGCGCTTGCCCGACGTTCGTGGGGCCGTCGCCATCAAGGTTTGTCGCGGAGACGACGTTGAGCTTACGCCAAGAGCCGTTGTTGAAGCCGTTGCCAGCCATCTGGTCGTGCTCCGAGATGTAGAGGCTCGAGCCGAAGTACATGGCGCCAGGGTTCTGGGAGGGCTGAATGTCAGAGTCAGCGACTTGCAGGCGACCACGGATGGCGCTGGGCCCCGAGGGGCTGCTGTAGGGGTAAGTGATCCGGCCCGTGGTGGGGCTGATCTCGTGCTTCGGGCCACCGCTGGAGCCGTCATTCAAGGACGCCCAATAGGTGTCTGCGCAGCCGATGCCGAGGGTGTTGCAGGGCGTGCCTTGGCACTGACCACAGCCGGGCTCGCTCACAGCGCAGAAGCCGTGCTTGAGCCAGCTCTGGCCGATCTGCTCAAAGCGACCGTCCTTGAGGCGGTACATGCTCTGGCCGATGACAGGGTGGTTGATGTTGTTCGACTGCCAGAGGACAGTCTGATCACCGACATTGCAGGACTGGGTCGCGAGGCTGTATGCACGGATGCCGTTGGCAGTGCCCCAGTAGCGGATGTCGTTGGTGTTACTGCCGTCGACGCCGAGCTGATGTACGACGATGTCGGGGCCGACCTGCGCGTTCGCGAGGCCAGTGAGGAGGAGGCAGAAAGCTGCCGCCTTCATGGCGAATTGCTTGATCTTCATGGGGAGTTTCTCTTTCGAACTTTGGTTAGTTGCATGGCACCCAGCGTGTCTTCCAGAGACCACGTTGGAGCCCAAATCGCTTCTAGGGTCCCCTCTGGACCATCGTTTGGCCATCGGGGGTACCCCTTTCATTGTGTCCTATAACCCGTGTTTTTGCGGGATATATGCCTGAATCAGCACCCAAGGTGCGAGTTCTGGAGGGACAACTTTACCTGCAGTAGATGTCTCGGAAGCTCAACGTGTTCCGTAAGACCCATGTTTCGACGTTCAAAACACGCCTTTTTGAGGTGGTGGGGCGCGATTTCAGCTATCCCCCCCTCTGAAATTTGCTGAAAAAAAAACCTCGCTAACCTCGGCGAACCTCGGCTTCTCTGCGGAGACGGGCGGCCTCAGCCTCCTCTCCGGCGCGCCGCGCACACTCGGCCATGAGCTCCCAGGGCGCAGGGTCGAGCGGGGCGCCCTCTGCTGCGAGGGCGGCTTGCTCTTTGGCCTCCTCGAAGCGCTCCAAGGCCAAGAGCGCGCTGGCTAGGAGGAGCCGCGTCCCTGGATCATCCCGCTCGGCTAGGGCGAGCTCGTACTGTGCCGCGCCCTCTTCGAGTCGACCGAGCTGGCAGAGCATCCCCGCTAGGTTCTCGCGGGCTTGGAGGGAGCGCGAGTCCGCAGCCAGGGTGCGCTCAAAGAGCGCCACGGCAGACTCCGGGTCGTTCGCCATGGCTCGGAGCACCCCAAGCATGTATAGCAGCTCTGCGCGCTCCCCAGCCTCTTCGATCCCTGCGCGCAGGGCCGCCTCTGCCTTGGCGGGCTCTCCCTTTTGATAGAGGAGGAACTCAGCGAGGTCTTTGCGCGAGTCGATACGCAACGGCTCACGTGAGATCGCGCTCCGAAGCTCCCGCTCGTAGCCCTCTACATCACCGCGAAGGAGCGCGGCCCAAGCGAGGCGGCGCGCGTTGTTTGCGCTTGGCACGAGCGCCCAAGCCTCTAGGAAGCTCGCGTCAGCCTCCATCTGCTCGAGGAGCACCGAGTCTCGCCGGCTGAGTGGTGCGCTTTGCGGACGCCAGGCTTCTCTCATAGCTTGGGTCGCTTCAAAGGAGGCCTCCGCCTGCCCCTCTCTCAGCTGAACCATCGCGCTATGGACCCAAAAGAGTCCGAAGAGCGCGCTGCAGCAGAGGAAGGTGCGTCCGCTACTTGTGAGCGCGCCCGCGGTCTTCAGGGCCGAGGCCTGCATGCGGACGCTCTCCTGTGTCAGGAGCCGCACGCAGAGGAGCCCTAGGAAAGCGAGAGTGGATGCGAGCCCTAGGGCGAGGAGAAAGGGCACCGCACCATAGAGGCCGCGGAAGGTGAAGAAGGCGGCTGTGAAGAAGAAGACGAGCAGTAGCTCCTCGCGACCAGAGAGCTCTCTCCAGCGAGAGAGCTTCCCTGCAGGGATAGACGCTGTCTTGGCGTGAGCTGGGCGGTCTTCTCTTGGAGCCTTGGCGACCTTCCCGAACCCGAAGTACAAGGCGTCCTTGGGGCAGACGCTGACGCAGTCCATGCACTTCATGCAGCCAGAGTCGATCACCTGCCCATAGTCACGGACCTCTGCAGCCACCTGGACATTCGAGGAGCAGGTCGCTGTGCAGTGTCCGCAGCCCTCACAAGCGTCGGTGACACGGATGCGACCCGGGGCGACCTTGTCGACGAGGCCAAAGAGCGCCCCATAAGGGCATGCGTACGTGCAGAAGCCCTTCGCTCCGAGGAAGTAGACGATCACGAAGCCGCACACTGCGAAGGTCAAGAGGGCGATAGGCCAGGGGGGGAAGGTGTCCCAGAAGCCGGAGGTCGTCCACTCTGTTCTGCCTTGGGAGAAGTCGTCGCCGATCCAGAGCCGGTAGGCCACCGGCCACAGGAACATGTAGACGAAGGCTACCGCGGGGACAAAGAGCAAGGCACGTGAACGAAGCGGCTTAGGACGGATCCCCACCTTGAGCAGCATCGCCCGGCAGAGGTCCTGCAGCGCGACGATGTGGCAGGCCCAGCCGCAAAAGAAGCGACCGAAGATCGCCGTCAGCAAGGTCCCTGCGAGGAAGAAGACGAGGCCCGCGTTTACGACGGAGTGCTTGGAGTACTCCATCGCCTCGGAGGGCTCGAGGGGGGTTAGGGTCTCGCCCGTGTAGTACCAGTGCGCGATGTGCGCTGCGATCGCGACGTGAACGAGGACGAGCACGAGCGCTCTCGCTCGGCTCGCTCGGGAGCGCGCGATCTGGGTCCCAGGGACCTTCTCGCGATCTTCAGTCGTGCAGGAGCTCACGTCTCCTCAATATTACTCGCCCCGCGGCTTCAAGCGTGGTTTCCCCATCAGGTACTGACCAGGCCAGGGCTGATCTGGGTAGTCGTAACGGGACGCGGCGTGGAGCGTGAGGTAGGGGTCTGCGAGGTGCGGGCGCGCTAGGGCGCACAAGTCTGCGCGCCCTGCTGCGAGGACTGTATTCGCGTGATCAGCACCCTGAATCGCTCCAACGGCCATCACGAGGGCGTCAGTCTCTCGCTTGATACGCTCCGCGAAGGGCACCTGATACATGCGTCCATAGACTGGTTTAGACTCAAGAGAGTTCCCTGCGCTTGAGACGTCGATCAGCTCACAGCCCGCGGCGTGGAGGGCCCTCGAGATCTCTACAGCGTCATCGACGTTTAGGCCCTCAGGGTGCCAATCACAAGCGGAGATTCTGCATGCGACGGGCTTCTCCGCTGGCCAGGCAGCGCGGACAGCTTCTAAGACCTCGAGCGGATAGCGCAGGCGGTTCTCGAGGGTCCCCCCGTACTCATCTGTGCGTGAGTTGGAGAGAGGGGAGAGGAAGCTAGAGAGCAGGTAGCCGTGCGCCATGTGAAGCTCGACGAGGTCGAAGCCGGCCTCCCGAGCGCGCCGAGTCGCTGCGACGAACTCGTCTCGGACTCGATCCATATCGTCCCTGTCCATCTGCTTGGGCGCAGGCCAGCCCTCCCGGAACGGCGTGTCGTCAGGGCCGATCGTCTGCCAAGCGCCCTCTTTGAGCGGCGCGTCCTGGTTGTCCCAGCTGTGGCTGGTCGAGCCCTTGCGACCAGCGTGCGCGAGCTGAATCCCGATCTTGGAGGCGGACCGCTCGTGTACGAAGTCAACGACGCGCATCCAGGCGGCCGTGTGCTCGTCGGTGTAGAGCCCCGCGCAGCCAGGTGTGATGCGACCGTCTGCTGAGACGTTAGTCATCTCCGTGATGATGAGGCCCGCGCCGCCTAAGGCACGGCTCCCAAGGTGCACGAGGTGCCAGTCATCGATGAGCCCGTCGCGCGCAGAGTATTGGCACATCGGGGAGACGACGATGCGGTTTGGGAGCTCGAGCTCACCCACCTGAAGAGGGGTGAAGGCCGGGGGGGCGGGCACGCCGTCGCTCGCTAGCGGGGCGCCAGAGGCGACTCGGAACTCCTCGTCAGCGTCCGCGACGAGCGCAGGGTCGCGGAGCTTGAGGTTCTCATAGGTGATGCGCTTCGAGCGCGTCATCAGGTTGAACTGAAACTGCGCGGGCGTCTGGTGCAGGTAACGCGCTGGGTTCTCGAACCACTCCAAGCTGGTCTGGGCGGCCTTCTGAATCTTGATCACGTCGACCCGCCGTGACTCTTGGTAGGCCGCGAGGGTCGCTGGGATGTCGGCGTCACCGTGGGTCCGGAAGGCCTCGACCAGGGCAGTGGCGTCCTCCATAGCGAGCTTGGTGCCAGATCCGATAGAGAAGTGTGCCGTGTGGGCGGAGTCGCCCAGGAGGACGATGTTCTCGTGCGCCCAGCGCTCGCAGCGCACGGTGGGGAAGGTGCGCCACATGGAGCGATTCGTGAGGAGCTCGTGACCATCGAGCTCCTCTTTGAAGAGCTCGCTGCAGTAGGCGACCGTGTCCTCTTCGCTCGCGCGGTCGAGGCCTGCAGCGCGGAAGGTCTCCTCACGGCACTCTACGATCCACGTTGAGGTTTCGCGGTCGAAGGGGTAGGCGTGGACCGCGAAGAGGCCGTGCTCGTTCTCTTTGAAGACGAAGGTGAAGGCTTCGAGCGGCTTGGTCGTGCCGAGCCAACTGAACTTACACTTGCGCCAGTCAATCGATGGCTTGAAGACGTCCGCGTAACGCTCCCGGATCGCGCTGTTCACTCCGTCGGCAGCGATGATGAGGTCATAGTCCCCGTATGCCTCAAGCTCCTCGACCTCTACGCCAAACTCCAGCTCGACTCCGAGCTCTCTGCAGCGGTCGTGCAAGATGTTGAGGAGCTTCTTGCGTGAGAGGCCACAGAAGCCGTGCCCCGTAGAGAGCGCGCGCCCGCCGGGATAGAACGTCTCGATGTCGCTCCAGTAGGCGAAGTTCGAGCGAATCTCTTGAAAGCTCTCAGCATCTGCCTCTTCAAAACCTGAGAGGGTCTCGTCGCTGAAGACGACCCCCCAGCCGAAGGTGTCATCAGCGCGGTTGCGCTCGAGGACGCGGATCTCTGCGTCCGGGAAGGCTTTCTTCAGGAGGATCCCTGCGTAGAGGCCGCCGGGACCGCCACCGATTGTTAGGACTCGCATAGCAGGCTTAATCCTTCCAGAACCGAGGCACGAGCGCGACGAGGAGTGCGTAGAACTCTAGGCGGCCGAGGAGCATGAGACCTGACATGCAGAGCTTGCCAGCGGTGTGGAGGTCTGCGAAGGAGCCCGCGGGACCGAAGCGGTCGAGGCCCGGGCCGATATTCCCGAGACATGTCCCTGCGGCGGCGACGGCCTCGATCATCGTCATCCCGCAGGCGGTGAGAGCGAGGGCACCAAGGGCCAGAGTGGCGGTCCAGAGCAGCGCGAAGTCGAGCACGCTCGCGACGATGGCCTCGCTGACAGTGGCGTCATCCATACGGACCACCGTGACCCGCCGCGGGCTAGCGGCCCGGCGCACGGCGTTGGCTGCGGCCTTGGCGAGGATGGCGACCCTGGCGAGCTTGATGCCGCCGGAGGTCGAACCTACGCAAGCGCCCGTCATGATCAAGATGAGGAGCAAGGCGCGCGAGAGCTCGTGCCAGCCATTCCAGTCCGTGCTCGCGAAGCCGGTGCTGGTGCCGATGCTCGTCACCTGAAAGAGCGCGTGCCGCGCCGAGGTCGAGAGGTCAGGATGCTCGCCCCGACCTAGCCAAGTGATGGCAGCGCTAAAGATGAGGAGGACGCCTATATATAGTCGCCACTCGGTGCTCTTCCACATCGCGGCGACCATGCTCTTCGGGCCACGCTTGAGGCAGAGGGTGTAGAAGGAGAAGGCGGTCCCTGCCAAGACCATCAGCGCGATGACCGTGCCTTGAACAGCCCAGCTGTCGTAGTGCCCTAAGCTGTCGCCATGATTCGAGAAACCGCCCGTCGCCACTGTAGTGAAGGAGTGGAGCACAGCGTCTATGGGCGTCATCCCCGCGAGCCAAAGCGCGCCGACGCCTGCGAGGGTGAGCCCAAGGTAGACGTACACCGTCTCGCGCGCGCTCTCCCGTGCGAGGGTCGATTGCACGTCGCTGTCTAGTCCAGCGGCCTCGCTCTGGAAGAAATTCCTGCCGCCCATAGGCAGGATCGAGACGAGGACGACGACGATCCCCGCGCCGCCGAGCCACTGCGTCAGCGCCCGCCACAGAGAGAGGCCGTCGTCGAGTCCGTCGATCCGCTCGCCGCTCAAGATCGAGGCCCCTGTCGTCGTGAAGCCGGAGGCCGACTCGAAGATCGCGTCTGCGGGGTCGGGGATCGCGCCCGCTAAGAGGTAGGGGAGGGCGCCGAAGACGACCGCTGCTGTCCAGCCGATGCCCACGGAGGCGAGCGCCTCTCTGCGGTGGAAGTCAGCCGGGCGCTCGTCCTCCTTACGACGGTTGCCGAGCCACAACATGCCTCCAAAGAGCACGGAGACCACGCCGCTGATCATCAGAGAGCGCGCGCCGGCGTCCGGACCCCAACCGCTCGCAGCCAGCGCTGCCAAGAGTTGGGCTACACCAGTGACCAAGGTCATGGCGCCGACGAAGGTGGTGACGGGGCGGCGATTCATTTCGGAGAGTCCGTATCTAGGCTCGCTCAGGGGCGAGGTATCGCAAGAACACAGCGCGTGTGTCAGCGATGTGCTCTTCGATGGTCTCGGTCTTCCAGCTGCTGGTGTCGATGGGGGGGAGGCAGTCAGCTCTGATCCCGCCGCTGCGGATCAGCCAAGTGCCCATCGGGTTCACCTCCTCGATGCCGCGCCAGATGACTGGGTAGATGGGTGCGCCTGTCGCGATCGCGACATGAAAGGGTCCCTTCTTGAACTGCTGCAATCCTCCGCGTCGGGAGCGCGTCCCCTCAGGAGACATCATCAATGTGAGGCCCTCAGCCTGGAGCCGCTCTCCTGCGCGGGTGAGGCTCTCGATCGCTCGCTCTGCGTCGCTCCGATCGATCTCGATCATGCCCAAGGCGATGAGCGCCCAGCCGATGCCAGGGATGCGCCGGAACTCCCGCTTGTAGGCCACGCAGGGTGAGGGCGGCGCGTGAGCGCCGAGGAGCAAGAGGTCGAGGGTGCTGACGTGATTAAAGAGGAAGAGCTTCGGTCCCTGCGCCTCGAGGTGCTCCTGTCCGTGCAGCTCGACCCTCACGCCCGCCATGGCGAGGGGCACGCGGCCCCAGATGCGCACCATGCTCTGCAGCCTCCGGCGCGTCCATGACCGTGCGATGAGGGCTAGGAGCGCGATGAAGGTCGCGCCGAGCAGGGTCCAGAGGATGATCGGGACGAGCACGAGCGCGCTGCGGAGCTGACCGCCAGTCGGGGGCGGGCAGAACTCCATGGAGACGCCAGGCGCTTCCTTCTCCTCGTCCGGGGCTCTCTTCTGTGTGCTGCTCATTCTGTCCGAGTGCTCTCCGCAGGGTGATGGTAGGGCTTACCCGCCCTCCTCTGTCAGAGATCCTATGATGGGAGCTGCATGCTCCCGCTCCTCATCTTCGCCGCGCTCGTCAATGAAGGCCCCTCTGAGCCTAGGGAGGTTGATTTTGCGCGGGAGGTGAGGCCCATCCTCTCTGATAAGTGCTTCACCTGTCACGGCCCGGACTTGGCCGCTCGTAAGGCTGAGCTGCGCTTGGACACCCGCGCTGGCGCGCTGAAGGGAGGTCGCTCAGGCTTCCCAGCGGTCGTCCCAGGAGACCGGGAGGAGAGCGAGCTCTGGGCGATGATCACCTCGGAGTTCACATCAGAGCGAATGCCACCGGAGGAGGGCGGGAAGGAGCTCTCTGCTGATGAGCTCGAGACGCTCGGGCTCTGGATTGATCAAGGGGCTGAGTGGGCTGAGCACTGGGCCTTCGTCGCTCCTGCGCGCGCTGAACCTGCGCCGCTCTCTGGAGATGAGTGGTCTCAGGGTCCGGTTGACCAGCTCCTCCTCGAGCGCATGCGTCAGGAGGGCTTTGAGCCGGAGGCGCCGGCCTCCAAGGCGAAGCTGCTGCGCCGAGCGAGCTTCGACTTGACAGGGGTGCCTCCGACGCTCGAAGAGCTTGACGTCTTCCTCGCCGATGACACGGAGGGAGCTTGGGGGCGCGCCCTCGATCGCCTCTTCGCCTCGCCTCGATACGGAGAGCACATGGGGCGCTATTGGCTCGACGCTGCACGTTACGGCGACACCCACGGGCTCCACCTCGACTCCTTGCGGACGATGTGGCTCTACCGCGAATGGGTGATCAAGGCCTTCAACGAGAACAAGCCCTTTGATGAGTTCACGATCGAGCAGCTCGCGGGCGATCTATTAGAGGATCCGACAGAGGAGCAGCTCGTAGCGACCGGCTTCAATCGCTGCAACGTCACGACCGCTGAGGGCGGCCTCATCGCTGAGGAGTATCTCGTTCACTACGCCTTCGACAGGGTCGACACGACCTCGACGGTGTGGATGGGCCTCACGATGCGCTGCGCAAAGTGTCACGATCACAAGTTCGACCCCTTCAGCCAGAAGGAGTACTACGAGATGCTCGCCTTCTTCCGTGGACTCGCGGAGGAGGCCTCGGATGGAAACGCGATCATCGCACAGCCCGCGATTCAGGCGGCGACACCGGAGCAGAAGGCGCACTACCAGCAGCTGGAGATGGTCGCAGCCACTCTCACAGCCGAGCTGAACGGCCCGCTCCCAGAGATCGACGGGGCGCAGGGTGACTGGGAGGCGGAGCGCTCGGCCTTCTTGGATGAGGCCTGGCAGACCCTCACGCCGACAGAGCTCTCAAGCGAGATGGGCGCCACCCTGACCGCGCTGGAGGGCGGCTTGGTGCAAGTGACAGGCGAGAACCCTGAGAAGGACGTGCACGAGCTGACCTTCTCCACTGCGCTAGAGGGCGTCCGTACCCTCCACTTTGAGGGGCTCCCTGACGAAGCTAACGCCGCTGGAGGTCTTGGGCGCTCGGTGAACGGCAACGTCGTGATGACGGGCTTCGAGCTAGAGGCCGCGCCGCTAGATCCCCTAGCTGGCTATGAGCCAGTCAACATCTCGAGCGTCCGGACGAGCTTCTCTCAAGCGAGTTTCCCTGTCGCCAACGTCCTCACTCCAGGGGGAGAGACGGGCTGGGCCATCCATCCGAACGTCAGTCAGGCGCATGAACTGATCTTCGTCCTAGAGGAGCCGCTCGTCCATGAGGGTGGCGCTAGGCTCAGGCTGCGCGTCCGCTACGAGTCTGTCCACGCGCGGCATGTGATCTCGCGCTTCAGGGTCTCTGTCGCTGCGATGCCAGAGATGTTTCCGGCTGAGCAGGGGCCTTGGTTCCAGGCTGGGCCCTTCTTCACGGCGACAGCCGTTGAGGCGAAGGAGTCAGCGTTCATTGATCCGGCTGATGGGCTGAACTTCTCAGCGCGCCGCGAGGTGGAGGCCGCTCCCGAGGAGGTGCGCGGAGCGGTGGCGTGGGTTGACGATGAGCAAGGGAACGGCGGCACGACTGAGGGGCTCTGGGACTACGTCACGGTAGCCGAGGGCGCGCCGGTTCACAGCGGTGAGACCTCACGTAGACAAGAGGGCGACGGGATCGTTCAGCACTTCTTCCACGGCGCATCGCGCCCGCTCTACCTGTCTGAGGGAGATCACCTATACGCATGGGTCCACTTAGATCCGGAAGACCCTCCGCAAGAGATCATGCTTCAGTTCCACGTCGTGGGACACGGGAACTGGGAGCATCGCGCTAAGTGGGGCGCGGACAAGATCGAGTGGGGCGGCGGCGTCGGCGCTGATGTCGAGGCCCACCGGCAGAAGGGCGCGCTTCCTCCCGCCGGTGAATGGGTGCGGCTCACGGTCGATCCGAGCGAGGTCGGACTAGGCCCAGGTCATGCGATCGATGGGATAGCCTTCACGCAGTTCGGCGGAGTCGCTCACTGGGATGACGCAGGCGTCGAGACAGACGCGCCCTCGCTCGCGTTCGAGCCCTCTCTCTGGAGGCGGGTCGCGCACGAGGACGGGGTGATTCAGCGATATGAGCAGAAGATCGGCGCTGTGTACCTCGCGCGCACGATCGACGTGACGAACCCTAGAGAGCACGAGGTGCGGCTCGGGAGCGACGACGGCATCTGGGTCTGGCTGAACGGGCGCGAGGTGCACGCTAACGATGTGGCGCGCGGCGTCATGGCAGATCAAGACAGCCTCACGCTTGAGCTCATTGAGGGGCGGAATGAGCTGCTGATCAAGGTGGTCAACGGAGGGGGGGGCTTCGGTAGCTATTACCACTTGGCGAGCGAGGAGACGCAGGGTGAGACAGCGGCGCTCGTGCAAGCGCTGAAGACGCCTGCTGAAGAGCGTGATGAGTCGCAGGCGCTCGCGCTTCGCGACCACTTCCGCGCGACGACCTCTCCGACTTGGCGTGAGCTCAGGGGAGTGGCTGAGGCGGCTGTGAGCGAGCGCGACAGCTACAAGGCAGGCTTCGCTCAGACCATGATCATGCGAGAGCGCCCGGAGCCGCGGCCGACGCACCTCCTCATGCGCGGTCAGTACGACCAGCCAGCGGAACAGGTCTACCCAGGCGTGCCTGCGGTCTTTCCCGACCTGGTAGAAGCCGAAGCGCCGAACCGCTTGGCGCTCGCAAAGTGGCTCGTCGACCCCGCACATCCGCTCACAGCGCGGGTCATGGTGAACCGCCTCTGGCAGCAGCTCTTCGGGACCGGGATCGTGAAGACCTCCGGTGACTTCGGCTTCCAGGGCGAGTGGCCGAGCCATCCGGAGCTCTTGGACTGGCTGGCGGTGGAGTTTGTGGAGAGCGGCTGGGACATTCAGCACATCCTGCGAGTGATCATGAGCTCCGCCGCGTATCAGCAGGACTCCCGCGTCTCGCCTGGGAAGCACGCGCTAGACCCCGAGAACAGGCTCATCGCGCGTGGCCCAAATCACCGCCTCGACGCAGAGGTCATCCGTGACAGCGCGCTCTTCCACTCCGGCCTTCTCGTGGAGCGGATAGGTGGAGCGAGCGTTAAGCCCTATCAGCCCGCTGGCATCTGGAAGGCGGTCGGCTACACCTCGAGCAATACGGCGAACTTCAAGCAGGACTCTGGGGACGCGCTCTATCGTCGCAGCCTCTACACCTTCTGGAAACGTACGGCGCCGCCGCCAGCGCTCTCAACCTTCGACGCGCCCAGTCGGGAGGAGTGTTGCGTGAAGCGAGAGCGGACGAACACCCCGCTGCAGGCGCTCGTCCTCTTGAACGACGTCCAGCATGTAGAGGCAGCGCGCGCCTTCGCCGAGCGACTCCTCCTCATGGATGAGAGCGATGAGGATCGCCTCGGGCGCGCCTTCCGTATGGCGACCTCGCGGCCGGCGACGAGTGAGGAGGTTGAGATCCTCGCGACCCTGCTCTACGCGCAGCGCGCGGTCTATATCGAAGACGCAGAGGCCGCTAAGGCGCTCATAGAGGTAGGCGACAGCGCCCCTGCCGAAGGCATCGACCCGAGCGTGCTCGCGGCTTGGACCGTAGTTTCGAGCGCTGTCCTGAACCTCCACGAGGCCATCACTAAGGGTTGAGATGAATCCCATCCAAGAGAGACATGAGCTCCTCACCCGTCGCGCGCTCCTGCGCGGGGCGACCGGAGGAGTCGGCGCCGCGGCGCTCTCGTCCCTCTTGACGGGCGAGGCCAGGGCTGGAGAGGGCGGCGCGATGGGGGCGACCCACTTCCCGGCCTCTGCTAAGCGGGTGATCTATCTGCACATGTCGGGGGCGCCCTCCCAGATCGACATGTGGGACTACAAGCCGCTGCTTGAGAAGTACTACGACGTCGAGCTGCCTGACTCTGTGAGGCAGGGGCAGCGCCTGACGACGATGACCTCGGGGCAAGCGCGCTTCCCGATCGCCCCCTCTAAGTTCAGCTTCGCGAGACACGGTGAGACGGGATGCTTCGTGAGCGAGCTCTTACCCTTCACCGCCGGAGTTGTCGACGACATCGCGGTCATCCGCTCGCTCTACACTGAGGCGATCAACCACGACCCAGCCATGACCTTCTGTCAGACAGGTCATCAGCAGCCAGGCCGGCCCTCCCTCGGCGCATGGCTCTCGTATGGGTTGGGCTCGGGTAACCAAGACCTGCCGACCTTCATGGTCATGACCCCGAGCTGGACCGGGCGCAGCGACGCGCAGGCCCTCTTCAGCAGGCTCTGGGCCACTGGCTTCCTCCCCACAGAGCATCAAGGCGTGGCGCTCCGCTCACAGGGAGACCCGGTGCTCTACCTCTCGAACCCCGACGGCCTCGATAGCGCGGGCAGGCGCAGACAGCTCGACGCCATCGAGCGCCTCAACGCCAAGCACGCAGAGGAGACCGGGGACCCGGAGGTCCTCACGCGGATGGCGCAGTACGAGATGAGCTTCCGGATGCAGGCCTCGGTGCCTGAGCTGATCGACCTCTCCTCCGAGCCAGAGCATGTGAAGGCGCTCTATGGGCCAGAGGTAGAGCGGCCGGGGACCTTCGCGAACTGCACCCTCCTCGCGCGTCGCATGGCGGAGCGGGGGGTCCGCTTCATCCAGCTCTATCACCGCGGCTGGGACCAGCACGGCAACTTGCCCGCTGATCTGACCAACCAATGCCGTGACGTGGATCAAGCTTGTGCAGGGCTCATCCTCGACCTCAAACAGCGCGGCATGTTCGAAGACACCCTCGTCGTATGGGCCACCGAGTTCGGCCGCACGGTCTACTGTCAGGGCGGGCTCTCTCGAGAGAATTATGGGCGCGACCACCACCCGAGGAACTTCACCATCTGGATGGCAGGCGGAGGGATCAAGGGCGGCGTACAGCTCGGGAGGACTGACGACTTCAGCTACAACGTCGTCGAGGATCCTGTGCACATCCATGATCTCAACGCGACCATCCTGCACTGCCTCGGCATCGACCACGAACGCCTGACCTACCGCTTCCGCGGGCGGGACTACCGCCTCACAGACGTCGAGGGCGAGGTCATCAAGCAGGTCCTCGCTTAGCGCGGCGCGAGCACGCGGAGCGCGCGGGGGAGCATCTCGATCGAGAGCTGGCGCGTCTCGATCATCTCGCCGTCCACGACGACAGGCTCGGCAGATCCAAACTCGATCAGCAGCTCATCCTTGAGCGCGTGGCTGACTCCCCGCGCGCTGAGGTGGCGACCAAAGAGGAGCCGCGCGAAGAGAGTGAGCAGGCGGAGCCGTCCCATCGGAGCGACCTGGACGAGGTTCAGCGCGCCGTCATCGAGGGACGCGTCGGGAGCGAATGGCATGCCGCCGCCAGCGTGAGGTGTGAGGCAGGCCATCCCGATCACCTCTGCGCTGTTTCCAGAGCCGTCGCTCGTGACCATGATGGGCGCGACGTCTCCTCCGAGGAGCTCCCGGATAGCGGTCACCGTGTAAGGCATCGCTCCGGTGCCGCGCACGGCGTCCGCGCGCTGGGTTACGCGCGCAGGGAGGCCCCAGCCGATCACATTGATCGCGTGGCAAGCGCCCGCGTCGTGCTGGAGGTGCGCGACGTCGATCGCGCGTACGCTCCCCGTCGAAAGGGCTTGGAGTGCGTCGGCTGTCTTGTGGATCCCGAGCGCTTGCGCGAGGGCGTTGCCTGAGCCGCACGGCACGACAGCGAGCGTAGGCATTGATGTGCGCGCGCTCTCAAAGAGCCCGCTGACAGCCTGGTGGACAGTTCCGTCCCCGCCGAGCACAGCGAGGGTGTCTCCCTCGTTGAGGTCGAGCGCTGCGACGGTCGCGCGTACGCCCTGTGCCCCTTCGCTCATGACGATGCGTGCGTGCGGGGCTCGCTCTCGGAGCTGCTCGATCACCAGCGGAGTCCCTCCGCTCCCGGCTGCGGGGTTCGCGATGATCACGAGGGCGTCGTTCATGCCGGCAGGTTACTGTGAGTGGGCCGAGGAGGTGACAAATGGAGCTAGAGGAGCTGATCAACGGCGGCTGGGGCCGGCACGAGGCAGAGACAGAGGTGGTCGCCCGGGAGCTAGAGGAGCATGTAGGGCTCGTCTCGGACTCTGGGCAGGCGGCCGCGTTCAGCGCCCTCGCCTCACACGCCGTAGGCGAACACCTGAGGGATTGGGGGCGCGCCGCGAGCCTGATCAAGGAGGTGACTAAGGGACTCGCAGATGACCCCGCGCTCACCTCCTCCTTGATCCTCCTCGGCATAGCTCAAGAGTTCGCCGAGGACGCCGAGGGTGCAGCTCAGTCCTTCGAGCGCGCTCGTGTGCTAGCTCGTAACGACGACCTCGTCGAGGTGCGTACGCGGCTCGCTAGGGCCTCCGCTTACATGGGGGTCGGTACAAAGGAGCAGCTTCAGAGCGAGCACCGCCGCGCGATGGAGGTCGTGAATGGGATGCAAGACACAGCGAGCGTCGACCGCCTGGTGGCGATCATCTCGAACAATCTGGCGAGTCACCTCATGGAGCAGGCAGAGCTCACGCGTGAGGAGGCAGACGGGATGCTATGGATCGCTGGAGTCGCGAAGGACGCATGGACCCGCGCGGGGGACTGGGTGAATCACGAGCGGGCGGACTATCTGATCGCGCTCGCCCACAACCGCATCTCCCAGTGGAGCGAGGCCCTTGCTGCGGCTGACGCTGGGCTCGCGACGATCGCTGCGAACGGTGAGGAGGAGATCGATGAGGCCTTCCTGCTGCTAGCGCGAGCGCAGGCGCTGCGTGGCAGCGGCGATGAGGAGGGCACAGGTGAGGCCTTGGAGCGAGCGGACGCTCTCGCTGCGCCGTGGGACGGCGGGCTCAAGGAGTGGTACGACACCGTGCGTGCCCGTGCGCTCGAGGCGCCGACCTGGGAGCCTGCCTGACTCAGCGACCGAGTGACTCGAGGAGCGCGCGCGCGTCAGCGTTGGAGGGGCTCAGCTCGAGCACCTTCCGTAGCTCCTCAGCAGCCTCTGCGCTCCTCTCGAGATCCTTGAGCGCGTAAGCTAAGTTGAGCCGAGCTTGTTGACTGGTGGGCTCGGCTACGAGGTGGCGGTGGTACCAGTCGAGCGCCTCTTCAAGCGCGCCGCTCGCGTGAAGCGCCCAAGCGTGAAGGAACTCGGAGTCTTGGTGGCGCTCGACCTTGGAGTGGAGGAGCTCTAGCAGCGGCAGGGCGGCCGGGGCCTCGCCGATGCGCTGCAGGGCAGAGGCGCGCTCATAGAGCAGGGCGACGAGCTCATCTCTGTAGAGCTCGCTCTGCGGCTCGATCTCTGCAGCCCGCGCGGCGGGCGCGATCGCCTCATCTCTCCGGCCGGCTTCGAGGAGCGCCTTCGAGAGCCAGCGCTGCGTGACAGCCCAGTCAGGCGTGGCGGCGGCTGCGCCCTCGATGAGCGTGAGGCCCTCCTCGGCTCGCTCTGTTCGGATCCAGTGGAGGGCGAGGTTGATCTTCGCGTAGACGTTGTTCGGGTTGAGCTCGAGCGCGCGCTCGTAGTGCTCCTCAGCGAGCGCAGGGTCACGCTGGTATACGGAGCGTCCGTAGTTCAGGTGCCCCTGGGTGGTCGTGCCGAGCGTGACCGCGCGCCCCCAGAGGGTCTCTTCTGACTCCCAGTGCTGCGCGTTGATATTCGAGAGCGCTCCGAACCAGAGACAGACTGCGGCGAGCGAGAGCGGTCGGAGCGCGCGCGGGAGCGCTGTGAGCGCTGCGCCCATGATGATGCACGCGAAGGGGAGGCTGATGAGCTGTCGGTAGTCCTCCGCGAAGCTGCGCATCGGCAGGATTGAGGAGGTCATCGAGAGCCACGCAAAGTAGGAGAGGACGCAGAAGGCGAGCAGCGGGTGGCTGCGGGCGCTCTTGAACGCAGCGAAGAGGCTCGCGGCGACAAAGGCGGCGCCAGCGAGCACGCCTAACTCGAGCGCGCTCGACGCTGGGTCAACCGCAGGGAGCGGGCTCAGGTAGAGGGGGTAGATGAGGTTCCGCGCGTAATAGAAGAGATGAACCCGCAGCTCTGTGAGCGGGTACTCGAGAGGGGGGCGCTCGATGAGGAGCTGATCTGCATCGGAGAAGTCCAGCCCGTATCGCACGAGCGCGAGGAAGGCGCCAACGACCGCCACGAGAGACAGGGTGCGCCTCCAGATCGCAGGGTCTCTGAGGCTCCTGCGACCGATGGTCAGCTCATAGGCGAGCGTGACAGCTGGGAAGAGCGCGGCATTCTGCTTGGAGAGGAGCGCGAGGATGAGGCAGAGCCCGCAGCCGAGCCAGGCGAGGCCGCCACCACGCTGCGCCGCAGAGACATAGCAGCGCATCGCGCTGAGCGAGAATACGAGGGCGAGGAGGAGGTCTCTGTTGGAGACATAGTTCACAGCGACTCCCGCGACGGGGTGCGCAGCGAAGAGAGCAGCCGCCGCGAAGGGCAGCCACCTTGAGGCTGGCGCGCCCTTGTCGCTCGCTGCGCGCGCTAAGGCATGCGAGAGGAGGAGCACGAGGACCGCGGCGATGATGTGCAGCGCGAGGTTGCCGAGGTGATGTGCCTCGACAGGCTCTATTCCTAGGGGGGTCGCGATGGCTCGAGTGAGCGAGAGCGTGAGCGGAAGGAGCGGGCGATATTGAATGAGGTGCGGGAGGGTCGCCATGGTCCCGGGGTCGGTGAAGTGCCTTGAGAGCGGGGAGACCGCCTCGATCCCGGGGTTGTCTGTGGCCCTGAAGAAGTCATCGAGGTGATAGCTAGCGCTCATCGCGCGCCAGTGCGCGCCGACGGCCAAGAGCGCGATCGCGAGGATGGGGAGGGCTCTGGCGCTCCAGCTGATCTTCGGGGGCTCACTCATCTCTCCTAGAACGGTAGCACCGGGCGAGATTGCCGGCCATGAGGCGAAGAAGCATGAGCGTGGAGGTAGACTCCCTGTGACATGAGAAGCGCCCATATCGCCCTCGCGACGACCCTCTCCCTCCTCAGCGGCTGCTCGAGTGACTCTCCAGACTCAGCTGGCGGACCTTCGGCCCCTGCTGCGAGCCCGCCTTGGTTTGTGGAGGTCGCGGAAGAGCGCGGGCTCACATGGGTGCACTCCAAGGGTGATGAGGTGCGCTACTGGTTCCCTGAGGTTATGGGGCCGGGCGCTGGCGTTCTGGACTATGACCGTGACGGGGACATGGACCTTTACCTCGTCCAGTCCGGCGACCTCAGCAAGCCCGAGGGCGAGAACGCTGGCGATCGACTCTTCGCAAATGATGGTGCGGGCAACTTCGCGGATGTGACGGAGGCGACAGGCGCGACCGATCGCGGATATGGCATGGGGTGCGCTTGCGGAGACTACGACGGCGACGGGTGGACGGACATCTACGTGACAAACGTCGGGCCGAACGCGCTGCTCAAGAACGGCGGCGCAGGCGCGCAGTTCTCGAGCGTTGCCGCTGCGGCTGGAGTGGATGATGACCGGTGGGGGACTAGCGCGGCCTTCATGGACATCGACAACGACGGAGACCTCGACCTCTTCGTCGTGAACTACTTGAACTGGTCTGAGGCTGTCGAGCTGAAGTGCATGTCGGGGTTTGGGGAGCCCGACTATTGCCACCCGAACAACTACAACTCACCCGCGACCGACGTGCTCTTTGAGAACAACGGCGACGGCACCTTCACCGACATCACGGCTCGCGCAGGTGTCGCTGAGGCCTTCGGGAACGGCCTCGGTGTCGCGCCCGGAGACTTCAACTCTGACGGTCTCATGGACATCTACGTGGCCAACGACATGACGGCCAACCAGCTCTGGATGAATCAGGGCGACAACACCTTCAAGGAGTCTGGGCTCCTCGCTGGCTGCGCTGTGAACGGTGAGGGCGCGGCAGAGGCTGGGATGGGCGTCGTCGCCTTTGACGCAGAGAACGACGGAGACCTCGACCTCTACCTGACTCACCTGCGCGAGCAGACGAACACGCTCTACATCAACCAGGGCGGGGGTTTCACGGACAAGACTTCCATCGTCGGTCTCGCTGGGCCGAGCTTACGCTTCACTGGCTTTGGGACTGGCGCGGCGGACTTTGACCAGGACGGCATGCTGGACCTCTACGCGGCGAACGGACGCGTCGGGAAGTGGCGCCCACAGTTCCTGGAGTCCGACCCGTACGCTGAGCCGGATCAGGTGTACCGCGGTGTTGGAGCCGGTCGCTTCAAAGAGATCATGCCGCAAGGGGGGACGGGGGAGCCTTACTACGCGAACAGCCGAGGGATGGCCTTTGTCGATACAGACGGTGACGGTGACCTCGACGTGGTCGTAGCAGACAACCACGGGCGTGTGCGCTTACTGGAGAACGTCGCGCCTGGGCAGGGGAACTCGGTCCTCTTAGAGGTGGTGAATGAGGCCGGGGCTCCCGCTGTAGGAGCTAAGGTGAGCATCAGTGTTGGTGGAGAGACCTTGGTGCGCTTCGTGCAGCCGGCCTTCAGCTACTGCTCTAGCAGTGATCCTCGGGTGCACTTCGGCCTCGGCGAGCACACTGGCACCTTTGACTTACGCATCGATTGGCCTGGCGGTGATACGACCGAGAGAGCGGGCCTTCAGAGCGGCGGGGTCGTGCGGATCTCGCGCTGAGCTAGGCCCTTTGTGGGCCGCTAGGTAGCGAATCGAGGATTGGGGAGTCCTGCCAGGGCCCTGCGCCCTAGCGACTTAGGAGCTCTGGCTTAAGAGCCCGTAATCACGGGCAAATCCACAAGTTTGGATTTCCTTTTCAGGTGCCTAGTCTCCCCAGAGATCGCAACGCGACCTTGGCTCCATGTCGTGTTCGCTCACCGTCCACAACCCACGTGGGCAGAAAAACACCCACACAAGGAAACTCAACATGAAGTGCACCGTCCCCCCGCGCCTGTGGTGCGGCGCTTTACCTGCGCTGATCGCGCTCACCTTGCCGGCCTCTGCTCAGCTGGGCGGCATCAAGGTCCCTGGCAAGCACAACCAATCACCTGCAGGAGGCAGCATGGCGCTCGGCGTAGGCTGCGGCGGAGGCGACACGAGCGGCCTCCTGATCCCGCTGAATGAGACATTCGATGTGGTCCCGATGGATGATTCGAATGGCGTTTGCTTTCGGAACGACGATGGCAGCACGGTTGAGCTCCCGCTTCAGTTTGACTTTGAATTCTTTGGCGAGACACACACGGGTGTGCATATCAACAACAACGGGAACCTGAGCTTTGGGAGCCCTTTTTACACCTACTCATCCGCTGGGTTTCCAGTCGACGGATACCCGATGATCGCTCCCTTTTGGGGCGACGTGGACACGCAGTCGAGCGACGATGGCGCTGGGGTTGTCTATTACCGCTCAGAGCCGAACCGCTTCGTCGTCACATGGGATCACGTCGGGTACTACGACGGCGCCACAGACAAGCAAAACACCTTCCAGGTCATCTTGACTGATGGGAGTGACCCCCTGATCGGTCTAGGGAACAACGTCTGCTTCTCATGGGCGGATATGCAATGGACGACAGGCGACGCCTCTTATGGAGAGGGGGGCTTCAGCGGCGTCCCCGCCACGGTGGGAGCGAACAAGGGGGATGGCGAGGAGTACTTCCTCGTCGGGCGCTTTGACCACCCCGGAGAAGATTACGATGGCCCGGGAGGTGTCAATGACGGCGTTGACTATCTAGATAACCGCGTGGTGGCTTTCAGTACGGGTGTCGAAAATATCCCGCCGATCATTGTAGATGCCCCAGATGGGTGCGTCAGCGGTATGGCCGGCGAGCCGATCTCTATGAGCTTTACAGTTATCGCCCCTGAGGAGGACCAGGGCGTTGGTGGATTCAACGATTTCTATCCTGAGGGATGGGATGTCGAAACATCCGTCGGCGAGGGGGGCAGCATGACAGTCAACATCACGTGGAACACGACCGCTTACGACGCTGGTGAGTATAGATTTACATATGTCGCTAGGGACACCGGAGACCCGCCCCTTACGACCTCTTTCGAAGTGTGCTTCTCAGTTGAGAGTTCAACTCCCGAAGGAGTGCTAGGAGAGGCGGGGCAGTTCAACGTCTACTCGACGAGACAGCTCACCATCAACAACGCCTCGATCGCCGGTCGAATCGGCGCCGAGAAGAACCTCTTCATCTCTGAGGCCTCCATCGCTTCTGGGGATGTCCCCGCAGATGTGGACTCCATGGCCAGCGGGCGCGCCGTGTGGGCAGAGAACGGAGTCCTCAACAACGGCAACATCGTCGCCGAGTTACACCTAGACCACCTCGAAGACTCCTTCTCTCTCGCAAACTCTACGCAGGAGCCAAGGGTCGACGAGGACGCCTGGGATCATGAGGCGATGAGCGCGGATCTCTTTGCTCTCTCTGCCACCTATGGGGCCATGCTCCCGACCGGATCTGTGACTGAGGATGGGTACGGCAACCTGACCATGAGCGGCACTGGATCGAACCCCGAGATCTTCCTCGTCACGGACAGTCAGCTTGAAGAGGCTAGTCATGTAACGGTGAGTGCGGACCCGGACGTGAACGTCCTGATCAACGTCGAGGGCGGGCGCGTCTCGCCCTCTAGCTTCGGCTTTGAAGTACAGGGGACGTCCGCGAACAGGGTCCTCATGAACTTCTTCGAGGCGTGGCAGATCGACTTCTCGGAGACGGACTTAAACGCGAGCCTCCTGGCTCCAGAGAGTGAGGCTTACGTCTCGAACATCAGCGTTTCTGGCAACATCGTCGCGCGTTGGATCGAGCTCCTTCATATGGACGCCGCGGGTGACTTGCTCATCGGCTCATATCCTTCGACGACAGAGTTCACGTACTCCATGCCGATGCAGGCGATGCGGGACACGCTCAAACACAACCTCGTCTTGCGCCCGCTCGAGCCTGGGCACAACCTCAAGCTCGGGCGTCACAATCAGGCGCTCGGAGACTCCATCAAGGTGAAGTTTGCGAACGGAGCTTCGCGTGACTACCGCGCAGACAAGGTCGCGATGATCACGATCGGTAACGGGATGACCTCCGATGAGGTGACGATTGAAGGGGCTCTTGAGGTCCCGATTCACTACCTCGAGGACGGGCCGCTCGGCGGTGACGATCTCTTCAGTCTCTCTCGTGAAGGGGCTGATCTGACACGTCCCGGCGTCCTCCCGCTCGAGCTCCTCAACAACGACCTCGCAGGGACTATGGGCCTAAACGTGTCCTCGCTGCGCATCGTCAACCCCCCTCAGCACGGCGTCGTCCGGAGGATCTCTGGAACCTCAATGGTTTGGTACGCCTGGTCTGCAGACAAGGACTGGGAGAATGATCGCTTCCAGTACGTCGTGCAGGACAACGACGGGAACACCTCCAAGCGAGTGGAGGTCCTCATCGTTCGATAGAAAGCGCCTTGGCAGCGGAGCCGACCTCTCTCCCCCCTCGTGGGGAGGGGGGTCGCTCCCTTTTCAGGGGTCAAGTGCGCTCAGAGGTGGGCGAAGTCATCGACTCAAAGAGGGGGGCGTCCAAAGGCTCGATGGCTGAGAGCAGGAGATCTTGCGCTGGGGGCGCCTGCGTCGTGGCAAAGATCGCGGCGACGATGTGCGCGGCTCCGGTATAGACTCCTCTCCTGCTATGAAGATCTCGACACTCCTCAGCGCTCTGTTGATGGCGGGGACAGCGTTCAGCTCACAGGATCCCCTCGCTGACCTCCCCGAAGACCTCAAGGCCGCGCACGTGACGTTCGTGGAGCTGTGCGCTTCTTGTCACGGCGTCCTAGGGGATGGCAAGGGCACGACCGAGTTAGACCGGCCGGCTCGGAGCTTCGCTGATGGTGGTTTCTCCTTCGGAAACACAAAGGAGGCCCTCTTTCGGACGTTGAAGAGCGGGATCCCTGGGACGCCCATGCCGGCCTTTGGGGGACAGGTACCGGATGAGCGCCTAGAAGAGCTCGCGCGGCTGGTTCAATTCTTGGGCCCGGGTGGCGAGCCTGAGCCCCCTAAGGGCACAGAGCTCATCGTGAAGGACCGCCCGCTCATCGTTCGCGGACACTTCCCTGCCTTGGATGGCGAAGAGGACGACGTCGTACGTGGCCTGCTCATCGGAGATCCGAGCGGGATGAGCTTTCAGTACGCCTCGGACAACTTGCGTCTCCTCAGCGTGAGGCTCGGTGGCTTCGTCGACCGCGCTGACTGGGGTGGTCGAGGTGGCAGCCCGCTGCGGCCGCTGGGGCGGTCGATCTACACGCCACGAGATCTGCTCCGCCCTACGGCTTGGCGTCTCGCGAACGAGGGCTACCTGCGTCCTCGACTCCGGGCGACATCAACCACTCGAGGTGTGGCGAAGATCGAGTATGAGCTCTTCGACGCGGCGGGTGTGCTCGTGGCGCGCTGTGTAGAGGCTCCGCGCATGCTCTCGACGAGTCTCGGGAGCGGCTACGCGGTCTCGTATCAGCTCACCGCGGGAGCGACGAGGGCGCTCACCTTCTATCCCTACCCCAGCCCGACGAGCCAGAGCTGGACGCTCAACCATGGCGGGGCCGAGTTCACGGGCTCACTCACGACTGGCCACGTGAGCTGCAAGCGGCCCATGGAGAGCCCCGGCAATGAGCTACGCATCATGACTCCCCTCCCAGGGATGAGCGCGGTGGAGCGGGGCTTCGAGATGATCGTTTCGCCAGAGGAACCAGTGCTCTTTGAGGCCGGGGTCCTCTTCCTGACTGAGTGGTCCGATGAGAATGCGGTTCGCGCGCTGAAGGAGCTTCAACATGGGAACAAGTGAGCTCTTCCTCTCTGTCTCTGCGCTCATTGGTTGCGTGAACGATGGGCCCTATGTCGTCGATCACCTCTCGCTCCCCGAGGGAGAGGTGGTCGAGGTCGGCGGCTTGGCGTTCCTGCCGGACGGCGCGCTGCTCGCTAGTACGCGTCGAGGACGGATATGGAGGATCGAAGGGGCCCTCGCGGAGGACCCTCGTGAGGCGCGCTTCCACCTGTGGATGGAGGGCCTGCAGGAGGGCCTCGGGCTCGCGACGGTCGGTGAAGAGGTCTTCGTTCTGCAGCGCGGCGAGCTCTCTAAGGTCTCTGACGAGGACGGTGACGGGCTCGCAGATCGGCTCGAGACGATCTCTAACGACTGGGGTCTCTCGGGCAACTATCACGAGTTCGCCTTCGGCTTGCCGCGAGATCCCGCGGGGAACTTCTATGCCAGCTTGAACGTGGGCTTCTGGAGCCCTGAGTGGTGGCACGGTCAATCCAAGGTGCCTTACAGAGGCTGGGCGCTGAAGATCGCGCCGGATGGGACGACGACTCCCTTCGCGAAGGGGCTTCGCAGCCCATGCGGTCTCGGAGTGAACGCCGCTGGTGACATCTTTGCGACGGACAACCAAGGCGACTGGATGCCGGTCTGTCCTATCTACCACCTCGTCGAAGACCGCTTCTATGGTCACCCGGCCAGCTTGAACTGGACCGAGGCGTATCGTGACGCAGGCGTGCACCCGAGCGACACGATCCCTGTTGGCCTAGAGCGCGCGCCTGCCGCTGTCTGGCTGCCCTATAAGTGGTCGCGCTCAACGGGGAACCTCGTGCACGATGGCACGGGGGGCAAGTTTGGCCCCTTCCAAGATCAGCTCTTCGTGGCCGAGCTCACAAACGGCCGCGTCTTGCGTGTCCAACTTGAGAAGGTGCGCGGCGAATACCAGGGCGCGTGCTTCCGCTTTCAAGATCGTGTGGGGAGCGCGTGTCGCGTTGTCTTCGGACCCGACGGGACCCTCTTCTGCGGGCTGACGAATCGCGGCTGGGGTGGGTTGGCGCCTAGCCACGGCATCGCGCGAGTGCGCTGGACGGGCGAGGTCCCCATGGAGATGGAGCGAGTGCACCTCCTCCAGTCGGGCTTCGAGGTGACCTTCACGCACCCGGTTGAAGGCGTGGTCTCCCCCGAGCAGGTCGTGCTCACCCAGTACGACTACGACTATTGGTGGGAGTACGGCTCACCTGAGCGTGGGACGAAGACCGTCGAGGTGCTCTCGACTGCTCTCTGTGAGGACAAGCGCACCCTCACGATCCAGACCGCTGGGCTCACCCCCGCGATGTGCGCCCGCTGCGTCTTGAAAGACGTCAAGTCAGCAGAGGGCGCTCCGCTCAGGAACGCTGAGTTCAGCTACACGATCAACCAACTCCCCGAGGGCGAGCTCACGACAGAGCATGTCGCGAAGCTAGTACCACCGCCGCCTGGCCGTGAGGGCGAGGGGCAGGGGTGGCTGCAGCTCTCTTATGGCGACGCGCTCGACGTGTTCAAGCATGACGGATGGGGGCTTTGTGAGCCTGTCGTCCAGCCCGAGCAGCGCGGCTCTTTCCGCATCGAGGAGGGAGACTCCGCGATCGTGAACCTAGGTGATAGCCCGGCCGAGCTCCTCTCAGAGATGGAGTTCGGTGACTGCGAGGTGGAGTTGCACTTCATGCTGCCGCCGGGCGGTGACAGCGGCGTGTATCTGCAGGGTCGATACGAGGTGCAGCTCTCGGACTCGGCAGGCTCTAGCGACCTCGTGCCCGAGGCCTGCGGCGGAGTCTACGCGGGGCCTGAGTGGGAGGGCAGCTCGCCCTTGGCTAGTGCCTACAGCGGCGTCGGGATCTGGCATGAGATGAAGATCAATTTTCAGGCGCCTCGCTTCGCGCCCGATGGACGCAAGCTCGAGAACGCGCGCATCAACGAGGTCTGGCTCGACGACGTCCTCGTGCAGGAGGGCGTCGAACTCACGGGGCCCACCTTTGGCGGCTGGGAAGGAGAGGTCGCTACGGGGCCGCTCCGGATTCAGGGGAACGCGACGCAGGTCGCGCTGCGTGGTGTCAAGGTGAAGCCGGTGCCGCCGCGCTGGGATCCCGATGGCTGGGATGTGATCTTTGACGGGGGCTCGATCGACGACTGGAAGATCTCGGACGACGGCTTCTGGGAGCTCGACGATGACGGCAACCTCGTCGGCGAGGGTGGCGTCAGTCACATCTTTAGCCCACGTGATGACTACGATGACTTCGAGCTGCGCGCGCGGATGAAGATCTCGGACGGTGGGAACTCAGGGCTGTACTTCAGGACCAGATACGGCGCTGGCTGGCCCAGCGGCTACGAGGCGCAGGTCAACAGCACCTTCCCAGACCCTCAGAAGACTGGAAGCCTCTATGACATCGCGCCGATCCGCGCCTCACTGGTCGCGCCCGACACTTGGTTCGACTACGGGATCCGCTGCGTGGACACGGACGTTGGCACCCACATTATGATCACGATCAACGGCGTCGTCGTCACAGACGTGATCGACGCCGAGCGCCGGCATAAGTCAGGACACTTCGCCATCCAACAGCACCATGACGGCTCCGTCATCTCTGTCCGTCGGATGGAGGTGCGGGAGCTATAACCACAGATGAGATGCTAGAGACCCCCAAGAGCCTCAGTCCCACAGCGCGCGTCCTCATGGGGCCTGGCCCTTCTCCGACGGCGCCGAGCGTTTACGAAGCGCTCGCGAAGCCGACCCTCGGGCACCTCGACCCTGAGTTTCTCGAGGTGATGGACGAGATCCGCGATATGCAGCGCGCGGTGATGGGGACCGAGAACGAACTCACCATGCCCATGTCAGGGACTGGCTCCTCAGGGATGGAGACCTGCATGGTGAACCTGATTGAGCCGGGAGACAAAGTGCTCGTCGGTGTCAACGGGGTGTTCGGCACGCGCATGGTCGATGTCGCGCGTCGTGCCGGGGCGCAGGTTACGGAGGCGCAAAGCGAGTGGGGGCGCGCGCTAGACGCGGAGCTCTTGCGTGAGGCCGCGGGAGGAGAGCAGCACAAGCTCGTCTGCGTCGTGCATGCAGAGACCTCGACAGGGGTGCTCCAAGAGGTCGGCCCTGTCCGTGAGGTCGCTGACGAGCTCGGCGCGATGTTGCTCCTTGACTGCGTCACTTCGATGGGCGGCCTGCGTGTGTCTCTAGATGAGTGGGGTGTCGACGCGGCCTACTCAGGAACGCAGAAGTGCCTCGGCTGCCCGCCTGGGCTCTCACCCGTCAGCTTCAGCGAGCGAGCCCAGGCGGCGGTCAAGGCCCGCCCTCACGCCGTCCAGTCTTGGTATCTCGACCTCTCGATGATCGCGAACTACTGGGGCTCTGAACGCTCCTACCACCACACAGCGCCGATCAACATGCTCTATGGCCTGCATGAGGCTCTGCGCCTCGTGCTCGAAGAGGGGATCGAGGCGCGCGAGGCGCGCCACCGACTCCATAGCGCCGCGCTCGTAAAAGGCTTAGAGGCCATGGGGCTCTCTCCGCGAGTGCCAGAGGGGGAGCGTTTACCACCTTTGACGGCTGTGAGCGTCCCAGACGGCGTAGACGACGCAGCCGTCCGTGCCCACCTCTTGACGCATCACAACCTAGAGATCGGTGGCGGCTTGGGCCCGATGAAGGGCAACACTTGGCGGATCGGTCTCATGGGGGCAGGCGCTCGCCGCGAGAACGTCGAGCTCTGTCTCGCTGCGCTGCACGACGCGATGAGCGCTCAGGGCGTAACGCCGGCGGGAGATGGGGTCTCGGCTGCAAAGGCGGTCTACTCCGAGTAGCATCTCCTCCATGGCTGACAGTTCGAAGACCTCAGTCCTCGCTGCCATCGGCGGCAACAGCTTCATCTTCGTGGCGAAGAGCGTTGGGTTCGTCGTGACGGGCTCTGCCGCGATGCTCTCCGAGGCGATCCACACCGCCGCGGACCTCTTAAATCAGATCCTGCTCTTCATCGGGATCACCCGCTCGGAGCGCGAAGCAGACGAGGAGTTTCCCGTCGGTTATGGCAGAGAGCGTTACATCTGGGCTCTCATCAGCGCCGTCGGGATCTTCTTCCTCGGCTGTGGTGTGACCCTCTACCACGGTATCTCGGGCCTCTTTCATCCGCACGAGCTCGAGAGTCCTGAGTGGGCCATTGGCGTCCTGACGCTCTCCTTCGTGATCGAGTACGTGGTCTTGGTGGTCGCATACCGCGGGCTGAAGAAGGAGGCCGCGGGCAAGCCCTTCTTAAAGTACGTCCGCTACGAGGCTGACCCCTCTGCTGCGGCGGTCTTGATGGAGGACGCTGCCGCATGTCTAGGCGTCCTCTTCGCCCTCGCTTCACTCGGCCTCACGACTTGGACGGGCGCGCTCTATTGGGACTCGATCGGTTCGATCGCGATCGGCTTGCTCTTAGGGGTCGTCGCGATCGTTCTCATGGTGAGGAATCATCAGCTCTTGATGGGGCCCGCTGTCCCTGCAGATGTACGGCAGACCATTCATCGTGTCTTGCGCGCGCACCCCACGGTGGAGCGAGTGGTCACGCTACGAGCGAACGTCATCGACCTCGACCGCTATGACATCACCGCGACGGTGGACTTCGAGGGACCAAAGATCGCGGAGCGAATCGAAGAGAAGCTCGCTCATGCGCTCAAGACCTCAGAGACCGACCCGAAGGCGCTCGCTGTAGAGATCACGGAGGACGTCCTCGCCGCGGTCGGAGCAGAGATCGATCGCATCGAAGAGGCGATCCGTGAAAAGGTGCCTGAGGCAGTCCACCTCGACATTGAGGCGGACTGAGGGTGCTCTACTTCGGGTACGGCTCGAACCTCTGCGCGAGAGATTGGCGAGAGTGGTGCGATCGGCATGGACACGATGGGAGCGGGCTGCGCTTCCAGAGACGCGCCTGGCTCCCTGGGCACGAGCTTGCCTTCAACTATGACTCTGCTGCACGAGGCGGTGGTGCATTAGATGTGGTCGAGCGCTTCGGCCAAGCGGCCCCTGGCGCTCTCTTCGAGGTGGACACCGCGGCTAAGGCTGCGCTCGATGCGAAAGAGGGCGCGCCGCACGTCTACGAGGAGAAGGCAGTCACCGTGTTGGATGAACATGGCGGTGCGCACGAGGCCATCACCTATGTCGTCACAGAGACGCATCGCAGTGATCATGTTGAGCCTGCGCCGGGATATGCGGAGCTCGTCGCTGAAGGGAGCGAAGAGTACGGAGTGAACACGCGCATGCTGAAGGCCGCGTGGCGTGGCAAGCCGCCTTCATGGGAGATCCCTAGCGTCTTTGTGTACGGCTCCCTCCGAACTGGTGAGTACAACCACGGATGGCTTCAGCGTGAGGGGGGGATTGAGTTGAAAGGGATCGGGACGACCCCAGGCGTCTTGTATGACTGCGGCTCTTGGCCCGCGATGGTGACGTCTGAGGGGACCGAGCGAGTTACGGGTGAGCTCTGGAGGTGTACTTCACCTAACGCAACGCTCGAGACCTTGGATGAGCTCGAGGGCTTTGAAGGGTGGCAGCAGGAGGGCTCCCTCTTCTTACGAGGGCTCTGCATGGCGCGAATGAGCTGCGGCGGCGAGGTCCTCGCATGGACCTACCGCTATGCGGGTGGCTCCTGCGCTGGCGAGCTGCTCCCCGCCGGCGACTGGGCGTCACGTTGAGGCCTCAGCCTCATCCGTCTTCTTGAAGACGAAGCGCGAGTAGAAGAGCGAGACGAGGATCAGGCAGATCGCGAGGCCAAGGAAGGAGCCGACTCGCTGTAGACCTTCTAGGTTCCCGAGGTCGAAGAGGAAGACCTTGACGATCGTAGCGAAGAGGAAGGCGAGCGAGGCCCATCGCATGGCTGCGACGCCGCGGCGCGCACCGAGCGCGAGCAGGGAGAAGGAGTAGAGCGCCCAGGAGAGCGAGAGGACTAGGTCTCTGTTCAGATCCGCGGAGCTGATATCGAGGTAGTCACCGTCGCTGTATCCGTTGATGAGCAGCAGGTTGAGCCACGAGAAGCTGATGAGACAAGCGCCCGCGCCCGTCAGAGCCTTCAAGTATTTAGAGGCTTCGCTGTCTAGCTTGGCCATCAAGGATCCGTCGCTCATGACGAAGAGGGTCGAGAGCAAGGCGACGCCAAACACGTAGCTGATCCAGTTGATGACGAGGTTCTCTTGCCTCAAGAGATCTTCGAGATGGAAGGGGATGAAGCAGAGGAAGACGCTGACGATGAACACTGCGAAGTGCGCGCTGATGCTTGTGGCGGCGCTCTCGCGGAGCTTAGCGACGAGCGCTGCCGAAGCTGCGGCGATGCTCAAGCCGATGAGGAGCCACAGTGTGTCCGCCGTAGCCAGCAGCTGCAGGTGGAACATCCGGAGCTCAGCGGGGATCGCGAATCCAAGGAGGGCTCCCGCGATGAGGAGGTAAGAGGTCTTCGCCCGCTTCATCTCAGCCTCTACATCATCCCCGACGAGCTTGTAAGCGAGTGCGGGGAGAGCTGCGAGCACGATGAACACGAGGAGCGCTCCGCGGTCGCCGTAGTGGTACTCGTGCAGCGAGAGGATGGAGGAGGCGCCAAGCGCTGGAACAAGCGCCGCGATAAGGCCCGTGGCTCGCGCCCTCAGCAGCTGCTCCTTAGCTAATAGCGGAGCGAGGGTCGCGATGGCTGTGCCCAGGTAAATCCAGAGCAGCGCTACTGGGATAGACCACTCGCGGCTCTCATAGAAGCCGGGGTCATTGTGAGAGTAGAAGGCCCAGCAAATCACAGCTGCCGCTGCGCCATAGGCTATGGATGAGCCCGTCCTAGCGGCTCCCCAGGCTACGATCAGAGCGAGGAGGGAGAGCGCGCCGTAGAAGCTCGGGGGCGTCGCGCTGTACCAATCCTCGTTGAAGAGCAGTGAGGGGGCGCCCGTGAGCACGGCAGCTAGCGCGAGGGCGCGCGGTGAGGGGTGGGAATGCCAGCGCAGGGAGGCGCAGAGCAACGCACCTGAGAAGACGGCCACTCCTATCTGGAGCACGGGAGCGCTGTGGAAGTATGGGTTTCCAGGGTGCACCTGCTGGACGCGGTACATCAGGAATGTGGCCCCTGCTGCGAGGCCGGCCAGCGTAGGCAGCGCAGGGAGAGATGCACGCGGCAAGATGGTGAGAGCTAGGTGAACGCCTAGTGTGAGCAAGACGCCCCAGAGTGAGAGCCCTACGTCAAATGCGACCGTGTAAGTGAAGGCAAAGAGGAGGACAACCGAGTAGATGGAGGCGGGGTGCAGTTCTCCGGGATCTCGATCGCCTCGCGTGCGCGCGTCGATGATGGCGATGATGATTGAGCTCGTGCCAGTGAGGAGGGCGAAGGACGTCAGCGCCGCCTCGTCGAGGGTCCTAGACAAGAGCCAAGTGGAGGCGACGGCAGCGGCAGCGGCCGCGGCGGCGATAGACATCCCGTGGAGCTCAAGGCGCCTGCCGACATAGGTCGCCGCGCCCGCTAGCAGGGTCGTCACGCAGGTGATCACGAGGAAGTCGTCGCCGAGCTCTACGAGCTGCGCATAGTAGATGGCGATGGCGAAGGGGATCATGATCCCCGCGATACGGCCGAGCTGCCAGCGCAGGTCCTTGAGGGCGGCCTTCGGAGAGCCAAGGAAGACAAAGAGGACGCCAAAGAGCCCACAGGCGACGAGCCCAAGTGCAGCCTCCTCTTCGCGCCCGGAGATGAGCCAAAGGACTTGGGATGCCGTGGTCCCGAAGAGACCGAGGAGGCCGAGCCACGGCCAGTCTTGGCGCCTGCCGATGGCGAGCAGCGCCATGTCTAAGAGCAGGATGTAGCCGAAGAGTCCGACCGCGCTCGGCGCTGCGGTCGCGAGGAGCAGCGGAGTAGCGAAGCCGCCGACGAGACCGAAGATCGCGATCAGCTGCGCAGAGTGACGGACAGCGAGCCAGCAGCATGCGACCGTGACGAGCGCCATCCACCCGAAGCCGACTTGGACTGTGAAGAGGTGGTAGAGCCGGAAGCCCGCCCATGCAGAGGTGTAGTGGATCACCGCGCCGCTGCCAGCAAGGACGTCAGCGACAACCTTGTAGCCTCTCCCGCGCAGCCTAGCTTGCAAGAGCATGCACAGGGAGCCCGCAGCGAGGCCTGTCCAGACGCGCGCTTCACGCGTGAACCACCCCTCGTCTATGGCGTACTTGAAGAAGAGGATCGCGGTGAAGAGCAGGACGACGCCGCCTAAGATCGCCGCGCCTTGTACGCCGAGGAGCTTCTCCCACTCGATACGTTTCTTCGCCGGTCTCTCTGGTGCGCTCTCCTTGAGCCCCTCTTGTTCGGCGCGCTTCTCAGGCACTCGCTCGATAGCGGCTCGCTCTGCAGAGCTTGGCTCCTTCACAGCTTCTTCAACAGGAGAGGTCGCCGCGGGCGCGGGGCTCGCGAGCTCTTCCCTCTCGGCTGTCGCGGGTTCAGCGCTCGCCTCAGGTGCTGTCTCGGGCGGCGCTAGAGGAGCTTGACGCGGCCAGCCATCAGGTCGCTCAGGGGCTCTCCCCTTTAGCTCTCGGAGTTCTTTCCGGAGCTTTCTGACCTGGACGAAGGAGGTGATCCCGAGGACCGATCCCCCGAAGAGAAGGGAGAGGATCGAGAAGACGAAGATCGCTATGAAGAAGTCTTCCATATGGGCTCTGTTGCGCTGCCGACGAGGTCGGGAGGCTGCGCAAGAGCATGACTGCTCGCTCGAATGAAGTCGAGCGAGTCACTCTTCAGAGAGCGTTGATGATGTCTGAGGCCTGTCCAGCGGGGTCGTTCGTCTCAATCGCGCGTTCGATCACACCCTCTGGGCTGATCACGTAGGTGATCCTGCGCGGGTAGCCGTCGCTCGCATCTTCGCAAGCCTTGTAGGCCAGGCTGAGTGCGCGGTCTGTGTCGCAGAGCAGGGGATATGGGAAGTCGAACTTCTCAGCGAAGGCGCGGTTCTCTTCGACAGTGTCGAAGGATGCACCCAAGATGGCGACGTTCTTCTCCGCTAGTTCGTGGGTTCGATCACGGAACCCACATCCTTGCTTCGTTCAGCCAGGCGTGTCGGCCTTGGGGAAAAACCAGAGCACGAGGCGCTGCCCCTCGAAGTCGGAGAGGTGGACGGTCTCTCCTGTGTGGGCTGTGCACGCGAAGTCAGGTGCGGGGTCACCGACAGAGAGCAATTCAGGGTTAGACATAAAGAGTCGCTTGAAGAAGGTCAGCAGCATCAGGGAGGGGGACGTGGCCCCGGGTAGCCATCTTCATGAGACGGGGTGGAGACTGCAAGCAGGTCTTAGAAGGGGGGATAGCTTTGGTCCAGAAACCCGAGGGTGAACATGAAGTGCGCAGCGGCCCCAGCGAGGACGCAGAGGTGCCACACCTCGTGGTGTCCGAAGACGCCCGGCCAGGGATCGGGACGCTCGCGCACATAGATGATCGCGCCGCCCGTATAGGCCAGACCGCCAATCGCGAGCCATGACATCGCGCTGAGGCTGAGCTGCGGGAACATCCAGTAGCCCGGGACGATGCACATCCAGCCGAAGCCGAGGTAGAGCATGGTGGAGAGCTTGTCAGGGCACTCGACCCAGACGAGCTTGAACATGGTCCCTGTGAGGGCGAGGGCTGCCACGAGGCCTAGGAGGAAGAGGCGACCGGTGCCATCGGTCAGGTGAAGGACGGCGGGGGCGTAGGTGCCGCCTATGAGCAAGAAGATCGCGCAATGATCCAAGCGGCGCAGCCAGCGGTTCCCAGACTCTCCGAGGTCGAAGAAGTGGTAGCAGGTCGAGGAGAGGAAGACGGCTACTAGAGTGAGGCCGTAAATAGTCATCACAGCGAGCTTCGGGCCGTCCCCAACGGAGAGAGCAGAGAGAGCAACGAGACCTGCGATAGCGAAAAGCAAGCCGACAAAATGCGTCAGCGCGCTAGCCGGATCCTTACCAAAATGGACCCTCTTCTCAGCCGAACCGCCGGCTTTATCTGGATTTACGTGCTCGATATTTCGATCTTCGCATGGAAATCGCATTACTGGTAGGCGCTAGTGGAGTTAAGGCTGGATCCAGGTGCCCCATTCTCAAAATGAGACCTAATTGAGAACGAGTCTCAAAAAAAGCGAACACCGGTTGATTTTGAGACTCATTCTCAATATTTTCTCTCGCCCAGGGTCCGAGACCTTGCACGAAGGAAAGGAATGAACACCCTCCTAGCAACCGCTGCAGCGCTCTTCGCCGCCCTCCCTCTGGAGGGAGGGGGCGATCGTGTCGTTGTTCACCGACGGGTGAACACGATGGGGACGGCGTTGTGGTTGGAGCTAGAAGTGCAGGAGAGGACAGAGGGTCTGCGCGCTTCGGAAGAGGCGATCAGATCTGTGGTTGCCGCTGAGAGGCGGCTCTCCACCTGGATCACAGAGAGCGAGTTGGCCCGTTTCCTCGCCTCCCCGGCGGGGGAACGGGTCGAACTCACGCCACTCTTGGCGGAGGAGCTGAGGACAGCGGCACGAATCTGTGAAGAGACCAGCGGCGCTTTTGACCCTTCGGTAGGGGCGCTGACTCAAGCATGGGGGCTCCGTAATGGAGGCCGGACTCCTTCAGATGATGAGCGAACAGCTGCGCTCAAAGCTTGCGGCGCATCGCTCTGGAGAGTTGAGCACAACCATGCACTTCGAAAGCACCCGCTCCTCGTCATAGAGGAGGGGGGCTTCGGGAAAGGGGCCGCCTTAGATCAAGCGATCGAGGCCTTAGAGAGAGAGAGAGTCTCCGACGCTAGCTTGAATTTAGGCGGGCAGCTCGCATTCGTTGGCGCGAAGACTAGGACTGTTCCCATCGCCGATCCTGAAGAGCGCAGAGCGGCGCTCTTGGAGATTGAGGTTCGTGGTGGATCGGTCGCGACTTCGGGGACCACGGAGCGTGGGAGTCACATCATCGATCCCAGATCAGGGCTACCCGCAGAAGACTTCGGGAGTGTGACGGTTTGGGCGGAGAGCGCACTCGTAGCAGACGCTCTCGCTACTGGACTCTTTGTGCTTGGCCCCGAAGAGGGCCTCGCTGTGGCAGAGCAAATGAGCGGCGTCGAGGCTGTCTTCATCAAAAAGAGTAAGTCCGGGAGAAAGGTTATTACGACCTCCGGTCTTCGTAAGAGAACGCGCTCCCTGAATAGGGGCGTGACAGGAAAACTATCCGTGAGCTTGAGCGGTAAATGAGCCGTGACTGGCCAACCCCTTAAAAAAATCTATCTATGAAACTCCCCATCATTCTGGCCGGTGCTGCCCTCTTCGTGGCTCCGGCGAGTGCCCAAAGCACCGCAGATCTGGAAGCCAAGATCGAAGCCCTCGCGGCTGAGCTTGAGAGCCTTCAGCTTCAAGATGTCATGCCCGCCGTTGGTGAGAGCAAATATGGCCTCGGCCCTGCGGCGTCAAAGGTCTACTCCAAAGAGCAAGGCCTCTCGATCGGTGGTTACGGCGAAGGCCGTTTCCGGATGGACTCTGCGGACGACTTCGACTGGTACCGACACATCATGTACTTCGGCTACAAGTTCAACGACAACTGGATCTTGAACACAGAGGTCGAGCTCGAGCACGTCGACGAGGTCTACGTTGAGTTCGCATACCTCGACTACATCGGCCTCACTGAGAACATGAACTTTCGGACCGGCCTCATGCTGAACCCGATGGGTCTGATCAACGAGTTCCATGAGCCGACGACCTATCTCGCCGCGAACCGTCCTCAGACAGAGTCTGTAATCATCCCCAGCACCTGGCGCGAGAACGGCTTCGGCGTCTTCGGCGAAGCTGGCGGTTTCGACTACAAGCTCTATTACATGAACGGGCTCGATGGAGAGGGCTTCAGCGATACGAGCCTCCGCGGCGGCCGTCAGAAGGGTTCTAGGGCCCTCGCAGAAGACTGGGCGTTCGTCGCTTCAGCCAACTATGTTGACATTCCTGGCGTCCGCATTGGTGCGTCGATGTACTCCGGCGATTCTGGACAGAACCAGGGTGGCGGAGACATGGCGACCGACATCTTCGAGATCCACGCTGAGTACAAGTCTGGACCTTGGTGGGCTAGGGCGATGATGGCAGACGCCGAGGTCACCGAGCGCGTCGCCGGAGACATCGAGTTGACTGGCACCTACTATGAGCTCGGCTACAACCTCATGGACGGGACCGACTCAGCCCTCTACCCCTTCATCCGTATTGAAGAGGTCGAGAACGGCGGAGGCACCAGCGAGTTTACGACCATGGGTGTTCACTACCGCCCGATCGATCAGATCTGCTTCAAGCTCGACAAGTGCGACGAGACCGACACGACCAGCTTCGTGATCGGTTACGTTTTCTAGGCGACTAGGAGAGCGGGCGAGAGCCCCCACGACTTGAAGAGTAAGTTCACAACCATCGCCGCGGGCCTTTGGCTCGCGGCGATCGCCGGAGCGAGCCAAGTGCCGGTCTCGACTCTGGCATTCATACCGCTGGCCCCCTCACTGGAGAGGGCCAGCGGTCAAGTTCTGTTGACACTTGATGAGGCGCTGGAGCTCGCTTTTCCAAAGCTAGAGGTAGAGCGTTCCACGGAGTACCTGTCAAAGAAGCAGGCAGAGAGAGTGAAGAAGCTCTCCGGGTATCCGACCGTCTCTCGGATTATTTATCCCTACAGGGCGACGAAGGTGGACCCGAAGACCCGCGAAGAGGTCTTGGTCGGGACTGCATATTTCGAGACTCATCGTGTGCGCTCCCTGAAGGAGACGATGATGTACGTCGTGTCCCCTGATGGAGTCCTAGTTCGTGCGGAGGTCTTGGCCTTTTATGAGCCCACGGACTACATGCCGAACGAGCGCTTTTATGCGCAGTTCAAGGGGAAGATCTTGAACGATGACTTGCGGCCGAACCGTGGCATCAAAACGGTCACAGGCTGTACGCTTACGGTGAACGCGTCGACCAGCGCGGCCCGCCGTATCCTTGCGATCCACCAAATCCTTGGAGAGCCGAAGCCGGAGCCTGAAGAGGGCGACGCGAAAGGCTCCCAGGAATGACCCCTAGACAAGCACGCTTTGCGCACCTCTCGAGCCTCTTGGTGGGGGTGTCGGGGATCGCTCTCTTTGTCCTCAAGGACCTCGTCGTCATAGAGGGAGAGTTTGGGCCTGAGAGCCACTATTTGGAGGATGACGTCCAGGCGGCGCACATCCTGACTGCGCCGGCGCTGGTGTTCGCTTGTGCGCTCATCTGGCAAGACCATGTGTGGGCCAAGTTTCAATCTGGAGCCAGAGCGAGACGCCGTACAGGGCTCCTGCTCTTGAGCTTGTTAGCGCCCATGATCTTGAGCGGCTACCTCCTGCAGGTGTCCTATAACGAGCCTTGGCGGGAGATTTGGCGGGTGACACATCTGGTCTCATCACTCGTTTGGCTGGTGGCCTATGGGGTGCATCAGCTGACTCCGAAGCGCTCGAAGGCGTGACCGGAGAGGAAAACTAGGGAACAGGGCTCGAACCGGCGGCTCCGTTCTCCTGCAATACGCCCATGGCCAGAGAAGGACAACGCCTCGCCTCCCTCGACGCCCTGAGGGGCTTCGACATGTTCTGGATCGTCGGCGGCTCCCTCTGGATCGCTCAGCTCGGCGAAGCGACAGGCTGGGGCTGGGCTCAGTGGCTTGGAGGCCAGATGCACCACCCGGAGTGGCACGGCTTCACCGCTTACGACCTCATCTTCCCGCTCTTCCTGTTCATCTCTGGCGTGACCCTGCCGTGGTCGTTGGGGAACCATCGGGACTGGGGCGAGGCGCGGTGGACTCAGTATGCGAAGATCGGGAAGCGAGTCTTCCTCCTCGTCTTGCTGGGCGCGATCTACAATGGGCTTTTGACCTTTGAGTGGGATGAGATCCGCTACGCGTCCGTGCTCGGGCGCATCGGCCTCGCGTGGGGGCTCGCCGCGTTGGTCGTGGTTCACTATGAGCTCCGCGGGCAGGTGGTCGCTCTCCTCGCGATCATCTTTGGCTACTGGGCGCTCTTGAAGTTCGGGCACGCACCAGGCTTTGAGCCCGGCGACCTCACCATGGAGGGGAATGTCGTGTCCTACTTTGACCGCCAGTTCCTCCCCGGGGTCCTCCACAAGGACATTCATGATCCGGAGGGGTTCCTCGGGACGGTCGCCGCCGCAGGGACCGCGCTGATGGGGGCGCTCGCAGGGTGGTGGCTTAAAGGGCACGAGCCCAACGGTGGATTGAAGGCCGCTGGTCTGTTCATCGCAGGCGCGCTCTCCACGGGCGCTGGTCTGATGTGGTCGAGCGTCGGGGACATGCCCTTGAACAAAAACCTCTGGACGAGCTCCTTCGTCCTCGTCACCGGAGGCCTCTCGCTCGCTTTGCTCGGGCTGTTCTATCTGCTCATCGATGTGTGGAAGCTGCGGGTCTTCTTCCTCTTCTTCATCGTGATCGGCGTCAACCCGATCATGATCTACATCCTCGAGGGGCGACTCATCGACTTCACACAGCCAGCATCATTCCTCTTTGAGGGCGCCATCGGCGGTGCCATGGAGCGCTGGCAGGGCTTCTTGATGGCGACCGCGGTGGTCGGCGTGGAGTGGCTTGTGCTCTTCTTCCTCTACAGGAAGAGGGTCTTCCTGAGGGTGTAAGCCTCAGCGCGCAGAGCGCGGGATGAGCGTGAGCTCATCTAGGAGCACGGCTGCCTCGAGCCCCGGCTCCTCCTCAAGCGAGGGCCCTATGAGGCAAGGCCAGAGGCTGAAGTCGCTGCTCTTGAGGGTGCTGTTGTGCCCCTCAACGGCCAAGACCGCAGTCCCTGCACCGAAGCGCTCGGCTAGCTCGGCCCCTGTCCCGAGAGGGAAGAGCTCCCAGCCCTTGGCCTCGTGCGAGTCGACCTCTTTGGCATCCGGGCCGCTGCCAGAGTTGACTGATGAGCGGGTGACCTCGACCCCGTTGATGTAGGCGATGAAGGCGTCGTCGTAGCGCACTGCGAGCTGAACCGCATCGAGCTCGGCGAGCTTCGCCATCTCGAAAGGGGTGCGGATGTAGAGGCGCTGGTAGTTCCCCTGCATGTCCTCCAGTACGGTCGCGTCGTCGTCGTCTCCGTAGCCGAAGCCGGACACACCGCTCTCCCACGAAGAGTCGTCAAAGCCCAAGCCGCGCCACGCCTGGTCTGCAGGGTCTGCGCCTCGGAGGTAGCGCCAGGTCGCGCCGTCTGCCACGACTTGGATGTGAGCCGCTGGTGTGAACGCGCTCTCTTTCGGCTCAGGGAGGCCGATGATCTTGGACTTGAGCGCGCCCTTGGTGAACTCGAGCATCACGATGTGGTGCGACTTTCCAACCATACCCGGCTCCTGGAGGAACCAGCGATCGGTGGAGGGGTCGCGTTGAGGGACACCTAGACCGCCCTCGCCGATGTAGACCACGCCGGTGGGGTCTCTCTTCTCGTCGCGAATCGGCACGGTCCGCTTCACAGCATGCCCGTCAGATTCAAGCGCTAGGTCTAGGTCGTATTGCTCAAAGAGCGGCACCCAGTGCGGCTTCATCGCGGCGGGGTCCTTGACCGCGGGATAGATCGCGCGGTGGTACTGGGTCATGAGCCAGGTGCGCTTAGGCCGGAGCCGCTTGAGCTCAGCCTCAAGGAAGGTGGCCTGGTCACCCGCGGCGCTGATCTCCGAGTTGAGCGTGATGAGCGAAATCTCAGGGGTGATGTCGGTCGTGTAGTAGTTCAGCCCTGCGCCGCCGGGGTCGTCGAAGACCTCGTCGAAGATCGGACCCGGCTCGTGATTGCCGCGGGTGGGGATCACCGGGAGGACGCGCCCCGTCGGGGAGGTCGTGAGCTCGTGGTGGCTGAGCCAAGGCCGCCAGTGAGCCCACAGCTCGCCCCACAAGATGTAGTCACCGCCGTGTGCAAAGGTGATGAGCTCCGGCTCCTCGTCGATGAGGAGGCCGATGTAGGCGTTGATCTCCTGGCGGGCGGCGTGACCAGAGCGGGAGTCGCCGCCGTGAATCATCTTGAACGCCCGGTCATCGACAGGGGCGGTGATGAAGTGCATCTCAGGTGAGCGCACGCCGTCGCTCTCGAGCTGGAACCAGTAGGTGGTCGATGGCTCGAGCCCGTCGATGCGAGCGTGGTGATATGAGGCGCCTCTAAGCACTCCGACCTCATCCTTCTGCAAGGTGTAGGCCCCATTGCGTTGCGCGGCTTGGGTGTTTGCATAGGGGACATCCGTCCCAGCCCTCGAGATGGTGTCGTAATGCACGATGTGCTCTGTGCCCGCCTCTCGAGTGCTCCATGAGACGGTGACCTTGTGCTGCGGAGCGTCCTTCCACACGAGCCGCCACTGGGCGGGGGTCGTCCCTTCAAGGGAGGTCCACGGGTCTGACTGGGGCGCGAGGGAGGCGAGGAGAAGGAGGGCTGTACTGATCATGGCTTGGGCTTTGTTGCAGTGGTGCGCACAAGCTGCCACCACCCGAGGAAGAGCGCTAGGGGGACCCCAGCGTTTGCGCTACGGAGCAAGGTCTGATGCCAAGAGCCGCCGCCCATGGCTGTCATCCTTGAGAGGGCTGTGAAGAGCCCCCAGAGGGCCATCCACATCGCCACCCAGCGCCAGCGCCGGGAGAGGAGCATCGCGGCCAAGATGAGGTCTTGGACACCGATGACTGTGAGGAGCTGCTCAGCGAGGTCTTGGGAGACGCTCCAGTCGAGCCAGCGCTTGGCGCTCCCGATGATGAGGTCTATGAAGCGGCCGTAGTGCTCTAGAGCTTCGATCCCGTGAGCGATAAAGGTGGCGGCTGTGCCCAGCAGCATCGCCCAGACAGCGAGCCTCGCTCGAGTGGAGTCTGATGAGAACTCTCTCCCCGGGGCTGTGACGAGCAGGGCCAAGGCCAAGGGGGCGGCGTAGCGCACGCCGTGAGCGAGCGGGGCCAGCCAAGACATCGAAGAGCCAGGGTTTGTGAAGATCGCCGCTGAGATGGCGAGCATCCACGCCGCGTCAAAGAGGAGGAGCGCTCGGATCGGGCGAAAGAGGGCAGAGGCGGCTGTGGCGATGAGGACACCTGCGGCGACCTGATCGGTCAGCCGCGCGATGTCTTCAGGGAGACCCGCGACCATGAAGAGCCAGCCGTTGACCTCGCTCCCCGCGGCCAGGGCGATACGAGCAGCGGCGAGGCACTGGCCAGCCACTGTGATGCGCAGGCACCAGAGGAGAGAGCACGGCATCTTTTCTCTCAGTCCTCGTAGCGACGGAGCTTGATGGAGCGGAACCAGACCTCGTCGCCGTGGTCCTGAAGAAGAATTTTGCCAGTCCGTTGAACTCCAAATACTGGTGAGTTACGGAACTTGCTCTTACCCCGAGCGGCAGCCCAGGCTTCGGAGTTCATGTCCGCGCGGAGGACGAGCTCGCCGTTCAGGTAGTACTCGAGGACGCCACCGCGGCTGTGGATCCTGGAATGATTGAAGGTGCCGATCATGGCGAGCTTCTTGCCGGGTTTGGGCGCCATGACGTCATAGAGCGAGGCGGCTGTGGTCTTGGAGAGCCGGCCATTCTCATGCCGAGCGTCATCTAGGATCTGGTATTCCGGCCCGACCTGGCCATGCTCTTCATCGATCCAGATCTTCACCCCGCTGTTGGCTCCAGCCGCCACCTTCCACTCGAAGCTGAGGTCAAACTCCCTGTAGTCGCCGGTGGTGATGATGCTCCCGCCCCCCTTCGTGTGTCGAAGGCAGCCGCCCGTCACCTCCCAGCCCTCTTTTGGGAACTCCTCTCTCTTGAAGCCGCGCCACCCCTTGGTGGTCTGGCCGTCGAACAAGAGCTCCCAGCCAGCCGCTGCCTCTTCTTCCGTGAGAGTGTTGGGCGCGGCCTCACCATCAGTGACGGCGCCAGTCGCAGCCCACTCGGTCCCACGTAAAACGATGTTTTGGAACTGTGGATCGAGGTGAGAGGCCCGTGAACTCTCCTTTTCCCTCACGACATGCCCTAGCGGTGTGTGAAAGACTCTCCCTTCGCCGAACTGGGAGACGATGATCATGGGCTCACGAGCTCCCGTTCCCCCTGTCTCCTTAGCGGAGTGTGCGCTCGCGAGCACTCGATGAGGAGACTCGTGCATGTGGACGAGGCGGTGGTAGAGCTCGTCTGGGTGCTTCAGGAGAGTCGGGAGGGTCGCCGTAATGGGGTGCGAGCGGTCGTCGATCTCGACCCGGAACTCATGGAAGCGCCCGTGCCCGGTGCCCTCTCTCCAGAGCAGGCAGACGAGCTCTTCGTACTCCACCCAGCCAGGGAAGGCGTTGTTAGAGGCGTGGATGATGGAGACGCCTGTCCCACCGCGCACAGCGGCCAGGAAGTTCGCCTCCGCGGGATCGCCCCAGCGCGCGCCGTTGTAGTCGAGGACGAAGACGTCGTACTTGGCGAGGCTCTCGGAGTCCTCCAGGGTCACGCCAGGATCAAGAGTCACGTCGACTTCGAACCGGCCGGAGCGCTCGAGCATCTCTTTGAGTGAGACGTGACTCCACTCCCAGTCGTGGTTGTTCTCTCCCGTGAGCAGGAGGGCGGACACCTTGTCCTCAGTCTCTTGCTGGGGAGCATTGGTGAGCAGGCCTAGGCTGAGGAGGAGAGCTGTAGTGATCATGGCGTCCTTCTTGCAGCGCCTAGTTTAGTTTGTACTGCGCCCGGACCGAGCCATGTTCACCCTACTCCTGTGGCGGCCGCCAGGGATGCGAGCGTGATCGCGCCGTGCGAGGCGTGCCAGGCCACCTCTCCATCTTTGATCCAAAGTGCCTGTGGGGACTCGTGCGTCACGCCAGTAGCTTCGGCCACTGAGAGCGAGGCCGGGCGCTGCTCGATCACGTGGAGCCAGAACGTAGGCACATCGGCGTGGGCCTCACAGAACCTCCGATACTCAAAGAATGCCTGAGCGCTGATCGGGCAGGTCGGCGAATGCTTGAAGAGCAGGAGCTGGTCAGAGACGAGGAGCGCATCGAGCTCCATGTCTTGGCTGAGCTGAGTCGGAGACATGTGAGGGATCATATAGGCGCAGAGAGCGCGAGGTGTAGACTGTCCTGCTCCCTATGCGACAAGCACCAGGGTGCGTCGCTCGACGAACAGGGCGGCGTGTGTCATCCCGCAGGCGCTTTCCTCTCCTTGTCCTCGCGCGAGGTCTCAAAAATTGGACTTGGAATGCGGAATAACTCTGACGACATAAGCCGTGGTTGCGTCGCAATTTGACGAGGCTTGCGCGGCGAATAGCGAGGTCAATTGCCGCTTTTTGAGAGAGAAGCTTGAACCCATGGCGGTCGTTTGGCTACAGTCTGCCTCTGCCCTGAGCGGGGGTAAAAGCCCGCTTTAGGCGCTTTTTGAGCGGTTTTCTGCCACCTCTGTGGGGGAGGACTGTGCTCAGACTTCGCAATTAGGATCTCAGCATCTTCTCGCTGCGATCGCCGGAAACTTAGAAATTTAAACAATTAATCCACAGCTTATGAGAAAGATAGTCCGCATTAACTCAAGCGGAGAATTTTACGCGCTCAGTCTAAATACAAAGATTAATTACAGAGGTATCCCTCTATATAGAGGCCCTGCGCAGGGGCGCGAGGGCCGCATCGAGGTGGTCGTGGGTTGGGGCTCTCGTCACTTGGGAGAGTCCTCTGGGAGGGCAGCCTGATGGAGGAGGAGCGCATGAGGGACGCGGGGTGGTGTGTGGACCGGCTCGAGCAGCGGATCTTCAACTTAGACGCTGAGGGCATGCTCATAGAGCGTCTCGGTGAGCGAGAGTTGGAGTGGGCCATCAAGGCTGGTCTGAGGCCGCCCAGAGCGGTCCGGGATGTGTTGGATTGCGTGGACTCCTGGCTCGACGAGGAGCACACCATGCCTACAGGGCCTTGTGTGCCGCCCTTTGATCCCCAGGAGGCCCCCGAGGGCTTCAGCTTTGAAGACCTGAAGCGCTACGCACGCATGACTCAGGTGCTGCAGCTCTTCAACTCCTTCGGAGTAGGCGTCTTCGTCGGCGGGGTGCACGTCCTGCTCGCCGAGGCAGCGCAGGCTGAGGGGGAGGAGTGCGAGGTCTCTCTGGGGTCTGTCTTAGAGCTCTTTGGCACGACGGCCTTAGGTCCGGATGATTTCGGCGACAGCGGTGAGCTCTCCTGGTCGTGTCGGATGGAGGCCCACATCCGAGCTGTCAGGCGGAGGACCGGGCTCGGCGACGCCCTGAGGCCGATCCCTGAAGGACATGGTTTCTTGAAGAGGCGAGGCACTGTCTTGAGCTCAAGGCGCCTTCAAGGCGCCTCTAGGAGCATGTTCCTGGCAGGATTGATCGCTGCGGGGTTACAGCCAGGGCGACTCCTAGAGGGAGAGAGGAGGCAAGCGGCCCCCTCTCAGCAGAGGGGCAAGCGCCAGAGAGGGAGCATGAAGACGGGCCAGAAGGCGCCCACTGAGCTCTTCTATATGAGCGATCAAGAGCTCGAGGGCCTCCTCCATGAAGACTCCATGAGGGCTGATGTGGAAGAGGAGCTGGAGTTCCGCTTGAGGAACAACCGCCTGAGTCGGATGCTGGCCTCCTTGAAGAGGATCTCGAGAGGCCNAGAGGAGGAGCGCGGTGATGGCGAGTGAGTCAGGTGGCGCTCGGGTTGAGTACCTAGGGTGGGGCGATGACCTCATAGCCCGTGCCGCAGACTGGATCGTGCGCGAGCGGAGCGCTGACCTGGGCTCTCTCGTCGTCGCGGTCCCAGGTGCGCGCGCTGGCCGAGCATTGGCTGAGGCGATCGCAAGACGCGCAGAGCCTGGGTGCGAGGCTCCGAAGGTCGTCACTGCAGGCGCCATGACGGATGTGGTCCTGTCGCTTGAAGGGGTTGTGGCGGACCGCCTCTCGCGGACGTTGGCTTGGGAGCGCGCTCTGCGAGGTTTGGACGCGAGCGCGAGGCGTAAGATTGTCTCACGAGACCCGAGCGTCTTTGGCGCCTGGGTGAGACTCTCAGAGCTCTTGCGGAGCTTGCACGGAGAGCTCGCGACAGAGGGCCTCAGCTTCTCTGATGCGCTTGAGTTCGACTTCGGAGCAGAGAACGAGGGCGAGCGAGCGCGCTGGGAGGCGCTCAGTCTCGCGCAGGCAGCTTATAGAGATGGTCTCCGAGAGCTCGGCCTTCAGGACCCGCACGACGCGCGCTGGAGGGCGCTTGAAGAGCGCGCCCTGAGAGAGGGTGTCGAGCTCATCATGGTGGGTGTCGCCGACCAGAAAGGGATCGTGCGAGAGGTCGTCCGTGCGCTCGGAGACAAGGCCACGTCGCTAGTCTTCGCTCCTGAGGAGCTGCGCGGGGAGTTTGATGAGCGAGGCGGAGTCCTCGCCGGGGCCTGGAGCCAGCGAGACGTCCCTGTCTCTTTGGAGCGCTGGCACGTCGTAGACAAGCCCGTCGATCAGGCGGCTAAGGCCATGGAGCTCATCGCGCGCTTCGAGGGCAGGTTCAGCGCGGAGGAGCTCACGGTCGGGGTCTGCGATGAGGAGGTCGCCCCCTTCTTAGAGCGACGCCTGAACCAGGTCGGCTGCGCCGCGAGGCACGCCCGTGGTACGTCAGCTGCAGGGACGACGATCGCGCGGCTCCTCGACGCGAGCGCGAGATACCTCGAGCGACCGCGCTTCCCAGCGCTCGCAGTGCTCTTACGTCACCCAGACCTTGAGCCCGTGGTCAGCGCTAAGTGCGAGCTCGGTGGGCGCGACTCTGCTGAGTGCTTGGATCTCTACTACAACCTGCACCTCCCTGACCGTGTCGATGGAGAGTGGCTCCGTGACCCGGAGGGCAAGGGAGAGGAGGTCGCTGCCTTGCACGCCTCTCTCGATGAGGTCTTCGGAGAGCTCACCTCAAGAGAGCGTCGGCCGCTCGTTGACTGGTGTGGCCCGATCCGCGCTTTCTTGGAGACTGTCTATCAAGGCGTAGAGCTTCGCCCAGAGGTCGAGTCAGAGCGTGTCTTAGCGAGCGCGCTCAGCCTCGTCGGAGGCGCGCTAGGAGAGGTCGATGCGTTGCCCCTGGACCTCGCAGGCAGAGAGGTCTCGGCCCATGAGGCCCTCGAGCTCACTTCACGCGCGCTCTCGACCGCGGCCATCGCCCCAGCGCAGCCGGAGCAGGGGTCGCCAACTGTGGAGCTGATGGGCTGGCTCGAGCTGCCGCTCGACGACGCGCGCGCGGTGATCGTGACGGGTTGGAACGAAGGGCAAGTCCCCGAGTCGATCCAAGGGCACCCCTTCTTACCTGAGAGCCTGCGAGAGGTGCTCAAGCTCTCGACAAACGAGGAGCGCCTCGCGCGCGATGTCTACGCCGCGACCTTGCTCGCAGAGCGCTCAGACGTCGCCTTCATCTCAGGTCGTCGCTCGCTCGAGGGGGAGCCCAGACTCCCGAGCCGCCTCGCCTTTCATCGGCCCGCGGAAGAGTGTGTCGAGCGCGCGCAGCGGATGGTCGCAGATCCAGGGGACGGGCGCGCCGCCCCCTCGACAGATCCGCTCCCGGCGCCGGTGCTCCCTATGAGCCATTCGCAGCCAGTGATCGAGTCCATGCGCGTGACGGACTTCAAGGCCTTCTTGGAGTCGCCATATGCCTTCTATCTGCGCCGCGTCTTGAACTTTGAGACGACTGACGACACCGCGCGTGAGCTGACGCCGATGACCTTTGGCTCATTGACGCACTACGGGTTGGAGAAATTTGGTCAGAGCGAGCAGCGCGACTCGACGGACGCAGAGGAGATCGAAGAGGTCCTCTGTAAGGCCTTGGATGGTCGTGTGCTTGAGCGCCTCGGTCCGCGCCCGCTCCCCGCGGTCGCGATTCAGGTAGAGCAGATCAAGCTGCGCTATCGGCACTTCGCCCGCTGGCAAGCAGAGCGAGCCCGCGCAGGCTGGGAGATCCGCTACACCGAGTGGTCTCCAGGGAGGGAGGGCCACTTGCTGGAGGTGTGCGGAGAAGAGATGAAGGTGCGCGGCTTCATTGATCGCATCGATTACCACCCCGATCAGGGCTGGGCGATCCTCGACTACAAGACAGGTGACACCGTCGTCGAGCCCTCGCACGCATACAGCAAGCAGAAGGGTTGGAAGGACCTTCAGTTGCCGCTCTATAAGCACCTGGCCTCTGGGCTAGGGCTCGAGGGTGAGGTGGGCTTGGGCTACGTCACGCTCCCACGGGATACATCTCTCATCCAGGCTCGCATGGGCAAGTGGGGTGACGATGTGCTCGCGGACGCGGACGAGGTTGCCGCCGAGGTCATTCGCAAGGTCCGCGCTGGAGACTGGTTTGTCCCAGGGAAGGTCCCGCGCTATGACCCGATCACGCGGGCCATCTTTGGTGTGGGGCTGCTCACAGGAGACGCGGAAGAAGAGGGCGAGGAGGGCGCAGCATGACCAAGAACCCTCATCAGCTGATCCTCGCTTCGGCCGGGACGGGCAAGACTTACAACCTCGTAGTGCACTTCGTGGGGCTCCTCCTGCGCGGCGTCGCGCCGGACAAGATCTTGGCGACGACCTTCACGCGTAAGGCCGCTGGAGAGATCCTCGAGCGGGTGATCGAGCACCTCGTAGAGGCGATCACAGACGAAGAGAAGCTCGCGCAGCTCGGAGCCGAGCTCCCTGATGTAGGGGTGAGTAAGGCGTCGTGTACGCGCCTACTCGCGAGCCTCACTCGCTCCCTCGACCAGCTCAAGGTGAAGACCTTGGACGCGTTCTTTGTGTCCATCGCCAAGGTCTACGCCCTAGATCTCGGGCTGCCGCCTGACTGGCAGATCGTCGACGAGGTGGATGCCAAAGAGCTGAAGAGCGAAGCGATCGCGCGCATGCTCTCTGGGGAAGATCAAGCGGAGTGGGTTCAACTGCTACGTCAGCTGCAGCGCGCGGCTGGCCGACGTGTGCACGAGGCGATGTTCGATACGGTGGGGCGCTTCGGAGAGGCCTTCGCTGAGAGCGGGCCGCGCGCTTGGATCACGGTGAAGTCCTCGTTTGAGGAGCTCTCGGAGGAGCAGCTGGATGCTGCCGTGAAGCTCCTCGTAGCCGCACCAGGCGCGGTCACCGCTAAGGGTGAAGAGAACAAGACCTTCGCCAAGGCACGCGTGAAGCTCATGGATGCCCTCTCTGAGGGGCGCTGGAAGGACTTCATGAAGGTCGGCCCCATTCAGAAGTTACTCCAGGGAGAGCGGGTCTATGCCCGAGCTGAGATCCCGCAGGAGTTCTGCGACGCAGCCCTCCCGCTCGCTCATCACGCCTCCGCGGTCTTGACGGCAGAGGTCTCTAGCCAAAACCAAGCGGCCTTCTCTTTCCTCGAACAATTCAGCGAGGTGCACAGGGACCTGCAGGCCGAAGAGTCTGCCTACCGCTTCGAGGACTTGCCGCTTCGCCTCGCGCCGGACCTCGGAGCTAACCCGCTCCTAGACGCGGCCTACGACATGTGGTTCCGCATCGACGGCCGCATCGATCACCTGCTCTTGGACGAGTTCCAAGACACCTCTCCGGTCCAGTGGCGCATCCTCGAGCGAATCATCTCAGAGCTCCTCGCGGACGGGTCTGGGGAGCGCTCCCTCTTCTGCGTGGGTGACGTCAAGCAGTCGATCTACGGCTTCAGGGAGGCGGAGCCCCGCGTCCTCGCGGAGCTCCCGAAGCGCTTGCCCGTCCTCGCGGAGGTGGTGAAGAACATCGACAAGAGCTACCGCTCCTCGAACGTCATCCTCGAGACCGTGAACCGCGTCTTCGCCTCCATCGGATCGAACCCGGCCATGTCGGAGGAGCCGTGGAGAGAGGCCGCTAGCGAGTTCGAAGGTATGTGGGAGGAGCACACCTCTGCTCACGAGGGTCGCGGCGGCGCTGCTTACTTGCTTGAGGCGGAGGCACCCACAGACGGGCGTGACGCTTGGCGGCAGGTCGTCGGGCGCACCGTGGAGCGTGTCCTCGACATCCAAGGAGAGGCTGAGGCGGCGCGGATCGGGATCTTAGTCCGGAAGAAGGGCAGCATCCCGAGCATCATCTATCGCTTGCGAGAGGAGGGGGTCTTCGCGAGCGGAGAGGGTGGCAACCCCCTCGTAGACTCCTCTGCGGTCTTGCACCTCCTCTCGATCGTTCACTGGCTTGATCACCCGGGTGACTCGCAGGCGCGCTTCCACGCCGCGTGCTCCTCGATCGGCGCATCGCTAGGCATCCCTGAGCGAGGTGACGCGCTGGAGGTCTTACGCACGCTGCGGAGGCGCATCGCGCGTGAGCGCTTCGGTCCCTTCTGTGACTCCCTCATGAAGGTCGTGATGGATGAGTACAGCGAGTGGGATCAGCGCCGCTTCGCCCAGCTCATCGATCTGGCCCACGCCTACGACGAGCGCGCAGGCGCGCGGCCTCGCGCGTTCGTTGAGCACGTGCGGAACCAGCCCGTCGAGGATCCCACCGCTGGCCGTGTGAAGGTGATGACCATCCACGCCTCGAAGGGCCTCGAGTTCGACGCGGTAATTCTCCCGGACCTTGACGGGAACTTCTTCCCAGTCCACGAGCCTGTCTACACCTTGCGCCCGGACCCATATGGGGCGATCGAAGCGGTGAGTACGGCTCCTAGCCGCGAGCTCAGCCTCGTCGAGCCCACCCTGGACGTGCTCTGGCAGAACCATCAGAAGGGCGGAATGACCGACGTCCTCTGCGTCCTCTACGTCGCGATGACCCGCGCTCGGTCTCGCCTAGACATCATCTTCGAGCACGCTAAAGATCGAGAGAAGGCCATGGGTCACAAGAGACCTGGCGCGATCTTGCGAAACGCGCTGCTCTCTGCAGAAGACTCGCCAGGAGAGGGCGGCCTGCTCTGGTCGCACGAGGCCAGCTCGAATGACTGGTTCGTCGCGAAGGAGGTAGGCGAGGCAGGCGAAGCCGAAGAGGCGCCCACCTTCGCGCTCGCAGAGACGAAGGGTACGCGGCGTCTCCCACGGCGAGCGCCCTCTTCTGTGGGTGGGTCGCGCTCCCTAGAAGCTAGCCTCCTCCTCGGCTCGGGCGCCGATGCCGCACAGCACGGCACCCTCGTCCACTCCTTGATGGAGGGGGTAGAGTGGCTGGAAGCTCACGATCGCTCACGTTCAGATCTAGACGCCTCACTGCAGCGCCTCGGTGCGAGCAGCGCTCAGGTTGAGTCCGCGATCGCAGCGTTCTCAGCGACCCTTGAGGTGCCAGAGATACAGGCGCTCTTAGCACGTGAGGCCCAGCAGGTCTCGGATGGTCAAGAGCTCGAGCTCTACAACGAGCGGGAGTTCTCCCTCGTCCTCACCGACGAGGAGGGCTCGGAGTACTTTGCGAACGGCTCCATAGATCGCTTCGTCCTGACGACTGAGGGAGGCGCTCCTAAGGCGGCGCTGGTGATCGACTTCAAGACGGACCGTGTCACACCGGAGGAGGTGCCGGCTCGCGCAGAGCACCACGCTCCGCAGATGCGTGCCTACCGGCGGGCGGTGTCGGCGATGTATGGCCTCGCGCCAGAGGACGTCAAGCTCAAGCTCGCCTTCCTCACGCCAGGCGTAGTCCACGAGGTGGACTGAGCGCTAGCCTTGGCTCGGGGCTTCGGAGTGAGGGACCTCACCGCCTGAACTCGTGAGGTGCTCGCGGAGCGCCTCCCAAGCGGGGTACGCCGCATCGAGCAGGAGCGGATGATCTTCAGCTTGTCTGCGACTCTCGCCATCCGGTCCATGTGATGTGAGAACTGGACCCCGGGCAGCTTGGTGTCGATCGCCCATATCTGCCCGCGGTAGGCGAGCGTGAGTAGGGCTTCGGGTCGAAGCTGTCTTGGTGTGCGAGGCTTCCGGGCCTGATGAAGTGTTGGCATGAAGGTCAGCTCTTGAGGGTCCAGCCCCAATCGATGATCGTTATCTCTAGTGACGCTTCAGCTCTCACCTCCCTGCTGACAGCAAAGGGCGGAGTACCGGCTCAAAAATGTCGGCTTGGCGCACGAAGCCGAGGTCAGTCGGGTGAGATCCATCGACCGTGTCTTCGTTCTTGAGGAGGTCGTCTCCCTTGAGGTAGTGGAGGTCTTGGTCGCCGCGGCCCTTGAGCTCATCGAAGCCCGCCTTGAGCGCCCTGCGGCTCGCCTCGTGATGGGCTCGCTTTGAGGGGAGGAGGAACGCGTTCGTGAAGCTCCGGTCTTCGACTAAAAGGATGGGCGTCTCAGGTCGATACGAACGCAGCTTCTCTATGAAGGGAACGACCCGCTCTGCGACCGCCTGGGCATTCATGTTGGGCAGGCAGTCGATGACAAAGGCGCTCGCATCGAGCTCCCCTAGGAGGTCAGCGAGCTCGAGGTCCATGCGCCCGTTCCCTGAGAAGCCGAGGTTGATGATCGGACGGTCGAGGCGGCGGCCTAGGATCATCGGATGAGGCATCCCGGGGCGTGAAGCGCAGCCGCCTTGAGTGATGGAGGTTCCATAGAAGACGACTGGCTTGCTCTGCGCTGCAGGGCGCTGCGGCGCAGGCTTTAGCGCCGCGCCCTGAGGCACTCCGAGCTCACAGCTCACGACGCCGTTGTAGAGAGGGAGATAGAGCATGTACTCACGGCTGCCCGGCGGGAGTCCACCGACGAGCTTTGCCTTCATGCTCTGTTGATTGGGGCGTGGGCAAGCCAGCCAGCGCCAGCTCCCGGCGTCGTCACGGACATAGAGGTCTACTCCGCTCACTCCGGTCGCAGGCATGTGGCTCATCTCAAGCTGGGCGTCATTCAGGGCCCACTTGCAGTGGAGCTCCGTCGAGTCGCTCACGAAGCGCGCAGCGATCCCTGCCGAGTCACGTGAGAGCTTCCAAACAGGAGCGCGCACGACGGCCTCCGCCTTCGCGGGTAAGCGATCGAAGGGGTTCTTCAGCTCGCTCCAACCTTGGCCCTCCATGCTGAGCTCGCGAACATCTGTCCAGACGAGCTCAGCGTCGCTTGGGTGAAGGGGGAGCGTTAGGAGGAGCGCGGCGATTAATTGAGTGGAGAGCATGAGAGAGACCGTATATGAGGAGGTGCGCGCTCCAAAGCTGCAGGGGCTCTAAGCCACGTTGGAGACACAAAGAGAGCGGGCCCGACGTGATGACGCCGGGCCCGCCCTGAATCAATCGCAGGTCGCGCTCTTACGGGGTGAAGGTGATCTCCAAGCCGTCAGTGAGGTCGCTCGACGAGCCGTCCCGGAACCAAGCCTGGAAGTACCAGGTGGAGCCAGGATTGATGGTGCTACCAGCCGGTGAGGGCTGAGGCAAGTCGAGAGCTCGAGTGTAGATGCCGCTGGAGCCAGAGTTCAGCGGGGGGCCGAGTCGAGTCGTAGCGCTGTTCACAGAGACGCAGCGGACACCATTGCCCAGGGGAGCGTTGGCCTGGCCGTCACCGAAGTAGAACAAGCCGAAGGTGTTGTTCGGGATGTTCTCTGCGAGCAGGTTGAGGTCGTTCGAGCTGACGCTCGCGCTGCCGCTCGCGCTGATCACTGCGCCGTTAGGACCGGACTGGCAGTAGCTCGTGCCGACACCCGTGCCTCCGTCGCAGGTCCGGTCGACGACCTGCAGGTCGTCGATCGCAGCCTCGATGATCGAGCCTGAACCGAGGTCGCTCGCGAGGAACCGCAGCTGCATGCTCGCGGTTGGAGTGAGGACGCTCGCGACCGAGAAGCTGTACTGGATCCAACCGCCGCTAGTGCCGGGGCCGGTGGGCCCGATCACCTCGATGTCGCTCCATGAGGAGCCGCCATCGTTGGAGAGCTGAATGATGAAGGTGTCAGCGCCTGGAGTGGCGCCGGCGCTGTTTGAGTACCAGCGCCAGTAACTGATCTCCGCAGTGGTCGAGCCGCTCAGGTCGTAGATCGGGGAGTAGAGGGTGGTCGTGCCGCCATCTACATCGTTCTCACCGAGGCTGCCACCGTTGGTTCCTTGTCCTGTGACGAAGCAGAAGCTGCCGCCCGGGGTGTGGTCATCACCAGGCTGAGCGTCCGTGCCGATCGGGTTGACGCGCTCCCAGATTCCGGTCGTCGCAGTGTCCGAGGGGTCGCCAGCGATCCAGCCAGAGTTTGTCTCGAGGTCATCAGAGGCCAGCTCTGCGACGACGCCGATCTCGATCGCGAAGGTCTCCGTAGGTGCGGTCGCAGGGATCGTCACGGAGCCACAGCTCGTGTCAACGTAGCTCACGTAGAACTCAGGCTGATCGTCACAGCTCGCTCCGGGTAGGTCTGCCGTCCAGACGCCGCCGCCTTGATCCGTCATCGCGACGGCAGCATCGATAGTGCCGCCGTAGCCGTAGAAGACCTCCGGGTAGGTGCCGGTGAGCGGTAGCCCAGTGATGTTTGCCGTGACAGTGATGGGGACCCCAGGCTCGCTCAAGGTCGGGGGTTCGACGCTGATCGGGACGAGCGTCGGAAGGCAGCCAGCCGCGGCGGCTTGCATAAAGCTCACCGAGGTAGGGTGGAAGAAGGTCGTGACGTTCGCCGTGCCGCCTGGGCAGAGGTGGCAGTAGCTCATGATCGTACCTTGGTTTGTGCACACCTGTTGATTCTGGCAGCTGCCGAAGTAGCCATTAGGAGAGCACTCATCAACCGGCGGGCAGTAGTCATGCGTATGGATGCCGTTGAAGTTGTGGCCGATCTCATGAAGCCAAACCATCGCGTCCCATTGGTTCGGACCCTGGGAGACGGGGAAGTTGAGGTTCCCGTCGAGATTCCCGCTGACTCCAAAGTTGTAGGTGTTGTCACAGAGCGCATTGAGCCATGCAACGCCACCACCGAGACCAGCGCCAGAGAGGAAGTGTCCAAGGGTGCAGTCGTTCGGGATGTTTCCGACCCACGCAGCCTGGAACTCATACAGCACGTCGATCGAGCTGCCGCCGCCGTCCTGTGCGATCCAGGGGTCGTTTGAGCTCGTGTAGAACTGGATATAGGGGTAGGTGAGCGTAGTGTTGATCTGCTCGGTGTAGCGGGAGCTCCCATAGGCGAGCAGGCTCGCCATGTAGGTGGTCAGTGGATTGAGGGCGCCGAAGATCTGAAAGAGCTGATAATCGGTCTCCATAGCGACAGTGCACTCGTAGGCGCCACAGTCAGAGCCTGCGGTTAAGTTGGTGTTGTAGGGTATGCGCGAGCTGCGGCCAACCTCGGTCGGGCGCTCAAACAGGGCGTCGCTCTGGCAGCCGAGCTGCGGCTCATTACCGCGGCTCAAGAGCTCTTGCTCATCAACTATGTAGGTCCAGCTGTTACCCCAGTCGTTGTCTCCTGAGGGGTGCGGCATCAGGTGTGTCATGGTGCCTTCATTCCGGATCCAGCCCCGCGAGCCGTAGAGGCTGAAGCTCATCATGACCTCAGAATCCCCAGAGCCCACGACCTCACCTGCCCACACCGTGAGACCGAGCCCGTCGAGGAGGTTGGGGCGAGGCTCACCATCTACGTAGAAGCCGAACTTGCAGATGTCCGTTGAGACTCTCTTCAGATCGACCTCGATGAGTTCTCCTTGAGGGGTCGGGACACCCGTGAGCCGAAGCTCCTGGTAGAGCTCTAGCTGGAGGATGGCGTCAGGGTTGTTAGTCATCCTGTGGGAGTTTGCCTCGCCATCGAAGCCCGCGTACTCCAAGGGGAAGAGGACAGAGGCCGACTGCGCGGCCGCTGTAGATGCGACGAGAAGCGCGAGAGAGCCTGTTCGGATGGATTGAAGCAGCATGTGGATTCCGTAATTTCAGGGTGGAGCTGGGGTGTAAAGACTGAGACCCACTACAAAGGTATCAGAGCGTCCGAAAACGCGGGCTGTTCCTTGTTGACGTAGACTTCGTCTACGCTGGAAGATCGCTCGAGCGGGCGAAAAAAGGCCCTCAGGGGGCCTGCAAAACGGCCATCCGCGTCCAGAGAACGTTCTCTGGTGAGAACGCCCCGCCACGAACATATAGGTTTTGGGGGCCTCCAGAGGGAAGCTCAGCAGTCACCTTGACCAGCCCAGTCATTGGAACCAGTCCCTTCGTGAGGAGGCGAGAGCGGGCCGGGTCGAGCCCCGGGAACCATTGGGGGCTTGAGAGAGGTGTGGTGCCGAGGCTAGCTCCAACCACCCAGCGGAGATCAGGGACGCTCGCGCCTCCAACGTGTAGCTCCGAATCTGTGAGCGCTGTCCAAAGGATCGGCTGACGGCAGATCGCCTCAGGTGTGAGAGGCTCACTCGAGGCGCCGTCGCCGAAGATGTGATAGCACTCGTCCTCACGTCCGCTTACCTCTGCCTGGAGCAGCGCGACCACAATTCTCCTGTGAAGGCGGTGCTGCTCGGAGTGAGAGAGGGGGTTGAAGGCCGAGGGGAAGTTGATGGAGCCGTTGTGTCCAGCGCCTTCGATCACCGTATAGGTGCGCCTGCGCGTCGCGGTCGCGCTCTCGTAGAAGGGGACGGCATGAAAAACCGGCGGGTTGATGAGGTCATTCGAGCCCGCGATGACATGGAGGGCGCCTTTGTATGTGGAGAGCGCCGGGAGATCGTTCATCCTCGGCTCCATCGCGATCGCGCAAGCGTAGACCTCAGCTTCCAGCTCAGGGATCATCATGTTGGCGACACAGCCGTTGGAGTGACCGACGACTGCCCAGTCGCTGTCGTCGAGCATGCCCTCGAAGAAAGCTCCGGCAGTCACGCTCTGCTCGTCCATCCAATAGAGCATGGCGTGTGTGTCTTGGGCTTGGCGATCGATGAACTGGAAGAGCCCGGACTCTGTACCGATGGAGGCTACGACGAAGCCATGACTCGCGATGTGTTCGCAGAGGTCGCTGTAGAACTGCGGAGGCGCGAAGTAGCCGTGGGAGAAGCCTACGAGCGGGTAAGGGCCGTCGGCGAGGCGCGGCGGAGTGTTCGTTCCAGAGGTCTCGGCCGGATAGTAGATCTCGGCGGAGACGTTATTCGCCGCTGCGAGCGGATGACTGAATTGCACGGAGGTCACTCCAGCCGGGTACGAGCCAGGGTCCTCGGGGACCTGCGCCAAGGTGGCCCCACACAAGGCGAGGGGGGCGAGGGCTAGCTGGATGAGCTTCAGCACCTCTTGATGGTATCAGCTTCTCTGGAGCGCTGGCGGGGTCCCCTCAACAGGCTTGAGGGGAAGACATGAGAGCCCTTGGAGCTATCCTGCTGTTGTGAAGCTGCTCATCCTCTCTGCCGCTGAGCTCGCTCGCGCGCTCCCCATGACCGCTGCCATCGATGCTGTGGCGCGCGCTTACCGCGCGACCTCTGCTGGCGACGTCCGCGCCCCGCTTCGGACAGCGATCCCTGCGGGTGAGGGTGGGACGACCCTGCTCATGGGAGCCGCCATCGGTGACGAAGAGCTAGCCGCGAAGATCGTCTCCTTCTTTCCTGCCAACGCAGCGCACGGGGCGCCGACGGTGAGCGGACTCGTGATCGCGATGGATCCCGTCACCGGCGCTCCGCGCGCGCTCTTGCCCGGAGGCGCGCTCACCGCGCTTCGCACTGGGGCAGCGAGCGGTATCTCGACGAAGGCGCTCGCTAGAGAAGATGCACGGGTCGGAGCCGTCTTCGGCGCGGGTGTGCAGGCTCGCACCCAGGCCCTCGCGATCGACACAGCGCGCGAGCTAGAGGAGTTGAGGGTCTGGTCACGCAGACCGGAGGCTGGTGAGGCTCTCGTCGAGGCGCTCAAGGGGGAGCTGAAGGCAAAGCCTGTGTTCGTAAAGGACGCGAGAGAGGCTGTACGGGATGCGGACGTGCTCTGCACCGCGACCAGCGCGGAAGCGCCTGTCCTCTGTGGGGAGTGGTTGGCGCCCGGAGCACACGTGAGCGCTGTCGGGAGCTTTCGACCTGAGATGAAGGAGCTCGACGAACGCCTCATCAGTGAGGCCAGGGTGTTTGTGGACTCGGTAGAGGCCTGTCTAGAGGAGGCCGGTGAGCTCATCGCCGCGGCTCAAAGCGGTGTCACGAGCGCCCGCGAGTGGACGGAGCTGGGTGATGTCCTCGAGGGCAGAGCCGAAGGGCGCTCCAGCGATGAGGAGCTCACGCTGTTTAAGTCAGTCGGGCTCGCGCCCCAAGACGCCTGCGCAGCAGCAGCAGCCCTCCAGGTCGCTGAGGCAGAAGGGATCGGGCAGCTGGTGGACCTCTCGTGATGGAACGCATCACGAGCATCGACGCGCACACCGCCGGAGAGCCCCTGCGTGTCATCACCTCAGGCCTGCCTGAGATCCCGGGCGAGACGATCCTCACGAGGAGGCGTTGGGCGGAGGAGCACCTCGAGCCGCTGCGGCGCGCGCTGATGTTGGAGCCACGGGGGCACGCGGACATGTACGGCTGCATCCCGATGTCTCCGGCGACGACTGATGGTGATGTGGGGGTCTTATTCCTGCACAACGAGGGCTACAGCACGATGTGTGGGCACGGGATCATCGGGCTCGTCAAAGTGGGCGTGGAGGAGGGGCTCTTCGAGGTTGACCCAGCAGAGCCCGTGGTGCGGATCGACACTCCAGCAGGGCGCGTCACAGCGACCGCTCATATGGAGCGAGGGCGAGTCGAGCGCGTCTCTTTTGAGAACGTCCCCTCATTCCTCCTCAAGCGCGACGTCCTCATCGAGGCGCCGACGCTGGGTGAGGTCTGCTGCGATATCGGGTACGGCGGGGCCTTCTATGCATACGTTGACGCTGTGGAGCTCGGGCTAGACCTCGCGCCGAGCTCCTTCGATCAAATCGTTGCTGCTGGTAAGGAGCTGAAAGCGGCGGTCAGTGAGGCCGTAGAGCTCGTCCACCCCTCAGGCGATGCCGACCTGAACTTTCTGTATGGGACGATCTTCGTCAGCCCCGCAGCCTCCAGCGCTCACAGTCGGAACGTCTGTGTCTTTGCAGACGGAGAGGTTGACCGCTCGCCTACAGGCACAGGTGTCAGCGGACGCGCCGCCATCCATCACGCGCGAGGTGAGCTGGACCTAGGGGAGCGCATCACGATCGAGAGCATCCTAGGGACGAGCTTTGACGTAGAGCTCACAGGGACCTGCGAGGTGGGGGGGCTCCAAGCTGTCATCCCGCGTGTGACTGGGAGCGCTCACATAACGGGCAGGCACGAGTTCCTGATCTCGCCAGAAGACCCCCTCGCGGCGGGCTTCCTGCTGCGCTGACCCTCCAAGGGGCTTTTCGGGGCCGCGGCATGGAGCTTTTTTAGGAGATCAGGGATCAAAATGCAGGTTCGTGTATCTTCTATACTAGCCAAGGATATCGGCACGCAATGAGAGCTCCCTACCTGTCCCCACTGTGCGTCATCGCGCTCCTCGCTGGAGCTGCGGAGGCGCAGCTCCAGGCACCCACGACGCCGGCGGAGAATCCGATCACCGAGGAGAAACGGATCCTGGGGAAGATCCTCTTCTGGGAGGAGCAGCTCTCCAGCTCGAATAACGTCGCCTGCGGCACCTGCCACCGAGCAGAGGCTGGCGGTGGAGACCCTAGAGGGGCGCTGAACCCGGGCTTCAACGGAATCTACGGAGGGCCCGATGATGTCTTCGGCTCCTTGGGGGTCCGGTACTCAGGGCCTGCGAATGACTTTCAGCCGGAGCCGACCTTTGGATTGAACCCGCAGGTCACCGCGCGCACCTCTCCCTCAGTCTTCACAGCGGCATATCACCAAGAGCTCTTTTGGGACGGCCGCGCCTCGTCGACCTTCATCTCGCCGGACACCGGCGCGGTTGCGATCGCGACAGGCGGTTCGCTCGAGTCCCAGAGCTTAGGGCCGATCCTCTCTGTGGTTGAGATGGGGCATGAGGGCAGGACCTGGACTGATGTGACTCAGAAGCTCAAGCACGCTCGGCCGTTGGCGCTCGCGACCGATCTTCCTCGGGACATGGCCGCCGCCGTTGCGGGTGGTGTGACCTACCCGGAGCTCTTTACGGCGGCCTTCGGAGACGCTGAGATTAGGGCTGAGCGCATAGCCTTCGCGCTCGCGACGTATCAGCGCACGCTCACGCCAGATCAGACGCCGTGGGATCTCTACGAACAGGGACAGAGTTCTGCGCTCACACCAGAGCAGACCAACGGGCTGAACCTCTTCCTGGGTGAGGCGAAGTGCTCTTTATGTCACACCCCGCCGCTGTTTTCGGATGACGACTTCCACAACCTGGGCAATCGCCCGTACTTCGAGGACATAGGGCGCAGGAGCGTCACCGGCTTCTTCTCAGATCGGGGGAAGTTCAAGACGCCGAGCTTGAGAAATGCTGGCTTGCGCTCACGCTACTTCCACAACGGGCAGAACGGCGGCCCGCTTCTTGGGCCGGAATTCGGCGGCGGCCCGCTCGGTAATGTCTTGCTCTTCTACTTCTTAGGGGGAGGGGATTTTGACGAGAACCTAGACTCTGGCCTAGACCCGCTTGGCGGACCCAATGCGCTGACGCAGGCTGAGATGATGGATCTCAGAGCGTTCATCGAAGAGGGCCTCACAGATCCTCGCGTCGCGGCTGGGCAGTTCCCCTTCGACAGGCCGACCCTCTATTCAGAGCGGACAGATGACGGGATCCAAAGGTTAGGAGGTGGCACGCCTGGCTCTGGTGGTTTCACGCCGGAGTTCTTCATTGAAGTCGCGCCTGCGGTGGGGAATGACGAGTTTAGGGTTGGGGTCTTTGACGCTTTGGGTGGAGGGACGGCCTATCTCCGGATGAGCTTGGTCGGCGCCGCGAGCACGCCTTCCTTCAGCCCTGCAGCGAGGTGGATCTATCCGGGCCTCTCCCTTGGGGGACTCGGCGCGGGCGCTGGTTACGGGACCTGGCAGGCTCCCTTGCGCAGCTCGATCCATATGATCGGGCGGAGAGTCGATCTTCAGTGGTTTGTCTCTGACGCGGGCGCGAATGGTCCGTTCGCGACATCAGAGACGGTCCGCGTGACCTTGTTCTAGCTCGATCTGCAGAAGAGCTGCTTCAGACTCTCTCCTTAAGAGGAGAGAGGGCCGATATACAACTTTGATAGAGGGTTTGTTTCTTAGGGGCAGAGACGCTCGAATGCCTGCTTAGGAGGGCGCGCCCCCCACCGCTCCGGCGTCACCGGTATACCCGATCGGCTCGACTCAGGTGCGTCCGCGCCCTTCTCTATTCCCCACGTCCCCCGTGTCATCTGAGGAGGTCCCCACCTCTAAGGAGGAGGCATGAAGAGAGCAGGCTACCTGCTTACCGTCCTCGCCCTCGCTGGTCCTCTGAAGGCTCAGCTCGGAGGGCCCCCCGTCCCCATCGAAAACCCGATCACTGAGGAGAAGCGAATCCTCGGGAAGCTCATCTTTTGGGAAGAGCAGCTCTCGAGCGACAACACGATGGCCTGCGGGACCTGTCATCAGACCCACGCTGGCGGCGCTGATGATCGCTTCGCTCGCCACTACGGGCGAGATGATGAGTACTTCACCTATGACGACTTCGTCGGGTCACGCGGGGTGAGGCCGTCAACGAGTGATGGTGAGTTCAGCTTCAGCGGGGAGCTTCTCACACCGACGAGTCACCAGGTGGTCCAGCGGAACTCTCTGTCGTTCTATATGGCTCCGTACAACAAGGAGCTTATGTGGGACGGGAGGGTGACGGAGGAGTTCATCGACCCGGAGACGGGGGCTGTCCTCATCAGCCTCGATGGCGCGCTCGAGAGCCAAGCGCTCGATCCAATCCTCTCAGAGGTCGAGATGGCCTTTCCCGGTCGCAGCTGGGATGACGTCAGCGAGAAGCTGGAGTCTGTCAGGCCGATGGCCTTGGCGACGGATCTCCCGCCGGATATGGCGACAGCGCTCGCTGGTGGAGAGGGTTATCCAGAGCTCTTCACAGCGGCCTTCGGAGACCCTGAGATCACCGCTGCGAGGATCGCCTTCGCCCTCGCGACCTATGAGCGCACGCTCATCCCAGATCAGACTCCATGGGACCTCTTCAAAGGAGGCGACAGCGAGGCCTTGACCCCAGCGCAGAAGAACGGGGAGGCGCTCTTCCGAGACGCTGCGCGTTGCAACCTTTGTCATAATCCGCCGACCTTCACAGACGACCGGTTCCACAACATAGGGATCCGGCCACCACTAGATGACAGGGGACGCTTCCATATCACTCATGACTTCGACGACTTGGGGCGCTTCAAGACCCCCAGTCTCCGCAATGTGAGCCTCCGGCCGCGGCTCTTCCACACGGGTCGTCAGCCTGAGTTTTTAGGGCCTGCGTTTCATGGTCTGACTCATCACGGCAAGAGCCTCGTCGCGCGCGTGATGACCGTTTACCTCCTCGGAGGTGGGCCGCACCCAGGGAACCTCAGCGACTTCATCATCCCGCTGGAGCTGACGGACACAGAGGTAGACAACCTCATCGACTTTGTTGAAAACGGCCTCACCGACCCGAGGGCTCGCGATCAGCTCTTTCCTTTTGACAGCCCGACCCTCTTCAGCACGAGCAAGGAACGAGGGATCCGTTACATCGCAGAGGGGACGCCTGGCAGAGGGGGTAGGCAGGCCATGTTGATCGTCGAGGCACCTCCCGTCGTTGGCGGAGGACCCTTCAGGGTCGGCGTATACGGCGCGCGTCACGGGAGCCTCGCATGGGTGAGCCTTGAGCCGGCCACAGACGCAGTGGAGGGCTCACCTTGGGACCTCAACGATCCGATGTTCCAATCCACGCCCTCCTTCATTGACGGGCATGCGACATGGCAGGCTGAGCTCCCAATGGATGAGACCTTGATCGGTCAAGAGATTGACATCTGCTGGTGCTTCTTCGATGACTCGATCCCGAGCCGCATCGCGAAGACCCGGACGGTCCGCTTGACCGTCCACTGACGGCTTGAGCAGCGGCGTCTCTCAGGGAGAGACGCTGTTGCGCTGGCCAGGAGTGCCGCCCTGGACAAAGGACTCTGCCCAGGAAGAGGGGAGGGCGTTGTCCCGCGCGGCGTCGATCAGCTCTAGGGTCGTGCCGCCGCCGTCTGGCCCAGTGGGCCAAGGGGCCTGGTCGTCGTATTCGACGAAGTCGTGGAGGCCGTTAGGCGCGTGCAACTCGATCCGCTCGCCTGCGCCAGAGAGGCCAAAGCCGAAGCCACCAAGCACGTTTGAGACGGTTGGGAACTCTGCGCTGAAGGCCGCTAGGTCCCTGCAGATGACGAGGTGTCCTGCAGCAGGGATCACTGTCCCAGCAGGGATCTGGTAGACGCTTCCCTCATCTTGAAGCTCCCAGCCGTCGAGGCTGAGAGCGGTGGTGGTGGGGTTGTAAAGCTCGACCCAATCGCCGGGGTCCGAGCTTCGGTTGGGGTTGTACTGGAGCTCGTTCAGGACGACGCTCGCGCCTCCGCTCGCTGATGTGAACTGGGCGGTGATGCTGTAGGCCCCAGAGGGGTCGATCTGAATCACGGGGTTCTGCGGCGCGCCAGGGTCAGACCATGAGGCGAAGCTAAATCCACTCGAAGGGATCGCCTCGAGCTGGACCGGGACCCCAAGGAAGTAGGTGCCGGTGAAGGGGCCGTCAATCTCTGCGACCTTGAGGCGTATGCGACCTGCACCGTGCGGGGAGACGTTCAGCGACAGGTCGTACATCCCCGCGAGCTGGAACTGGAAGCGGACGTGGTCACGGCAGAAGTCGGGGCGGTTCGTGATGAAGTCCCGGATGATGCCGATGTGAGACTGCCAGAAGCTAAAGCTCCCGTTCCAGAGGGGGACGTGGTTAGGGAAGTCTTGGATGATCTTCGCCTCAACCTCATCCACGACAGGGAGCAGCACGCTGGGTGAGAGTGAGGTGTTCAAGAGGTCTGCATAGCGCAGGATAAAGTCGCGCTTGAAGCCTTCGTTCTCCATCAGCTCCAAGAACAGCTCGCGCGCGTAGTAGCTACCTAAGGTGGGGTTGAACAGGCGTGTCAGCGAGTTAGCGGTCACCGGGCCGCCAAAGAGGCCGAGGCCGAAGTCGGTGTCGTAGAGCAGCCAACGCCACTTGGCGCCGTCCTCCTGCGCGCGCCAGAACTTAATGTTGTTCTGCGGCCAGTCCGTGTTGTTCGCCCAGATCTGGTGAGTGAAGTAGTGCGCGTAGTTGTCCACATCGACCATCGAGGCGATCACGTCGAAGTGCGTGTCATCGCTCATGTCGTTGTCGCGGAGGTACTCGAGCATCTCTTGGTAGTGCTCCGCCGAGCCCTCGATCACGCCTAGGTTGTGTTCGAGGAGGTCGACCTTGTCAGGGTCCACCCCGTGGCGGTAGGCGAGATAGTCCTCGTCTTGACGCTCTCGGATCGACATGAGGCCCCAGTAGTCACCGTTCAGGTAGACGATGGTCGGCCGGTAAGCCATGTCGTCGAGTCCAGTGCCCTCGCTCGCTATATGGACGATGGGGTCTCTGCAGAGGCCGAAGTAGAAGTCGTTGCCAGAGTTGCGCAGGACTACCGACTCGAACTCATCATTTTCGAGGTCCTCGAAGAACGCGTAGTCCATGTCGGCGTCTCCATAGCCCCCGCGCGCCATGAGACGCAGGCTCTTTTGGGGCAGGGTCCTTGAGAAGCCGCCGTGGATCTTGGTGCCAACGTCCATCGAGAGCTCACGCTCGCCGTCCTCTTCAAAGAACTCGATGTGGAGCGGGCGCTCCCAGTCGTTCCAGAAGTTCGCGCCATCGAACCACGGTCCGCCCGCAGCGTTCGGCCCCAGGACGTAGATCCCGGTGTCCGGGTCAAACAAGTTGTCGGGCTCCGTGACCAGCGAGAAGATCGGGAGCTCTCCCACGGGCGCGGCGTCGACGAGGTATGTGTTCGTGCAGATCGGACTAGGCCACAGCCCAGGCGAGAAGGCGCGCGCGCGTATGACCGTCGCGCCTTGGGCGGAGACAGAGATCGCTCCGACATAGAGGGCCGACAGCTCCGTGGGCTCGGTGCAATCGAGGGAGTAGCGGATGTCTACTGCTGGATCGTCGCTGCTGAGGCTGATCGTGAGGGCGGTCGCACTCATCATGCCGTCAGGGCTCGCGCTCACAGACGGGGCGTAGTCCGGTCGGCCCTCGTTCGTGTTGGGGCTCCCCGGCGTAGGCTCGAGGAAGTGAAGCGGTGCTGCGCCGACGCCTGAGAGGTCGGAGCGTCCATAGGAGGTGTTCGCGTAGACCTGGGGGAAGGAGAGCCTGTCTACCTCACGCCCAGCAGCGTCTGAGAGGACGATCACCTCGCCACTCGCAGAGAGCTTGAAGTTCGTGTGCAGAGCGTAGTCGTCTCCGACCCCCTTGAACTCTAGGGCCGGGTCAGGGGACTCTCCGGTGGGGCTAGCCGTCATCCCGGTGAGGAACATGGAGACGCTGAGGTCGTCGGAGGCGCTGGACTCGTTGTGTACCTGGACGGAGAGGACGTTCTCTCCTGCGCGCAAGAAGGACTCGAAAGAGGTTAACTGTTGGCCGGGGAGCCTTGAGCCCTGATAGAGGAGCGCCTCGTGTGAGCCTGAGGCTGGGGTACCGACCGGCACGTGGGTGCCTGGAAGGCCGGGCATGTTCTCCCGCGCGATCTCGTGGCCGTTGAGGTAGGCGACGTAGCCGTCGTCGTAGTCCACGTGGAGGAAGAGTGCGCTCAGGTTTCGCGCGAGCTTTCGCTCAATCTTGAACCGCTGCCGGACATAGATCGTGTCGCGGTTGACGACGGTAGCGTCGTCGTCGTCGCCGAAGCCGAAGCCGCTCGCGCCCTCTCGCCAAGAAGAGTCATCAAAGTTGAGGTCTCTCCAGCTGGCCGGTGGCTCAGTGTTCACCGCGAAGTATCTGGCTGGGGACCCTTGTCGGGCGAGGGTGTGATAGTGAGGGCCGACGGGGCGGTCGGTGCCGAGCCCCGAAGCCCAGATGAGGACGCCTTGCTGAGGAGGGATGGAGAGTGGCGGGAGAGTCCAAGCCTCGAGCTCGTCTGGGTCATCCGAGAGGTGCCAGCCTGTCAGGTCGATCTCTTCGGCGCCGTGGTTCCACAGCTCGATCCAGTCAGAAGACTTGCCGTCCTCGTCGTTGACGAGGTCGATGTTCGACGCGCAGACCTCATGGATCGTGACCTGCGCTGCGACTCTAGCGGGCAGCGCGGCGAGGAGCGCGAGGCTCAAGAGGGGGATGACCTTCACCCTTTGAGCATATGCCTGATATGGGTAATTCGCCATCTGAGCGCGCACAGGTTAGAGAGAGACGCTGTTCCTCTCTCCTGGCGTGCCTCCGAGGACGCTCGACTCAGCCCAAGAGCCCGGGAGGGCATTGTCTGTGCCAGAGTTAATGAGCTCGAGGGTCGGTCCGTTACCATCCGGCCCGCTCGGCCAAGGCCGCGTGTCGTCATATTCGACGACGTCGTGCAGGCCGAGCTGGCTGTGTAGCTCGATGCGTTCGCCGCCTCCGGAGAGCCCAAAGCCGATGTCGCCTATGACGTTCGTCGCTGCGGGGTATGCCGCAGTGAAGGCGCTAAGGTCACTGCAGAGGGTGAGGAAGCCAAAGCTAGGAATCTCTGTCCCCGGCGGGATCACGTAGGTGTTGTTTTCATCACGCAGCTCCCAACCCTCTAAGGAGACCGCGGACAAGCCTCGGTTGTGCAGCTCCACCCAGTCACCTGTGTCAGCGCCGCGGGCCGGGTTGTACTGGATCTCGTTGATGATGACCTCGTCGACCTCGGTGGAGGGCTCGAAGACAGCGATCAAGCTGAAGTCATCCGTGAGGTTGAGCTCGATCTCTTCTCTCTGAGGTACAGAGCCACCAAAGATCGGCGGGACAGTCCAGCCGACGAAGTCGTACCCGCTGTTCGGTTGCGCCTCGATCGTCATCGGGACGCCGCCGAAATAAGAGCCGAGGAAGGCCTCCTCGACCGTGATCGAGGTCAGCTTGATCCGCCCAGCACCAGGGGGCTGTATGTCTAACGCCAAGGTAAAGCTGTCAGTGACATGGTTGAATTGGGAGCGCACGTGATTCCTGCAGTTCTGCACGCGGTTGACTGCGAAGTTGCGTACGGCAGACATGTTTCCTTGCCAAGTCCAGTAGTCGCCACCCCACTTGGCGAGGTGCACCGGCATGTCTTGAATCAAGGCGCTCTCGACCTCGTCGATGATGGAGAGGACATTCGTCGCCGACTGCTTCGTGTTCATGAGGTCCGCGAAGACGCAGATGAACTCGTCTCGGAAGGCCTCGTTCTCCATCAAGTTTATGAAGAGGGTGTTGTACCACTGGTTCGCGTCGAAGAGCCTCGCGAGCGCGTTGTTCGTAGCAGGCCCGCCCCATAGGCCCAGGCCAAAGTCTGTGTCATATAGGATCCAACGCCAGCGACCGCCCGCCTGCGACCGCCAGAACTTGATGTTGTTTTGGGGCCAGTCCGTGTTGTTGCACCACACCTGCTGAGCGACATACTTCGCGTAGTTGTGTGTGTCCATCATGGACTCGATCACGGCGAAGTGAGCGTCGTCAGAGAGGTCGTTCGCAGTGGCATACTGGAGCATCTCGAAGTAGCGGTCTGAAGAACCCTCTACGACGGAGCCTCCAAACTCTAAGAGGTCTACGCGGTCCGGGTCGACGTCGTAATGGTTCTCGAGATAGTCCTCGTCGACCCGCTCCCTCAGCCCCATGAAACCCCAATATTCACCGTTTAGATAAACCAGCGCAGGTCGGTAGGCCTGGTCGTCGATATCTGTCCCCTCGGTTACGAGGTGGATGAGGGGGTCTCTGCAGTTGGCGTAGAGGTAGTCATTCCCCGAGTTGCGCAAGAGCAGCGTCTTGAAGCTGTCCGACTCGACGTCATCGAAGAAGGCGTGCTCTATCGACCCCTCTCCGTATCCCCCGCGCGCGATCAATCGGAAGCTCTTCTGGGGGTGAGTGCGGGAGAAGTTTCCATGGATCTTCGTGCCGAGGTCCATGCCTACCACCCTCGTACGATCATTCTCAAAGAACTCCACGTGTAGCGGCCGCTCCCAGTTGTTCCAGAAGTTGGCGCCGTCATACCAAGGCGGTGAACCTGCGTTGGGCCCGAGCACGTGGATGCCTGTCTGCCAGTCCCAGAGGTTGTCGGGCTCCGTAACTAGTGAGAAGACGGGGAGGTCGCCTACCGGGCCTGCGCCGATGAGATAGGTGTTCGTGCAGATCGGGCCAGGCCATAGGCCTTCTTGGTAGGCACGGGCACGAAGGACTGCGCCGCCTGAAGGGTCACCGACGGGGAAGACGGGCCCTGTCACGATCGGGTCATCTTCGGTTGGCTCGCTGCAGTCCGTCGTGTAGTGGATCGTCGGAGCGCCCTCATCGGGAGTGAAGGTCACAGCGATGATACCGCTGTTGATCATCCTCCCCTCCGGGCTCGCGCGCAGCGCCGAGGCGTACCCTGAACGCCCCTCTTTGATGTTGGGCGACCCCGGAGTCATGCTCTTGAAGTGAAGCGGTGCCTCGCCTGCGTCGGGAAGCTCGGAGCGTCCGAAGCTCGTGTTGATGTAGACCTGAGGCATCTCCAGGGAGTCGACGACGGCTCCCTGAGGATTCGTGAGCACGAGCTCTTCGCCGCTGGCAGAGAGCTTGAAGTTGGTGTGGTGTGAGTAGTTTTGCCCCGCGCCTTTGAAGATGAGGGAGGGGTGAGGGAGCTCGCCAACCGGCGCGGCCGTCGTCGCCGTCAGGAAGGCGATGAGGGTCATGTCGGAGGAGGTCGAGTTGACGTTGTGGACCTGGACCGCGAGCACGTTCTCCCCAGGCCGAAGCTGCGCCTCTAAAGGCCTGAGCTGTGTGGGCTCAAGCTTCCCTCCCTGATAGAGGATCGCCTCGTGGTCTGTAGGGGCGTAGGTGTCATAAGGGGTCGGTGAGCCGGGGAGGCTGAAGAGGTTCTCGCGCTTAATCTCTCGTCCGTTGAGGTAAGCAACATAAGCGTCGTCGAAGTCGACGTGGAGGTAGAGCCCATCGAGGATGCGGAGAAACTTAGCCTCGCAGTCGAACTCGAAGCGGAGGTAGACAGAGCCTGCTTGGACGAAGGTCGCGTCGTCTCCATCGCCATATCCGAAGCCGCTCGGTCCTGCACTCCAGGCAGAGTCGTCAAAGCCGACGTCTCGCCATGTCGCCGGGGGCTCCTGCGTACCGATAAAGTAGGAGGCGTCGTCACCTTGGGTGACCAGCGGGTGGTATCTCGGCAGCACAGGCTGGCTCGATCCCTTGCCTGAGGCCCAGATCAGGATGCGCTCATCGGGCGCGAGCGTCTCGTCCGGCAGCGTCCACTTCCTCGGGTCATCTGCGTCGTCCGAGAGACACCAGCCGTTCAGGTTGACCTCTGCAGAGCTGTGATTTCTGAGCTCAATCCAGTCAGGTGAGTCGCCGTCTTCGTCTAACAGCGCAAGGCTGTCTCCCTCTGGGAGGTACGAGGGACACACCTCTGAGATAGAGATCTGCGCGTGCGAGGGCAGGGCTGTGAAGCAGAGGGCTGTCAGGATGAGGGAACAGATTCGGCGCATACCTTAAGTATAGGCCTACTCAACGATCTTGGGTGGCTCAGCGCTGATCGTGGACACCAGGGAGCGCGTCTACAGACGCACTCAAGAGCTCCGCTGCCGTGAGCAAGTGCTGAGAGTTCGCGCTGAACAAGGTCGGCGGCAGGATGACGATGTAATCGTTCTGTACGGCCTTCAGCCCTCGCGCGAGCTCGTCCTCTCTCAAAAACTCGATGCTCGGCGTGAGCCCGCTGACGCTCCCCGCGACGATGAGGACGTCGGGGTCGAGCACGAGGAGCCGCTCGAAGTCAATTTGGTAGTCCATCTCATAGTCGTCCTCTGCCCCAGCGTTCTGCATACCTGCCAGCCGGATCATGAGGTCTGGCGAGGAGCCGGCACCCGTCGTCCAGACGCCTGAGCCGAGGTTGGTGTAAGTGAGCGCGCGCAGTCCGGCCCGGCGCTTGTCCGAGAGCAGGGCCTCGTGGCGTCCGCGCATATCCGCGATCAGCTCCGCTCCGCGTTCGACCTCCCCGAGGATCCCCGCGATCTCTCCAACAGAAGAGATCACATCTTCGATGCTCTTGGGGTAAGAGAGGCTGAAGACAGGGACACCAGCGCCCCTCAGGACCCTCGTCGTGTCGAGCTCTTGATAGACGTGCCCGATCACAAGGTCGGGGGAGAGTGCTAGGAGGCTCTCGCCGACATAGTGCGTGAAGGTCGATGTCCCGGGGGGGAACCCCTGTGTGCTGACCTGATAGCTGTAGGAGCGCACGGTCTCAGGGAGGGCCGCGATACGCTCACTTCCGACGAGGGCGAGCACGATATCAGTCGTGCTCGAGGAGGTCGGGATCACGCGAGTCGGGCGCTCAAGGAGACGGACCTCGGCCCCGTCGTGGCTCGTCGCCTCAGCGAAGAGCTCCCCTGTCGGAGGAGTGGAGCTCTCCTGTGAGCAGGCCACGCAGAGGAGCAGGATGAGGGAGTGTGCGCGTCGCATCGTGTGAAACGGTAGTCGATCCGGTGCCCTGCGCAAGCGCTTGAGAGGGGGTAAGAGAGTTTGAGGCATCGGCGGGCGGCTGAATCGGTCAGAATGCGCGGCTGCTATGTCCGCAAGACCCCTAGCCATCCTGCTCACCTTGCTCCTCGCAGGGATCCTCGTCGCCTCCCTCGGGGTCGGTAGCACCGAGGTCGTTGGAGTCGCCGATGGGGTTCGAGGCGCGCTCGCCATGCTCGGTTTGGCCGAGCCGCTCGAGCAGTACCAGGTCCTCGTTGAGCTACGGGTGACAAGGCTCCTTGCGACGGTCGGCGTCGGCGCAGCTCTCGCGCTCTCCGGGGCCTTGCTTCAAGGCGTCTTCCGCAACGACCTCGCCTCGCCCGCGATCATCGGTGTCTCTTCAGGCGCCGGCCTCGGGGCCTCGCTCGCCATCCTCGTCATCGGCGGCTACGGCCCGAGGTTCATGATCGAGAACGCGGTTGGCTTCGGCCCTGTCGCTGTGACCGCCTCCGCGCTCGTGGGCGCAGCCAGCTGCGCCTGGTTGGTCACGACCCTGAGCACCGCGAACGGCCGGATCTCAGTCCCCATGCTGCTCCTCGTCGGGATCGCTGTGAACGCGATCGCCGCAGGTCTCCTCGCCGCGATCCAGTCTTGGGCACTGCGAGACTTTGACGTCTCGCAGGCGCTCTTCTCCTGGGTCTTCGGTCGCCTAGAGGACCGCTCGAGCTTTCAGGTTGGGCTGCTCTGGTCCGGGCTCGTCGCCTCTGCGCTCGTGATCCCCTTCGTGGCCCTAGAGCTCGACCTCTTCGCTACTGGTGAGGAGGACGCTCGGTCACTCGGGGTCAACACGAGTCGTGTGAAGCTCCTGACGATCCTGGCTGCTTCGGCCGCAGCTGCGATCGCGGTCTCGGTCGCTGGGCAGATCTCCTTCATCGGGCTCGTCGTTCCGCATGTCGTGAGGCGGATCACGAGCGCCTCACACCGCGCTGTCCTGCCGCTTTGCCTCCTCGCTGGGCCAGTGTTCCTCGCAGGGACAGAGCTCGTGCAGCGGTCTTTGCTTGGTGGAGCTCATCTGCAGCCTGGTGTGACCATGTCTCTCCTGGGTGGACCCTTCTTCCTGTTCCTCTTGGTCCGTCACCGCAGGGAGCTGCGCGCGTGGTGAAGCAGCTCAAGTGTGAGGGAGTGACTTACTCCTACCCTGGCGGCGCGCCTGTCGTCGACGGCGCGAGCCTCACGGTGGAGCGCGGAGAGCTGCTCTGCATCATCGGTCCGAACGGAGCAGGTAAGTCCACGCTGCTGAAGTCGATGGCAGGGCTACTCTCGGTGGATGAGGGCGCGATCATGGTTGATGGCCTGGCGGTCTCGAGCCTGGGGCCGCGAGAGCGCGCGCGCACCCTCGCCTTAGTCCCACAGTTCCTCGACGCGATCCCGCCGCTCAGCGTCGGCAACTTCGTTATGGGAGGTCGTTACGGCCACCTCGACTCTTGGCGTCGAGCGGACTCGGCCGACTGCGAGGCCGTGACGGGTGCGCTCCTCGCTGCGCACGTCGCTGAGCTCGGCGAGCGTCTCTTAGGAGAGCTCTCGGGGGGGCAGCGACAGCGAGTGCTCATCGCGCGGGCTCTCGCGCAGGCCGCGGGCTACCTCTTGGTGGACGAGCCGACGAGCTCGCTAGATCCAGAGCATCAGCTCGGTGTATTCAGTCTGCTGAAGGAGTTAGCCGAGAGCGGGCGTGGAGTCTGTGTCGTGACACACGATCTCAACCTCGCGAGCCAGTTCGCCGACAAGGTCGCCTTGATGCAGTCGGGTGGCTTCGTCGGGATAGGTACACCCGCCGAGCTCCTCACAGCCGAGGTCTTGGAGCCTGTCTATGGCGCGCACTTCCGCTTCGACTCTTGGAGCTCAGCAGACGATGAGGAGCGCCCGGTCGTCGTGCCGTGGGCGCTTCAGTAGAGCGTGTTGAAGCGCTCGCTCCGGTAGACGGCCCAGCCGTTCTCGCCCTCGATCTGAAGCTCGAAGACCTTCCTCCCGGTCTCCCGGCTCACCTCGAAGATGTGTGCCCATTGGCGACCACTCCCCGGCGTGTCTCCTTTGTCGCCAGGGGCACGACGCACTCGCGCGCCGTCCGTGACGATCACGTTGCCGGTGGTCGGCTGGAGGTCTACATCGCAGAGGAACGAAGAGTAGAAGTGGTCCGTGTCGAGGCTCCCGTAGGACCAGACCTCCTCCGTTGTCATGGCCTCCTCGTCGATCTTGAACTCGACAGCGCGGCTGTACTTCTCCTCCTCGGGCTGGTCCGGCGTGAAGGGCGGACCACGATGCCCACCGTTGTCGAAGATGAGCACATTGCCGCTGGGCATGAGCTCCGCCGCGTGCTGCTTGCTCGTCCAGGTGAGCTCTCCGACGGGCTTGAGGAGGTGATCTGACCAGGGCTCCTTCCACCCGCCGGGATCACCGTGGATCCAAACGAGGGAGGAGTCGGCGAGGCGCATCTTTATGACGGCGCTCTGGTGGTTCAGCGAGATGATCACGGAGTCGTCCGAGGCGTCATACACGAGAGAGTTCGCGTGTGCCCAGTCCTTCCCCGGCTCGTCCAAGAGGTCTTCATAGACCTTCTTCCAGAAGCCGGTGCCGAGGCTGCCGTGAGAGATGCGGTATGGATCGAGCACGTCGAGGAGGTTCCAGCGGCGCGAGACCGCGCCCTCATGATCGAACTCTACGACGACGTCTCCGATGAGAGTCGCCGTCGCGCGCTCTGCGTCAGGGTCCGTCTCGCTCGTCGGGTAGTTCTCATACTCTCGGGCCTCCGAGGACAGCATCAGGAACTTGCCGTCATCCATGAGGACGAAGTCGTGATGGAAGGTGTCGCAGTCGACGGGGACACTGTCGCTCGGGACCTTATCCTTCGGAACCCCCGTGCTGTGCCAGTGCTTGACTAGATCTCCGAGCTTGTTGATCTGCGCCATGCGGCCGTTCCGGCTCGCGAGATAAATGAGGTCTCCGTTCGGGAGGCGCTTGACGTCATTGATGGTCTCGTCCGTGCGGAAGTACCAGACCACCTCGCCGCCTGCGTCGAGCGCGAAGACCACTCCGTACTCTCGATCAGGCCCGCGCTTCGTCCAGCGCATGACAGGGATGAAGTGGTAGCCCGGCTCCATCCTCGCAGGGCGCAGGGTCGTGACCTCGAGAGGGGGGAAGTCGTCAGGGAGCGGCGGGGTCTTGAGCGTAAAGGTACCGCCTTCTGTGGTTGAGCCTCCAGCGGTCGAGTCGAAGCTGACGGTGACTGTGTACTCCTTGTCGGGGCGCATCCCCAAGAGTGGCGTCGGCCCGCTCATGGCGGCGGGAGCGTCGTCGATGATGATCTCTGCGTCGCCCTCTGCTGAGAGGATGAAGCGCGGCCGAACCTCACTGTCAGAGGTGTACTCAAGGACTCCTGCGAGCGGCGCACGCTCGTTGGGATTCATCTTGAGGCTGATCCCAGAGATACCCGGGGGGATCGGCGCGGGGGTGCACGCGCAGAGAGAGAGTGCTGCGATCAGGAGCGTTCTGTTCATCATTAGAGGTAGCCGAGGGCTTCTAGGGCGTCCGCTTCAGAGGAATCGGAGAAAGTGGGCGCGACCTCTGCCGCCCGCGGGGCGAGGCCGTGGGTAGCACAGTACTCACGATAATCTTCGAGGACCGCTCTGAGCTGTGACTTTGAGACTCGGCTCATCATGCCGAGAGAGGTCTGCTCTCCGGGGTCGTTCTTCAGGTCGAAGAGGAGCTCGATGGGGGAGTCGCTGAACAGGCTCGGGAGCTCGACCTCTCCTGCGGCGGCAGCGCGGACTGTCTCGATGTAGCTGGCGGAGATGGCTTGTCGTTCGCTCGGTTCGTACAGGCGATCGGCGCGAATGAACTTCACGTCTCGAGTGACGACGGCGCGCATCACGCAGCGCTCACGGATCACCAACTCTGCGAGGGTCTCACGCTCTCCGAGTTCAGCGGGCGCCCCTCTCAAGACGAGCGGGTCTCCGTCGAAGCCGATGCCGCGGCCTGAGAAGCTTCGGAGCTCAGCTAAGCTCGGAGCGACGTCTACCAGGCTGACGTTTTGGGTATCCACCGCAGGCGAGATCGCCCCCGGGGCGTGGAAGAGGAGCGGGACGCGGAGGGCCTCCTCGTGCAGCGTCCAGGAGTGGCCGACATAGCCGTGCTCAAGGAACTCCTCACCGCAGGTAGAGGTGAAGACGATGAGCGTCTCGTTCGGGTTGGCGCGCGCGTTGATTGTCTCTAAGAGCGCGGCCACCGCGGCGTCCACCGCCGCGATCTCAGCACGGTAGGCTGAACGGAGGGCCTCGAGCTCTGCTTCAGTGCAGCGCTCCTCTCCGGTCGCGCCTGCTGCGATCCTCCCGCGGATATCGGCGAAGCTCACAGCGGGGGCCTCAGCGCCGACGTGAGGCTCATGCGGGTCTGCGAAGTGAACGTGTAAGAAGCAGGGGCGCTCGCCGGCGTCCTCAAGAACCTCGCTCGCGCGCGCGGCGACCTCGCTGGTAGACCAGACCTCGCCGGGCCGCGCGACTTGGATGTCCTGATAGCCGCGCAGGAAGCCCTCGCCGCTTAGCAGAGGTTGGCTGGACACGAGCCCCGTAACGAGCTGGGCTTTTGAGAAGGACTCAGCGAGCGTCTCTGCCTCAGCCGAGGGCGAGGCCTCTAGGAGCCCAATGCTGCCGCCGCGAGTGGGGAGGAGCCCAGTCAGAAGCGCTGCCGCAGACTGGAGCGGATGTGAAGAGTTGGCGCGGGCGTTGGTGAAGGAGAGCCCCTCCGCGGCGAGGCGCGCGAGCGTCGGAGTGAGTTCACTGTCGAGGTGGTCTTGGCGGAGCGCGTCTACAGTGATGAGGATGACGTCACCAGAGAGCTCGGGCGAGCGCTCTGCGCAGCTCCCAAAGCTGAAGAGGGCTGCGACTCCTAGCGTGAGCGCAGGTCTCATTGCTCGCGCTCCATGTCGGACTGACCTCCGGCTCGCGGAGGAGTGGTCGCCGCTTGGCGGAGAGGCTCGGCAGTTGCCTTGCGTCTCGGGATGTGGAGTGAAGGGTTGAGGAGCGACGTGTGCATGGCGACTCAGATGCTACGGATCGATCTTATCTCAACTATTTCGACAGCAGTGGAAGCGTTGAAGTCAGGGGCAGAGCGTGGCGCTGAGCGCGTCTGAGAGGTTGAAGCCAGCGGCGCCAGCGGCGGGGTCCCGGTACCAGCACTGCACGCGGAGGGTGTCGCCAGGACCGGAGCCGGCAAGCGGGGATGTGTTGAAGTCGATGCCTCTCTGCGCGTCCCCTGCGGCGTCAGCGAAGATCGCAGGATTGAGGCGCGTCAAGCTTCCGCCCACACAGCGGTTCCCGTCACCGAAGGGGACGCTCACCTCGTTGGGGCCGTAGAAGAAGAGGCCGGGCTGGTTGGCAGGGAGTCCGGAGGCGAGGAGGGCGGCCGTGTTGGCCGAGACGCTCGTCGAGCCGCTCCAGTCGATCAGGGCTGGGGCGCCGGAAGAGTTGTTGGTGGCCTTGCAATAGCGCGTCACGCCGCAGGTGGAGTCGGGGGCCCAGGCGAGCATCGGCTCGTCTGGGTCGGTTGAGAAGGCGCGCCCCACCCCACAGTCCGTGAGGGCCGGGGCGCGGTCGCACACGAAGGAGAGGCTGTAGAGCGTGCCCCAAGTGACTAGGTTCGCGTTGGGGTTGAGGTCAAGTGGGGCGGCACGCCACTCGATGCCGCTGGCGTCTCTAGAGAAGGCCCATGGCGTGCTCTCTTGAGGGTCGCCAGAGTGGTGGGGGGCTCCATGGAAGGAGTCCTCGGTGACGGCCGCAGAGAGGTCCACTGGGACACGGAGTCCGCCGAGACCGGTCGCGTGATTCATGTTGTAGACAACATAGTCGTATCGCCATGTACCGTCGCCGTTGTCCCGCGTGCCGCTGGCGAGGAAGACGCGGCCCTTCTCGGCGAAGTCTCGGATCTCGACGTGGACGCCGGGTTGCGCAGCAGCCCAAGCCATAACGGCCGGCTCTGTCACTTGGGTCGACCCGACAAAGGAGAGCGTCAGGTTTGATCCTCCTGAGACAGCGACCTCGCGGTAGGAGACATTGTTGAACTGGTTCCCGAAGGCCGTCTCCTCGGGGTGCACGTACTGACCCTCGACGAAGTAGCGCGCACCCTCGTTGCTCTCAGGCTGCATGTCTTCCACGGGGACCTGAATGCGCTTGTAGAGGGCGTCTCCGCTCTGCCCTGCGGTCGTGAAGGGGTAAGGGAAGTCGCCTGAGAAGGGGTCGACCTCCCAGCGTGGACCGAGTCCGCTCTGTGCGCCGTTCGTCTGTGCGCCGTAAGGGTCTGAGCAGCCCACCCCTAGGATCGTGCCGGTGCCGGGGTCTTCGCACTCACAGCAGTAGTCTTGGGCGAGCGCTAGGTAGCCGTGCTTCAGCCAGCTCATCCCGAGCTGCTCGAATCGCCCGTCCTTGAGGCGGTAGAGGTTCTGGCCGATCACAGGGTGCTGGTTGTTGCCTGCGATCCAGATGACGCCTTGGTCACCCCAGTTGCAGGAGACCGTGCCGACGGAGTAGGAGAGCATCCCGTCTTGCTCACCAAAATAAGCGGTCTGATGCAGGTCTCCGACGACGATGTCAGGGCCGACGTTCGGGTTCGAGCAGCTGTCTTCGACCCCGCTCGTGACTGCGATCGAGCCCGGACCAGGCGTCGTACCAGGATAGTTGCCGATCCTGAGCCAGTAGGTGTTCCCCGCGACCGCGCTGAAGACGATCTTCGAGCGCAGGTCGCAAGAGTCGTCGATGCAAGCGATCGCTGGACCTCCTTCACATGGCGCGCCGTCATAGACTCCGAGCATGGTGTCGTAGCCAGAGAGGCCGCAGGTAGAGATCTCGACCGGCGCGGTCTGTCCTGCGGTCCAAGCGAACCAGACATCGTCCGCCATAGAGGGTCCGCTCGGGCATGTCGCGTAGGCCGAGCTGTCCGTGGTGGCGAGGGTGTTGTCGTAGGGGAAGATCCCGTCACCAGTGATGACCTCTGCGCTCAGGCAATCATCATTTGTGGCTGTCGGGCTGGTGTTGATTGAGATCTCGCCTGGCCCTCCAGAAGCGTTTGGGAAGGTGCCGACGCGGAGAGCGTAGACCTCGCCTGCGGTCGCGCTGAAGTGGATGACAGAGCGCAGCCCGCAGCTGTCGTCGTTGCAGTCGAGCGGAGCCCCCGAGGGGCAGCCTGCGCCTGAATAAGCAGCGAGCATGGTGTCGACCTCGGAGAGGCCGCAGGTGCTCACGGTCACAGAGCCGCTGGCACTAGCCGTCCAGTCAAACCAGACGTCGTTCGCCACTTGGTCTCCTGCTGAGGTCGAACAGAGCGAGGAGCCGGGCCCGTCCGTGTCAGCTGAAGAGTTATCGAAGGCGTAGGTCCCGTCCCCGATGATGGCCTCAGCTGTAGAGCAAGAGTCGCTCCCTTGGGCATACAGGGTCTCCGCGAGGAGAGCGGCGGCGGCGATTCCTAGGGAGAGCTTCAAGGGAGACATAGCTCTATGGTGACCTCCGAGGGCATATTCGGATAGTCCTCAGCGAACATGCGGCGCTAAGGAGGAGATGGATGGCTCCCACGACTCTGCATGCCTTATCAGTGATCTCGTACGATGAGGGCCGAAACCCAGCGAGCACCATGACAGATCAAGAAACACACTTTGACCTCACCGGACGAGTTACCGTCATCACGGGCGGGGCTCGCGGCATCGGCTTGGCCATCAGCGAGCGCTTCGCGCGCGCGGGCGCCTCGGTCGCGGTCGTTGACAGGGACGAGGTAGCGTGTGAAGAGGCTGCCGCTAAGCTGCGCGGCCTCGGCGCCGCGGCGATCGCTTGCAGCATCGACGTCACCAAGGAGGGCGAGGTGGAGGAGATGACGCAGCGGGTCGTCGCAGAGCTGGGCGGCTATGACGTCCTCGTCTGCTCCGCTGGCATCGTCGGCCGCAACGCCTTCGCCTGGGAGACGAGCGCTGAGGAGTGGCGTGAGGTCCTCGACATCAACCTCACCGGCGTCTGGCTCTGCAACAAGCACGCGCTAACCGTCATGCGAGCGTCGGACTACGGCCGGATCGTGAACATCGCTTCGATCGCAGGTAAGGAGGGTAACCCCAAGCTGGGTCCTTACTCGGCGTCGAAGGCGGGCGTGATCGGTATGACGAAGTCGCTGGCTAAGGAGGTCGCGGATACGGGGATTCGTATTCACTCTGTGGCTCCAGCGGTCATCCACACTCCGATGCTAGATCAGGTCAATCAGGAGACGATCGACTACATGGTCTCAAAGATCCCTGTCGGTCGGACCGGCATGCCTGACGAGGTCGCGGCGCTCGTGCATTACCTCTCGAGCGAGGAGGCGAGCTTTACGACGGGCGCCTGCTTCGACATCTCGGGCGGCCGCGCGACGTATTGAACACTGCCCTGGGGCACGGCCTCGGGGACCCCACACCACACCCACAAGGAGGAGCGCGCCATGAAGAGGATCTCGATCGGCTCTTGGGCTTACACCATCGGCCCCTATGAGAAGGACCCTGTCGACTTCGACACGGTCTGCACCAAGCTCGTTGAGCTCGGCTTTGACGGCGTCGAGTTGGGAGGGTTTCCTCCGCACCCGAACCCTGACGACACAGATCAGGCTGGCCGGGAGGAGGTCGTCGAGAAGATGAAGGGCTGGGGCCTCTCCTTCAGCGGCCTCGCCGCGAATCTGTGGGGCGAGGAGCTCATCAACACGGATGACCAGACGAAGTACATCGAGGAGTTCACGAAGAACTGCAGGTTCTGTAACGACCTCGGTATTCAGGGGGTCCGCGTTGACTCGGTGCAGCCCCCGACGATCTTCGGAGATGTCGATGAGGCCACCGCCTTTGAGCGAGTCACCACGACATGGCGGCGCTGCGCTGAGATCGCCGCCGACTACGGGCTCTATGTGACCTGGGAGTTCGAGCCGGGCTTCGCCTTCAACAAGCCCTCAGATATCACGCGCGTCCTCGACGCTGTCCCGAATGACAACTTCGGCGTCCTCTACGACACCAGTCACGGTCACATGTGCGCGGTCGTTGGCGCGCGGCATCCCGGAGAGCGAGAGACCCTCGCTGGGGGGCAGCTCGAGCTGATCGAGAAGCTCAGCGGTCGGATCAACCATGTCCACCTCATCGACTCAGACGACACATGCCACAAAGACGCTGACGGAAACGACGAGACCTCGATGCACCTGCCCTTCGGGGACGGCGTGGTTGACTTCGATCCGATCGTTGACCGCCTCTTCCAAGAGGATATCGGTCACGACTGGTGGACCATCGACCTCTGCTTCTGGCCCGACGCTTGGAGCGCGACAGAGCAGTGCAAGAGGTCGATTGACAGCTTCGTCGCCCAGCGCGCCTAGCGCTCCTCAGGAGGAAGAGAGATGTCTAAGAGCCTGAACGTTGCCATGATCGGTTACGGCTTTATGGGGAAGGCGCACTCCAACGCTTACCGCAAGGTGGGGAGCTTCTTCCCGCACCTTGAGCACCGACCGAACCTCAAGTGCCTCTGCGCGCGAGACGCGGCGAAGGCCGCCGCGTTCGCCGAGACTTGGGGATATGAGTCTGTGGAGACCGACTGGAGGAAGGTCATAGAGCGCGAGGATGTCGATCTCGTGGACATCTGCTCCCCGAACGACTCACACCTAGAGATCGCCGTGGCTGCGGCGAAGGCAGGCAAGATGGTCGCGTGCGAGAAGCCGCTCGCGATGAACGTCGCTGAGGCAGAGGAGATGACCGCTGCCGTGGAGGAGGCCGGCGTCCCCAACATGGTGTGGTTTAACTACCGGCGGGTGCCAGCGATCTCGCTGGCCCGCCAGGTCGTAGAGGAGGGCCGTATCGGCAGGCCCTTCCACTACCGCGCGACCTATCTCCAGGACTGGACGATCGCAGAGGATGTCCCGCAGGGAGGCGCGGCGCTCTGGCGTCTAGACGTCGACGTCGCTGGCTCAGGGGTCACGGGGGACCTGCTCGCTCACTCCATCGACACCGCGATGTGGTTGAACGGACCCATCACCAAAGTGGTGGCAGACACTGAGACCTTTGTGAAGGAGCGCGTTCATCAGGAGACTGGCTCGGTCCAGCCTGTCGGCATCGATGACGCCTGTATGTTCCTCGCGCGCTTCGCGAATGGCTCGATGGGGACCTTTGAGTCGACGCGCTACGCCCGCGGTCGAAAGAACTACAACACCTTTGAGCTGAACGGGGCTGACGGGTCCGTCAAGTTTGACTTAGAGGATCCGCAGTACCTCGACTACTTCGAGTACACCCAGCTTCAGTCGGGTAAGAAGGTCGAAGACCATCTGACCGGCTGGCGTAGAGTGCACGTGACGAACTCTGAGCACCCCTATATGGACAAGTGGTGGGTGCCCGGGTGCACGGTCGGCTATGAGCACACCTTCATTCATGCGCTCGCAGACTTCATCGAGGGTCTCGAGAGCGGAGAGCCTGCGCAGCCGGACTTCCGGAACGCGCTCCAGACTCAGCGGGTCTGCGACGCGGTGCTCGAGTCCGCCCAATCTGGTGGGTGGGTAGACACAGGGGTCGAGCTCTCGTGAAGGTCGGGATGAACATGCTCCTTTGGACGACGGACGTCCATGAGGAGCACTACCCACTCATGGCTGAGCTGAAGGCTGGCGGCTTCGACGGCGTCGAGATGACGCTCAACTCTGAGCGCGACAGCAAGCACCGCGAGGCGCTCTCTGCTGAGCTCGACCGCATTGGGCTCGAGCGGACAGCGGTCTTCGCGCCTAGCCCTGAGGCGAACCCCGTCAGCCCTGACCCGAGCGTTCGCGCTGCCGCTGTTGAGGCGCTCTTGTGGGCGGTCAGGTCAGCGGCAGAGCTCGGGAGCTCGATCCTCGCCGGTCCATTCCACACGGCCTACCCTGTCTTCAGCGGAGAGCCCGCGACGGACGACGAGCGTGCGTGGTGCGCAGAGGTCATGAGGGCTGGGGCAGAGGAGGGAGAGCGCTGCGGTGTAACCCTCACGACCGAGCTCCTGAATCGCTTCGAGTGCTACCTGTTGAACACCGTGGCAGACGGCCTCGACATGGTCGCACGCGTTGGACACCCTCGCTTTCAGCTGCACTACGACACGCATCACGCGCACATTGAAGAGCGGGACCCTGGGGCGGCGATCCGGGCTGGGGGAGGCTCGATCGGTCACGTCCACATCAGCGAGAATGACCGCGGCATCCCCGGCGCCGGTCAGGTGGCCTGGCCCGAGACCTTCAAGGCTCTCAGAGAGGTCGGCTATGACGGCTGGCTGGTGATTGAAGCCTTCTCCAGGAGCGATCCGGACTTCGCGAATGCGATCCATGTGTGGCGGGATTACGCGCCTGCTGAGGAGATCTGGAGGGAGGGTCTGCGCTTCATCCAGTCCTCCCTACGGAGCTGACGGCTCGCCGTGCTTCCACACGGCTCCCCCTCGATTGTTGGGATATGCTTTTTTCACAATAGGGGAGTCCTATTGAACCTCTCGTAGACCTCGATGATGTCGCGCCCTCTCCAACTCTTGGCCCTGACCCTCACCGCTGCGCTCACGTCTTGCTCAGATGGCGACTCTGGGAGCCGAGGCCGGATGGAGGTGCTCGCGCTCACCTCGACCGCCGCCTCTGGCGCCTCCACTGCCGTCGAGGCTGTCGAGACGTTCAAGCCGACGGCCGCAGCCTTGAGCGACTGGCGGTTTGAGCACTGCGTCCCCTCGCTCGAGAAAAATGTGAGACGCGGTGACTCGATCTCTCTGACCTCCGAGCAGCGCACGCACGTCATCTCCATCCCGTGCGACATCCAACCGGGGACTGTCAATCAGATCGTCCTGAACCTCGCCCTCTCGCAGGTGACGACTGTCAGAGCTCGCTTTCGCTCTAAGGGCAAGGTCGCCTGTCTCTCCGAAGCGATCCGTCAGCCTGTGAGCCGAGACCCTGAGCCGGTCTTCCTCGACATCTCTTCGGCGCTCGCTCTTGATAAGCCCTGTGACTCTGTAGAGATCATCTTCACTATCGTTCGTGAGAAGAGACCCTCCCTGCTCTTCGGCGTCGACCTGATGTGGGTGCCTCCGGCCTCGGTGCTCCCGATGGCCAGCCCTGAGCCGGGCGTAGGCGCGCCGATCGAGCTCGACGGAGACTTCCGCTCGGGCCTCTGCTTCGGCGATGGCGAGAGCGTACGTGCGCAGGCGCAGGCCTTTGAAGGTGCCGAACTCCGCTTCAGCTTCGGGGTCCCGCGTCAGGCCCTCTTCGCAGGGACAGGCGGCAGCTTGGAGGTGGACCTCACTGCGAAGGGGAGCGAGCCGGAGACTGAGGTGTTCCCGCTTGAACAGCTGAAGGCTTGGAATGATGTGAGGTTGCCGCTGGAGGACTTTGAGGGGGGCGCGATAGATGTCGAGTTTCGCTACAAGGGGGATGGGCCGGAGGGCGCCCTCATCGCGCTCGAAGCGCCGCGGCTGGTCGTGCCCAACGAAGACCCTCAGCACATCGTCCTGATCACCTCAGACACGCACAGAGGTGATCACCTCGGTAAGGCTGATGGTGGAGTCGAGATCAGGACGCCGTTCTTGGATGAGCTGGCAGACACGGGCGTCTTCTTTGCGGACTGCATGTCCACCACGAACATCACGGTGCCGTCGCACGTCTCGATGATGACAGGGCACTCACCTAAGGCGACGGGGTTGATCGACAACATGACGGCGCTCTCGCCGAGCTCGGTGACCATCGCTGAGTATCTACGAGACGAGGGCTACTACACGATCTCGGTGCTCAGCACGAAGCACCTGCGTCATGACAACAGCGGCCTCGGGCAGGGCTTCGCGAGGATGATCGCTACAGATAAAGAGAAGCAGCTAGGGCATCTCTCCACGGAGGTCATCAGCGAGGTGCTCGAGAGAGAGGGGGACCAGCCGTGCTTCATCTGGTTGCACCTCTTCGACGCGCACGCTCCGTACGTACCGCCGGAGAAGTACAGGTACGAGTACTACCCCAAGGACAAGAACCCTTACACGCAGGGCACAGGTCTCAGTGATGGGTCGCGCGCGGTCTGGGATCCGCGCATTCGAGACCTCGACTTTGTACTGGCTCAGTACCGCTCAGAGATCACTTACCTCGATGACTCTCTTGCAGAGGTCTTTGGTGAGCCTGCCTTTGATGACGCGATCATCGCCTTCACCGCTGACCACGGTGAAGAGCTAGGGAGTCACGGCATCTTCTTTAAGCACACAGGGCTCTACAGCGACACGGTGCACATTCCCCTGATCATGCGTTGGCCCGGTTGCCCCGCGGGGCTCCGAGTCGAGGCGCCGGTCCAGAACCTGAACCTCGGTCGGACGCTCCTAGATCTCGCAGGGCTCGAGGGCGCGGAGTTCCCTGGGGTCAGCTTGCTGGACTCTCTCCAAGAGGGCGCGGCCAGCGCGCCTCGCTTCGCGCTCGGGGCGCACGGTCACTGCGCTGCGGTTGAGAAGGATGGGTGGCTCTGTGTCCTGACTCTGCAGCCTAAAGGGGTTCCGAACGCGACGAAGCATCAGGTGGAGCTGTTCAATCTGAGAGAAGATCCAGGCTGCTTGAACGACCTCATCGAAGAGGATTTTGAGCGGGCTAAGCAGCTTCGCAGCGGTCTCATCGAGTGGCTTAACTCTGACCGCTTAGAGGGGATGGCGGTGAGTCGTACTCAGCACTCAGCGGAGCTGATGGAGGCGATCGCTGCCTTGGGATATGCCACGGAGTCCGGCAGCACGGACGGGCCTTACTACGAAGAAGACCCCAATGATGAGTGGTGCAAGCGCTTCAAGTAGCGCTCACGCTGACCTCAAGTCCCGGCGTCTTTGCCCTCGATACCTAGCTCGCGCGCGTGGGGACGGAGCGCGTCGATCAACAGCTGGATGTGCTCTCCGAGGTCTATCTCAAGCATCCGCGCGCCCTCCTGGACCTCATACCGCTCTACTCCAGCGGCGAACTTCTTGTCTTTGAGCTTCTTCTTCACGCTCTTCGGTGTCAGCGAGGTCACGCCGTCGGGTCTCAGATAGCAGCAGGCCATGACGAAGCCTGTGAGCTCGTCGCACGCTAAGAGGGCCTTGTCCATCTGTGACTCATACGGGACGCCCCACTGGGTGTAGTGGGCAGAGATCGCGTGGGCGAGCTCTTCCTCTCCGCGGTCACGCAGCCACGCGACGATCTTGTTCGGGTGCTCCTGTGGCCACTTCTCGTAGTCAGCGTCATGGAGCATCCCGGCGATCCCCCAAGCCTCTACAGCCTCTTCACCGGGGCCATAGGCCAAGGCGGCCGCTCGCATGGTGACCTCTACCGCACGAGCGTGGCGGCGCAGGCTGTCGGTCTCGGTCCAAGCGGTGAGTTGCTCCCAGGCCGCTTCACGTGTGAGGGTGCTCATCTGTCAGAGGATACGAGATCCCAGCCGGGCTGACCTCGGCGGAGCGCCTCAGCGCCGCCGCCGGCGACCGCTCTCATCCTCGGTCGGCCCACCGCGCTCGGGGGCGGGGAGGTCCGGGGTGTGGACAATACGGAGCTTGGGCCTGAGCTCTCGCAGTCGCCCAATCCCCGCAGGGGTGATCTGGGTCTTCCACAGGTACACGGTCTCGAGCTTCTTGAGCTTGGCGATGACCTCGATCGAGGCGTCCGTGACCTTGGTGCTGAAGAGGTTCAAAGAGCGCAGGTCGTTTAGGCCGAAGAGGTGGATGAGCGCAGCGTCAGTGATGTTTGTCTGTCGGAGGTCGAGCTTCACAAGTCGAGACATCTCCGCGACCACAGCGAGAGCCTCATCCGCGATGCGTGTGCGGCCGAGGTCGAGGGTGACGATGTGCCCCGCGCAGCCTGCGAGCCCGCGGACGTGGTCAGTGCCGGTGCGGCCCTGGTTTGAGGGGAAGTTGGCTGCGAGCAGCGGACTCCCGGGGAAGACCGGCTTGAGCATCCCGTGCTCGCCCGCAGCGGCCGCGAGCTGGTTTGGGGTGCAGGGAGTCAGACCCTCTCCGAGCTCAATGTAGAGCTGGACGATACGTGGGAGCTTGCCAGTAGGCTTTGGAGTCAGCTTTGGCGTGTCAGGAGAGGTCTCTCCGGGCGCCGGTGCGCCGATCCAGTCGCCGAAGTCAGCCCCCTCTGCGATCCACGTGCGGATCGTCTCGACCTCTGCTTTTGAGAGACCGTCGCTGTTAGGGGGCATCAGGTCGGGGTCGTCCTTGTCGAGCGCGATCAACTCATAGAGCGTGCTGAGGTTGGGATCGCCTGGGACTACGACTGGACCCGACCGCGTCCCCTCTAAGATCCAGTGCTTGCCGTCGAGGCGCAGCCCGCCTTTGGGGCGCTTGCCTGAGTTGGTGGCGGGGTCTTGATGGCACTCGATGCAGCGACCCTTGAGGATCGGCAGGACCTCTTTGCGAAAGTCCACTGCCGGGGCCTCTGCGCCTACAGCGAAGGAGAGCAGGAGCGGGGAGATGTGCATCACGTGAACATCGCCTTCACAGGGATCCCCTTGTGAGCGACCCGGAACGGTCGGCCCGAGGGTGAGTACATCTCATACTCGGTCGGGAGGCCGAGGCCGTATGCGATCGTCGCGTTGAAGTCCTCGACCGTGACGATGTCCTCGATGACCTCATGCCCCTCAGCGTCAGTTTTGCCGTACTTGATCCCACCTTGGATGCCGCCGCCCGCGAGGAGACAGGTGAAGGCCTTGGGGTAGTGGTCTCTGCCGTCCCGTTGGGTGTTGATCCTAGGCGTACGCCCGAACTCCGTCGCGAGGACGACCATGGTGTCCTCGAGGAGTCCGCGGGCGTCGAGGTCAGCGAGCAGGGCTGAGAGAGCGCGATCCACCGGCGGGCAGAGCTCGCCCATCTGGTCGAAGTTCTCGGCGTGCGTGTCCCAGCCGTTCTTGACGACCTCGACGAAGCGAACGTCGTGCTCGATCAGCCTGCGGGCTAGGAGGCAGCCCTTACCGAAGGGATCTGAGCCATAGGCGGCTTGGATCGACTCAGGCTCTTTGCTGATGTCGAAGGCGTCGAGGTCCTGCGAATCCATCAAGGAGAGCGCCTGCTCGTACATGTCTCCGTAGGCGCGAACCTCCTTCGTGTTATAGCGATCGCGGAAGGCCCCATTCATCTCCCGCAAGCGCTCCATGCGCCGGTCAAAGATCCTCTCGCTCACACCCTCTGCGCGGGCGCTGTTCTGGAGTCCGTCCTCAGCGCTGCCGATCGGGAGAGGCATGTATTTGGACTCCAGGAAGCCGCCGGAGGCGTTGTAGACGCCGCCGTTGATCGCGACATGACCCGGGAGGGTCTTGTTCACTGGTCCAGCCATGTAGTTCAGCCATGCGCCGAGGCTGGGGTGACGAATAGTCCCTCGCAGCTCGTAGCTCGTGTGCATGTAGTACTGGCCTTGGGCGTGCGCACCTTGGTTCGAGTTAACGGACTCCACGACACAGACCTTGTCCATGTGCCGAGCCATGAGAGGGAAGTGCTCGGAGACTCGGACGTCGTCAGCGTTGGATTGGAGGGACTCGGTCGGCCCTTGGGTGGCAGCGCCCGGCTTCGGGCTGAAGGTGTCGAGCTGGGACATTCCTCCCGACATGTAGAGGTAGATCACGCGCTTCGCGGTGGCGTGTTGGAGGGGGATGGCTCCGTCCTGTGACAGCGCGCCGCTGAGCGGGCTCGCGAGAGGCGCCGTCCCGACACCGAAGAGACCAGCGGCGAGGCCGGTGACGAAGGTGCGGCGTGAGGGCTCATCCGCTCTGTGGAGGTGTTCTCTAAGCGTCATGTCGCACCTACCGAATGAAGAGGAACTCGTGAGTGTTCAAGAGGGTCCAGATCATGTCCTTCGTCCCTTGGCGCGCGTCGTCGCGCATGATGCGGAGCCACATGTCTCGTTCCTCAGGCTCAGGCTCTCTCGAGAGGACCCCGACATAGGCCGTGTTGATTTGAGACGCTGGCGCGCGCGCGCGAATCATCTCTCTGCGCAGAACAGCCTGCGTCTGGTTGAGCAATCGCTCTTCAACGAAGCCGTTCAACAGGTTCAAGAGCTGTGGGATGTTGGCGTCCTCGTGGGAGGCATCGATCAGGTCGCGCTTGCTCTGACCGAACTGCCTAAGGAAGTGTCCGTCGGGGGCGGGTGAAGGCAGGTCAGAGGCGCGCGCCATGTAGTTCGCGCGGAGGCGCTCGCGACCGCGAACGCCATTGATGCCTAAGTCGCGGAGGGACTGGATGATGCGCTCGACCGTGACCGCGTCGCCGCGCTTACGCGCCTCCTTGAGCTGCTCGCTGAGCATGCGAACCCGGGCAGACCGACGGAGGTCATCTCTGTTCCTGCTCTCTCGGCGCATCTCCCTGTAGGCCATCGGGTCGGAGTAGCGGGTGATCATGAGGTCGAGCTCCTTCTCAAACTCCTCCTCATTGAGAGAGAGGAGCTCTTCGTAGCTCGTGTAGACGTCAAGCGCGACGGCGTCGGGTTCTGACAAGGTCGTGTCGATGTCCGGGATGACGAGGGTGAGCATGGAGTCCCAGCACTGCTCAGCGCTCATCCTTCGCATGAGGGGCGCGTGGTGGGCGTACCCCTCCCGCTCTTGCACGCTCTCACGCTGATAAGCGTCCGTGGTGTAGAGGATCTCGAGGAAGGCGCGGAGGTCGTAATCGACCTCGCGCATCAGGTCCTCGAGCAGGTTCATGAGGTCAGGGTTGGCAGCGACGGAGTCATCTCGGAGGTCATCGACGGGCTCAATGAGCGCGACACCGAAGGCGCGCTCCCACATGCGGTTTGCGATGACCGTGGTGAAGCGTGGGGTCTGGCTGTCAGTCAGCCATTCTGAGAAGGCTGCCCTTGAGTTGATCTCGCGCCGCTTGTCCGGATCTAAGCCTTTGAAGCGACGCATACGGCGCCGATCCTTCTTGTCCTTTGGGGGGATGATCGGATTGAGCCCCGGGTCGTCGCCAAAGATTGCCTTGGCCTTAACGAAGTCGCCGGGCTCTGCGTCTGAGTACTGATAGTCGTCGGGAAGCTTCGCGAGGCCGGTGCCTGTCCCCTTCACGCCTGTCGCGACGGTCTCGAAGAACTTCCTGAACGCGCCTTGGGCAGCTCTGCCGTGCTCCTCGATCTTTTTGTCGAGGATGGGGCGGAAGTGATCAGACTGGGGGAAGTCGTTTGCTCGAAAGATGTAGTCCACATCTCCCATGAACGCGACCATCTCGAAGTACTGCTTCTGAGTCCACTTGTCGAAGGGGTGATCGTGGCATTGGGCACACTCGAGGCGAGTGCCGAGGAAGACACGCACGGTGTTCGACATGCTGTCTTCAGGCATGTTGCGGTCTCGGAGCATGAGCCCGGTCGCGCCATTGTTCCTCGCGTGTCCAGGCCCGTCGGCTGCTAGCAGCTCTGCGACCCACTCGTCGTAGGGCTTGTTCTCTTCGAGCGCCACCTTCATCCAGTGGATGAAGGGCTCACCAGAGGTCCGGCGCGCGAGCACCGACTTGATACGGAGGATGTCCGCCCAGTAGTTGAACGAGTGGCTAGCGAAGCCTGGTGAGCGAAGGAGCTCGCTCACGAGAGCGTCACGCTTGCCCTCTTCAGCGGAGGAGAAGAAGGCCTCTGCCTCCCGGTTGGTTGGGATGCGCCCGACGATGTCTAAGTAGGCGCGCCGGACGAAGGTCTCATCGTCGGCGACTGGGGGGGAAGAGATCCCTGAGTCTTGAAGGTGGGCGTCGATCAGCTCATCCACGCGTGCTGCTCGCCCGGCTAGGGCCTCTGAGGTCTCTGCTGCGCTCGAGCCCATGAGCGTGAGGCCCGAAACAAAGGCGAGTGTTATGAGTGTCTTCATGGTGAGCGGTCGGCTGGTGCCTGCCTTTGCTGAGCGTCAGCCCTTGTCCTGCTGGCGCATACACAATGGTCTATCGGCCAAGCAGGGGTCTATCGGCCAAGCAGGGCTTGTCGTCAACACGATAGCAGCGTCATGGTTCTGCGGGGCTTCTACGAATCTAGACCCCCTCCTGTGAGGGCCTCTGCTGGGTCTCCGCGGTTAGGCGATCACGCCGCGGATCAGCTCAGGCTCGACCACGCCAGTCAGCTTCCTGTCTAGGCCGCCGAAGGGGAAGGTGAGCTCATGATGATCTAGGCCCATGAGGTGGAGGATAGTCGCGTGCAGATCTCGCACGTGGTGGCGATCGACGGCCGCCTCCATGCCAAGCTCGTCGGTCTCTCCTACAGAGCCCGGGCGGACGCCCGCGCCTGCGAGCCACATGGTGAAGCCTTTCGGGTTGTGATCGCGCCCAATGACGCTCGCTACCTGTGCCGGGCTGGCCTGCTGGCCGACCGGCTGCCTGCCGAACTCGCCGCCCCAGATGACGAGAGTCTCATCAAGGAGGCCGCGCTCCTCTAGGTCGGTGAGGAGTCCAGAGATCGGACGATCGATCTCAGGACAGTGGATGGCGAGGTTCTCCTCGACGCCGTGGTGCGCGTCCCAGGTCTGCTGTTGGTGCCCGCCTCCATGGTAGATCTGGACGAAGCGCACGCCGCGCTCGATGAGGCGCCGGGCGATGAGGCACTGGCGCCCAAAGACCGCAGGCCCCACCGCGAGCGGGTGATCAGGCTTCGGGTCGTTGAGGCCGTACATCTCTCGCGTCCGCTCGCTCTCCTGTGTCATCACATCAAGCGCTTCAGGAGCAGCAGCCTGCATGTTCCAGGCGAGCTCGTGGCTCGTCGTGCGCGCCTCTAGCTCGTCGGAGCCGCCGCGGAGCTTGGTGTGTCGCTCGTTCAAAGAGCGCAAGGCCTCGAGCTGACGCCAGCGGCCAGCGAGCCTGAGCTGCGCTTGCGCAGAGTCGAGCGCGGGGGTCATGTCCAAGAGAGGCTGTCCAGCTGCGCGCAGGAGAGTCCCTTGGTGGGTCGCTGGCATGTAGCCGCTAGTCCAGTTCGCTGGTCCTGAGATCGGGCCGCCGCGCGGGTCATGCATCACGACGAAGCCGGGGAGGTCAGCGTTCTCCGTGCCGAGTGCGTAGTGGATCCATGCGCCCATCGAGGGGTGGCCTTGGACGAACTGGCCGCTGTTCATCTGCAAGACCGCAGAGCCGTGCGCGAAAGAGTCTGTGTAGAGGCTCTTTATGACCGCGAGCTTGTCCATGTGTTGAGACAAGCGAGGCAGAGCGTCTGAGCACCACTGTCCGGTCTCTCCGTACTGTTTGAAGCTACGCTCAGAGCCGAGGATGACTGCGGAGGTCTTGTCATGCCGGCGCTTCTCGTAGTCGACGGTCTGGCCGCTCCGCCTCTGCAGCTCGGGCTTATAGTCGAAGAGGTCCATCTGCGAGGGCCCTCCGAACATGAAGAGGAAGATCACGCGCTTCGCCTTCACTGGGAGCGCGCTCGCCCCACTCAAGCCGCTGAAGTAGCCAGCGGAGGCTAGCTGGCTCGCGAGCCCCATGCCCACGGCGCCGCCCGCGAGGCCCCGCAGGAGCTCGCGTCGATTCCAGCTCTCTCTTTGGGGGCGGCTCATTCGACGTACAGGAACTCGTTTGTGTTGAGGAGGACGAGCGCGAGCGAGGTGAGCGCGTCGATCTCAGCGTCGCGTGGCGCTGGGAGGAGCTCATACTGATCTCTCGTCGTTGGGCTGAGGTCTGGGTGCCGAGCGTCACCGAGCCGGACGCTGTCGAAGGAGGCTCCCTCGCCCCAAGCAGAGAGCCCGATTCGCGCACCACGAGTGAGCGGGAGCTCATCGAGGATGAGCTCACGCATCTCTTGAGAGCCCACGCTGTATCTGACTTGGAGCCGTTCCAACTCTCGCGTGACACCCTCTGCGTCGGGATGCTCGCCATCCAAGAGGAGAATGTTGACATTGAGGGACTCGCCCGGCGGGAGGCCCTCATCTCTGCTCAAGAGGACCTCTGAAGGAAGGTCTGGGTGCTTGTGATGGACGACGCTGACCTGGCCGACCTCTGAGTCAAAGATCACGGAGAGCCCACGGTAGTCCGCGCCAGCCTCGGAGCCGCGGAGCAAGACCGCTGCGCGAGCCCCGCGCGCCCTGAGTAGCAAGGTGAAGCTCAGCTCGGCCTCTAGGGCGGTGTGCTCCGGGTGCAGCGCGACGGGCCCCCTGAGCCGGTGACTCTCAAGCGTTTCGTTGTACTCGTTCAACCACGCGCCCTTCAGGTAGTCCCACCCGGCTGGGCCGTGGAGCAGCGCGCTCGGCTCGAGCTCCTCGAGATAAGTGAGCTGGAGGCGGTCAGGCACGCGGCTCGCGAAGGTGAGTGAGCGAGGGCCCTCAGCGAAGGCGACGCGCTGCTCTTGGAGGAGCGCGCGGGCGACGGACTGCTCTTCGCTGCTGGGGCTGCGTTGCAGGACGAGCTGGAACATACGCTCGATCAAGCCTGCGTCCTCTGCTGCTGCGCTGCCGGCTTCCCTCAAGGTCCGCGATGCGAGCTTAGCTGCCTGCTGATTCACGAAGGCAGAGTTCATCAGCGTTAACGTCTGAGTCGGGACTGTCGTTGACGAGCGTGCGCCAACAGACTGCTCTGGGTTCGCTTGATCTAGTACCTCGAGGAAGGGGACCCGCATGTTCCGCTTTGAGTAGGCGTAGAGGGCGCGGCGACTGCGCTCTCCCTCTAGAGACGCCCCCCAACCCTCGCCAGGCCTCGACGCGCCGCCGAGCGCGCCCTTCGAGAGCTGTGGGAAGAAGCCTCGCCCACCCATCTTCAAGCTGAGCTCTCCACTCACTCTGAGCATGGAGTCACGCGCGCTCTCCGCGTCGAGGCGGCGCATGTTCTGCCTCCAGAAGTGGCTGTTCTCGGGGTCAGCTTGTGCGTTCGCTCCGGTCTCTTGAGAGGAGCGACGGTAAGCCTCGCTCGTGAGGATGACGCGGTGTAGGTGCTTGAGGCTCCAGCCGCTCTCTATGAGCTCTGCGGCGAGCCAGTCAAGGAGCTCGGGATTCGAGGGTGCCATGCCCTTCTTCCCAAAGTCGTTAGGCGTCTGGACGATCCCAGCGCCGAAGTGCCAAAGCCAGATGCGGTTCGCGATCACCCGCGCCGTCGTCGGATGCTGGGGGTCAGTGATCCAATCAGCGAGCACGGTGCGCAGGCCTGTCGAGCTATTCGATGGCTGAGGGGTCGGCGCCGGAGCTTTGCTCGCTTCGTCGCTCACACACATAGCAGGGGGGAAGTGCGGAGGGATGACCTCCCGCGGGGAGCGCGCGCTGCCCCTCGCGAAGAGATGAGTAGGGGCAGCCTCGACACCAGCCTCTTTGGCGCAGAGGATCCAGTCGAGGTCACCCTCGAACGAGTTTTGGAGACGCTCAGCGTCATGCTTGAGGAGTGCGTATCGCAGGCGCTTGTCGCCCTCGAGAGACTCTTTGACCTCCTCGAGAGATGGCGCGAGGTCCTGATTCTCATTGAGCAGCGCACGCTGAGCTGGTGTCCGCTCGGCTTTTGGCGTCCAGAAGGCGTCTTGGATCTCCGTGGATTGGCTGGGCAGGAGCCCGAGGATCTGCTTTCGACGTTCTGTTTCCAGGAGCTCTGCCTGCTCCCCCAAGAGCTCACGCCGTCGCTCGACCTTGCCTCGCTCCCATCGCTTACGGACTCCTTCATCGAAGTCTAGGATGGCGAAGGAGCGGGCCTCGGGTGAGAAGGTGGGCTTGCGGTAGGGGAGAACGTTCCGGACGAAAGCCACCATCCCGTAGTAGTCCTCTTGCCGGATCGGGTCGAACTTGTGGTCGTGGCAGCGCGCGCACCCGATGGTCACGCCGAGGAAGCCCTCGCTGATCGTGCGTACCATGTCGTCGTACTGGTCGAAGTCTGCTTGGTCTCGATCATCAGGCTCGCTGTCCCACGGGCCCAAGCGGAGGAAACCCGTCGCTGCAAAGCTCTCACGATCCGCCCCGTCGATCTCATCTCCCGCGAGCTGCCACCGCAGGAACTCGTCGTATGGCATGTCAGAGTTGAGGGCGTGGACAACCCAGTCGCGGTACTTCCAGGCGTAGGGCTTCTCACGGTCTCGTTCGTAGCCGTTTGTTTGGGCAAAGCGCACGACGTCGAGCCAATGCCTCGCGTAGCGCACGCCGTACTGCTTGGACTCGAGGAGCTCTTCGATGAGCGCAGGCCACTTGTCCACGTCGTCGCTCTCGACGTACTCACGCAACGCCTCAGGCGTAGGGGGGAGCCCGGTCAAGTCCTGATAGGCGCGGCGGACGAGAGCTTCATCGTTCGCGAGAGGATTCGGGGTGATGCTTGCGGCCTCTGCGTGCACTGCGAGCAGCGCGTCAACAGGGTGGGCGCCTCCCCGCACATCAGGGCGCTCGATCTGCTTGAAGGACCACCACTCACGACCGAGCGCCACGTCAACGCCCTCGGAGTCCTCTCGGGCGGCAGCGCCGCCAGGCCACGGGGCGCCGCGTCGTATCCACTGCTCGAGCAGCGCGACCTCTTCCGAAGAGAGGCGATCGCGAGGCGGCATCTTGAGGAGCGAGTCCGTGTAGCGCACGGCGTGTATCAGGAGGCTCTCCTCCGGTGCACCAGGAGTGAGCGCGCTCCCGCGGAGCCCACCGGTCAAGAAGGCGTCGCGTCCTGTCATCCGTAAGTCGCCCTTGGGGGCAGGATGTTCGGGTCCGTGGCACTCGAAGCAGCGCTCGGCTAGGAGGGGTCGGATGGACTGCTCAAAGAAGTGAGCATCCTCGCGCTCTTCCGGTGTCGCTTCGGTGTCCTCCCACGGCGCGCCGGCGAGGATCCACTGCTCAAGGATCTCGCGCTCCGCTTCGGGGAGAGGCGCGTCCGGCGGCATCTCGAGTCCGAGCTCCTCGTATCGAATGACCTTGAGCAGCAGGCTGGCGCCGAAGTCCTCCACGCTGAGCGCGGGGCCAGAGAGACCGCCGGCGAGCAGCGCGTCTCTCCCCGTTAGGCGTAGTCCGCCCTTTGCGCGCTTAGCCTCGGGGCCATGGCAGTTGAAGCAGCGCGCCTCAAGGATGGGCAGGACCTCGTCCTCGAATGACACCTCTGCGCCGGAGCTCGCGCGTACCTCTCCGGAGCTCGGCGCCTCGGAGCACGCGCCGAGGAGCAGGGAGAGGAGGAGAGGGGCTCTCTTGAGGGGGGTCATGAACGGTCCTGTCACCACAATCCTATCGGCCAGATTCGAAGCTGTTGCCATGAGACTCTGCGCTCTCTCGTCAGGTACGCTCTCCTGCGACCGCACGCTCGCCATGGATCTCCCCTCCGGAAACGACAAGCCGCTCTTCACGCCTGGCCCGCTCACCACCTCTAAGACGGTTAAGGAGGCGATGCTCACGGATCTAGGCTCGCGGGATTCGGCGTTCATCGGCGCTGTACGTGAGATTCGTGAGGGGCTGCTCGCGCTCGCAGGCGTCTCTCAAGAGCGCGGCTGGGAGGCAGTCTTGATGCAGGGGAGCGGGACCTTTTGCGTGGAGTCGGTCCTCTCCTCCTCCTTGCCTAGGGACGGTGCGCTCCTCGTAGCCCGCAACGGCGCCTACGGCGCGCGCATCGCGACCATCGCCCGGTACCACGGCGTATCTGTCGTCGAGGTCGTCTGCGGTGAGGGCTCTCCCGTTGACCCCGCCGAAGTTGAGGCAGCGGTCCGAGAGCATCCTGAGCTCACTCACCTCGCAGTCGTTCACTGCGAGACGACCTCCGGAGTCTTGAACCCGGTGGAGGAGGTCGGCGCGATCGCACGCGCGCACGGTCTCACCTACTTCGTCGACTCCATGAGCGCCTTCGGCGCAGTCCCGATCGATCTCGAGGCGTGTCACGTGGACTTCCTGGTCTCCTCCGCGAACAAGTGCATCGAGGGGGTCCCAGGCTTCGGCTTCGCGCTCTGCAGGCGGGCGGCGCTGGGCGCTTGTGAGGGGCGCGCGCGTAGCCTCAGCTTGGACCTCTATGCGCAGTGGGCGGGGCTTGAGAAGGACGGGCAGTTTCGTTTCACGCCGCCGACCCACGCGCTGCTCGCCTTTCATCGTGCTCTCAAAGAGCTCGAGGACGAGGGCGGGGTGAGCGGGAGGCAGGCACGCTATCAGGCGAACCACGCGCGGGTCTTGGAGGGGATCAAGGCGCTCGGTCTCTCTGCCTATGTCCCGGAAGAGGATCAGTGCTGGATCATCACGAGCGTGCGGTACCCAGAGTGCGAGGCCTTCTCCTTTGAGGAGCTCTACGGCCGCCTGAATGAGCGCGGCTTCGTGATCTACCCGGGGAAGGTGACGGACGCAGACTGCTTCCGCATCGGAAACATCGGCCGGCTCTTTGAGTCAGACATGGACGGACTGCTCGCCGCTCTCGGAGAGGTGCTGGGGGAGATGGGTGTCAGAGAGGTTCCCCTTCCTCGGGCGGGAGACGATCTACCGTGACGGTGAGCGCGCCGGGTACATCACGAGCGGCGGCTGGGGTTACACGATCGGGGCCGCTGTAGGCATGGGCTACGTGCGGGCTGAGCCGGCGATCAGTCGTGAAGAGCTGCTCTCAAGCTTATATGAGCTTGAGGTCGCGACTGAGCGTGTCCCCTGTCAGGTGACCCTCAGCCCGCTCTACGACTCGAAGCGAGAGAAGGTCCTGGCCTGATCTCTCAGCCCTGCTTTGCGTGTAGGGCGTCGAGCTCTTCGAGCTTGAGGCGCACTGTAGCGATGTAGGGGGACTCGCCCTTCGTCCAGTGCCCATAGGTCGTCGTTACGATCGTCCCGTCAGGGAGGATCAGGACGCCTGGGTAGGCGCAGTCAGCGCTCTTGTGATTGTCCATCAGGCGGACACGGTACTGACCCTCGCGGCCTCCGGTGATGTCCTCCCAGGTGCCGACCCAAGCGACCCAGTCACCATGGGTAGGTGACTCAAGCGTGCGGTCACGGAAGGAGATGAAGAGCCTCCCGTCCGGGGCGTACACGGCCGTGTGGCGGTCTCCAGTCAAAGAGGCGGGGACCTGGCGTGGGGGCGACCAGGTCGCTCCCTCATCCGTGGAGAAGATCACGTAAGAGTTTTTGCGGCGGCTGTTCTCGCGCAGCAGGACGGCGAGCGTGCCACCGTCGGGAGAACGAATGACGCCAGGCTCGCAGAGGTGGACGTCGCTGCGCGAGAAGATGGCATCGGGCTCGCTCCAGGTGAGGCCGCCGTCTCTCGTACGAGTCTGATAGAGGGTGAACACTACGGGCTTCTCCTGCTTTGCGCCCTTGCGGATGAAGCGACCGTCATCGTGGAACATACAGACGTAGTGTCCCGGCTCTCCCTTCACCGCGAAGTCGCAGCCCATCACCACAATGCCGCCCCACTCGCCAGCGTCTCTCAGCGGGGACCACGTCTCTCCCTCGTCCTCGGTGACCGCGAGACGTGCTGGGTAGAGCCCTGACCACATGATGATGCGTTTCTTGCCGAGCGCATCGGTCATGCGGTGGAGAGTGGGGACCTCCTTGCTATCTGCCCAGTTCTCAGGCGTGGGCAGGCGCTCGCTCCAGGTGAGGCCGCCGTCGGTGGAGCGCTTGTAGACGACGCCGCCGCGTCCGTGCCCCTTGGGGTAGACGCACAGGATGGTCTCTTGGTCATCAAGGAGGACCGTCGTCGGGTGCCCGAGGTACTGGCCCGCCTCGCGATCGACGATCACCTGTCGGTGGGTCTCTCCGGCGAGGTCGAGGGTAGGGATCGTGTAGCCACGGGGCAGGACGTTCTGGGCTTGAGCTCCTGCTGAGGCGCACAAGAGCAAAGAGAGGGAGGTCAAGAGGCGGGGGATGCTCATGGCTCCCGATCTTAGGGAGCCTCCATGAGCCTGCCAAACGCGCTGGAGCCTAGGCTGCTATATGCTGATCGCATGACGATTCGCGCGAATCTCCTCTCAGCAGCGCTGCTCATGCTCCCCTTTGCAGCGGACCTCTCCGCGCAGAGCGAGGGTGAGCGCGCAGAGATCATTCACGCACGAGATTGGTTCCGCTGGATCGGTGAGGACCCGAAGCTCGAGTCCTTCGAGGGGCGCGCAGTGCTCTTGCACTTCTTTGTCTGCAAGGAGCCCAAGAATTCGAACTGGCTCGGGGTCATGCGCCACCATCGTGAGTTTGGGGGGAAGGGGCTTCAGGTCCTCGCGATCACCCCGGACGACGCTGCGGCGGTTGCCACGCTCCTTGAAGAGTTCCCGCTGCCCTTCCCCGTCGGAGCTGGGAGTCCGATGAACTCCAAGTGGGATATGGGGGAGTACGGACAAGTGCTGATCGACGCCAAGGGCGAGGTCTTCTATAGGGCGGGCGCCTCGAACGCGGTCTGGGACGGGAAGATCGTCAAGGTGATCCGGAACGCAGAGCGCCTCGGAGCCCGCGCACACCTTCGCCTGACGCCTGAGGAGGGGCAGCCGAAGAAGCTCAAGAAGGCGGTCGAGCTCTTGAGGGGTGGGGAGTTGGCGAAGGCTGACGCAGCCTTGCAGAAGCTCATGGAGAGCTCCAAGGAGGGTGAGCGTGCTGCGGCCTCCTCTCTGCGTGAAGCGCTCGAGGCGCACGTCGATCAGGTCATGGCTGGTGTTCGCCGGGAGCTCGAGCGCGGAGAGGTGCTCTTCGCCCGCGCTGTCTTGGAGGAGCTCACTCTGGATCTAAAGAAGCACACCCTCGGTGAGGACGCCCGCTCACTCCTCGCTGAGCTAGAAGCGAACTCCGCGCACGCTGAAGAGGTCGAGGCGGCGGAGACCCTCGAGGGCATCGTTGACGCTTTCTTCCGGCGGGGCTGGGAGAAGAACAAGGAGCGCTGGGAGCGCCTCATCGAGTCGCACCCTGCGACTCGCGCCGCAGACGTCGCGCGACGCTTTTGGCTGCCCCGACCCTGGTGAGGAGCTGTGTCCTGGGCTATTTGTTCAGTTCTTGGATTCCGTCCAGTGAGTTCCTCACACGAACCTATAAAGCGCGTAAATTGAGCTTATGAATCCCTTCGCCAAGACCCTCATCTGCCTCTCTTTCGCGGCCTGCTACGCTTCCGAAGCTCCGGTAGAGCTCGTCAGTTCGCCCGAGGCCTCCGAGCCCGAGGTCAAGGTCGTAGCGATGGAGACCGAGCCCATAGCCAAAGAAGAGATCGACTACATGGACATCAGCGACGCAGAGTGGCGCGAGCGATTGACGCCTGAGCAGTACCGGATCCTTAGACAGGCGGGGACGGAGCGCGCCGGGACAGGGAAATACGACAAGTTCTACGAAGAGGGTGATTATCTCTGCGCTGGCTGCGGGAATCTTCTCTTTCGCTCGGCTGAGAAGTACGACTCGGGCTGTGGATGGCCAGCGTACACCATGCCCTTTAATGAGGATGCGGTGACTTTCAAGGAGGATAACTCTCTTGGCATGCGCAGGATCGAGGTCTGCTGTGCGAGGTGTGGTGGTCATCTAGGGCATGTCTTTAATGATGGCCCCCCTCCTACAGGGACACGCTTCTGCATCAACTCAGAGGCAATGATCTTTGTCCCTGCTGACCAGGCTGAGAAGGAGCTCGCGACTGCGACCTTCGGCGCTGGCTGCTTCTGGGGTGTGGAGTCGATCTTCCGTCGCGTGGACGGGGTCATCGACACCGCAGTCGGTTATGCCGGCGGGAGCAAGGACAACCCGACCTACAAGGAGGTGTGCTACACAGACACCGGCCACGCCGAAGCTGTCGAGGTGAAGTACGACCCCGAGGTCGTCGAATACGAGAAGCTCGTCGAGGTCTTCTTCGACAATCACGACCCCACGACCCTGAACCGCCAAGGCCCGGACGTCGGGACGCAGTATCGCTCTGTGATCTTCTGCTACGACGACGCTCAGCGTGAAGTGGCTGAGGCCGCGGTCGCCTCTCTCACGGAGGCGGAGCGCTTCAAGGACCCGATCGTCACCCAGGTCGTCGACGCCAAGCCCTTCTGGCGCGCTGAGGAGTATCACCAGCGCTACTTCGAGAAGCGGGGCATCGAGCCCACTTGCCACATCAAGTGAGGCCGTCAGCGCCCTCGGCGCCAGCTCCAGTCTGACCAACGGTCTGCGCGGTCCTCCGCTAGGCGCATCATGGCCGGGGTCCTCGCGGCCTCTGTGCAGAGGAGCTCTGGGTCTGGCGTGATCCCGACCCGGCTCAAGTCGAGTCGGTCTGCATCCCAACAGGTCTGAACGGTGATGTGGGCCTCTCGATGACCATCACTGTGTCCGCTGCAGGCCTCTTGCAAGAGCGCGAGCTGTGCGTCGGTGATCTCAAAGAGCTCACCCCTCAGCTCAGCCGCGAAGGCTGCCGCGCGCTCACCGTGCTTGGGGTCATGCTCGTCGTTCTCTCGACGAGAGTCATGCAGCCAAGCGAAGAGCTCGACGACGACGGGGTCGGCTCCTGTGCGTCGCGCAAGCTCAAGGCCAATAGCCCGGACGCGAGCCCAGTGTGAGGGGCCGTGGATGCCATGCCAGTCGAGCAGGAAGTCGGCGCGGATGCGTGCGGCGAGCTTGGCGTAGTTCAAGGTGGCTTCAGTCGAGCTCACCGAGGATCCCTAAGCACCACAGCGCCATACCTGTCCCATAGCAGCGACCGACCTCGTGGCTGTCCATGAAGGCGCCGTCAAACTCGGGCAGGCCTAAGAGCTGTGCGTGCTGCTGCTTGACGACGCTCGTTCGCGCCGAGCCTCCGGGCATCGCGGCCATCGCTTCGGTCCGCGCGAGGAGGTCGTAGTAGAAGAAGAAGCCGCCGTAGGCGTGGCTTGAGGTGTGGTCGTCGTACTTCTGTGCGGGGAGCAGATGCTCCTCGTGCTCGAATGAGAGAGCGACAGCTTTCTCGAGACCGATGGAGTCACCCGGCGACCAGAGTGAGATCGCCAGTTCGCCACGCGGGGTGCGGCCAACAGAGCCCTCCATCGAGGCGCGCGCGGCGCGGCGGCGTGGTTGACCGTAGCTGTAGGCGCCCTCGGCTGTCCTGCAGAGGAGCAAGCTCGCGAGCCCGCGCTCGACTGCTTGAGGTAAGTCTTCAGGTGTCACGCCGACGCGCTTAGCCTCGGCGAGTGCGATCAGCGCGTCCGAGGTTACGAAGGGGTTGGCGTATTCGTGCGCCCAGGCGCCGCTCTTCTCTTGGGTCTCGATGAGGTCGCGGGTAGCACGCTCGAGTGTGGGAGTGATGCGCTCCTTATCGTGCGGGCGGAGCTCGAGCCAGCGGCTGAGAGCCCGGGCGAGATAAGAGTGCGCCCAAAATTGCTCGTCAGTGTCCTCGCGATTGAGCTTCGACTCATCGGAGATGTAGCTGAGCGCGCGCTCGAGTGCGGCTTCCACCTCAGGTTCAGGTTCGTCCAAGCGAGCGGCGTGCTCAAGGAGTCCGATCGTGCAGACAGAGGAGATGGCGACGAAGACATTGGGTAAGCCGTCGGTCCCTCCGAAGTCATAGGTCGAGTCTTCCCAGCCTCCGTGCGAGCGCTGACTGGCGAGGAGGAAGGCGGCGCTACGTTCCCAAAGATCGAGCTCTGTGTAGACTCCGGGGAGGACAGTCGTCCCGTCTGCTGAGGGGGCGAGCGCTTCGGGCGGGAGCTTGGCGTAGGTCTCGAAGGCGTGCACGAAGGGGCCGTGTCCTTCCAACTCCATTGCAGCCTTCCAGGCGAGCGGGTGATCAGCGTGCTCTTCGGTGAGGGCGGTCCACTCGGCCCGGGCCTCGTCCTCGCGCTGGGAGAGCCAGTGTGTGACTCCCGTGAGCCAGCGCCGAGCCGCCGCGTCGTCAGGGTCACTAGGGAGCCCGTCAAGGGCAGGATTCTCGCTCTCTACTAGCTCGACGAGCGGAGCGAGGAAGCGCGCGGGGTGAAAGGTTGTGATCTGGTGCTCACGACCGAGCTCTTCACCTCCTGAGCCTAGGACAAGCCACCCGGGCTCAATGAAGCCGAGCGGCTTCAGTCCGTGCGTCTCACACTCTTCTTTACCAGCCTTCATCCGCACAGGGATGTAGTGCTCGTTGATGAAGTCGCTGACCCTCGGCCATGAGAAGGGGCCGGCCATCATGTAGCGATCGATCTCGATCTTTCGATCCATGAAGGATCTGCGAATCGTCGGCACATACCAGAAGACGGGCTTGCTCTCCCGCTCGGCCTCCTCCAGGGCGCTCTTGAGGTCTGCGCGCCACTGGACGGCGCTGCCGGCCTGCGCGGCGAGCGGAGAGGGCTGAGTGCGGATCTTCCGGCTGGAGTTCTGGGCTGGGGCTTGGGAGGCGAGGCAGAGGAGGGCTGCGGTCCAAAGAAGTGTGCGCATGCTGTGGATGATACGGCCCAGAGATGGCTTGGTCTTAATACCTCAACTGATTGCCCAGATAGAGAGCGAGCGGCGACCTGTTGGGCGCCGCTCACTTTGGACTTTCATTGGCGCGACCCCATGGGGTCACGCGGTGGTCTGGGCTGGCTCCTACCAGCCGCCGCCACCGCCACCGCCGCCGCCGCCGCTGCGCTCTTGACGCTCGCGGGCCTCGTTGACGCGGATCTCGCGACCGTCGACCTCCTTACCGTCGAGCTCTTCGATCGCGGCCTTGGCCTCCTCGTCCGAGCTCAACTCGACGAAGGCGAAGCCTCGTGAGCGGCCGGTCTCGCGGTCCGTGACGATGTGACAGTCGGTGACGTTACGGTCGCCGGCTCCAAAAGCAGTGCGGAGATCATCCTCGGTGGTGTTCCAAGAGATGTTTCCTACGTACAAGCGCTTACCCATTCTAAATTCTACGGAGAGAGTTATTGGTGCTCGACTGTCCCAACGTGTCCAACAGGGAGGCGCGGCAGCTCGGGCGGAAATCTCAGCGCTTCAGTGGCCCATCAACTTGATGTGAGAGCCAAAATCGGCGTGTTCTGAGTGGGGAGAAGCATAACGGGGTCAAGCCGGGGAGCAACTCGAACAGCCTTTACCCCCTTTAAACACACCGTAAATGGTGTTTTAGGCCGCGCGGACGAGCTCTGAATTAATTGGGATCTAGGCAAGGCGGTGCTCTACTCGGTCTCTGTGACAAGGAGTGCCCAGGCCTTCTAGGGCATAATGCACATCCGCTACTGGCCCTGATCCACTCTCATGAGCACCTCCCATCTCACTCGCGCTGCGCTCGCAGCACTCCTGCTCGCGTCGCAAGCGAGCGCCCAGGTCGGCGGGGTCAGCCGTGAAGAGATGTGGTACGCGCCGACGGAGGAAGACTGGGCCAAGCCCTGTCTCATCACTTGGCAGCGGACTTGGGATGACGCTCTCACCGTGGCCCGCGAGACAGGCAAGCCGATCCTGATCTGCGTGAACATGGACGGGGAGATAGCTAGCGAACACTACGCGGGCGTTCGTTATCGGCAGCCGGAGATCGCCAAGCTCTACGATCCATATGTGACTGTGATGGCCTCTGTCTACCGTCACACGCCGCACGACCACGATGAGGAGGGCAACAGGATCCCTTGTCCGCGGTTTGGCGGGGTCACCTGTGGCGAGCACATCGCTATCGAGCCCATCCTCTTCGAGAAGTTCTTTGACGGGCAGCGCGTCGCGCCGAGGCACATCATGTACGAGCTCTCTGGCGGTGAGCAGTACGACGTCTACTACGCCTTCGACACGCAGTCTGTCTTTGCGGCTGTGGAAGAGGGCATCGTCAACCGCGAGCCAGTCGATCCTGAGATCAATCGAGGCGATCGCTCGCTCCTCGAGCGTGTGGCCAGCCGTGCGACAGAGGATCGCGCTGAGGTTGAGGCGGCCTACAGGACCGGAGACAAGGTCATGCAGCGGCGGCTCCTCGAGTCTGCAGGTACCTATAAAGAGGTCCCTCAGGTTGATCTCTTGCGCCTCGCGCTCTTTGGAGGCGACCCAGAGCTGCGCCAGGTCGCGTGGGGGGTCCTCTTGGAGAACCCAACGCCAGAAGCTGTGGCGCTGATCGGTGATGTCCTAGACCTCCCGCTCAGTGAGGAGGACCGCGCCACGTTGATCTCTGCTCTAGAGGGCCTCGCTGACGTGTCGACCCATGCGCGCACCCTAGCTGCTGTGCACAGAGGGCTGAGCTCAGACTCGGGGGCTGTTGACTCCGCTCAATGGAAGACGGCGCTCGAGTACGCTGCCGCTGAGGCCCGACCAAGAGATCCTTCAAAGCAGCTGGAGGAGGGGGAGTTCGGCGCGCAGGCGGCGGACCCACAGGCGCTCCTCTCGATGGCGGAGGGCTACCTCTCACTCGCGGCTCATCCTGGCGCGAATGAGGACTACTCCAAGCTGCTCTTCACAGATGCGCGCGAGGCCGCGTTAGAGGCGGAGCGGGCGGGAGCGTCTGGCTGGCGTGTCGCGGTGGTGAAGGCGCTCTCCTCCTACTATCTCGGTGAGCGCGAGGTCGCGTATGGGCTCGCAGAGGAGGCCGTCGGCGGCCTGCCTAAGGACGCTAACTCCTGGAGCGCTGCAGCAGCGCTCGGCCTCTTAGCTGAGGTTCGCCAGCGCGACATCGCGAACGCCGCAAACAGTCAACAGCCTTGGCCCTCTGAGTGGCTCGCTGATTTGAACGGGGCGTATGCGGTCCTCGCGAGCCATCCGCACGGCACCGACCTTCACGCCGCAAATCAGTACGACTTCCTCTTCGCCTTGAAGGCGTATCGAGACTCAGAAGAGGTCTTGCAGCGCGGGCTAGAGCGCTTCCCGGACTCCCAGTCCTTGCACGCGCGTCTACGACAGCAGCTGCTCTTCCGCAGGGGCGTCTCAGGCCTCAACAGCCTCGAGGCGACCTATGAAGAGTTGCTTAAGGCCGAGGACGCCTCGCCCAACCTGCCTTGGTTCGCTGGCTACGCCTCTCTCGTCTCGGCGGAGTTCATGCGTCGCCGCGGTGACGATGAAGAGGCCTTGGCTGCCTATGATCGCTCCATCGCTCACTTCGAGACCTCGGTGGTGAACAACGCGAAGAACGAGCTCTCTGCGGCGCACTACGTCGCGCTCTGTCACGGAGGTCAGGCTCGGCTCGCCTACGAAGCTGGTCAGGACGCGCGCGCAGTAGAGCTGATCCTCGCCTCTTTCAGCCGAAGCCCGGACTCCGCCTCGTCCTTGGACGGCCTCAACATCTCGACCGTAGACACGGCGAAGATGGTCCGGTCGCGGCTCATAGAGCGTGGAGCGACGGAGGAGCAGGCTAGGCTCCAAGCAGCGCTAGACGCCCTCGATCCCAAGCATCTTGAGCTCCCTGCCTATGAGCGCGGTGGTCCGAGCCCGCAGCAGGGGCGAGGGCAAGGGAGGCGTCGCGGTGGTCGCGGGAGACAGCGCGGTAACTGATCTTTCAGGGTTCAGACTGTTCGCTGAAGAGCTCCTGCAGCGCCGCGCGTAAGCGCGTGACCTCGTCCGTGTAGTAAGGGTCCTCTGGTCGAGCGGCGCGCTGGCTCCTCCTGAAAGCCAAGAGCGTCCCCAGCTCTACGTAGCGCGCGCCGTCGACCCCCGCAGGCGTCCAGCGGGCGTGGTTGCGCCGCGCAGACCACTTGGAGAAGTGCTGGACGTGATCCTTCGGCAATGTCCCACGAGCGGCCTCCTCAAGGAGCTCGCGCCTGATGAGGCTGCTCTCTGAAATGAGGGAGGCTTGGAAGACGATGAAGAGCGCGATGAACTCTAAGGGGAAGAGCAGGAAGGAGATGAGCGGCAGAGCTGCGCCTGCCTCGAAGACCATGGGGGCCATCGCGAGCCCGTTCCAGAGCGCGTGCATCGCCATGGCCGCTAGGAGGGAGAGGGGGAGCGCGAGCTTACGACCCGGCGAGGTCGAGAACTTCGCCCAGCCGAGGGCTGCCCCGACCATGGACGTCGCGCAAGCGTGCATCAAGCCGGTGAAGAGGGTGCGCATGATGACGACGATGAACCACGCTCCGAACCCTTGGCTCGCTGTAGAGGCGAAGTAGAGGAAGTTCTCGCTCATGCCGAAGCCTAGTCCAGCAGCTGCGCCGTAGACGAACCCGTCGGTGGCGTTGTCAAACTGTCGAGAGCGGTAGAGCAGCAAGAGGATCAGCGCCTTGGCAGGCTCTTCTACGAGCGGGGCGACGATCGACACGGAGAGGAACATCGCGGTCTTCTCGTCGGTCGCGATCCCGATCGGGAGGGAGAGGATGAGCGAGCCGATGACGCTCAGGAGGACCGCGCCGACACCACCCCAGGCGAAGGCGGCGATAACGAGGCCTAAGGGCTCACGCTCATAGCGATCTAGCCACCGGATCAGCAGGAGGTAGGAGACCATCGGGACGCCGGCGGCGACCACGCTCAAGAAAAGCAGGATCAGCTCCATGATGAGGCGCCCCTCAGGCTCAGCGTGGCGCCCCCGCCCGGAAGGAGAGGATGGGGCTGCGGGCGTAGCCGATCCGGTGGGCTACCGCCTCATACTCGACCCCCGCCTCAAAGCGAGTCGCTGGCTTGAAGAGCTGCCAAGCTCGCTCGCCCTTGGCTCGATAGCCGATGGATGCGCCTGCTGTGGCGCATGTGAGTGACTCTCGTCCGCCCTCAGTCCGATTGAGCAGGAGCGGGGCTGTCTCAGGTTGCACTCCGTCAGGCGCCCACAGTCGAGTCTTCACCATCTCAGCCTCTGGCATCAGGCCGAGGTCTCTCGTCGCTTGGAGCCAGCCATCGAGCGCCTGACTCAAGCGTTCGCGGTCCTCTGCTCGCTCTGGTGAGTCAATGAGGTTTCGGATCTCGTGGGGGTCTGCTGCGGTCTCATAGAGCTCCTCTGCAGGCTTCGTCAGAGAGGTGATCTGCCACTGGGCCTCGGACGCGCCACCCTCAGCGCGGAGCCTCATCAGCTCACCTGTCGTCGCGACTCCGTCGGCGTAGGCGACTGGGTAGAGTCGCGGTCGGTCGGTCATACTGTTTCGGATGTAACGGTAGCGCCCGTCAGTGACAGCCCTTGAGCGATCTGTCACTGCGTCCATGCGGTCGGCGTGAAAGAAGACGAAGGGCTGGGCTGGCGCCTGGTGTGAGCCGTCGAAGGCTTGCCCCATCATCCAAGCGGGGGGCTCGATCCCCGCGATGGAGAGGACGGTAGGCGCGAAGTCGACGAAGCTCACGAGCCGGTCTGTGACGGCAGGCTCGACCCCGGGACTTCGCACGATCAAGGGGACATGTGTCCCAGAGGCGTAGACGCAGCGCTTGCCACGGGGCAACCCGACCCCGTGGTCACTGAAGAAGAAGATGACGGTGCGCTCTAGGAGGCCGGCCTCCTCGAGCTCAGCGACGATCTTGCCCACGCGCTTGTCCATCGCGGCGATGTTGTCGTAAGTGCGCGCGATGTCATCGCGCACCACGGGGGTGTCGGGGTAGTAGGGCGGGACCTCTACAGCGCTAGGGTCAGTGACCTTTGGGTTTCGTTTCTTCGATTGGAAGGTGCCGCTCTCGTGAGTCATCGTCAGGTTGAAGACCGCGAAGAAGGGCTGGTCTGGGTCGGGCCGGTCTCTCCAGTGGGCTCTCCCGTTAGATGCATCCCACACGGTGGGTGGCGCGTTGAATTGATAGTCCCGCTTCGAGGCGTTCGTGCAGTAGTAGCCTGCGCTGCGGAGGAGCTCTGGGAAGCAGCGCACCTCAGGGGGAGGCGTGGCTTCATACGAGGGGATGCCATCGTAGGCCTTGGGGTCTACAGCGAGCGCGGCTGTGCTCGGCTTGCCGGTGCGCATATGCATCGCGCCGATGGCGGTCGCGTAGCAGCCAGTGATCAAGGTCGCCCGGGCGGGGGCGCAGACGGGGGCGTTCGCGTAGGCCTGCGTATAGCGCGTACCGCTGTCCGCGAGCGCGTCCACGTTAGGCGTGGGGATGGTCTCATCGCCGTAGCATCCGAGCCAAGGGCTCATGTCCTCGACGGAGATCCAGACGATGTTTGTTCGCAGCGCTGGCGCTTCTTGGGCGGAGACGAAGAGGGGCAGGGCGAGGAGGAGCTGAAGCATGAGGCTCTACAGCCTAGCTGAGCCCTGCGCCGAAGCGCTCACCTCATCGCGCTGTCAGCTGGGCGCGGCCTTCAGGAGCCTGCGCCGGGGGAGACGAGCTCAACAGCGCCGGTCTCAAGCGAGTAGACGGCGCCGAGAATGACGAGGTCTTCGCGCTCACGGAGTAAGTTTGAGCCAGCGCTGAGGTGCTCTATCGTAGCGTGGACGTTGGCCTCAACTGCGTCGGCGAGCCGCTGGGCTCCCTCTGCCTCTCCGAGCGAAGAGATCCCAGGGCGGATCTTTTCGATGAGCGCTTCTATGTTTGGTGTGCTGCTGCTGTCTGGGTCATCTATCGCGCCGAGGGTCGCTTGGACGGCGCCGCATGAGGAGTGCCCTAGGACCACGATGAGTCGCGCGCCGAGGTGTTCGACGGCGTACTCAATGCTGCCGAGCTCGATCGGAGTAGCGACGTGCCCAGCCGTGCGGACAACGAAGAGTTCGCCTAGACCTTGGTCAAAGATGAGCTCGGGGGGGACTCGCGAGTCAGCACAGCCGAGGATGACGGCGAAGGGTGCTTGACCATCCTTCAGCGCTTCGCGCTTCGCCTCCTCGGGGAGGACACCGCTCGCTGTGCCTGCGAGGAAGCGCTGATTGCCCTCGAGCAGTCTCTGGAGTGCTTCTGCTGCTGTAACCATCGTGCAGTCCGTCAGCGGTCTCCTGTTCGTCTGATGTTTCCGGCTCCGCTCCCGTCTTGAGAGGAGCTGATCCCACCGCCGCCGCCGCCGGTGCCCTTCGGGCGTCCGCCGCCAACCACCTCGAGGTCGCCGCTGTCGAGGAGAGCCTTCACGGGGGGGTGATCTGCGGCCTTGGGAGAGATCTGTCCCGTCGCACCGAGTCCGAGGAAGAGGCGCTTGCCGCCGGGAAGGGGCACCTTGATGGGGCGCTTGGTGGTGTTTTTCACTTCCATGACCCGGACAGCCTACCCGGAGGAGCATCCCACGAGCGCTCTCTTTCTCAAGAGAGGTCTACGCGCTTGGCTCTGAATGAATCCTATCCTTTGCCTATGAAGGTGCCCTGTCTCCTCACGCTCTTGCTCGTCGTGTTTTCTGCCTCCTGCGCAAGCTCGAGTCATCGAGGCGAACCCAGCGAGACAAACTTCGTCTTCTTCCTCGTCGATGACCTCGGATGGACCGACATCGGCAGCTTTGGGAGCAGCTTCTACGACACTCCCAACGTCGACCGGCTCGCAGCAAGCGGGCAGCGCTTCACCAACGCCTACGCTGCTTGCCCAGTCTGCTCTCCGACTCGCGCGAGCATCATGGCAGGCAAGTATCCGGCACGGATGGCGACGACGGATTACTTTGGCGCAGCGCAGCCAGGTGGCTGGAGACGAAACACGAAGCATCTGCCTGCCGCATATGAGGATCGTCTCGCGCACGATGAGGTGACGATCGCGGAGGCGTTGAAGGAGTCTGGCTACGCGACCTTCTTCGCGGGTAAGTGGCACCTTGGCCCAGAGTCACATTGGCCTGAGACACAGGGCTTTGACGTGAACCGAGGCGGGATTACGCGCGGAGGCCCTTATGGAGGAGAGCGCTACTTCTCTCCTTACGGAAACCCGCGTCTCGAGGATGGGCCGGCGGGTGAACACCTCCCCGCGCGCCTCGCAGCGGAGACAGTCCAATTCATCCAGGCCAACAGGGATGGGCCATTCCTCGCTTATCTCTCCTTCTACTCGGTACACACGCCCCTCATGGCCCGTGAAGACCTGAAGGAGAAGTACAAGGCGCGCAAGGCGGAGCGCGGCCTCAAGCCGGAGTGGGGCGAAGAGGGCGCGCGGAAGGTGCGGCTCGTCCAAGAGCACGCGGTCTACGGCGGGATGGTCGAGGCGATGGATGCGGCGGTGGGTGTGGTGCTCGACGCTTTGGAGCGCCTAAACCTCACAGAAGAAACAGTCGTGATCTTCATGTCGGACAACGGTGGACTCTCTACCTCTGAGGGTCACCCGACCTCAAACCTGCCACTCAGAGCGGGCAAGGGATGGATCTATGAGGGCGGCATCCGCGAGCCGATGGTGATCCGCTGGCCTGGGGTGACCGAGCCGGGGAGCGTCTGCAGTGAGTCTGTCACGAGCACGGACTTCTATCCGACCATGTTGGAGATGGCTGGGCTCCCGCTGCGGCCAGAGCAGCACATGGACGGCGTGAGCTTGGTTCGCCTCCTCGAGGGTGGTGAGGCACCGCATCGTGAGGCGATCTACTGGCACTACCCGCACTACGGCAACCAGGGCAGCGCGCCTGCGGGTGCAGTTCGTGCTGGAGATTGGAAGTTGATCGAGTGGTATGAGGACGGGGCGCTGGAGCTCTATGACCTCTCAAGGGACATCGGGGAGGCTCAAGATCTCTCTTCCGAGCATCCGGAGCTCGCGCGTGCGTTGCACGCGAAGCTTGTGGCATGGCGGGTGGAGACAGGCGCGCGTATGTCGAGTGAGAACCCGAGCTTTGACCCTGAGAAGAGGGTCGCCAGGTAGGGCTTACTAGAAGCTCGATATCCGGTTGAGGGATCGCAGGGGGAGGCTCAAGGCTGTAGTCCGCTGACGCTCAGGTGAACCACTCGTAGAAGGGGATAAACTTACCAGCGAGGCGTCCGAGTAAGAATCCTATCACCGCGCCTACGAGGGCGAGGGGCCAAGAGGAGAACTGCATGCCTAGGAGGCCCGCACCGATCAAGGAACCCAGGGTTGCGCAGAGGGCGATATAACAACTCTTCATCGGCTCGAGTGTATGGATTCAATAGACCGGGTTAGAAGATCGACCTGTGCGCCCTTTGTTGTATTGTGTGGTCTCTATGAAGTTGAATCCGACCTTGCTCTCTTGTGGCCTGCTTCTCGTTAGCTGCAGCCAGCTCCCTCTCGCAAACCCACACGGTCCCACGCCGACTTCAGAGTTAGCCGTGGAAACGGGGCTGCCGGAGGTTCGCTTCTACATGATCTCGGACACATGACCTCCCTGCCTGAAGGTCATAGCCGCCGTGCGCGAGCTGGAGAAAGATTACGAGGGCAAGGCGACGTTCAGGGTTATTGCACCTACCGCTACCTCCTTTGACGAGATTCAAGCCTTCGGCTTCGCGGACCTCCGGAGCGGTGTAGTCGTGTTCGGCCCCGACGGGGAGGCTGAGGCGAAGCTTCCAGGCCATATGTTTGGACGCGCCGAGATCGAGGCCGGCTTGAAGAAAGCCCTTAGGGGTTGAGCCGGACAGAGAGGGCTTTTGAGCTCGAGCAATCAGCCGGATCGCTCCCCGTCACGCAGAGGTAAACCGCACGAATCGCTACGAGATCCTCTGAGAGTCATGATTCTCAAATGACGCGTTCACTGGGAGTGCTCCCGGACCTCACCCCTGCATGTCTCCTAAAGGTGGCCATAAGCGTAAAGGGTTCTTCGGCTTCCTACAGCCGACCCGAGCTCTACGGGCATAGAATCCTCGACCCGTTTCGACCGGTTTGAGAGCCATGAACGTAGAAGCACGCGATGCGGCGCGAGCGCGCCAAGGACAACTTACAAAACCCCCTGGTAGCCTCGGTGCCCTAGAAGATGTGGCCGTCACTTTGGCCGGTATCCAAGGGGTCGAACTCCCGCAGAGCCGCCCAGCAGCTGCTCTGATCTTCGCCTCTGATCACCCCGTAACCTGTCACGGCGTCTCTGCATATCCGCCTTCGGTCACTAGCGCGATGATGGCGAACTTCGCTGGCGGAGGCGCAGCTTCAACGGTCTTCGCCGCAAACCTCGGAGTATCCCTCTCTGTCTTTGATGTCGGCGTTGCGTCGAGCTACCCGCCCTCTGACTTTGTGCGGCAGTCTGAGATCGCCGGTACAGCTGGTGATCTGCGAACGGAAGATGCCCTCGACAGGGAGGCCTTTGAGGCAGCATGGAGGTCTGGCGCAGTGGCGATTGAACAGCTCGAGAGTGACGTGCGCGTCGTGCTCTTCGGAGAGATGGGGATAGGTAACACAACCCCAGCAGCTGCTCTGAGCGCGGCGCTCTTGGGGCGGCCCGCAATAGACCTCGTCGGACCCGGCACCGGGGTTGAGGGAGAGGCTCTAGAGAACAAGCGTCGTGTCGTGCAGGACGCATTGGACAGGGTGGGGCCTCTCGACCCGGCAGCAGGTCTGGAGGCGCTGCGGCGCCTCGGTGGGCGAGAGCTCGTTGCGATAGCGGGCGCTACGACAGCAGCTGTCGAGCGTGGCATGGCCGTTCTCGTCGACGGGTTTATTGTCACTGCCGCGGTGCTCGCTGCGGTTCGTGCGAAGCCAGAAGTCAGGGATGGTCTCTTGTTCGCGCACAGGTCTATGGAGCCAGGCCATCGCACTTTGCTTGAGGATCTTGAGGCTGACGCCTTGCTCGATCTTGGCTTGCGCTTGGGCGAGTGCAGCGGCGCCTTGGCAGCGCTCCCGCTCTTGGACTTGGCGTGTGCGATGCACGCGGGCATGGCTACCTTCGAAGAGGCCTCGATCGAAGGACCAGTTGAGGAGGAGGCTGGGTCGTGACCCCTGCGCCGCTTCGGGGAGCTCGTGCAGCCTTTGTCTTCCTGACACGGCTACCTCTCGGCGGATTCCCCTATAGCGACGCTGATTGGCGTTGGGCGTCAGCTTTCTTTCCCTTCGTGGGGCTCGCTCTAGGCCTACTGGCGGCCGGAGTGCATGCGCTCTTGGCGCCTTATGGTGCGCTCGTTGCTGCAGCCTTCGCGATCGCAGCGATCATCTTGGTGACTGGGGCCTTTCATGAGGACGGCCTCGCAGACAGCGCGGACGCTCTCGGCGGCGGGCTTGAGCCGCGAGAGCGGGTGCTCGAGATCCTCAAGGACAGCAGGCTGGGAACCTATGGGACGACGGCACTGCTGCTCTCGATCCTCTTCCGCGTCGTGATCCTCGCGGAGCTGTTTGGTGGAGAGGTCGTTTCTTCGCGTCTCTTCCCCGAGCTCGCGCTCACTGACGCAGGTTGGGCGCTCGTCTGCGCACACGTCCTCGCTAGGGTCGGTCCGGTCTCTCTCATGGCTACGCTCCCTTACGCGACGAGCGATGAGCACTCGAAGAGTAGGCACTTGCTCGGTACAACCTGGAGACAGGCTGTGTGCGCTGGGCTCTGGGGCGCTGCTGTCCTCGCGATCGCGCCTGTCTCCTCTGTAGGTGTCCTTGCGATCACAGCCTCGCTCGCCGTCTTCACCTCTTGGTTTGGTCGTAGGTGCCTCGCGAGGGTCGACGGGATCACCGGCGACTTCCTCGGGGCGCTCGAGCAAGCAGGGGAGGTAGTTGTCCTCTTGGTGCTCTTGATCGTCGCGCATCATGGCTGAGCTCGTCTGCTTTCGACACGCGGCCGTCACTGTGAAGGGGCTCTGTTATGGCCGAGCTGATGTCCCGGTGGAGATCACTCCAGAGGCTGCTTGCGCTGAGCTTGACCCTGCTAGCTTCGAGAGGGTCTGGTCATCACCCTCGGCGCGCTGTGCTGATGTCGCCCGCGCACTCGTCGCGCGCCCGGGACCTGCTCCGAGGCTCGAGATTGACGAGCGCCTCTATGAGTTGGACTTTGGTGAGTGGGAGTCCAAGCCTTGGGATGAGCTTCCGGTAGGGGCGAGGGAGGCGTGGGCTGAGGATTGGAAGCGCGCCGCGCCGCCTGCCGGGGAGTCTCTGCCAGAGCTAGAAGAGAGGGTCAGGGAGTGGCACCAGGGGCTCGCTGAGGCAGAGCGCCACCTCTTGATAGCGCACGCTGGCGTCGTCCGCGCGCTGTGGGTCATCCGGGAGGGCATCGTGTGGGACGAGGCTATGTCGAGAGCGGTTCCTCACACGCAGGCGTTGCGCATGCCCACACCGAAGGTGGGGTGATCTTGAGGCCCTAGTTCGCTGCATCGTGGAATCGACTTTTTTATAGACTGTCTCGCATGAACATGAGATCTGCACTTCTCCCTGTTGGCTTGTCGCTCTTCAGCTGCAGCCAAGCTCCAGAGGAAACTTCTGAGCCCTCCGAAGAGCTCGTGCAGCCCAGCGAGGTCGTCTCACAAGAGGCTGCTCCGGCCGCGGAGGTCATCTCACAAGAGGCTGCAGAGCCCAGTGAGCCAGTCACGAAGGCTGTCATCTCTCTCGGAGACATCGCCCCGAAGGAGGTCGCCTCAAAGGCGCTCCCCGAGGTCCGCTACTACCTGCTCGCTGAGACATGACCTATGTGCTTGAAGGTCTCAGCCGCCGTGCGCGAGCTTGAGCAAGAGTACAAGGGCCAGGCGATCTTCGAGATCAAGACGCCCCAAGAGACAGCCGCCTCTTATGACAAGATCCTCGCCTTTGGCTTCGCGGATTTAAGGCACGGTCTGGTCATCTTCGACGCTAATGGAGCACCTACTCTGAAGCTCCCCGGGCACGCCTACGGTCGCGCCCAAATCGAGGCCGGCCTGAAGGCTGCCTTAGGGAAGTAGCACCGCGAGATTCTCTAGGCCTAGGCATAAGGCTGCCCTCAAGTTTGATCCTAGGTCCTTCGAGTCGTAGCGAAGTGGAGCGGCTGACGGGACTCGAACCCGCGACATTCAGCTTGGGAAGCTGACGCTCTACCAACTGAGCTACAGCCGCTCTCTAGGGGCCTGCAAGCGGCCCTCAGCGCGAAGCAGGATAGCGTGAGGCGGTTCTCACCGAAAGGGGGGTGTCGCTCGGCGCGAAAGCTCTGAAGATGGATGTGTTGAGACTGTCACGACCTCCGTGAGATCGACTCATAGCCTCCATACCTCTTCCAAGAATCACCATGCGCATGATGCAGCACTTCGCGGTCCTCGGCTTCACGCTCTTGCTCAGCTCTATGGCGAGCTTCGACGACCCCGTCGTAGAGCCGCTGTTGGATGAAGCCGCTGCAGAGGACGAGGACCCCGAAGAGGGGGACAGCGAAGTCGTTGAAGAGCCCAAGGCGCGCAGCACCTGGGAGTATCTGGCAGAGAAGTACGACGCTGATGAGGACGGCCAGATCACGCCGGAGGAGTACGGGCGTGATGAGACGCACTTCAAGCGGCTTGACGTGGACTCCGATGGAGTCATCTCTAAGGCCGAGATTGATGAGCGTGACCGAGCCTCTCGCGGCGGCAGGGGTGGGGGCGGCCGTGGAGGTCGAGGTGGTCGCGGGCGGAGAGGGGAAGGCGAAGCTCGTCCGGCCCGCGGCGTCGCGCCTCTCGAGGGGAGCGAGGCTCCCGACTTTGAGCTCTTAGTCCTCGCCGAGCGCAAGGCCTCGAAGAGAGAGGCGGAGGCAGGAAAGGACGAAGAGGGAGAGGCGCCCGAAGATGAGAAGGAGCAAGGGGCCTCTGAAGAAGAGGGAGGGGTGAAGGAGGAGGCAGAGAAGAAGCTCAAGCTCTCCTCTTTCCAAGAGAGAAAGCGGCCGGTCGCGTTGATCTTCGGCAGCTACACATGACCTCCCTTCCGGTCGTCGGTCGGACGACTCACAGAGATCGAGGAGCAGTACGGTGAGGAGGTCGAGTTCATCGTCGTCTACATCCGCGAAGCGCACGCTCTTGATGGGATCAGCCCTCGTGGTGTGGGAGGTGATCACCCCGTCGTTGAAGAGCCTCTGACGGTGCAGGAGCGCATCGCTGTGGCGAAGCGCTGCGACGCGAAGCTCGACCTCTCGGCCTTCACGGTCGTCATTGATGACATCAAGGACACCACCAACCTCGCGTATGCAGCCTTCCCCGACAGGCTCTATCTGGTCGATGGAGAGGGACGCATCGCCTACGCAGGCGGGCGCGGGCCCCATGAGTTCTTACCGAATGAGCTCGAAGACTCGATCCGTGAGCAGCTGGGCTTGGAGCCTATCGAGCGAGAAGAAGAGCCGCGGCGCAGGGGGGGCTCCTCGCGTAGACGCCCTCGTTAGGGCTGGGCAGTGGCGCCCGAGTGGATTGGGGTATTTACCCCAACCCTGTGAGGGGGCAGGAGAGGCTAATCTAGTGAACGCTGAGCGCCCTTTGGGTGCGTAGGCGACGCCTCCCAGGGCGCTCGTGGAGTTCTCCAGCGGGCGCTATCCCCGCCATGGAAGCTATTCGAATTCTCCTCGTCGATGATCACGCCCTCGTACGTGAGGCGCTCGCCGTTCAGCTCGCGAACTGGGTCGAGTTCGAGGTGGTCGGCATGGCAGAGGACGCTGGCGCAGGCCTCAACGTAGCGGTGGAGCTCAAGCCGGATGTCATCGTCATGGACATCGACATGCCTGGGATCATCTGCTTTGACGCGGCAGAGCGGATCAAGTCGAGGCTCGCGGACGTAAAGATCATCTTCCTCTCCAGCGCGCTTCACGACCACTACATCGAGAGCGCTCTCAAGGCGGGCGCTTCGGCTTACCTCCACAAGGGAGAGCCAACAGAGACCCTCGCGATGGCCATCCGTGAGGTCGCCGCGGGAGGGAACTATTTCTCTGATGAGATACGCAGCCGAATCGTCGAAAAGGACGGGAGCTACTCCCTCGCGGATGGCGCGAAGCTCCGCTCGAAGATCCTCACAGATCGTGAGATCGAGGTCCTCAGGTACCTCGCTCGTGGACTGACTAAGAAAGAGATCGCGGGTCTGATGCACCTCAGTCCTAAGACCATCGAGAGCCACAGCGCGCGCGTGATGGACAAGCTCGATATCCACGACCGTGTCGAGCTCGCCCGCTACGCTATTCGAGAGGGTCTCATTGACGCCTGAACTACGAGACTCCTGACCTATGAACATGTACTCCAAGCTCCAGAGATGGTCCCTCGCAGCGCTCATCCCTTGCCTCATGGCTGGAGAGCTCGCTGCCCAGCGCTCAGAGGCCTTCTGTGCGCTCCGAGATCCCGACCGAGAGATTCGCCTCTTAGCGCCGGCTTACGAGAAGCACGTGAGCCTCGTCCGCACGATCTCTAAGGACGCGCGCTCGCAGATCCTCGGGGAGTTGCCCTTTTCGATCCACTTCGACGAGCTCGGCCAGCACACCCTCTACGTCGTCTTAGGCGAGAAGAAGGAGGTCCTCGGCTACGTCCACGTCCGCTCCGAGTCCTTCAGCTGGGGTCTCGTGAGGATCGCATGGATGATGAACACAAACCTCGACATCACGGGCTACCGCTTTCAGCGCTGTCGCTCTCAGCACCGCGCTGAGCTTGAGTCCGAGAAGACCGCGACTCAACTCATCGGGAAGAGCCCTAAGGCGCTCGTCGCCATGCTGACTCCTGACGGCGCCGCCCTCCGCCCCGGCGCGGCGGACGTCTCAGAGGGCGCGAACGAGCTCATGCACGTCATGGTGCAGAGCGCGATCAAGACTCGCGTCGTGACCGGGATCGTGTGGGAGCGAGAGGTGGGCTCGGTCAAGGCGACCGCGCTCGCCCTCCGTCACTTGGCGGATTTCGCGCGGGTGGAGGAGGTCGAGAGAGTCTATGGCGCGAAGAGCCAGGCCTCGCTTGAGGCCTCTGGGCTCGGGGAGTCCATCGGCTTTGACCGCTCAGCAGTGCTCTCCTGGAGCGCTCTTAGGAAGAACAAGCGAGGCGCAGGAGCGGTCTTTCGCACGCCTTGGTCGGCGGGTGATATGAGTGCGAAGCTGTGGTGGGTGCTGGGGCCGCAGGGCGAGATACTTGCCGTCGAGGACCCTGAGCGTTCGCTAGCGCCTGAAGCCATGGCGCGGTTCACGAACCTCATTGGGAGGACGTTTCAGAGCACTGATGAGTGCAGCTCCGCTAGCGAGCTCGCGGCGCTAGAGGTCTCCTTGCTCCTCAAGGAGAGCTGAGTTAAGCGACCGCTGTGAAGATCGCCTCACACATCGGCGCGCTCATCGCCGTCTCCACGGCGCTGGGTCTGGGGCTGCTGCTCTTCCTGTTTCAAGGAGCGGTACAGGTGTTGGACGAGGAGCAGCAGGCGGCCGCGGACAACGTTGACCTCAAAGAGGTAGAGGGCCTTGAGGAGTCACTGCGCTTCTACTTCAGGATCGCGGACCTCTCGTTGAGCGGGCCCCACACCTACCTCGCTGAACAAGCGGGTGAGCTGGCCACAGGCATCCAGAAGCGGCTCGAGGAGATGGACGCGCTGCCCTTAGTCGGCCTCTTCGACAAGGAGCGAGCGCTGATCGGCGAGAGCACCGCCACGGTGGCGCGAATGCTCCGTGGGATCATGCACATCGAAGGAGAGAATCGACTCAGGGAGGTCGGTCTCCTAGAGCAGGAGGTCGACGCTGAGCTTGTGCTCCTGCGGAGCAGGGCGGACGACCTCGTCGAGAAGGTAGAGGTCGCGCGAGCAGAGCGAGCCGCCCTCGCGACAGCTAGTCGAGAGCGCCTGCGCCTCCAAGGCGGCGCTGGCGCGTTGCTCTACATCTCCCTCGTCATCTTGCTCTGGAGGTGGACTACTAAGAACGTGATCGATCCTTTGCGCGAGCTCACAGCGGAGGCTTCGAAGGCGGAAGAGGGGCACGAAGAGATGGCGCCGCTCTCTGCTGGTCCTCGTGAGGTGCGCGTCCTCGCGCGCACGATCTCGGGTCTCGTCCAGTCCCTAGGACAGCACCAAGAGGTCCTTGAGGACACAGTCAAGCAGCGCACTCAAGAGCTCGTCCGTGCGAACGAGGACCTCCTCGAGGAGATCGTTCAGCGCGAGCGTGCAGAGGATGCGCTGCGGCAGCACGAGGAGAAGAAGCGCGAGGACCACAAGATGGAGGCGCTGGGTCGCCTCGCTGGCGGAGTCGCGCACGACTTCAACAACCTCCTCACCGCGATCGTCGGCTATTCAGACCTGAGCCTGAGCCGCATGGAGCCCGAGGATCCAGAGTATGAGAGCCTCGAGCAGATCCGCTTGGCGGGGGACCGCGCTTCGGTGCTCACGAGGCAGCTCCTGCTCCTCGGTCGCAAGCAGATCTCTGCGCCCGTGAGTCTCTCGCTCGGGGCCGTCGCTAAGAACATGGAGAAGATCCTGCAGTCGATGCTCGGTGAGAAGGTGACGCTCACGCTCGAAGTGGAGCCGGACCTCCCGCCGATCAAGGCTGAGCAGGGGCAGCTAGAGCAGGTCCTCGTGAACCTGACCGTAAACGCGCGCGACGCGATCGATGGCTTCGGGGCGGTCAAGATCCGGGTCGGCGCTGAGGGGGACTCAGAAGACATGGTCCACGTCATCGTTGAAGATGACGGCGCGGGTATGGACAAAGAGACTCAGGCGCGCATGTTTGAGCCTTACTTCTCGACTAAGTCGGTGGACAAGGGGACTGGGCTCGGCCTCTCGATCGTGTACGGGATCATTCAGCAGAACGGGGGCAGGATGGAGGTGCGCTCCGAGCTGGGAGAAGGGACAGAGATGAAGGTCCTCTTCCCGCCGACGGAGGAGCCGGCGGTGAATGAGGAAGCCTCCAAAGAGGTCTCGTCTGAAGCGCAAGAGAAGAAGCGGATCCTCCTCGTCGAAGACGAAGAGGTCGTGCGTGGTCTCGCCTCCTCGACCCTCCAGTTCGCGGGCTATGAGGTGACTCAGGCATCAGACGGCGAGGACGCCTTGGCGGTCTTCAGGGATCAGGGCGGCAGCTTTGACCTCGTCATCACAGATGTCGTGATGCCGCGTATGAGCGGCCGTGACCTGATGAAGCAGGTCTCAGCGACTGCGCCTGAGATGAAGGTCCTCTATATGTCCGGGCACATCGCCGACGATGAGCTCCAAGCGGAGATCTCGAAAGAGGACGTCCCTTACTTACCGAAGCCGTTCAAGCCGTCTGAGCTGACGCAGAAGGTCTCCGAGCTCTTCGGCGAGGCTTGAGACCTAGAAGCGGCAGCGCAGCTGAAGGGCGAAGGATTCGCCCCGCTCCGCGCCTTCGACTGCGTCGAGGTCAACCTGCCACTGAGCGCTCATTGTGAGACCGTCGCTGAAGTTTTGGAGGGCACCGAGCGTGGCCCAATAGCGGTCATCGCCGTCAGCCTCAGCTCCGAGGAGCTGGGTATAGGCGAGCTTGCGCTCGTCAGGGCTTGAGATGTTTAGCTCGAAGAGCCCGTTCGTTATGTCCACGTTCTCGTCGTGGCCTATGTTCAACTCGCCCAACAGCGTGGCTTTCGGACCGCTCCAGACCGCGTCTAGCCCTAAGCGCTCGCGACGCGCGAGCCCGTTGGATGCGAGGCGAGCAGACATAAACGAGGCCCCGAAGGCGAGGGGCTCCTCTCGTGAGGTACCTAGCCTGCCTGCGAAGACGTAGTTCTCCTCGAGGTCTCGATAGAGGTTTCCGCTCCCGCGCGTCAGCCCGACCTCGTACTCGCGTGTGGCGTTTGCGCCATTCAAGGATAAGCCCCAGTCCGCCTTGATACCGAGGTTGGTTCGGCTGAAGTAGTCGCGCAGCGTGCCGTTCGTGGACTGTGTTTGCTCCAGGCCGTATGGGACTTCAAAGTGTCCGACCCGGAGGTTGACTCCCTCGGAGGCATAGCGCGTGTAGTTGAAGTCGAAGAAGCGGTATGTCCACTCCCAGTCATGAGCGCTGTCGAAGAAGCCAGGAGTCATCGGAAGGCCGTCCGCGCGGAGAGCGTAGCCCTGTAGCCGCAAGGTCCCGATGTCTCCCGCGGGGGAGGAGAACACCTTGTGGACGTCGGCGCCAAAGGCCGTCAAGAAGCCCGTGCGGTCTACGCCGGCTGCGTGGACGCTGCGGGTGCTGAGGTCCCAGCTGAAGCGGACGTCATTGCGGACGACATCCGACCAAGCGAAGAGGGAGTTGACCTCGCCCGCTCCCAGGCTCTCCTGGGCGTGTCCGATCGTAGCTGGGAGCGTCACGAGGGCGCTGAGCAGATAGAGCTTGAGCTGGTTGAACTTCATGGTGGGGAGGTGAGGGTGAGTCGCTTTCGGCGCTGGAAAGATTATTCCTCATCTGGGTGAGGTGCTGCTAGTCGCCTTCACCCCGTGCGGGGCGTCTCTGTTCGATTGGGTAATTCACCCCAAAAGAAAATGACCCCCACTTGGCTGATAATGAGCGGTCTGGGAGGCCAAATCGAACTCTTCATTCACGGGTTCGTCAGGCCGAGCGAGGGCGCTGACACGACCTCGTTTGGGCAGGCCTCCCTTCGGAGGAGATCCTTCACTATCACCCCTCAAGTGGGCGGCAAAAGAGCCGCAGACGATCCCAAGCGAAATGAATACGACCCAGAACGAAACCCCGGACGACTTCTCCAAGACCTCCTCGGAGGAGCTCTTCTCGATGGTCTACGCAGACCTCCAGCAGCGCGCTCGCTCTTGCATGGCTAGCGCGAATGGCGCGCTGACCATACAGCCTACAGCGCTAGTGCATGAGGCCTGGATCAAGCTGGAGTCTGGCGGCGAGAAGCAGTGGAAGAACAAAGCTCACTTCATGGGGACCGCTGTCAGGGCCATGAGGTGCCTCTTGATCGACCACGCGCGGGGCCGCTCCACAAAGAAGCGCGGCGGTGGACGCACGGCCCTACCTCTCGAGGAGGAGCTCCTCATCACAGAGGAGAACGCCGAGACCTTCATTCAACTCGATGAGTCTCTCGAGGCCCTCGCTGGCCTCGACCAGGAGCTGGCCTCCGTGGTCGAGCTGCGCTTCTTTGCTGGGCTGACAGACGAGGAGATCGCAGCATCTCTTGAGATCTCCGTCGATCAGGCGAAGAAGGCCTGGGCGATGGCGAGAGCATGGCTGAAGCAGCGCCTCAAGGCAGGTGAGCTGGAGGAGAAGAAGATCGCGTGAACGCGTCCGACTTCGTCAGGGTCCGTCGTCTCTTTGAGGCGGCGATGAATCTCCCGGACTCTCAGCAACGAGCGTTCGTGGAGCGCTTCTGCGTGGATGATCCGGTGACTCGTGACGAGGTGCTCGGTCTCTTGGATGCAGACCGGGAGATGGACTCCACGCGAAAGCTCCTTGACGAGGGAGGCGTTAAGCGCAGCTCTGTCGTCGAGATTCCAGAACAGATCGGTCCCTACCGTGCGGTGAGCGTCATCGCGACAGGCGGCATGGGGATGGTTTACGAGGGAATTCAGGCTAGCCCACGTCGCAGAGTTGCCATCAAGACCTTGCTCATTGGACCTCGCGACGAGCGCGCGCTGGCGCGCTTCGAGGCAGAGAGTGAGGTGCTTGCACGCCTTGAGCACCCTGCGATCGCACGCGTCTATACAGCGGGGACCTACGGACAGCGAATCGGCGCAGAGGAGCGTGAGCTGCCCTACTACGTGATGGAGTACGTCGAGGGAGCGAGCAGCCTCACCGACTATGTAGAGAAACAGAAGCTCTCTATCCGTAAGCGGCTGCAGCTCTTTTGCCAGGTTTGCGAGGCGGTGGACTTCGCGCACAAACAAGGCGTCATTCACCGTGACCTAAAGCCTGGGAACATCCTCGTAGACAAGGACGGTAGGCCTAAAGTTATCGACTTTGGTACGGCCCGCCTTGTCGGAGAGGACGCAGGGGCGACCGTGACCCGCTCCGGTGAGATTCTTGGGACGCTCAATTACATGAGCCCAGAGCAGCTCTCTCCCACGGATGATGGTCCGGACGCGCGCTCCGATGTCTACTCGCTCGGGTGCGTGCTCTACGAGCTCCTCACCAGCAAGCCTGCCTACTCCGCAAAGGGACGCACCTTCCCTGAGATGGTAGCGAGCGTTGTGACGGGCACAGTTCAGCCTCCGAGCCACTCGGATCCGAGCCTCTCGAGGGCGCTTGACCTCGTCTGTATGAAGGCGATGAGCAAGAAGCGGGAGGATCGTTATGAGTCCTCCGCGGAGTTCGCGGGCGACTTGCAGCGCTTCCTTGATGCGCGTGAGGTCCTCGCGGCCCCGCCCTCGATGGCGATGAAGGCTCGACTCTTCATGCGCAGACACCCTGCGGTCGTCGCAGCTTTCGTGATTTTCACGCTCTCTGTAGGCACGGGTGTCTATTTCATGTCCCGGGCAAAGTCGCGCCAGGCTGCCCTGGTCCACCGCCTAGAGGGGACCCTCAACGAGTCGCGTGAGCAGGAGCTGCGACAACGCGGAGCTAGACAGAACATAACGACAGCTCTCTCCGGTCTGCTGAAGGGGAAGCTTGATCGTGGTGATGGGGGCGCCTTCCTTGAAGCCCTCGATCCGCTGGAAGGCGTAAGCAGCTTGAGCGAGGACGCAGCTCAAGCAAACCGTCTCGAGGCCGCTGGGCAGACCGCGTTTGAGCTGCGCTTCTTCGAGAGAGCTGAGTCGCTTTTCTCTGACTCTATGCGTGCTTGGGCTCGACTCAGGGGGCCTGACGATGTCTCCGCATACCGTGTTCGCTTGGCGCTACTGAGCGTCAAGCATGCATCAGGTCGTCACAAGAGCTTGCGCAGCGACCTCGACGTTTACGCCCGGGAGCTGCAAGAGTCAGAGCATGCCAACCGCCAACTCTCGCTCGGGCTAGAGCACCTCTACGCCAACTTGGCGTTGGATGAGGGGCGTTTGGAGGACGCAGAGGCTCTCGCTTGGGAGCTGCTATTGAAGCAGCGCGAGTACCTCGGCGCGTATCACCCTGACACTCTCAAGACGAGCTGGCTCCTCGGCAGGGTCCTCGCCTGGCAGGGCAGGGGCTCGGCTTCTACGAAGTACTTCGAAGAGGCCCGCGACGGATTCCTAGGTGTGTATGGGCCAAATCACCCAGACACCCTTGAGTGCTTGGTTGACTTAGGCGTGACTCTATCTGTTCACCCCAGCTGCCCGCAGGGGATGCTTCTCTTGAAGAGCGCCTCAGACAAGCTAAGGCGGGTACTCGGTGTAGAGCACGACTCGACTCTGCACGCGCGGGTCCACCTAGAGCTCATCCTCATTCAGCAAGGCGCGGATGAGGCAGCGGAGCGCCTCGAGCGCTCGCTGGTGCTGTGTCGAGCCAACCTAGGTGAAGGGCACGATCTCACTCGCTTATGCAGAGAGACCCTAGACGAGCTCCCTTGAGGGGTGCCGCTGAGCTATCACCCAATTTTGGGTGAAGGCGGGGCGGAGCCCTTTCTTGTGACAGAGGCGCGGTAAGTCGCCTGATTAGAGCTAACTAAGTCGTGGTTACTCAGTGTGGTGGCTGAGGTCTTCCACATAGTGGCCCGAGGGGTTAAATGTAGAGGCATGGGGTTCGTCGGACGGAGTCAAGACGCTGTGGACGAGCGAGGACGACACACGCTCAAGGTGATGAGCGGGACGATCGTCGGAGTGCACAAGAGAGACGTCTTTGTAGAGCTGGGACCGCGCATGCAGGGCGTGATCGCGCGAGACGCCTTTCAGTCTGAGCCTCGGGAGGGCGCGACCCATGACTTCACCCTCAAGGGACAAGAGGAGGGGCTGTGGCGCCTCGCCCTCAAAGAAGAGGAGGTCCTCCACTCCTGGGAGGAGATGGAGGTCTCGAGCGTCGTGGAGGGCCGCGTCACGAGCACGAACCTTGGTGGGCTCGAGCTTCGCGTTGGCAGATTGCACGCCTTCATGCCGCGCTCGGAGACAGGCGTCCCTCGCGGGAGTGACCTCGATGAGCTCGTCGGTCAGCTCCTCATCTCGGAGGTGATCGAGGTCGATCACGAGCGTCAGCGCTGCCTCTTGAGCCGTAAGCGGGTCTTGAAGCGCGAGCGTGAACGAGGGGGCGAAGGAGGTGTTCGACCTGGTGAGGTCGTGCACGGACGCGTCGTCCGTATCGAGTCTTATGGCGTCTTCATCCGCTTCGGCCGTGGGCGGCAAGGGCTTGTTCACATCTCGAACATCTGCCATCGCCGCATCGCTCACCCGGCAGAGATCCTCAAGGTGGGGGACTCTGTCGAGGCGAAGGTGTTGCACATACAGCGCGGCGGTAAGCGGATCTCGCTCGGGATCAAGCAGGTGGGCGTCAACCCTTGGTCCTCCGCTGAGGAACGACTTGGCGAAAAGTCTCTCGTTCACGGGGTCATCGAGCATGTGCTTGACGCTGGTCTGGTTGTCGCATTAGAGGGCGACCTCAGCGGCTTCGTCCCTCGCAGCGAGACAGGCGTATCCATGGAGCATCCGCTCAAGGCGCACTACACAGAGGGTCAACCTGCATCCCTGCGTGTCCTCTCTTTGGATGTGAAGGCGCAGCGGCTCACGCTCTCTCTCTTGCACACCGACGGCTCTAGGATCGCAGCAGAGGAGGCCTCCTTCGGCGAGGACGCGGCGCCGATGCTCAAGGAAGCTCCTGCGCGCCCGCTCGCCGGCACGAACCTCGGCGCACTCTTAGAGCGAGCGCTCTCGCGAAAGACGGACTGCGCTTGAGCGAGGCTCAGCGCGCGCCGCTCTTCATGACCTTCTGGACGCGATCAAGCCTATAGGTCTTCAGGATCCCTGAGTGGCAGCACTCCGCCTCGAGGTAGTCCTTATCGCGCCGGCGGTATGCGAAGCGTGGCCGGACGCTGAGGGTCGCGGGGTGCTCTCCGCTGCTGCCATAGAGGACTGTGATCTCTTCTCCGCTCGTGAGGTTCTTGCTGAGAGCGCGGATGCGACGCGGGAAGCGCGGGAGCGCCGGGGACGCCGAGGAGAAGGTCAGCGCTCGGCCGGAGTCGCTGAGCAGCTCAGTCATGGAGACCGCGTCGAGGCCACCCGCGCGCTCCCAGCACTCTTCGATCACCTTCCAGCAGTAGACGGCGTCCGAGAGAGCGCGGTGGTGAGGCCCATCCTCTAGATCGAGGTGCTCGCTCAGGGTGACGAGCTTGTGGTTGGGAGACTCCGGGATGTATTTGCGCGACAAGGGCAGGCTGTCGAGGAAGGGGCCTGCGGGGAGCTCGTCGAAGCGCTGACGCTTGGCCTCATAGGCGATGACCTTCGCGTCAAAGGGCGCGTTGTGGGCAGCGAACCAGGCGTCGCCCGCCCAGTCGAAGAAGTCTCCGAGGACGGTCGCCGCGTCGTCGGCGTCTAAGACGTCCTCGATCGTGATCCCGTGGATCGCGGTCGCCATCGGGTCGATCTCGACTTCAGGTCGGATAAAGCGCTCGAAGGAGTCTTGGATCTCGCCATCTTCGACGAGCACAGCGCCGAGCTCGAGGAGGTGGGGTGCTCCTTGGAGGGTGGCGGTCTCAGTGTCGAGGACGATGAGGGCTTGGCTCATGGGGCAGTCTGTCTGCGCTACACCAAGAGGTCATCGAAGCCCGGAAGACCTCGGAGGATCTCGAGGTCGGTGGAGCCGAGGAGCTCACCGCGGACGAAGTAGCCGCGGTCCCGGGCTGCGTTGAGCTCTGTCACGGCCTCTTGAGAGTCCCCGAGAGCAGCGAGAATGCAGGCTAATCGGAAGTTCGTGAAGCCGTCCTTCGGGAACTTCTCTCGCGCCTCCTCAAGCAGCTCGCGGGCCTCCTCTCCCCTGCCTAGGCGGGCGAAGAGGAGCGCAGTGTGTGTGCGGGTCTCTTGGTCGTCAGGGAATTTGATCAGCTGCTCAAGACCGCTCTGGATGCCAGCCTCAGCGACTGTGATCGCTTGCTCGACAGCGCCAAGGCGCATGTGGACGAGGTAGAGGTTGTCCGCGGCGCCGACATATTGAGGGCGGAGCTCTAGGGAGCGCTCGAGGTGCTCTTGCGCGTGCTTGAAGTTGCCCTCACGAGCGAGGAGCGCGCCGAGGTAGGAGTGTGCCATCCACTCCTCGGGGTCGATCTGTATGGCGATCCGATACTCACGTTGAGCGTCTGTGGGCTGTCCGGAGTGCTGGTATGCGAAGCCCAGAGAGGTGTGCGCCTCTGCGCACTCTTGGTCGAGGCCTAAGGAGCGGTTGGCGTACTCTCGAGCCTCGTCGAGGAAGCTCGGATCACCATCCCACATGAGGAATTTTCTCACCATGGCCTCTGCGAGGCAGGAGTATGCCTTCGGCGAGTAGGCGTTCTTCTCGATCGCCGCTCTGATCATGCTCATGCAAGCGATGACATGCTTTGAAGTCCCTCGCAGGAGCTTGTCGTGGGCTTGGTGTGCGAGCTCCTCAGACTTTTGCGGATCTCGCTGGAGATCATAGATCGGACGCACAGAGACCTCGCGCATGCCCTGCCTAACAAAGCGCGCGGCGACACGGGCGAGGCTCTCCTGCAGAGACCACTCGTCGTCATCTTCGATGTGGACTACATCCTCCCACTCTTGCACTACGGCTCGACCTCGCTGACTGGTGCCCCAGCGCTCTAGCCTCAGCTCCAAGCTGGCGCCGCTCGGGAGGGTCGAGAGCTCGCCCTTCAGCAGGAAGTCCACGTCGACTTGGCCTGCAGGGTCTACCTCATCTGAGAGGAAGACGCTCAGGCGCTTTGTGCGGTCTAGGTCGCTCGCGAGGTCCTTGCGCGTCCCCCCAGCGAGACCCTCTGCTTCGGTCGAGGTGTCGAAGGGGAGGATGTGAAGGTCTCCCTCGGCGACCTGGAGCGTAGAGGTCGAGCTGTGCATGTCCTTGATCGCGCTCAGGATCGCAGTGTGGACCTCACGTCCGTTCGCGAAGCGGTCTACGGGCTCCGGCTCTAGGCAGCGCTTGATCACGGCGCTGATGGGCTCGGGGAAGCCGGGCCGCGCCTCAGTCGGCTCCTCATACGCCCCGTCGAGGATCGTCATGCAGACCTCGGGGAAGCTCGATCCGGGGAAGGGGAGCTTGCCGGTGCAGAGGTGATAAAGGACCGAGCCGAAGGCGAAGACGTCCGAGGTGAAAGTGAGCTCCTCGCCACGGACTTGCTCAGGGGACATGTAGAGGACTGTGCCGACTAGCATCCCTTGCTGGGTGATGCCCGTGTCATCCGTCGCCCTAGCGATGCCGAAGTCGAGCAGCTTTACCATCCCATCGTCCATCACCATGATGTTCCCTGGCTTGAGGTCCCGGTGGATGATGTTGGACTCGTGGACCATCGCGAGCGCAGACGCGACCTGCTCAGCTATACGCAAGCACTCCTCATAACCGAGCGTCTGTGAGGTCTCCTTAATGACCTTGTCGAGGGGCTTGCCCTCGAGAAACTCCATCGCGATATAGGAGCGCTCTTGGCCTTCGACCTTGGCGGTGTCGAAGTTGAACACCATCGCGATGTTTGGGTTGATGAGCTTGCCGCCCGCCCGCGCCTCTCGCTTAAAGCGCTCCGAGGCTTCCGGATCGATCGTCACGTGTGCCTCAAGGATCTTGAGCGCGACGGTTCTGTCGAGCTTGAGGTCAGTGGCGCGGTAGACCTGACTCGATTGACCTGAGCCGATCAGGTCCTCGTTCAGGTCGAACTCATAGTGGGCGAACTTCATCGAAGGGCCGGCCCTTGGGGGGACGGGATCGCATTCTACCGCCAATCGGCCTCCTTGGGCCCCGCATTGAGGCATAGAGGCTGTCGGCATGGCAGGTGCGCGCGACCTGCCCCGTCGGATATCATGACCCTCCCCTGTGCGCACCCCGCGCCTAACCCCGCAGGGACCCCGCTCCCCATACCGCCCATGACGACCCTCTTCGTACCCAAAGAGACCCTCCCCGGGGAGACCCGGGTCGCGACGACCCCCGAGGCTGTCTCGCGCTTTGTTCGACAGGGCCTCGAGGTGCTCATAGAGCGCGGCGCTGGCCTCGTCGCTTCCTACACCGACGCGGCCTATGAAGAGGCCGGCGCGACGCTGTGCGGTCCTGAGGCTTGGGAGACCGCTGACGCTGTGGCGAAGGTCCAGCCCCCCAGCCTCGAGGAGGCAGGGAGGCTCTCCAAGGGCTGCGTGCTGGTCTGCATGGTGATCCCCTCCGCGCAGCTCGAGCTCGTCCGCGCCCTCAGGGACAAGGGCGTCACCTGCCTCGCGTTGGACCTCATCCCTCGGATCACCCGCGCCCAGTCCATGGACGTCTTGAGCTCTCAGGCGACGATCGCCGGCTACAAGGCAGTCCTCCTAGCCGCCGCAAACCTAGGCAAGCTCTGCCCGCTCCTCATGACCGCAGCCGGCACCGTCAAGCCCGCCAAGGTCGTGATCTTCGGCGCTGGGGTCGCTGGCCTGCAGGCCATCGCCACCGCTCGCCGGCTCGGCTGCGTCGTCGAGGCCACGGACGTCCGCCTCGCTGCAAAGGAACAGGTAGAGAGCCTCGGCGCGACCTTCATCGAGGTCGAGGGCGCAGAGGACCTCGAGGACGAGGGGGGCTACGCCAAGGAGGCGAGTGAGGACTTCCTCCAGCGCCAGCGTGAGGAGGTCGCGCGGCGCGTCTCGGAGGCCCACATCGTGATCACGACCGCCCTGATCCCTGGTCGGCCGGCCCCCGTGCTTGTCCCCGAGGAGATGGTGAAGTCCATGCAAGAGGGCAGCGTGATCGTCGACCTCGCCGTCGAGAGCGGCGGCAACTGCACCCTGAGTCAGGCCGGCGAGATCATCACGGCCCACGGCGTCACGATCGTCGGGACGAAGAACCTCCCCGCCACGGTCCCCGCCGACGCGAGCAACCTCTTCGCCAAGAACGTGCTCGCGCTCTTGAAGCCCTTCATCGCGGAGGGCGCCCTCAGCCTCGACTTTGAGGATGAGGTCATCGCGGGCTGCGCCCTGACGCACGACGGGGCTGTCACTCACGCACAAACTACGGAGCTCCTCTCGAACAACTACGAGGTGAAGGCATGATGCTCGCACAAGCAGGTGGGGGAGACTTCCTCCTCGTCGGCCTCTGGATCTTGGTGCTCGCGATCTTCGTGGGCTTTGAGCTCATCACGAAGGTCCCGCCGACCCTCCACACGCCGCTCATGTCCGGGGCCAACGCGATCAGCGGGATCACGATCGTCGGAGCGATCTCATGCGCGGTCGCTGACTATCCAGAGTTGGGCAAGGTCCTCGGCTTCCTCGCGATCACCCTCGCCACCGTGAACGTCGTCGGTGGCTTCGTCGTGACCGATAGGATGCTCGGGATGTTCGCCTCCAAGGGCTCCAAGAAGAAGGACAGTTGACGCTATGAGCCTCTCTGCCATCTTCGAGACCGCGAGCGCGGCCGACACCTGGGTGCAAGCCAGCTACATGCTGGCAGCGCTCCTCTTTATCCTCGGGATCAAGCGCCTCGCGCGGGTCCGCACAGCCCAGAGCGGCAACCAGATCGCGGCCGTCGCGATGCTCCTCGCGATCTGCGTGACGGTCTGGCACCTCTGGGGCGAAGTCTTCGACCTCAAGGTGCTCGTCGGCGGCTTGGCCTTGGGTGGTGTCATCGGGCTCCTCTTGGCTAAGCGGGTCCAGATGACCTCCATGCCTGAGCTCGTCGCGCTCTTCAACGGCCTCGGCGGGNTCGCCTCGCTCTTGGTCGCTTGGGCAGAGATCGAGCGCGCTCGCTCGGAGATGCCTGAGGGCGCTGCGAGCCTCTCCTCCCAGGAGGGCGTCCTCTTTGCTGTCGCAGCGGTCCTCTCGGTCTTGATCGGCGCCGTGACCTTCTCTGGCAGCTTCATCGCCTTCCTCAAGCTCGCTGGAAAGCTCTGGAAGAGCCGCATCGGCCCCTTGGGGAACAAGCCGCTGAACGTGCTCCTGCTCCTCGGCGCGGTCTACGCCGCCGGGATGGTGGGCTTCGCCGCTTCAGGCGGCTCCGCAGACATTCAGACCTGGGTCTACGTCCTCTTGGGGCTGACCCTAGTCCTCGGTGTGGGCCTCGTCGTCCCGATCGGCGGCGCGGACATGCCGGTCGTGATCTCGCTCTTGAACTCCTACTCAGGCCTCGCCGCCTCAGCGACCGGCTTCGTGCTGCAGAACGAGCTCTTGATCGTCGCTGGCTCCTTGGTGGGGGCGTCTGGCCTGATCTTGACGCAGATCATGTGCAAGGCCATGAACCGCTCCCTCGCGAACGTGCTCTTCGGGGGCATCGACGCAGGCTCGAGCGACGGCGACTCTGAATACAAAGGGGTCAAGTCCACGAGCGGTGCCGACGTCGCGATGATCCTCGAGTCCGCTCAGAGCGTCATCATTGTCCCTGGCTACGGGATGGCCGTCGCGCAGGCTCAGCACAAGGTGCAGGAGCTCGCAGGGGTCTTGGAGGCAGACGGCATCGAGGTGCGGTACGCCATTCACCCCGTCGCAGGCCGTATGCCAGGACACATGAACGTCCTCTTGGCAGAGGCGAACGTGCCCTATGAGCAGCTCTTCGAGCTCGACCAGATCAACTCAGACTTCAAGAACACGGACGTCGTGATCATCATCGGCGCGAACGATGTCTGTAACCCTGTGGCCTACGAGGAGGGCTCGGCGATCGCCGGTATGCCCGTCTTGGATGTCTGGGATGCGCGCACGGTTGTTGTCGTAAAGCGCTCTCTCTCAGCAGGTTATGCAGGGATTAAGAATCCCCTCTTCGAGCGAGACAACACCCTGATGTTCTTTGCAGATGGCAAGGAAGCCGTCGAGGAGACGATCAGCGAATACCAAGACCTGTAGCGGCCATACACGGTCTCCTGCGGTCACGGAGAACGCGTTCGATCTTCACAGTTTCTTCATCAAACCGTGGGTAGCTTACGCACGTGTGATCGGACTGAGGACACCCTCAAGGGAGGGCCCCGCCAGATCCACAAGGTACTCAAAAAGGCAGATATGAAAGCCATGAAGCTCCCCCTCCTCGCCACCCTCGCTGTCGCAGCTACGCTTACCTCTTGCGGCGGCTCGGTGAACGGCAGTAGCCGCACCATCCTTCAGAACAAAGGTTCAGACACGCTCGTCAACGTCGCCCAGGCTTGGGCTGAGGAGTACAGCAAGGTCAATCCAAGCTGTGCCATAGCAGTCACCGGTGGCGGTTCAGGCACCGGGATCTCAGCCATGATCAATGGCACCGTGGACATCGCAAACTCGAGCCGATCGATGAAGGACAAAGAGATGACCATGGCTCGGGAGAATGGCGTCGAGCCGGTTGAGTTCACGGTCGGGTTTGACGCCCTCGCGGTCTACGTTCACAAGGACAACCCCATCGAGTCCATCACCATCGAGCAGCTCGCCATGATCTATGGTGAAGGCGGCGAGGTTGAGAAGTGGAGTCAGCTTGGCATCCAGATGCCTGAGGGCGCTAGCGATGAGATCGTCCGGGTCAGTCGACAGAACAACTCTGGCACCTACGCTTACTTCCGCGAAGCTGTCTTGGGCAAGACCGGCAACTACAAGCTCGGTTCTCTCGACATGCACGGCTCGAAGGACGTCGTCGATCTCGTTGAGAAGACCCCGAGCGCGATCGGTTACTCCGGCCTCGCATACGCGACGGATCACTTGAAGCTTGTTCCTGTCTCTTCAGGCGGCGGTGCGCCCGTCGAGCCGACTGTCGAGACCGCGATCGATCGGACCTATCCGATCGCTCGTCCGCTCCTCATGTACACCTCTGGGCAGCCCACCGGAGCGACCAAGGAGTACATGGATTGGATCCTCTCTGACGTCGGTCAGCAGATCATCCTGAAGAAGGGTTATGCGCCCGTCCGGGACCTGTAAGTAGCCTCACCTCTCCCCACACTACCTCTCTATGACTCAGTACGAAGAGCGCCTCGAGCGCGACATCCAGAAGGTCCGCAAGCGGGTTCGAAGGATGGGTGAAGCTGTCGTAGGCGCTGTTAGATCGGCGACTGAGACAGCGCTGACGCGCGACGCAGAGCTGGCGACGAAGACGATCTTGGGCGACCTGCCGATCAACCGGTTGGCGCGCAAGCTCGACCACCGCTGCCACATCTTCATCGCGCGGCACCTGCCGAGCGCTGGTCACCTGCGGTACATCTCCTCCGCGATGCGTCTCTCAAAGACGCTGGAGCGCGTCGGGGATTACGCGGAGACGATCTCTCGTGCTGCGGTGCAGCTGAGCACTGCGCCCCCGGAGTCTGTGGCTAAGGACATCGAGATGATGGGCCGGCACGCGGCGAACACCTTGGAGCAGTCTCTCAACGCTTTCTACGAGGGGAATGTGGAGGAGGCGCGCACTACGCGCGCTGTCGTCGGCCAATATGGCTCGACGTTTGACAAGGTGTTCACCGACCTCGTCAACGCTGGCAAAGAGGGCACTCAACCGATGGAGGACCTCTTCGCCTTGATGGCGATCTTCAACCGTCTCGAGCGGATCCTGCACCAGGGTAAGAACGTCAGCGAGCAGACGATCTTCACGGTGACGGGGGAAGGGAAAGAGGAGAAGACCTTCGATGTCCTGTTCGTCGACAGCAGAAACGCTGGAGCGAGCGCGCTCGCTGAGCACTACTGCAGGAAGGCATACCCTGAGGCCGGCACCTTTGAGAGCGCCGGCTGGGATGTCGTCTCTGAGCCCGATCAGGCATACATCGAGTTCGCTGACTCGAAAGGCTTAGACCTTCGCGACCTTGAGCCCCGCTCATTCTCGGATGTCATCAAGCAGGTCGCCGACTACGACCTCGTGATTGACCTCGCCGGCGGCGTCCGTGAGCACCTCACCAGGATCCCGTTCCACACGACGATCCTGTCATGGCCCCTCGAGGATCGGGATGATCCGGAGTCCGTCTACAAGCAGCTCGCTCCGCAAGTCAGCGAGCTGATGGAGCTCTTGCGCGGAGAAGAAGAGGACTAAAGTTGGCTGGTAAGGGAGGAGGAGCACCTCAGAGAGTGCTAGAGGACCGGATCGACCTCGCGTGGGTCGTTGACCGCATCACACAAGGCGTCGTGTTCGTGGGGGGCGTCTCCGCGATCCTCTTCGTGATCGCGATCTTCGTGTTCATCGCGCAGCAGGGGCTAGGCTTCGCGATCTTCGAGCTCGATAAGGGGGTGTTCTTCACCTCTCCGGCCTGGCGACCGACCTCTGAGCCCGAGCCACAGTTCGGCGCATTGGCCCTGATGGCCGGGACCGCGAGCGTGACCGGCTTCGCGATGCTCGTCTCCGTGCCCTTCTCTCTGGGGGCAGCGATCTACATCGGTGAGTTCGCTACGGGTCGTACCCGAGAGTTCTTGAAAGTGCTCGTGGAGCTCCTCGCCGCGATCCCCTCCGTCGTGTGGGGCTTCATCGGTCTGACGATCATGAACCCGCTCATCATTGAGGTGTTCGACGTCCCGGTCGGACTGACGATCTTGAACGCAGGCGTGATCCTCGGGCTCATGGCGGCGCCGATCATGACTACGATCGCAGAGGACGCGTTGAAGGCGGTCCCTGAGGGCTACCGCGAGGCGGCAGAGGCGATGGGCGCTACTCGCTGGCAGGTCATTCGACAGGTCGTCCTGCCCTCCGCGAAGAATGGCCTGGTGGCCGCTGTCCTCTTGGGGGTCGGCCGCGGCTTCGGTGAGACTATGGCTGTCTTGATGGCCTCAGGCCACGCGATCAACTTGCCCACGAGCCCCTTCGACTCGGTCCGAGCGCTCACTGCCACGATCGCAGCGGAGCTTGGAGAGACCGCCCGTGGTTCAGAGCACTACAAGGTGCTCTTCTCACTGGGGATCCTGCTCTTCATCGTGACATTCGTCATCAACCTGCTCGCGGACGTCCTCGTCCGTGGCCGCAAGGGGAAGCGCGCATGACCGACATCGACTTCAAGAGCTTCAAGGCCCAGCCGCTGGACTACAAGAACCAGCGTAATCAGCGCCTCTATCGGCTCCTCTTCGGATGGATGACGGTGCTCCTTATCCTGCCTGTGCTGATCATCTTGGTCCTCCTCACTGCTAAGGGCGCTCCCGCGCTCTCGTGGGAGTTCTTCACAGCGGATCCGATCAACGGGATGACAGAGGGCGGCATCTTCCCTTGCCTCATCGGGACGATCTGGATCGTCGCAGTCGCGCTCTTCGCGTCGGTCCCGCTGGGCGTGGCTTGCGCCGTCTACCTCTCTGAGTACGCGCCGGATAACACCCTCACCCGCCTGATCAACCTCGCGATCATCAACCTCGCGGGGGTCCCGTCCATCGTGCACGCGCTCTTTGGGGTCGGGGCATTCGTGATGTTCTTTGACTTGGGGACGAGCATTTTGGCTGCCGGATTGACGCTGGCCGTGATGACTATGCCAGTCGTAATCGTCAGCACGCGCGAGTCCTTGCAGGCCGTGCCGCAGGCCTTCCGAGAGGCCTGCTGGAGCCTAGGTGCGACACGCTCTCAGACGATCCGTAAGGTCGTCATACCCAACTCGGTCACTGGAATCCTCACCGGCGTCATCTTGGAGGTGTCTCGCACCGTTGGAGAGACCGCGCCGATCATGTTCACGGGCGCTGCGTTGTTCCTGCCCTTCGTGCCGGACAACTTCTTTGAGCGGCTCAGCAGCCAGACCATGGCGATGTCACTTCACTTGTTCACGGTCTCAACTCAGGTGCCGAATGTCCCTGAAGAGCTGCCCTTCGGCGTGGCGCTCGTTCTGATCGGGATGGTGCTCGTCCTGAACTCGGTCTCAATCGCCTTCCGGATGTATCTCAGGGGGCAGAAGAAGTGGTAGGTGATTCGATGGCAGCGACCACGGCTACAGAGAAGCTGAAGGTCAGAGATCTCACGATCCGTTACGGCGACACTGTGGCCCTCAACGGCGCGTCATTCGAGGTCTATGAGAACGAGATCTTCGGAGTGATCGGGCCTGCGAACAGCGGCAAGACCTCCTTCCTGCGGGCGATCAACCGCATGGATGAGATGACCTCAAACATGCACGTCTCGGGCGAGGTCCTCTTCAACGGCAAGGACGTGAGTCATTGGCGGAACCTCTACGCCTTGCGGAGTCGCATCGGCGTGGTGTTCCCGCTGCCCGTTGGCTTGCCGATGTCGATCTACGAGAACGTGGCCTTCGCACCGAAGCTGAGAGGTGTGCGCGGCGCAGAGCTTGACGAGATCGTCGAGCGCTGCCTCACCCGCGCGGCGCTCTGGGACGAGGTGAAGGACCGACTGAAGTCTCTCGGGAGCCTGCTCTCAGGAGGGCAGCAGCAGCGCCTGACGATCGCACGCGCGCTCTCGCAGGAGCCGGAGCTCTTGCTCCTCGACGAGTTCTCCATCGCGGTCGACCCTGTCACGACGATGCGTATCGAGGACGTGCTGAAAGAGCTGAAGGAAGAGATGACGATCATCCTCGTCACGAACTTAGTCCAACAGGCGCGGCGTCTCGCGGACAGGACAGCGTTCTTCCTGAACGGCGAGGTGGTCGAGGTCGGCGACACCGCGGAGCTCTTCACCAGGAACGCGCAAGATCAGCGCACGACAGACTATGTGGAGGGTCGCTTTGGTTGAGACCACGATGCCCGCGATTCGCACCAAGGGCTTGAACCTCTGGTACGGAGACTTCCAGGCGCTCTTCGACGTCGACATCGACGTCAAAGCTGGGAAGGTGACCTCTCTCATCGGCCCCTCAGGTTGTGGAAAGTCGACCTATCTGCGCGCGGTGAATCGCATCAACGAGCGCTTGGGCTACGTCCGCACCACGGGCACGATCGAGGTTATGGGACAAAACGTCCTCGCAGATGAGGTCGAGCTGACCCAGCTCCGCCGCGAGGTGGGGATGGTCTTTCAGCGCCCTAACCCGCTCCCGCTCCCTGTCAGAGACAACGTCCTCTTCGCCTACCGGCTTCACCGAGGCGGAAAGGGCCCCAGGGAAGAGGAAGACCAAGTCGTGGAGGAGGCTCTGCGAGAGGTCCTGCTCTGGGACAAGGTGAAGGATCGACTAGACCAGACCGCCACGGAGCTCTCCCTCGAGGAGCAGCAGAAGCTCTGCATCGCGCGGCTCCTGCCGGTTAAGCCGAGCGTCTTGCTCATGGACGAGCCTTGCTCGGCGCTGGACCCTGAGGCAACCAAGGCCGTAGAGGAGCTCATTTGGAGGCTGCGGGGTGACTACTCGATCCTGATCGTCACGCACAACATGGCCCAGGCGCGCCGGGCTAGCGACGAGTGCATCTTCATGCTCATGGGCAAGGTGGTCGAGCACTCTAGGACTGGCGATATGTTTGTCTCACCCCAGCAGCAAGAGACAGCCGACTACATCGAAGGGCGCTACGGCTGATCCAGCCCTCGAGGCGCTCTAGATATCGCTAGCTATCTCCCCGTATCCCGGGGCTTTCTTAGTGAGTCAATTCACGCCTGCGCTTATAAGGTGTCAGCGCTCGGCAGCGTGCTGCTGAGCCTCCCCAGTCATGATCCCTGCTGAAGAGTTTGAGCTCCTTGAGGAAGCAGCCCTCGATTATCGGCGTCGGGTGATCCGTCACCCCGTCTACTCGAGTCTGGACTCCGTTGAGGCCCTGAGGGTCTTCATGGAGCACCACGTCTTCGCAGTCTGGGACTTCATGACGCTCTTGAAGCGCCTGCAACACGACGCGACCTCTGTGGAGATCGCGTGGAGGCCGACCGAGGACAGCAAGATCCGCCGGATGGTCAACGAGATCGTCTTAGGTGAAGAGTCTGACGAGGTGGAGCCAGGCCGCTACACCAGTCACTTAGAGCTATACATCGAGGCGATGAAGGAGGTGGGCGCCGACACCGGCCCGATCGAGGCCTTCATCGATGAGCTGCGTCGCGGCCGTGACCCAGAGCTCGCCCTCGAGTCAGCTCGTGCTCCTTCGGCCTCTCAGGCCTTCTCTGCTTGGACTTGGCGCCTCTCGAACTCGCGTGGGACTCATGAGGTGGCATCGGCCTTCTTGTTCGGTCGCGAAGACCTCATCCCCGATATGTTCCGCTCTGTGCTGGAAGACCTCGGCGACAACTGCCCGATGCTGCGGCTCTACCTAGACCGTCACATTGAGCTCGATGAGGGAGAGCACGGACCGCTCGCTCGAGAGCTCTTGATGGAGCTCTGTGGAGATGTCCCCGGCAGATGGCAGGAGGCACGACACGCAGCCGTGCACTCGCTCCGCTTACGGGACGCACTCTGGGACGGCGTCCTCGCGGACGTGAAGGTCTGCAGAGTGGTCAGCGCCTGAGGCGCGCCGGTCAGGCCTTCGTCAGGGCGTCGCCGCCCTGGGCTTGGCCAGTCGCGCGGACATAGAGGTCGAACATCTTCTGCTCGATCGGGAAGCCGTAGCTGCCGCGCTTGAGGCGCCAGCCAGCTGCCTTTGAGAGCAGGTCACGCATCCACTCCGGCCCCTCTTCGACGTGCTTGTCGTAGATCGAGGCCGTGTTGTTGTAGTGCGTCCAGGTGTCGCGCACTGAGGCCGGGATCGGCGTGTTCTGCGCGTTGTACTTGTACTCGAAGCAGTCGCCCCACTCTTCGAAGCCTTGGGGCGGGTTGTACCCGAGCTTGACCGCGGCGTCCCAGTCCTCTGTCCCCGGGATGGGGCGGAAGGGGTACACCTCAGAGCCGGCGATGGGGTAGGCGTGCTTGACCTTGGCGGCCTGCTTGAGCGTCTCCTCCATGGACTCCTGCGTCTCGCCGGGATATCCGATGATCCAGAAGGTGCCAGGGACGATGTTGCGCTTGGCGAGCTCACCGATCGCTGCCGGGATGTTGTCGATCCCGATATTCTTCTTGATGCGCTCCTGCATCTCCTTGGTGCCTGTCTCGGCGCCCAGCCAGAGCAGGTGACACTTGGACTCCTCGAGCAGGTCGAGGGTCTCAGTCTTGTAACGCATGATCGTCTCGACCTCGATCGTGCCGTTCCAGTGGATCGGGACCTCGAGGTTGACGAGCTCTTGGCAGAACTCTCTCGTGCGCTTCTCGGCGACGCCGAAGTTGGCGTCTTGGAAGCGCAGGACGTCGAACTTGAAGCGGTCTTGGAGCTCCGCGATCTCCTCGGCGAGCTGCTTGCCCGGGATGGCCTTCCAGCGCCTGCCCGTCACAGCGGGGGAGCAGCAGAAGGTGCAGGGCTCGGGGCAGCCGAAGCTAGAGAAGTGGCTGAATGCGCGCGGGGGGTTGTCCGGCGTCCAGTGGCCAGGGAGCGGGAAGCGGTGTCGGACCTTCTTCTGGGTCGGCCGCAGCTGCAGCTCGGTGTAGCGCTCGTACTCTAGGAGGTGCCACGGCACCGGGTGGAACTTGTCGAAGTTCACGACCTCCCGGTGGTCGGTGTAGACCGTGCGTCCGTCACGGCGGACCGCTAGGCCGGGCAGGTTGGCGAGGTCCTCGCCGCTCTCGAGCGCTTGGACGATCTCGAGGAAAGCGATCTCGCCTTGGCCGATGCAGACGGCGTCAGCGATGTTCTCGTCGAGGTACATCTCAGGCGTGACGCTGGGGAACCAGCCTCCCCAGATGATCGGGAGGTCGGGGTACCGCTCACGGACAGCCTTGGCCACGACGTAGCCATCGTAGACCTGGTAGCCCAGGATGCAGGAGCTCGCGAAGCAGAGCGCACCATCGCAGGCCTCGAGGACCTTCTCGATGTAGTTCTCTTCGATCATCGCGTCGAGCATGACGACCTCGTAGCCCTCGGCGACGGGACCAGAGGCGATCTGGAGCAGCTCGAGCGGGAGCAAGTCCGCGCTGAACATCTCGCCGCGCTTCGGATCCGCCCGATGAGGGAGGAAGAGCACGATCTTCTTCTTCTGCTGGATCATGGCTCAGGCGGGGGCGTTAGGTGTCACGCCCGATGTCTGGTCGAGCTGGAGGACGTCGGCTTGGGTGCGGTAACCCATGACCTTCACGTACATGTGGAAGAGCTTGTGCTCGATCGGGAAGGTGAAGTTTTGGCTCTTGAGGCGCCAGCTAGAGATGCGCTGCATCACGTCGCGCACGGGGGCGAAGCCCTCAGTCGCGAGGCTGTCGTAGAAGGTTGAGGTCACGCCGTAGCGCTTCCACTTCGTGATGACGTCGAGCGGGAGGCCGATGTCGTCGTACTCGTACTTGTACTCGAGGCAGCTGCCCCAGTCTTCCAAGGTCGTCGGCGGCTTGTAGCCGAGCTCGACCGCAGCGTCGAAGTCCTCCGTGCCAGGGATCGGGCGGAAGGGGAAGATGTCACTGGGTGACTGAGGGAAGAGGTGCTTGATGCGCGCGGCGACCTCAATGGTCTTGTTCATCGACTCGAGGGACTCACCGGGGTAACCGATGATCCAGGAGAGGCCTGTCTGGATGCCGCGTTGGTTGAGTCGACGCAGGGACTTCTCGAGGGCGCCCTCGATGTCGATCTCTTTCTTGATCTTGGTCTGCTGCTCCTGACTGCCAGCCTCTGCGCCGAGGGCAGCCATGTGGAAGCGAGATGCTGCGAGTTTGTCGAGGGACTCGTCCTTGTAGCGGTCGATCGTCTCGATCTCGTAGGTGCCGTTCCACCAGAAGGGGGAGCCATGCGCGATGAGCTCGTCGCAGAACTCGTTCGAGCGCTTCTCATGGACGCCGAAGTTGGCGTCTTGGAAGCGGAGGATGTTGAAGTTGAAGCGCTCGTGGCACTCCATGATCCGGTCTGCGAGGAGCTTGCCAGGGATGGCCTTCCAGCGGCGGTTGGTGACGAGCGGGCTGCAGCAGAATGTGCAGGGCTCAGGGCAACCGTAGCTCGAGTAATAGCTGAAGCCACGTTGGACCGTGCCGGGCTCCATGTCCCAGGGGTCCATGTACTTGTGACGCACCTTCCAGCCGGCGGGCTTGTTCTGAAGCTCGACGTACGCTTCGAAGTCGAGGAGGTGCCACGGAACGTCAGGGACCTTGTCAAAGCCGACGACCGCGCGATGCTCGGTGTAGACCGGGCTGCCGTCTTTGCCCTTCACGACGAGCCCGGGGACGCTCTCGAGGCTCTCGCCCGCTTCGACTGCGTGGACCACGTCGCGGAAGGTGAGCTCACCCTGTCCGAGCGCGACCGCGTCAGCGATGTTCTCGTTGATGTAAGCCTCAGGGATGACGCTAGGGAACCAGCCGCCCCAGATGATCGGCAGCTCAGGGAAGCGAGCGCGGATTGCGCTCGCTACTTGTGCGCCGTGAGTCACTTGATATCCGAGAATACAGGAGCTCGCAAAGAGGAGTGCGCCATCGCAGGCCTCCATCACGCGATCCATGTAGTCCTCGTGGATCATCGAGTCGATGAGCACGACCTCGTAGCCTTCCTGATCAGGGAAGCCAGCGATCTGCAGCAGCTCCAGCGGGAGCAAGTCTGCACTCACCCTCACACCCTGGGCGGGGTTCGCCCTATGGGGGAGGAAGAGAACTATGCGCTTCTTCTGTTGGATCATTGAAGGGTTCGTGAGCGGTTGTGAGGGCCCTGCGCCCCAGAAACCCGCCCCAGGGGTGTCGAGAAGGTGGAAAAACTTCCCGTGTACGGGATGTTACCACCTCCACGGATCCCGGGGTGGAATCTGTGCTCTTGGTGCTCCATATCGTCCTAAGAAGGGCTAGGACTGGGGCAATTGACGACATGTTGGGCTCATAATCCCCAGGATGGGGAGAGCCAACCCCGGCTTAGTCAGCAGCGGGCTCTGCGCGCCCCATTTGGTGTCGCCAAAATCCAGGCACGAGGGTCTCCCAAGACCCCTCTACCACCTCTAGCGACGCCTGAAGGGCCTCTCCGGCCAGTGAGGTGGGGTCGTCCACGTAGGGGAAAGAGACCACTCGAGCGCTAAAGACCTCATCCTGAGGCCTCAAATTGCCATCATTGCTGAGCAGCAGGACCAACACATGCTGCCCTGGGAGCTCCCAAGGGCCAGTCCAGAGGCCCACTTCGAGGTCTTGGAGGAGGACCCAGAGGGGGATCCCTAGGACGTCCTGGGTGCCTTCCGCGAGGACTCCGAGCTCCTCTGAGGGGTCCTGAAGGCCTCTGAGAGCCTCTTTAGCCGCTCTCAGAGCCTCTGATCTGCGCTCCTGCCCCCCCATGGCGCGGCCTGCAGCGAGGGGAAGGCTGACGTTGGTCAGCGCGAGCCTGCGAAGGTGGGGCTGAGTGAACTTGGGCCCGAGGGGCTTGAGGGCTTCTGCGACTCGGTCGACCTCAACAGCGCTGATGGGCTCCCCATCACAAGCCAAGACCGTGCCCTCTGGCCAGTCATGGTTGGCTCTAGGCTCTGAGCTCATCTCCGCCTGGGAGCAAGCGAGGAGCAGCCCAGCGAAAGCTCCAAGGAGTTCAGAGGGCTTCAGCAGCCTCGCGCGGCTCATCAAGAGACAGTCTCAGTTGGGCTGATCGAAGGAGGAGATGAAGGAGAGACCACGCTCGGTCAAGAACTCGTAGGCCGCAGCGATGTTGGACTCCACGACATCGAGCCCCTCGCTCACCGCGATCTGGCCGAAGCTCCCTTGGTTCTCAAGGAAGAGGGAGCGCGGATCTTGTGCGTACGATTCAATCCGGAGGGCGTTCGCGGTCGGACGCTCAGCGCCAAAGTCCTCCTCATCTTCACCGGCCTCTTGGGGCGGGAAGACCATGCGAATGCCCCAAATGGCGGGGTCATTTTCAAATTGCGGCACGGGCTCCTGCATCTTGAAGAGGCCCTCCTTCAGGAGGTCTCCGCTGTTTCGATAGTGCCTCGGATTGATCAGCGAGCGGATCGTGACTTGCTGCCCGCTGAAGTCCTGGAGACCTGTCTGAGCAGTCACAGCCTCTGTCACCTGACGAACGCGCGCGCCAAAGTCCTCGCAGGTGAGGGCGCCCAGCTCCTCGCGAAATTGGTAGCGATCAGGGAGGAATACGGCCTGGGAGACGGCGCCGGGGCGCGTCGACGGGTTGGTCAGCACCGGCCCCATCGGCGTGATGGCAAAGCTCGTATAGGGAGGGGCGCCGTCTTGAAAGAAGCTGTTGTGTACGCGCTGCACTGCCCCTGTATCAGGCTGGGAGGGGGGGTGCATGAGCTCACAGATGAAGGCGATGGTGCGGGTGTCGTACACGTTTAGGGGGGGTCTTGGGGGGAGGGTGGCGCTATCGCGACCCACGAGTGGACCTGATGCTAGGATATTCGGCCTTTCTAAGGGCTCACAGACTCAAGCAGAACCGTCTCTTAGCACGAAAAGCATCAGAGACACCAACGCCGCACTGCATAAGGCGTACCTCTACGCCCTCACAGAGCATCGGAAATCACCCTCACCCGTGGGCGACCAATCCGTCCCACTCGTTGAACTGATCATGACTAGCATCCTCCTCCTGGCCCTCTTCGCCCAGCCGCAACCCGTCGTCGCCGAGTCGGAGTTCGGCGAACCCGTGACCGTAAACGAGGTCCTCATCACTGATGCGGCGATCAAGCGACACATCATCTACGGACCCTGCCGCCCCGCCCTCGAGTGGCGTCGGATCGACGCGCTCTTGCAGTACGAGATCGGCCGCCGCAAAGAGGCCGGTGAGAGCGTCGAAGGTCTGAACCCTAACGATGAGGACTTTCAGCGAACCTATGACAAGAAGATCGCTGAGTTCAAAGAGCGCTTCCCAACCCTCGAGCTCGAGGCTGAGATCCGCCGCGCGTACAGGAACTTGGACTGGTATCGGCGCGAGCTCCGCATGGACATCGTGTTCGACAACACCTACATCCCGGACAACCAAGAGCTCTGGCCTGCGATCACCTTTGAGGCGCTACGCGCCGAGGCAGGCGACATCCTCATTGATGACTTCAAGCAGAGCTATGAGCGTCGCAGCAACTTCTACGCGACCGAGCTCGCGTCATGGGAAGAGGCTAAGGCCACCTACCCTGACCGGGTGAAGGCCTACGAGGCTGAGCTCGCAGAGTGGGAGCGCAAGCGTGACGCCGGCGAAGAGATTGCAGAGCAGCCCTCTCGCCCCGAGGAGCCCGGCGATGAGCCTGAGTTCCCGCAGGAGGACGCGATGTACCGCTCCATCCTCCGGCAGATGGTCCGTGACATGCTCTTCAAGACCGCGGAGACGAAGACCTCCATCGACGGTCTCCCCGATGAGATCGTGATGACCCTAGACATCAACGGTGACGGCGAGGTGGACCACACCTGGCGCACTGACGAGCTCTGGGACGATGTGAAAGACACCGTCAGCGAGAAAGAGATCAGCGACGCGAAGCACTTCCTGGCCAAGATGGAGTCTGCCCGTCAGCGTATGGCTGGCGAGGAGTTCCTCCTCACGCACGAGGAGGCGCGTACGATCTTCGAGTCCAACGAGGGCGGCGCGGGCTTCCAGAGCGCGCAGTTCAACATCGGTATGGTCGCGGTCGGGAACCACCAGTTCCCCTCCGTTGAGTCCTACGGCGACTACTTCCGGGTCCTCGAGTCTCACCGAAAGCGCGTGACCCCTCTGATTGAGAGCCCCGAGGAGGGCGGCATCGCCCAGCCCCTGCGCGAGCACCTCGTCCGCGCGAACCAGATCATGGGGCTCGGCAAGGTCGACTGTGAAGTGCTGCTCGTCAGCGCCTTCGACTTCCCTAGTAACAAGTGGGTCGAGAACGGCTGGGAGACCTCCAAAGAGCAGGCCGCTTGGATCAAGGAAGAGATCGAGAAGAACAACCAGAACTACGCTGAGTACCGTCGCCTCCGGATGGAAGCTGCCGCTGCCGGCGAAGAGCTCGACCCCAACAGCATCCCTCAAGCGATGGACCCGCACGACTTCTGGTCGCTGCTCTTGGATGAGTACTGCGGCTACTGGGATCCCCCGCAGCCCGAGAAGGGCCGCCCCGGCTCGGCTGTCGGCTACAAGATGAAGGGTCGCTTCGGCGAGCGCTATCGCAACGACCTCCAAGGGATGATCGGGGAGAGCCCCTTCCACCAGTTCGTCCGCGGCTTCTCGATCACGGACTACGTGTTCTTTGAGCAGCAGATCGGTACCGTCGCGGGTCCCTTCAAGGGTCCCCACGGCTACTACCTCACTAAGGTCATGCGCCGCATGCCCCCGACTCGCCCGCTGAACATCGGGGATGATCGCCACGTGGGCTTGCTCCGTGATGACTACGTGCCCTTCTCTTTGATCGGCTACTGCGAAGAGGCCTTCCAGTCCGCTGACGTCAAGGGCATCTGAGCCCGCGCCTCAAGGCGCAGCCTGAGTTCAAGAGGTGGCCGCTCAGCGGTCGCCTCTTTTTCTATGTGAAGAAGCGCGAAGCCCTCAAGACAGGTGGAGCAGGCAGGTCGCCTGCACCGCGACCCCCGCACCCCCAGCGAGAGCGCCGAGGCCCTCGAGGGTCTTACCCTTCACGTTCACGCAGTCAGGAGTGACCTCAAGGAGCGCTGCGATGCTCTCGCGCATCGAGGCTCGATGCGGCGCGATGCGCGGGCCCTCGGTGGCGATCACGACGTCTACGTTCCCGACGGTCCAACCCATGCCCCTCACCTCAGCGACAGAGGCGCGCAAGAGGTCGCGGCTGTCCGCCCCCTTCCACTTCTCATCCGTGTCGGGGAAGCGGGTGCCGATGTCGTCGAGGCCTGCAGCGCCCAAGATGGCGTCGCAGATCGCGTGCAGGACAGCGTCCCCATCTGAGTGACCGTCCGGCCCCGTCGGGTGGGGGAGCTCAACGCCCCCTAAGATGCATGGGCGCCCCTCCACGAGACGGTGGATGTCGAAGCCGATGCCTGTGCGAATCGTCGTCATTTGCTCTCCTGATTGGACACCGCGAGCCAAGCCTCAGCTAGGGCGACGTCGCCGGGCGTGGTGATCTTTAGGTTGGACTCCTCTCCTTGGACGAGCGCGACGGGCCCGCGCTCCTCTTCCCAAAGGACGCTCTCGTCCGTGGCCTCAGCGCCTCGCTGTTGTGCGCCTCTGAGGAGATCGAGGAGTACTTCACGCGGGAAGACCTGCGGTGTCTGCGCGATCCAGACGCGGGCGCGGTCGATCGTGCGCTCAGCGTAGGCGCCGTCCACGCTCTCCTTCAGGGTGTCCTTCGCTGGGATCGCGACGAGCGCTGCGCCCTCTTCTTGCGCGACCGCGAGCGAGCGGGTGATGACCTCGGGGGTGACGAGCGGTCGAGCAGCGTCATGGACTGCGACCAAAGCGTGCTCACTCTTGGAGCGTTCGACGCCGTTCAAGACGGAGCGCGAGCGAGTCTCGCCACCACGAACGATCGCGCTGAGCTTGCTGATGGATGAGCCTACCGCGACCTCTCGAAAGCGCTCCACGTCTTCATCGCGAGCGACGAGGATGATCTCGTCGATCGTCGGCGTCTCTTCAAAGGCGCGGAGGGTGTGAGCGAGCACAGTCTGCCCTCCCAAAGGCAAGAGGAGCTTTGAGCCTACGGACACCTGCCCCATCCGTCGGGAGCTCCCTGCTGCGACGATCACCGCTGCTGCGGGCTGCTGAGGTTCTTGGTCTGTGGATTTCATCAGTGGAAGGCTCGTGCGGCGCTTCAACAGCGCCTCCATAAAGCGTAGTTTGCGAGCCGTCCTGTAGGAAAGCCTGTGCCCACTTCGTCTCAAGAGAACTCCAGCGCCTCCACCCCGGAGGGCGACGCCGCGCTGCCCCCGCGCGGGGAGCGGAGCGTGCCGGTCGTCCTAGGGATCGACCCTGGCACAGTGGTCGTCGGCTATGGCGCGGTCGCCGAGACCGCCGCGGGACCCAAGCTCGTCGCGGCAGGCGAGCTGCGGCAGCCTGCGAGTCGCCCTGTCCCGCAGCGCCTCGCCGGCCTACGCGCTGACCTAGACGAGCTCCTCGCGCGCCTAGACCCAGACGTCGTCGTCGTAGAGGAGGCCTTCGCGCGTAAGAACATCCAGTCTGCGCTGCGCATCGGAGAGGGGCGGGGGGTCGTGCTCTCATCGGCTGCGGCCATTGGTTCAGAGGTCATCCAGCTATCGCCAGCCTCAGCGAGGAGACGCGTCGTAGGGAACGGCGCGGCTGACAAGACCCAGGTCGCGAAGATGGTCGCGGCGATCTTGGGCCTGAGCGAGATCCCCGGGACGCTCGATGTCTCGGACGCCCTCGCGCTCGCGCTCGCCCACGTCTTTGAGTCTGGCCACAGAGGTCAGCTCAACCCAGAGCGGGGGGGCCGCTCAGCGGAGTCTGCTTGAGCAGATGGGTAGCAGCAGCGAGAAGAAGAAGGCCGCTCGGGTTGAGATGTCAGAGCGCTCGCAGCGCTTCAGCGAGGAGCTCTCGTTGCTCTTGCCGGGCTGGAGGTATGTGGACAGCGAGGTCCGCATCGACGGAGAGCTTGTCGCCGAGCTGATCGGTCGAATCGGAGAGCGGATGGTCTTTGTGCACGCGCTCAAGGGTCCTAAGGCAGAGGTCATCGGTGAGGTCATGTTGCACCTCAGCAAGGCAGCTACAGACGCGCGCCGCTTGGCGCGCGAGTATCGAACCTCAGCGGAGACGCCGCCGCTGATCGTCCTCATTGTTCAGGGGAAGGCACGCGGTCTGCTGAGAGGCTTGGGCTCGCTCTGCCCTGATCCCGTGCTGCCCTTCGCAGAGCGCCGCCTACAGACGGCAGGTCGCGAGGCGCGCTTCCTCGAGGAGCTCTTTCCTGTGGAGTTGGCTCGGTCCGTTCTTGAGTGCGAGGCCTCTACGCCTGAAGAAGAGACGGTCTCTGCGGTCGAAGAGATCGCCCAGGTCGGGCAAGGCAGGGATGAGGTCATCGCGCGACTCGACAGGATTGACTCTAGGTTGGAGCGGGTTGATGAGGGCGGTGAGTCTCACTGGCTGCACGATGGCGAGGTGCTCTGCAGCGTCTCACAGGACGCAGAGGGCAAGCTCATCGGTCGGCTCGGGACAGACGGGCTGCAGCACTCGCTGCGCTCTGACCGAGGCCTCGAGGTCTTCTTAGACTGGGTCTTGGCGCACCTCGTCGAGCTAGGCGATGCGGGAGAGCGCGAGGGACTGCGTGACGTCGAGCTGATGCCACACCCCTCAGAGCCGCTCCTCACGCCCGAAGAGCTGGCTGCATTCCAAGAGTGAGCGCTTAGCGCTCCCACTCGGGAGACTCCACGGGCTCTCTCTCGTATTTCCTTGGATCGCCCATTTAGGTTCGGCAGCTTAGGTGAGTAAGGCGAGTCGACGTCCGCGCTCGGCTCTGTCTAGCTCTCTCCCTCATCCTTGGACTTCAAGCACGCTAGAAAGCTGTTCGGACGCTCTCGCGCTGCAGCGGACGGGTCTTCGCGATCTGTCGCCGCCAGCGCTGCTCGGGCGTGGGCCGATGGTGGAGCTCGGGCGGCCTCTCTCTGCGTCGCGAGCGGTAAGGGTGGGGTGGGGAAGTCGGTCCTCTCTGCTTCGATCGCGGCCTACTTCGCGGCCCGCGGCAGGACCTTGCTCGTCGATGCTGACCTCGGAATGGGGAACGCGCATATCCTCCAAGGCGTGAAGCCGCGTGCGAGCTTGGTCGACTTTATTGAGGGCGAACACACGATCGGCGACATTCGCACTTCGTGCGGAGAAGGCCTCGACCTGTTGGCAGGAGGTTCTGGAATCCCGCACATGGCGCTGCTCCAGCGAGAGGATCGGGCGCGCCTCTCCGAGCAGCTCGCTGAGCTAGAGGTCGCTTACAAGTTTTTGCTCCTCGACTCGGCCGCTGGGATCTCCAGTCAGACCATGTCCTTCGCTGCGGCTGCGGACAGGCTCCTGCTCATCTTGACTCCTGACGTCACGTCGATGACCGACGCGTATGGATTCCTCAAGGTGCACAATCAGGTACGTCCGGCAGGGGAGGCGCTCTTCGTGGTGAACCGTGCCGGAGATGAAGAGCAAGCGCATAAGACCGCCGATCGCTTCCGCGAGGTCTCGGAGCAGTTCCTCGGGGTGCAGCCTCGATGGCTGGGCTTCTTGCCAGAGGATCCGGCGGTGAGCGCTTCTGTGAATCAGCGTACGCCCCTCATCCTGAATGATTCGGACTCACCGGCAGGGAGGGCGCTCTCGGGGATCAGCGGGCAGCTCTTCTCAGAGCTAGAGTGCCTCAGCCCTCGAGGGCTGGGCCGCTCTATGCGCTCCGTCGCTGGCGGGGGCTCGCTGTGGTCGGCGACGGGGCGAAGGACTTAAGCGCTCGCGCAGATAGCGTCGGAGGGACTCCGCCGTCTTTGGGCCGATCCCCGGGATCTCTTCGAGTGGTGGGAGGCGACCATCTCTCTTCCTCGATGTGACGATGGCTTGGGCGCGCCGCGCGCCGAGGCCTGGAATCGCGCTGAGCTCTCGAGCAGAGCCGTGCGATAAGAGCTTGTGAGTTGGCGTGGGAGGGCCGACGCGAGCTGGGAGGGGGCAGGGTCGCGGGTGAAAGGCATATGTTGTCGCCAAGAGCCAGCTCACGAGGATCCACGGTGGTGAGGACTTTGGATGCATGTGTAGAGACACGCGAGACAGCGCTCCGTCGCCGAGGGATTGCCGCATCCCTCGCTGGGCGCGTAACCTCATGGGATGCACCCCGCCCGCACAGCGCTCCCGAGGAGGGATGGAGCTCCGGAGCCGCTCCCCGAGCCGGAGCTCTCGCTGCTCGTCCGGCGGGCGCTTGAGGAGGACTTGGGTGGAGAGCTGGACGTGGCGCGGGACCTCACGACCGCGGCCTGTGGTGGTGGCTCAGCTCGAGCCTCTGCCCAGCTCGTCGCGCGGGAGGCAGGCTGCCTAGCAGGGCTAGAGGTCTTCCTCACAGCCTTCCGCTGGCTCGACCCCGCCGCCACGCTTGAGGTTCGTTGCGCGGACGGCGATCACTTCTCCGCGGGCGACGTCCTCGGGGTGGTGAGCTGTGAGCACGCTGCGCTCCTCGCTGGGGAGCGCACGGCGCTGAACTTCATCCAGCGGCTCTCCGGTGTCGCGACGCGGACGTCGCGCTACGTGGCTGGCGCTGCGGGCAAGGCGCGGGTCTTAGATACGCGCAAGACGACCCCTGGGCTGCGGCTCTTGGAGCGCTTCGCTGTGCGCTGCGGCGGTGGGGAGAACCACCGCTTCTCGCTCGCAGATGAGGTCATGATCAAAGACAACCACGTCGACCTGAGCGGTCTTCCACTCGAAGAGGTCGTCCGAGCAGCTCGCGCGAGCACGCCGGCAGAGGTGCGTGTGACGGCAGAAGCGAGAGACCTCGCTGAGGCGCGCGCAGCCGTCGCAGGTGGAGCGGACGTCGTCCTCCTAGACAACCTCTCTCCTGAAGAGATGAGCAAGATGCTCGTCGAGCTGCGCGCCCTCGCGGGCGACAGAGAGGTCGAGTTTGAGGCCTCTGGTGGCGTGACCCTAGAGACCATCGCAGAGGTCGCCGCTTGTGGAGTAGACCGGGTCTCGGTCGGAGGGCTGACGCACTCAGCGCCGGCGGTCGATCTGGCTCTAGAGGTCGTGCGATGAACCGCCTCATCATTGATCGCTCGAAACCGGGTGCGCTCGCCGTCAAGTTCCCAGCTTCACATGATCAAGGGCTCCTCTGTCGGAGGCTGCTGGAGTCCTTCGGGCGTGAGGTCGGAGTGCCGGAGGAGGAGGGCTCCACCCTCCAGCTCGTCACGAGCGAGCTCCTGACGAACGCTATCGATCACGGCGGCGGCGGCGGCGCGCGTAACTTCAAAGACCTCGAGGTGGATGTCCCCCTCCAGGCGAGCCTCAGCGTCGACTCCTGCGGTTGGGTGCTGGAGGTCACGGACAAGGGCGGCGGGGACCCCGAGGAGCTGCGGCCATTCCTCGAGCTGGACGTGCTCCCTGACCTAGAGGACGAACGCGGGAGAGGCTTCTTCCTCCTCGCGCAGAGCGTCGAGTCATTGACGGTGGAGGAGAGCCCAGCGGGCGACGGGCTCACCTTCCGTGCAGAGCGACGCTACGCCGGAGGGGACGAAGCTTGAGCTCGTCCGTCGCTCCGGAGCGCGGCTTCAGAGCGGCCTTGCGTTGGCTGGGGCAGGGGCTCTTGAGCCTCCCCACGGCTGCAACGCTCTCGCTGGTCCTCGGCTGGAGCTATCTGATGTACTGGGCTGTCACCCTCCCTAGCGAGGAGCTGGAGGGTGTGAACTACCTCAAGAACTTCCTCAACGACCTCGGCCACGCGCCCCTCTTCGGCCTCTGGGTGCTCTGGATGCTGCCGCTGCTACCGCGCAGAGAAGGGTGGGCCTCGCTTGGCCCAAGGGCCTGGGCGGTCCTCCTCGGTGTGGCTCTCGCAGGGGGCGCCGGCACAGAGCTCTTACAAGCCTCGATCCCAGGACGCACCGCCTCGTGGGCGGATGTCCTGACCGACGTGAGCGGTGCGGCCAGCGTCCTGTGGGTCGCGACTTACCTCGGGAGCTCCGAGGCGACTGAGGCCGGGACGCGCTCACGCCTCATGCGAGGGCTCTTGGCATGCTGCGCCTCCGCGCTGCTTGCTACCCTCTCCGTCTGACGTCACCCTGTCCGCTTCGAACCACCCCAAGAGCCCCCTCCCTTGAGCGATCCCAAGAGTTACTCGAGCCCCCTCGCGGGCCGCTATGCGTCCGAAGCGATGCGCTACCTCTTCTCCGCGGAGAAGAAGTTCACGACCTGGCGGGAGCTCTGGCTGGCCTTGGCAGAGGGGGAGTCTGAGCTCGGGCTCCCGATCTCCGAGGCGCAGCTCGCGCAGATGCGTGAGACGCTCGGAGACCTCGACCTCGAGGCCGCGGACCGCTACGAGCGCGAGCTGCGCCACGACGTCATGGCGCACGTCCACGCTTGGGGAGACCAGTGCCCCGAGGCCCGACCGATCCTGCACCTCGGCGCGACCTCTTGCTACGTCACGGACAACACCGACCTGATCCTCCTGCGGGATGCGCTCTCCTTGGTGAAGGCACAGCTTGTGAGCGTCATCGCCAACCTCCGCGACTTCGCGATGGAGTGGCGTGAGCTCCCGACGCTCGGCTTCACGCACTTCCAGCCCGCGCAGGCCACGACCGTCGGCAAGCGCGCCTGCCTCTGGATGCAGGACTTCCTCCATGATCTCGAGGATCTCGAGCACGCGGAGACCATGATCCGCTTCCGCGGCGTGAAGGGGACCACCGGGACCCAGACCTCCTTCTTGCAGCTCTTCTCGGACGATCACGCGAAGGTGCGCGAGCTCGATGAGCTCGTCACGAAGAAGATGGGTTTCGATCGCGTCTTCGGCGTCACGGGCCAGACCTATCCGCGCCAGCTCGACTTCCGCGTCGGCCAGGCACTCTCGAGCATCGCACAGACCGCACACAAGTTTGGTACAGACCTGCGCCTCCTCGCGAACCGTCGAGAGCTCGAGGAGCCCTTCGGGAAGAAGCAGATCGGCTCTTCCGCGATGCCTTGGAAGCGCAACCCGATGCGCTCCGAGCGGATCTGCTCCCTCGCTAGGCTCACCATCAGCCTCTTGGACTCCACCGCGCAGACAGCAGCGACCCAGTGGCTCGAGCGCACCCTCGACGACTCCGCGAACCGCCGCGTCGTCTTGCCGGAGATGTTCCTCTCAACGGATGCGACCCTGAACCTCTGCTTGGATGTTACGAGCGGTCTCGTGGTGAACCCCGCGATTATCCGTGCGCGCCTCGACGAAGAGCTGCCCTTCCTCGCCTCGGAGTCCTTGATGATGGCGGCGGTGAAGGAGGGCGGCGACCGCCAGGACATCCACGAGGCGATTCGTATGGCGAGCCACGCCGCTGCGCAAGAGATCAAGGAGGGACGCCCGAACGACCTCAAAGAGCGCCTCAAGAGCGAGCCGCTCCTCGCCTGCGTTAGAGATCGAGTGGACGAGATCCTCGACCCCTCACTCCACATTGGCCGCGCCGCTGAGCAGGTCGTTGAGTTCGTCGAGGCTGAGGTCACGCCTGTCCTAGAGCGCCTCTCGGACTGCCTCGGCGCTGAGGGCGAGGTCAACGTTTGAGGCTGGGCCTCGCGCTGGCGCTCCTCGCAGCCTGCGCCGCACCGACAGCCACAGAGGGGGGCAGCGAGGAGGTAGCGCAGACTGAGGCCACAGCTCTGCGCGTGATGGCCTTCAACCTGCGCTACGAGGGCGGCGACAAGATGCCGAACGATTGGTCGAGCAGGCTCCCAGTCGCGGTAGAGCAGATCGAGCTGGAGCGACCTGACATCATCGGCACACAGGAGGGTCTTCACTCGCAGCTCGTTGACCTAGAGCGCGAGCTCGACGGCTATCGTTGGATCGGTCAGGGGCGAGAGGGGGGGAGCCACGGCGAGTACATGGCGATCTTCTATCGCTCTGACCGCCTAGAGCTCCTGGAGTACGATCACTACTGGCTCTCAGACACGCCGAATGTCGTCGGCTCCAAGACCTGGGGCAACAACTGCGTACGCATGACGACTTGGGCGCGGTTCCTCGACCGCGAGACGGGCGAGCGCTTTGTGCACATCAACACGCACTTTGACCACCAGGTAGAGGCCGCGCGGGTGAAGAGCGCTGAGCTCATGGCCGAGCGCGTCAAGCGCTTCGGCAGGCGGCGCGTCATCCTCACAGGGGACTTCAACTGCGCTGGCGGCGCGAGCGAGGCGTGGAGGGTGCTCGTCGCTGACGGCCCCTACGAGGACGCTTGGGAGACGGCCAGGGAGCGAGGGCCCGACATCAACACCTTCCACGGCTGGGGTCCGCCCAAAGAGGGCCAACGCCGCATCGATTGGATCCTTCACCGCGGCGACCTGACCGCGCGCTCAGCGAAGGTCTGCACCTATGGCCGGGACGGGCTCTGGCCGAGCGACCACTTCCCAGTGCTCGCCGTCTTCAGCCTCGCTGGTGCCGAAGAGAGCTAATCTCCAGCGCCCCCGTTTGAAGGATTCGCCTGCTTAGGTCATCCTTCCAGGATCGAGCGCCTGCGCGACGCGCGCGCGGGCTCCTAGGACCACACCCCCTGCACACGAGATGGCAAGAGATCTGAACGTCGCCCTCATCGGCCAAGCCTTCATGGGCAAGGCGCACTCCAACGCCTGGAGCCAGGCTCCGCGCTTCTTCGACCTGCCGGTCAACCCAGTCATGCACACGGTCGCAGCGAGGAACGCTGACACCCTGCCGGCCTTCGCTGACCGCTTCGGTTGGAAGAGCTGGAGCACGAACGCTCTCGCGCTCACGAAGAACGAGGATGTCCACCTCGTCGACGTCTCGACTCCGAATGACTCCCACCGCTCCCTCTCAGTTGCGATGCTTGAGGCGGGTAAGCACGTCGCTTGCGAGAAGCCACTCGCTGGCACTCTCGACGAGGCGCGGGAGATGCGCGACGCAGCTCGCAAGGCGAAGGGCTGCAAGACCTTCGTCTGGTACAACTACCGCCGCTGCCCCGCGGTGGCGCTCGCACACAACCTGATCCGGGCCGGCAAGATCGGTGAGATCTATCACGTGCGCGCGAGCTACCTGCAGGGCTGGGGCGGCCCGGATACGCCGCTCCTTTGGCGCTTCAAGAAAGGCGCCGCAGGCTCGGGCGCCCACGGTGATCTGAACGCGCACATCATCGACCTCGCTCGTTTCCTCACAGGTGACGAGGTGAAGGAGATCAACGGGGCCATCTGCAAGACCTTCGTCAAGGAGCGCAAGCGACTTGATGGACCTGGCAAGGGCAAGAGCACCGTCGACGACAGCGTCCAGTTCCTCGCGACCTTCAAGAAGGGCGCGACGGCCTCCTTCGAGGCCACGCGCCTCGCAGGCGGTCACTTCAATGACAACTCGATCGAGATCAACGGCACGAAGGGATCACTGCGTTGGTCTTTCGAGCGCCTGAACGAGCTCCAGTACTTCGACATCTCGGAGGACGGCAGGACCCGCGGCTGGAGCAACATCATGGCTACAGACGCTGAGGCTCACCCTTACGCCGGGGCTTGGTGGCCGGAGGGCCACGTCATCGGCTACGAGCACAGCTTCACGAACCAGGTGGCGGACATCTGCCGTGTCGTCGGGCGCAGGAAGCCGGAGGTCCCGCTGCCGGATTTTGCGGACGCCTACGAGACCCAGCGGGTCCTCGAGGCTGCCCTCATCGCCGCCAAGGCGCGTGAGACGGTCAAGATGTCCGAAGTGAAGTAAAGTGAGCGGCCCGCAGCTGCGGGCGAACCAACCAGAACCAAAGCAGAACGGAGATTGAATCTATGGCGCGTCCCCTTTGCCTCTTCACCGGTCAGTGGGCTGACCTCCCCCTCGAAACCCTCGCTGAGAAGGCGAAGTCCTTCGGTTACGAAGGCCTTGAGCTCGCTTGCTGGGGCGATCACTTCGATGTGCAGCGCGCCCTCAAAGAGGACAGCTACTGCCAGGAGCACTGGGCGCTCTTGGAGTCCAAGGGCATGCTCTCCTATGCGACCAGCACCCACCTCGTTGGGCAGGCGGTCTGCGACCTCATCGACGAGCGTCACAAGGCAATCCTCCCCGACTACATCTGGGGTGATGGTGATCCGGAGGGCGTCCGACAGCGCGCCGCCGAAGAGGTGAAGGACACCGCCCGCGCCACGCGCAAGTTCTTCGACTGCGCGCCTGAGCCCGTGAAGAGCTACATCGAGCGCCGCGGCTTCTGCGTCGTGAACGGCTTCACCGGCTCAAGCATCTGGCACGCCCTCTACGGCTTCCCGCCCTTCACTGAGGGGATGATCGACGCTGGCTTCGAAGACTTCGCCACGCGCTGGACTCCGATCTTCGACGTCTTCGAGGAGGAGGGATGTAAGTTTGCCCTCGAGGTGCACCCCACGGAGATCGCCTTCGACACGGCGTCTTCGCGTCGCTCCTTAGAGGCTGTCAACAACCACCCGGCCTACGGCTTCAACTTCGACCCCTCACACTTCGGCTACCAGCACGCGGACTACCTCGGCTTCATCAAGGAGTTCGCTGACAAGATCTACAACGTCCACGTGAAGGATGTTTGGTGGTCTGACAGGCCTGCAGATGCCGGCGTCTTCGGTGGCCACGCGTCCTTTGGCACCAACGGCCGATACTGGGAGTTCGCCTCCCCCGGCCGCGGCAAGATCGACTTCGAGGGCATCATTCGCCAGCTCAACCACTGCCGCTATGACGGCCCGTTGACTGTTGAGTGGGAAGACTGCGGGATGCATCGCGAGCACGGTGCCGCCGAGGCGGCAGAGCTCGTGAAGCGCCTCGACTTTAAGCCCTTCATGGGCGCCTTCGACGCCGCCTTCAGCGAAGACTGATCCCTCGCTCAGGCGCGACCCTTGATCGGGTCCACCGCTTTCCTCAGGGTTTGACCCTGAAGAGCGGGGCGCGCTCGCTGTGCGCGCTCCGTCCACCACCTCTAACAAAGAATCCAGATGAGTTCAGACCAACAGGGCGTGATGCCCAAACTCTCGATCCTCATGTTCATCCAGTTCTTCATCTGGGGGACCTGGTACCTGAGCGTCAGCTTGTATATGTACGAGAACGGGATGGGGGACGTCCGCTACTACGCGTATACGGCTGGTCCCCTCGGCGCGATCATCGCGCCCTTCTTCACCGGCCTCATCGCGGACCGCTTCTTTAACACGGAGAAGGTCCTCGCGACGCTCTTCCTGCTCGCTGGCGGCTTCATGATGCTCCTGCCGGTGGTAGGCGGGTTAGAGGGAGAGGCGCTCGCGACACAGGGTGACCTCGTCACGTCGATGGAGGTCAGCTTCCTCGGGGCGACGTGGGTGAAGGGGGAGCTCTTCAACTACATCATCCTCGCGCACATGCTCTGCTATATGCCCACCCTGGGCCTCACAGCGAGCCTCGCCTTCCACCACATGCCCAAAGGCAGCACACAGTTCCCCATGGTGCGCCTCTGGGGGACCATCGGCTGGATTGTGGCGGGCTTCACGATCGCGTTCGCGCTGCGAGTTACAGACGCTGCTGGTGAGGTGATCACTAAGGGCGAGCTTCGCCCAGAGCAGTTTCAGCTTGGCGGGATCGCCGCCGTCCTCCTCGGAGCCTTCTGCTTCTTCCTGCCCAAGACGCCTGCGCCGAAGAAGGGGCAAGCTGTGGACTGGGGGACCCTCTTCTTCGTGGACGCTTGGAGGCAGCTCATGCGGCCGAGCTTCGCGGTCTTCATGATCGGCTCCTTCTTGGTCTGCATCCCCCTCGCCGCCTACTACGCCAGCCTCCAGCAGCAGATGGAGGCGATGGCCTTCTCCAACATCGCCGCGTGGAAGAACGTGGGCACCTTCATCGAGGCGGGGATGATGTTCCTCATGCCCTTCTTCTTCCGGCGTATGGGCGTCCGTTGGATGATTATCGCTGGCATCGGCGCGTGGGCGCTGCGCTATGTGCTCTTCTCGCTCGGCGCATCCCCTGAGGGCTTCTGGCTGGTCGTGGGCGGGATCGCGCTCCACGGCTTCTGCTATGACTTCTTCTTCGTCACGGGGCAGGTCTACGCGGACCAAGCGACCGGGCCGGACATCCGAGGTCAGGTGCAGAGCATGCTGATCTTCTTCACCCAAGGCTTGGGCCTCTTCTTCGGCGCGCTCGCAGCGAACAGCCTCGCAGGCAAGACCTTCGGGGACGTGCCGAGCAACACCGCCGCAGCCCTGGAGCTCTGGCCTGACTTCTGGTGGCCGCTCGCGGGGCTCGCCGCCTTGATCATGGTCCTCTTCATCTTCCTCTTCCGCCCAGACCCTATGGGCGAGACGAAGGCCTGAGCTGAGGCTCACTCCCAATGCGCTGGGGCCCTGCTGAGAGGGCCCCAGCGCTTTTTTTGTGCCGATTCGCGTAGGACGCGGCTTGGAGGGCTGCGCTTTCAGGGGGTGGGAATCTGGCTTTCTCGCTTCGGTTCCCTCCTAGGGCCTCCTTAGGGGCGTGTGAAGAGCAGCACGAGCCCAGCGGGCAAGGGTGATTTTTCGCCGCTTTCCCGTCCACCCGGCGGCTCGCGAGTGCACTTGACCATATCGAGCGAGAAACCCACTTCCGCAGAGGACAACGATGACCAGACTCACCTCAATAATCGCCAAGAGCAGACTCCCGTTCCTGTCGACAGCCAAGGATCAGCCTAAGACAGGCCGGATAGACGAATCTCTAGAGAGCGTCAGAGAGCAGGAGGAGGCCTCCTTCTCTAAGCGCATCAAAGCCGAAACCGCCGAGGCACACCGCATCGTCGAGTCCACCAACTTCGTGAAGGGCATCCTGCGCGGCGTGATGGACCTCGAGAGCTTCGGGAACATGCAAGCTGGCATGTACCTCGTCTACTCCGCCATGGAGATCGAGCTCGAGCGGCACAAGGACCACCCGCTGGTCTCCGAGGTCTACTTCCCCGAGCTCAAGCGAACTGAGGTGCTCGAGGACGACCTCCGCTTCCTCTATGGAGAGGACTGGGAGAGCCAGATCCGGAGCACGCCCGCCCGTGAGGAGTATGTGGAGCGAATCCACTGGCTGGGCGACAACGACCCTGGCCTCCTCGTCGCCCACAGCTACACGCGCTACCTCGGGGACCTCTCCGGCGGTCAGGCGGTCTCCAAGATCGCGCGCCGCTCGCTAGACCTGGAGGGCCGAGATGGTCTGCGCTTCTTCGACTTCGACGAGGTTGAAGATGGGAAGGCCTTCAAGAACGAGTACCGCAGGCGCCTCGATGAGCTGCCGCTCAGCGACGTCCGCGCGATGGAGGTGATCGATGAGGCGAAGAAGGTCTTCGCGCTCAATCAGCGCCTCTTCGAAGAGCTCGAGGGCAGCTGGATTCGCACCCTCGCGAGCTTCCTCCCGATCGACTTCAACAGCCGCTTGCGCGCCTAAGACACCCCCACTGGAGAGTATGACCATGGACATCGTGACCCTTGGCGGTGAGACCGCCGCGACCGACGCCGACCACGGCTTTGACGCTGAGACCTTTAAGGAGTTCATCTCCTTCGACGTGGGCGATGGAGCGCCGATCTATTACCACAGCGTCGGCAAGCTCTACCGCCAGCCCGGCGGAGAGATCATCGCTGACGTCGAGGCGCTCGTGAGCAACCGCTTGGTGAAGATGGAGGGCGATAAGGCGGAGGCCATCTGTCGCACCCTCGTGCTCTACCGAGATCCGGAGACAGGCGAGATCCTCAAGGAGGCCGACGGCAGCCACATTGTCCGGGAGTACCCGTACATCATCGCGCGCTTTGAGCGGAAGGACCGTCGCCTTGTGATCCACACGGAGGGCCTCAGCGGTCCTCACCAGAACGGACACTACGGCCTCGCCAAGGTGAGCAATGACAAGGTCTACGCGCACCGCTCCGGCGACACGACGCTCTTTTACTGGACCCTCTACGGAGAGGTCGAGACGCCCATCGGCAAGGTGTGGTTTAACGAGGCCTACAACGGGTCGACCTCGCCGGACGTCATGACGATGAACCGCTACGGGACCCTGCCTGCCTTCGCTGGCATGGGCGACGGCTTCATGCAGACCACCGCCGCGCGCGTCGACTCTTACGAGGAGCTCCCGCAGCACATCCGTGAGTACGTCGAGGAGCACGCGCCCTCGCATGTCGCCCCTCCGGTAGACGACGAGGAAATCGCGCGCCTGCGAGACGAATACCTCGGTGATGCGCCCCCTGAGGGGCCGAAGTCTGAGGCACCCAAGCGCCTCAGCAACGAGGAGATCGCGGAGGTGGTCGGACAGTACTTCTCCTCCCTGCGCCTGATGGAGGTGGACGAGCTCTTGGACCTCTTCACTGAGGACGCCTTGAGCTGGGACCCTGTGGGGACACCTCCGATGCGCGTCCGCGACAAGTCGACGAACTACTTCCGAGCGCTCTCGAAGATCTTCGACAAGATGTCCCTCACCGAGGACGACATCTTCGTCTCAGGCAACGAGGCCGCTGTGAGGTGGAAGGGCGAGGCCAAGCTCCGCAGGAAGGAGACCGAGGTTAAGTTTGACGGTGTGAGCGTCTTTGAGATCAGTCCCGAAGGTCTGATCCAGAACGTCCGCTCCTACTGGGACAAGCCGGGCTTGATGGCCAGCCTCTAAGCGCTGTCATCGCTATCGCTGAGGGACCTCATGCACGACCCTGAGAAGTACGCCGCCGTCGCAGACAACTTCGTCTACGTACACCGCGCCCTGCGCCGAGACTTAACGCGGATCATCGATGGTGGGAGGGAGCTCTTCAGGAGCGACTTCCCGCGCTTCGCGCGCATCCTCGCGAAGCACACTGAGCTAGAAGATGTCCTCTTCTTCCCAGCGCTCGAGGAGCGCGCGCCGGGCTCCACCCAGATGACGACGGACCCGCACCAGGAGATCGAAGCCCTCGTTGACTCCCTGCTCGCGGACAGCTCAGGTGAGGACCTCGAAGGGCGCTTGAGAGCGCTCCAAGAGCTCTTGCTGGCTCACCTCGCTGAGGAGGAGGAGCTCGTCATGCCAGCCATGATGGAGCACTTCGAGGCGGCGGAGATCTGGGCCCTCGACGGCCAGATCATGGAGCACTGCGCGCCTGAGTTCATGCAGGAGATGCTGCCCTGGTGGTTCACGCACATCGACGCGGCAGACCGCGTGGCTGTGGCGCAAAACATGGTCGCTGGAGTGCCTCCGGAGGTGCTTGGGTTGCTCGCGCAGCTCATCAGAGCCGGACTCGCAGAGCAGGACTGGCAGGCGCTCCGTGAGCGCGTCCCTGCGCTCGCTGCAGAGGCTGCCTGAAGAGGGGTGACGGCGTACTCAGACCCTGTCTGTGTCGTCCTCAGTGGGCGCAGCTTGACGGTGGCGGAGAACCTCTGGAAGATGAGTGGACTCAAAGGTCCCTCAAGGAGATTTCCATGTATCGTCTGCTCTTCCTGCTCCCCCTGCTCATCACCTCCTGTCAGATGAGCACCGCTAACAACATCAGCTCCCTAGACAACTGGAGGGGCTACAAGAAGGACGCTGTGCCCGAGCAGTGGGTCAACGAAGACGAGCACACGATCCACCTCACCGGTGGTGGGGCGGGGGACCTGATCACTCGAGAGCAGTACGGCGACTTCGAGCTCACCATGGAGTGGAAGATCTCCCCTAAGGGCAACAGCGGGGTCATGTACCGCGTGTCTGAGGGAGATGGTCCGACCTACTTCACTGGCCCTGAGATGCAGGTCCTCGACAACGTTGTCGCGGGTGGCGACCTCATGCACTCCGCAGGCGCTGACTATGCGCTCCACGCGCCCAGCGAGGACAACACTCGCCCGGTGGGCGAGTGGAATGAGGTGCGCATGGTCGTAGACGGACCGCACGTTGAGTACTGGCTTAACGGCGTGCAGCAGTGCAGCTATGAGCTCTGGAGCGAAGATTGGAACGCCCGCGTCGCGGCCTCCAAGTTCAAGGAGTGGCCTGGCTTCGGTATGAACAAGCGTGGGCACATCGCCCTCCAGGATCACGGCAACCCCGTCTGGTATCGGAACATCCACATCCGCTCTCTCTGAGCCGGAATAGGGCTAGCAGGCGGCCTTTAAGACCCCTTAATGGCCGCTTTTTTGAAGGAGCTGCAAAAAAGAGAACTCCTTCGCGGCTAAGTCAGCACAGGCCCTAGGGGCGGGATAGACTTCCGCGCCTTAGGAGTCTCAACCTCCCACCGTTCGTTCCTCGTGCCAATTCGGCTCTGAGGGATTGGACGCGGTGGAACGAGGTGGGGCGCTCCGCACAACCTAGAGCCTGAGCCTTGACCCAACCCGGAATCCCCAACGAGTACTCGCTGTCGACGTCGTGTTACGGCGACCGTCTCCAGACGATCGAAGATCAAGCCTTCGCAACGGTCGCGATGGGCTTTCGTCGTATGGAGCTTGGGTTAGCTGAGGAGCCGGTCCCCTTGAATGGTTTCCATGACTCGCGGCGAGAGACTGGCATCGAGGTCCGCTCGATGGTGGTGGGGTGCCTCGACTCACGCTCCTCTGCGATGACAGGCACACGCCTTGGCAGCCTCGACCGAGACGAGCGCGCTCAGGCGCTGCTCTCTTGCAGGCGCCACATTCGCATCGCCGCGCAATATGAGTGCCCCGTCGTGATCTTGCGCGGCTGTCAGCTCGAGGATGAGAAGCTGACCCTCGCGGCGGACACCCTCCATGCGCGCCTCGTCGAAGAGGGGCCGGAGGAAGAGGTGATCAAGGATGTGCAGGCGCACGTAAGCAAGGTCGCTCGGAAGAGCCAGAGTCAGATAGATCACTTCTGTCGAGGTATTCACAAGCTCATCACCGAGTTCCCCGGCGTCACGATCGCTGTTGAGGCAGGGATGCACTACAACGACATCTTTGGCCACGAGACCATCGGTTGGATGCTCGAAGACCTCGGCGGGCAAGGGCTCCGCTACTGGCACGACACAGGCCGGATCTACATGCGAGAGCGCGCGGGCCTCCCGTCGCAGGGCGACTGGCTCGACGCCTTCGGTTCGAACATGGTGGGGGCGCATATCCATGACTCGGACGGCGTCTTCTGCGAGATGCCTGTGGGGAAGGGAGGGGTCGACTTCAAGCTGCTCGCTGAGTACATCCCCAAAGAGGCGGAGCGAGTTCTTGAGGTGAACTCACGGCATCCCCGCGCCGAGATCCTCGCGGCCGTGCAGACTCTCGAGAGCCTCGGAGTCTGAGGAGGAGCGCCCTGTGGCGCCCCCTGGGCCCCTAGGTGGGACTCTTCGCCTCATAAGGGCTTCCACACCTTCGCGCAGCGCGTGTGAGGGCCTAGGATCTGTCGACGCTCAGGCATGTCTCAGCTAGATCCACAAGCCAGCACCCAAGATCCGGCGTTCTTGGGCTCCGCCCTCGCTCACCTGCAGGAGGTCCTCAAGACCGCCGCGAGGGGTGCGAGGGGAGAGCGCTTGCTCGTCCTGACACATCGTGGACCTGACCCTGACGCTATCGGAGCGTTGGAGGGGATGCGCTTCCTATTAGATCGCTCCCTCGGGATCCAAGCAGACATCGTCACAGTGGGTCGCATCCACCGAGCGGAGAATCTCGCGCTGGTGCGGACCCTCGACCTAGAGTTTGGCGAGTACGACGAGGTCCGCCCACTGGAGTACTTCGGGAGCCTCCTCGTAGACACACAGCCTGGCTTCGGACACACGGTCATCCCTGACGAGATCCCGCTCTTAGGTGTCTTAGACCATCACGTCACCCCTGAGGATGGCGTCGGGCCCGAGACGGTCCCACACCACGACGTGCGACTCGGCGTCGGCGCGACCTCCTCGATCGTCTGGGACTACATCCGTGAGAGCGGCTTGGAGCTTGAGCCTGTCGTGGCGACCGCGCTCTTTTGCGGCGTGCGCTATGACACGAAGGACCTCTCACGCAACGTCTCTGCGCTCGATGAGGAGGCCTACTACGAGACCTTCCGACGCGCGCGACGTGAGGTGCTGCCCTCGATCCACAACCCACCGCTGCCGCGGAAGTACTACGCTGAGCTGCACCGCGCGCTCGACCTAGCCTGTCAGCACGGCCCCCTCGTGCTGTGCTTACTAGGAGAGGTCAGCCATCCAGAGTTCGTCGCGGAGATGGCGGACTTCTTCTTGCGGATGCGCGGGGCGAGCTGGGTCGTCGTCGGAGGTTTCGTCGAGGAAGAGGGAGAGTACGTGATCTCGCTCCGAACGGATCAGGCCTTCGGGAACGCCTATCCCTTGCTGCAGCGGGTCATGGGTGGTGAAGGGACCTTTGGGGGACACGGCCACATCGCTGGCGGCCGGATCCCCGTGGAGGCCGCTCGTGAGGGAGCGATCGAAGAGGTCGAGGAGCGGCTCAACGTCCTCGCGCTCGCCGTCATCGGTAAGGACGAGCATGGTGAGGACGGACCCGAAGAGCGCGACCTCATCTGAGCCGGCGCGACTCCTGATCATCGCAGGGAGAGACTCCAGCGGTGGAGCGGGTGTCGTGGCCGACCTCGAGGCGGCTAAGTGGGCGGGCGTGAGCGCTCACGTCGTGGTCACAGCAGAGACACGGCAGGGGAGTGAGGGACTTGTGGAGCTAGGCGCGAGGTCTCCACGAGAGTGGGTGGAGGAGGCGTCGCGCGCTCTCGAGGAGGGCATCGAGGCGGTCAAGTTCGGACTCCTGCCTGGGGCGGAGCACATCGAGGCGGCCGCTAGGCTGTTGGAAGAGATCGAGGAGCGTGTCCCGGTCGTCGTAGACCCGGTGCTCGCCCCGAGCTTAGGGGGGCGCTTCCTAGATGCGCTGGGCGTCTTGGCGCTGCGGGAAGAGCTGCTCCCTAGGGGCTGTGTCTTGACCCCTAATATTTTGGAGGCAGCAGAGCTGACCGAGCGCCCGCTGAAGCTCCTCATGGAGAGCCCGGAGGCTCGAGTCGAGGCAGCAGAGGAGCTGATCGAGCGTGGAGCGGGGGGCGTGCTGATCAAGGGGGGACACGCCGAAGGAGAGCTCGCTGAGCTTGTCTGTGAGCCAGGCAAAGAGCCTGTGTGGCTTCGCCTAGAGCGGCGAAGCGGTAGCCTGCGAGGGACGGGCTGTAGGCACGCTACAGCCGTCGCAGCCTCCCTGGCGAAGGGGATCCAGCTCAGCGAGGCTGCCAAGGTCTCCAGCGCTTGGATAGGCTCCCTCTTCCCGTCTCAGGGGGCCTTTTGACGGCTCTTTCGGGCTGCCACTTGCCTTCTGTGGAGCCGGAGGTACTCTTTTCCACCCACGAGAGAGGCGCATCGCGCCGCTCTAGGTGAACGCGGCTGTAGCTCAGTGGTAGAGCGCAACCTTGCCAAGGTTGATGTCGAGGGTTCAAATCCCTTCAGCCGCTCCACAATGCGCGTTTCCGGGCCTCTCAAGAGGGCTGCGAGCGCGTTTTTTTTTTGGATGTTGATTCAGTGAACTCGTCGCCTTCGGATTCGTTGTGCGATGCGTCCACGATCCCCACCTCTGAAGGAGAACTCCCCATATGTTGAGCGTACTGCTCCTCGCTTTAGCGCAGGACATCGTCCTCCCAGAGAGCGTCATCATCGCTCCACGCGCGAACGACTCTGTCACAGCTACCGTCGCGAAGGTCCAGCATCTGAGCGGTGAAGAGCTGCGTGAAACTGGCGAGCGCTCCCTCCCTCGCGCGATCGCCAAGGCCGCAGGTGTCTGGGTCCAGGAGACGAGCCTCGGCGGCGGCGCGCCGGTGATTCGAGGCCTCTTGGGCAATCAAATCCTCGTCGTCGTAGACGGCGTTCGACTCAATGATTCGACCACGCGCTACGGGCCAAACCAGAGCCTGAACATGATCGATCCCGCCTTCGTAGAGCGCGTCGATCTGATCCGAGGAGCGAACTCTGTCATCTATGGCTCAGATGCTATCGGCGGAGTGGTCTCGATCTGGACCAAGCGACCTCCCGTGAGTGAAGGAGATTCCGCTGGCGCGGAGCTGGGCCTGACGGCTGTCACCGCGAGCTCTGGGCTGCGCGCTGACGCTGTTTACTCTGGGAGCGCAGCAGGCTTCGGCTGGATACTAGGTGGCACCAGGTCGGATTGGGGAGATCTGACGATCGGGGGAGGGGAGGAGCAGCCCTTCACTGGCTATGAGTCAGAGGGCCGCTTCGCCAGCTTGGTGACAGCTCTGGATGAAGACGTCAGCCTTCGCGTGGTAGCTCGCAGGCACCGTGACTTCGACGTACCTAGAACTGACAAGCTCTACGCTGGCTTCGGGCAGCTCCAGCCCAAGAACGCGGACTATCGCTACAGCCTGCAGGACCGCAGCGGTTACCTCCTTTCTTACACCGACGAGAGCGCCGGAGGCCTCGCTGATGTGTTTCAGCTCCGTCTCTCGCTTCACACATACGTCGAGGAGCGCGACAAGCAGAAGACGGGCAGTGACACAGCGACCTTCGAGCAGGACGACGTCCGCTCCCTAGGAGTCGGCGCTGACTGGAAGCTCACATCTGGTGGGGGACATGAGCTCACCTTTGGCTTTGATCACTTCGCAGATCGCGTCGACTCTCTCCGCGTTGACACCGACACCACGACGGGGGTTAGCACGCTCAGGGATGGAACCTTCGCCCCTGGCGCTGAGTACTCTTCCTCCGGGGTGTTCATCCAAGATGAGCTCCGAGACCTAGGAGCTTGGGACGTCACCCTCGGGGCGCGGTACTCCCGCTATGACTTCGCCTTCAATGAGTTTGATGGCGGAGCTTACGTCGAGGGCGACTTTGACTCCTTCGTCGCTAGCGCAGAGGCTGCCCGCGAGCTGGGCGAAGGGACGCGCCTTATCGGCGTCCTCTCCCAAGGCTTCCGCGCTCCCAATCTGGATGACCTCGCTCAAGACGGTGACTGGGCCGGAGGGACAGAGGTCCACAACCCAGACCTCCAGCCAGAGGAGAGCGTCACCGCAGAGCTCGTGCTTGAGTGGTCACGTGAGCGTTACGACGCCTCCCTCGCGGCCTTCGCGACCGAGATCGACGGCTACATTGGTCGGATCCTCACAGATGAAGGTGACCCTGCGACGACAGGAGATGAGGCGTATTTGCGCATCAACTCAGGGGAGCTCTCGCTGACAGGCTTGGAGTACTCCGCTCGTCGCTACTTAGGGGAGGGGCCTTACTCTCTCGGTGTGCAGGCGGCCTACGTGCGAGGGCGCCAGCACGACGAGAACGAGGCCAGCTTGGATGGAGTCCATGCCCGGCGTATCCCGCCGCTCTTCGGCCGCGCCTCACTGCGCTATGACGCGCCCTCCGTGGACGCGAAGCTCCGGTGGAGCGAGCTCTCCCTGGTCTTTGCGCAGGAGCAGGACCGCCTCCACCCGGAGGATGTGAGCGACCCACGCATCGACCCTGACGGCACCGACAATTGGGCGACCCTGAACCTCGATTTAGGCGGGCGCATGAACGAGTCCTTTGACTGGAATATCGGCCTGCACAACCTCTTGGATGAGCGTTACCGGGTCCATGCATCGGGCTTCGACTCACCCGGATTTGGGCTCGTATTCGGTGTACGGGGGCATTTCTAGGCCTCTTCCACCACTCCGCGGTCTAAGAGGGGAGAATCTATGTGGGCGCAGCCCCCACACTCCTCGTGAGAGATCTCAAGCACATCACCAATAGGTCCATCCCGCTACGGAGTCGCCGGAGAAGGGAGGCCTCTGGGCTCCCTGTGGCCTTCACGTACTCCTTGGGTCTGCACGCGCTCGCGATGGCGGCGGTGGTGCTCGTCGCTGAGCTTGAGTGGAGCTCGCCTGTGGGCACAGCGAGCACCCCCCTCGAGGTCAGGATCGCTTCCCTCCCGAACCAGATGACCTTGGAGGAAGAGAGCGAGCGAGAGCTGCTGACAGAGCTGCCTCCGGTCTCAAACCTCGTCGATCTGGTGGAGGAGCTCCCCGTCTTCGATCCGGCCCAGCCCATGAGGCCCACGGCCCGGGATCCGCTCTTGGAGGAAGATCCCTTCGAAGCGCTCGAGCTCGAGGCCTTTGAAGGCTTGCCCGAGGAAGAGTCCGTTCAAGTGGAGGAGGCCAAAGAGGAGCCGGTCGGAGAGCGAGAGCCTCTGCGACAGCTCTTAGAGAGCCCTGCGGTGATCTATCCAGAGAGCGCAGCGCTGCGTCGCCTAGAGGGAACGGTCCTCATCAGCATGATCGTCGGACCCGACGGCGGAGTCATAGAGGTCGTGCTGGTTGAGAGCAGCGGTCATGGCTCTCTAGATCGCGCGGCGATTCAAGCTGCGCGGCGCTATCGCTTTGAGCCTGGGGAGGACACGATCACAGTCTCAAAGCCCTTCACCTTCCGCCTCTCCTGAGACTGCGCCTTGAATACGAAGACGGCCCGCTCAGAGAGCGGGCCGCTGTTCTGAATTAGCTGTGGTTGAGTCTTAGGCGCGGTTGGCAAACCACTCGGCGTTCTTAGCCGTGTACTCAGCCCACTGCTCAGGGAGCTCGTTCTCGTCGAAGATCGCATCGACGGGGCACTCAGGTGCGCAGGCTCCACAGTCGATGCACTCATCAGGGTCGATGTAGAGCATCGTCTCTTTCTCAAAGTCTGCGTCGTCTTTGGTCGGGTGGATGCAGTCCACGGGGCAGACTTCGACGCAGGCGGTGTCCTTTGTGTTGACGCAAGGTTCGGCGATGACGTAGGCCATTGGTTTTTTCACTCCGAATAGTTTTGGTTCCCGACGGGCCCACTGGGCTCGCCACTGACCATGAATTCTAGCCCATGCTGGGCAACTCTGGGAGCCCTCAGATCCTCATCTCTTGCTCAACCAGAGGTGAAGGCCCCTGGTGACTTGGGCTGTCCAGCCCGGCGGGAGCAGGGTAGTCCCCGAGTACTCCTCGATGATCGCGGGGCCTTGGAAGCTCACACCCTCAGAGAGGACCTCCCGCTGAACCCTGCGTGCGCTGACCAGACCGTCGAATCCAGCCCGCCGCGTCCCGAGGACCGCGCCCTCAGGGAGGCGCTTAGAGCGAACCTCTCCCGCCCTCGGCATAGGGCGGCGGACGAGAGCTCGCGCGCGGAGATGGACGAGCTCAATCTGTCCGTCCTCCAAGGCCCAGCCGTAGCGCTCCTCATGGGCGCGGTGGAAGCGCGCCGCAGCGTCGTCGCGACGGCCCTCACCGAGCGCGAGGTCATAAGACTGCCCCCGATAGCGCAGGTCGAGGCGGAGCTCTGTGCGGATCTTTGAGCGTGGGTGTCCAGAGGCTCTGAGGAGCTCTGTGGCTTCAGCAGCGAGCTCCTGCAACGCTGCTGCGCGCCTCTCTCGAGGCCAGGCCCTGAGGTCGCCAAGGACTGTCTGAGAGCGATCTTGCACGGCGTCAGCGTGCGCCATACCCCAAGCGCTCAGCGCGCCGGGGTGCCTGGGGATCAGGGCGCCGGGCTGGTTCAAGCTGCCTGCTAGGGCTGCTGCGTGCAGCCCGCCAGCCCCGCCAAATGCGACGAGCGGGAGGCGCTGTGGGTCACGACCTCGCTGCATCGTCATGACCCCGAGCGCGCGCCTCATCGCAGCGCGAGCGACAGACAAGACGCCCTCCGCGGCCGCGCGGGGTGAGACACCTAGCGCTTCGCCCAAGGTGCTGAAGCCGCGCTTCACGGCCTCTACGTCTAGCTCAAGGGCTCCACCGAGGAAGGCGCTCGTAGAGATGTGTCCGAGCATCACGTGGGCATCGGTGACCGTGAGCTCGGTCCCTGTTCCATAGCAGACTGGGCCGGGGCTGGCCCCGGCGCTCTTGGGGCCGACCCTCAAGACACCGCCAGTGTCGACGGAGACGATCGAGCCGCCGCCACAGCCGATGGTGTGGATGTCGAGGGCTGGGACCCCGATAGGGTGACCAGCGACCTGCACATCGTTCACCGCCTCTTCGAGGCCTGCACCGCTCGAATGGAAGGCGACGTCTGTGCTCGTTCCGCCCATGTCCAGGGTGACCACGTCAGCGTGCCCGGCCTCCGCAGCGGCCCGCGCGGCTCCCACGACGCCACCTGCGGGTCCGCTGAAGAGGACCCGCGCCGGCTCGCGCGCGGCCTGCGCAGCAGGGAAGCTCCCGCCGCTCGATTGGAGCATGGAGAGCTCGCGCTCGCCGACGCGCTCTGCGAGGCGCTCGAGGTAGGCGCGCACGATAGGGACAAGGCTCGCGTTGGCTGCGGCGGTAGAGAAGCGCTCATACTCGCGATACTCGGCGAGGAGCTTCGCGGAGCAGGTGACGCTGAGACCGGCAGCTTCGAGGTGCTCCGCGATCTGCTCCTCCATCTCAGGGTCTGCGTAGGAGTGCAAGAGACAGACTGCGACGGACTTGGCTCCAGACCTGCGCACTCGCTGCACGAGGCGATCGAGCTCTGCCTTCGTCGGCTTGACCTCGATCTGTAGGCCACCGCCTGGACTCGGAAATGCGCGCTGCGAGACTTCGAAGCGGCGCCGGCGCTCGACGAGGGGGGCGGGCTTCTCGGGGTGGAGGGCGTAGAGCTCAGGCCGCTCCTGTCTCCCGACCTCGATCAAGTCCCGGAAGCCTTCATTCGTTACGAGGGCCGTGGGGGCGACCTCTCCAGTCAGCATGGCGTTGAGCCCGACGGTGGAGCCGTGGATGAGCTCCAAACCACCACTCCCTGACAGAGCCTTGAGGCCGCTCTCCACGGCCTCAGAGGGGTCCTGGGGCGTGGAGTGCACCTTCAGCGTCCGTACCTCGTCTCCGTCGAGGAGGACGAGGTCCGTGAAGGTCCCGCCTGTGTCTGCGCCGATCGCTTTCAAAGTTCAGTGATCTCCGCTCCGAGAGAGCCTCGGGGGCCTGCGGAGGATACCCTCATAGGCGAGATGTGGAACCTCTCTGACTCAGCCTGGGTTCTCGGGGCCTACCTCCTGGGCGCAGTGCCCTTTGGCATCCTCCTCGCCAAGGCGCGCGGCGTCGACCTCCGCTCCGTCGGCAGCGGCAATATTGGCGCGACGAACGCGATGCGGGCGCTGGGGAAGCCCTTAGGCCTCTTGGCCTTTGGCCTGGACTTCGGGAAGGGCCTCATCATTCCTTGGTACCTGCTCCAGGCTGGAGGTCCAAGTGCGCTGCCTGTGGCGTCCATAGCGGGCGTCGCGGCCGCGGCAGGGCACGTCTGGCCCATCTGGATCGGCTTCCAAGGCGGAAAGGCGGTCGCGACCGCGCTCGGGGCGCTCTCTGCAGTGGATCCAGCCGTCGCCCTCTGGGGGGGGGCCGTCTGGATCCTTGCGGTGTTCTTCACGAGCCACGTGAGTGTTGGCTCCCTCGCGATGAGCGCCTCCTTTCCTGTCACGGCCTGGCTTCGCTGGAGTGACGTTGAGGGCGGCGCTTGGTTCGCAGTCTCTGCGCTGCTCATGTGCCTCCTGATCTGGGTCCGACACCGACCGAACATCGAGCGGCTGTTGCAGGGAGAGGAGGCAAGGACGAGACTGGGCCTCCGCGGGCGACCTGCCCAGGGAGAAGAGTGAGATGAGCGAAGCCTATAAGAAGGTCTTGGTGATCGGCGATGGCGGATGGGGGACAGCCCTCGCGCTCGTCCTCGCCCGGCATAGCAGAGAGGTCACCCTGTGGAGCGCGTTCCCAGAGCAAGCAGAGGAGCTCGCAGAGCACCTTGAGAACAAGCGCTTCCTCCCGGGAGTGAGTCTGCCCGAGAGCATGACCTTCAGCGCGGACCCCTCCTCCGCTGCGGATGGTGCAGAGCTCGCAGTGAGCGTCGTCCCCACTCAGCACCTGCGGTCTGTCGCGGAGCGCTTTGAAGACGCGCTCTCCGGGACTCTGCCCATCGTCACCGCGACGAAGGGTGTAGAGATTGAGACCTTTCAGCATCCCTTGGAGATCCTCCAGAGCGTCCTCGGTGAGCGCGGCTACTGTGTCCTGACGGGCCCTAGTCACGCGGAAGAGGTCGCGCGCGGCTTGCCGGCCTCCGTCATCGCAGCGAGTCACGACGCGGCATTGGCTGCGCGCGTACAAGCGACCTTCAGCGGGGACTCCCTCCGGGTCTACACCTCAGGTGACCCTGTTGGGGCAGAGCTCGCAGGGGCGCTCAAGAACGTGATCGCCCTCGCAGCTGGGATCTGTGATGGCCTCGGGCTCGGAGACAACGCCAAGGCGGCGCTCATCAGCAGAGGCATGGTGGAGATGGCTCGCTTCGGGCGTAGCCGCGGCGGATCCCCTGAGACCTTCTTCGGGCTCGCGGGCTTCGGCGACCTCGTGACGACCTGCTGCTCAGAGCACTCCAGGAATCGCAGCGTGGGAGAGGCTATAGGTCGTGGTGAAACGCTCGAAGAGATCCTCCAGCGCATGGAGATGGTGGCGGAGGGGGTCTGGACTACGAAGGCGCTCTTCGGCCCGGAGGCAGAGCTCGGTGATGAGGAGCTGCCGATCGCGAGAGAGGTGCATGACATTCTCTTCGAGGGAAAGGACGCCCGAGACGCCGTGCAGGACTTGATGAGCCGCGCACCGGTCAGTGAGATGGGTGATCTCTTAGGGGACACGACATGAACGAGACGACAGGATTCATAACGACGCTCGCAGCGACTCTCATCTGCTTGGGCGGTGCGGTCATGACCGGCCGCGCCGCTAAGCGGCGGGCCCACCTCACCTGGGTCAGCGGCGCAGTGCTGTTCTTGGCGACCACCATTCACTTCGCTGGGGAGCTGGGGAAGCTATATGAGTTGGAGGCTGCGGGTTGGATCTATCCATTCCACCTCCTCCTCGCCCAGGTCACCTCTGTCGCGTATCTCGTCGTGATCGTCTCTGGCGTAGCGACGCTCAAGAAGGCCGGGCGGCGAAAGACCCACGGTAGGATCGCTTACTCGGTCTTGGGCCTCACGGTCATCACGGCGATCACTGGCGTCTGGATGATCCTCAAAGCACCGCTGCTCTAGTTAGGAGGAGCCTCCGTGGAGGCCGCCGGCTCCGGGGAGGAGCCAAGGCAAGACGACGAGGAAGCCGTTCGCGAAGAGCGGGACGCTGACGAAGATCAGCCAGCTGCGCCTGCTACGGATCGTGAAGATCGCCATAGCGAAGCCCACCAGCGCGAGGGGGGTGGAGATCCAGTAGGCCAGCTCGGGTGAGGGCGCCCAGTCCTCGCTGAGCCGCGCCCAGATCGCCGAGCCCCAGAAGACGGCCCAGCCGGCGCTGGCGAAGATCATGGACCGGATCCAGGTCCTGTGGCGCCTGCGCACCCTCGGACCCCCGCTCAGACGCTCTCTACCGGGCTTCACCACGAAGAGATTGTCGCCTAAGACAGCTTGTTGGGACAGGGCGGATTGACGTCGTGGCGCTGCCCGGATAGAACATGGCCCCTTCGGTCGGGGCGTGGCGCAGCCTGGCTAGCGCGCTGCAATGGGGTTGCAGAGGTCGGAGGTTCGAATCCTCTCGCCCCGACCATCTCTCAAGTCCGCTCTCGCGGGCTCTGGAGGAGGGCCTGTTTGGCAGCACAGGCCCCCTCTGCTTGGCCGCCGAGACCAGGCCTGCGCCTTCAAATGTGGCTTAGGGCCGTCTCAAGCGGCGCCCTGTGGCTCCGCATACGGGACCCCTCACCTCCTGAACCCTGGGAGGGAGACGCGGACAAAATTCTCTCTTTCCTGTCGTCTGGATGGGCTGCGCGCGCAACTCGAGGTCGAAGGAGACGCCTCATCTAGAGCGCGACTCTGTACCCACGAAAGAACGCCCTCATCCAACAGGAAACGAAATGAAGATCTCCCGATTCGTGCCCCTCATGGGCGCGCTCTCAATCTTGGCCATGACGGCCGATGCAAACTTAGCGGCAGAGCCCAGTCGCAGCGCCCCCAGCGTGCACTTAGTCACAACCCCTGTGGACGGTGCCCCTGGGAGCTTGCGACAGATAGTCTCGGTGGCGGCCCCCGGCGACGTGATCACCTTCGCTGGCCCCATGACAGTCAACCTCGGCTCCCCGATCATTGTCGGTGTCGACAACCTCACCATCGAGGCCTGCTACCCGGATGTGACTGTGAACGCCCTAGGGCTCTTTCCCGGTATCGAGCTCTCTGCCGTGACGGGTTGTCACATCAGGGGCTTGAGGATGGAGGGCTTTAACCCTGCGATCGGGCTCACTGCTGGCGCCCACGACAACCGCATCGGTGGACCAGACCCTTGCGACGTCGTCGAGATCTATAGCGGCGGCCTCGGGGTCGCGCTCTCAGACCCCGGGACGGTCCGCAACAAGTTCGTGCAGGTCCAGGTTCATCACAACTTGTACGAGGGGATCTATCTCCGCCACGGCGCGAGCGAGAACTTCTTCGGTGATGGAACCCCCTCCGGCGCGGTCATCTCATCCGACAATGGCAGGAACGGCGTCCTCCTCGAGGACACAGGCGGTACAGGGAGCTCAGTCATTCGAAACGAGTTCCACCACTGTCTCATCGGTCTAGACCCGAGCGGGCTCGCGCCTGCAGGTAACGCGCTCTCAGGCGTCGTGCTTGATGGCCCGGGAGTCATCGAGAACCTGTTCAGCGCGTGCGTCATCTCAGACAACAGCATGAACGGCGTCACGATCACAGGTGGTGCGAGCCAGAACACCTTCTGGACCTGCCTCATCGGCGTAGACGCCTCTGGCACAGCCATGCTGGGCAACGTCAACGGAGTTGAGATCAACGCTGGCTCCTTGAACGCGATCGAGGCTGGCGTGGTCTCAGGCAACCAGCAGTTTGGTGTCGTGATCAGGTCTAGCGCTGCCTTCGACAACAAGGTGAACGAGAACCGGATCGGTCCGGACGCTAACGCAGCAGCGCTTGGGAACGGCAGGTCCGGCGTCGCCCTCATGGACGGGACCTCCGACAACCGTGTCATCGGTAACCACATCTCCAGCAACGGAGAGGACGGCGTCGCGCTGATGGGGAACGACCCCGTCGACAACTTGATCGAGTCTAACTTGATCGGCACGGATCAGAGCGCGAGCGCAGCGATGCCCAACGCGAGGAACGGGATCTTCTTGGGCTCTGTCGCGAGCTCGAACGACTTCAGGGAGAACGTCGTGAGCGGCAACGCAGACAACGGTGTCGCCGTAGTCGGCTTGGGCTCAGATGAGAACCACTTCCAAGGGAACATCATCGGCCTGGACTCTTCGCTCGCTAACGCGATCCCGAACGGCGGGAGCGGGATGCTCATCTACAGCTCCAAGAACCTCGTCGGTGGAGTGAACCCGGGCGACGGAAACTACATCTGCGCGAACACACGCTGGGGGGTCGAGGTCCGAGGACCCGCCGCTGGCTTCGCAGCCCTTGAGAACGAGTTCTACGGCAACACTGTCGGCATGTCCGGCCTCGGCAACGGGAGAGGCGGGCTGTGGTTTGACTCTGGCGCCCTCGACAACCTCGTCGGCAACAGCCTTGCAGGTAACACGATCCATGAGAACAGTGGCCCTGGCGTCTTGGTGTACAACGCCTCGACAGCTGACCCTGCAGACGGGAACCACATCCTCAGCAACAGCATCACGGCTAACGCAGGTGATGGGATCGAGCTAGCGGGTGGAGGCAACTGCATGATCCCTGCCCCGATCATCACCGCAGCGAACTCTGTGAGCGTCCAGGGTTATACGACCGTCTCGAGCCCCCTCTGCACGGTGCAGGTCTTCCGTGACACTGACGACGAAGGGATGGAGTTCCTCGGGGAGGTCTTGGTCTCCTCGAGCTATGGATTCTTCAGCATCCCGGTCACTTTGTCTCCGGGCGATCGCGTCACGGCGACGCAGACCGCGGACATAGGCTGCACGACCCCTCGTGCCGAGACCTCTCCCTTCTCCATGGTCATGACGGCGTCTGAGATCGGCTCGCCCGACTGCTTCTGCGCTAACGCTGTCGCCATCTGCGGCAACCCTGACCCCAACGCCGGCTGCGCAAACTCCACCGGGAGCGGCGCCCTGCTGAAGGCTCACGGTACGACTAGCGTAGCTAGCGACGACCTGACCCTCTCCGCGACGCAGCTCCCCCTCACGAGCTTCACGATGCTCCTCGGCAGTCGTGCGACTCGGAACATCCCGTTCCGCGACGGTCGCCTTTGCGTCGGCGGCTCTGGCACGCGCATCTGGCGCTTCCAGCTCAGGAACTCGGGTCAGTGGGGTGCGGCAGTCTTCGGCGCTGGCATCGTCGCGAGGAGCCTCTCCTTCTCCACCCCGACCGGTTACATCAACTCAGGAGACACCTGGTACTTCCAGACCTTCTACAGGGACACCACGGGTCCCTGCGGTTCGGGTGGGAACCTCACCAACAACGTGAAGATCAGCTTCACACCCTGAGCGCTCTCAATGCTCGTGACGCGGGGGTGGTGCTCAGGCGCCGCCCCCGCTCTCTGTCTTCCATGAGGCATCTTCCATGAGGTGGTTGGATCTGAGATCTTCTACCTCGTGGTGCTCGCTAGCTTCTCTTTCGGGACAGTCGTGATCTCAGCGCTCCTCTCGCTGCCGATCGCGCTCTTCATCTTGGCCTTCTTGGTCGAGCCGCGCAGGCAGGCTGCTGGGAAGCAGCCGCTCGGCTACTGGGGTTGTGTCGGGTATGCGTTGGCTCTGGGCGGCCTGCTCTCTCCCCTTGGCTTCGGCATCTTCCTCCTCGCGAAGAGAGGGCTGGGGATCTTCAGCTGAGCGCGATCGCTGCTACCTGCACGTCAGCGAGTCACACAGCGTTGATGGAGTATCATCAGGTCGCACATGGATAACCGACCCGTCGTCTTGCTCTCTGCGCCTGACCCTGTGAAGGGGGAGCTCGCGCGCGGCCTCCTCGAAGAGGCTGGGATCCCGTCTCTCTTCCACGGGCCAGACAGGGACGTCGCGGAGCTTGGGGCCGCTGTCCACATGGCCTTTACGAGGCCAGACCTCTTGGTCCCTGCTGCTGCTTTAGAGGACGCCCGTGAGGTCCTCAAGCAGGCTTGGGGTGAAGAGATAGAGGAGCTCTGAGCGAATGTCGCTGGCTCTCTGCGCAGGAGCGCTGGTCCTCTCAGGAGCTGGGGGAGCGGTCTTACAGGATGTAGCCTTCGGCGCCTCGTGTGTGGACTGTCACGGGGTCTTGGTGGACGAGTACCGAGGGACAGGGATGGCGCGCGCGATCGAACCCATCCGTGAGGGAGAGCTCGCAGGACTTGAGCGGGTCCCCGACCAAGACACGGGGCTCTCATATGAGCTCGTAGAGGGTGCTCGCGGTCCACGGATCATCGAGCGTTGGGGGGAGTCTGGCGTGCGCTCGCTGCCGCTCCTCTACGCGATCGGCGCGGGGAGGCTGGACCGCTCCTACGTCGCTCAAGTCGGCGGGATGGAGTGGTTCGCGCCGCTAGAGGTCGTGAGCGCGCACGCAGACGTTGAGCGACACGCCGCGCTGGCTCCGGGACATGAGATGGTCCCGGGCAAGCGCTTCACGACGCCTATTACGAATGAGTGCCTCGCTTGTCACACAGACTCTCCGCCACCGATCGATTATCCCGCCAACCTGCACAACTCGAGCTGGATCCCACACGGCATCTCATGCGCTGCATGTCACGCCCGGGGCGAGGAGCACGCGGCCTATCGGGAGTCAGAGGGGGAGGGGGGAGACCCCGCCATCTCCCTAGGTGAGCTCGGTCTCGCGGAGCGACTCTCGCTCTGCGCGCGCTGTCACCTGCAAGGGGACGCGCGCATATCGCTGACAGGCGCTCGGTCCTTGTCCGATCCTGGAGCGGACTTCCTTGGAGAGTGGGCAGTCTATCTCCCCCGCGAAGAGGACGAGGACGTCGCCTTCGTAAGCCAGGTCGAGCGCATGTTGAGCTCGGTCTGCTTCACGAGCGCTCTTGAGGGGAGCGGTCAGCCGCTCGAGTGCACCACTTGTCACGACCCGCATCGTTCACTCGACGATGAGATGGAGCGAGTGCGCGTGCGCGCTGCGTGCATGCAATGCCACGAGGGCGGCGATGAGGACTGCTCTAGGCCGAGCACGCCACCGACTGCTCAGGATTGCGTGGAGTGTCACATGCCGCTCGTCGAGGTCTTCGACGTCTCAGCAGTAAAGATCCACGACCACAAGATCGCGCGGGCTCCATCTGCGCCGGAGAGCTATCCAAGGATTCGTGTCAAGCACGCCAAAGACGGAGACGTTGTTCGGTTCCAGTGGCCTTGGCTAGAGCCACACGAGGTCGACCCCGGTCTCGAGATGATGGCGGCCTTGATCGCTGGCGGAGAGCGGCGAGCGCTTGAGCGGGTCGACGCTGAGCCTGGCGAGCAGAGCCGCAGGCTGCCCACCTATCACCACCTGAGGGGCGTGCTCTTGGAAGGCGCGGGTCGCTTGGATGAGGCGCGCAAGAGCTACATGCGCGCCCTGCTCTTGGACCCTGACTCAGGCGAGAGCGCGGTGAACCTCTCTCTGGTCTTGGGCCGAATGAACCGGGCTGCCGAGGGGGTCGCTCAGCTCGACGCGCTCTTAGAACGGCACCCCTTCGCCGAAGGAGCCCTGCGAAACCGCGGACTCCTGAAGAGCGCGCTCGGCGATGTGCAGGGGCTCAAGGGTGACCTAGAGGCCGCCCATGCGATCCTCCCGCGCGCAGAGCTCGCGCGGGCGTTAGCGCAGATCAGCCGGCGATTAGGGGATGAGGCTGGCGCGCAGCTGTGGGAACAGCGCGCGCAGCTCTTGGGGCCTTAGGGCTCAGCCCTCGTGGTCGGCCACGCGAGCGTCATCTCCGTGAGTTGGTGTGGCTGGAGGATGGAGTCGTGGGGTGCGTCTGAGATGCGCGAGTCTGTTTGTCCTCGTGCGCATAGCGCTGTGAAGACGTACCCTTCGTACATGGATCCTCTCCCTAATAAGTGCGTGCCCTGTGAGGGCGGAATCCCCGCGCTGACGTCTGAGCAGGCGGCAGAGCGCCACGCTCTCATCCCGAGCTGGTCTCTCTCAGAGGGGAAGCTCTCGCGCTCTTATGAGCTCAAGGATTTCCGCGCAGCGCTCGCATGGGTCAACCGCGTCGGCATGTTGGCGGAAGAGGAGGCTCACCATCCGAACTTCCACATCAGGAGCTGGAACAAGGTGGAGTTCGTCCTCTACACCCACGCTGTCGACGGCCTCACAGATAACGACTTTGTCCTCGCGAAGGCTATAGATGACCTCGCGAGGAAGGACGGGCACGTTTAAGGCATCGCCTATAGTCGCATCAGAGCTAGCGCTCGATCACGGAAGCTCGACCACTCGACGGAGCCATCGGGCTCGCCTCCACATGCAGAGAAGGGCTCGGTGCACAGGAAGATGGGGCCATGCTCAGGTGACTCAGGCAAGAGGCCGTGGCTCCCGCGCACTTGGCTCGGGTCTTGAGAGACGACGTCCATCAAGGTGCGGAAGCCGAGCTTCTTTTGCGCGAGCCTCCGCGCCACGCGCAGAGCGGGGAGCGTGAGCCGCTGGTCAGTGAAGAGCTCGCAAGGGTCATAACCAGGTTTGCGATGTATGTCGACGGTCGGCGCGAAGTCGGGAGCTGCTGCCTCTTCGAGCCAGTAGGGGTAGTAGAACCAGGAGTCGGGCTCAGAGAGCGCGATCAGGTCACCCGCGCGAGGGTGGTCGAGACCGAGCTCTCCGCGGGCCTCACCGGAGCAGAGAGAGGCGACCCCGGGGACGCCTGTGAGCGCCTCTCGAGCGGCCTCGATGGAGGCCGCTGAGTCGCAGTAGATGTGCGCGAGCTGGTGGTCAACCACGGCGAACGCGCGGGATGCGAAGACGTCGAGCATCTCGCCCGTAGGAGACTGACGCACCTCTAAAAGGCCAGCGCGACGAAGCACGCGGTTCAGCTCGACCGCGCGCGAGACGGGCCGGATCCCATACTCGCTGCAGACGATCAGCGCCGCATCACGCTGCGCTGCTGCGGCGTGGATTTCAGAGACGAGCTCGTCGGCCTCTCTGACTGCCTGAATCGAGCGGGGGTCGTCTGGGCCGAAGCGCTGGTGGTCGTAGTCGAGGTGGGGGAGGTAGACGAGGGTGAGGGCTGGTGAGTGCTCTTCGAGCGTCCTGATGGCGGCGTCAGCTATCCATCGGCTCGAGGGTAGACCCGAGCGGGGCCCCCAGAAGTCGAAGAAGGGGAAGGGGCCGAGGGCGCTGACTAGGTCCTCTCCATAGGAGGTAGGGCTCGAGTAGGTGTCGACGATCTTGCGGCCGTCAGCCGGGTAGTGGGGGCGTGGCGTGATCGAGAGGTCGACGCCCGCGCCCATGTTCCACCACCAAAAGAGCTTCGCCGTGACGGCGCTCGGCTCGCGGCGCTTGACTGTCTCGTAGAGCTTCTCACCGCTCACGAGGGTGTTCGCTTGCCGCCAGAGCGCGACCTCTCGGCTGGCGGGGTCCATCCAGCCGTTGCCGACTGCGCCGTGCTCTTGGGGTGAGAGGCCCGTGAGCAGGCTCGCTTGAGCGCTACAGGTGACCGCAGGCAGCACGGCGGTCATGGGAGCGCACGCGCCAGACTCCGCGAGGGCGCGGAGATTGGGGGCGTGCTCGAGCAGGGCAGGGGTCATGCCCACGAGGTTGACGATGACGGCGCGTCTCATGGCCTGAGGATGCTAGCATCGCTGGCCATGTTCAGTCGGATCTTGGACCTCTTCCGCGGGCAACCGGTGGTCGTGAGCGGGACCTCAAAGCTCGAGGAGGGCTTCGCCCGTCGCATTGACGTGGGCGACCCGCTCGCTGGCGGCACCCAGTTCCTCCTCTGCAGGGTGGACGGGGTGATTCACGCGATCACCACAGAGTGCCCCCACGCAGGCGGGCGCATCGTCGAAGGGCCTATGAAAGATGGCCGCTTCGCGATCTGCCCGCTGCACCAGTACGCCTTCGACCCGCGCACCGGACGTCCGCAGGGAGACATCTGCTCCAAGGCAGAGACCTATCGGGTGCGTGAGGAGGGGGACGAGTGTCGCGTCTGGCTCTAGCCCTCTCCTTAGCGTTCAGCAGCGCGCCCGCCACCGGGCAGGTCAAGCTGGGGGTCGATGTGCTCCTCGAGGACCGCATAGAGCTGGTAGAGGGCTTGCGGGTTGGGCTGGTGACTCACCCCGCGGGGGTGGACAGCGCCCTCGTGCCGACGATCGATCGGCTCGCGGCGGACGAGCGCGTGAGGCTCGTGCAGCTCTTTGGACCGGAGCACGGCGTGCGCGGTGACGTCGCTGCAGGCGAGGATGTCTTTGACGCGCGAGATCCACGGACGGGCGTCCCTGTAGAGAGCTTGTATGGAGCGAGGAGGCGTCCATCGAAGGAGAGCCTCGAGCGGATCGACGTCCTCTTGTTCGACCTCCAAGACGTCGGCGCGCGCATGTACACCTACATCTCGACCCTCGGGGAGGCGATGACAGCTGCAGGTGAGGCGGGCGTGAAGGTGGTCGTCTTAGATCGGCCGAACCCGCTCGGTGGGCTGCGCTTCGAGGGGCCGGTCATGCCAGAGGAGTGGGAGAGCTTCATCTCCTGGGGCCCGCTGCCGATGACCCACGGGATGACAATGGGGGAGATCGCGCGCCTTTGGAAGGAGAGGCAGGGAGTCTCGTGCGAGCTCGACGTCGTCCGAATGAGCGGCTGGGAGCGGAGCATGGTCTGGGAAGACACCGGCTTGGAGTGGCTGCAGTCCTCACCTCATATCCCTCACCCCGTGAGCGCTCACCTATACCTCGCTACTGGAGCGATCGGTGAGTCCTTCGAGGGGATTCACTGTGGCGTCGGCTACACCACCCCCTTTGAGGTCCTCGCGGCGCCTGGGCTCGATGAGAACGCGCTCGCCGACGTGATGAATGAGCGCGGGCTCAGCGGAGTCCACTTCCTCCCCTTCATCACGCGCCCCTTCTACGGTGAGCAAGAGGGCGTCGAGGTCCGCGGCGTCAAGTTGATCCTCACGGACGAGCGGAGCTTCCGGCCTGTGCGTACAGCTCTGGCCCTCCTGATCGAGTTGCACGGGCAGCTAGGCGAGGAGCTCAGGTTGAAGTCTGAGCGAGCCTTCGCGATCCGCTGGGGGGGCGCAGAGCTCTTCGAGCGCGTCACGGCAGGCGCGACCCTTGCGGAGCTCGAGGCTAGCTTTGTGGACGGTCTGAAGGAGTTCGAGGAGGTCCGAGCAGAGCTCTTGCTCTACTAGGAGGGAGGATGGAGCGGGAGGTCATATTCAAGCGCTGCCTCGCCCTCCGATGTCCGCAGTGCGGAGAGGGTCGACTCTTCCAGTCTTACAGCAAGCTCCAGGAGGAGTGTCCCGTCTGCGAGCTGCGGTATCGCAGGGAGCCGGGGGCGATGACGGGGGCGATGTACCTCTCAGCCGTGATCACGGAGATCTTGGCGGCGATGCTGTGCGCTGCGCTCTTCCTCCTTACGGATTGGAGCGTGAAGACAGGCCTCATGGTCGGCGTCCCAGTCGTCGCTGCCTTCGCGCTCCTCAGCTATCCGCGGACCGTAGCCCTCTGGGTCGCGATCGAGTATTGGACGGACCTAAAGAACGGAGCGCCCTGGGCTAAGCCGCGCTGAGGCTAGCGACGACCTCTCCAGTGACTTCGGCCACGCTGCGCGCGTCCTTATGTGAGATTCGCTTCCAGACGCTGCAGTAGCCTTGGCTCTGCATCACCAAGGAGCTCGCTCGGCGGACGCGGTCAACTGCGCGTTGACGAAGGATCTGGCCTTCGGCAGAGCTCGGATCGATGTTGCGGCGGACGAGGTCCTTCATCTCTTCGGTCGCCCTGAGCACCTGCTTGTAGTTGACTCGCGCCGGCTGGGTTAGCTGTCGAGGGTTGGAGAGCCCGCAGATGTTGTCTCTGGAGCGCACCCTCCAGCCGCCTAAGCTCCCCTCGAACTCAGCGATCAAGCCGTGATCGGAGGTCGAACCCAAAGCGGGCGTAGGGGCGATGATGAGGATCGCGAGGCTGAGTGATAGCCAGCAGCTCTGCTTCTTGGTGGTCATGTCGGGCTTGGACCTCGTCTTGTAGAGAGGGACGCAGCAAGTGTTACGAAGCTCATCCCTCATAGTTTTCTAACCAGATTTAGAAACGGTCACCCCGCAGGCCTCGGGCCCCGGATAGGCTCTCACCATGCCGGAGCTGCCGGAGGTAGAGACAGTCGCGAGGCTGGTGCGTCCTGGCCTCGTGGGACGCAGGATTACGGGCGCTGGGGTCGCGTGGGAGCGCTCTCTAGGGGGCATGGACGCGAGGACCTTCAGGCGACGAGTTCGAGGAGCGACGATCGAGCGAGTGGGCAGGAGGGCTAAGTGGATCGTGATTGACCTCAAAGAGGGTGAGTCTGCGAGAGGGCATCTTTTATGCCACCTGCGGATGAGTGGTCGGCTCCATGTTGAGCCGACAGGCACCGATATGGGGCGGCATGAGCGTGTGCGTATCGATCTTGATGATGGCAAGAGCTTGTTCTTCCTTGATGTGCGCAAGTTCGGTCGCATGGTCTTTACGGACGACGCAGCAGAGAGCTTTGCTGGGCTGGGCCCAGAGCCTCTCTCAGATGAGTTCTCGAGCGCCTGGTTCCGGAGCGCGCTCAAGTCGCGTAAGCGGCGGCTCAAGCCGCTCTTGCTGGACCAGACCTTTCTCGCAGGGCTCGGCAACATCTACGTCGATGAGGCACTGCACGCCTCAGGCCTGCATCCGTTGAGGCGCTCGGACAGGGTCCCGGGACAGAAGGCGGACCAGCTGCGTGAGGAGATTCGGTCCGTATTGGAAGAGGCGATCCTGCGTGAGGGATCGAGCTTCGACACCTTCTACAGGACACCCGAGGGGCAGCCTGGGAGCTACCAAGACCAGTTTCTGGTCTACGGTCGAGACGGCAAGCCGTGCAGGACCTGCGGGAGGACCCTCAAGAAGATCGTGGTGGCGCAGCGCGGGACCCACCTTTGCACCCGCTGTCAGCCTGCGCCACGAGGGTAGAATGCGGTCATGATCGAGTTCAGTGACCTGAAACGCGGGGTGTGTATCCAATACAAGGGCGCGCCCGTGATCGTGACCGAGGTGAAGTTCAGCAGCCCCACTGCACGCGGGGCGAGCATGATCGGGAAGACGAAGATGAGGAACTTGCTGACTGGGCAGGTCCTGAGCGACTCCTTCCGGAGCGGTGACAAGTTTGAGGAGGTGGACGTCGAGCGGCACCCGTGCAGCTACCTCTACACAGACGGCTCCCACTGGCACTTCATGGATGACGTCAGCTTTGACCAGTTCAACCTAGGCCCCGATGAGCTTGGAGATGCGACCGGCTACCTGGTCGAGGGGATCGAAGGCATTGAGGCTATGTTCGTTGATGGGGCCCTCGCAGGGATCGAGTTGCCTAACACCGTGGATCTAGAGATCACGGAGACGACGCCGCCGATCAAAGGGGCGACAGCTGCCGCTCAGCTCAAGTCAGCGACTCTGGAGACCGGGGTCGAGGTGCAGGTGCCTCCGTACTTGGTCACAGGAGAGCGGGTTCGTATCGACACTAGGGATGGTCACTTCGTCGAACGGGTCAAGGATTGAGAGTCATGAGGAGCCCCGTCAACGCGATCCTGATCACGGCTGCCATATCGCTAGCAGCTTGCGCCGAAGCAGAGGAGCCCGTCGAGGTTGGGCCTCAGGGCCCGATCTGTGGTCCCTGCGATATGACGATGCCCGCTGACTATCCGCTCACGGAGATCGCTGGCATGCGCTTCGCGACCTGCGGCGAGTTCTGTGTTGAGCTCATCACAGCGAACCCTGAGCGCTACGCAGAGTTCGCTGTCAGCGAGTAGCGCTCAAGCCAAGCGCGCGCGCCAGGCCGACTCAATCTCGGGCACCTGCGACCACTGCTCGGCGCAGATCGCGAGGTAGAGGGTGACGTCCTCCGAGCCATACTCCTTGTCGAGCTTAGCGAGCGCGCTGTCGATCTTGTCGACCGCGGGCACGTTGTCCTCGCCGCCGTCGATCATCCCGTCCTCATGGGAGACGCCGGTCTCGTCGAGGAAGCTCGTGATGAGCTCCTTGTTCGTCTTCAGCAGGTAGCTGCCGAAGAGCTCGTAGGTCATCTCGGCGTTGCTCTGAGCCTGCAGGATGGAATGCGCGCGTCTAGCGCGCTGAGCCATAGGGAGTTTCCGTATCGCCTGAGGGCGAAAGTTCAGCGCCTTCGCGACCTCATGGTCGAGGGGGCCGAAGCCTTGGTTCTCGAGGGCTGAATAGATCTCGAGGAAGCGCTCCGGTGAGGTCTTCTTTAGCTGTTCGACGACTTGCATGGGAGGAGTCTAGCTGAAGCAGAGCGAGATCGCCGGTTGTCTCTGCTCCGAATGGTGCTCATGATGAGGAGCCATGATCGAATTGAATCAAGAGACCCGCCGCAAGGCAGACAGCCTCTACACCGTCTTCGCGGCCTGCTTCGCCGTCATCCTCGTGCTCACGAACATCATCGGCACGAAGCTCTTCTACCTCTTCCCTGAGGGAGGCCCCGCTTGGTTCAACGGGGGAGAGCCCGTGACGCTCACGGCGGGCATCATCACCTACCCGCTCACGTTCTGGTTGACGGACATCGTCAGTGAACTCTGGGGGCGTAAGAAGGCGAACCTCATGGTCTGGATCGGCTTCGGGACGAGCTTTCTGATGTTGCTCGTCTTGCAGTTCGCGGTCTCTCTCCCCCCCTCGGAGGTCTGGTCGATCCCTGGCATCGCGCCTCTCGACGCTGGCCTCTTAGAGCGCGAGGGCGCAGGCGGAGCGGAGATGATGCAGGCCGCGTACGCCTCTACGTTCCAGAACCCGCGGCTCCTGCTCTTCGCCTCGATGCTGGCCTACTTGGTCGCGCAGCTCTTTGACGTGCGCCTCTATCACTTCTGGTGGCGCGTCACAGGCGGCCGCCACATGTGGATCCGCAACAACGGCTCTACCGTCATCAGCCAGCTCGTCGACACGATCATCGTCAACGGGATCTTTCTGCGCTTTGGCTTCGGGATGGATTGGGCTCCGATCATGGAGATCATCTTCTGGGTCTACGTATGTAAGGTCATGCTCGCAGCCATCGACACGCCGCTTATTTACCTTGGGAAGGCTGGGATCTGTCGCAGCCTTGGAGTCCCCAACGACGCCCCGATGGAGTCAGCGCCGCTCGCTTAGCCTTAGTCTCTCTTGAGACCTCGAAAGAGGTCCTTGAGGCCGCCCTCTGTGGCCTTCTCTAGGAGGACGCCACGCGCAGCGCTGGTCAGCCAGCGCTTCCAGGCGCCGTCACGATCAACCAACCTCGGGTTATCTAAGCGGCCCTCCAAGCGGAGCTTCACGGTGTCAGCGGGCAGTGAGACGGCGCCGCTCCCGATGTCGGCGCGTCCGCCGGTGATCTGCAGTTGGATCTCACCGTCTAGCTTGGCGCCGGGGCTGGAGACGAGCCCCTCGACCCCGAGGCCGATGGCGCCTGCGAGGAGCTTGTCCTCGATGCCGAGGTCTTTGGCTAGCCGCACAGCGTCCACTCCAGCGCCGCCGCCCTGAAAGCGCCAGCTGCTCGCACTCTTGCGTGACCAAGAGAGCTCTAGGTCTCCGTCGCTCGTGCGAGCAGTGGTCGTCATCGGTCGCTCGACGAGCTCTGGCTCGTCAGAGAGATCGGAGAGGACGAGCTCTACCGTGCGTCCATCTCCCAGCGGGATGTCACGCCAGGCTGCTTCGATGATGTGTACGCGCGGCCTGCTGCGGTGGAGGGGGGTGCGAGCAGCGGGAGGGGGGATGAAGATCCCTGCCGCCTCTTGAGCAGCACGCTCAGCCTCCGCGCTAGAGCCCTCACCTCCGAGGAGCTCGAAGCCTCGCCGCACCTGCTCGAGCAGCTCATCGAGCCTCTCCTTGTCTTCGATGAGCTCGCGCCAGTCGATCACTCTGCCCTTGTCGGGCTTTCCGGTATCCGCCTCGCTCAGCGGGGGGAGCTCAATCTTGGATCCTGGTTGTTCACGGGGCTGGTCAAAGCTCGCGCCGCTTAAGACGAGGCGCTCGATGACGATCTCGTGCCTCGCGAGGGCTGCGGCGTCGAGGTCAGCCTCGAGGGATTCCCAGCGCACGAGGTCACGGCTGAGGTCCTCTGGATCAACGACCGCGAGCCCGCCCACAGAGATCTTGGCCTGCGCAAAGGAGAGCTCAGCCTCACGGCAGTCGACCTGCGCGCCAGTCACTTGGGCGAGGGAGCTCACGAGGGCGCCACGGATCCCCTTCGCCTGAGCGAGTGAGAGGTAGGTGCTCGCTCCCAAGACGATCAAGATGAGGCCTAGCACGCCTGCTGGGCGCCACCAGCGACCCGTCAACTCTAGCGTAGATCGGAAGCCCTCCTTCGGAAGTCCACCAAGGAGCAGCCACGCGAGCGCTCTCACCCAAGCCTTTGAGGTCCATAGCCGGAAGGCCTCAGAGCCCTCCTCTAGGGTCGCGAGCTTCTCTCTGAGCCGCGTGACTAGCTGAACCAGGAGCGCCCCTGTGAGGGCCCCAAAGAGCAGCCCTACGGCCGCACCACCGCTGACTCGGTTTGACTCCCACTCCGCCCAGGCCAAGAGCGGAGCCTCTGCTAGCCGTGCGAGGAGGCCGCTGAGTGGACCGCTCGAGAGCGCGCCTCCGACTCGTTCGACCTGCTCATATGCGGCGAGGGCTACGAGGGAGCTCGCGCCCGCAACGGCCATGAAGAGCGGGACGCTCGCGTTCAAGATCAAGAGCGCACCGACACAGAGCGCCAAGAGCGCAGCCCCAGTGTGATCCCAGGGCACGAAACCTACGACGCCACCTAAGAGGCAAGACAGGGTGAGCTGCTCACTTGTGACGCGGCCTACGAGCAGGCCGAGGATGCGGTGACGTGACACGGGGGATCTCCGGTCCCCATGCTAGTCGATCTCTTCAAGTGGGCCCAAGCGGCCCCTTTGGGCTCAAGCTCCCCAGGTGATCTCGTAGCCGTTTGAGAGGTTGAACAGGCTCGAGCAGGGGGAGGTACCAGCGTCACGATACCAGTACTGATAGCGGCGCGTTTGGCCCACGCTGATGGTGCCGTTCGTGACGATCGAGATGGTGGAGCTCGTCGTGAAGTTGTTGCCGGAGTTGGCGAACTGGACCTCGAGCCTGCGGACGCTGCCCCCAGCGCAGCGGAGGCCGTCCCCGAAGGGGTTCCCGTTCCCCGAGTTGACGGCGTTGTTGCCTTGGAAAAAGAGGCCCGGGCCAGGGGTGAGGTTGGTAGCTGTCAAGACAACATTGTCCGCTGCGACGCTCGGCGTACCTGAGGCGGTGAGCTCTGCGCCGCTGCCCGTGTCGTTCGCGCACCCTTCACCGAGGCCGCCGTTGTTTGAGCAGGGGCACGGGGTCCCGATGCCGTCACCGAAGCAGTACTTCGTACCGGGCTCCGAGCTGCCGAGTCCGGTCGCGCGGGTCATGAGGACCGCGGGGAAGCCGATCGAGTCAAGATCTGCGGGTGCCTGATCGTTCAGAGTGAGGTCGTTCAAGTTGAAGGCACCAGCAGTGTTCGAGAAGGACGCGAAGGAGCGACCGCTCGAGCTGAAGCTCTCATCAAGCGGGGCAGGGTATTCGCCCACTCCGTGGGTGCAGACCACCCCGACGATGAAGTTGCCGGAGACCGCGACGCCGCCGGTGGAGTAAGAGTTCAGGATGTCTGTGTCAGCGTTCGTGACCGTCGTGGCTGTGCTCCAGAGGAGCACTCCGTCGCTGGGGTCTCCGTCGTTGTTGGGGTCATCCCAGATACCGACGGTGGCGGCGCTTCCGTTTGTGATGGATCCGGGGATCCCGGCAGCCCCATAGGAGGTCTGGACCACAGTGATCGTGTCCGCGCCGCCCTCGGCTGCGAAGAGGTTGCCCCACCAGATGTCTCCGCCAGCGGAGAGTCCGAGGTTGTTCGTGGCTGAGCCGAGGTCGTAGCGATAGCCGTCAGGCTCATCGAGGATCGTGACTTCCAGCGAGCCGGAGCCGCCGCTGGCGCCGTCCCAGGTGCCAACCTGTAAGAGGTAGGTAGAGCCGGAGCTGACGCTGAAGTTGATCGTCGACTGGAATCCGCACGCGTCGTCATTGCAGGCGATAGCGCTCCCGTCAGAGGGGCAGCTGCTACCAGCGTAGGCGGCGAGCTTCGAATCGATCGTCGTTTGGCCGCAGGTCGAGATCTGAGCGAGGCCCGTGGCATCGGCGGTCCATGCGAACCACACGTCGTTCCCTATCGCGCTCGCCCCGAAGACATAGCAAGAGGGCTCAGCTTGTCCTTGCGTACCGGTCGTGGCGCTCGAGTTGTTGAATGCGAAAAGCCCTTGGCCTGAGATCGATGCTGCTGATGAGCAGTCATCGCTGCCGCCTACGACGATCGCGGCTACGGTCGTAGAGGGAGTCAGCGCTCCAGGTGCGCTCGTCCGGCCAGCGCTGAACTGCGCGTTTGCTACGGAGAGGCTTGAGAGGGAGAGACAGAGGATGAGAGCGTGTCGCATGTCGGCGTCAGAGGTCGGTCTAGGTCGGGATGGAGGGGATCCAAGGCCAGCTTGTGCCCATACCCCTAGGATCAAGGATACCCCGAAATTCAATTTCCTGCCGTTCATGTGCGCCGGTGGGGCAGTTCGGAGCGCTCTTCCTTGGGCGAACCTCCGCTATGAGAGGCGGGGCGGCCATCCGCGCAGGATGGCCGCCCCCCTTGTGCTTGGTGCCCCTCGCGCTCACGCGCGAGGGGACCCATCTGTCATGGGATCAGGCGCCCCAGACGATGTTGATAGCGTTGGTGAGGTTGTGGCTGTTGCCGCAGAGCCCACCACTGGAGACCTCACGGTACCAGTACTGGTAGTTCAGGCTGTCGCCAGCGCTGACACCTCCGGTCGCGGCGAGATCCACGGTAGAGAGGGCGTTACCAGAGGCGTCAGAGGCTGTCACCTGGAGGCGGATGGCGTTGAAGCCAGCGCAGCGTAGGCCGTCTCCGAAGGGGAGTCCGGCGCCGCCGTTCACAGCGTTCTCACCAGAGAAGAACACGCCCGGGAGACCCGGAACCGCGCCCACCGCGAGGAGGGAGACGCTGGAAGCGCTAGCGCTCGGGCTACCCGTAGCGGCCAGGGAGGCCGGCTGGGTGGTTGAGTTAACACAACCAGAGGGCAGGATCTGAAGCGCGTCGTTGCCACAGGGGCAAGCGCCGCCGCTACCGTTGCAGTAGGGGACACCCGTCGTCGCGATGACAGAGAGGATGCCGGTGCCAGCTTCACCTCCGCTCCAGCCGCCGACATTGACCTGATAGGTCGTGCCTGCCGCGGCGAAGAAGCCGAGGCCAGACTGGAGACCGCAGAGGTCGTCGCTGCAAGCGACCTCAGCACCACCGCAGCCATCGAAGACCGCGAGGACTGTGTCGAAGTCAGCGGCAGGGGTGCCGTCTAGGTTGCAGAGCGCCATGATCACGAGGCCATTCTCAGCCGCCGTGTAGGAGTGCCAGACATCGTTGAAGTTGTCACGGCAGGAGATCGCAGTACCACCAGAGGCAGCCGCCGATCCGTAGCTCGCGCCAGTCGTGTCGATCAAGTTCGCACCATCGACGAGCGTGCCAGCGTTGGCGCAGTCATCGTGCGGGTGCGGAGGCAACGCGCTACCGATCGAGATCGTCAGGTTGCCAGAGCCGCCGGCAGTGCCGGGGAAGTGGCCGACTTGGAGCAGGTAGCTCGAGCCGCTCGTGACGTCAAAGCTCATCTCAGAGGTGAAGCCAGCGCAACCGGATGCGTCGTCGTTACAAGCGAGCGACGAGCCGTCGACAGGGCAACCGCCGGCCGGATAAGCCGCGATCTTCGTGTCAGCGCTCGCGTCGTTGCAGGTCGAGATCGTGGCGGTGCCGTCGGCGTCAGCGGTCCACTCGAACCAGACGTCGTTGTCGACCGCGGAGCTGCCGAAGCTGTAGCAGAGGACCTCGTTCTGTCCCTCAGCGCCAGTCGTCGCTGTGACCGCGCTGAAGGGGAAGGCCCCTTGGCCAGCGATCGCCTCGGGAGCGGAGCAGTCGTCTGCGCAGCCGGTGCAAGAGGATGCTTGGCTGACGTTCAGAGTGGCGGCGCCACCGGGAGAGCCGGGGAAGTTACCGCACATGATGAGGTAGCTCGAACCAGCGGTGCAGCTGAAGGCGATCTGCGACTGGAGGCCGCAGGTGTCGTCGTTGCATGCGAGAGCAGCGCCGTCAGCGGGGCAAGCGCCACCGTCGAAGGCAGCGATCTTGGTATCCGGGGCAGAGCCACAGGTGTCCATGGTCACGGTGCCGCTGACGGTCGCGGTCCACTCGAACCACATATCGTTGTCGACGGCTGAGCTTCCAAAGGCGAAGCAGAGGGCCTCGTTTTGACCTTCAGCGTCTGTCGAGTTGCTGGAGTTGTCATAGGCGAAGTTGCCGTCACCGGAGATCGCGCTCGGGTTGGAGCAGGTCTCACCCTCGGCGGCGACCAGGGTTTGCGTGATTGTCACGTTGCCAACGCCGCCGGAAGTGCCGGGGAAGTGCCCAACCTGCAGGAGATAGCTGCTACCTGCGGTGCAGGCGAAGGACATCTCTGAGGTGAAGCCTGCGCAGCCCGTGCCGTCGTCGTTACAAGCGAGCGCCGAGCCGTCAACGGGGCAACCGCCGGCCGGATAAGCCGCGATCTTCGTGTCAGCGCTTGCGTCGCTGCAAGTAGAGACGGTGACCGATCCATTGGTGTCGCAGGTCCACTCGAACCAGACGTCGTTATCAACTGCGGAGCTTCCGAAGTTGTAGCAGAGGGCCTCGTTCTGTCCCTCAGCGCCCGTCGTCGCGGCAGTCGCGTCGAAGGGGAAGACACCGTCACCGGAGATGGGTGTAGCGTCAGCACACTCGTCTGTACCGGTCGTCACGCAGGGGGCCGTGACGGTGATATTAAGGAGACCAGTTCCACCGCCTGAGCCAGGGAAGCTGCCGACCTGAATCAGGTAGGCGGTCCCTGCTGTGACTGCCATGTCGAGCTCAGAGGTGAAGCCAGAGCAGCCAGAGGCATCGTCGTTGCATGCGATGGCCGAACCGTCAGCGGGGCAACCGCCAGCGGGGTAGACCGCGAGTCTCGTGTCGAAAGTGGCGCTATCGCAGAGCGAGACGTTCGCTGAGCCGTCGCACTCTGTGTTGGTCCACTCGAACCAGACGTCGTTCTCGATAGCGCTTGAGCCGAAGCTGTAGCAGATCGCTTCATTCTGACCTTCAGCGCCAGTTACGGCAGCACTGGAGTCGAAGGGGAAGGATCCTCCGCCCGCGATAGGGGTAGCGGCGGCGCAGTCATCGGCGCCAGGGACGCCCATATTGAGCTGTCCGCCGATCGTGCCGATCCTGCCGAGGTTGACAGTCTGCTTGGACTGATAGTTGGGCTTTGAGGTCGGCTGGGGCTTTTGTCCCGGGCGTGCGACCTGCTTCTGCTGAACCTGCGCTGTCGTCGCAGGCACTTGTGCGAACGCGAGGCCTGTACAGGCCATGATCGCGAAAGCGAATGTGAAACGTTTCATGGGAGTTGTGTGAATGGGTTTATGTGTGGATCCAAAGAACACGAGAGGGAGGTTTTGAAGCTGGCGTTACCCTGCCTGAACTCACGAAACATGCGAGTCCACTACCCTGCCGGTCCTACTCCAGACTCACCCAGAAACGCAAAATCGGCAATCTACAAACTAGAAGATTCGAGGTTAGACCCCTCTAGACACCCGAAAACCACACTTATTGGTGAGTTCGCTTGGCTTGGCGATCAGCCACAGTCGCCTTGAGGATCTGTCGGGCGCTTTGAGGACCTGTCGGGCTCCTCAGGAATAAAAAAAGGCGGGCGACCCCCGAGGGGGCCGCCCGCTGTGCTTAGCACCTGGGAGCGTTCGCTCTCAGGCGCTCAAAGAGTGCGGATCACGCGCTCCAGGTCAGCTCAATACCGTTCGTCAGGTTGAACTGAGCGCCACAGGCCGAGGTGGCCGGGTCACGGTACCAGACCTGGTAGCGCTTGACGTCACCAGCAGCGACTTGACCTTTGGTCGAGATGCTGATGTTGGTGTCGGCAGCGCCGCTTGCGTCAGGGAAGCGGACCTGGACTCGGATGACCCCACCGCCAGCGCAGCGGAGGCCGTCACCAAACTGGATGCCGTCACCGCTTTGGATAGCGTTGTTGCCCTGGAAGAATAGACCGGGCTGGTTGGGCAGCAGCTGAGTCGCACTCAAGACGAGGGTGTCGTTTGAGATGCTCGTGTCACCAGAGCAGGTGAGCTTGCCACCGACGCCGGAGCCGTTAGCGCAACCTTCACCGGTGGCGCCAGCGTTACCGCAGGGGCAAACCGTCGCGCCAGTGTCGTCGCCAGAGCAGTACACCGTGCAGGGGCCCGTCGGATCGCCTGCGATGATGCAGTCGAAGGTGCCCGCACCGATACCAGCGGCACTGAACGTACCGAACTGAATCAGGTAGGTGGTGTTGCTCGTGACGCTGAACTGCATCTCGGACTGAAGACCACAGACGTCGTCGTTGCAGGCCAGGATCGTGCCGGGGACCGGCGGGCAGGCGTTGGGCCATGCCGCGATCTTGGTGTCGAGCGTCGCGCCTCCGTTGCAGAGGGTGACGTCGGCGAGGCCGGTGGCATCAGCGGTCCATGAGAACCAGATGTCGTTGTTCACGGCGCTGGAGCCGAAGGCGTAGCACAGAGCTTCGTTTTGACCGTCGGTTCCAGTGGTCGCGGGGAGCGAGGCCGTGGAAGCGCCGGAGTTGTCGAAGTTGAAGGTGCCTTGACCAGAGATGGCGACCGGAGCCGAGCACTCGTCGTTCGGGTGCAAGACCGGCGGAGCGCCAGCAGAGATGTCTAGGGTGCCTTGGCCACCAGCGGCGCCAGGGAAGCTACCAACCTGCAGGAGGTAGGTGGTTCCGGTGGTCGCCGAGAAGTTGATCTCCGAGGTGAAGCCAGCGCAGCCAGTGAAGTCATCGTTGCAGGCCAGAGCGGAGCCCGCAGCCGGGCAGCCACCGCTGGGGTAAGCAGCGAGCTTAGTGTCATAGGCGGCGTTGTTGCACGTCGAGACGGTCGCGTTGCCGGTGAAGTCAGACGTCCAGTCGAACCAGATGTCGTTATCAACCGCGGAGGAGCCGAAGTCGTAGCAGATGTACTCGTTCTGCCCTTCGGCGCCGGTCGTCGCCAGGGTCGTGTCGTAGGTGAACTGGCCTTGGCCCGCGAGGGGGTCAGGGCTGCTGCAGTCGTCGTTACCTGACGGCGGCGCGAGGCCGTTGATGTCAAGGTTGCCGGTACCGCCGGTGGCGCCAGGGAAGGTGCCGACCTGGATCGTGTAGACCGAGCCAGAGGTGGCCGCGAGGATGACGCTCGACTGCAGGGCGCAGTTGTCATCGTTGCAGGCCAAAACTGCACCAGCGCTCGGGCAGCCGGCGCCGGGGTAGACACCGATCTTGGTGTCGACGGTGGTGGCGCCGCAGGTCCCGATGCTCACGCTCTCGGATGCAGGGGCTGTCCACTCGAACCAGACGTCGTTGTCGACCGCGGAGGAGCCGAACGCGTAGCAAGCGTACTCGTTCTGACCCTCAGCGCCGGTGGTGGCGAAGCTGTTGTCGAAGGCGTAGCTGCCGTAGCCGCTGATCGCGTCAGCGCTGGCGCAGTCGTCGTTACCGCCGCCTCCGCCGCCGCCGCCGCCGCCGCCGCTCTCACTGACGTTGATGGTGCCGGTTCCGCCAGCTGAGCCGGGGAAGTTGCCGACCTGGATCAGGTAGCTCGTCGATGCCGTGCAAGGGAACGAGATCTGCGACTGAAGGCCGCAGGTGTCGTCGTTGCAGGCGATAGAAGAGCCGGCCGCGGGGCAAGCACCGCCAGGGTAGGCAGCGATCTTGGTGTCGAGGGTGTTTCCGCAGGTGTCGACGAGAGCTGTGCCGGTCGTCGCTGCGGTCCACTCGAACCAAACATCGTTGTCGATGGCGGAGGAGCCGAACGCGTAGCAGGCGTACTCGTTCTGGCCTTCAGCGCCGCTTGTAGCCGCCGAGTTGTTGAAGTTGAAGGTGCCAGCGCCAGAGATGGCAACGGGCGTATTGCAGTCATCGCTGCCACCAACCGAAGCGTTGATGGTAGTCATCATCATCGCCTTCGTCTTACTGGTTGGTTTTTGGGCCGGCTGCTGGGCGTTCGCGGAGCTCGCGCCGATCAGCAGACATGCGGCCAAGATGGAAAATTTCATGGGGAACTCTCCGATGGAGTTGGATTCCTGTGTGTGAAGTTTGGGTTCTAGAACGTGCAGACGCCTTTTGTTGCGTGGGGACCCGCTAAGGTGACCTCACACGGCATCTGCATAGGCTGAATGATATCCCCAGAAGACGATTCGTGGGAGTAGGTAATGGGGGATCCCTAAAACCACTGCAACTACGGTTAAAACCACCTACAAAGCAACTTCTTGGTGCGTGTAAACCCGGTCTTACCCCGTCAGACGAGGCCAGCGACCTCTAGGTGCCGTTGTATGTCAATTATTTCGTAATAACGGGCTTTATGAGTACGCAGGGGCTGTTCCTACTCGATGAGGGCTTGGCAGTTGGCCTCAAAGATCGAAGAAGAATCGATGTACCCAATCCGGGCGACTGAAGTCCCAGCTGCGCTCGGCGACGTCGGCCACGAGCAGTGGATAGAGGTCTTCGATCGCCCTTGTGACTTCCTGAGGGAGATTTAGAGCAGCGGAATACGAGTCGAGCGCCGATCTCTCATGCGCTCTAAGCTCGCCTCCGACGCCCTCGAGGAGGCGCCATGCGTGACCTGGCTTGATCCCCGCCTCTTGCTTCCGCTCATGGATGACAAGGTGCAGGAGGTCGAAGAGCGGTAAGTCCTGCGACTCTGTTGAGCCCCAGTCGAGGTAGCCGAGGACGTGCCCCTCACTATCGACCTGCACATGCTTGCTCCGCAGGTCGCCATGAGTGCGGACTAAGGGGAAGACCTTCCCTAAGAGCGCCTCGCGAGCACGCCATTCCATCTCTCGCAGGGCGGCGATCGTGCCAGGCTCTCGCGCCCTCTCAATGACTCGCCGAGCACGCTCGCTGATGAGCCGCTCACAGTCTCGCTCTGTGAAGGGCTCAGGAGGGCGCGTAGTCAGCGTGGAGAAGTGCTCAGCCACGTCTTGGAGCATGTGTCCAACGCGAAGATGATCTCCGCAGATCTGCCCAGCGGTGAGGCCGGGCAACCGCTCTTCAGCTGAGTACCAGATGCCTTCAGCCATCACTGCCCCGAAGGAGCGAGGGATGGGGAGCTCTGGATGTTCATCTCGAAGCTCGGAGAGCGCGGCCAAGTGTCGCTTTACGTGGCGCTTCTGGAAGGCCTCCATGGGAACGTGTAGCGCGAGCTCTCTCTCTCCACCTGTGAGTATGAGAGCGTTGCTCCCGCGTGTGTTGACGAGGTGTTCAAGGGCGGGAACATGCGCCTCATCTGACCCTAAGACCTCTCGTGTCAGGAGTTCTGCGAGGGTGCGCTGGAGCCTCGCACGAGGCTTATGCGCGATGAGAGCATACGAGGGCGTCAAGTGGGGGAAGAGTCCTAGTGAGTTCGCCAGGACCTTCAGACGGTTCGCGCGCTCTTTTGGACCTAGCGGTAAGGTCGGCCCGGCGTCTCCAAGAGAGACGCAAAAGGTGAAGTCCCGTGAGTCGGGATAGAGCGCATGGGGTCGCAGCCCGACGAGCCCAGCGCGCTTGAGGGCGGACGTGTGCTCTGCGAGGGATCTCCCCTCACCCGAGAAGAGGCTCTTGAGGTATTCGCCAGGCCTCCTGAGCTCGAACTCTCCATGCACTCCTGTGGAGCGTTTGTAGCCATAGCGGTTGTCAGCGATGAGGACGACTTCGCCGCGTGAGACTCGCGCGAGCTCTGCCTCATTCACGGACATGGACTGGTCACAAACCACCAAGTCAAAGCTCTCGTCCTCGTGGGGCAGGCGCCTGGCCCCCTCGGAGCGCTCGGTTTGCATGGGGAGCTTCAAACCGCGCGCTCTGGCGTCTGCGAAGGCCAAGCGGCCTCTGCTCTCATCGCGCAGGGTCACCTCCCACCCGAGGAACGCTAGACCGGCACCTACGCCAGAGAATGCGTTTCCGATAATGAGCGCGCGTCCAGCGCGAGTGCGTAACAGCGGTAGCCAAGCAGCCCTGCTGTGGCGCAGGAGGAGCATCAAGTGCTCTGCACGCTGAAGCGGCAAGGAGCAGAGGAGCTCCTCGAGGGATTCCCTGAAGTCAGCTCCATCCTCTGAGCGCTCTAGGAAGCGGTCGAGGTCGCCGGCCTCTAGGGGCCAAGGGGGATATCTGTCAGCAGGCATAAGTCAGGGTGAGCATGGCAACTCCTCCAGCGAAACCTATCCCACGGTGAACAGCCCCGTGAAAATATGATCAGCGCGCACCGTGGGCCCCTGTGCTGGCGGCCACGTGATGAGAAAAACCTATTAGCTGCTTCGGAATCGCTCTCTCGGCCTCTCTGTCTGTCAAAGACACCAACACTTTGTGAAGCAGATGGAAAGACCCACAGGAACGCGCGCCCCTAGCGGCCGCATCGGCTTAGTCGTGCCGAGCTCGAACACGACCATGGAGACAGAGCTGCCGGAGATGTTCAGGCGGATGACATGTGAAGGCCATCCATCGCTCACAGTGCACTCCTCTCGGATGCGGATGCGGACCGTTAGCCCTGAGGAGCTCCTCAAGATGGATGCGCAGGCGGACCGCTGTGTGGAAGAGCTCGCGGACGCTGAGGTCGATGCTGTGGCATACGCTTGCCTCGTAGCGGTGATGAGCCAAGGGCCTGAGTATGCGGCGGAGCTCGAGCGCAGACTCGAAGCAAGGATGGGTGAGAACAGCGCGCCCGTGATCACCAGCGCCGGGGCGCTAACCGAGGCGCTAGGGCACTTGGGGGCGAGGCGCGTGAGCCTGATCGCTCCTTATCTTCCGGAGTTGACCGAGAAGGTCGTCTACGGGATTGAGTGTGAAGGGGTCGAGGTCGTCGATGCAATCTCACTCGGGATCACAGACAACGTCGCCGTTGGCAGGCGCTCACCCATGGAGCTGATCGAGGAGTCGAAGCGCCTTGATGTGGCCGGCGTGGACGCAGTGATCTTGTCTGCATGTGTTCAGATGCCCTCGCTCGCCGCGGTGCCGCTGGTGGAGGCCGCGCTCGGAGTCCCAGTGATCAGCGCGGCCACTGCGACAGTCTTCTCGCTCCGCCAGCGCTTTGGTTGGGATGCCCCTGTGAGCGGCGCAGGTCAGCTGTTGGAGGGGGAAAGATGAGACCTCTCACCCTCGGAGCGGAGCTCACTACCGGGCTCATCATCGACCACCTCCGGCGCGCGCCCGTCCTCTTGCAGCTGCCACAGGTCTACACCCTCCTCGCGCCAGCGACAGCAGCCGGTGCAGCCTCCCTCGACGCGATGAAGCGACGCCTGCCTGGCAAGAACTACGGGACCGCCGCAGGAGATCTCCACGCCTTCTGGGAGATGATCCGCACAGATGAGCTGCCTGTAGGGGTGGACTCTTCGCTCACGCTTGAGGCGACGCGTGATGTCTTCTATCGCTGCATGATCGGTGATGAGCGCTCGCAGACAAAGTTCGTCCGACGCGGCAGCCACCAGACCTTGGTCCTGGGCGGCGCAGCTCGGGAGTTGATGCGTGAGATCGAGCGAGCCTTCGCAGCGGACGCAGAGCCAGAGCTCTTCTGTGGTCACTCGTTCAGCGCGCCGCTCATCACAAGCTGCAACATCAGCGGAGATCCGCTGGGTTCGATCACGGATGAGGCGCGCGCGCGGGAGTTCATACGAGCACGCGGAGTCGGCCTATGGGTGCAGAGTCCGGAAGAGTGCGCGGAGCGTGGCTCGTATCCCATCCTCGAGCTCGCTAGGGATGGCGTGCGCGTAGGGCGAGAGGGACCTGGGCTCGAGCGCATCTTGCGTAGCATCCCCGCTGACTCTCCACGCGTAAGAGACGTCGGGTGAGCGCGAAATAGCCAGAGCGTGAATGAAGAGGCGGAGCCCGGTTTACCCGGACCCCGCCTTCTCTCTCTGGGGTCCTCCGCAATGGAGTGCAAAGCGAAGGAGGCTGTTGTGTGTACGTGTTAGATCGGCCGGCGGATGCGACGCCGGAGGTCTGTGACCTCATCGACGACCGGATCCTCGGACGGGGGGGGGACGCCGACGTCGAGCGCCCTCGCGCATGACGGGAGCGAGACGTGGGACGCGATGGACGGAGGCAGGAGCGTGCCAGACGCCTCGGCGCTCTCGAGCTCACCTGATTGGGCGTAGACCAAGACTTGTCCAGGGCTCTGGAGCGCGAGCGCGCCAGTGCTTTGAAGCTGACCTCTGTTGAGGCTTGTGATCTCCATCCAATGCTCACTGATGCTTCGAGCAGGGAAGCGGAAAGCGAGGGTGCCTTTTGCGGGGACCGCGAGGTGTAGGACAGCGCTGCGGTCTGAGCTCGCGAAGCTCACAACGAGGGTGCCCATCGAGTGGTTCTTTGCCTCGAGGGTGTGCTCAGTGATCTCGCAGCTGAAGATGGGCGCTTGGGGGGCCGCCTCAGGGGCTGCCGCGAGTGAGAGGAGGAGGCTGGGGATGAGCATTTGGTCTTCCTTCTTGGCGGGGACTTGTTCCCCCGGGAAGACAGGTATCGACATCATGGGGCTAGCGCTTGAGAGAGCTAGAGCCCGACCCCGCATGCGGGACTGCAGGGGGACCTCAGGGTCTACAGCTCCCATTTGTGCGGTTTTATCGCTACATGTAGAGTCTTAAGCTACTGTTTAGCAGGTGCTTACGCCTGCATCCCCTGTCGTCGTAGCTTGGGGCTCAGTCCCTGCCGAAGAGCTGGAAGGCGGCCCAGTCAGGGCTCCCGTTCGCGCGCAGGCGCCGGCCTGCGTTCCTCACGGCCTCCGAAGGCGTCATCTTCGCTAAGAGTGCCTCGTGCATGGCGACCCCGAAGTCTCGGGCGGCCTCGTCCGGGACTGGCCATTGCGTCGCGACGACGTTGCGGGTCCCCGTAGAGAGGAAGGCGCGGCAGAAACCTAGCACCCCTTCTCCGTCGAGCACCTGGCCTCCGGCCGTCTCACATCCCATCAAGATGACGAGCTCCCTCGCGCCGGGTTTGGCCGGGAGGTCTGCGACGCCTAGGGTCACGCCATCTGTGAGCTCCCATGCGGGGCCTGGCCCGTCTGCCGTCTCGACCCACTCAACGTGGGTCGCGACGTGGAGGCAGTCGTCGCCCTCAAGCGCTTTGAGCATCGCCGCCTTGGTCATCGCCGCACCCATCAAGAGCTCGGCGGGCCGTCGCGCGCTGATCTTCTCTAGCTCATCGACTGCGGCTTCAAGTCTCGGACGTCCGTCTCTCACGAGCGGTGCGCCAGCGAGAGTCCAGCTCGCCGCTGGGAGCTTGGACTCGCCAGGGCTTAGGTCCGGTATGCCAGGAAGCGTCCTCAAGGTCGCGGCCTCACTGAGGAGGAGCGTCTCTGCGCTTTCAGCCCTGTGGACTCTGAGCGCGCTCACAGGGAGGGACTCGAGCGGCCCATGCGTGCAGAGCAAGAGGCTGCCGCTGTTTGAGGTGGCGAGGAGCTCTCTCAGCGCGCTCGGGAGCAGGCTCGTTGCGAGCTCGATGCCTACGTCCTCTGCGCTCGTTTCATCGCCCTCCCGCAGGGCTTGCGTCAGATGACTCACTGCGCGCTGGATCGCACGCCTGCCGTGGGGGATCTCAAGAGAGTCTGTCCGACCATCGGGGCCAATCCAGAGCGCGAGGCCTTCGTCGGGGCCCAAGGCCCAGGTCACCAATCCGTGCTGTGTCCCAGCAGCCCATCTGAGGAGGTCGTTCTCTTCGATGCCCCGAATAGCAGAGCGGAGGCTCCTCGACTGGAGCTCCTCTATCGTTCGTGCTGCGAGCAGGGGGCGCTCGAGCTGCACGTAGGTGCGCGCGAGGAGTTGGACAGCGTGCATGCCGAGCGCCTCGCCCCCGAGGCTCGCGGTCTCGCTCGCGGAGGTCCGCGGAGCGAGGCCTCTGTCGCGCTCGAGCGCCCTGCGAAACGCGGGCTCTAGGGCTGCGCGTGCGAGCTCGAAGTGCCCTGAGCGGTGAAGATGTTCTCCAGAGTAGATCTCCGCGATCTCTTTGAGCTCGGTGGGGAGTGTAGAGATCCATGACTCGCTCAACAGGGTGGAGAGATCTCCCAAACTGCGCTCGCGCCTTGAGCCGGTCAGCTCATCGAGGGATCTCAACGCGAGGTATGCGCGCAGCAGGCGCGAGCGATTGGTATAGGTGACGCCACGGTTCAGCAACGCCTCTGCCTGCTCCAGCTCGCCCGCGCGAATGAGGACTGTGGCCTCGAGATCACGCGCTTGGTCGCGGAGCTTAGGAGATGAGAGAGGGTCGACACCTGCGGCGGATTGGCGGTCGAAGAGCGCATCTAGGTAGAAGGAGTGCGCTTGCTCAGGATGATCCTCGTCGATCAGCCAGGTGACAGTCTCCTGCGCCCATGCCCACCACTCTTCGAGCGCCGTGCGATCCGGGTCACGAGCGAGCGCACCCCACTCGCGTAAGAGCCGCTCCCGCTCGAGACCTAAGCCTGCGCGGTCAGCGGCGCGTACGAGTGAGCGAAGGAAGAGAGACTCATAGAGTGAGTCGTTGATCTCGCGCGCTAGCTGCAGCCCGCGGAGGGCGTGAGCGCGAGCGGTGCTGAGATCGGCGGTGCGCAAGCGCGCACGGGCAGCGACCTCGAGGGCCTCGACCTCTTGTTCGTAGAAGCCCACACGTCCGTACGTGTCGACGGCGCGCTCTGCGAGCGTGGAGGCGCTGGAGGCGTCGGCGATGCCCTCGCCTCTGAGGAGCAGCTCTGCACTGATGCGCCTTGCGTAGGCAGCGGGGAGCGGGTCTCTCAGCTCGTCGAGCTCTCGCGTGATCTCGTCGAGCTCTCGCAGCAGCTCGCTGCGCTCATAGTTGGGATCTGCGCTGAAGGCGTCGAGGGAGGCTTCGATTCGATCGATCCCAGCTCCTGCGAGCATCGCTTGCAGCGAGTCGAGCGAGGTCAGGTGTGTGGTTACGCGCAGGGCATCTTCGCGGCCGCACGCTTCGTTGAGCTCACTCGCTAAGGATCGGAGCGAGGGCTGATCAGTCGACTCGCCGCGGTGCACCGCTCGGAGTCCTTCTCGTAGTTGGCGTAGCTGGTCTACGCAGGCTGGCGCCGCGCTTGCGGAGAGGGACTCCGATGAGGGCTGCGGCGCTGGTGGAGCGAGCGCTTCAGCTCGCGAAGGCCTCTCCGGAAGGCTCCCGATCGCAGCGCTGACTACGAGCAGGCTCCCAGCGCTCACCAAGAGGGCAGACTCAAGCGAGAGGTCTCGCCTCGGGCGGAGGGCCTCCTCCAAGTCTCCGCGCGTCATCGCGCGAGGTCAGTCGGCAGGGGTGACGGCGAGGAAGCGCTCGGCCTCGTACTTATTGCACATACCTCGTCTGACGAGGTCTCTCGCGAGCGCTCGCGCGTCCGCGATGAAGTTGTTCTCGTGCAGCTCCCTCACAGCTCCGACTCCGCCGCCCTGGTGGAGGATGGCCTGCTCAAGCCCTTGGTTGTGCACCACGTTGAAGTTCGCTTCGCCGAGGCGTCGAGGCGTACCGTCGAGCTCACGGAGTGACCATGCCTCCCATGAGTAGCGGCCTGCAGGGAGTGGGCCAGCGAGTTGGAGCGTGGGCTCAGAGCTGGTGATGTGATAGAGCAGCATGCGCTCCTTGGGGTCCGCGAGCGCAGAGCTGTGGCCCTGATAGACGTAGATGTCGTAGCTTGCTTCACCGCTCTCAGGGCGCACCTCAAAGAGGACGTCGCTGAGCCTAGGAAGGCCCGGGAGGTCCTTAGAGCGGGCAAGCACGAGGTCTTTAGGAGACACGAGGCGCTGGGCTGTGTTGCCACGCATCACAGCAGGGCTGGGGAAGCCGTCGAGGTCCTTGCCAAGCACTGAGGAGGGCCACCCGCTCAGCATCAAGACGGCGAGCATGGACGCGGCAACTAGGAAGGGGACGTGCCTCAGGCCAGGCCGAGAGGTCGCACGCGGGCTACGAGCCAGAGTGAGCTCACGTGAGCTCTTCGTGCGAGGTGCAGGTGTGGGGGTGGGAAGCGGCATAGGGCTGTCGACGACGATCAGCGGGCTGGGTGGGCGCTCAGCGAGCGTTGAGACGAGGGCAGCACAGTCGGCGCAGCCCTTGATGTGTTCTGCAATCTCGGCTTGGCGGGAGAGGCTGAGGCTGGTGGGCTCTAGCGATTGCCCAAAGTCAAAGAGCTCTTCAGCGCTCGGGCAGCAGCTCTTCTCTTCAGTAGAGTCAACGGTCGCTTCCGAGGGCTCTGTGAGCCACGCCTCTGCGAGCTGCAGGCGGTGCAGATGGACTCGCGCAGTAGGGTCTGCCTCAAGCTCTGCGAGCTCTGCTTCGTCGAGCTCGTCGTAGCCAAGCAAGCGCTCGATGATCTGGGCGGAGAGGACCTCTTCGTCCGGGGGCGTGGGGTCAGGCTGTTCCATCTTGGCGCAGGGTCAGCCAGCGAGGCCGACCTCTCCTTTCAAAGGGTTGTTGTTGATAAGCAGTCTGCGCAGTGAGCGCTTCGCTCCGTTCAACCTGTACTTCGTCGTCTCGAGCGTCAGTGAGAGGCGCGAGGAGACCTCACGCAGGCTGAGCTCGTGGAGATAGCGCAGCTCTAGCAGGTTCCTCTCTTGAGGGTCTAGACGAGTCAGAGCGTCGCGGACTTCACCCGCGATCTCTGCGTCGGCCGCGCTCTCAAGGGGGCCGGGGTCTTCAGCGTCTTGCTCGGGGACTGCCTCTTGAGGCAACCTGCTTCCAGGAGCCTGGCGGGCCTTGAGTCGCCGCTGCAAGTCGACGCAGCGGCACCAAGCCACCCTGTAGAGCCAGGTGCCTAACGCGCCGCGCTCCGGGTCGAAGTGGTCGCCATCAAGCCGCTCAAGGGAGTACTTGAGGAGCTCCTGTAGGAGGTCATCGCGCTCAAGGTCCCTCCCCGCAAACTGGCTAATGCAGTGGTGCAGCAGGGGCGAATAGCGCTCCAAAAAGACCTCCATGGCCTTGGGATCGCGCGCTTGGAGCCCGCTGACGAGCTCCACCTCTTCCATAGTCTTCTCGGATTTCATGGGGATCGAGGAGCGCTGAAGGCGCCCCCGGCATGGCTTCTTTTCGGCCCGGAATCCCATCACCGACCCAGGATGAGTCAGATGAGGGCCTCGAGTCCCTATCTCGCTCCCAGCTGGTGCGGCCTGTTGCCCGAAAGGAGTTCAAGTTCGTGCTGGCTTCCCATTAGGTTCCTATCCAAAATGGGCCTCCTGACGCCTAAGAGGCCCTATGAGGACCCTCGCGAGGGGTCTGGTGGTCACCAAGGGGTGCAGATTATGATCCTTGGTCCAAGACCCTCCTTCTTAACTCTCACTGAGAGTCCATCGGCACGAACCAAGAACCCCAGATTCCTATGTCAGCTGTCATTGTCAGCGCCTGCAGAACCCCGGTCGGGACCTTCCAGGGTGGCCTGAGCGCCCTCAGCGCTCCAACGCTTGGTTCCCTCGCAGTCCAAGAGGCCGTTCGACGCGCGGGCGTCGATGTAGGCCAAGTTGAAGAGTGCTTGATGGGCAATGTCCTGCAGGCCGGCCTCGGGCAGAACCCTGCGCGCCAGGCTGCGCGTGGCGCAGGCCTCCCCGATGCGATCGGCTCAACCACGATCAATAAGGTCTGCGGCTCAGGCCTGAAGAGCGTGATGCTCGCTGCGCAGGCCATCAAGGCTGGTGACCACGCGTGCGTCGTGGCTGGTGGGATGGAGAGCATGACTCGCGCCCCCTACCTCGTGCCCCAGGCACGCGATGGCGTCCGTCTCGGGCACGGAGAGCTGATCGACTCTATGGTCGGTGACGGGCTCTGGGACGTCTACAACGACTTTCACATGGGCATCACGGCAGAGATGGTCGCGGATGAGCACGACGTCTCTCGTGAAGCTCAAGACGCCTTCGCGGCTGAGAGCCATCGCCGCGCCGCGGATGCTGCCAAGGCGGGTCGCTTTGACGATGAGAAGTTCACAGTCAACGTCCCGCAGCGCAGAGGGGACGACGTCCCGTTCACCACAGACGAGAACATCCGCGAGGGTATGACGGCTGAGTCCATCGCCGGGATGCGGCCAGCGTTCAAGAAGGACGGTTCGGTGACGGCCGGGAACGCCTCCTCGATCAACGATGGCGCAGCCGCGCTCGTCGTGATGAGCGAGGAGATGGCGGCGGACCTCGGCAAGGCGCCGCTCGCTCGCATCACTGCCTACGCTACCGGCGGTTGCGCGCCGGAGTGGGTGATGATGGCACCGGAGCACTCGATCAAGAAGTGCGCTGGGATGCTCGGAATGGAGCCCAGCGACTTTGACCTGCACGAGATCAACGAGGCCTTCAGCGCGGCAGCGCTCGCGCTGACGCGCACCCTCTCCCTTGACGCTGAGAAGGTCAATGTCAACGGTGGCGCGGTCGCGCTCGGACACCCGATCGGGGCGTCTGGCGCGCGCGTCTTAGTGACCTTGCTGCACGCAATGCAGCAGCAGGACGCGAAGACAGGGATGGCCTCTCTCTGCCTCGGAGGCGGAAACGCAGTCTCTCTAGCGGTGGAGAGGGTCTAGCTCATGTCTGACAACATCCACGAGAAGGTCAGCGTGATCGGCGCTGGCACCATGGGCAACGGGATCGCACAGGTCTTCGCGATGAGCGGGAGCTCCGTCAACCTGATCGACCTGAACGAAGAGGCCCTCGCGCGCGGCCTCGCGACGATCGAGAAGAACCTCGCACGAGTCGTGAAGAAGGGTGGCCTCAGCGAAGAGGATGCTGCTGCTGCGCTCGGTCGCATCACGACGGGTGACTCTCTCGCTCTCGCCGCGGACAGCGGGCTCGTCGTAGAGGCAGTCGTCGAGAAGAGTGAAGTGAAGGGCGCGGTCTTCCGTGAGCTCGACGAGATCTGCGCCCCCGGCGCGATCCTCGCCTCAAACACCTCCTCGATCTCGATCACGGAGATCGCGTCGAACACCAAGCGGCCCGAGCAGGTGATCGGGATGCACTTCATGAACCCTGTGCCTGTGATGAAGCTCGTAGAGGTCATCAGGGGGAGAGAGACCTCAGACGAGACGACCGCTCAGGTGGTCTCATGCTCTGAGGAGGTCGGGAAGATCCCGGTCGAGGTCAACGACTCTCCTGGCTTCGTCTCGAACAGAGTCCTTATGCCGATGATCAACGAGGCCGCCCACTGCCTCTCAGAGGGGGTCTCGACCCCTGAGGGAGTGGACGCAGTGATGAAGATCGGTATGGCTCACCCTATGGGTCCGCTCACGCTCGCGGACCTTATCGGGCTTGACGTCTGTGTAGACATCCTCGAGGTCTTGCGCGCCGGACTCGGCGATGACAAGTACGCTCCGAGCCCTGCTCTCCTTGAGCGGGTCCAGGCGGGGCACCTTGGCCGAAAGAGCGGAAAGGGCTTCTACGACTACGAATAGGTCGATGCTAAGAATGAACTTCGAACTGAATGAGGAGCTCGCGATGGTGCGCGACATGGCGCGCGACTTCGCGACCGCAGAGCTCGACCCGCGCGCGCAGCGGCACGACGAGCAAGGACACATCGACGAAGAGGTCTTCGGGCTCATCAGCGAGCTCGGCCTCTGGGGCCTCACGATCCCTGAGGAGTATGGCGGGGCAGGGATGGGCAACCTGGCCCTCTCGCTGGTCTTGGAGGAGCTCAATCGAGCAGATGCCTCCGTGGGAGTGACCCTCTCCGTGCACAACAGCCTCCTCGGCGCGCCCATTATGAAGTTCGCGACCGACGAGCAGAAGCAGCGGTGGCTGCCGCAGCTAGCCTCTGGAGAGGCGATCGGCTGTTACTGCTTGACCGAACCGAACGCTGGGTCTGACGCGGCTGCGCTGCAAACGCGGGCCGTACGGGACGGAGACGATTGGATCCTCTCAGGGACGAAGATCTGGGTGACGAACGGCGGGCTCGCCTCGCTCGGGATCGTCTATGCGCGGACAGACCCTGACGCGTCGAACGCTAATGGGATCAGCGCCTTCCTCGTCCCGCTCGACGCCGAGGGGATCAGCCTCGGAGCCCCAGAGAAGAAGACCGGCATCCGCGCCTCATCTACTGTAGAGATTCAGTTCGACGACGTGCGGGTCCAAGGTGACGCGTTGCTGGGTGAGGAGAATCGCGGTTTCCAGATCGCGATGGACACCCTCGATGGCGGCCGCATTGGCATCGCGAGTCAAGCGGTAGGGATCGGCCGCGCTTGTCTCGAGGCCAGCGTGAAGTACGCCGGCGAGCGCGAGCAGTTCAATCAACCCATCGGTCGCTTTCAGGCGATCCAGTGGAAGATCGCTGACATGGCGACACGCCTCGACGCTGCGCGGCTCCTGACTTGGCGCGCTGCCACGCTGCGTGACGAGGGCGCTCGCTGCAGCCTCCAAGCGGCGCAAGCGAAGCTCTCCGCGTCGACCGCATGCAACTACGCCGCCGACGAGTGCCTCCAGATCCACGGCGGCGCTGGCTACACCGACGACTTCCAAGTGGAGCGCCTCTTCCGAGACGCCCGCATCACCGAGATCTACGAGGGCGCCTCCGACATCCAGCGCATCGTGATCGCACGGAGCCTCATGTCCTGAGCGATGAGCGCTGCTCAAGGAGTCCTCGACCGCCTCGTCACAGGTGACCGCACTGCGCTCGCTCGCGCGATCACCTGGGCTGAGTCGGCGGACCCGCGCTTCCGTGCGGTCCTGACGGGCGCAAACGAGCGCGTAGGGCGCGGGTGGCGTGTAGGGATCACCGGCCCTCCGGGCGCTGGGAAGAGCACCCTCACGAACGAGCTCATCAGCGCCCACCGAGCGGCTGAGCGCAGCGTCGGTGTTCTCGCAGTTGACCCCTCGAGCCCCTTCACCGGGGGCGCGCTCCTCGGAGACAGGATTCGGATGGACGGCCGCACCTCTGATGAGGGCGTGTTCATCCGCTCGATGGCCTCACGCGGTAGTCACGGCGGCATCGCACGCGCGACCGTCGACGCAGTCGATGCGATGGACGCCTTCGGCCTTGAAGAGCTCTTGATCGAGACGGTCGGCGTAGGACAAGCCGAGTATGACGTTGTGGGCGCAGCGGACACCGTACTCGTCGTGCTGTGCCCCGGCGCTGGCGATGGGGTGCAGGCGCTCAAGTCAGGAATTCTTGAGGTCGCTGATGTCCTCTGCGTCAACAAGGCCGACCTCAGCGGGGCAGAGCGCCTTGCGGCAGATTTAGAGGAGGCTGTCTCGCTAAGAGATGTTGAGCCGCATGGCGGCTGGGTCACTCCAGTTGTCTCATGCAGCGCGGGCACCTCAGAGGGGATAGAGGATGTGTTGGCCGCCCTCAGTCTGCACCGCACATGGCTAGAAGACGGTCGCCTCGAGGCGCACCGTGAGGCGAGGCGCCTGGCGCAGGTGCACCGCGCGCTGGCCGAGGCTGTGGACAGAGAGCTGTGGGAGGCATTCGGCTGGCGTGAGCGAGCCGTTCGCCTCTTGGCTGATGGAGCGGCCCATTACGATGTGGTCGCAGACCTGATCGAGGAGCTGCGAGTGCAGACGCGCACCGCGGCTGGAGGAGGTGCGAGCGAGAGATGAGCGGAGCAGCAGAGACAACCACCGACCCGCGCGCCCTCTGGGAAGAGGCGCTGAACAGCGCGAAGCTCCGAGACGTGGACTTCACCACGCTCTCAGGTGAAGAGCTCAAGGCGCTCTACACCTCGGAGGACGCGAGCTTTGATGAGGAGCGGGACCTCGGGATGCCGGGTCAGTTCCCCTTCACCCGCGGCGTGCACCCTACGATGTACCGCGGCCGCCTCTGGACTATGCGGCAGTTCGCCGGTTTCGGCTCAGCCGCACAGACGAATGAGCGCTTTAAGTTCCTGCTCGCGCATGGCCAGACCGGGCTCTCCGTCGCCTTCGACTTCCCAACCTTGATGGGCCGAGACTCGGACGACGAGCTATCCCTAGGGGAGGTCGGGCAGGTCGGCGTCGCGATCTCTTCCTTGGCTGATATGGAGACGCTCTTCGACGGGATCCCGCTCGGAGAGGTCTCGACCTCGATGACGATCAACGGGCCGGCGCCGATCTTGCTCGCGTTCTACATCGCGGCCGCAGAGAACCAAGGTGTCGCACCCGAGGCGATCCGCGGAACAGTCCAGAACGACATCCTCAAGGAGTACCAGGCGCAGCACGCTTGGCTGGTCGCGCCGGAGCCTGCGCTCAGGATGATCACTGACATGATGTCGTACTGCGCTGATCGCGCGCCGCAGTGGAACACGATCTCCATCTCTGGCTACCACATCCGTGAGGCGGGCTCGACCGCTGCGCAGGAGCTAGCCTTCACCCTCGCTAATGGGATGGAGTATGTGCGCCGCGGCGTCGCAGCGGGGATGGACGTCGACAGCTTTGCCCCGCGCCTCTCCTTCTTCTTTGACAGTCACCTCGACTTCTTTGAGGAGATCTGCAAGTTCAGAGCGGCGCGGCGGATCTGGGCGCGAAAGCTCCGAGATGAGTTCGGCGCGAAAGATCCGAAGTCTTGGATGGTGCGCTTCCACACCCAGACGGCCGGCGTCTCGCTCACGGCGCAGCAGCCTGAGAACAACATCGTTCGGACGGCTTACGAGGCCCTCGCAGCGGTGCTCGGCGGAACTCAGTCGCTGCACACGAACTCGATGGACGAGACCCTCTCTCTGCCGACCGAGAAGGCGGTGAAGATCGCGCTGCGTACGCAGCAGATCCTCGCGGAGGAGACGGAGGTGGCGAACGTTATCGATCCGCTCGCTGGGTCTTACTTCGTGGAGGCGCAGACGAACCGACTGGAGGCGGAGGCGGAGGCCTACTTCCAGGAGATCGAGGAGCGTGGCGGCGTCGTACCTTGCATCGAGAGTGGCTTCATCCAGAGCGAGATCCATCGGTCCGCGGTGAAGTATCAACGCGCCGTCGAGCGCGGCGACAAGCGGGTGGTGGGTGTGAACTGCTACACCGAGGAGGGGGACGGCCCCCCGGAGATCGATCTGCACAGGATCGACCCCGCGGTGGAGCGAGAGCAGCACCGCCGACTCGGCGAGCTTCGCAGCACGCGCGACGAGAAAGGCGCAGGAGAGGCGCTCGAGGCGATCAGGGCCGCGTGCCGTGATGGCTCCAACTTGCAGGCGCGCTTCGTCGCCGCTGCCCACGCCTACTGCACCTTGGGTGAGATCGCCCAGGTGCTGCGCGAGGAGTTCGATCAGTACAAGGAGCCCAAGATCCTCTGAGGAGGAGTGAAGAGATGACCGAGAGACGAATCAGGGTGTTGATAGGGAAACCTGGTCTGGACGGACACGACCGCGGCGCAAAGACGGTCGCGAGCGTGCTCCGAGATCACGGTATGGAGGTTGTCTACACCGGCCTTCATCAGACCCCGGCGATGATCGCTGAGGCCGCCGCGCAAGAGGACGTTGACGTGGTCGGGCTCTCGCTCCTGTCGGGCGCGCACATGGCGCTGTTCCCGCGCGTACGTGATGAGCTCACTGCGCGTGGGAAGGGCGACGTCTTGCTCGTCGGAGGCGGGATCATCCCGCACGACGACATGGACTCGTTAGAAGGAGACGGGTTCGCGAAGCTTTTTGGTCCGGGCACGCCTACGACTGATATCGCGACGTGGATTCAGGAAGAGATGGAGAAACGCTTCGAGAGAGAAGGAGAGGAAGCATGACCGCTGACAACACCCCCGCAGGTGACGGCACCCCCACGGAGACCGTCAAGGACATCTTGAACGTCGAGGAGGCCGCCGCGCTCCTCGGAGTGAGCGTGAAGACCTTCAACAAGGTCCTGCACGCAGAGGATATGCCTGCCCGAAAGATCGGGCGGGAGTGGAAGTTCTCCCGCGCGGCCTTGATCGAGTGGGTCGGGAGCGGTCGAGCGCGTGACTTCTACCGCGAGGCTACCCCCTCTATTCACGACACGGTCACCCCGATCCCGCGCCGCCAACGCACCGGTGGCTGGCGCATTGAGATGGACTGAACTGAAACCTAGAGACAGAGAGAAAGATGTATTCGCCGCCTGATATACGCCACGGCCTCGACCTCACTGAGGACGAAGGAATGATCCGCGACATGGTACGCGAGTTCGCTGATAACGAGGTCGCGCCGAGGGCCGCCGGGATTGACGAGGAGCACTCGTTCCCGCTCGAGACCTGGGAGCAGATCATCGAGCTCGGCCTCCCGGGGATCCCATTCCCTGAAGAGCTGGGCGGCGCTGACAGCGGCACGCTCGCCTACGTCCTCGCCGTGGAAGAGCTCAGCAGGGTCTGCGGCTCAACTGGCCTCACGTTGGCCGCTCACGTGAGCCTAGGTACATACCCTATCTACAAGTGGGGCTCAGAGCGCATGCGGGCCGAGTATGTCCCCAAGCTGATCGCGGGCGAGTACATGGGCGCGTATGGGTTGACCGAACCCAACGCGGGCTCAGACTCCGGTGGGACTGAGACGATGGCGCGCCGAGACGGCGACGAGTGGGTCCTCTCTGGTCGCAAGTGCTTTATCACGAACGCCAATCACTCTGGGACGTTCATCGTCACTGCAGTCTCTGATAAGGACCTGGGCCCAAAAGGGATCAGCGCCTTCGTGCTGACCAAGGACACCCCGGGGCTTGTCTTGGAGCCGGGCGAGAAGAAGCTCGGCATGCGCGGCTCAGACTGGGCGAGCCTAGTCTTCGAGGACGCTCGCGTGCCCGCGGACCACGTGCTCGGTCCGGAGGGTGAGGGCTTCTCAACCTTCATGAAGACGCTCGAAGGAGGGCGCATATCCATCGGCGCTCTCGCGCTAGGCATCGCTCAGGGCGCCTATGACTGCGCCCGGAGATACGCATGTGAGCGCGAAGCCTTCGGGAAGACGCTCGCTGACCAGCAGGCGGTCGCGTTCAAGTTGGCTGATATGGCGGTTCAGATAGAGGCCTCTCGACACCTCGTGTACCACGCCGCCCGCATGAAGGACTCAGGGGAGAGCTTCGGTACCGCGGCGGCGATAGCGAAGCTGCACTCTTCTGAGACAGCGATGAAGGTCACCTACGACGCCATCCAGATCTACGGCGGGATGGGTTACAGCCGTGAGTATCCGGTGGAGCGCATGTGGCGTGACGCGAAGCTCTGCACGATCGGCGAGGGTACGAGCGAGATCCAGCGCTTGATCATTGGAAGGGACATCATCAAGGGGACTCGCGCCGCCTTGGGTGCCTAGCCGATGTCTCCTGTGACCTCAGACGCCGGGGCTTGGACGCCGCGGAGCGTGCAGGTTGGCGAGTGGAAGATCACGGCGCTGAGCGACGGCTTCTTCCGCCTTGACGGAGGCTCCATGTGGGGTGTGGTCCCAGCCAATCTGTGGCGCAAGCTGACCCCGCCGGCTGAGGACAACACGATCCGTCTGGCCTTGCGCCCATTTCTACTCGAGCGTGGCGACGTGAAGGCTGTCGTAGAGGTCGGCGTCGGGGACCGATGGGAAGAGAAGTGGCGGGGGATCTACCACATCGACCGCTCACAGACGCTCGAGGATACGGTCACGGCGTGCGGACTCGCCCCCGAGGAGGTCACGCACGTGATCGCCTCTCACTGTCACTGGGATCACATCGGCAGCCAGGTGGTTGAGCGTGACGGCGTACTCGCCCCGCTCTTCCCGAACGCTCGACACTTCGCGCCCGCCATAGAGGTCGAGATGCTCAAGAGCCAAGACCACATCCGCAGGGCCTCCTACCGCCTCGATGACCTACTCCCGATTGAGGAGGCTGGACTCCTCGAGACCTTCACTGGGGAGACAGAGCTCTTGCCCGGAGTGAAGGCCCACGAGCTCGGCGGCCACTCAGACGGCGTCAGCCTGATCACGGTCAATGAAGATGGGGAAGGGGACACCGCGATCTTCTGGGCGGACGTCGTGCCGACGACCCATCACATTCAGCCCGCGTTCATCATGGCTTACGACATCGACGTCGTGCGCTCATATGAGGTGCGTACAGAGTGGATGAAGCGCGCGGCCGAGGGGGCGTGGGTCGGGCTCTTCTATCACGACCCGGAGCACGCGTTCGGGCGGCTCTCTTTTGACGGTAAGCGCTTCATCTGTGAGGCGATGGTGGGAGCGGAGGTCCGTGAATCAAAATGAGGATCGTCTCGCTCTGTCCGAGCCTCACTGAGCTCGTCTGTGACCTTGGGCGCTCCAGAGACCTCATCGCGTGCACCAAGTTCTGCGTGCATCCGGAGCGACGCGTCAAGCGACTCTTGAAGGTCGGGGGTACTAAGGACCCGAAGATCCAAGAGATCATCGCCCTCAGTCCTGATGTCGTCCTGATGAACGATGAAGAGAACCGCCGCGAGGACTTTGAGGCGCTCACCGCTGAGGGGGTGGACTGTTACTCCACGATGCCGAGGACCATCAAGGAGACTGCGCAGATGGTTCGTTCTATCTCGGCGATCATAGGCGGCTCGCAGAGGGGAGAAGAGATCGCTGGTGACATAGAGACGCGCGCTGATCGTGTCTCTGCAGCAGCCGCAGGGCGTAAGCCGACGAGCTTCGCCTACATCATCTGGGCGAGGCCGTGGATGAGCGTGAATGACGACACCTTTGCGCACGCGCTCCTCACTAACGCGGGCGGAGTGAACGTGTTTGCAGGTCGCTCGGAGCGCTATCCCGAGATCAGCCTCGCTGAGCTCAAGGAGGCTAACCCTGATGTCGTCTTACTCTGCACTGAGCCTTATCCGTTCAAGAGCGGCGACGTTGTTGATCTCTCAGTGGAGATCGACGTGCCCATGGACAGGATCTTCATCGCCGACGGCGAATACCTCTCTTGGCACGGGTCTAGGACTCCAGACGGGATTGACTACGCAGAGTCTTTGATCGCAGGGTGAAGCCGGCGATCACTGGAAGAGAGAGACTGCTACAGCAGGGTCTTCTCCTCCGAGGAGTATGAACTGGAAGCTCGCACCCGATCGATCAACAGTGAGGATCGGATGCAGATTGTCCCCGTCATACATCAGCGTGATCGAGAGGTCTTCTTTGACCTGATAGGAGATGCTCCCGGGGTAGCGCCACTCCTCGGTCTCAAGTATCTGAGCAACCCCTAGACTGAAGTTCAGGTCGTCGTTCAGCATCTGCGAGGCGGTCAGGGTAGCAGCGTTCCCGTCTACCTCTCCTGAAGGCCAAGCTGAGCTCGTCCCGAGGATTATGGCGGGTCGCCCTTCGGTGGCTTCGAGCGCTCGGTAGATCACGACTGGATGAACCTGGCCCTCCATATAGTCATATTCGACACCCACAGAGAGGCTCTCGTTGAGGGAGTGGATCAGGCTGTATTCAAGCGGCGCCCTGTTTGTGTCTTGAGGAAAGACGACACGCTTGGTGAGGACCCATGAGCCCACATTGAGATTCCCGCTGCCCCAAACTGAGGCACTCTGCCCGGGTCAGCCGCTTCACAAGGGGACGCGGGGACCTGTGGAGTCTAAGGGGGAGGGGATCACTTCAGGTGCTGCGCAGCTCGCGATAGAGAGAGCTAGGGCAAAGCCCAGCCAGCGAGCGTTCAGCATCATGAAGTTTTGCCGTTCATCTCTTCGGCGAGTCGGTCTAGCTCAGGAGGGTTCTTGAACGTGACTAGCTCTGCTTCACCATCCATCTCCTGGATGTCCTTTACGCCGAGCTCTTTGAGTCGGTCGATAATTTTTTTCACAAGGATCTCAGGAGCAGAGGCTCCCGCTGTGACACCTATAGAACTCTTCCCAAGGACCCACTCAGGTTGGATCTCCTCGGGCTGATCGATCAAGAAGCTGGAGATGCCCTCGCGCTCACCAAGCTCGCGGAGGCGATTGGAGTTTGATGAGTTCTGGCTGCCTACGACGATGAGGAGGTCTACGTCCCCGACGAGATCGCGGACTGCGTTCTGTCTGTTCTGCGTCGCGTAGCAGATGTCGTTGAGGCTCGGTCCTGAGATGTCTGGAAATCGCTCATTCAGCGCGTCGATAACCTCTCGAGTGTCATCGAGCGAGAGGGTGGTCTGAGTGACGTAGGCGAGTCGGCTAGGGTCCTTCGGTCTGAGGGCTTCTACCTCCTCGACAGTAGAGAGGACGGTCACCTTCCCAGGGAAGCGTCCGCGCGTGCCCTCGACCTCTGGATGTCCGGGGTGCCCGATCAAGATGAGCTCTCGCTCCTGATCCCAATAGCGCTGCGCTTGCTGATGAACCTTGGTGACGAGAGGGCATGTCGCGTCTATGACGCGGAGGCCGCGCTCCTCACCTTCGCGGACGACTGACTCTGCGACCCCGTGGGCGCTAAAGATCGTCACAGCGCCGCTGGGGATCTCTTTGAGCTCCTTCACGAACTCTACCCCTCGAGCGGAGAGATCCTCGATCACATGTCGGTTGTGAACGATCTCGTGCAGGACATATACGGGGGCGCCGTGATACTCGAGCGCCTTCTCGACGATCTCGATAGCGCGGTCAACGCCGGCGCAGAAGCCGCGGGGGTTGGCGAGCTTGATCTCCATTTGATCAGTGCTCCTCGCTCACAAGGTTTCGGTTCCAGTCAGGGATCTCGATGACCACATCCGTTGAGCCGTCAGGGACAGCTTGGCAGGCGAGGCGAGATTGAGCCTCTAAGCCGGGAGCGTTGTCGAGTTGATCCTCTTCGTCCTCTGTGGCTTCAGGGCAAGTGTTGAAACCTGATTTAAAGATCACGTGACAGGTCGAGCACGCGCAGACCCCGCCGCAGGCGTGATCAATCTCTATGTCGTGTCCGATCGCGATCTCGAGGATCGAGCCAGGCTTACCCTCTCTGGAGTAGGGGAGCGCCTCTGGGTCGACCTCCACGGTCACCCCGACGGGCTCAAACGTGAGCTTGTAAGCCTGCTTGGGGAGCGGTGATTCCGTCTCTTCGATGTAGGGGTTGCTGCCACCCATGTCTCTTCGTCTTAGATCCCGTCGCCGAATCCGCCGACTGCGGGGGGCGCGGGTCGATCATCATTCTGCCTCGTCCTTCGCTTGGGCGCGCGCTCCTTCTTGGCGGGCGCTCGCTCTTTGCGCTCCCGGCTCGGTCGCGCTGCGTTACCGCTCGCCTCGCGCTCTGCGCGCCGTCGGCGGCGGGGTCGCTCTCTCTCGCCGCGCTTAGGTGCGTTGTCGCGCGTCTCTTGGGGCTCGCGGCCACCTTCGCGGGCTGAGCGCCGCTCCTGCCTGCGAGCTCGGCGCTCCTCACGACCCTCTCTCTTCGCGCTCTGCTGCTCGCCGCGCTCTTCGTCGGAGCGCTCGCGGCGCCGCTTCGTTCTTCGCTCTCTGCGCTGCCCCTGGGGTGCCTCGCGCTCGCTGCGGCGCTCTCTACTTCGGCCTGATCGCTCACGCCTCCCGCCGCCTCGCTGGGTTCGTCCGGGGGGATCGACTTGCTCGATCTCCCATGAGGCCTGCTTCAGGATAGGGGTCCAGTGACGCATATTCGTCGGTGCGATAACGGAGACCGCCGCACCCTCTCGACCTGCGCGGCCTGTCCTGCCGATGCGGTGTGTATAGCTGGTGATGTCACGGGGTGCGCCGCAGTTCACGACGTGGGTGACGTGCTTCACGTCGAGGCCACGTGAGGCGACATCGGTCGCGATCAGCGCTTTGACCTCTTTCGCGCGGAAGGCGTCCATGACACGGAAGCGTGCCTCTTGTTCGTAGCCGCCGTGCAGCGCCTTGATCGGGAAAGGGCTGCGCTCGAGCTTTCGGAAGATGCGCTCTACCTCGACGCGACGTTCGCAGAAGATGAGGAAGACGTCGTCTTCCTCGGATTGCTCGAGCAGACGCAAGAGCGCCATCGGGCGCTCCTCCTCGCTGTCGATCTTGAACCAAGACTGCTTGACCGTCTCAGCGGTGGCGTGGCCGCTTACTGTGGCGACCTCCACCGGATCCCGTGTGTAGTCCCGCGCGAGCTTCAGCAGAGGGGGCGGGAAGGTCGCGGAGAAGAGCAGGGTCTGCCGCTCGTCAGGTGTCTTGGAGAGGATCTCGCGGATGTCGTCGATGAAGCCGATCTCGAGCATCTCGTCCGCTTCGTCTAGGACGACGACCTCGGTCCAGGGGAACGACAGGAACTTTTGGCCATAGAGGTCTAAGACCCTGCCAGGGGTCCCGACTACGACCTGTGCGCCGGCTTGGAGGGCAGCGACCTGAGGCTGCGCCGGCTCACCGCCGACGATCAAGGCGACCTTCAGGCCGATCTTTTCACCGATGCTCTCGAAGACCTTGGCGATCTGTTCTGCGAGCTCTCGAGTCGGGCTGAGGATGAGGGCCAAGACCGAGGAGCGCGTCGGGTCAAGCCGAGTGAGCATGGGGGCAGCGAAGGAGAGGGTCTTTCCCGTCCCTGTCTGCGCCCGAGCGATCACGTCTTTGCCTGCGAGCACATGTTCGATGGAGATGGCTTGGATCGGAGTGGGCTTGACGATGTTGTCCTCGTCGAGGGCCTCGATCACCTCATCTCGGAGCTTCCAGTGCCGAAAGCTCTCGATGTCGGGGACCTCTTGGGGCGGCTCGTGGGGCTTCACGGGGGGGCCAGAGGGCTTCGAACGACCAGGCTTACGCCCGCCGTTTGCGCGCCCACGACTGCCGCCGCGGCTTCCACCTCCGCCGCCGCCACCTCGCCTGGGTCGGCCTCCTCCACGGTTCTTTTCGTTCCTCATGTAGCTCCTGGCCCAACGGGCTTTGGGTGCGACAGCATAGGTGCGTGAGGGAGGAGGGGTTAGGAGATGCGGAGAATTCTCACTCGGAAGGGACGGATCGGCTCGAAGGCTCGTCCCCGGCTCGCTACCCGGATATCTTGCCCCTGATGGATATCGCCACCTGGAATGTGAACTCCGTGCGGGCTCGACTGCCGCGCTTGCTGCCCTGGCTAGAGGAGCGGCGCCCTGACGTGGTCTGCCTCCAAGAGACAAAGTGCGTCGATGAGGTCTTCCCGAGAGAGCCAATCGAGGACCTCGGCTACCACATCGAGGTCTTCGGCCAGAAGACCTACAACGGGGTCGCGATCCTCTCTAAGTCGACTCCAGAGGACGTCATACGTGGCCTGCCGGGGGACGATGAGGAGGCTGATAAGCGGGTGATCGGCGCCATCGTGGATGGGGTCATGATCCTCAACCTCTACGTGGTGAACGGGAAAGAGGTCGGGAGCGACAAGTACGCCTACAAGCTCGATTGGATGGGCCGCGTCGCGGACCTAGTCCATGCCAGCTACCCGATGGATGAGAAGGTCGTTGTGACAGGTGACTTCAACGTGACCTTTGATGACCGAGACGTGGCGGAGCCAGACCTCTGGCGGGACAAGATCCTCTGCTCCGAGCCTGAGCGCGCTGCGATGGCGAAGATCATGGAGCCTGGCCTAAAAGACGCGTTCCGAGAGCTCTGCGACGAGGAGGGCCACTTCACATGGTGGGACTTCCGCACGCGCGGTTTCCAGCGCGGCAATCGTGGTCTACGTATCGATCACTTCCTGATGAGCCCCCCGGCCATGGATGCCTGCTCGGCCGTCACGATTGATCGTGAGGCGCGAGACGGGGAGAAGCCCTCAGACCACGCGCCTGTGATCGCGACGCTCAGCTGAGGAGCTATTGGGCTATGTGATGGGCGAGCGCGATGTGCGCGCGCCTCCCAGCATCTGTCTCGGCGAAGGCTGCCTGCATCTCCTCAGGCGGCAGCTTGAGGAAGTGAAGCAAGAGGTCAGCGAGGGGCGCCATCGGTGCGTCTTCAGGGAGCTCGATCTCATCCTCTGCGCGCTCGCGGATGGCCTCCCTCAAAGCGATGGTCGTGGCGACGGCGTCCTCTCCCGTGGGCTGGCTCTCTTGGAGCTCTTCGAACTCGACCATCCGGTAGGGCTTCTCACTCTCGACCTCGCGGACGCGTACTCGCCTCAGGCCTTGCAGGGTGATGAGAAAGCGGCCGTCGTCTAGGTGGTTGTGTCCGACGATCTCTCCAAGACCTCCGATGTCATAGAAGGGAGGCTCCCCGAGGGACTCTGCCTCATGGCCTGCCTCGATCGAACTGATCACGAGCCAGCCTCGCTGATCGAGGAGGTCTTCGATCATCTGCCGGTAGCGCGGCTCGTAGATGTGCAAGGGGAGGAGTGTGTGCGGGAACAAAAACACCCCTGAGAGGGGGAAGATGGGTGCTTTTCCTGCGGGGAGCCGCGCCGGCGGCCATGCGTCAGGGGTCTCGTCACTCATGGGCTAAGCGCCGAAGCCCGCGGCGTCCAGGGTGTCGAGGAGGGTCTCGATCTCAGAGGGGAAGCCGCGCTCAGAGTAGGTCTGGATGAGGTTGTTGACCTGCCTCAGGAAGAGGGTTCGGTCGCTCACGCCGCGGAACCAGTTCGGGTCGAAGCCGAGGTCATGGCTCGCGAGGTAGGACATGAGGGACGCTTGAGAGCGCACCCTGCAGCCGTGGAAGGGATCGACGATTCGGCTCGTCCGCAGTCCATGCAGCCTGAGCATCACGTGCCCGGGGAGGGGCAGGATGGAGGCGCGCAGGCCGACGCGCCGGGCGACGAGGAGGTAGACAGCGCAGAGGCTTAAGGGGAGGCCGCTGCGGGTCTCGAGCACACGGTGCAGATGGACATTGTCGGGGTGGTGATAGTCACCGTCTCCTCCAGAGAAGCCGACGGTGTCGCTGAGGTAGTCACACAGCACGGTCGCGCGCTCGAGCTCCGTTCCACAGCTCTCAGAGCGACGCTTCACCTCCTCTGCGAAGGCATCGAGGGTGCGCTTGTAAGGGCGCGCGTCGAGGGCCGGGTCGTGCACCCGACCGAGCAAGAGGAGTCCTGCTTCGAGATCAACACGGGCCCTAGCAGCGAAGGAGATAAGTCGACGCCTGACCGCTGCGCGGTCGAGCTCGAGGAGCAGGGTGCGGGCGTGGCCGCGAGTCCGCGCGTCCTCAGAGGCTGTGGCCTTTACGAGGAAGGATCGGCCGCGCTTTCCCGCGGAGTGAAACTGCCGTCGGAGCTCGTCTCTGACGAGCTTAGAGTCGTCTCCAAGGAGCTTTGCGAGGGAGCGGAGATGATCGGCCTCAGCGCGCCGCTCCTCGTCTTCAGAGAGGATCAAGGACGGGAGCCCTACACCAGAATTGGGCGCGGCCTCGTCGCTCGCCTGCCCCTGGGCTGGGCCAAGCTGCTCTTCTGCTCTCTGCTCGGGGCTCTGCACTTGCTCTGGTCGCTCCTTGGTGGGCCCACCCTAACGCGAAACGCCGTCTAGGCCCTCCTCTATGGGCCAAAACAGGGTCTCTTCAACCCTCAGAGGGGCTCTAAAGCAGGCTTCTGTAAGAGTCAGGGGGTCTTCATTGCAGGGGCCACCGCCCCCCTCTATCCTAGTTGCCTCAAAACCCGGTGAGCCTGCCAAAAACAGGCCTCGTGCCGGCCTTGAGAGACTCGATTCGCCCCCTCATGACCCCCTCCAAAGAGACCAGAAGCGTGGTCATCACGCACGCTCTTCGCACCCCTATCGGGCGCTACCTAGGCTCCTTCAAGGACCTGAGCGCAGCGGATCTAGGGGCCGCGGTCGTGGGTGAGCTAGTGCAGAGGGCTGGCCTCGGTGCTGGGGAGGTCGGCGAGGTCGTGATGGGTAACGGGCGGCAGGCTGGGGGAGGCCCTAACGTCGCTCGTCAAATCGCCCACCGGTCGGGCCTTGGGGACTTGGTCCCTGCTTGGACAATGAACATGGCCTGCGGCTCTGGGCTGAAGGCCATCGAGAGCGTCGCTGGCGCTATCGCCGCTGGTCGATATGAGGTCGGTGTAGCTGGCGGCACTGAGAGCATGAGCGGCCTGCCCTTCTTCCTCCCGAAGATGCGTACCGGCTATCGCTTGGGCCACGCCAAGGTCGTCGACGCGATGTACCAGGACGGCTTCGTCTGCCCCCTCGCTGACATGGTGATGGGAGAGACCGCGGAGGGTCTCGCCGGGGACCTCGACATTTCCCGTGAAGAGCAAGACGCCTTCGCGCTCAGCTCTCAACAGAGAGCCGGCGCGGCTGCAACCGCTGGGCGCTTCGACGATGAGATCGCTCCCGTCGAGGTTCCGCAGCGCAAGGGGGACCCGCTCACGGTCTCAGCGGACGAGCACATGCGCCCGGACACCACCCTGGAGAAGCTCGCCAAGCTCCCGCCGGTCTTCGGCGGGACGATCTCTGCGGGGAACTCCTCTGGGATCACGGATGGCGCCGCCGGGCTCGTCCTCATGAGCGCAGAGGAGGCCGCGCGCCGCGGCCTCGAGCCCCTCGCGATCGTCGGCGAGAGCGCACAGGCTGGCGTCGACCCTAAGCGCATGGGGATCGGTCCCGTCCCCGCCGTCAGGGCCCTCGCAGAGCGGAATGGGCTCGCGCCTGCCGAATATGACCTCGTAGAGCTCAACGAAGCCTTCGCGGCTCAAGTCATCGCTTGCCAAAAGGAGCTCGACTTCCCCGAGGATCGCTTGAACGTGAACGGCGGCGCGATCGCTCTCGGACACCCCATCGGCGCGACCGGCGCGCGCGTAGTCGTGACCCTCGTCCATGAGATGAAGCGGCGAGGCGCCATGAATGGCCTCGCGACCCTCTGCATCTCTGGCGGGATGGGGATCGCGTGCGCGTTCCACCGCGACCCCGCCTGAGCTGCTCGCTGCTAACCCTTCCAAGCGGCGCCCGCGCGCCGCTCACCCTTCAATCACCACCCTCAAACAACCAACACACGGAGCATCAAAGATGCAGATCGAAACAGTCGGCGTCGTGGGTTGTGGCCTCATGGGCCACGGCATCGCGCAGATCGCAGCCCAGGGCGGCTACAAGGTGATCGTCTCAGAGGCGGACCAAGGCGCCCTCGATAAGGGGCTCTCTCGCATCGAGAAGTCGCTCGGCAAGCTCGCGGGGAAGCTCGTGGAGAAGGGCAAGAAGACGGCAGAGGAGGCTGAGGCTGACGCGGCTGCGGCGTTCGGTCGCATCACCGGTACGCTCGATCGTGCAGACCTCGCTGACTGCGACCTCATCTGTGAGGCCATCGTCGAGAACCTCGATGTGAAGAACCAGCTCTTCAAGGAGCTTGGTGAGAGCGTGAAGGAGTCCTGCATCTTTGCGACGAACACCTCCTCCTTCCCTGTAGCCGAGATGGCCGCCGCCTCTGGTCGCCCTGACCGCTTCGTAGGCCTGCACTTTTTCAACCCTGTGCAGCTGATGCGCCTCGTCGAGGTCGTCCACACGGACGAGACAGACGAGGAGGTCTTCGCTGCGGCCCGCGCCTTCGGCGAGGCATGTGGCAAGACCGCTGTGGCCTGTAAGGACACGCCCGGCTTCGTCGTTAACCGGCTCCTCGTGCCCTATATGGTCCAAGCGCTTGAGATGCTTGACCGCGGCGACGCCACCAAGGAAGACATCGACGCTGCAATGCAGCTCGGCTGCGGGTACCCCATGGGCCCGATCACCCTGACCGACTACGTCGGCCTCGACACGACCCTCTTCATCCTCCAGGGCTGGTCCGAGCGCTATCCGGACGAGCCCGCCTTTGGGGTCCCCGCGATCCTCGAGCGATACGTCGCCGAGGGCAAGCTGGGCCGTAAGGTCGGTGAGGGCTTCTACGACTGGAACGCTGACAAGAAAGCCTGAGGTACCCCTGATGACCATCTTCAACACACTCCTCCTCTCCCTCGCGCCCATAGCACCTGACGCCGTCACGGCCTGGGATGCGCCCGGCGTCTACATCTCAGGAAGCCCCTTCGAGGTCACCGTCTCTATCGAGGCAGCTGAGGGCGGCGAGGTCCCCGCGTGGCACCTCTCTCCGGCGGCCTTCGAGCTCGGGAAGAAGCCCTTGGGCGATCGCGGCAAGTCCTCTGTCGAGCTCGCGAAGGGCGCCAAGCTCACCCTCTCCTATGACCTCGGTCCGGCGATCGAGGCCTCTGGCGGCGGGAAGGGGGCCTTCAAGCTCGCCTTCGCGGGCGGCGAAGCCCGCGAGGTCAGCGTCATGCAGGCGGCCCCCGCAGGGTTGGACTTTATGAGCATGGACGCCGCAGAGCTCTCCAAGTACCGCGTCCTCATGGAGACGACGAGCGGAGACATGATGATGGAGTTCTGGCCGGACGTTGCGCTCGGTCACGTGCGTAACTTTCTCGACCTCTCGTACACGGACTTCTACGACGGGCTCACCTTTCACCGCGTGATCCCCGGCTTCATGATTCAGGGCGGCTGCCCACGCGGTAACGGCAGCGGCAACGGCCCGCGCACCCTTCAGGCAGAGTTCAACGACCGCAAGCATGTCCCCGGAGTCCTCTCCATGGCGCGCACTGCGGACCCGAACTCCGCCTCATGCCAGTTCTTCGTGATGCACGCGAACGCGACGCACTTGGACGGGCAGTACTCCGCTTTCGGCCGTGTCACCAGTGACCTCTCGGTGGTCGATCGCATCGTGAAGACCCGCGGTCCTGGCGACCGACCGACCGTCAAGCAGGAGATCAAGAACGCCACCGTTCTGGTCGCCAACTAGTTCAACACCCACACCCAACTCAAAAAACCCACACCCAACCCAAAAAACAAAGCAATCCAATGAGCAACACTCAAGTCACCCTGAAGACGACCGCTGGCGACATGACCGTCGAGTTCTTCGAGGACAAGGCCCCCAATCACGTCGCGAACTTCGTCAAGCTCGCGAGCGAGGGCTTCTACAACGGGACCGTGTTCCACCGCACCATCCCGGGCTTCATGATCCAAGGCGGCTGCCCTGACGGCACCGGTATGGGCGGCCCCGGCTGGAACGTCGATGCGGAGTTCAACGACACCCCGCACACCCGCGGCGTCCTCTCGATGGCCCGCGCCCAAGATCCGAACTCGGCCGGGAGTCAGTTCTTCGTCTGCCACGGCGACGCGAACTTCCTCGACGGTCAGTACACGGCCTTCGGCCGCCTCGTCTCAGGCGATGACACGCTCGACGCTATCGCCAACGCGCCCACCAAGCCGGGCGGGGAGGGCTCCAGCCCCGTAGAGCCTGTGAAGATCGAATCTGCAGAGGTCACCACGACCGAGGCCTGAGCTCCATGGCATACGAGAACATCAAGCTGGAGACCACCGAGGGGATCGCGACCATCACGGTCACGCGCCCAGCGGTGATGAACGCGCTCAATCACGCGACCCTCACAGAGCTCTCCGCTGCTGTGGACGAGGTCCGCTCTGATGAGTCGGCCCGCGTCCTCATCATCACTGGTGAAGGTGAGAAGGCCTTCATCGCCGGCGCGGACATCGGCGAGCTCAAAGAGGTCGCTGGTGACGCGGCAGGCGCCAAGTCGCTCGCGGCGTTCGGGCAAGAGGTCTTCCGCAAGATCGAGGACTTAGGGAAGCCCTCGATCGCGATGGTGAACGGCTTCGCCCTCGGCGGCGGCTGCGAGCTCGCGCTCGCGTGCACCCTGCGCACAGCAGCTGCGGGCGCTCGCATGGGGCTCCCAGAGGTCAGCCTCGGGATCATCCCTGGCTATGGCGGCACGCAGCGCCTCTCACGGGTCGCTGGCCCGGGCGTCGCGCGTGAGTGGGTCCTGACCGGTGACATGTTTACGGCTGAGCAAGCTCAAGCCGCAGGCGTCGTTAACCGCGTGTTCCCCGCTGACGAGCTTCAAGAGGGGACGCACAAGATGGCGAAGACGATGCTCTCCCGCGGGCCGGTCGCGCTGCGCCTCGCGCTAGAGGCGATCCGCAAGGGCCTCGATATGGATCAGCGCGACGGCGAAGAGATGGAGACCGACATGTTCGGCACCGCCTCGGAGACCGCTGACATGCTCGAGGGCATGAGCGCCTTCCTCGAGAAGCGCAAGGCCGAGTTCAAAGGCAACTGAACGCCTGACACCCAAGGACCCAAGATCATGACTCAAGACATCGTCATCGTAGGAGCAGCTCGTACGCCTATGTGCGAGTACGTCGGCACCCCCGGCTACGGCAAGCTGGCCAAGCTCTCAGCTATCGACCTCGGCGCGCACGCGGCGAAGGCCGCTATTGAGCGCGCAGGCGTCGACGCTGGGCGTGTCGATCACGTCGTGATGGGCAACGCCCTCCAGACCTCTGTAGACGCAATCTATGGCGCCCGCCACGTGGGGCTCAAGGCCGGGACAAAGGAGTCCTGCCCCGCGCTTACCGTGAATCGTCTCTGCGGCTCGGGCATCCAAGCGCTCGTAAGCGGCGCTCAGATGATCAAGCTCGGCGAAGCTGAGACTGTGCTCGCCGGTGGTATGGAGAGCATGAGTCAGGCGCCCTACGCCTTCTACGGCGGCAGAAACGGTATTCCCTTCGGGACGACCCCTGAGCTTCAAGACACCCTCTTCGCTGCGCTGATGGATCCTGTGGCGGGGCTCTACATGGCGCAGACAGCAGAGAAGGTGGCGAAGACTCGCCAGATCCCGCGCGAGGCGCAGGATGAGTACGCGCTGCGCAGCCACCAGCTCGGCGCTGCGGCGGTCGCAGAGGGGCGCTTCGCTGAGGAGATCGCCCCGGTTGTCATTGAGACTCGCAAGGGCGAGCTCGTCTTTGACACGGACGACCACATCAAGCCTGAGACAAGCATCGAGGCGCTCTCAAAGCTCCGCGCGGCCTTCGGTAAAGATGGCACCGTGACGGCTGGTAACGCGAGCGGCATCGTTGATGGTGCCGCGGCGGTTGTCATGACGACCGCAGAGCGCGCGCAAGCTGACGGTCTCGAGGTCCTCTCTGTCGTGCGGGGCTGGGCCTACGTCGGCGTCGACCCCACGGAGATGGGCATCGGTCCTGTCCCGGCGATCCGGGCTTGCCTCGAGGGCGCGGGCGTCTCGCAAGATGACGTCGACCTCTTCGAGATCAACGAGGCCTTCGCCGCTCAGTACCTCGGCTGCGAGAAAGAGCTGGGGCTCGATCGAGAGAAGTGCAACGTGAACGGCGGGGCCATCAGCCTCGGGCACCCCCTAGGCGCGACAGGCACGCGCCTCGTACAGACCGTCAGCATGGAGCTCCGTCGCAGCGGGAAGCGCTACGGCGTAGCCTCCGCGTGTATCGGCGGCGGGCAAGGCATCGCGATGCTCGTGGAGAACCCGAGCGCCTAAATTAGGACTGACACCTTGCAGAACCCCCTGATCCACACAGCCGAGGACGGCATCCGCTACGTCTCCCTCTCTGAGGGCAAGCGGATCCTCTTCCTCACGAAGGACCCCGCGCTGATCCGCAGTCAGCTCTCGGGTGAAGTGGACCTCTGCATGAAGGACGTCGACCCCGCGGACCTCCTCGACGACATCAACACGGACGTGATGACGCCTGCTTGGGTCTGCTTCAGACACAAGCCGGCAGACATCGCGGTTGATGCCTACGCGGGGCTCTTGGACGAGGCTGGCGAGCGGGTGTTCCCCTCGCGGGCGCTCCTTGATGGGGGCTTCGAGGTCATCGTCTCTGGCCAGCGGAAGGGGACGGGCTCTTCTAGGGAGACCGCGCCACAGTGTGAGAAGTGGTCAGGCGTGCATCTGGTAGTGGCCTCCTCCTTCGCGCCGATCCACGAGCGCAACAACATCAACCTTGGTCAGCTTATGGCTGACTACGCGATGCTCGAGCGCCTGCAGGCAGGCGAGCGGATCCCCTTGGCGGAGTTCACAGCCAGCTACGACGAGATCCGCCGCGCGATCGTGGAGGAAGGTGGTCTCTTCGACTTCGATCAAAGCGTCGCCTCGGGTGAGCGGGTGATCCCTGCGCCTGAGATGGAGGCGCGTCCGATGACCATGGCGGAGAAGCTGCTGGCGTCTCACCTCGTCGGTGGCGACGAGGAGAGCTGTGTGCGGGCGGGTGACGACGTGCTGGTACGGGTCGACGGCGGCTACAGCCACGAGTTCACGACCGCGCAGGTCCATCACTTCCTGAGCGAGACCTACGGCGCCGACTACAAGATCCAGACACCGCAGAAGTTCGCTGTCTTCGAAGATCACCTGCTCTACGCCGATGGCGTACCCCGCATGGCGCCCTTTGGCGACCAGATCGAGACCCTGCGACGCCTGCAGCGCGAGTTCCAAGCGCACACAGGCTGCCGTGACTATGGGGCGAAGGACGGGATCTCCCCGGGCATCTGCCACCAAGTCGCCAGGGAGGAGTTCATCGACTGCGGCGACTTCATCCAGGCCACGGACTCACACACTTGCATGGGTGGGGCGAGCAACGCCCTCGCTTGGGGTGTGGGGGCGACACAATATGCGGCGCTCGTGCACTCCGGCTTCACCGCTGTGCGCGTGCCTGAGTCCATTCGCTTTGAGCTCTTAGGTGAGCTGCGCGAGGGCGTCACAGCGAAGGACGTGATCCTGCAGATCTTGCGTACTTACGCCGTCGCCGAAGACACCCTCGATCGCGTGATGGAGTTCGGGGGTCCGGGTCTCAACTCACTCTCGATGGACGAGCGCGCGACCCTCACGAACATGGCCACGGAGTGCTCTGCGCGCACCGGGATATGTGAGGGGGATGAGACCCTCGCGACCTGGCTCGCGGCGCGCAGGGAGGGCGTCAGCGCTGAGGACATCGCGAGCGGCTTCGTCACGCCCGACGAGGGGGCGGAGTACGCGGGAGGCGTCCACACGGTGGACCTCAGCGTGATCGAACCGATGGTCGCACGACCTAGCGACCCGACCTATGGCGAAGACATCGAGGACCTAGAAGAGGTCAAGATCGACATCGCCTACGCGGGCTCCTGCACCGCAGGGAAAGAGGCTGACCTCGACTTCTACGCGCAGGTCCTGCATGAGGCTGACAAGGCCGGGCTCAAGGTCGCGGATAGCGTGCGCATGTACATCCAGTTTGGCAGCGAGACGGTCCGCGACTACGCGACCGAGCGTGGCTACCTCGAGCTCTTCGAGCGCGCAGGCGTCGAGGTGATCCAGCCTGGCTGTGGTGCATGCATCGGGTGTGGTCCGGGCGTCAGCGAGGACGCAGATCAGGTCACAGTCAGTGCGATCAATAGAAACTTCCAGGGGCGCAGCGGCCCCGGCCAACTCTACCTGGCCTCTCCGCTGACCGTCGCGGCCTCAGCAGTGGCCGGGCACATCACAGCCTTCACACCCGGGATGTTCGCATCTCGCAGCGCGGAGGTCAGCGCTCCATCTTGACGGAGAGCCGCCGCAGGGCGGAAAGGAACGAACTGAATATGGCGAACTACGACATCACAGTGATCGCGGGCGACGGGATCGGTACCGAGGTGACGCGCGAGTCCAACCGCGTCCTCGACGCCGCGGCCTCCGTCTACGGCTTCGAGCTGCGGCGTAACGAGCTGCCCTTTGGCTCAGAGCACTACCTGCAGACGAAGGAGATCTTCCCTGACGACGCCTTCGAGGCTGCGAAGGACACGGATGCGATCTACCTTGGCGCTATCGGAGATCCTCGCCTCCCCGTAGGCCTCATCGAGTACGGGATCATCGCCAAGTGTCGCTTTGAGCTCGACCTCTACATCAACAAGCGGCCGATCAAGCTCTATGACGAGCGCCTCTGCCCGCTCAAGGACAAGACCTGCGAAGACGTCGACATGGTCATCATCCGTGAGAACACCGAGGACGCCTACACTGGTATGCACGGCTTCGCCCACAAGGGGCAGCCGCTCGAGGTCGCCACTCAGACGATGGTCTACACCCGGGAGGGTACGGAGCGTGCGATCCGCTACGCCTTCGAGCTCGCGCGTGAGCGCAACAAGAACAAGCACGTGACCCTCATCGACAAGGCCAACGCCGTCCGCGCCCAGGATCTCTGGACGAGGGTCTTCGCAGAGGTCGCGCAGGAGTATCCGGACATCGAGACCGGGCATGCATACATCGACGCCGCTTGTATGTGGATGGTCAAGAACCCCGAGTGGTTTGACGTGGCTGTGACCCCGAACCTCTGCGGAGACATCATCACCGATCTCGGCGCCATGGTGCAGGGCGGGATGGGCATCGCGGCGAGCGGGAACATCCACCCCGGGAAGACCTCCCTCTTCGAGCCCATCCATGGCTCCGCTCCCAAGCACGCGGGCAAGAACATCGCCTCCCCGGTCGCCGCGATCATGGCTGGCGCGATGATGCTCGAGTACCTCGGTGAGCAGGAGGCCGCGACGGGCATCGAGGGAGCGGTGCAGCAGCTCCTCCGCTCTGGCGAGATCAAGGGGCTCGGCACGGGCGTCCACGCCACCAGCGAGGTGGGGGACATGGTGGTTAACCAGCTCCAAGGCGCGAGCGCGAGCCTCTAGCGGCTCTGCGAACGTACGAGGGCGAGCGTCGGCGGCAGCGCCGGCGCTCGCTCTATTTCTTCTTGGCCTTCTCTGCCTGAGCCTTTGCCCAGGCCTTGTTGATCTCTGTCACGATCGCTTCAGCGTCTTTCTTGAACCCGCGCTCACAGCCCTTGCAGCAGAGGCGGACGAGGGTGGTCCCATAGAGCAGGTCTACAGGCGCATCTCCAAGGGGCCTCTTCGAGACTGGGCAGCTCTTCAGCGGGTAGCCATCGAGCTGGCTCTTGATGTAGGAAGCATCGATCTCCTCCATGAAGGCCGAGGGGTCGTCCTCAAAGACCTTCACACAGCCCTCGCAGCAGAGCTTGACGTAGCGGGTTCCGTGGACGAGCTCCACGGACTTCGACCCGGCCTCGCCGTAAGCCTTTCCGCTGACGGGGCATTCCTTCATTGGCCAGTGGGCGCGATCTCGCGCGATCACTGCACGTTCGATAGAGCGACGAATCTCTCCAGCCTTTCCGCGCGCGCCGCCCTCACAGCCTGGGCAGCAGACCCGGACGAGGTGCTCGTCGATGACGAGGTCGAAGGGACCGGCCCCTGAGTCGAGGGGTCGCTTGCTAACGACGCAGGTCTTGAAGGGGTAGGAGGGGAGCTCTGCCGCAATTATGGCCTTCTCCTCTGCACTGGGACCGTCGTCTAAAGGCGCGAGGCTCGAGAGGAGGCATGTGAGGGAGAGGGTGAGAGCGGTCGCTGTGAGGAACTTCATGACCCCCTCAGCCTAAAGGACCGAGGCGAGTGGTGGGGTCTGGAACTGTCGAGTGCTATGGTCAGACCCTCCTATGCGGCCCCTCTTGAAGTCAGCCTTCATCCTCGTCACAGGCGCGTTCTGGCTCACCACGTGGATCCTCATCTCGATCTTATTCTGCTGGAGCAGTGGGATCCGGTCGCGGCTGCGCGGCTTCGTCTACATCCATTGGTGTAAGACCATCCTGTTCGGCTGCAGGGCTCGGGTCCACGTAGACGGCAGCGTCGGAAAGGAGCCTTGCTTGATCGTCTCGAACCACATGTCGAGCGTCGATATCCCGCTCCTAGGCTCTCAGGCGAACGCAGTCTTCGTTGCGAAGAAGGAGATCGGCTCATGGCCAGTGATCGGATGGGCGGTGACGGGGATCGGCACGATCTACATCGATCGCAAGAACCGTCATCAAGTCGCAGAGATCAACCAGAAGACACGGGAGGCTTTCTCCAAGGGCTTCTGGATCACCATCTTCCCAGAGGGTGGGATCACCCCTGCGGACAAGGTGTACCCCTTGAAGTCGCCCCTCTTAGAGCCGTTCGTTCCGGACGATATCCCGATCCGGTATGCGACCATCCGTTACGAGACCGGCCCTGGGGACCCGCCCGTTGATGAGGCTGTTGCATGGTGGGGCGTGGGGATGGGGGAGCACCTGCGCCGGATGTTCTCCTGCCGGAGGATCGACGGCTACATCAAGATCCGGGAGTACACCGGCCCACGCGCGGATCGCAAGGAGCTCGCGCGCGGACTTCAAGAGGCGATGGCTGCAGACTTCCAACCTGCGCGCACAAGCGCTGAGGTCGGGGTGGATAAGAAGCCAACGCCCGTAGAGCTCGCCTGAGGGTCCTCTCCCTGCGCTAGAAGAGCGGGGATCAGGCGTCGTGCTAGAGTCGAGGTGCACCATCACCTGTGAGGTGACCCCTTATGAAGCTCTTGAACTCATCCCTCGCGATCGCCCTTAGCGCGACGATCGCTCTCGGGCAGTGGTCTCATGACCCTGCGAACAACCTCGTCGTTGCAGACGGTGCCAGCGATCAGGCGCAGCCCATGATCGCTCCGACAGCTGACGGGGGGTGCTACATCAGCTGGTTTGATGGCATTGCGAGCGGCTATGACTTGCGCTTGCAGCGGCTCGACGCTGACGGAGTGGAGCAGTGGGCGCACGGCGGCGTCTTGGTCTTGAACCGGAGCTTCAGCTCGACTCAGGCGTACGGCTTGGACGTCGACGCGAGCGGCAACGCTCTACTCACAGCGCGCGATGACAGCGGGTCGGGCGTACAGATCTCTGCAGCGCTGGTCGCCGCGAGCGGCGCGGTCTCGTGGAGTACGACGCTCACAAGCACCTCCGCCTTTGTCGCAGCGCCCAAGATCGCTGGGACCTCTGACGGCGGAGCTGTCGTCGCCTGGACTCAAGACTCAGCTGTGAAGGTGCAGCGACTCGACGCTGCCGGCGCGACTCAGTGGGCGCAAGGCATCACCCTCACACCCTCTCAGGGGAGCTACTCAGTCGCGGACCTGCACGACGCAGGTGCAGATGTCATCCTCTCCATGGTCCACCAGACGGGCTCGATGTTCTGGTCACCCAAGCGCCTAGTAGCGCAAAAGTTCGACAGCTCGGGGAGCCAGCTCTGGGGCCCGCAACCTCTGAGCGTATTTAGCACGGGCTCGCTGCAGATAGGTAATTACCCGCCCTTCACGCCTGACGGGAGCGGTGGGGCAGTGTTCAGCTGGTACACGACGAGCCCGCTGCAGTGCTTTGTTCAGCGCGTAGACGGTAGCGGTGTGAAGGCCTTCCCTGAGAACCAGAGCGTGTCGACGAACTCTGCTCGGGTGCGGGTGGATCCTTCCGTTACCTATGACGCGGCGAGTGGCTCGACCTATGTGTTCTGGACGGAGCAGAACTCTGGACAGTCTCAATTTGGCCTCTCGGGCCAGAGGTTTGACGGCGTCGGGCTCCGGCAGTGGACAGATCAGGGTGTCACCCTCATCCCCGTCGGCGCTCCGGAGGTGCGTCAAGTGAAGGCGATCGCTAGCGGAGACGGCGCGATGGTCTTCTGGGCTCACATCCCCGGCTTCGGCAACGACACCCTTGAGGGGGCGCACGTTGACTCCGCCGGTGTCTTTGACGTCGACCCCTTCGAAGTGAGCTCGACTCCCAGTGAGAAGTCTAGGCTCGCCGCTGCGCTAGGAGGCACGGGCCAAGCGCTCTTGGCTTGGAGCGACCGGCGCAGCGACGGAGGCGACATCCTCGCTCAGAGCGTCAACGAGGACGGCTCTCTCGGTGCTTCGGTTGAGGTCGGCTCTGCCTATTGCTTTGGGAGCGGGTGCCCCTGCGGCAACGATGACCCCTCCGCTGGTTGCGCGAATGACACGGGGAGCGGCGCGAGCTTGGAGGCTGCAGGGTCGGTGAGCGTCACCGCAAACGACCTCGTGCTGAGGGCTGTCGGGCTCACGCCCGGACCTGGCCTCTTCTTTCAAGGTGACAACGCGGTCAACTCTGGAGCAGGCAGCCCCTTTGGTGATGGACTGCGCTGCGCAGGTGGCGGCGTGGTGAGGTTGGAGGTTCGCTTTGCGAATGAGACGAACGGTTATCAAGTGGAGACGAGCGTCTCCATCGCGAGCCGGGGCGGAGTGAGGGCTGGGGAACTCAAGCGCTATCAGTATTGGTACCGCGACACAGGAACATCTCCCTGCGGCAGCCAGTTCAACCTGAGCAGCGGCTACGAGCTCGTCTGGCAGGCCTGATCTAAAGCGCGCTCTTCAGTTGGCGTACTTCACGCCGCAGCCCCAGGGCTTGACCGGCTCGGGGCAAGTTTCACCCTTGGCGATGGCCTCGATCGCGCCCTGGACATAGTTGGAGTAGTCACCCGAGGTGTTCCCCATGGGCGCGTTATCGAGCGCGCCCGCATATCTCAGGACGAAGTCTTCATCGATCACGTACATGTGAGGGGTGGTCTTCGCCTTGTAGCTCTTTCCGACGGTCCCCTCGGGATCCATGAGGAGCGGATAGCTCATCCCCCAATCAGCGGTCGACTTCGCGTTCTGCTCAGGGCTGGCGCCTTGTTTGCCTGGTGCTCCGGAGTTGATCGCGAGCCACACGACGTCCTCTCCAGCGCCCGGCATCTCCTTGAGAGGACCATCTTCGTGGGCCTTCACGACGAAGGGACAGCCAGGGTTGAACCACTCGAGGACGATCGTCTTGCCTCTGTAGTCGCTGAGCTTATGGACGTTCCCTTCCAGGTCTTTGAGCTCGAAGTTCGGCGCGAGGCTGCCGACCGTGGCCTCCGCGGGAGAGGCCTCTTCCTCTAACTCGTCAAAATCGGGTGCCTGTGCGCAGCAGGAGCTGATGAGGGCGCAGAGGGCTAGAGAGAGGAGAGAGAGGGGGGCTTTGAGTTCGAATTGAGTCATAGGGGAGATGATATGGGGAGGGGCTAAGACTTACTACCGGGTTCGCCTTACACGTCATCGGCCTCTCCGGGCCACTTGGGTTCAATCGTGAGGAAGCGCTGAGTCTTTGAGTCCCTCGTTGAGATCGCCAGAACGCCCATGATCGCTGGGGCCTTGCGCTTCTCCGAAGGCTTGAAGGAGCAGGCGAGGCTGACTTGAAGAGCAGCACCGCCTCGGTCGACAGCAACGGACTGGACTTCGACAGTGCTCCCTTGGCTCTTGTAGAAAGAGACGATGACCTCTGTCATACCCGGGCCTTCTGCGGAGGACTCCTTCAGCTCTGGGAGTGTGATGAGGGCAGTCGGCTTGCTGAGAGTTCCACCGAGCTTGATGGTCGCCCCGGGCCACGTGGAGAGCGGCTGCGGAAGCCTGCGCAGGTGCGGAGTGAGTCTAGGGTCCGTCTCTCCAACGGCGTCTTCAGTGCGCCTTCGAAGAGTCGTCGTGAGCTGTGCCTCGCCATAAAAGCAAAGCTCCTCACAGACCAGCCACTGCACCTCTGCGGTGAACTCGAAGCTCTCACCCTTCAGCTCCTTCGGGGCGGTGACTCGGAAGAAGAGGCACGCCGTCTCCTCGTAGCCGTAGCAGGTCAAGCCGCCCGGCTGGGGGAGGGCGACCGGCGCTGGATAGAGGACCGGGCTGATCTCAAAGCCCTCAGGCCCGCTCACCTGGGCCGTCGTCGGGAGTCCGCTGTCGCCGGGGTTCTCCCAGTACACATGCCAGCCAGGTTCGAGCGTGAGGTGGACGCCAACGAAGACCTCCTCGCCAGGTCCAATCTCGAGGCTGGCCGGGATCAGCTCAGCCTTCACCTCAGGCCCCTCCCCTTGGAAGAGGAGGGGGGCTAAGAGGAGGGGGAGCGTGTTCACGCTCACGATTGTATGCCCTCGATGAGCGCGTCTAGATCTTTCGCTGTCTCTGCGGCGCTCCAGCGCGTTGCGCGCGCTCTCATGCGGGCTCGCGTCTCGTCCTCGCGGAGGGACTGAGGCGCTCGGGCGTGCGTCGCGAGTCTGCTCTGGAGCTCAGCATCTCCGTAGAGGTGGTCGCTGAGCTCAGGCCCTAGGACCTCTGGATAGGCCAACCTGTCAGGCACAAGAGGCGTGCAGCCGGCGGCGAGCCCCTCCGCGACTGCCATGCCGAAGAACTCGTGGAGGGCTGTTGAGACGACGATATCGCACGAGCCTAAGAGCGACGCATAGCTGGCGCGGTCTGGGGCGTAGCCCTCGTGGAGGAGGTGGGGCTGGAGCTCTTCGAGCAGCTCCTCAAGTCCGGTCTGCGATGCGGCGAAGCGCTCCCCCAAGAGGACGAGCTCCAAGGTGCTCCCGCTTCGGACCGCCTCCACGCAAGCGGTGAGGAAAGCGCGCGGGTCCTTGTCATGCTCCCAGCGGTGATTGAAGGCGACGCGCAGCGGACCCTCTCCCCCGCGTCCGAGCGGGATGGAGTCTAGGTCGACGCCAGGGCAGATGGCGGTCGCGGTGTCCAGCTTGGCGAGCAGCTCAACGCGCGGGTTGGGCTTTGGGAGCTGGGCGAGGAGCTCGATGGAGGCGCGGCGGAACTCAGCGAGGTGCCAGGCTGAGTTGAAGGTGACAGCGTCAGCTCGCAAGCAGGAGAGGATGTTCGTGAAGCCGAGGTGGAAGTCGGAGACCTCCTCACCATCTCGCCCAGGATACGTGAGCTGGTTCTCGTGGAAGTAGAGGCTGACGGGGACCTCTGCCCAAGCGGCTGGCAGGAAGCCTAGGAGTGAGGGGAGGTCGACGTAGTCGCTCACGAAGAGGGCGTCCGGGGGCTCGCAGCCGACGAGCCGTCGCGCGAGCTCCCAGGCTCCTGCGCGCATCCGCCAGCGCCAATGCCTGGCCTTTAGGCCCTCGATCCGCACCTCGTGAGCGCTCTGCGCAGCCCAACTCTCCAGGAAGGTGGCGTGGGAGCCGCCGAGCCAGGGCTCCAAGGCGAGGACGTCGAGAGGTCGTTTCACGCGGCGGAGCATAGCTCACGATAGAATGCTGGGCCCCACTCAGTGGGGAGACTCTCAAGATGTCCGCCTCGAAGAAGTTCAGTGTCCTCCGCGATCCCGTCCACGGAGACGTCTACCTCACCCATGAGGAGCTCGCGGTGCTCGATACACGCGAGATGCAGCGGCTGCGTGGGATCAAGCAGCTAGGGACTGCCTACCTCGTCTACCCAGGGGCTGTGCACACCCGCTTCGATCACCTCATCGGCGCGCTCCATGTCACGGGCACGATGATCGACTCTGTGAACAAGAACGCAGAGCTCGATCCCTCTGGCTGTCTCGCGATCGGTGATGGAGAGGCGCGCATTATTCGCCTCGCGGCGCTGATACACGACATCACGCACATCCCCTTTGGTCACTCCATCGAGGATCAAGACGGCATCTTCCCGCGGCACGACTCTGACTATCGCTTCCGCCGCGCGCTCGGTCCGACCTCAGAGCTCGGCCAAGTCCTCGACGGCTTGGGCGTCCGCGAAGAGGTCCTCTCGTGTCTGCTGCCGGAGGGCGCAGAGGGCCGCCGCGACCTGCCGGCCTACTGGACTCAGGTCTTCGCGGGCACCGTCGCTTCGGACATCCTCGACTACCTCGCGCGAGACGCCTACTTCACGGGGCTCCGCTTCTCAGTCGATTCGCGTGTTACGAGCTACTTCAAGATCGACCGCGCGAGCGGGAACCTCTTCATCGACCTCGCTAAGCACGAGCTCCTCCGAGAGGACATCCTCTCCGAGATCGTGCGCTTGCTCGAGGCGCGCTACTACTTCTCGGAGCGGGTCTACTATCACCACGCCAAGGTCGTAGCTGGGGCGATGGTCGCACGCGCCGTGGAGATGGCCCTCGGCGTTGGGGCGGTCTCCGAGGAGGACTTCTACGATCAGACAGACGCCTCTGTGCTAGAGCTGATCGAGCGCCGCATGGAGGGGAGGGACCCCGCGGTGCGCAGGAAGGTGGCCACGCTCTGCGACAGCTTCCAGGCCCGCCGCCTCTACAAACGCGCTTGTGTGTTCCCGCGCTACGAGAACGAGAGCGTCCAGAGCGAGCTCGTGAGCCGCTTCTTCTCTGAGGGGGGCGCCGCGAATCGACGTGACGCCGAGGAGCGCATCACGGACCTAGTCCGCTTCGCCACAGGCTGTGAGGTCGACGTCATCGTCTACTGCCCGGCGCGCCGTATGCAGCTCAAGGAGGCTCGCATCCACGTGCGCTGGCCAGGGGAAGAAGGCGTCCAGCCGCTCTCAAAGTTCGCTGAGCGAGTCCCGCGCCTCTCTGACTTGGAGCGCAGCTACCGCGACCTGTGGAAGTTCTACGTCTTCGCGGACACGGACGACCCTGAGCTCCTCGCGAAGGTGCGTGAGGTCGCCGCAGGGGAGCTCGGTCAGGCCACGAACGCCTACTCGGCCTGACCGTAGCCGCTCAGGGGCGCAGCGCGACCCTGACAGAGCACTCTTGATTGCCGGGGTGGGGCACGAGCTCGATCCATGGCGCCTCTCCAGGAGGGGCTGGGTGCTTGCGCGCGTCGCACCCCTTCACGGCTTCGATCTTGAGCTCGCCTGTTCCAGGCCTGAACCAGTAGGTGGAGCTGGGGTCAATGTTAGAGAGCTCGATCGTGCGTAGCACGACCACCTCCGGGAGGACGCGACCTTCAGCGGTCTCGTGCATCGTGAGCTCGCCGAGTCGGCGTGAGGCGCCCCATCCGCCGTGCGCAGCGCGGCTGAAGTCGTGCGGTCCCGAGGGCTGCTCAGTCGGCCACAGCGTTGGCTTCGCTCCGACGACGATGGACGGGCCATCAGGCGCGCGCCAGACGACTGCGCCGCGCGACTCTGTGTCGTTGAGCTCTGCTTTGAGGAAGGGGTTCACCCAGGCCTCCTTCAGCTGACCTCGGGCGAGGTCCCAACCGAAGTGGAGGCCCTCAGGGGTCCCGACGAGTCGCAGCGCGCGCTCATCGAAGCGACCGACGAGGACTGTTGGCGTTTCACCGATCACTCCGCGCTCAGGACTCAGCGTGCCGGTGGGGTCGGCGAGATCCTCAGCGTGCAGGCTCCACGCCCAGAGCGCTTCAGTCTGCCGCGAGAGGTCGCCATCGAGGACGCCGTGAACGACGCTCTCGCCCCCTGCGACCAGTCCGGGCATCGTCGCGCCTGGCTGTAAGCGCGAGGGAGATCTCATGAAGGCATCGAACCACTCTCTGCGGAGACGCTTAGTCGTCTGGGTGAGGTCGAACGGGCCGAGGGTCTCAGGCGCGCGCTCTCCCAGGTAATGGCAGCTGACGCAGGCCATGTGCTCTGTCCCGGCGAGCTCTCGGCCTGCGCTCGCGAGCTGGGCGAGCTCTTCGCTCGGTATCTCGGGGTCACCTTCAGTCGAGACCCCGGCGCTAGCGCTGAGATACTCGGCGATGGGTGCGACGAGCTCCGCTGGGAAAGAGGGCATCCTCATTTGGTCGCCGAGGTTAGGACGACGCGCTCTCGCGCTCCCGGTGAGCACGTCGTAGATCCAAGCTTGCTTGAGACGCCAGCCGACGTCTCCCAGGTCGGGCGCCTCGTCGTGGGGATCTCCGAGCTCCCGGCCGAGTGATGCGCGGACCTCACCATTCATCGTGTGACAGTTCGTGCAGCCCAAGACCTCATAGCGCCGACGCCCCTCGTCCATGGGCGCCGGGTCTCCGGCCGTGCCCTTCACGCTCTCGATCCCAGCGGCTAGGGCTGTGCGATCCTGTTCGTTCAGCCCTACATAGCGAGGTGTATTTGCGTCGTTCGGGTCTAAGCACCCTCGAGAAGAGATGAGCGTCATGAGAGGGGGAGAGGAGTCGAAGAGCTCTCGAGGGGCCCGCTCCGTCACCAGCTCTGCGTCTGAGGCATTCAGTGGCCTAGGGTTCTTCCAGAGCCAGGACGCAGCGACCAAGGCTGCATACTCCTCTGGGCTCCTCTTCTCTCCGACGGCGCGGGCGCCTTGTGCACCGGGGTTGTGGCAGCTCGTGCAGCCGTACACCTCGAGGAGGACTCTGCCTCTGAGCGCTTGATCTCCGCTCGCCGCGTCGCTCCCGGGCGCTTGCCTCACGAGTCGGCCAGGGATCGGCTCGAAGTCGAAGCGAGCGCCGCTCGCATACTGACCCGACCAGAGAGTCCGAAGACTTGCAGGGACCGTGCCACTCCGCTCGAAGCGCACCCGGATCAGGTACTCGCCGACATCACCTCCTGGGAGAGCGATCGGGTTTCCGCGCGCCTCTGTGATCTCTGTGAAGACGCTGCGCTCAGGGTTCAGGGGGTCGCTCAGCGTGAGGGCGCCGACTCCACCTTCGACCTCAAGGGTGAAGCGATATATGCCAGGCTCAGGCACGATGAGCAGCGCCTCATACTCGACGATGGTGTTGTGCGCGGGTATCTCGGGGTGGAGGGCCTCTCCTTCACCGAGGCGCATCGCGGCGCTCGGGCTGCTGAACTCGATCGTCTTACCGGCGTGGAGGCTGGTGAGGATCGTCCTCCAGCCGTCCTCTGCGGAGGCTGAAGCGGAGAGACATAGGGAGAGGAGGAGCGCGCGCATGGTCGAGATGATACCGAGACGCGGAGAGGTGGCAGCATGTTCGCTCTCATTGCGCGTATGCTTGATGGCCGTGACGAATCTCCAGAACCCAGACCCCGGAACCCCAGAGTTTGAGGCGCTCCTAGGCGCATGGGACCAGCTCGCAGAGGGTGAAGCGGACAGCGCCCTTAGCGCTGTCGCGGCGCTCTCAGATGAGCTCCCGGTGAAGAGCCTCGTTGTCTGTGCGGCTATGACGATGAAGGGGGAGGTCACGCAGGCGCGTGCCGCAATGGATCGCTCCATTGAGTTAGGCGTCGATGAGAACGACCCGGAGGTGGTCCGGATCGAAGGCGAGCTCCTGCTCTCGGAGTGGCGAGTTGAAGACGCCATGGATGTGTTCGGGCGCTTGTCTCAGACAGAGGGTCTCGAGCCCTATGCCTACGACCGCTTGGCCCTCTGCTACGACTTGATGGGCGACCCAGCTGCCGCTGATGAGGCCTCGCGGACAGCCCACGAGCTCGCCCCAGGGGACACACCGCCACCGGTTCAGCTCCCGGTGCGAGAGTTCCAGGCGGTCGTCCTCGAGGTGATCGAGGGACTGAAGGGCGGCGTCGAGGAGATCCTCAACAAGAGCGAAGTCATCGTCGCGCCGGTCCCAGCGGCGGAGCTTGAGCGTGAGCCTGGGACTGTTCCGCCTGATGCGCTGGGCCTCTTCATGGGGATCTCAGAGCTGCAGCGAGCTGGTGATGATGCGCCGCTGCCGACCCCAGTGATCTATCTCTTCAAGCGCAACATTGAGCGTGAGTCGTTGAGCGTCAGTGATCTCCGACAGCAGATCGCGATCACCTTCCTGCATGAGCTTGGCCACCTCCTCGGCTTTGATGAGGAGGGGGTCGAGGGGATGGGCTTGGCCTAAGCTTGCAGTGTCAGCTCGACCCCTTGGGTCAGGTTGAAGGTCGAGCCGCAGGGACCAAGCGCGTCTCGGTACCAGCCTTGGAAGCGGCGTGTGTCGCCAGCAGCCCACCCGCCCGTGGCGCTGAGGCCGCCCAGCCAGCTCGCATTCCCCGCCGCGTCGCAGAAGCGCACGCCGAGGCGACGCACCCCGCCGCCAGCGCAGCGGAGTCCATCACCGAAGGCGATCCCTGCACCCTCGTTGACCGCGTTGTTCCCTACGAACAAGAGCACCGGCTGTCCTGGGATGAGCCCGCTCGCGCTGAAGCTGAGGTCGTCGACGGCTACGGAGGCGCTCCCCGAGACGCTCAAGACGCCGCCGCCTCCTGTCGCGTTCGCGCACCCGCCTGCGGTGGAGGGGTTCCCGCACGGGCAGAGACTCCCGCTCTGATCACCGCTGCAGAAGGAGCTGCCGATGCTCCCTTCAGTGCATGGGCCTGTGTCGCTTTGGAGGGCTAAGGCGGCTGGGCTAGAGAACACCTCATCAGTGAGGCAGATCGTGACTCCGTTGGAGCAGTCTCCGCCTGGACAGTCAAAGTCCAGTTGAAGCAGCGCGCCGCTTGAGCCAGCGTCGATCTGCGTACCCCAGCCGAAGCTCAAGACGCGACAGCCTTCTGTGTCACAGCTGAAGGAGGTTTGGAAGGCGGCCTCTCCCGCGAGGCCGCCCGAAGCGCCGGTGAGCTCGACCCCGCTCAAATCGAACTGGAAGCCCGCGACATCAGCAGAGATGTCTGTGTAGACGATGAGGGTCTTGCTGGAGAGATCGATGTCCCTGACTTCAATCCATACGTCTGACTGAGCTGTGGCCAGAGGGCAGAGGGCGGCGAGGATCGTGAGCGATTGGATGTTCATGTTTGGACTCTAAGTGGCTTCAGAGAGTTCGACAGCCTCTGGATCTAAGCTACGACGAGATCAGCTTCTTGTGTACTTGGCTCTCGACACAGCCGGCTCTCCTGTGGCTTTAAGCCTGTTTATTGGCATATATGCGGAGCTCGGATGAGATTTTATGCACGCCGTAAAGCGCGTTGCGGCTAGCCAACCATCTTCGGTTCAGCACCCCTGCAAGCTGAGCGCGACTCCCCGCACTCTGAAACCCCGCCATGCTGAACCACAACGAGCGACTTAAGAACCCAGCGGCGCTCTCTGCGCTGACTCAGCTCATTCTTCGCTTGGGCTGCCTCAGCGAGCGTTGAGGAATCGCCCGAGGCGCTCCAAGGCCTCGATCAGCTGAGCCTCTCCGAGGGCGTAGGAGAGGCGCACGTGGCCCTCAGTGCCGAAGGCGCTCCCTGGGACGGAGGCGACCTCGGCCTCCTCTAGGAGGCGCTCGCAGAAGCCCATCGAGCCGCTCTCATCGAGGTGGGCAGACACGTCGGGGAAGACGTAGAACGCGCCCTTGGGGAGCTCGCATGGGAGGCCTAAGTCTGAGAGTCCCTTCACGACGAGCTCACGACGACGGTCGAACTCAGTGACCATGTCGCTGACTTCTGCGGGCTCCTCCGCGAGGGCGCACTCGAAGGCCTCTTGGCTGATAGCGTTGGGCGCGCCGGTCAGCTGACTGTGGAGCTTGCCGACGACGCCGGAGATCTCAGGAGGAGCGGCGAGGTAGCCGATGCGGTAGCCGGTCATGGCGAAGGCCTTGCTCGCGCCATCGACGATGATCGTCCTTTTGCGCGCGTCCTCGCCGTAAGTGACAGGGCTCTCGTGCTTTGTCCCGTCATAGATCATTCGGCTGTAGATCTCGTCCGAGAGGATCCAGAGGTCGCGCTCCTCGCAGAGCTCGCAGAGAGCCTTCATCTCTTCTGAAGTGAAGCAGTAGCCCGAGGGGTTGCACGGGCTGTTGATCATGATGCCGCGCGTATTCTCCGTCACCGCAGCTGCGATGGCTTCGAGGTCCGGGCCGAGGTCAGGGCGGCAGGGGACCGCGACCGGCTCTCCGCCGGCGAAGCGCACCATCTCGAAGTAGCTGACCCAAGCGGGGAGGAGCAGGAGGACCTCGTCACCTTCGGAGACCAGGGAGAGGATGACGCCAGAGAGGGCGTGCTTGGCGCTGTGGCAGACCGTCACCTCCTTGGCCTCGAAGGGCACGCCGCGGGTGCGGCTGAGGTGCCCAGCGATCGTCTCACGCAGGCTCGGCCTGCCTGGCGCAGGGGTGTAGCGCACCTTGCCCGAGTCGACGAAGGCGCGGGAGGCATCCCGGACCGCCGCGGGGGCGTCGAAGTCGGGCTCGCCGGCGGTCATGTTGATGACGTCGCGACCTTCGGCGATGAGCTCCTTAGCGCGAGCGTCGAGGGCAAGGGTAGCTGAGAGGGGGATGTCCTTGGCGCGGGCGTTAAACTTCATAGCTGCGGCCGAGTCTCGTCTGCGACTTCTCCATATTCAAGGTGGGGCGGGAGATCTGGGGAGGAATCAAGACTTGGGAAGAATCTCGCCTTGGCGTCGTATGAAGCGGTTCGCGCGCGGACTTTCAGACTCCCAGTCTTAGCTCTCGCCTGGAAAGGGGGAGGTGTGGGGCTCCTCTGCCCTCTGCGCGGCCGAAAGAGAACAAGAGATGAAGAAGCTCCTCCGCATCATTGGCACCGTCCTGGGCTTGCTCGTTGTGGTGAGCTACTTCGCCTTCTCGACCTACTTCTTCAGCCCCTTTGAGGGGGGCTTCGACGCGGACGTCTCCGGCCTCGTGCCCCGGAAGGTCCAGTTCTTCACGGCGAAGGCCCACCTCGACCGCGACTTTGACCCCTTCCCGCGCCTGGCTGCCGCAGATGACTTCGCTCTGGACAAGACATGGTCCTCGGTCCTCCAGTCACCTGAGTACACGGGCCTGATGGAGGCCGTAGGTTTGGAGGAGGCCCTCGCGCAGATCGAGGCTGCAGCTGGCCAGCTGCCGCTGGGGCTCGGGCCCCTCGAGGTCTTCGGTGGAGAAGAGCTCGCGATCGCTGGAGAGCTGAACGGTGAGGACTTGTCTAAGGCCGACTGGGCGGCCTACGGCTCGATCAACTGGGCTGGCAAGCTCGCGATCGAGGCGCTGCGCTACCCCTCATTGGCCGACCTCGAGGCTCAAGGGATCCAGGCTGAGGACAAGGGGCGCTATGTGACCCTGACAGGCAGCGCCCTCCCGCGCCCGATCCACGTCGGGCGGATCCGCGATGTCGGCATCTTCGGGACGGGGGAGGACCTAGTGGCCAGCGCCTTTGAGTTGGAGAACAAGCAGTATCAAGACTCGATCCTGCTACGAGACGAGTATCGGGCCTTCGTTCAGACCGACCGGCGCTCGCCGGATGGAGACGACATCGAGCTCTTCTGTAACCTGCGAGGGGTGTTCGGTGAGATGGGCATCGACGCAGCATGGCCGGATCAAAAGGCGGACACCTTCTTCCCTAAGTTTGCTGGGCAGTACTTCCAGCTGAACTCTCTCAACCAGGTCTCTGGATTCCTCGACGTGGACCGGGGCGTGCGCCTCGACCTCCACGCGTCTCTCTCAAGCGAGCTCATCAGCCCGCATATGAAGAAGCACTACGCCCTCGACGGGATCGGGCATGAGGATCTCCTCCAGAACGCGGCGCGCATGGCGCCAGCCGACTCTGCGGTCTTCATGTACCTGAACGCCGACATGGGAGACCTCCTCGATGAGACCCTCGCCGCGATGGAGCCCGCTATGAAGCAGGCCATCGAGGACCAGTTTCGATCGACCGGACGCTACCGGCAGCTATCAGAGCTCGTCCGACAGCTCGACAGCGCCTTGAAAGATCGCTGCGTCCTGATCATGCGGACAAACGACTACCCGCCTGACCCGGACGGTCCGCCGCACAACGATGAGACAGTCTTCGCGACCGCGCTGGTCTTCTGGCTCCAGGGTCGCTCAGGGAGCGAGACGATGATCCAGCTGAGAGAGCTCATCGGGCAGCAGGGTCAGCTCTTTGGCTTGAAGGGTAAGCAGCGTTCAGACGGCTCCTTTGAGCCCGGCTACTACTTCCACAAGAGTGAGGGGTATGAGATCCGCGAGTTCTGGAGCGAGCTGATCCCAGGGACCGGTGTGATCGCGACCGCGAACGCTACAGGGATGTGCATCATCTCGAACTCCTTCGACATGACTGGGCACCTCCTCAAGACTCTCAACCGCGGCGAGGCAGAGTACCCCCGACTCAGCGATCGCCCCGACTTCCAAGGCCTGATGATGGACTCCATCCCGACCGCTGATGTTGTGGCTTGGGTGAACCCCGAGGAGCTCGTTGAGACGCTCGAGGTGCGAGTGCCTCAAGCGGCGCGAGACACCGTCCGCGTTGACTGGAAGACAGAGCGCTCACGGGTGCAAGCCAAGGTCTTGAGGGAAGAACTCGGCGGGAAGCAGCCTCAGCAGCTCAGCGCCGAGGAGGAGCGTCGCTATGAGCGGCGCGTGAACGAGCTCCTCGACGAGGTGGAGGCCGAGGCACAGCGTGTCCAAGGCGGAGAGGCCTTGGAGCGCATGACGAGGCAGGTCGCTTGGCTGAAGGGGGCGAAGGCCTTCATGCTTATGGCCTCCTTCGCGCCGCGCGAGGTGGAGCTCAGCCTGCGTATGATCGCACCGTTGGACTCCGGACGGGAGTAGCGCAAAAGGGCGAGGCGCCGCTGCTGCCAAAGCAGCCGCGGCGCCTCGTGAAATGGTGCCCGGAACTGGGATCGAACCAGCACGGGTTTTACCCCACTAGATCCTTAGTCTAGCGCGTCTGCCAATTCCGCCACCCGGGCACCGTGATCTGTCATTTGGCCCCTGCTCGAGGGCCACCCAAAGATCTTTGGGCGCGGGACTTTATGGGATGACGAGGGTCTAGGGCAAGCCCTTTCGCTCTCAGGCCCTCGCCTCGCTATCATTCCAGTCGGCTACTCCGCCCCCGCGCCCTCGAAGGCAAGCCCCCGGGGGGAGTCGCGCCCACATCATAGGAGGAATAGGAATGTCTGCGCCCGTAGGGAATGCGTTGATCGGTCAATCCGGCGGCCCCACAGCTGTCATCAATCAGAGTCTGGTCGGCGTCATCGAGGAGTGCCTGCGCTCAGAGCGCATAAAGGGCGTCTATGGTGCCTTGCATGGGGTCAAGGGCGTCCTAAATGAGGACATGATCGACCTCGGCAGAGAGTCTGCAGCAGTGCTCGAGGGTGTCGCGAACACCCCCTGCGCCGCGCTGCGATCGGTCCGTATGAAGCCGACGGAGGAGGACTGCGCCCGCATGCTCGAGGTCTTCGAGGCCCACGACATCCGTTACTTCTTCTACATCGGAGGGAATGACTCTGCCGAGACGGCTCACATCCTCAACGAGATCGCCGTCGATCGCTCCTATGACGTGCGCCTCTTCCACGTCCCCAAGACCATCGATAACGACCTCTGTGTGACGGATCACTGCCCCGGGTTCGGCTCTGCCGCCCGCTTCGTGGCCTCCGCCTTGATGGGGGACAATGAGGACAACCGCAGCCTTAAGGGCATCAAGATCGACGTCATCATGGGCCGCCACGCAGGCTGGCTGACGGCTGCGAGCACCATGGCCAAGGTCCACGACGAGGACGGGCCGCACCTGGTCTACGTCCCTGAGCGGGCCTTCGACCTCGAACGCTTCGGACAGGACGTGAAAGAGGTCTACGACTCCTTAGGTCGCTGTGTGATCGCGGTCAGCGAGGGGATCCATGACGCTGAGGGCAAGCTCATCCTTGAGAGCCAAGAGAAGGACTCCCACGGGAACGTCCAGCTCTCCGGCACAGGAGCCCTCGGTGACTTCCTCGCCTCACAGCTCAAGGAGGTCCTCGGGCCCAAGACCCGGATCCGCGCGGACACCTTCGGCTACCTGCAGCGCTCTTTCGCGGACTGTGTCTCAGAGGTAGACGCTGATGAGGCCCGCGAAGTGGGGCGTACCGCTGCTCGAATCGCCACCAGCGGCGAGTACCAGCACGGCTCGATCATCATTCGACGCGAAGATGATCCCACGTACCGCGCCGCATTTGAGGTCACGGACCTCGAGAATGTGGCTCAGAAGACCAAGGTGCTGCCTGAGCGGTATCTCGGAGAGCAGGGGCACATCAGCCCGGAGTTCCAGGCCTATGCGAGGCCGCTGATCGGGACCCTCAAGACCCCGATGCACCTCTCAGACCACCCGATAAGCAAGCGAGGTAGTTGAACCATGGCAGACGTCGATCCGCAGGAGCTGAAAGCGCCTATTTCGGTGGATGAAGCTGAATCGACATCCCCCTATAGGAATCTACTTTTTCCTCTGATCGTCGTTCCGGCGATGATCGTGATCGTCGTACTGCTGGTGTACACGCTCGTGGGCGCGATCACGGGGGAGGAGGCGACGGTGGATGAGAACCTCCACCGTGTCCTGCACGGAGGCTCCAACGAGCGCACACAGGCGGCTTATGCCCTCGTCGCGCAGCTTGCTGAGAATGATCGAGCTCGAGCCGGTGGTGAAGAGCTCCCCTGGGAGGTCTCAGAGGCCCTCGCGCCTAAGCTCTCCGATGCCCTAGAGGGGCTTGGGGGAGATGAAGTTCAGCTTAAGTACGTCTTATCTTCCGCTCTCCTTCACCTTGATGACCCCGCAGGGATTCAGGGATTGCGTGGCATCTTGGCTCTAGGGGACACCGCTGACCCAGAGGGAAAGCTCAAATTTCACGCCCTCGTGAGCCTCGGTAGCCGCGGCTCTCCGGAGACCTTCCCAGACGTCAGCGCCTTCCTGGAGAGCGAGGATCAGGGCTTGAGGAGCATCTCAGCGGGATATCTGCGCTTCTACCCCAAGGAGCTGGCCTCACCTGCCCTCAAGGGGGCGTTGAGGGACCCCGACCTCGCTGTGAGGCTGAACGCTGCGATCAGCCTCTCCTGGCTTGGAGACCCCGCTGGCGCCACATTGCTGAGGGACGGGGCTCGAGAAGAGACATATCAGGCCGAGAGAGACCGAGATCCGAGGAGTTATGCCCGCGCGGAGCTTGTTCGAGAGAACCGAGTCAGGGCTCTTGAAGGGCTAGCGCGCTTGGGCCGTCCTGAGGACCGCGGACTGCTCGAAGAGCTCGCCCAGGAGGATGGCGATCTGGAGGTACGTGAGGCCGCCATGAGAGCCCTAAAATCTGAAAAATGAGTCCCCTGGAATTGCCTCCACCCCTTGCCAAGTGACCCCCTCTTCCGCACCCTATTTGCGCCTAGTTTGGATGGACGCTAAGGAAGCTCTCTTTTGGCGTGCCACGTGCCTCTCTAGGCGGCCCAGCGGACCCGTCCGCAAAGACCTCTTCTGCCTCCGGGCAGACCCCTCTCCACCGTAGACGTATGGCAGAGAACGAAGAAACTCCTCAGGCCGAAGAAGCCCCTAAGGCGGCTCCCGCGGCGACCTCATCAAACAGCGACGACCTCCTCCGCGCGCCCTTGCGTGGGGAGGTGACTCGTCGTGGCCTCTTCTCAACGCTTGGGATGGGCTGGGCCTTGTTCGCTGGCGCTGGCGCGCTCGGGCTTGGAGCGATCACTCGCTTCCTCTTCCCGAACGTTCTGTATGAGCCGCCCCAGCAGTTCAAGATCGGCTTCCCCGATGAGTTTGCCATCGGCGACGTGGACCTCCGCTTCAAGGCGACGTATGGCGTCTGGGTCGTGCGTGAGCCTGAAGGCTTCTACGCACTCTCGACCGTTTGCACTCACCTGGGATGCACGCCCAACTGGCTCTCCTCAGAGGGCAAGTTCAAGTGCCCCTGCCATGGCTCGGGCTTCGTGATCACAGGGATCAACGTGGAGGGCCCCGCGCCCCGACCGCTCGAGCGCTACAAGATCGGTCTCTCCCCTGACGGCCAGATCGAGATCGACAAGAACACCAAGTACCAAGAGGAGAAAGGCCAGTGGACGATGGAGGGCGCGTACCTCAACTACATCGCCTGACCGCTCCTCACTAAAGATTGATCGCTCTTCACAGAGGCGAGCCTCGACCTAGATGAACAAGCTCTTCCAAGCCATCCGACAGACGCAGATCTGGAAGTCGATTTTCCGGCACAGTTACCCCGACACGCCGCGAAATCGGACTCTGGCAGTTCTCTCGAACTTCTTCCTGCACCTGCACCCCGTGAAGGTGCGCCGAAGCGGGATCAACCTCTCATACACATGGTGCATGGGGGGGCTGACCTTCTTCTTGTTCCTCGTGGAGACGATCACGGGTCTCCTGCTGATGTTCTATTACAGGCCTACGGCTGAGTACGCCTATCAGGACATCTTCGCGCTGAGGGAGAACGTCCCCTTAGGGCTGATGCGTGAGGCGCACCGCTGGGCAGCTCACCTCATGGTGATCACAGTCTGGCTGCACATGTATCGGGTCTTCTTGACGGGCTCGTACAAACCGCCGCGCGAGTTCAACTGGAACGTTGGCGTTATCCTCCTCGTGCTCACGCTGCTGCTCTCGTTCACCGGCTACCTCCTGCCTTGGGACCAGCTCGCTGTCTGGGCTGTGACCGTCGGCACGAACATGGCGAGAGCGACGCCCTTCCTCGGCCATGAGGGACCCGGCGCTGCGCTGCTCTCGATCGGCGGGCTCGATCTCGTCCACGCGGGCAGTGATGTTCGCTTCGGTTTGCTCGCAGGACGCTTCGTGGGAGAGGGGACCTTGCTCCGGTTCTACGTGCTTCACTGCGTGGGCTTCCCACTCATCGCCGCCACATTGATGGCGATTCACTTCTGGCGAGTCCGAAAGGACGGAGGCATCTCAGGCCCGCTCTAAGCGGCGCGTTGAGATGAGGTCCTCTATGGAAAGGAAGCGCTGAGATGGGCGACGCAATCAAGAACTTTGTCGACTGGCTGACTCAACCGACGCTGTACTTCACGCTCTCGACGGTCGCGATCCTCGCGATCCTTAAGTACCGCAAGTACACGACGAAGATCTCGGTGATCATCGGGACCTTCGTGGTCGGGATCGCCTTCTTGGCTTTCGCGTGGGGTGATACGAACTTCAACCGGATCATCACCAAGCCGGACAACATCCCGATCATCATCCTCCTTGCCGCGGTCCTCTATTTCAGCTGGTTGTCGCTTCGGCGCGCTTATCTGAACGATGAGCGCATGAAGCAAGGGATGCCGCCTCTCGAGGGAGACGCGGGCAAGCAGAAGGTCCACACCTGGCCTGACCTCGTCTATGTGGAGCTCATTTGCTTGGTCCTCTTCACGGCCTTCTTGCTCTTCTGGTCCATCGGCGTTCAGGCGCCGATCGAAGAGCCTGCCGCTACAGCGCGGACTCCAAACCCCTCCAAGGCGCCCTGGTACTTCCTCGGGCTGCAGGAGCTGCTGGTCTACTTCGACCCCTGGCTCGCGGGAGTGCTCTTGCCCACGTTCATCGTTGTGGGGCTCATGGCGATTCCCTACATAGACAAGAACCCCAAGGGCAACGGCTACTACACCTTTGAGGAGCGCGCGTTCAGCGTGACCTTCTACTGGGTGGGCTTCCTGCTGTTCTGGATCTCATTCATCATCCTGGGGACGTTCCTGAGAGGGCCTAACTGGTCCTTCTTCGGCCCCTTCGAGTATTGGGACCTGCACAAGCTGGCCCCTGAGATGAACGTTGATGTCTCTACGTACTTCTGGGTCAAGCTCCTCGATATGCCCAGGCCGGCGAACATCTTCTTGCGTGAATCCCCCGGACTGGCGCTCCTCGGTGTCTGGTTCTTCATCATCCCCAAGGTGCTCGAGCGCCCGATCATGGCGAAGCTCTATGACGGCGATCGCTCAAACCTCGTGCGCTACCACGTGATGATGCACCTCTTACTCTGGTTCGGGCTCATCCCTGTGAAGATGCTCCTGCGCTGGACAGTCGACCTCAAGTACATCGTTGGGATCCCTGAGTGGTTCCTGAATGTATGACCCCCTCGTTCTATAAGGACTGAGAACAAAACGCTTCCATGGCTGATCGCGGCGACACTCACTACCACGTTCCGACGCTGAACAACTGGTTCCTCATCTCGAGCCTGTTGTTGTTGATCTCCATCGCTTGGATGGTGATCGATGACTGGAACGCCCCCTGGAAGAACTATCAGCGAGAGTTCCGGGCCATTGAGCTAGAGCGCGCAGAGGCCGCGCTCCAGACGGATGAGCTCGTCGCGGCCGCGGCGAACGAGGCCGAGATCGCAGAGCAGCTGGCTGCCGCACAGGTGGCGCTCGAGGGCAGGGCTGACGAGATCGCAGTGGCAGAGGAAGAGCTTCGGCTCCTGAAGGGCGAGCAGTTCGTAGACACTGAGAACGCCAAGGGCACGAAGATGTTCTACAACTGGGAGCGGTTCAACTACGACCACGACCTGGCGATCCACGGGAACGACCCCGCGTACGCTGAGAAGCTCGCTGAGGCCGCCTCAGCCGTCGCAGCTCTTGAGCAGGAGATGAACGACGCTGCTGGTGTAAAGGAGATCACCGACGCCAAGGTCACCGCCCAGGTGGAGAAGCTCGCTGCGCTCACTAGCGACGTGGACGTCTTGGACAAGGCCATGAGGGCGGCCGCTAAGGACCTCGACCTTGTCCGGAAGCGCAAGGACAGCATCGCCCCGGAAGCGATCGACAAGCAGATCGCGAACGTCCTCCGCGACTTCCCCGGTATCGACTTCATCGGTCCGAATCTCAAGGTGAACAAGGTCGTCCTGGATGACCTCACCTTCGAGCTGAACTTCACTAAGAAGACGAGGATCGACATGTGTCAAACGTGTCACCTCGCCGCGGATATTCCTGGGTTCGACGACCCGGAGCTCGCTGAGCCTTACCGCTCTCACCCCCGCTTGGACCTCTTCCTGTCGGCGAAGTCACCCCACCCTGTCACCGAGGTGGGCTGTACGATTTGTCACAGGGGCTCGGGCGAGGCGCTGGACTTCATCCGTGTCGATCACCGACCGAACGCGACCAGTCCTGCGAGCTGGCTTGAAGATCGCGCTGAGTGGCAGGACGACCACCACTGGCACAAGCAGCACCACTGGGACTACCCGATGCTCGCTAGCGACTTCACTGAAGCTAGCTGTGTTCAGTGCCACAAGACCTCTATGGAGCTCATCGCGGAGGACGCCCCGCGCGTCACCGAGGGCTACCGGATGTTCGAGCGCTACGGCTGCTACTCCTGCCACAAGGTCGAGTGGTTCCCGACCAAGCGCAAGCCTGGCCCGAGCCTGATCAACGTCGCCTCGAAGCTCGAGTCCAATTTCATGGAGAGCTGGATCGCGAAGCCCAGGGACTTCCGGCCCACGACATGGATGCCCCAGGTCTTCCACCTAGAGAACTACGCGCCTGACGCCGTCATCGCTAAGAGCGAGTACGGCAACGGCCGCGAGATCATGGGGCAAGAGTGGAACGACTCAGCTGTCGCCGCGATCTCTGCTTACCTGATGGACGCCTCGGGAGAGCTTGAGATGGACCCGATCCCCGTCGAGGGTGACCCGGAGCGTGGTCGCGAGGTCTTCCGCGTCGCAGGCTGCCTAGCCTGCCACAACATGGCTCCCTACACGGGTGAGCCGCTGACGAACGACCCCGCCTTCCTCGAGACGGGTGAAAACGAGCACGGGCCGAACCTCCGGGGTGTGGCTACGAAGCTCAACGCCGAGTGGCTCTACCACTGGATCAAGGACCCCCAGAAGTACTGGAGCGAGACGCGCATGCCGAACCTGCGCCTCTCCGACCAGGACGCCGCTGACGTCACCAGCTACATGATGGAGGACCCCGACGGGATCTTCACCGAGGTGCCGGAGGGCTGGGAGGCCGCTGACTCTCCCTACAACATGGAGACCCTGCGTGAGCAGGCCCGCTGGTTCTTCACCCGAGTCGGCCGTGAGAGCCTCGAGGCTCGCTTCAACGGTGAGGACCCGGACCACCGTTGGGACGACGAGCGAGAGCTCTTGAGGGCGGTCGGTGAGCGCTATGTGCGCCACCAAGGCTGCTACTCGTGCCACGAGGTCAAGGGTATGGAGAACGACATGCCCATCGGCGTCGAGCTGACGACCTGGAGTTCGAAGACCGTAGACAAGCTCGACTGGGGTTCGATGGCGGACTACTTCGCACAGGCCCACGGCTGGGATCAAAAGGACCGCGACGAGTACAAGTACTACCGCGAGGGTTGGCTGGAGCAGAAGCTCCATGAGCCGCGCTCCTTTGACCGCGGCAAGGTCAAGAACCCGACCGAGAAGCTGCGCATGCCGTGGTTCGACTTCGAGCCTGAACAGATCCGCTCGATCGCGACCTTCGTGTCAGGGCTTGTCGAAGACGAGGTGCAGCTCGCGAAGATGGTCCCGACGCCTGAGCAGACCCAGAAAGAGCTCGGCATGCGCGCCGTGCGGCAGCACAACTGCGCTGCCTGTCACATGGTCGCTCCGGGTACGGTCAGCTTCACCGATGATGCTGGGCACCACTTCACGGTGCCCGGGGAGATCCAGGCGCTCGGTGACAGCGCGATGCCGCCTCACCACGGCACTCTGGCGGACCTTCAGGCCGACATCGCCTTTGGTGATGACTATGGTGATGAGATCGAGGAGGTCATCGTGAGGCTCTGGGACACAGTCCCTGGGCTCGGCATGTCCTTCTCCAGCGCGATCATGGAGCCTGGCTCGATCACGGATGTCCAAGCCCCCGAGGGTGGGGACTTCGTCCGCACCGTCGTCGACTACTACAAGAACGGGATCGAGATGTTCGACCCCGAGGCGGAGTCCGAAGAGGACGCCTACTACCCCTGGAACCTCGGGGAAGAGGGTGAGGTCGAAGATGTTGACGGTGAGCTGCGCCTCTACATCGAGGAGCCTTACGAGAAAGTCCGCTGGACCTTCGCGCCCCCGGTCCTCGTGAACGAGGGAGGCAAGATCCAGCGCGACTGGTTCTATGAGTTCCTCATGGAGCCCGTCCCGCTTCGTCAGCAGATGCGCGTGAAGATGCCCACCTTCAACTTTGAAGAGGGCCAGGCAGCGGCGATCGCGGACTACTTCGCGATCCGGGCAGCGGACGAGTGGCCCTCACAGTACGCACGGAACCTTCGCTTCAGCGCGGGTACGGAGCGGAACCCCGAGGGTGTCGCAGGCGGCGAGCTCGAGTGGCCGGCACTCTCTAACGACATCACTGATGGCAACGGCCTCAGCCTTCAGGAGTTGAGCGACGAGACCGGGATCTCTGTCGCTGACCTCCGCGGGATCGAGGAGGGCAACGCGGCAGCGATCGCTGGGCGCTTTGACAAGCTCCACGCTTGGGGTGAGGAGCAGGGCTTCAAAATGTCCGGTGCTCCCAGCGTCTCCTTCGAGCTCACTGAGCGTCGCTCGCCGTCTTACCTCGCCATGCGGGGTGACATCCCTGAGGTCGGCGGGGTCGTCGCAGCGGAGGCGGTGAACTGCTTCAAGTGTCACTGGAACAACGGCACGCCTCCTGGTGAGGCGGCAGAGCCTGGAGGTGAGATCATCCCCGTGCTCCCCCTCGCTTGGGCTCCTGACTTAGCGCACACGAAGAGCAGGCTCCGTGAGGACTGGTCGCACGACTGGCTCTGGAACCCCTCAGCGATCTACCCGGGGACCTCGATGCCGAACAACTTCGGCAACACCCCGCCCATGTATCAGGAGCAGTACCCCGGCTCGTCCTCTGAGGACCAAGTGCAGGCGGTCCTCGACTGGCTCTACAACCTCGACCGACTCGAGGCCTCTACGCAAAACTAGGGGCCCTGAAAGGCCCTATAGCGCACACATCTACGCCGCTCGTGCGTATGGGGTGTGTAGGAACGGGACGCCCGGCTTGGAGTCTGGTATCCTGCTCGCGAAATTTCCCGGTATCTCACTGGCAGAGGGGCCCAAAGGGGCCCAAGTGAACCCATCTGGGCATGTGCCCAAACCAACCTCTTATGAAGCACTTCACAGCACTCGCAGCTCTCCTCGCTCTCACCACTGCGTCCATCGGATCGGAGTCCGCGAAGGACGAGGCGTGCTGCCCTGAGCCTCCCAAGGCCTCTTACCTCGCCCTCAAAGCTCCCGTCTTCGCACCCACTGAGGACAAGGCCACCGTCACTGGCAAGGTCGTCTTCGATGGCGAGAAGCTGCCTGAGCTGAAGCCCCTCGAGGTCGCTGAGGCGCAGTCCAAGGACTGCACCACTGGCGACCCTGTCGACGCGACAAACCTTAGCTTGGTCGTGGACAAGGAGACCAAAGGCATCGCCAACTGCGTCGTCTCGGTTGTCGTGAAAGACGCCGAGGTGAAGATCCCTGAGGAGCCGATCGAGCTTGACCAAGCGCAGTGCCGCTACGAGCCCCACGTGATCCTCATCCCTGCAGGCTCGACGGTTCACTACCTGAACTCAGACACGATCTCGCACAACGTCCACACCTACGCGGTGAAGAACCAGGCGTACAACAAGATCATCCCCGCAGGTGAAAAGGGCGAGCAGAAGTTCACCAAGGCTGAGGCGATCCAGGTGAAGTGCGACATCCACCCTTGGATGACCTGCTACCTCTACGTCACTGAGCACCCCTTCACTGCTAAGACTGACGCTCAGGGCAACTTCTCCATCAGCGGGCTCGCCCCCGGCAAGTACAACATCGAGATCTGGCACGAGACCCTCGGCAAGGCTAAGGCCAGCGTCACGATCGCTGAAGACGGCACCTCTGAGGCTGTCGAGGTGAAGATGAGCGAGAAGAAGAAGAGTGGCGGCCGCCGCCGTCGTCGCTAGAGCGCTTTAGACACGATCCACGGAGCGGGGAGGGCTGCAGAGTCCTCCCCGCTCCTTTTTTACCTGTAGGGCGGGGTTGGAGGCGCAAACTTGAAAGTCGGGATACCGTATGAGTGCTCAGTCTCCGATGACATTGGAGACCTCTTTCTCGTTGCACCCTCATCCATGAAGGCCACTCGATGATGCTGACCTCTGCCGCGCTCCTGCTCTTCAACTCCCTAGCTCCAGAGCTGACCAATCACCTGATCACGCCCTCACCGCAGGTGAGCGAGGGCTATGTAGGGCTCTCGAGCGCTGCGCTTCGCCAGGCGGATGACCGCCCGATGCTTGGCGTGACGCTGGGTGAAGGGGGGACAAGCGATGAAGGCGCTTGGGTCCATGGGGTGGTTGAAGGGGGCCCCGCTGAGCAGGCAGGCCTCCTCTCTGGAGACCGGATCATCAAGGTCGGCAAGAAGAAGATCGGTGACGATCAAGAGCTGATCGATGCGATCCAAGCCCGCGATGTAGGAGACAACGTGAAGCTGCGTGTGATGCGTGGTGAAGAGCGAGTCGATTTGAGGGTGCGGCTTGGAGGTTTGGAAGAGGATGTCGCCATGGAGAAGGAGAGCGCCGCCCGACCCATGCAGATCATCGAAGGGGGAGACGGGTCTTCTTGGCTCGTTGAGCAGCAGAACATGGTCGAGGGCGAGGTGCGCCCTTTGAGGGTGCGCCTCGATAGAGAGACCCAGCGCGAGGGAGAGCGTGGTCGGCGACGGGAGGCTGTACAGCGGGGTGATGTCGACTTTTGGGAGAGTGAGGACGGCAGCGTCCGTCACGTGGAGATGCATTTCGAAGGAGACGAGATGTCCGAGGGGCAGCTCCGTGAGCTCCTGCGAGAGCATGGGATCGACCTGGACCTAGGGGAGCTGCCGATGAAGGGTGGCGAGCAGCACATGAGAGTTCACGTGGAGCGCCACGTTGAGGAGGCGCCACGCAGAGACCGCGGACGTCAGTCTGAGGCTCAGCGAGGCCGAGGAGGTGAGCGACGCGCAGGTCGTGGGCAAGATCGACGCAGCGCGCGTGATCGAGCAGGCCGTGGAGACCGAGGTCGCGGTGATCGGGCCCGGCAGGGACGCGGCCGTCGCTTGGATCGCGACGGCTGGGCGCGGGAGCGGAGAGAAGAGAGGTCTCGGCAGGGGGTTAGGCGGTGGAACCAGGCTCTAGATCGTCTGGATCGAGGGCGAGGGTGGGACCGTCGCGACGAATGGCAGAGAGGTCAGGGAGAGCGGACACGCATGGAGCGCGGCTGGGGCCGCGATCGAAGAGAGCATGAGATGCGTGGTGCGTGGGAAGAGCTGCACCGTGAGCAGGAGGCCCTTGAGCGAAGGCGTCACGAGGACTGGGATCGAGAGAGGCGCGAGCACGACGGCGGGCATAGAGAGCAGCACGAAGGGCCCATCCATCATGAGGGAGGTGACCTTCATGCGGAGATGGAGCACCTGCACGAGGAGCACCATCGCAGGCAGGAAGAGCTACATCATCATGGCGAGGAGATACATCAGCGCTTCGAGAGAGCTCACCATGAGCTAGAGGAGCACATTTCCAATCGCATGCATCAGATCGAGGAGGAGAGAGGCCGCCTCGTCGAGGAGCTCGAGCGGCAGATGGAGGAGGTCATGCGGCAGTTTGATGATGCATCTCGTCAAGCGGAGGAAGAGTTCCACGAGCGGGCACGTAGGATCGATGAAGAGCGCGAACGTCGCATGGATGAGCAGCGCGAGCGGCACGAGCGGCTCGAGCGTGAGTTCGAGGAGCGCTTAAACCACCTGCATGAGCGGGAGCATGAAGCCCACGACTGAGCCCTCTATTTAGTAAAGAAGAGACGAGAGGCGCCGTGGGTACCACGGCGCCTCTCTTGTGTTGGGGACGGACCTCTTCTCCTCAGGCGGCTCCTCCGAGGAATTCATCTGGGGGTGTCCAGTCATGCAGCGCGCGCGCTACAGCGGTCAGGATGTCTGGGTCGTGAGCGGCCTCAGCGAGGGCTTCGGGGTAGGTGTCGTTCGCTGTGAAGCGCAGGGTCTGCTCGACGAGCATGAGCAGCCTGATCCTCGCTTCACGAGGCGATTGCAAGGCTCGACGGACCATGGGTAGGAGGGCTAGGCCCTCCTCTAGGGGTACGTCGTGCCTGCGGCATAACTCTTTCAACAGTCTCTCGGCTTCCATTTCGGGGCTCTGTTCACCCCAAACCTATCCCGGGATTGGGGAGGGGGCTGGCGAGAAACCCCCTCCTGGGGGCCAAAATCGGTGATGACCCGCTGGGCGTGGCTCTCCCTCTTCAAGGTCACGCGGCGCCTAGGTCGATCTCTAGGGGGCAATGAACACACTTCTCAGCAGGCTCAAGTGCCCTCTCGCGCTACTCATCCCTCTCGCAGTCGTGGTGGGATGGACGGCGGACAGGACTTGGTCAAGCTCGGTGCTGACCGCAGGGACAGCCTTGAAGGTGAACCTAGAGGGCCTCGTCGATCGCTCCGAGATCGTGATCGAGGGCCGAGTGAAGCGCGCGACGTCCCGACCTGCCCCCGGCAGAATCGAGACGGAGTACGAGATCGAGGTCGCGCGTACCTTCCTCGGCGAAGAGCAGCAAACGCGGACCTTCGTGATGCCCGGCGGCGTCCTCCCAGACGGCACGGGGATGATTATGCCGGGAGTTCCGCGCCTCCGCGAAGGCGAGGACACGATCCTCTTCTTGAGCAGAGAGTCTTTCGCTGGGATGCGTGTCCCTGTGGGGCTCTCTCAAGGTCGCTTTCAGGTGAAGACCTCACTCAGCGGACACCGAGTCGTCTTGCGCGCCCACGAAGATCTAGGCCTCTTGGATCCGGAGAGCGGTGACATCCGCGAGGTGCGAGGGAGCGAGCTGCATCAGTACCCAGAGCTCATCGCAAAGATCCACGCAGCATGCGAAGCACGCTCACGTCGTGAGAGAGGTGAGCAGAGATGAGGCGCAGCGCCCTCATAAGAGACGGGCTCGTCGTCCTCGGCCTCACGGCTTGCTGCTGGTTCGGCGCGGCGGTGTCTGCGCACGTGCGGCTCAAGAACCCCGTGAGCGGCAGCTACTTGAAGTGGGGTGATCCGACCGACGTCACCGTCGTGATCAGCGCGATCGGCTCTGATGACATCACTGATGGGAGCCATACGCCTGCGATCCAGAACGCGATCGCCGCTTGGAACGAGGTGGGCGGCACAACCGCACACCTGAGAGAGGTTGTTACGAGCGTCCAACGCGAACGAACCGACTGGGAGGCCAATGACCTTCACATGATCCTCTTTGACGAGGACAACTCCTCGGGGTACTTCCCCGAGGGATCGGCCACTGTCGCCGTCACTCCGATTTGGTTCTTCTCCAACGGTCGGATCTCAGATGCTGACATCCTCTTCAACGGAGCTCGCTTTGAGTTCACGACCTCTGGAGAGGAGGGCAAGTTCGACGTGCAAGACGTCGCGACCCACGAGCTCGGCCACCTCTTGGGCCTCGACCACTCGGGCTGGGCTGGCGCGAGCATGTACCCTTATGTGGACGAGAGCGTGACCCTCCACAGGAGCCTCTCACTCGACGAGGTCGGTGGCTTGCGGCACGCATACCCCAGCGCCTCATTCGGCAAGATCACTGGTAGCGTCTCACGCGAACAAGGTGGTGGCCCCGTGGCGGGAGCGCACGTCGTCGCTAGGAGCGCGGACGGGCGGCCAGCGCGGAGCATCCTCACCAACACGGCTGGAGACTTCACGATCTTCGGCTTGGACGAGGGGACCTACACCATCTACGTAGATCCGCTCGATCAGCCGGTCAGCCCCAGCAATATCGGCGGCGGATGGACCATCGAGACAGACTTTGGCTCTGCGCGTGCTGGCACGGTCAGCGTCACTGCCGGGAGCACGCATGACCTCGGCGCGCTCTTCGTTCCGCCGTCAGCAGGGATCGCGCTCGGGCGAAATAGCGACAACTACCCGATCGCCTGCGTGATCGGAGAGACAGACTTCGTCCTTGTTAGAGGGAGCGGGCTCCTGCCTGGCTCGCTCTTGTCATGTAGCGATCCGGACGTGGTGATTGGTGAGCCCACCTGGAACGGCTGGAGTGTGATGTTTCAGGTGACGATCCCTCCTGGGACACCGACAGGTCACGTGGACCTCGAAGCGATGAGCTCCTTCGGTGAGCTCACGATCCTCCCTGCGGCCCTGGAGATCGCCCCCCAAGCCCCCGTTGTCATGAGCGTGGTGCCTGCTGAGGGAACGATCATCGGAGGGACGGACCTCTTGATCCAGGGATCGGGCTTCAGACCAGGAGCGCGCGTTGTCTTGGGTGATCAGGTCTACGCTGACGGCGAAGGCTGCGAGGTCTTGGACAGCAGCACGATCCAGCTGACCACGGCTGCGGCTGCAGTCGGCACTAGGGACGTCGTCGTGATCGACCCCGCAGGCCCCGAGGGGCGGCGTGTCAGCGGCTACAGCTTTCAGGATCTCCCAACTGTGCAATCTGTCTTCCCTGACGCTGGCAACTCGGCAGGAGGGACGCATGTGACCCTCACAGGCGTTCAATTCTCCTCAGGCGCAACGGTCTTCATCAACGGCGTCCAGCAAGCAGCCGTCACTTGGATCGACGCTACAAAGATCGAGTTCACGACTCAGTCGTCGCCGTCGCTCGGAACACAGCTGCTTGAGGTCGTCCATCCCGATGGAACCCGAGCCTCGAGTAGCTTTGAGTTCACAGCTGCTCAAGATCCGCAGCTTCACCTCTGCTCGCCTGCTTCGGGGAAGAGGCGAGGCGGTGATGTGATCACCTTGCGCGGTCGCTCGCTGCCGCGAGAACTGGGAGTCTGGTTCGGCGTCGATCCTGACACCGGAACCGGAGGTGTTATCGCGACCGAGGTGACCTGGATCAATGAGACGACGATCGAGGTTGTGACCCCTGCGCATGTGCCAGGCCACGTCGACGTCTTGATCATGGACATGAGCAGCGGACAGGCCGACACCCTCAGTGAGGGCTTCCAATACGAGACGCCGCCTGCGACCGGAGGAGCATGTCTCAGCGTCAGCGCGCCCCCTGGTGCCGGTGGTGGCCCCATGTTGAGCTTCCTCTTTGGATTGGCGCTGATCGCGCTCGCCTCTCGCGCCGCTGCAGGGGCTGGAAACAGCCTGCGCAGGGCGGTCTGAAGAGAGTCGCCGCGCCGGTGGCGGCATTCACGATCCGGGGGTACGCTCGGGGAAGATGCCCTCTCCCGACCCCAAGCCTACAGAGAGCCGCGACGTCAACGCGCTGCGGATCGATCGCTCCAAGCCGCGCCCTCGCAGGGGGAAGTGGCTTGGTCGGCTGATCAGCCTCGCCATCCTGTCCGGACTCGTGGCCTTGAGCTGGCCTTGGCTCTCTGGTCTCGCCGACCTGGCGACCCCTGAGGTTCAGGTCGAGCGGGTGCGGAGACAGACACCTGCTGCGCGGGCTGGCCTCTCGGGCGTCTCTTCAAACGGCTACATCGTCGCGCGGACGCGCGCCGCGCTCTCAGCTGATGCGCCAGGTCGCCTCGTCGAGATGAACGTCGCCGAGGGTAGCTATGTGACCGCGGGCACAGCGGTCGCGCGTCTCTATCACGATGAACACGAGGCGGCCGTCGCGCGCGCGGAGGCAGACCTCGACCTCTGCGTCGCGAGCGTCACCAGGAGCGAGGCTGATGTGGAGACCGGCCAGGCTGCGATCGAGCGCGCGGACTCCGACTTACGCGCGGCGCAGGCGGCTCGCGAAGCTGCGCGGGCGAACGAGCGCTTGGCCTCCGCTGATCTAGAGCGCGCTGAGTCGCTCGTATCACAGGGCGTTGAGCGTCAGCAGTTTTTGGATCGCTCAGTTCAGGCGCACGCCACCGCTGCTGCAGAGGTCGAGCGGGCGGAGGCGAGCGTCAGCGCAGCCATCGCTGCTGTCACAGAGGCGCGCAGCCGCCTCGCCTCGGCAGAGGCCGGGATGAGTGAGGCGGAGGCCCGTCGGCAGGTCGCGCAAGCGGACGTCGAGGCTGCGCTCGCCTCTCTAGAGAAGACCTTCATCCGCGCCCCCTTTGATGGGGTGGTCGTTCACAAGGAGGCTGAGGTGGGGGAGGTCGTCTCGCCTAACTCAGCAGGAGGTCGCTCGCGCGGCTCAGTCGTGACGATGGTGGACCTCTCTAGCTTGGAGGTCCAAGCGGAGGTCCCCGAGACGAGCTTGTCCGCCGTACGGCAGGGCGGGCGCGCGCAAGTATTCATCGACGCATGGCCCACGGAGGCCTACGAGGTCCGCGTCGATCGCATTTGGCCCATCGCTGATCGTCAGAAGGCGACAGTAGAGGTGAGGGCGGTGTTCCTTGAACTCGACGAGCGTATCCGCCCTGAGATGGGGCTGCGGATCGTCTTCTTAGCCCCTGAGGATGAGAGCACACTGGACGAGGCTGTCGAGCCCCTCGTGACTGTCCCGCGAGGCGCAGTCGTGGAGCGCGATGGCCGACGCGGGGTTTTCCTCGTCCAGGATGGTGCGGTTACCTTTCAGGCGATCGAATGCAGCGAGGGCCTCAGCGGGGGCTTCGTAGTAGAGTCTGGGTTGAGCGGCGGAGAGAGCGTCGTCCTGAACCCGCTAGAGACCTTGTCCGATGGCGACGCCGTCCGGACTCAATGAGGAGAACAACACATGCAGGAGAGCCAGCACGGCGTCGAGCTCATAAGGGTCTCGCGCGAGTACACCCGCGGTGGTGAAGGGGTAAAGGTCTTCGATGACGTCGACCTGAGCGTCAAGCCTGGGGCTTTCTGCGCCATGATGGGGCCGTCTGGCTCAGGGAAGTCCACGCTCTTAAACCTCGTCGGTGGCTTAGATCGCCCTGACTCTGGTGACGTGATCGTTGGTGACACCCTCCTCTCTGAGCTCGGCGAGTCCGACCTCGCGGAGTGGCGCTCTGAGAACGTCGGCTTTGTCTTCCAGGGCTTCAACCTCGTGCCGGTGCTCACGGCCTACGAGAACGTGGAGCTACCGCTCTTGCTCACGGGGCTCTCGAAGGCCGAGCGTAAGGAGCACGCGCTGCATGCCCTCGAGCTGGTCGGCATGGGCGATCGCGCGAAGCACCGCCCGGGGCAACTCTCTGGTGGACAAGAGCAACGCGTCGCGATCGCAAGAGCGATCGCCTCTGACCCAGGCGTGATCTTGGCTGATGAGCCGACGGGAGACTTGGACTTTGAGTCTGCTTGTCAGGTGTTGGACCTCCTTGGAAGGCTGCACACTGAGCTCGGCAAGACGATCTTGATGGTGACTCACGACCCCCGGGCGGCTGAGCGCGCTGAGCGCGTCATCCACCTCGACAAGGGGCGCATTAACGAGTCTCCAGCCGCCCCTGACGATGGCTTCCGCGAGGTGAAGCCCAAGGAAGGCGAAGGGGCTTAGGCGCTCGTGGTCCCTCTTAAGCTCATCTGGCGGAACCTCCTCCGTCACAAACTCAGGGTGCTCCTCACAGCGGGCTCGCTCACGGTCGCCTTCTTCCTGCTCTGCGTCCTGCAAGCGCTTGTCGTCTCCCTCGACCAGGGCGTGAAGAACGCGTCCAAGAAGCGCTTGGTCGTGCAGTCTGCTGTGAGCCTCTTCGTCAATCTGCCCATCTCCTATCAAGGCAAGATCGAGACGGTCGAGGGCGTGGATGAGACGATGAAGATGACTTGGTTCGGCGGCTACTACCGTGAGCCTGCGAACATGTTCGCGCAGTTCGCGATCGATGCGGACCGGATGGAGACGATCTATTCGAATGTTGAGCTCATCGAGGGCTCCTGGGATGAGTTCAAGAACACTCGAATGTCCTGTCTCGTCGGCAAGGAGACAGCCAACAAATACGGCTGGTCTGTGGGTGACCGCGTCCCGATCGTCGGGATGATCTACCCGAGGTTGGACGGCTCCGAGTGGCAGTTCGACATCGCGGGAATCTACGACGCCGGCGCAGAGGCGAGCATCGATGATCTGACGATGTACTTCCACTGGGACTACTTGGAAGAGGCCATGGAGGCCGGCGCGACGACGGGCGCTGATGGGATCGGCGTCTACTCTGTGCTGCTCTCCGACGGCTACTCGCAGGCTGGTGTCGGCGCTGAGATCGACAGCTTGTTTGAGAACGGACCACAGCGAGTGCAGTCGACCCCGGAGGGAGAGTTCAACGCGCAGTTCGTGAGCATGGTCGGGAACGTCCCTTTCTTTGTAGGGACGATCGGCATGGGGGTCTTGATCGCGATCCTGCTCGCGACCCTCAACACGATGCTCATGTCGGGCCGTGAGCAGACCCGCGACGTCGGGGTCTTGAAGGCGCTCGGCTTCGACGGGAGCGCAGCCTTCTGGCTCCTCCTCTCACAGTCACTCATCCTCTGCGGGTTCGGAGCTGGGACTGGCATCTTCCTCGCGCTCGGCATCGAGGGCCCCCTACAAGCTGTCCTCGGCTCCAACTTCCCTGGCCTCCAGATCAACAGAGAGGTCCTCACCCCAGCGATCATCTTGGCCATCTGTGTCGCGCTCTTCGCCGGGCTCGCGCCCGCTCTTAGGGCGCGCAGGCTGACGGTCATCGAGGCGCTGAGGGAGGAGGTCTGATATGGCGCTCGTACCCCTCTCATACAACCTGCGCTCGCTGCGCGTGCGCAAGAGCTCCACGCTCCTGACGATCATCTCTGTAGGCGCGACGGTCGCTATCTTCGCCGGGGTCCTCTCTCTGCAGCAGGGCTTCGAGACCCTCTTCTCGGACTCTGGGCGAGCTGACGTCTCGGTCTTCCTCCGGCCTGGCGCCGTCTCTGAGGGAGAGAGCGGGATCCCGCCGGAGAAGTGCGAGATCATCAAGAAGAGCCTCCCAGAGGTGCAGGTCGTCGACGGCATGCCGCTCGCATCTGCAGAGAGCTTCCTCGCTGTCCGCAGGCGCAAGCTCGATGGAGGAGAGACCAACGTCCCGATCCGTGGCGTGGAGCAGATGACGTTCACGATCCGTGAGGGCGAGGTCGCTCTCTCTGAGGGGCGCGCCTTCGCGCCAGGTTCAGATGAGGTGATCGTCGGTGAGAAGCTCGTCGGGCGCATCCAAGGCTGCGCCCTCGGTGAGACGATCTGGCTCAACACCGTGCCCTTCAAGGTGGTCGGCGTGTTCTCTCATGATGGCCCCTTCGCTTCTGAGATTTGGTGTGACATCAGGCGCATGTCCGACGCGCTGGATAGACCGTGGTACAGCCGAGTCGTCGCAGTGTTGAATCCTGACGCTGACATCAACGCGCTCAAAGAGCGCATGAGTGAGCACAAGGAGATCCCGGCGAAGGTCATGGACGAGCGGACCTACTACGAGGATCAGACGCAGGCGCTCTCAGGTGTCCTGCGAGGTCTCGGCACCTTCCTCGCAGTGATCATGGGGATGGCGGCCGCCTTCACAGCGACGAACACCATGCTGGCGGCGCTCTCTACGCGCTCACACGAGATCGGCATCTTGCTCTCCGTGGGCTTCCGGCCGACCGCGATCTTCCTCTCCTTCCTCTTCGAGGCGGTGCTCTTGAGCCTCGCTGGTGGCTTGGTCGGCGTGCTCGTCGCCTTCGCGATCAACGGTGCCGAGACCGGCACCACGAACTTCAGGACCTTCACAGAGATCGCCTTCGCCTTCCGGGTGACACCTACAGTGCTCAGCCAAGCGGTCTTCTTCTCGCTGCTCCTTGGCCTCCTCGGCGGCGCCTGGCCGGCATGGAGAGCGAGCAGGATGAAGCCTGTAGAGGCCCTGCGCAGGACCTGAGGCTCAGAGGGTCCCGCCCGTGCGGGTCATGAGCGCAGGGAGGCGCAGCGCGTCCGTCGTCTCTGCGTAGCTCTCGCGGCCGCGGCCTACGTAGGCCGTAGGCTCGTCAGGCTTCGCAGGGAGCCCCGTGCGCTCGTGGAGCGCGGCGTCTCGCTCGGGGTCGATGAGCTGGACGATGCGGCTCGCGACGTAGGGCTTGAGTGCGGCGCTGAGCAGCGCGTGAGAGCGGGGATCACCGAAGGAACCTACGACGGTGATATGCATGGGCGCGTTGAGGCAGAGGTCCACCGCCCTGGCGTAGCCTGCCACGTAGTGCCCGTAGGCTTTGTAGGAGCCGCCGAAGGCGGTGAGCGCGTCACGCGCGGCGTCGGTGTAGTCGTCCACCCAGCTCATGAGAGAGAGCCTGATGAGCCCCTCTGAGAGGACCGCGTTCTCAAGGATAGAGCGGTTGCGCTTCTTCAGGCCCCCGCGAGCGGCGGGGTCGTAGGGGGTGTCGTAGAAGCTCCCGTCCGTCGCTCGCAAGTGTTCGATGGTCCAGTTCGCGAGCTCGGTTGCGAAGGACAGGAAGCGAGCCTCTCCGGTGTATTGGGCAGCATCCAAGAGTGCGCGCAGCGTGTAGGCCTGGTCGGAGAGGAGCCCGGGCAGGTGGGGGGCGGTGTCGTAGTAGTGACAGACGCCACGCTCCGAGTCGTAGAGCTCCTCCCAAAGAAAGTCGAGGGCGTCGAGGGCGGTGCGCGCGTAGCGTGGCTCTTCGAGCACGCTGTGAGCGTGGAGGAGAGTAGAGGCCGCCATCGCGTTCCAGTTCGCGTAGAGCGTCATGTCCCTCGAGGGTACGCCGTGGGCCCTCCTGCCCTCTCTCGTCTGGATGTGCGCGTAGGCAGAGTCTGCGTCTTGGCTGCCATAGAAGCAGCGACGCTCAGGGTCATACAAGGCGTCTTGCATCCAGCTGAGGACTCCCTCAGCGGTCTCTCGCCAGGCCTCTTCGCCGAGGGCCTGGTATGCCTCGAGGTAGGCGAACGCGCGCTGTGCGTTCGAGTCGAGCATCTTCTCGTGGTGTGGGACGCTCCAGTCGTTCTGCGTCGCATAGCGATAGAAGCCGCCCTCTACTTGGTCGTGTATCTCTCCGCTCTGCATATTCCTGAGCGTCTTTCGCACGAGCTCAAGCAGGTCGTGATCGCCAGTCTGTGACCAGCGCAAGAGCGCGAAGTCGATCGCCTCGGGGTGGGGGAACTTCTGAGTCCTGCCCCAGCCGCCATACTCCTTGTCCGCTGTGCGTAGGAGGGTCTGGCTCGTGTGCTCGATGACGGCGACGGTCAGATCGATGGTCTCCTCGACGCCCTTGACGAGGGGGCGCGGCTGCTCAGGCACGGCGAGGGGCTCGTCGCTGTGGGCGAGGAGCTCGCGGATGGCCCCGCGGTTCCCCTCATAAGCCTCCGCGACAGTCCGCAGGCGCTCTAGCAGCGCGGGCGCGTCGAGGTAGTTGTCCGAGGCGAGGTTGCCGCCCTCGTCGTCGAGGTAAGCCAGGGTCGGCCAGCCGCCGCGCGCATAGCGTGAGTCGAGGTCCGGGCGCTTGTCCTTGTCCACGCGGATCGGGATGAAGCGCTCTGAGATGAGCGAGGAGATCTCGGCTGAGGAGAGGACCTCGCGGTCGAGCTCTTTGCACCAGCGGCACCATGCCGCGCCGATGAACAGCAAGACGGGCCGCCGCGTCGTGCGGGCGGCCTCGAAGGCGCTCTCATTCCATTCGTACCAGTCCATCTCGGGTCGGAGCTGTCCCGATGGATGGCCCCACTCCGATATCGGTCATCCAGGGCGGCTCGTGGCACGCCCTCCCAAGGGCGGGCAGGCCTGGGGCGCGAGAGCGGGAATCAGGCCTCTAGGGCCGCTGCGTCCGACTCTGAGGCCGGCTCATCACCCATAGGGGCGAGCGGAGGCAGCTCTACCTCGCGCCACTCAAGCTCAGGGCAGTCCGAGTACAGCCGATCGAGGTCGTAGTACTCTCTCGCCTCAGGCTGAAGCGCGTGCACGACCACGGTGCCGTAGTCGAGGACGACCCACCACGCCATGTCTGCGCCCTCAGGCTCGCCGTGGAGCTCGCCCATCTTCTTGAGGCGCACGTGGAGCTCTTGATGGATGGCCTTCACGTGGGGGCGGCTAGTGCCTGTGACGACCACGAAGTAGTCACCGACCTGCAAGTACTCGCCTACCTCATAGACCCGGATGTCCAGGCCCTTCTTCTCGTCTGCGAGCTGTGCGCAGGCGGCGGCGAGTTGCTTTGAGTCGATGACAGGCTCCTGTGGAAAGAGAGACGCGGATCGGGCTTGGGACCCGACCCGCGTCCGAGTCGTTTCCCTGGGGGATCGCTAGGCGATGAACCAGGGCAGGAAGACGAGGCTCACGACCGTCATCAGCTTGATGAGGATGTTGATCGAGGGCCCGGAGGTGTCCTTGAAGGGGTCACCGACGGTGTCGCCGACGACGGCGGCCTTGTGGGCTTCCGAGCCCTTGCCACCCTCAGCGCCGCCCTCGATGAACTTCTTGGCGTTGTCCCAGGCGCCGCCTGCGTTCGCCATGAAGATCGCCATCATCACGCCGGAGACGAGCGCGCCAGCGAGGAGTCCGCCGAGCGCGGCGACACCCATGAGCTTGCCCATCACGATGGGGACGAGCACGGCCATCGCGCCGGGCAGGACCATCTGGCGCAGGGAGCCCTGCGTGGAGATGTCGACGCAGCGCGCGGCGTCCGGCTTGCCGGTGCCCTCGAGGATCCCGGGGATCTCGCGGAACTGACGGCGGATCTCTTCGACCATCTCGTTGGCGGCCTTGCCGACCGCGCGCATGGTCATGGCGCTGAAGAGGAAGGGCAGGAGGCCGCCGACCAAGAGGCCGATCATGACCTTGGTGTTGTTGATGTCGAGGACGAGCGCGTTGCCTTCGGTGCCCGCCTTGGTGCAGTAAGCGCTGAAGAGCGCGAGCGCGGTCAAGGCTGCAGAGCCGATGGCGAAGCCCTTGCCGATGGCGGCGGTGGTGTTGCCGACAGCGTCGAGGGCGTCCGTGCGCTCGCGAACCTGGGGGTCGAGCTCGGCCATCTCGGCCATCCCGCCTGCGTTGTCCGCGACGGGGCCGTAGGCGTCCACACCCAGGGAGATCCCGAGGGTGGAGAGCATGCCCACCGCGGAGATGGCGACGCCGTAGACGCCCGCCATGTCGTAGGAGATCCAGATCGCGACGCAGATCATGAGGACCGGGAGGGCGACCGACTCCATGCCGGTGGCGAGCCCGTGGATGATGTTGGTCGCGGGGCCGGTGTTGGACTGCTTGGCGATGTACTGCGCGGGCTTGGTCTCCATCGCCGTGTAGTACTCAGTGATCTTGCCGATCAGGACGCCGACCACGAGGCCTGCGACGACGGACCAGAAGAGGTTCATGCCCTCGACGCCCTCGGGGAAGGCGAGGCCGAAGCCGCCGTTCGTGAGCCACCAGGTGGCGCCGATGACGATCAGGGAGGCGACGACCAGGCCGCGGAAGAGCGCGGAGTGGAGGCTGTGCTCGTCCTTAGCGGAGACGAAGAAGGTGCCGATCGCGGAGGCGATGATGCCGCAGGCGGCGACCGCCAAGGGCAGCATGACCATGCCCTCCATGCCTTCAGCGCCCGCGTAGAGGGCGGCGCCGAGGGTCATGGCTGCGATGATCGAGCCCACGTAGGACTCGAAGAGGTCTGCGCCCATGCCGGCGACGTCGCCGACGTTGTCACCGACGTTGTCTGCGATGGTGCCGGGGTTCCGGGGGTCGTCCTCGGGGATGCCCGCCTCGACCTTGCCGACGAGGTCGGCGCCGACGTCAGCGGCCTTGGTGAAGATCCCGCCGCCCACGCGGGCGAAGAGGGCGATGGAGGAGGCGCCGAAGCTGAAGCCGAGGACCTCTTCGAGGACGCTCTCGGTGATCGCTCCATCGCCTGAGTAGATCATGGAGAAGACCGCGACGCCGATGAGTCCGAGGCCGACGACGCACATGCCCATGACCGTGCCCGAGCCGAAGGCGACGTTGAGCGCTGCCTGGAGGCTGCCTTGGGCCGCCTCGGTGGTGCGGACGGCGGCGCGAGTCGCGGTGTGCATCCCGAAGTAGCCCGCGAGGCCTGAGGCGAGGGCGCCACAGACGAAGGCGATGGC
>JAKVCD010000019.1 GCA_022446815.1 Planctomycetota bacterium
GAGTCGATGGCGGCCTGGATGCTCTCACCGGGGTTGACGTAGATGTCAGAGGCGAAGGTGGGAGCTGCGAGGGTGAAGAGGGAAAGGAGGATTCCAGTTCTCATGGCTGCGGTGACGCCGGAGCGCCGTTGGGATTGGGTGCGCCGAAGCGCGTTGGGAAGATGACGCGGATGCGCCTAGGGATCTGGAGGCGGGGTGGGCTGCGGAGCCCTAACCGACTCATTGCGATGCGCCGCTTAAGGCCTGCACACGCGGGTGCGCAGGGGCTCACGGCTCGGTTTGCGGTGGATTCACAGAGAGCCCCGACGCTTCGGAGCGACCTTGGCGTCGGGAATGCGGTTCTTGAGCCTTCACGGCGACAGAGCCGTGGCGTCGCTGCCAGGCCCCGCTCCGTGGAGACTCATATGTTGCGACATCTTAATCGATATGCGACTTCCCTGCAAAGGCCTTAAATAGAGCTATTGCTTGCCGCATGCAGACCTCTCGTTGGTGTGCATAAGTCTTTGTGAGCGGATACATTGGGGTCATGAGGGACCAAGCGCATCGACCTGGAGGCTTCAGTAGGGTCTTGAGAGGCCTCGCAGGGGTCCTCCTCCTCGCCACGACCGCTGAGGCCACCTGGTCCATCGTGGTCGTAGACACCTCCACGGGAGAGGTCTGCGTGGCCAGCGCCACCTGTCTCTCGGGCTTCAACATTGGCAACGCGGTGCCCGTGATCGTCGTTGGCGAGGGCGCTGCGGCTGCCCAGTCCTACGTTGACGGCTCTGGGCAGAACCGGGTCTTCATCAGGGACAGCCTGCTCGCAGGGGACGACCCCGCCACGATCCTCGCGAACCTCGCGGTAAGCGACAGCGGCCACAACACCCGCCAATACGGCATCGTCTCCCTGCACGGAGGCCCCCCAGTGGCCTACACCGGCGGCGTCGCCATGTTCGCGAAGAAGCACACTGTCGGGGAGGTCGGGACCCTGCGCTACGCCATCCAGGGCAACGCGCTCGCCGGGCAGCCTGTCGTAGACGCCGCGGAGGCAGCCCTGCTCGAGACCGAGGGTGACCTCGTGACGCGCGTGATGGCCTCCATGCAGGCCGCGCGCTACATGGGCGGCGACGGGCGCTGCTCTTGCAGCACGCTGATGCCTGGGAGCTGTGGCGCTCCTCCCCCGTCCTTCGTCCACTCCTCCTACACCGCCTGCATCATGGTCGCGCGCCAAGGAGACACGGACGGCAGCTGCGGCGCTGGCGGCTGTGCCTCAGGCAGCTACTACCTGCGCGAGACAGTCACAGGCAACGCATTCAATCCGGACCCTGTGGAGACCTTGGGCCGCAAGGTCATGGACTGGCGGCGCATCAAGCGCTCGAAGCCCGATCACATCCTCACTGAGGTCCTCCCCTCGGCAGAGCGACTCCCAGCCGACGGCGTCACGACCACAGCGGTCACGATCCGCCTGAGAGACATCAACGGCGACCCCCTCACAGAGGGCGGGCAGACCATCACCCTCACGGATCTCAGCGCTGGCGGACCTGTAGCCGAGCTCATCAGCCAAGTGGACCACGGAGACGGCTCCCACACGCTCACCCTCAGGGCCTCCACGACCCCTGGGGCCGCGCGCTTCCGGATCGAGGTCACCCACTGGTGGGAGCTGCCCCGCCTCTACCCGGACCTCGAGCTCACCGTGGACGCCCCCAGCCAGCTCCACCTCGGTAACGAGGTCCTCTCCGCAATGGATGGTGGCGAGGCCCCCTTCGTATTGGACCTCGGCGCGGCTGGAGCAGGCCGCCCCTACCTCCTCCTCTTGAGCTCTACAGGCACTCAGCCCGGCACCCCCTTCGGCAGCCTGACCCTCCCGCTCAACTCCGACCGCCTCCTCAGCTGGTCTCTCACAGGCCCGAACCCCAGCTTCTGGTCAGACATGAGCGGCGCCCTCGACGGCGCAGGCCGCGCCCACTCGAACCTGGAGATCGCCCCCGGCGCCCTCACCCCCTTCCTAGGCGGCAGGCTGGACTTCTGCGCNCTGCTCCCCGGCTACGCGACCGCCCCTGTTGGGTTTGACGTCGCCCCCTAGCCCGATCCCTGAGCGCGGGCACACGAGGCCCGCCAGGGAGACGACGGCGAGGATCTGCGGCGAGGCCGGGCTGCTGGCCCCGACGCTTCGCAAGACGCGTCTGGAAGAAGACGCATGACGCTAGATCCAACACACGACGCCCCCTGACGGGTGTCCTCGCTGTGTGCTGGATCAGATTTTGGGCTGATGTATGGCTATCTCTGAGCTCTGGGGGATTGTGGGGAGCGGGTCGCCCAGCGCTCGAGGCCAGCCCCAGGAACCGCAGCCCACGGCTCCTGCGCCTCGAACACTCGGCCGATCCGCAGTTATCTCTCCGACGGGCCGCTGCGCGAAGCGCGTAGGGCCCCTTCCAGGTCAAGAGGTCCGTACTCTCGGTTCCTGGGACACCAAACTCAAAAAAAAATTTGAGGTCAATCTGTGTAAAGAAGACGCGCCTCGGAGAGCAAGGTCCCGTCTACCGCACCCGGCTGCGGCCAGCGAACCCATTCAGGCTCTAGGTACAGAGCTAAAAGCTTGTCTCCGGGCCTCAAGAGGTGAGGGTCAAGCATCACAGTCATAGAAGCCACGGTAGAGCTCGCCCCCCTGTATGGGTGACCTATGAGCTCCCCTTGATCTAAACCATAGCTGGGCCGGATGACCTCTAGGGTGAGCTCACGCTCTAGGTCGAGCTCGTCTGGATGCAGCCACTCAGGGTGGTAGTAATCACCGACACCTAGCAGCGCCCCGCGAAGAGAGATACGAGGGGTCGCAGGCTCACCGATAGGGAAGTCGTCTCTAACAGCCCAGCTGAGCTTCAGCTCCAGCGTCCCTGCCCGATCCCACTCAGAGGGCAGTGAGAGGAGCACGCTCCCAGCCGGAACCTTCCGCATCCCCTCCGGCTCATATTCATCCTCGATGTAGAAATCGGTCGGCTGGCTGAGCGTCACGGAGTGCTCTACGAAGCCCGCCAGCTTTGCTGACAACGCGACTGCACTAGGCTCCCCTCCAGCCTGCAGTCCTAGCCCCAAGCAAAGCCCCAAGGCCACCCATCCGCTCGTCTTGCTGCTCGTCATCATTCCTCTAGGCCCCCGCCCAAAGGACCTGAGCCCAGCCGAGCAGGATTCGGAACGCGCTTCAGGCAGAATCCGCCGGGCGCAGACCCGCCCTAGGGTGAGAGCGGGCCCTTAGTAGGCCAAGAGGCCCTTTCAGCGGAAGCTGCTTAGGGGATGACTGTAAAGCTGACAGCGTCAGAGAGGGCGATGCCTGTCCCGTCCGCGTTGTCCGGATCCCTATACCAGTACTGCGCCGTCACACGAGTCCCAGCGAACAAGAGGCGCCCCGCCATATATGGCTGGGAGAAGCCCGAGTGGAGGTTTCCGCTGCAATCAGTGACTCCGCTAGCGTCACCGTTTGTGAACTGGACACGCTTACGGATGACCGGCGGCTGAACACAGAGACTCGCGTTCACATAGGGGATGTTCGCCTCGGCGTACCCCCAGATGAGCGCGCCAAAGTTCCCGTTGATGAGCTCATTGCAGCCGAGGTGAAAGTCATCTGTCCCAGTCAGAGTCGGAGTCCCGGTCCAGAAGATGTCAGCCTCGCAGCCAGCCGAGTTGACCTTCGCTCCGCAAAACACGCTGAAGTCACCTGCACCCATGGAGTAGTTGATCCCTGCCCCTTGGTCCGAGAAGCTACCGTCTCGGTCCGGAGCGCTGACAGGGTCCCCAGAGTCCACGCATGGGGAGCTGTCCCCAAGGCGGAAGTCTTGTCCGTCGAGGTCCTTGAACATCGGATCTACGTCCTGGTTCCCTACGCCGACCCAGCCGCCGCCGATGTCCGAATAGCTCACGCTGATCGCTCCCACTCCCAGCCAGGCAGGCGCTCCTAGGTCGAGCCCCTCGTTCCCCCAGAGGATCGACTCGTGGATCTCAGCCGTCGCCCCGGCGCCAACGACGACGCCCGAGACTCCTCCGCCGGCGGCGCCCGCGTGGTTGTTTGCGATGGTCGCGCTCTCGACCTGTAGGTGCGCGCCACCGACCGCAGCGACCCCTCCGCCGCCCAAGCGCGAGCCGTTTCCGTGGATGACGCAGTCCAAGAGCTCGACCCGGCTCCCGGCGCCGTGCACATAGACTCCGCCGCCGAGGTCTACAGTTGCGTGACCGTTTCCAGCGATGACGCAGCGCTCCAGCTTCAGCTGAGAGTCATCCGAGACCAACACGCCTCCTCCTACAGTGAGCGGGCTCCCCAAGTCAGCGCGGAGCTCACCGACCCCACCGCGGATCGCGAAGCCAAAGAGCGATGAGCCAGCGCCCTCTCCAGAGGCCGCTCGCACGACAGGAGCGCCCTGGAGGGTCGCGTCTAGCACGGTGAACTCTGCGCCGGCGACCGCGATGAGCTCGAGCCGCTTCCCGCGGAGGTCCAGCGCCTCAAGATAGAGCCCCTCATGTACAAGGATTCGATCTCCATCGGCCGCGAGCTCGATCGCAGCTTGGATGGACTCACCTCCCAATACGACGTGGTCACTCGCAGTAGCGGTCACAGTGAGAGCGGCCGTCAACGACAGGGTGAGGCCTGAGTTCATCAGGCCTCGAGCAAAGCTGATCATGGTGTCCTCCTGGACGCGGCTGGGGATCCTTCCAACTCGTGGACAGCGCGTCGTCCTATGAGGATTTCATCGTCAACACGGGAAAACTAGCGGACGCCAATACGCTCTAGATCAACGCGATTCCCGCATCGGCGCCTCGGACTCCTGAGCGTAGCCTGACAACAAACGGCTTGAGTAAGGCAGCGCGAGCGCGCACCTACTTGGACGCTGCGAAGAGCACCCTCGAGAGCTCTTGCCCCTCGTCCGTGGGGTCGTAATCACGGAAGAACTCGGCCATGGTCGCCTTGGTCACCTTCAAGCTCTGGTCATGACGGTAGTAGGGGTTCCCCAACATAGGGACGAACTCTCTCGCGACCACCCTGAACCGCGCGAGGATCTCTGGGGTCTCATAGGCCTCGGGGTGATCATGGAGCCACCCACCGAGCATCCTGATTTCGCTCGCGGCCTCGTAGTCCATATAGCCGAGGTCGAGATCCGCCTGCGGCTGGAAGGCCGCCCCGTCCTTAGCCTTGGGTAAGTGCTGCGCCGCCACCCTCTCAAACTGCGACTCCACAGCGCCGAGCTGCTCTAGTGCGACCTCTCGAATGAGCATGTCAGCCTCCTCAAGCTCCCCTCGCTCAAGGAGTACTCCTACATAGTCACGCTGCACCTCACAGACACAGCGCAGGCTGATCAGCGTTGAGTGATTCAATCGGCCCAGAGTGGCGCGCTTGCGCTCAAGAGTGCCGCGCGCCAACTCCAAGGCCTCTTGGTGCCGACCCATGCGGTACAGCAAGACTGCAAACCCCGTCTCCGCTTGGAGAGTGTTCAAGTTGTTCTCTGGGTAGGCCTCTCGCATACGCATGACAGCTCCGGAGTACATCTTGAACGAACGCTTTGCGAGCTGATCCTTTAGCTTTGGCTCTAACTCCCCATCCACAGTGAAGTAATACTCAAGGAAGGCCCACCCGATCCGCCACTCAGGGATCAACGTGTTCACTCCATACTCACCCGGCTTGAGGTTGGTCATCCGCTCCCACCAAGCTAAGACCTCTCGCATCTCAGCGTTCGCTTTCTGGAAGTCGCCTGCACGCACCATCATCCTGGCCTTCTCAAGCTGCAGCTCCCTCGTCAACGGGTGATTCTCTCCCATCAAGCTGCTCGTACGCGCCAACTCGTGCTGGCTTGAGAAGAGCTCGAGCGCCTCGCTCCACTGCAGGTGGTGAACCAAGAAGAGGCCTCTCGCGAGCTTGCACCTCATCAAGCGTGGATCCGAGGCTGGGAGCGTCTCGCTCAAGCGCTCTGCTTGTTCCATCAGCCAATCCACAGGCTCAAGCCCAAACCTTCTCCTGAACTTAACGAGATCTCTCTCGAGGCCGCTCCGAAGCGCAGCGATTAGGAGGTCCGTGAACACGTTGTCTCGCCGTTCTCTCAGGTCCTTCAAGAACCCCTGAGCCTCCCGCCTGTCACGCGCGGGGGCGCTCAAATCCTTAGACGCCTGCTGCAGCAGAGTGACTCGCTCTTCGTAGTTCGTCTGCCAACCCCAGAAGCCCCTCAGGGCCTTCAGGAACTCCCCCTTCTCAAGCTCGATGAGGCTCCGGTAGTAGACCGGGAACTCCCTCAGGTAGAGGTCTGTCATCTCGGGCTGACCGGTGTCTTCCAGGAGCTTCGACACCTCATCAAGCAAGACCTCCGCGTTCTCATGCAGGTAGTACTCGATGTACCCTTCGATCAAAATCTTATACCCCTGCACCCGCTGCTCCAAAGGAGCACCTGATCCCCGGCTCAGCTTCTCAAGTGATTGCCCTAGCTCATTTAACTGATAGAGGGGCTCCCCTGCAGGAGCTTCCAAGTCAAGCTCAATGACGCTGGCTTGAACCTCATAATCTTGAAGCAGGCGCTCGAGTTGGAGTTCCTTATCCAGCGCCCGATTTTGAGCAGAGAGAGCGATCCCCAACCCGACGAGCAAGAGCGCGATCACCATCCCCACACCGACGCCTAGGAGCAGCTGAGGCCGGCGGCGGAGCCAACGCCAACTCTGCTGCGCGCGGGTCGGCGGCATCGCTTCGATAGATTCACCGGCGAGGAACGCGTCTAGATCAGCAGAGACAGCCTGCATGTCCTTGTACCTATGCGCAGGGCTCTTCTCCGTCATCTTCCTCACGATTGTCGCGAGGTCGAGAGGTACGAGCGCTCGAACAGAGCGCGGGTCGGGGATGTCATCCCCTTCGACCTTCTTTCGCACGAGGTCGATAGAGTCTGCAAAGAAGGGACGCTGAAGAGTCAACGTCTCATAGAGCGTGACGCCGAGGGAGTACATGTCGCTCTGAGCGTCGGTCTGCCCGCTGAACTGCTCTGGCGACATATACATGGGCGTCCCTAAGAGCGCACCGTCCTGTGAGATGTCGAGCTGATCGTCCATCTGACCGAGGCCGAAGTCGATCAGCCGCGCGCGCCCATCGCCACCGATCAAGATGTTCGCCGGCTTGATGTCGCGGTGATAGATCCCCTCCCTGTGGACCTCTGCCATCGCTTGGGAGATATCTAAGAACCACGCTGCCACCTTGCGATCGTGTTGCTGGTCGGGCTTACTGCCCCCCCCCTCCGCGAGCTCTTCTTGATTTTTGAGTAGCACGTCGAGAGGGCAAGAGCCCTCGATGTACTCAACGGCCAGATAAGGGATGTCCCGATAGATCCCCCTGGCAAAGACCGCGACGAGACCAGGGTGCCTGATCCCCCCCATGATCCGACCCTCGCGATCGAAGCGCTCGCGGGCCTGATCAGAGAGCAGCGCTAGGCTGAGCTGCAGGAACTTGATCGCGACCCGCCGGTCAAGCGAGCGCTGGCGCGCCTCCCACACGACGGAGGTGCTCCCTACACCAAGCTCCCTCAACAGCTCGAACTCGCCGTCGACCAGGACGCCAGCTGTGATCCGCTGATCTCTCTTCTCGAAGATCTGCGCGAGCCTGAGGTGCTCACGGATGCGCTCCTCAAGCTCCGATCGAACCTCCGGAGGATACAGAGTGAGGAATTCACCTACTGAGGTCTCATCCCCTTCTCGATACCTCTCAAACCAGTCGGCGTATGCGGCGTCTACACGGGTCTTGAGCGGCATCGCCCGCTCATCACCAAGTCCTCTCTCTCCCTCACTCATCACTTCGTAATCACTTTAGCAACCCAAAGAATTCGGATGGAAACGACGTCTTATACCCCCATCACATATAGGTGCAACCTGAGATAGCGAGCAATTCAGCATCTAAATGATGAGAGATAGGACGAGGATCAATATCGCCCACACGGGCAATGAGAGCGCCAACGCCACCGCTGCCCCCAGCGAGGCCGCTCCTTCTTCAAGCAGCTCCCCAGAGGAGAGCTCACGGAAGACACGGCCTCGTGGAAGCGCTCCTCCCTGGGGCTGCCTACGGAGTGGCGCGAGCTCCTCGCATGAGCGCTCACCTTCATGGATGAGCGCTGCGGAAGGAGAGACTTGAAGAACTCGTTCGTTATTCATCTCTCCTCCTGACCTCCCTCATGAGCGTTTTGAGCCACCTTGGGCCCGCTTGGCAAGTTCGAGGTGTTCCCGCGCGTGAATCAGCGCGCGCTGCAGCGCTTTCCTAGCGCTCTCCAACGAGAGATCGTGGCTCTGAGCGAGCTCTTCGATCGTGTGCCCCTCGAGATGCTCCATGATGAGCTTCCGCTCACGCTCGATGGGCAAAGCCATGATGGTCTTGATGAAGAGCTCGTGATCCTCTTGATGCATCAGCTCGGCGATCGGGCCGCGCTCGTCGCTCGGTCCTTCGAACTCACCGACGTCAAGATCTACCCGAGCGTCCTCCGAGCGCTTCTTGCGCTTGAGATCACGCCCGCGGTTAGAGGCCTTCCAACTGAGGCGCTGGATCACCATCGAGAGAAACTGCGGAAAGGTCGTAAACTCGAGCTTGCTTACATCACTCCAGATGTTGCCTAGGACGGAGTTCGCGAGGTCTTGAGACTCTATGTGGCGCTGGAAGTCAGGCGCGATGCGGCCGTGTGAGCGCGCCTCAGCATGAGGGAGAAGGAACCTGAAGAACTCCTCCCCCAGCTCGCTGTCCGAGTCCGGCCTCTTCAAGGCGTCGAAGACCGCTCCCAAGACGACGTCTGTGAGCTCTCCGCCCTCTTCAGCTCTACGGAGGACGTCCTCCTGCCCTCGCTCTGACTGAACCAAGCGATAAGAGGCAGGGCCGAGCTCCCTGGCTGCGAAGGCCTGATACTCGTCTCTACTCAATTACGGGTACCCCTCTAGGAAAAGCTCTCAACCGGTACGTCCATCATGGACATAGAGCTAAGCCACACGCCGCAAAGACATCAAACTTCAAAATTTGCCGACCGGACACGAGATCGGCCCCCCCGACCGAGGTCGAGGGGGCCGAATCCTCGAGAAGAGTCGGATCCCCAGCGCAGCTCTCGCTGCAAATGTGTGAGCCAGACGGGGCCGCCGATCGAACGCTGCAGCGCAGAAAAATTTCGAGCGCAGGCCTCCGACCCATCAGGGGCACTTTTGAGCCCCTAGGGGCAGAGATCAGGCCTCTTCCGCAGCCTTTAGGTCCACCAGCTTGGCGCCGGCGCTGACTGCCTCGCCCTCGCTAGCGTGAATTCGAACCACGGCCCCAGCGACTGGCGCGACGATCTCGTTCTGCATCTTCATCGCCTCGAGGACGAGGAGAGGCTGGCCCTCTTCCACCTCATCACCCTCAGCGACCAGGAGGGAGACGACGACACCCGGCATAACGCTCTTCACGGAGCCGCCACCTGCCCCAGCCGCACGGGCCGCGGCGTGAGCGGCGCGCTCGCGCTCGTCCTCGATCTCGATGTCGTAGAAGTGTCCAGCGATCGTGATCCCAGCTCGCTGTGAGTCCCCTTCGATCGAGACGCCGAAGGCTGCGCCCTCGCCGGTGATCGCGAGGACCTGCCCTAAGGAGTCGACCTCTTCATAGACGATGTCCATCGGCTCCCCATCGACCTCGACCAAGAGCTCGCCGAGTCGCTCTGTGAGCACGACCTCGTGATCGTGTCCGTTCACCTTGACGAAGTACTTCACGCGTCACCTCCTGCAGAGGGGCGCCCAGCGGCCTGAGAGTAGGCGCTCGTCATCGCCCTCGAGCGCTCGCGCCATCCCTTGCGCGCCGCGCCGCTCACAGCGAGGGCGCGGTCCGCGGCGCGATGTCTTCGATAGATTGCCGCGACCGCAGCGGCGAGCTGCTCCTCATTCCCGTGCGGCTTGGAGAGGTCCAAAGCCTCGAGGAAGTGCGTGTCGAAGTCACCCTCTTGGAAGGCGCTCTCTTCCAAGACCGCGAGCGCAGCGGGCGCGCTGATGCGGACACCAGAGACGTTCAGCTCCTCGAGCACGCGGCGCATGCGTCGGATCGCAGTGTCTCGGTCGTGCGCGTGCACGATCACCTTGGCGAGCATCGGGTCATACGCGAGCCCGACCTCCATGCCCCGGTAGAGGCAGGAGTCGATGCGCACTCCGGCGCCGCCAGGGAAGCGGAGGTTCTTGACCGTCCCGACCGAGGGGACAAAGCCCGCGGCGGTGTCCTCGGCGTTGATGCGCACCTCGATAGAGTGACCCCGCATCTCGATCGCGTCTTGGCCATACCCCAAGGGCTCTCCTGAGGCGACGCGGAGCTGCTCCCGAACGAGGTCGATGCCCGTCACCATCTCTGTCACGGGGTGCTCGACCTGGAGCCGGGTGTTCATCTCGAGGAAGAAGAACTCTCCCCCGGACCACAAGAACTCGACCGTCCCTGCGCCCTCGTACTTCACGGCGTGGCCGGCCTGGAGCGCGACCTCTCCCATCTTCTCTCGCATCTCCTCGTCGATCACGACAGAGGGACACTCCTCGATGAGCTTCTGATGCCGCCGCTGGATCGAGCACTCACGCTCGCCGAGGTGTACGGCGTCGCCGTGCGCGTCGAAGAGCACCTGAATCTCGATGTGCCGGGGCTGGTCGAGGTATCGCTCGATATAGAGGCGGCCATCACCGAAGGCGCTCACCGCTTCGCCAGAGGCAGTGCGGAAGGCCGTGTCCATCTCGGCGGGGTCACGGACGATCCGGATCCCCTTCCCACCGCCACCAGCGGCAGCCTTGATCGCGACGGGGTAGCCGATCTCTTCAGCAGCGGCGATCGCCTCAGCGACGTCGTCCACGGCGTCCGTCAACCCAGGGACGAGCGGGACACCCGCGTCCTTCATCGCGCGGCGACTGATGATCTTGTCACCCATGACCTCGATCGCGTTCGGAGGAGGCCCGATCCAAGCGAGCCCGGCGTCCATCACCGCTTGCGCGAACGCAGCATTCTCCGCTAGGAAGCCGTAGCCGGGGTGGATCGCCTGCGCCCCGGAGCGCTTCGCAGCGTCGAGGATCTTCTCTCCGACGAGGTAGCTCTCGCTCGGGAGCTCACCGCCGAGGGCGATCGCTTGGTGCGCCATACGCACGTGCAGCGCGCGCTGGTCGAAGTCCGAGTACACAGCCACGGTCTCGATGCCCATCTCCCGCGCAGTGCGCAGGATCCGAAGGGCGATCTCGCCTCTGTTGGCTACGAGGATTCGATCGAACATCGCTCAGGCTCCTAGAGGGGGATATTGCCGTGCTTGCGGACGGGCTTCGCCTCGTGCTTGGAGCGGAGGAGCTCCAGCGAGCGGATGAGGTAAGGCCTGGTGGTCCGGGCCTCAATGACGTCGTCCACGAAGCCGCGCGCGGCGGCCTTGTACGGGTTGTTGAAGGTCTCCTCGTACTCCTGAGTGCGCTTCGCCTCTTCTGCCTCGGGGTCATCTGCAGCAGCGATGTCCCGTCGGTGGATGATCCGCGCAGCGCCCGCGGCCCCCATCACAGCGATCATGGAGCCGGGCCAGGCGAGGTTGACGTCTGCCCGCACGTGCTTGGAGGCCATGACGTCATAGGCCCCGCCGTAGGCCTTACGGGTGATGACAGTGAGCTTCGGCACCGTGGCCTCACAGTAGGCGTAGAGGAGCTTCGCGCCGTGGCGGATGATGCCGGCGTACTCCTGCTCGGTGCCTGGCAAGAAGCCCGGGACGTCCTCAAAGGTGACGACAGGGATGTTGAAGGCGTCGCAGAAGCGGATGAAGCGCGCACCCTTGACCGAGGCGTCGATGTCTAAGCAGCCTGCTAGGACCGCAGGCTGATTAGCGACCACGCCGACGACGTGCCCGCCGAGGCGTGCGAAGCCTGTGATCATGTTCCGCGCGTAAGCCTCCTGAACCTCAAGCCAGGAGCCCACGTCCACGACGCGGCTGATGACCTCGTTCATGTCGTAAGGCTTCTGCGGATCCTCGGGCACGAGGTCATCGAGCGCGGGCTCTTCTCGATCCCGCGGATCATCAGTCTCGATGAAGGGCGGGTCCTCTGCGTTGTTGAGGGGCAGGTATGAGAGGAGCGTGCGCAGGAGCGCCATCGCGGTCTTCCCGTCAGGGGCCGTGAAGTGGCTGACGCCAGAGCGCTCGCTGTGGATCGCAGCCCCGCCGAGCTCTTCGCTCGTGACCTCTTCGTGGGTGACAGTTTTCACGACGTCAGGTCCGGTGATGTGCATGTAGGAGTTGCCCTCCACCATGCAGATGAAGTCTGTGATCGCGGGGCTATAGACAGCGCCGCCAGCGCAAGGCCCGGTGATCGCTGAGAGTTGAGGGATGACCCCTGATGCTTGAGTGTTGCGCCAGAAGATCTCTGCGTAGCCGCCGAGGCTAGAGACGCCCTCCTGGATCCGTGCGCCCCCAGAATCGCAGAGGCCGACCACCGGGACGCCGACCTTCATGGCCATATCCATGATCTTGCAGATCTTCTCGGACTGCGTCTCCGAGAGAGAGCCACCGAAGACAGTGAAGTCTTGGCTGTAGAGATAGATCGGCCTGCCGTCTACGAGGGCGTGACCCGTCACGACCCCGTCGCCGAGGATCTTGTTCTCCTCCATGCCGAAGTCGGTGCAGCGATGGGTGACGAAGCGGTCGAGCTCTACGAAGGAGCCCTCATCCACGAGGAGGTCGATGCGCTCACGGGCGGTGAGCTTGCCCTTCTCGTGTTGGGCGGCGATCCGTGCTTCACCGCCGCCGACGAGGGAGGCCTCGCGCATGCGGCGGAGTCGTTCGAGGGGAGTCTCAGTCATGGGGTCTCTCGAGCTGGGGTGGGGTCCGGGGCGTCTTATCTTGCCGAACTGGAGGGGTCCTCCACCAGTTCGCACAGCACGCCGCCGGTGGCGCGTGGATGTAAGAAGGCGATGGTTGTGCCGTGGGAGCCGGGCCTAGGGGCCTCGTCAATGAGCTCTAGCCCGCGCTCCTTGGCTGCCTCGATAGCGGCCGCGCAGTCTCGCACTTCAAAGGCGAGGTGATGGAGCCCTGGGCCGCGCTTCTCGAGGAAGTTAGAGACCGGCGAGGTCTCTGAGGCGGGCTCGACCAGCTCGACGCGCTGGCCAGCGATCGTGCAGACGAGCACGTTCACGTCCTGATCCTCGATGTACTCAGGCTCGGCGCTGGCGAGGCCTAAGGCCTCCCAGGCAGAGCGCGCCTCTGCGATAGAGCGCACCACAATGGCGACGTGGTGCAGGTCGTGGGCGATGCCAGCGAGCTCTCGGGGTGTGTCCGTCATCAGATGCTCTCCACTGCGCGGTGATCTCCAAAGACCCCCTGGAGGACGCTAGAGATCTCTCCGAGGGTCGCATACTTCCCGACCGCCTCGACGAGGGCGGGCATGAGGTTCTCATCGCTCTGCGCGACGCGCTTCACAGACTGAAGGGCGCTCTCGACAGCCGCGGCGTCTCGCTCAGCGCGCACCTCTTCGAGGTCCCTCAAGACCTCAGCGCGCTGGCTCGGGTCAGGCCTAGAGATGCTCGGCGGCTCCTCCTCTACCTGGTATGAGTTCACGCCAACCACAGGCCGCTCCCCCGCCTCAACCTCCCGCTGCCATGCGAGAGCGCTAGCGTGGATCTCGCGCTGTACGAAGCCCGAGGCGATGGCATCGACAGCTCCCCCGCGCTCATCCACCTGCGCCATGAGCTCGAGCACAGCCGCCTCCAGCTCATCGGTCAAGGCCTCAATCATGGGCGCTCCACCGAGCGGGTCCACCACGTCCGCGACGCCTGACTCGTTAGCGAGGATCTGTTGGGTACGCAGCGCGAGGCGCGCGGCCTCAGCTGTAGGTAAGGAGAGCGCCTCATCTCGGCCGTTCGTGTGCAGGGACTGCGTCCCGCCGAGGATCGCAGCGAGGGCCTGGATCGTCACACGCACCACATTGTTGTCCGGCTGCTGGCTCGTCAGCATCGAGCCTGCGGTCTGTGTGTGGAAGCGCATCGCCGCTGAGCGGTCGTCCTTCGCGCCAAACTCTTCGCGTGCGATCTTCGCCCACATCCGCCGCGCACAGCGGAACTTCGCGACCTCCTCAAAGAGATGATTGTGCGCGTTGAAGAAGAAAGAGACTCGCGGGGCGAAGGTGTCGACGTCCAGGCCCGCTGCGACCGCAGCTTGGAAGTAGGCGCGAGCATTCGAGAGGGTGAAGGCCACCTCCTGCACCGCCGTCGCTCCGGCCTCTCGGATGTGGTATCCGGAGATTGAGATCGTGTTCCAAGAGGGCACCTCTGAGGCGCACCAGGACATCAGGTCCGTGGTCATGCGCATCGAGGGCTCTACAGGGAAGCGGTAGTTACCGCGCGCTGCGTACTCTTTGAGGATGTCGTTCTGCACGGTGCCGCGCAGCTTCGACGGGTCGACGCCACGCTTCGCGGCGAGGGCGACATAGAGGGCGAGGAGGATCGGGGCCGTCGCGTTGATCGTCATTGAGGTCGAGACCTCATCGAGCGGGATGCCGTCGAAGAGACGCTCCATGTCGCGCAGGCTGTTGATCGGCACGCCGACGTTCCCGACCTCGTCAATCGCGAGGGGGTCGTCGGAGTCGTAGCCGAGCTGAGTTGGCAGGTCGAAGGCCACAGAGAGGCCTGTCTGACCGCTCTCAAGGAGGAGACGGAAGCGCTCATTCGTCTCTCGCGCGCTCGTGAAGCCCGCGTATTGGCGCATCGTCCAGAACCTGCCGCGGTACATGGTGGGCCGGATGCCGCGCGCAAAGGGCCACTCCCCAGGCATACCACCCGCTGCCGCGTCGCCGTAGACGGGCTGCAACGGCAGCCCCGAGGGGGTCGCGAAGGACTCCTTGCGCTCAGGCGAGCGCTCTCTCGCTGGCTGCCAGAGCTCGGCTAGCCACCGGTCTAGGTCTCTGTTGGCGTGCTCAGCGCCTCCTTGGCTGCCTTCTTGGCTCATCGCAGGTCTCTCCGTGACGGGGCCTCCCGTCAACTGCGCGGGATTCTACCAGTACGAGCGAAGCTCGCGCCCAAGAAGCTCCTCACGCCTCCTAGAATGCTCTGCAGTCCGCTGCGTAGTAGCAATCAGGGCCGCTCCCCTAGGCCACTAGGCCAATCTAGGATCCTCGCGTTGGTCGAAGACGACCGTGAGACAACAAGCCGGTGAACCACCGCGGACAAGACGAGCGCAACGTCCGCCTACGCTTCCGTTGAAACCCGTAGGATCTAGCCCCGAAGAGACCCCCTCAAAAGCGAAGCTCTTGAACCTCAAATGAAACGCGCCTTCCCCCTCCTCGTCCTCGTCATCGCCCTCGGGGGCGTCGCGATCACCCTCCTGAACTCTGGCGGAGACACTCCCGCCCTAGAGCTCGAGCCCACTCCGACTGTCCAAGGTCCCTCACAGAACGTTGCCGAGCTCCCAAGAGAAGAGCCTGAGCTCTCCGCGCTGCCGGCGATACCTGCCCGTCGTGACGCTGGTGACGCCGCCGCGAACTCTGCCGGGATGGCCGGAGTCGAGACCCGCACGCTGGAGGGTTGGATCTCCCTCCCTCTCGGGACGCCCGCTGATCCGAGCCTGCGCGTCGTCGCCATCAGCATCGAAGGTGATGAAGAAGAGGCCTTCGTAGAGAAGCTCAAGGAGATCGGTGAGACAGACCCGGAGCTGATGCGCGAGCTCGCGCTGGAGTTTCGTGAGAAGATGGAGACCGAGCCATACGAGGGGCGCCCCTTTGAGCGCGTCGAGGTCGAGGCCAACGGCGAGTTCTCCTTCGAGGTCACCGAGGCTGCCGACCGGGTGGAGCTCCGCATAGAAGGACGCTACCTCTACCTCGAAGACCTCTTCATCCAAGACGTTGAAGAGGGGCAGCGCTACGAGCTTGAGCCGATGCTCGGAGCTCGCCTGGCCTTCCGCGTCAGCCCCCCCGTTGCTGCAGACGCAGCAGAGAAGCTTGAGGCGATCGAGCGCTTCGAAGTGAGCGTGCGCGGCTCTGAGTCCGGAGGGATGATGGGGATGTGGAGGTCCTCTGAGACCATCGATCTCGAACATCTAGGGGACGGCCTCTTCGAGGCCCGCGCCCTCCCCACCGAGCTGTTCTGGCTCGGTCGTGTCGAGAGCCCTGACTACATTGACGCGCGCACTGACGCCACGAAGCTCGAGCCAGGCGAAGACCGAGAGCTCTCTGTCGCGCTAGAGCTAGGCGCGCGCCTGAGCGGCCGCGCCATCAATGAGCAAGGAGAGCCCATCGAGGGTGTCGAGGTCAGCATCCGCCCCACCAACGACACTCGCTTTTGGATGAGTGGAGGCAGCGCGCAGACAGACCAGAGTGACGCTGATGGCCGCTTTGAGCTGCGCGGGATCCCCGCGGGCGAGGTCCGCCTGACGGGCAGCATCGACGGGCTGAAAAACCCCGAAGCGGTCGAGCTCGAGCTCGGAGACCGCGACACCCGCACCGAACAAGAGCTCATCTTCATCGACGGCCTCTCGATCCGCGGCCTCGTGCTCTGGAGCGACGGAGCCCCCGTCGAGGGCGCGCGTGTCGGGGTGGAGACCGGCGACAGGCCTCAGACGCAGCGCTGGGGGCGCTCGAATGAGCAGCTCTGGGTCACGACCGACGAGACAGGCGCGTTCTCTCTGACTGGGCTCGAGACTGGCGCATACAGAATCCGCGCGAACCAAGAGTCTCCTGAGGGGAGCGAAGACAAGGGCCGCTGGCGCGGCGTGAAGGATGAAGTCAGCGCTGGAACGAGCGGTGTTGAGATCAGGTTGGAGGAGCCGGGTGTCGTCCGCGGCCGTGTCGTGAACGCGAGCGGGACGCCCTTTACGGGAGAGGAAGCGGACGAAATCACAGTCGTGTTGAACACTGTTCGAGAGCGCGACGCCTCTGTGCAGAGCGCCCACGGAAGCATCTACCAACGCGGTGAGGTCGAAGCCGACGGAAGCTTCCAAGTCTCTGGCATCTTCCCCGCCGAGTATGAGGTAGATCTCAGCTCCGATGTCTTCGTGCACACTGAGCCTGACCAAAAGTACATTCACCCAGGGAGCGAGCTCATCGTCCGGGTCAGCCGTGGCGCTAGCATCACTGGCCTCGTCCTCGACCCCAGCGGCGCTCCCGTAGCTGGCTGCGAGGTCACAGCGAGCACCGGTGACCCTAGCCGCGGTCGCTGGGGCGGCGGCTCTTCGGAGTCTGAAGAGGCCGTCAGCGAGGCAGACGGGTCCTTCAGCATCCAAGGGCTGAAAGAGGGAAAGTACAAGCTCTCCGCTGAATCCGAGGAGTGGGCCGGCAACATGGCTCTCGAGGTCCAAGTCGCCGAAGGTGAAGCAGTTGCAGGCGTCACCGTCCAGCTCTTGCGCGGCGGCACGATCGTCGGGACGGTCTTCGGCGAGAATGGGCAGCCTGTCGCTGGCCGTTCGGTCATGGTCTCCCAAGGAGGCTTCATGGGGATGGGCGGCAATATGGGCGGAGAAGAGACCACAGATGGAGCCGGTCGCTTCGTGGTGGAGCGGGTCACGCCTGGCTCTTACCAGGTGATGACGCAGCCCACGATGGAAGAGATCAGCGAGGTCTTCGAAGACGGAGACCGCGAACCTGGCTTCGCAGACTTCATGACGCTCGTAGAGACGGTCTCTGTGGATATTGCAGACGGAGAGACCGTAGAGGTCGTCCTCGGCGCGCCTCCGGCTGCGCCCGTCGTCGTTTCAGGGCGCGTACTTGATGGTGACCAGCCCATCACGACCGGTAGCGTCCTCGCCGTGGCCGACGGCCAAGGCTTTATGGAGGGCAGTGAGACAGCCAGGATCGATGGCTCCGGGCGATACGAGATGACCCTCGATGCGCCCGGCGACTACGTCTTCTTAGTCCAAGGTGCTGGCGAAGGCTTCGGTGGCTTCGGCGTGGACTTCCCCGTCACTGTCCCCGAGGCAGAGCGCTTCAACTTCGACATCACGATGCCTTCCTCTGGCATCAGGGGTGTCGTCATTGGCTCGGACGGCGCTCCGCGAGGCAGGATCGCTGTCTCCCTCCGTCCCGTCTCGAACATGGCAATGAGCGGCGTCTCAGGCATGCGCTATGAGAACGCTGGAGAGGACGGCGAGTTCTCTTTCCTTCGTCTGCGGCCGGGCAGCTACATCGTCCAAGCTGGCGGCCGAACCTGGCGCAGTGAGCCTACAGGCGCAGTCAGCACCATCGTCAACGTAGGGGATGGGGAGCTCTCCGAGCTCCGCCTCGAGCTGCAAGACCCTGGGACGGTCGAGGGGATCGTCCGCGCGCAGGACGGATCGCCGGTGGAGGGCGCGAGCGTCTTCTTCCGCACCGCCGCTGGCACAGTCCAGACCTCTCGTCAGCCGGTGATCAGCGGCAGCGACGGCAAGTTCAGGCACAACGGGCTCGCCCCAGGCCCTGTCACCGTCATAGCACGCAGCACGAGCGGCTCCACTCAGGAGAGCGCCACCGTCGAAGTGCGCGCGGGTGACATCTCGACGGTGGAGCTTCTCCTTGAGGAGGGCACGACCCTGCTCTGTGTCTGTGAGGGCTCTGACGGCGAGCCGCTCCGCGCCTCGATCAGCGTCCTCGATGAGGCTGGTCGTGAGCAGACCAGCCTGAGAACTCGCGAGCAATGGATGGAGGTCTTCACCGGCGGCGGCGAGCAGCGTGAGACGCGCGTCGGCCCCCTCCCTCCCGGGAAATACGAGGTCATCTTCACCACCGACGACGGCGAGACCGCTCGAAGGGTTGTACGCCTGACCGGAAGGCCCGAGCGCAAAGTGCGGGTCAGGATCAGAGACTGAGGGTCTAGCCCTTGACGCTCCGCTCAGTACGAGGCCTCCTCGCCGCGCTCACACTCCTCAGCGCCTGCGGCGGGGCACCGCCGAGGCCTAACGTCCTCATCGTGGTAGTCGACACCTTGCGCGCCGACCGCCTCTCTTGCGCCGGCTATGAGCGCGAGACAACCCCCAACCTCGACCGCTTCGCCGCCGAGGGGCTCCGCTTCACACACGCTCAGACGCCTCGAGCCAAGACGAGCCCCGCGGTAGCCTCGATCTTCACTGGACTCTATCCCCACGGTCACGGCGTGAGGGATCTGTTGACCCCCTTAAGCGAAGAGGTCCCTGTCCTGGCAGAGCGCTTCCGAGACGAGGGCTACGCGACCGGCGCGATCATCGCCAACTTCGTCCTGAGCGACGCCTTCTCCGCAATGAGCAGAGGCTTCGACATCTGGGTCGAGGACTTCCCTAGCTCACACGGCGTCTCGCCCAACCACACCCCACAGCGCCTCGCCGGCTCGATGACCGACGGGATCCTGAGAGCCGTCGGACTCTCCAGTGATGAGACAGATGGGGCTGGCCCCGCCCAGCCAATCGCCCAGGAAGGGCAGCCTTGGTTCCTCTGGGCGCACTACATGGATCCGCACGGCCTCTACGCTCCGCCCGCTGGTCACGACCGCTTCCGGAGTGCAAAGCCTGAGAAAGTCGCCCTGGAGCCAGAGCGCCGCGAGGGCGCACTCACCGAGCCCTGGGTGGGTCGCTACAACCTCAAGCCCACAGACCTGATAGACGAGAGCAGCTTTGACGCTGCGCGCGTCCGAGATCGCTACGACGGCGAGATCAGCTATCTAGACGCAGAGCTCGGCCGCCTCTTTGACAACCTGCGCGAGGACGGCCTGCTCGAGAACACCCTGATCATCGTGGTCGCTGACCACGGCGAGAGCCTCGGCGAGCACGACTACTGGTTCGAGCACGGACGCCACACCTACGAGGCGACCTGCAGGGTCCCGCTCCTCATCAGGCTCCCCGACAGCTTCGAAGATCGCCCTCTCCCTGGCGTCCGCAGCGGTGACGTCTCCCTCGTAGACCTCGCCCCTACCCTCGTGGAGCTGCTCTCGCTCCAGCCCCTCACGCAGCCTGGGGCGGGCGTAGCAGCTGGACGCTCCTTCGTCGCGTTGCTCTCCGAAGACCGCGAGAGCGACGGCCCGGTCTTCTCAGAGAAGGTCGAACGCACAGAGGTAGACGGCGCCATCCAAGCCAAGGCTGTGCGCTTGGGCGACTGGAAGTACATCCGTCGCTACGCCTTCACCAACGCAGAGTCAGAGGAGCCCGTCCTTCGCTCCCTGAGCGAGGAGCTCTATGACTTGAAGAGCGACCCCAACGAGCGAGTGAACCTGATCTCCTTCGATGTGAACATGACCTCCGTGCCGCCTCTCGACAGGCTGCGCGCGGAGCTCTTGGCCTTCTGTGCCGAGGACGTGCGCTTCGAAGAGCTCGCGAGAGAGCTTCAGGCACGGCGCGACAGCCTCGAGCTCTCTGACCCGGAGACCCTCCGCATCCTAGAGAGCCTCGGCTACTAGCAGCGCTCAGCCCACTCTGAGCTCAAGCTCCCACCCAGAGGCCGAGAGCTTGACCTCTGAGGAGAGGAGCTTGCGTGAGTCTGTCCGACGTGAGGGGCTCCAGCGGTCGGTCTTCTCCCGCACAGGGAGCCAGCCTGCCTCTAAGGAGCGATCGAAGAGGCGCTTGCAGACGTCATGTCCGCTCTCTCCATCAATGACGGGGATCTCTAGAGACTCCATGGAGCGGTGCCTCCCGCTTACGTCCGAGACGACGCCGTAGAACTCGAGCCTCCCAGCGCCGGGGGTCGGACTGGTGGGACGCAGGCTGAGCATGCCGAGCGGACGATCACAGAATGTCACGCTGGCTCCTGGCCCAGCGGGGAGGTCAACGCGAACGCTCGTGACATCTTCGATGAAGAGGTCACCTGTCTTATCAAGCGCTGTGGACTCAGTGACCCGCGCTCCATGCTCCTTCAGCCGCTTGGCCAAGAGCGTGGCGAGGGAGGCGCCCGTTGTCCCTGGCTTGAATTGTCCGATGAGGCTCGTCTCCACGAGCTCTTGCTCGACCCGATGAGTCACCGAAATCGAGACCCACGGGTGAGTGCGCTCCCCTACAACTCCATCCAGGCTGAGTTGACAGAGGGCTAGGCCGGACGCGCCCTCGAGCGCAGGCGTTGGCATGGCCCCCATGGCGAGGGAGCAGACGAGGGCGAGGGTGAGTGCGCGCTTCATGGAGACCTCCTGAGGGCTTGACGGGGGCTCTGACGAGCCAAGCCTAGACTTCTTCCACGAGTCTACAGAACCTCCACCCCACACCTCGAAGGGGTGATGGTTACCCCGCCAGGACTCGAACCTGAAACGTCTGGACCAAAACCAGATGTGTTGCCAATTACACCACGGGGTAACTGCGGCGCCTGGAGAACCCCGGCGCACGGGCGGAGAGCATAGCAACGCTAGCGGATGTGTCGAGGCCCTCAGCGCCCATCCCTGTAGGTACGCAACATGAGGTTGAGCATCGTGTTCGTCGCCCAAGCCTGAATATGGCCCCTGCCGCGCGATGAGAAGGTCCTCTGGTGCGTCCTGACGGCCCCATCCAGGCCCACCGCAAAGTGCACAGTCCCCACAGGTTTCTCTGGAGATCCGCCTCCTGGGCCCGCGATCCCGGTCACCGCGCCCACCAAGCGAGCCCCGCTTGAGCCGTGTAACCCTGTCGCCATCGCCTCCGCGACCTCATCTGAGACCGCGCCGTGGGCTTCGATGAGGTCTTCAGGCACCCCTAGCCGCGCGGCCTTAGCCTCGTTGGAGTAGGTCACCAGAGACTCCTTCAGGACCGCGCTCACGCCGGGCACGGCGCAGAGCCGCTGAGAAATCTGCCCCCCTGTGCACGACTCTGCCACGGCTACGCTGCAGCCCTCCTCCAGGAGCTCTGCGACGAGGACGCTCGCGAGGTCGGCCTCGCTCTCGCTGAAGACCCACGGGGCCAGGAGCTCCCGCGCCTCCTCGACGCGCTCTTCAAGCCGCGCGAGGTCCGCTTCGCTCGAGCCCCGCGCTGTGAACTTCAGCTCCAAGACCCCACGTGAGGCGAGGACTCCAGAGACCGGATCCGCGTCGCGCGCCATCCACTCGCCCACACGATCCGCTAGGTCGCTCTCGCTCACGCCGCAGAGGAAGAGCGTCCTGCGCTGGGGCGGTGCTGAGCGCTCCACTCGACTCAGGAGCTCTTCTCGCGACACGCCTTGCATCTCACGGGGGGGCCCCGGTAAGCACGCGAGTCGCGCTCCTCCTGCCTCGACGAGGAAGCCCGGCGCGGTGCCGTGGGCATTGTCGAGGCGCAGCGCTCCGCTCGGTAAGAGCGCCTGGCGCCTGTTCGACTCAGGCATCGGCTCGCCACGGGTGCTCCAAAACTCTCGCAGCCCTGCCACAGTCTCTGCGTCCTCCTCGAGCTCGAGGTCACAGGCTGCCGCCGCCGCGTGGCGTGTGACGTCATCCAAGGTTGGACCGAGACCGCCCGTCGTGATGACGAGCTCATGCCCTGAGAGGAGGTCGCGGAGGGTCTCCGTGAGCTGCGCGAGGTCGTCACCGATGAGGCGCGCCTCTGACACTCTCCAGCCGCGTGAGGTGAGCTCTCGCGCAAGCCAGCCCAAGTTCCCTTCGGCCCTCTCCCCCGCGATGAGCTCATCACCGACTGCCACGAGCGCGGCGGCCCCCTCTCTCCCGGTCATGTGGTGAGCTCAGTCGAGACGGCCTTGCGATGGGCGAGCCGCGCGAAGAGGTGCCCGACCTCATAAAGGACCGCCATGGGGATGGCCATCATGAGCTGGGTGAAGGGGTCGGGAGGCGTGAGGATGGCGGCCACGACCAGCGAACCGATCCAGAACATGCCCCGGTGCTTGGAGTAGCTCTTTGGGTCCACGAGCCCCACTCGCGAGAGCACCATCATCAAGAGGGGCAGCTGGAAGATGATCCCTAGAGCGAGGGTCAGGGTCGTCACGAAGGCGAGATAGTCCTCGACCTTCGGATCTGGACGCATCTGCTCGAGCCCGTAGCCAAAGAGGAAGTAGCACCCGTACGGCAACATCATGAAGTAGCCGAACAGGACGCCCGTAAAGAAGAGCAGCGCGCTCATGGGGAAGATCCGATGGATCACCCGCCTCTCCTCTTTGTAGAGGCCCGCGGCGATGAACTGCCACAACTCCCAGAGGACGTAAGGGCCCGCGATGAAGAGCGCGAACCAGAAGCAGACCTTCAGGTATGAGAAGAAGCTGCTAGACGCTCGGTCGTTGCGCGGCTGGAGGGGGATCGGATCTGCCAAGACCGTCTCACCGTTCACCTCGCGGAAGTAAGCCTCCCTGCTGAGCTCAGGGTCCTCTGCGATGCGACGCTCATAGAGCTCGAAGAGGTCCTCATTGAGCCAAGTGACTGTGCGCTCGAGAGGATCAAGCACGATCTCCATCAAGGGCTGGTGGAAGGTCCAGCAGGCAAAGAAGGTCACGAAGAGCGCGACGGTCGAGCGCAGGAGCCGTCGGCGCAGCTCATCTAAGTGCGCACCCAAGCTCATGCGTGAGCTCTCTACGGGGTCTTCTTGAGGCTGTGTCTGGTCTACGCTCATGGAGAGTCTGCGCGCACCCGGGCGGCGGTTCTGGGGACGGCGCGGCCCACATCATGCCACGCGTCGGGGCCCGAGGTAGTGCGCGCCCGCGAGTTCAGCCTGAAACGCGAGACGGCGACCCGGACCCGAGGTCCTGGTCGCCGCCAGTTCTAGCCGCGAGGGCGAGAGCTCAGTTGCGGAGGAAGTACTCGCGGATCTGCTTGATCGGGACGATCTGGACACCCATGGCGACCGCGTTGCTGTAGGCGGGCTCTTCGCTGGGGCTCATAGGCTCCTCAAGGGGCTCACCGTCTTCGTCCGTGTAGATCTCAGAGCCGACGATGAGGTAGTCAGTTGTCTTGTCGACGCTGTCCTGAATGTGGATGCCGACCTCAGAGAGGAGCAGGCGGAGCTCCTTCTCGTTCCAGGTCCCTGAGAAGCGACCGACGAGGGCAGCGTTGCGCTGGGAGCTGGGGTCGTAGATCGGGTTGTAGATGATGTCGCCCGCCACGGGGGGGTCGAAGGGGTCAGCCTGATCGCTCAGGAGGACCTCAGCCATGCCTTCCTCGACGCGCGTGACAGAGCACCACGCCTTGACGCGGTCGTCTCCGGGAGTGCCGTCCACGATGCGGAAGCGGGTGCCACGCAGGAGGCGGTTCTTCTGGCCGATGTTAATCCACGCCAGGCCGAGCTCTTCGTTGACCGCGAGGACCTCGCCGTCGGCAGCCTCAGGCTCCTTCAGGAAGGCGAGCTTGCGACCCATCTCATCAAAGCGGGTCTGCATCGCCGCGCGCTCTTGAGAGTGCTGGCGGTTCTGGCTCTCCATGTCAGAGCGGGTCTTGCGCAGAGCTGACTCACGATCCGTCAGGCTAGTGCGCACGGAAGAGATCTGACCCTCGAGGTCGCTCTGGCGATCAGCCGCGGCCTGCTCAGCGTCTGAGAGCTGAGAGCGGAGGTCCGCGATGATGGCGTCCTTCTCGGCTCCGAGAGTGTTGATCTGGGAGGTCTTGGCCTGAACCTGAGCCTGGAGCTCGGTGATCCGAGTGTTGAGCTCTTGGATCTGGACCTTCTTCGCCCGGTACTCCGGAACGGCGCGTTGCGCGGCGCCCTGGAAATCGATCACGGCGGAGCCCATGTCGTCGAAGCCGTCCTTGAAGGCGGTGAGTGCGTCCGTAGCTGCCTCCACTGTGGACTCGCGTGTCGCGGTACCCTCTGGGTAGAAGCCGAGAACAGTAGAGATCTCGTAGATCTTGTTGATGTCGTTCTCGCGCTCAGCCTTGGCCTTGTCGCGCTCTGCCCTCATAGCATCACGCTCATTGCGCATCTCCTCGAGGTCTCCGCTCGATGCGATGGCGGCGACAAGCGCGACGATGAACGCGACGATGAGTGCGACGATCCAGATCAGAGAGTTGTTGGCGGCGCCGCGGCGGCTGAGATCGCTTTGTTGGAGCTTCTTCATGAACTATGAGGTCTTCCGGGTGGCAGCCGGGCACGAGAATCGTGACCGCGCGAGCCGCTCGGGACAGTCTGGGGGATGGTGTGAGCCCGCTCGTCCTCTCCCTGGTGGTCCAGGAATGGGCGAGGGAGGCATGGTGATAACCGACAGAGAGGTATTCCGGCAAGTGTTTGACGCCTCCAGATCCCATGTTGATCACCTCGGAGGTGGTCTCTAGGGTGCTCTTGAAGTCCGCTTGAGGCCGCCGCTGGCGACCTCATCCCGGCCAGGAGGGGCTCCGAAGAAGCGTCAGACGGCCAAAAACCGCCCTAACGACCCCTATACCCGCCCTCAAGCCGCTAGTTTCACCCTTCAAGCGATGTCCACCCCCACCCACGAGAGCCAACCACCCCTCATCCTAGGGGTCCTCGGAGGCATCGCCTCAGGGAAGTCTCGTGTGGCCCGAGTCTTAGCTGGGGCAGAGGGCGCCGTGATCGACGCAGATGAGCTGGCTCACGCCGTCTTGGCCTCACCCGAGGTCACTGAGCTCGTGGCTGAGGCGTTCGGCGGGGGCGCCCTCGGAGGAGACGGACGCCCTGATCGAGCGGCCCTCGCGGCGCTCGTCTTCGACGATCCCGAGGCGCGCGGTCGGCTGGAGGGGTGGATCCATCCGAGGGTTCGTGCGAAGATCCAAGCCGCCTTGGACGAGGCGAAGGCTCAGAACGTTGGGCCTGTGGTCTTGGACGTCCCCCTCCTCTTGGAGAACGACAGAGAGCACGGTCTCGTCGCACAGTGCGATCACCTGATCTTCGTTGAGTCCGACCTCGAAGCCAGGGAAGAGCGCGCGGCCTCGTCGCGCAGCTGGACCCCGGGAGAGGTCGCGCGTCGAGAGCAATCTCAGCTCGCCCTGACGGAGAAGCGGGAGCGGGCAGACCACACGATCGTGAATCGAGGGACCCTCGAAGCGCTCGATCAAGCGGCCCAGCTCCTGCGAGACCAACTGCACAACTCATAACTCCCTAAGTCAGCGCGATGACCGCGCCGACCGCACAAGCCCCACGAAGCATGGCGACAGCCCACAAGAAGCGCTCCAAGAAGAAACGCTCGCGCAAGTTCAAGCGATCCGGCCGCGGAGTCGTCCACGACGAGTCCTTCGCGCTCGACTACTCCAAGCTGCCGCAAGACCTCAACGAGGAGGAGCTCGCAGAGCTCGAGGGCGAGCTGCCCAAACCGAAGAAGAGCGCGAAGCCGGTTGAACACTCTGTCCTCTTCGATCTCACCGTGGGAGACATGGTGGAGGCCGCCGAGGGTGAGAAGGTCGACGTCCACGATCTGCGCACCCGTAACCAGATCTACGTCGCGCTCACCACCGCGCGCCTGCGCGAGGGCCTATCCGTGATCACTGAAGGAGTGATCGACATCGTCCCTGAGGGGCACGCCTTCCTGCGCACCTCCTCGAGCGACTACATGCCCACGGCTGAGGACGTCTTCATCCCCCCCTCCCTCATCGCGAGCGCCGCCCTCAAAGAGGGCATGGTCGTCCGCGGCGCACTGCGGGCACCACTAGAGGGCGAGACCGTCTTCGCCCTCAAGTCAGTTGAGCTCGTAGACGGCGGCGACCCCGAGGAGGCCCATGGGCGCACCCCCTTCAAGGAGCTCGTCCCTATCTACCCCGAGGAGCGCATCCTCCTAGAGGGTTCTGATGACAACCCGCTCGAGATGCGCATCGTCGACCTCATCACCCCGGTCGGCAGGGGCCAGCGCGGCCTGATCGTCGCGCCTCCCAGAACAGGCAAGACGGTCCTCCTGCAGATGCTCGCGCGCTCCATCGTGCGCAACGCGCCTGATGCGCACCTCATCATCCTGCTCGTTGACGAGCGGCCCGAGGAGGTCACCGACTTCAAGCGCAGCGTCCCTGGTGAGCGCGTGGAAGTCGTCAGCTCGACCTTCGACGAGCCCGCCGCACGGCACATCCGCCTCGCGGACATGGTCATCAAGAAGGCCAAGTCGATGGTCGAGTCCGGCGATGACGTGATCATCCTCCTCGACTCCATCACGCGCCTCGCGCGCGCGTGCAACACCGAGGCACCGAGCAACGGCAAGCTCCTCTCCGGAGGCCTCGAGGCGACGGCCCTGCAGTTCCCCAAGCGCTTCTTCGGCGCAGCGCGGAAGCTCGAGGACGGCGGCTCTCTGACGATCCTCGGAACGGCTCTCATCGAGACCGGCTCCAAGATGGACGAGGTGATCTTTGAGGAGTTCAAGGGGACGGGTAACGCTGAGATCGTGCTCGACCGCCGCCTCTCCGACCGCCGGATCTACCCCGCGATCGACATCAACGCCTCTGGCACCCGCAAAGAGGACCTGCTCTTCGACGAAGAGGAGATGCGCCGCGTCTGGATGTTGCGCAAGGTCTTGAACGAGCTCGACCCTGTCGAGGCGATGGAGATGCTCATCCAGAAGATGAGCAAGACCTCCAGCAACGGCCAGTTCCTGATGTCCATCGGCTCTTAGCCGGATGAGACTCCTCCTCGGCTGCGAACGCCTCGACCTCGTCGGAGGTTCGGAGCGCTACGCTGCCGACGTCGCGGCAGGCCTCACAGCGCGCGGACACGAGGTCCGCGTCGTGACGGGGCAGCGTGGACAGGAGGTCCCAGGGGAAGTGCCGGAGCTCAAGGGGCTCTTCGATCGCGAGCCCTCGCCTAGGGCGCTCTCCTCCTTCAAGCTCGGGCTCCGAAACTGGAGGCCGGACAGGGTCCTGCTCCTCTCCCGGGCTGCGCCAGCGGTCCTCCACGCCTCCTCAGAGCGCGCCCCCACCGCGCGCTTCGTCCAGGACCACACCCTCTTCTGCCCCGGGCTGAACAAGCTCCACGCCGACGGATCACCTTGCGCTGACCCCATGGGCACGGCCTGCCTCAAGCGCTTCTTCCTCACGAAGGGCTGCGCCGGCTATCACCGCGACGGCTGGCGTCCAGCGCTGCGCTGGCCCATCGGGAAGCTCAAGGAGCACCAACGAGACCTCGCCGCCCACCAAGAGCTCGACCGCCTCTTGGTCGCCTCGGACTACATGCGCCGAGAGCTGATCCGCGCAGGCTGCGAGCCCTCACGCGTCGAGCGTGTCGGCTACTTCACGCGCCAAGGCCAAGACGCGACGCCCAAGAGTCCGCTCCCTGAAGAGCTCGCCGCCTCGCTAGCCAGCTCTAGCGCTCCCCTGATCCTCTGCTCTGCGCGGCTCGTGCACCCGGACAAGGGCGTCGACTTCCTGCTCACAGCCTTGGGCCAGCTAGAGACTCCCTGGCGCTGCGTCATCGCAGGCGAGGGCCCGGCGCGCGCGTGGCTCGAGGAGAAGGCGCGCGATGAGGGCCTCGCTGAGCGCGTTCACTTCACCGGATGGCTCGACGCCCCTGTCCTCGAAGAGCTCTACACCCGAGCCCAACTTGTCGCAGTCCCCTCAGTGTGGGACGAGCCCTTCGGCCTCGTAGGCCTCGAGGCGATGGCCCACTCCCTCCCTGTCGTGGCCTTCGATGTGGGAGGGATCTCGGAGTGGCTCGCTGGCGGAGAGACGGGGCTCCTCGTCCCCCGCCGTGACGCCCACGCCTTCGCTCAAGCTACCGACTCAATCCTCAGCGACCCTGAGCGCGCTGCGCTCATGGGAGCCGCTGGACTCCGACACGTGCGAGAGCGCTACTCCCAGACCGGACACTTGAACCGCCTAGAAGAGGCGCTCGGGATGTCCTCATCCAGCGGCAATATGAGAGCTCTCCCGGCGTGTTAATGGCTGATGCCAATCACCCCGGCTTCGGCATCATGAGCGAGACCGCTGAGTGCTCGAGGGACAGCTCTTCAGTCCTTCGACGCGCCCTGAGCGCTTCTGGGAGCTGCTCAAGGGCCATCGTGAGCCACATGAGCCGCTCACGATCCTCAGAGGCGACTGCGTCGGCGAGCTCCTGACCCAAGCCGTCGAGGTACGCCTCGAGGGCCTCGCCGTCCAAGTGCTTCCATGCGAAGAGATGACGGTTCTTCTCGATGCTCGCGCGCACCAACTTCTTCGAGACATGCGCGCCGATCGTGCCTCGGTTCGAGTGCTCTGCCACCGCACGAGGGTCGACGACGACGCGGCGGCCGGAGCGCCACGCGCTCCAGCAGAGGTCCACGTCCTCAAAGTAGAAGGGCTCGAAGAGGGAGTCGAAGCCCCCCTGTGCGAGGAACTCACCTCGACGCACCAAGAAGGCGCCGCCCAGCGCGAAGGCGACCGGGTGTCCACCCTCATACCCCGGGGCGGGCTCACCAGGCTCAACCTGAGCAGCGCGGCGGATGACCACCGCCCCGTCCTCCTGTATGAGCTGCGGCAGCGACTCGGCAGTCTGCTCTCCGTCTCGCAGGACGAGGGGTGCAACCGCGAAGACATCGCTGGATTGGAGCTGTTCAAGGAGCGGCCCAAAGAAGCCAGGCTGAATACAGACGTCTGGATTCAAAACGCATAACACCTCGCCCTTAGCCTGCTCTGCCCCTGTGAGCGTCGCAGCCGCAAAGCCACCATTCACCGCTCGCTCTACGCAACGAGCGAGGGGGAACTCAGCCTCTAGCCAGCCTCGCAATGCCCCCGCGCCCGTGTCGTCGATGATGAGGAGCTCCCACTCGAGCCCCGTCGCAGCGGCCTCTGTGAGGACCGCCGGCAGCGACTCCTTCAAGAGCTCACGGTCATCGAGCGCGGGGATGAGGATCGAGAGCTTCAAGCGCGCTCCTCATCATCATCTACGCCGAGGGCGTCCACTGCCTCGCTCACTCGCCCTGCGATCTCGTCCGGCGCAGGCAGCTCCTCAATGGGACCTGAGATGGCGTCGAGCAGTCTCCGGAGCTCGCCACGCAACCAAAGCTCATGCTCAAGGAGCCGCTCTTGCTGGGTCGTTAGGCTCTCCATCTGGGCGGTCCAGCGAGCGCGCTCCTCTTCACGCGCCTGCACCTCCCCACGCAAGAAGCGGATCTCCTCTCGGAGCACCTCATGCGTCTCACGCAGCCACCTGACCTCCGCCGCCAAGTGCTTGTTCGTCTCCTCTGCACCGCGGCGCCTGCGACGCTCTTCAGCGACCTCTTCCTCTCGAGCTCGCGACACCTCCGCTCTCCACGCAGCCTCTTCAGCCCTTAGCTCGCTGACCTCACGCTGATGCTCGCTCTCCTCCTGCGACGCGATCCGCGCGCGCTCAGCTTCCTCCAGCTTTCGCGCAGCGTGCGCCAGACGCCTGTCACGCTCAGCCAGCTGGCCTTCCAGCCACTCTGTCGCCCGCGTCCGCTCGCCCAGATCTCTCGTGACGCTCTGCCGCTCCGCATCTAGGCGCACCACCTCTCTCTCATGGAACTCTAGCTGCCCCTTCAACCAGCGCGCCTCCGCGCCTGCGAGCTCGAGATCCGTCGCCACCTCCGCCCGCTCCCCTTGGACCTGCTCGTGCTCGGAGCGCGCCGCGTCGCGCTCACGGCCGATGGCCTCGACCTCACGCTCACGCGCGGAGAGCTGCTCTTGGAGCCAGCTCGCCTGCTCTGACAGCGCGCTCTGGGATTCCTCTTGCCAGCGCGCCCTAGCGTCGAGCTCCTCCTCTGAGCGCCGGGTGGCGTCGACTGTTTGACCCAGCCAAGCTCGGGCCCGCTCCCCCTCTGCCAAGCGCTCGCCTAACTTAGAGCCCGTGGTGAGAGCGCGCGTCAATCGCCGCGCGCCGGCATCACCGGACGAGAGCTCCGCACAGAGGCGCTCGTAGCCGCTGAGCGCGCTGTCGACGAGGGCCTTCCAGCTCATGTCACCCGCTGCCTCGAATGTGCGCGTAAGCCCCTCGAGATGCTCGAGCCGCGCGCGCGGCCCCTCGGTCGCGTTCAGCGCGAGCTCGCTATAGCGCTTGATGAGCGCGGCAGCCTGCTGATCCACCGAGCGCGGCGTCTCCACTTGCCAGTCGACATGCTCGCTCACGAGCCTCCTCAGACATGCGCTGAGCGCAGCTACATCACCCGCCGGATAGAGCCACCCATCCACGCCATCTCGCACGCTCTCCCGCATCGCGCCGACGTCCGCGGCGATGACCGGCACACCAGCTGCGAAGGCCTCCCGGATCACGAAGGGCGCGTTCTCTGGCCACTTGGATGGCACGACAACCACGTCTGTGTCGGCGAGGATCAGGGGCAGCTCCTCATGGGTGAAGGGTCCACACCAGTCTGCGCCCGCCGCCTCCGCCAGCGCGCGACAGCGCTCGGAGTAGGCTCGATCACTTGAGGCCCCGTGCACACGCAGCGCGATCCCTTCGAGCCCTGCGCTCGCCTCGAGGAGGTCATGCAGGCCCTTATGCTTTGAGACTCCACCCAAGAACGCGACCCGGAGCGGCTCACCTAGCGCGCGCGTTGCGCGTTCGAGGCCTTCAAAGGGCGAGAGGTCGATCCCGCAAGGCTCTACCTCTAGGGGCGCCTCTACGCCGCCGTCACGAAGGACCCCTGCAAGGAACTGCGTCGGAGAGAGGACGAGGTCGACCGCCCGCAAGGCCTCAAGCCGCGCGGCCCTCGCACGCAGAGCGCGCAGGCGCGTCCCCTCGATCTCCTCTGTGTCAAAGCCTGCCGTGCGCGGATCTCCCTCTAGCACGTCGGCTAGAAGAGCGCGGCCCTCGTCGCTTAGGTCCCGGTCGAGCACGAGGCCTTGGTGGTCTGCGTCAGGCAGCAGCCGATCAAGGAGCTTCCGCGCCAGAAAGACACGTCCGAGCGCCTCCGGCTCAGAGGGATCCAGCGCCACGAAGTCTGGGCGTAAGAGCCGATACTCCTCACACGCCAGCCAAGCGTCGTGGGCAGTGAAGACGAAGGGGATCCCGCGACCCTTGGCCTCAGCGATGAGGCCTGGACCGAGCCCGATAAGGTGTTGTGCGTGCACGAGGTGTGGGCGCTCCCGGTCGAGGTAGCGCCCGAAGGCCTCAGCTGCGCCAGGCTCGTTCCCCTCCTCGTCAGGGCGCCGCTCGCCCAGGGCGAGCCAGTGGACCTCGTAGCCGCTCCGCTCTTCCACGCGCTGCGCGAGTCGCCAGGTCCCCTCCAATGGACACGGCGCGAAGACCTGCACCTCACACCCCCCCCGCCCAAGCGCAGCAGCTAGCTGCGCAGTGTGATTCTCGACGCCGGTCAGCTCGTGCGGCGTGAGAGCGTGGGTGAGGAGGCAGACGCGCATAGGCCCTCAGCTCATGAACGCTCCACCGTTCATGTCGAGGGCCTGTCCCGTGACGCCGCGAGCGTCCGCGGAGATGAGCCAGTTCACAAAGCCTGCGACGTCTTCGGGTTCACTCATCCTGCCCATGGGGACCTCGCTCATGGCCATCGCACGCGCCTCGTCAAAGCTGATCCCCATCGCCTGTGCCATGCCCTCGATGCCATCGCTCGCCATGCTGGTGTTCACCCAGCCCGGACAGAGCGCGTTGACTTGAATCTCATCCGGGGCGAGCTCAGCAGCCATCGCGCGCACGAGACCGAGCAAGCCGGCCTTGCTCGCGCAGTAGCCGCTGTATCCAGGAACCCCGATCCGCGCGAGGATCGACGAGATCACGACGAGGTGTCGGGGACCCGCTGGCTCAAGGTGTGCCCTCGCTGCAGTGAGCGTGTTGTAAGTCCCGGTGAGGTTTGTATCGACGAGGTCCGTCCATCGGTCGCCCCCTTCGTCGCCTGGGCCGTTCGCTCCACCAAGCCCCGCGTTCGCGACGCAGGCGTAGAGCGGTCCGCACGCAGCGGCAGCAGCCTCAACTGACGCGGCGACGGCTCCTGCATCTCTCACGTCACAGCTCGCGACAAAGTGCCCCCCCGCCTCAGGTGTCTCAAGCTTCAGCGCGACCTCATCCAAGCGCCCCTTATCACGGGCGAGGAGTGAAAGCCGCGCGCCCTCTGCTGCCAAGCGCGTCGCGATGGCTGCGCCGATCCCCGTACCTGCGCCGGTGACGAGCACGTGACGACCCGCGAGGTTCTCTCTGTTTCCTTCCATGCCTATATTTTGCCCGCGCAGGCCCCTGCAAGGCGAGGGGCACCCCAGCTTGGGTGGATTCAACGGAATCGCTTGAGGGCAGCGTCGCTCCAGGCCGATTCATGTAGAGACGGGCGCGAGCCCAGGCCGGGGGGCCTAGGCAGCACCGAGAATCGGGCGATTCGTGGGCAGGATCCAGCGAAAGAGTGCGCAGGCAAGGCGCGGCTTCACCCTGGTAGAGGTCTGTCTCTCCATGGTGATCTTGATGGTCGGCGTGCTCGCCATCACCAGCAGCACCCTCGGCATCGACGCCCTCCGCCGCAGGAGCCACGAGTCAGCCAACGCCAACCTAGCCCTGCGTAGAGTGGCAGAGACCCTCCACGCCCACGCAGCTCTCGCTCGCAGCCAGAGCGACGGCGACGCGGCCAACACCTTCTCCGAAGCCTTCCTCTCTCTCGCCGAGTCGGACTTCGGCGCTGGCTTTGACGTGCCAGGGATGACCCCACTCCCAGGGCAGGAGACCGTGGGATCAGTCGAGCTCATCACGAGCGAGGCGCAGACAGACGCGACGCTCGGCGTCTTGATGGGTATGCCTCGCGACCTGAACGGAGACGGTGACGCCTCGGACCTCGACGTCAGGGAGGACGCGCGCCTCATCCCTGCGGTGATACGGCTCGCTTGGCGCGGGCCGAACGGTGACATGACGAGCGCGCAGCCAGTCTGGGTACAGGGAGACTGAAATGCGGATCTACAAGAGACAAGCCGGAGAGCCTCGCCGTGGCAGCACCCTCATCGAGGTCACCTTCTCTGCTGCCATCCTGTCTGTCTTGCTCTTGGCGCTCTTCGGCGTCCTCGAACGCGAGGGGCAGCTAGGTCGCTCCACCTTGGCTATCGCCGTGGCAGAGAACCGAGCGATTGAGCTCTCAGGTCGCCTGCGCCGGGAGCTCGTGGGAGCTCGAGGAAAGCGGGTGCGCTGTGTCCTCACGCAGCCTCTCTCAGCAGGCGAGTCGGGGCCCGACTCGGAGGCCTTGGTCAGCACGACGACGGGGTTCCCCCCCGCTGGGGCGCTCCTCGTCGACTCAGACTCGCTGAGCTTCGAACGTATCGCCTACGCCGGCCTGGACGCCGGAGAGCGCACCTTCCAAGAGCTCGCCCGCGGCCTCGGTGGCACCGCCTCGAGCTCTCACGCTGTCTCACCTGCGTGGGTGCTGTGGGCAGGTATGGCCGTCCCCATCGAGGGCGCGCCTGGCCCAAACGACGGCACAGCGCTCTGGAGTGGTCGTGAGATCCACTTCCGCGGTGACGGGGTCGGCTTCAGCTACAGAGTGCCCGTGGACCCGGACGCCTCCGTAGGTCTACCAGACTTCCTCGACGGCCTCACCCCCGCCTGGGGCGCGGTCACGCGCAGCGGCCCTCAGGGAGCCCTCGCACACAACACAGACGGCTGGTGCGTGATCGTCTATGAAGCGCAGCGTGAGCTCACGGAGGTTGAGCTAGGCACCGACCTCAACAGCGACGGGGACAAGACCGACGTCTTTGAGGAGGGTCGCCTCATCAAGCTCACCTGGGACACCCAGGACCCATCGGTCCCTGTCCACCGCCAAGCCCTCGGGCCCGCCTGCATCTTGCAAGAGCGCGACGCCCCAGCTGCAGACCTAGACGGTGACGGCTACGAGGACCCGCTCTTCCTGTGGGATGCTGACACGCGCGTTTTGAACCTGCGCATGTTCATCCTCGCACGAGGGCTCCCCGACCGCCCGACGACCCGCCGCGTCGAGGCCAGCATCTTCCTCCGCAACGCCTTCGAGGAGGTGTCCGAGTGAGGCCGCAGAACGCTCGCGTGAGCCGCCGGGGATCGACCATGATCCCTGTGCTGATCGTCCTCTCCTGCATGTCGGTCCTCTCATACGCCATGCTCACCGCGGCGCTCTCCGGGGCGCGCCGGACCAACCTCGATGGTGACGAGTACCGGCTCGAGAGCGCCGTCGAGAGCGTCGCGAGCCTCACGACCCAAGCCCTCTGGGGCGCCTATCTGCGGGAACAAGGTGGCGCGCCAGGGGACATCGACTCCTTTAGGCTCTTCTTGGAGACCCAGGGCATCTATGAGGCGGTCGGAGAAGGCGAGGACCCCGACGCTGCCTGGCCTCCCCCCCTCGGAGACCCGGACTGGACAGACCTCAAGAGGCTCGTTGGCCTCCCCTCAGACGGCACTGGCGGCGCGCTCTTCGACCACGTCCGAGTCGACGCTGTCGACGTCGCTAGGCACGACGTAGGCGAGGGCACGAGCTTGCACATCGTCGTCTCAGCCAGCACGACACGCGGCGAAGGCCTCGCCAACCCAGTCATCGATCGCGCCATCCAGGTCGTCTACACCATCGAACCAGCTCCCTTTGAGGGCTTCGACTACGGGGTCCTCGCCAACAACGTCAACTGCATCTTCTGCCACACGGTCGTGGACACCACAGAGCGCTACTACGGGATGAGCACTGGAGATGACGGCTATGAGCGCGTCCGACTGGGGACGCTAGAGAGCCTGATGGTGAGAGACAACTTCTTCAATCAAGCCCCCTCGAGCGGCATCACCGATGGATACGCCGACTCCTGGATCGGCGGGACACTCTACGTTCGAGGCGTCGCGACGGATCATGACGGATCCCCCATCACAGACTGGTCGAGCTCTGCGCTAGGCGCCCACTTTGGCTCCTTCGCCTTCAACGAGGACGGCTTCCTCGTTGAGGACATCTGGGGCAATCCAATCCCGACCCCCTTCTCACCTGCGGGGACACCGCCGGCGTCCGGGGAGAACCTCTATCTCGACTACCCCGTCATCGCAGAGGAGATGCCTGACGGCGCTCTCCCGACGAGCTTCCCTCCGCCCATCCCCGATGACGGGGGTGAGAGCGGCGAGGGAGCTGGAAACCGCGTCGTCGACACCGAGGAGTTCGAGGACGTCGCAGAGTCTGCTGACGGAGCTATCACGGCTGGAACGATCAACGTCACAGACGCGGGCGTGAGCATCGACACATACTCCGAGTACCTCACGGCGATCTCGTTGGGGAATCGCCGCTCTCTCGATTCATCAGTCACAGGTAACGTCATCCTGACTGGCACAGCACATCAGCCGGTTGTGATCGACGGGAAGCTCGCCATCGACGGCGACCTCGTCATCAACGGGGTCCTCAAAGGCGAGGGCTCGCTCTACGTCTCGGGAAACATCTACGTCCCCACTGATTTGGTCTACGCGGACGGGGTGACGCAGAGCGGTCAGCGCACCTTCGGAGTCGCGAGCGACGGGACGCGCAACGCGCTCGGCCTCGCAGCCGGCGGAAACATCTTGATCGGTGACTATCTCCGGCCCCAAGCCTTCGTCGGCCCCGCGCAGTACGACATCGTCACAGGCGAGTATCCGGGCGCGGGGACGAGCAACTTGACCCGGAGACGCGCGTGGAACTTCGCTATCGCTGAAGCCGCGCTCTTCAACAGGGTCGAGTGGGCGCGCACTCAGCCCCTGCTTCCAGCACAGGGGGAAGACCCCGACGACCCCACGAGCTGGACAGCACCAAACCCCACCTACGACCCGAACCACTACCCTCGCTACTACCACTTCGGAGAGGGAGACGAGATCCCTGTCTACAACAAGGGAAACCTCTACTTCGACACCGCGACCGGCAGCTGGCACGGTGACGACGAGGTCCCCCTCAAGTGGACCGAGAACAAGCTCTCGATCTGGGACCCAGACGACACGACAAACCCGGCCCTCTATGACCAAGTGACGGGCGAGCCTGTCGCGGCGATCTCGGCACTCGAGCCAGCCCAAGGCTGGCTCTCAGGGCCCATGCAAAAGCAAGCCATCGAGGACTTTGAGCTCGCTCACGCCTACGACACACCGCTGGAGATTGACGCGCTCCTCTACACGAACAACGCGATCTTTGGGATCGCTCATAAAGCCGACACGATGCGCGGTCAGCTCCTCGTGAACGGCGCCCTCATCTGCGCAGACCTCGGGGTGCTCGCGCCAGGGAGGAAGTACTGGGGCGGCTTCGGCGGCCCGACAAACGTGCCGGGCTCCCCTTACAAGGTCGGTCTACGCCTCAACTATGACCGCCGCGTACGCGGCATGATCGACGTTGAGAGCGACGACCGCGTGCGCCTGAAGCGGGTCCTCTGGAACCCGCGCGCCAGCTGGCTCTAAGCGCCCTGGGCCTCGAGCCAGCGCTCGGCGTCGATCGCTGCCATGCAGCCAGTACCCGCCGCCGTGACGGCTTGACGGTACACGTGATCCATCACGTCTCCACAGGCGAAGACTCCGTCCACGGAGGTGTATGTGCCGTCGTGAACGACGATGTAGCCGTTCTCGTCTCGGTCGAGCTTGTCCTCAAAGATCTGTGAGTTCGGGGTGTGTCCGATCGCGATGAAGATCCCATCGCACTCAACCTCCATCTGCTCGCCGGTCTGAGTGTCCTCCAAGAGCGCTGCGCGGACCTTGCCGTCCTCACCGGGGAGGATGTCGACAACGGCCTTGTTCAGGAGCCAATCGATCTTCTCGTTCGCCTTGCAGCGATCGACCATAATCTTTGAAGCCCGGAACTCCTCGCGACGGTGAACGATCGTCACCTTGCGGCCGAAGCGCGTGAGGTAGTTCGCTTCCTCCATCGCGCTGTCACCGCCACCGACGACGAGGATGTCCTTGTCCGGGAAGAACGCGCCATCGCAAGTTGCGCAGGCTGAGACGCCGCGGCCCATGAGGGCGGTCTCTGCCTCGAGACCCAAGAGCCTCGCGCTCGCGCCAGTAGAGATGATCACTGAGTGCGCCTGGAAGGTGTCGAAGTCTGTCTTGAGCGTGAAGGGGCGCGTGCTGAAGTCGACCTCAGTGATCTGCTCGAAGCGGATCTCTGTGCCGAAGCGCTCCGCCTGCGTCTGAAACTCCTGCATCATCTCAGGGCCCATGACCCCTTCCGGATAGCCAGGGTAGTTCTCGACGTCTGTAGTGATGGTCAGCTGCCCGCCAGGCTGCAGCCCCTGAAAGAGGAGGGGCTTGAGGTTCGCGCGCGCGGTGTAGATCGCGGCGGTGTAACCGGCAGGGCCGGAGCCAATAATGACGACGTTGCGTACTTCGCTCATGAGTGATGTGCCTCTCGTTGTTCTCGCGCTCACTTGAGCGCGGCGAGCGAGTCTAGTACCCGCCGAGCCCTCGCGCCATGAGGGAGACTGGACCTCTGACCTCGCACGGGTTCTACTCTCAATATGGTCGGCCCCCGCGTCTACGAGCGTCACGAGGTAGACGAGATGATCCCCCAGCTAGAGGAGATCGTCTCGCGCCTAGATGAGCACCGCAGGGAGCTCCAAGCCCTCAAGATCCGGGTCAACGCTCTCGAGATGATCTGGGGTGAGGCGATCCGGGAGGAGTCCTGCGCGGACCACGGCGAGCTTCTGAGCCACATGGAGGAGATGGAGAAGGTCCAGGGCTTCTTCAAGCGCTGCGCTGACGAGATCTCCGAGCTCGGCGGTCAGGTGAAGGGGCTCGAGCCTCCCCTGATCGACTTCTACGGGGTCCAAGAGGGGCACCTCGTGTTCTGGTGCTGGACCCGCGGCGAAGAGCGGATCGACCACTGGCACCACCTTGACGAAGGCTTCGCCGAGCGACACCCCGTCGTGGAGTGACCTTGACGGAGCAGCTCTCAGCGGGCCTCGAGCTTAAACATCTCGAGGCGCTCCTCGACTCCATCCGCGACGCGACTCGGGCGCGCCTCTCCTCCGAGGCGTCTATTCGAGGCCTGGCTCCTGCCGCGTTGGTCGTAGGAGAAGGTGCGGGAGACGTCACCTACGGGATTGACCTTGAGAGCGAGGAAGTCGTCACGAGCTGGTTTGAGGAGCGCGCGCGCGCTGGCGCGCTCTCCCTCTTCACTGAGGATATGGGCTGGCGCCACGCTGGCCCAACGAGCGGCGGCTGGGAGGAGCTCCCGGGCTTTGATCATGGCGGACCTCGTATCGCTATAGACCCAATAGACGGAACGCGGCCGCTGCTCGGGGACCTGCGCTCCGCCTGGACCTCGATCGCGGTCTGCCCGCCTGGCCCAGGAGAGCCCCGCGCCTCTGACGTGAGCGTAGGGCTGCTCGGAGAGCTGCCGACCTCCTCCACTGAGGCTTGGCGCGTGATCCGTGCGCAGCGCGGACATGGCGCCACGATCCAGCGCCAGAGCAGCGCACCCCCTGAGCGACCCCAGGAGCAGCCGCTCCTGGCCGACACAGACGACCGCGCAGACTACGGCGTCTTCTCATTCTTCCGCTTCTCGCCGTGGCAACGCCCCCAGATCGCAGCTGTCGAGGCTGACTTCCTCGCCCGGATCGAGGCGGCTGAGGGGGCTGATCTCATGCACTGCTACGACGACCAGTACGTATGCAACGTCGGCCAGCTTGTGCACCTCACCCTGGGCGCTTACCGACTGATCGCAGATCTCCGCGGACACATAATGGAGCCAGGAGGAGAGTCCCCTGTCACCTCAAAGCCCTACGACCTCGCCGCAGCTCTCTTGGTCGCGCGTGAAGCCGGCTGCGTAGTGACGGCTCCTGACGGCGAAGCCCTAGATTTCCCGCTCGACGCAGAGACCCCTGTGAGCTTCATCGGATGGGCAAACGAGCCCACCGCGCGGCGCCTAGCACCGCACCTCAAGGCTGCGCTCAGCTGATCGACCGCGAGACATCGTAGCGACGCAGCGCTGCGCCACCGACTGCGGTGAAGACCCAGCCCGCGATGAGGATCCCTAGGAAGAGGACCCAAGGCGCCACCCCCTCGACGAGCGTCGCGTCTAACCCGAAGAGCTCTGTCCCCCAATACAAGGCGAAGATCACGAGCGCCAAGAGCCCACCCGCGACAGACAAGAGGATGATTCGAAGCAAGAGCAGCAAGAGTGATCGCCCGATGTGATGTACCGCGCCGTCCTGGCCTGGGACGTACTTCACCGGGAAGATGAGGAAGACCGCGTTGTCCAGTGAGACCCAGGCGTAAACGACGACAGGGATCAGCGCCAAGCACTGAATGAGCACCGGGTGGAAGACACCCTTCACAACGAGGCTCGTGAAGACTCCGAGTAAGAGGAGCGCGGTGATGAGGAACACCTGCGGCAGCACCGTCGCGAAGAAGAGCTGCCCGGCTGGGACCGGCCAGCTCTTGATGCTCTCCATTCGTGAGAGGCTAGAGCGGAAGTCGAAGCGCATGGTCGTCCCCAGGTACATCGTCCCCAGGCCTGTGATGAGGAGGCTGCTCATCATCACCTGCTCCTTCGGCGTGCCGTCAATCTCCAGGCTCATCACGACAGCGAAGCCCACCACCGCGAGGCCGAGCAGGGTCGTAGCGAGCGAGAAGCGTGAGATCCCGACGAGCTGTGCCCACGCGATCGTCCCCACCTTGCCGTGACCAAAGAGACGCGGCAGCCTCCGCACTCTCGCGCCGGCCTTTCGCTCTGTGCGTCCCATGGCGGCCAGGCCTGTGTGGCCCCTACGCATCGCGCCGATGCGCTTGGCCAGAGCCTCCGAGGTCGTGAGGGTCGCCTCCCTGATCTCACCAACGCTGCGCGCGCAGAGCTCGAAGAGCGCGACGAGGATCGCGACGTTCACCCCAAGCCAGAGGAGGAATTGATCAGGCGTCTCTGCGACGACGAGCTCTGCGAAGGGGCGCAAGGGTGACAAGAGCGCCGTGAGAATCGGAGACTCTGCGGCTGACTCCAGGCGCGCTCTCATGTCCACGTCACCGCCGAAGAGCTCACCTGCGTTGTCCGCCTTGACCAAGAGTCCGATCATGGCCGCCCAGACCACCATCCCGACCGAGAAGCCGATCCGACCGAGCGCGCGACCGACGAAGAAGCGTCCTATCCAGAGGTTTGTGTTCCCAAGCGCGAGGCTGAACATCCGCCCGAGGATGGTGATCGCGAAGAGTGCGAGCAGGATCCCAAAGACTCCGTAGCCGGGTGAGGGCAGCCGGTTCCAGAACAGCGCGACAAAGATGATCCCTGAGAGCGCTGTCTTTCCGCCGTCCACTAGGAGTCGATAGCGCACCAAGTCAGCGCTAGAGATCGGCGCGGAGAGGAGGGCGTGCAGCTCCGACTTGGGCAGGTAGAGGCCCTTCGCGTTGAAGGCGCCCATCAAGCTGAGGAAGCCGAATGCAGCGAGAAATGCCTGCACCAAGAGGATCCGAACGGCTTCACTTTGACCCTCATCCCCCCAGTCAACTCCGCCTCCCCTCCCCGGGCCGAAGACCATGAGCCCGAGCCACCCGATAATGAGTAGGAAGCCGAGGAGACCAAAGAGGCAGCCTGAGGGGCTGCGCATCCGACGGAACTGCTTCCGAAAGCCCGCTCGCCAGTGAAGGCGCGCGAGGCGAAACAGGGTGAATAGGTCGTGGGATCGGCCCACGGCCCTCAGCCTCCAGCCACGTCGTCTTGGTCGCCCGCGCCGGTCGCGCGGAGGAAGATCTCCTCGAGGCTACCTCCTCGCTCAGCGAGGTCGCTCTCCCGAGCCTCCGCTAGCGTCCCGCTGAACACCGCCCTCCCCGAGTCAATGATGAGCAAGCGATCCGCGAGCTCCTCGATCAACTTCAGGAGGTGGGAGGAGAGCACGATGGCTGCGCCGTTCGCCGCGACCTCTCGGATCTCTCTCTTCGCAGCGCGGATCCCTAGGGGGTCCAGACCGCTCAGGGGCTCATCCATCAAGAGCACCTGTGGCGCGGTGATCCACGCCTGAGCGAAGGCGAGCTTCTGCCGCATCCCTCTCGAGAGCTCACTCCCAAGAGCATCGACCTTCTCAGTCAGGTCAAAGCGCTCTAGCAGACCCGTCGCCAGCTCAGACCAGTCTCGCACCCCGTAGACACCTGCGGTGAACTCCAAGTGCTCTAGAACAGTCAGGCTCTCGTCGGGCTGTGGATCGTCAGGGACCCATGCGAGGGCTGACTTGGCCCCGAGAGGATCCCGCTTGAGGTCCCGCCCAGCGACCGTGATCTCCCCAGACTGCACGGGCAAGATCCCTGCGATCGTGCGCAAGCTCGTCGTCTTCCCAGCGCCATTGGGCCCGACGAGTCCCAGGATCTCTCCAGGCCCGACCTCAAAGGAGAGCCCATCTACAGCTAAGACCGTGTCGAAGCGGCGCGTCAGAGCGCGGACGCTTAGGAGAGGGGGATGGGTCTCCACGGAGGCAGCTCTGGAGGTAGGGGGTCTTCGGTGAGGTCGGTCGTAAGCGAGACAGTCTCAGGGTCGGCGGTGTGCGTTGGCTCAACCTCGACTGAACGAGAGCCTAAGAGGATGCCAGACGCGAGAGGCCTGCGCACCCGCCTCTTGTGAGGCGCTCGCTAGAAGATCCCGCCGCCTAGGAAGCAGCGGGCGGCAAAGACGATCCCTAAGACCGTGCCGACCACGAGGGAAGCGAAGTAGACACCCTGAGTCTCCTCACCATCACGATCGGTGAAGAGACCGATCACACCGAGCACTGCCGCTAGCCCAGAGAGAGGAACAGAGAACCAGTTCAGCCAACCAGCACAGGGGAAGAAGCCCACGAAGCCAGTGATGATCGCGAACGCCAAACAAACTCCGGTCAATGTCTTCATGATCTATCTCCGTGAGCCTTCCTAGGCGGGGTGAGCCTGCCCAGCACGAACGGGGTCGAGAGCGCGAGCGCCCAGCAGGCACCATACGTGGGTAGAAACAAGATATTCAGTTCCATCGAATCCCGCCAATCGCCCTGAGAGGCCAGCGAGAAGGCCCTTGAGAGGCCGCATAAGGCGCAGCCGGGGCATGGAGCCGTCTCTATTCCGAGCGAGCCTTGGATCGCGCCAGCCGCGACCTCAGCCGGGCTGAAGAGGAAGCTGATCGCCAAGACCGCGATCGAGAGCCCTCCGAGGATGGTGAAGACCCATCCGATCGTCCTCTGATTTGTGTCACTCATCTCTGCAGACGGTATAGCGCGCCGTACGTCACACGGGTTCGTCTGGCCCCGCAGAATATTTTCATCGCTGTCCTTCGACGCCCGCTACCGTGGAGACGTGCACCCCCCGCCCGTTGTCGCCCACCGCGGCCTCGCCACGAGGTACCCGGAGAACACCCTCTCTGCCTTCCGCGCTGCCCTAGAGGCTGGTGCCAATTATTTAGAGCTCGACCTCCAGCTCTCGTCGGACGGCGTGGCGATCGTCCATCACGACTGGGACACCAGTCGGACCTGTGGCGTCCCCGGCGTCATCGGGGAGCGTACTGCGGCAGAGCTCTCCCACCTCAGAGCGTCCTACGCAGAGCGCTTCGGAGCGTCGTTCCAGGACGAGCCCCTCCCCACCCTCAAAGACGCCTGTGAGCTCTTCACTGCTTGGCCAGAAGTCACGGTGTTCTTGGAGATCAAGCCACACTCTGTCGAGCGCTTCGGAGCCGAGGTGGTGTTAGACGCCGTGTTGCCCCACGCAGAAGCGCTCGGAGACCGAGCGGTCTTACTCTCCTTCTCTCATGATGTCCTCGCAGCCGCTCGATCCCGCAGCGCCCTCCAGCGCGGCGTCGCCTGCGATCGTTATGGGGAGCTCAACCACGAGCTCTTCGACTCCATCGACCCTGCGCACGTGTTCTGCGATGTCGAAGAGCTGCCCGAAGGAGAAAACCTCGCGATCAAGGGCCGCACCCTGACCGTCTGGGAGGTCGTAGAGCCTGCGCTAGCGAAGAGCCTCCTCGCGCGCGGCGTCGACCTCATCGAGACCTTCTCTTGTGACACTCTCATCCAAGCGCTCGCCCAAGATCTCGATTGAAGCCCGCAGAGTTTGACCTCCTCGTCGTCGGCGGCGGGATCCATGGTGCGGGCGTCGCGCAGTGCGCCGCCGCGACAGGACGAAGCGTCCTCTTACTCGAGGCTCGTGAGCCCGCAGCAGGGACCTCGAGCCGCTCGAGCAAGCTGATCCACGGCGGCCTCAGATACCTCGAGTCCTTCGAGCTAGGCCTGGTCGCTGAATCGCTCGCGGAGCGCGACATCCTCCTGAAGACAGCACCCCACTTAGTTCGGCTTGTCGACTTCTTCGTGCCGATCTACAAGCAGACCAGCCGACGGCCGTGGGAGCTCCGCGCAGGGCTCAGTCTCTACGCGCTCCTCGGACGGCTGAGTCCTCCGACGCGTTTCGAGCGTCTTCAGCGCGCCGCATGGGGCCAGCTCGACGGCCTCAAGACAGACGGACTCCAAGCTGTCTTCCGATATGCGGACGGTCAGACGGATGACGCCCGCCTCGTCCGGAGCGTGCTCGCCTCCGCGGAAGAGCTAGGCGCCGAGGTCCGCTTCCCCGCAGAGCTCCTCTCTGCCAGACGCGAGGAGCGCGGCTGGCTCGTCCGCTACAGCGCCGATGATGGTGAGCACGAGGTGCGCGTCTCTGCCTTTGTCAACGCCGCTGGGCCTTGGGTCGAGCGCGTCCGCCACCGGCTCAGCCCTGCACCTATGGGGTGCCCAGTGAACCTCGTCGGCGGGACACACCTAGAGCTAGCAGGTCGACTCGAGCGCGGCGTTTACTACACCGAGGCGCCCAAGGATCGACGAGCTGTCTTCACCATGCCCTATGGAGATCGCACGCTGCTCGGGACGACTGAGCGTCCCTACAGCGGAGATCCAGCAGCACTCACTCCCACGCCTGCGGAGGTGGACTACCTGCTAGAGACTTACTCCCACTACTTCCCCCGCACCCCTGAAGTGCTCGACTCCTGGGCGGGGCTGCGCGTGCTGCCGCGGTCGCAGAGCGACCCCTTTCACACGAGCCGCGAGACCCTCCTCTTCCACGACGAACCTGCCCTGCCTCGCTACACAGGGATCTACGGAGGAAAGCTGACTGGCTACCGCGCCACAGCCGAGCGAGTCCTTCGCACCCTACGAGCGGCGCTGCCGGTCAGGCCCCGCAAGGCAGACACCCGCACGCTGCGTCTGCCGAAGGTCAACTGAGCTGAAGCCCTCAGGAGAGCCGCAGGAGCTCTTCCACAGTGCGCTCGATCCCCTCCGCAGCTTCAGAGATCGAACCAGCGAGCATATAGGCGGGTGAGGTGATGAGCTTGTTTGCCTCATCAACGCGGAACTCGACGACCGGGCACTCCTCATGGCTCGCCCCCATCGCCTCGATCGCGCCGGCCGTGTCAGCGTCTGTTCCGATCGTGAGGCTGCAATCGATCCCCGCATCTCGACAGATCGCTGCGATCAGGGCGGGCGCGATACACACCGCCGCGACGGGCTTAGATGCCCTCATCATCTCGACGACGAGTCGAGCGACCTCGGGGTTTGGCTTGGCCTCGCTGCCAGCGACAGCGAAGTCGCAGAGGTTCTTCGCTGCGCCAAACCCACCGGGGAGGATCAGACCATCAAGATCTTCCGCCTTCGCTGTCGCGACATCAGCGATCTCGCCACGCGCGATACGCGCGCTCTCGACGAGGACGTTCCGAGTCTCCTCGCTAGGCTCACCCGCCAAGTGGTTGATGACATGCATCTGGGCCACGTCCGGCGCGAAGCAGGCCGCCTTAGCGCCAGCTCGGTCGAGCGCCAAGAGCGTGATGACCGACTCGTGTATCTCCGCGCCGTCAAAGACGCCGCAGCCAGAGAGGATGACGCCGATCTTCTTCATCGTGCCTTAGTCGAGCATGCGAACGGTGATGTCACCGTTCACCTTGAGTTGGCAGCCGAGGCGTGCGCCCTCGACCCCGCTGCACATCTCCACAGTCTCGACCTCGTCCTCCGAGGGCGGGTCGACGTTCTCTGCGCCTTCATCGAGAGCGCAGACGCAGGTGCCGCAGCTACCGACGGTGCAGCCAAAGTTGTGCGTAACGTCATTGGCTTGGCAGTACTCGAGGAAGGAGGTCCCCTCAGGGACTTCGTAGGTCTGACCGTTAGCGGCGATCGTGATCTTAGGCATAGCTCGTGGGCTCAGGTTCTGGATCGAAGAGAGAGTGCATGGATGTTCTTGAACCGAAGGCCTCGCCGCAAGCACTCCCTTCCGCCTTCGTAGATCGCTAGGGTCAGGGGAGCATGAAGCTTCTCCTCCCCCCGCCCCGTCCAGAGGGCGCCGCTCAGCCACCCGCCCAGCCGCCCGCGCCCTCTAGCGGCACGAACACCAAGCTCTGGTTGATCCGGCACGCCGAGGTCGCGCAGGAGTTTCACGGTGTCGCCTACGGGTCGGCTGACGTCCCCTTGAGCGAGCGCGGGCGAGAGCAGAGCCGCGCGGTCGCCGCAGCCTTTGAGGGTGCTCGGGTCGCGCGGATCTACGCATCTCCCTCTCAGCGCACGCAGGAGATGGCCCAGCTCCTTGCAGCCAGCACTGGCGCAGCCGTGACCACGCTCGACGGGCTGCGCGAGATAGACCGTGGCGCTTGGCAGGGCGGAACGAGGGAGGAGTTTCGAGCGTGCTGGCACGCTGAAGCAGCGAGCTGGTGGGGCGACCCCTGGCGCTGGAAGGCACCTGATGGTGAGTGCGATGAGGAGCTCTTCGCGCGCGCTTGGCCAGCGCTCCAAGGGGCGACGGCAGACGCGCCCGGTGACGTCTGCGTCTTCTGCACTCACGCGAACACCATTCGGGCGCTGTTGACCGGAGCGCTAGGTATCCCGTCGATCGAAGGCTATGAGCTCGCGACAGACCCTGCCCACGCGAACCTCCTCGTTGACACAGAGGCGGGCTGGGAGCTGCGGGAGCGGAACCTCGCTCCTGGGACCGCTAGATGAGTCGGCCGCGGGTCCTCTTCCTGACCCCGACGGTGCCCTGGCCGGAGGACTCCGGCGGCCGCATCCGCACCTCTCAGCTGCTCCGCCGCGCAGGGCGTGACGCAGAGCTCACGCTGTTCTCCGTCGAGACCCCAGGGCAGAGCGCTCAGCCGCCGGCTCACCTCGAGTCTGCATGTCGAGAGATCCGGGTCTTCCCCCCTGCGCGTCCTGGGCTGCTCGCGCGCCTCGCGCTCCCTCAGCTCGAGCGCTCCTTCTATTCGCGTGCGCTCGCAGACGCGACCCAAGCCGCGCTCGCTAGCCAGGCCTTTGATGTCGTCCATGTAGACGAGCTCTCGGTCGCGCGCGCCCTAGGCTTTTCGTCTCAGACGCCCGCCCTCATTCATCACCACAAGCTCGACGCACACCTCCACGCCAAGCTCAGTGAGCACAAGCGAGGGGTGAGCGATGGAGAGGTCGCCAAAGTGCGCGCGCTCGAAAAGAAGGTCGCGCGCGCTCACAGCGCACACGCCACCTGCTCTGAGGCAGAGGCTCGCCTGCTACGGGATCGCTATGGGGTCCGCTGCGCTGTCATCCCGAACGGCGTCGACGCCGACCGCTTCCAGCCCGCAGAGGCACCCCGCGAAGCTGAGACGCTGCTCTTCGTAGGCACGCTCGCCTACGAGCCGAACATCCACGGCTTAGAGTGGTTCGTCGCTGAGGTGATGCCTCGTCTGCTGCGAGAGCGACCGGAGCTGCGCCTACAGATCGCTGGTAGCGCTCCATCAGACCGCGCGCTGCGCCTCGCCGGTGAGGGCATAGATGTCCTAGGTCCGGTCACTGACCCGCTCCCCCTCCTCCAGCGCTCGAGCTGCTCGATCGCGCCGCTCTTCATAGGCGGGGGGACACGCATCAAGATCCTGGAGTCTCTCGCAGCAGGCTGCCCTGTGATCTCTACCCCGGTCGGCGCGGAGGGACTTGAGCTCCCTCCCGGCGCGCTCCCGATAGCCTCGACTCCAGAGGCCTTCAGCGCCGCGATCCTGTCTCAGCTCGCCGCCCCTGACGCTGAGCGTTCGCGCAGCACCTCAGCCTACGTGCGGAGCAGCTACTCCTGGGACGTGTCTGCGGCCGCGCTGCTCGAGGCATGGGAGTCGTGCGCGGCGAGCACCGCCTCGTAGACACCAGCGAGCTCTTCGCACATCTCGTCGACGTCCACGAGCTTCGGCCGCTCGGACTCAGGGATGACGCCGAAGCAGTCTGTAGCGTCCATCCAGCGCAAGGCACCGATGAGTCCGTCTGGATCACTACGACGTGCGATCACACCCACCGCGCCGTCTCGCCTGACCAGCTCGGGGAGCCCTCCGGCGTCCGAGACCAACACAGGCAGACCGACCGCAGAGGCCTCTCGAACGCTCAAGCCGAAGCCCTCCTCCCAGAGCGCGGGCGCAGCGACCGCGTCTAGAGAGGCGAGGACCTCAGGCAGTTGCTCCGGGGAGTAAGGGCCGCAGAGCTCGACAACAGGGCTCTCCGCCGCGAGGGTCTCAAGCGCCTCTACATATGAGGAGTCACCGTGGAACGGCAAGCGAGGCCCATGAACTCTCAGGCGGAGCCCTGGCAGCTCGCTCTCGACCACAGCTCGGGCCAGCTCGAGCACACCCTTCGTCGGTTGAACCGCCCCGAGCACTCCGATGACGCGCTCCCCTCGCCTAGGCGCTGCGTCCCGTAACCGCTCCACCTCCTCAGCCAAGCCGCTGCACTCCACCCCGAGTGAGAACGCTCTGAGGCGCTCAGCTGGGACGCCGGCCGCTTCGAGGGTCTGCATCGCGGGCGCTGAGGGCGCGAGCAATACGCTCGCAGCCTTGAAGGCCTCTGCGGCGCAACGCGAGAGCGCCGAGACCTGCTCAGAGGCGTCTTCGCCCTCAGCAAAGAGATGCGGCCAAGTCGCTCGCAGGCACGGCGCGCAGCGCTCAGGACTCGGACCGCTGCAGACCTCATCGTCAGCGGTCCAGAGCTGACCTCTAGGGCAGATCGTCCAGTAGTCGTGCAGCGTGAGCACGATCGGCGCGCACGGTGCGAGGGTCGTCATGAGCCCGTGACCCCATCCGGTGAGGTGATGGATGTGCAAGAGGTCCACCTTGACCTCCTCTGCCCATTGCAGCGCAGCCGCCTCCATCTGCTCGTTCTTCCCAAGGTCTACGAGCGTTTCATGATCCTGATACCGATAAGCCACTCTGCGCACGCTCACAGCTCCGTCTCGCCCGTCATGCGTCTCGAAGGCTGCGCGCTCTGGGTCAGCGTCCATACAGAGGACCTCGACACGGACGCCGCGCGTGGCGAGCCAGCTCGCCAGCTGCCGAGCGTGAGTCTCTACCCCCCCCACCTCTGGCCACCAGCGCGCAGTGACGAGTCCGATGGAATCGATGGCGGCGCTCAAAGCCCGACAGGCTCCAGCGCTGCGCCTTCCGACGCTGTGTCAGCTCGGGGCCTCGGACTCAGCACCGCTGGGCGCTCGCCGTACAGCCCCTCGATCACGTCTAGGTGATCGCTGTAGCGCATGATCGGATCGGACGCGTACCGGCGCGGCCCCGCTAAGAGCGCGGCGCGCATGGCATCTGCGAGAGCGCGCTCATCCCCAGGCGGAACCAAGCGCCCGTGCGCCCCGTCATCCATCACCTCCCGGATGCCGCTAACATCGCTCGCGATGATAGGCACGCCAGCCGCTCGCGCCTGCAAGACGGTCAACGGGGCGTTCTCCATCCAGATCGAAGGGACCACGAGCGCGTCTGTCTCGGCCATCACCCGGGGCGCCTCCAGCGGGGGGAAGCAGCCCGCGTCGATAACGCGACTCGAGCCGCGCACCAGCTCGAAGGCGTGACCTGCGTAGTGCTTATGACGACCGAGCGCGCCGTGCCCGTAGCAGCGCAAGCTCCAAGGCGAGACCGACTCGGGCAGGCGCGCCTCCATCAAGCGGACAGCCCCAAGCAAGGTCTCTAAGCCCTTGTGGGGCATGAATTGACCAAAGAAGGAGAAGCGGAAGAGTCCCTGAGCCTCCGGGACCGGCGGCACCTCAAAGGCGTCCTCACGGATCCCATAAGGCAGCGTGAGCGAGCCTTCGAGGGCGAGGCCATGAGCGTGAAACTCTGCCTCCAGCGCTCGCGTGGGAAAGACCCAACGGTCGACGAAGCCGACCGCCGCGGTGATCTCGGCGCGCCGCCGCTCTATGTCCTTGGTCACAACGATCTTCCCTAACCCGCCCGCCATCGCAGCAGCGCGCACGGCCGCGCGCCGCAGGACGAGCTCTGCAGCGGAGGCGTCATATCGCGACGGCTCTCGCACGCACCGCGCGCACTCGCTCGCGGACGTCGGCCCTGCGCATGCGCTGAGCTCTGCGTCAAAGAACTGCCCCTTATGACAGAGGAGCCCTAGATCTGTGACGGTCGCAACGACGAGCGCACCGAACTCTCTCGCGAGGCGGAGCATGCCGACAGAGAGGCCCCAGAGCATATGGTTGAAGTGGACAACATCAGGACGGAACTCTCGGAGGACCTCCGCGAAGGCCGCATCAACACCAGCGTTTAGATAGCTATCGTCAAAGCTCTTCTGAGGGTCTCCGCAGTTCACGAGCTCGAAGAGATCGAGGCCCAAGCGCGCGCTACGCTTCAGCGTGTAGCGCGCAGCGTTCGGGTCTCGAACTGGAAGGAAGACCGCGACCTCGCGGCCACGCTCCTGCAGGCCGCAGGCGAGCTGATGGGTGTAGAACTCGGTCCCCCACTGCCCCTCTGGCGGGAACCCGTTCGAGACCAGCAAGACCCGCGGGGGGCCGCCGTCCTTCAACTCATTCAAGCGTTCACCTCTCTTCTCCTCACCCAGAGGATGCCCCAAGAGCCACTCCGCGCCAAATCAGAATGCGCCAGCGCGCTCAAAGGACTCCCCATCGAGGGGAGCGATGAGGCCGCGGCGCTCGAGCTCGGCGCGCTCCTCCTCAGCTACTGACCGCTCTGCCCAGGGCGCATCTTGCACGTGATATCGAGCGCGCTCGATCCACTCGAACCACTCCTCTCCGCTAGCTCTCAGGCGCGCCTCGATCGCTGGCTCTGCGAGGCTCCGGGTGAGGTTACCCGGATCTGGCTGAGCCTCACGATCTCGCAGGTGGCGAGCGCGCGCATCGCGAGAGGGGTTCTGTTGGCCGAACCAAGAGCGAACCATAGAGGCCGGGCCGCGGCCTGCTGGCTCGAAGAGCTGATAGGAGTAGCGCTCATCTCTGACACCAAAGCCGCCATGCACCCCAAAGCGAGAGTAAGCGTACTCGCGCGCCGACTCGGACTCCCCCTTGATGACGGGGAGCATGCTCACCCCGTGCATACCCGCTGGCGGCTGCACCTCAGAGAGCTCGAGCAGCGTAGGCGCGACGTCTATGAGGCTCATCAGTCCATCGATCTCCCGACCACGGACGAGCTCAGCGCTCGTGGCTGGACGCAGGAGCACTGGGACGTGGAGGTCCACATCGGCGAGGCTCCCGTGGTCGATGATCAGTCCCGCCTCACCGAGGCCGAGGCCGTAACTGCCCACGACGCAGACCGTGGTCTCTTCCCAGCGGCCCATAGCCTCCAAGCGCGCGAAGAGCTTGTGCAGCTCTGTGTCGAGCTTGAGCAGGGCGCCGTCGTAGCGCGCCTCATACTCGCCATAGCTCAAGAGCGCGCCTGGCCAGCGGCTGCGGGGCACGGCGAAGAAGGCCCGGTCTGATGATGAGGGCGCAGGGACCTCCCCTTTTTGAGGGTCTGGCCTGAAGAAGTTGTCGTACTCCGTATCCGGGAAGGACCAAGTCCGCTCCAGATCTCCCGCCGTGAGGTATGCGAACCAGTCCTGATCTTGCGGGAGCTGCTCGAGCCAGCCTTCAAGGCGGGCGCGCACCGCAGCCATGCCAAAGTCGCGGAGGACAGGTGAGCCGTCTGAGTTGAGCCCGACGGAGACCGCGCCGCCCTCTCGGAAACCTCGAAACAGCTCGAAGCCTGATCGGAAGCCATAGACCGGGGAGAGCCAAGCGTGGTCCATGAAGGCTGCGGTTCGATACCCCTCAGCCAAGAACTCCCGAGCGAGACGAGGCACTGCTTCTGGGATGAACCAGTCGGTCATCAGCGAGAGCGGCTCACCGCTCGGAAGCGGCGGTCGACGCGCTAGGGAGGGGTCCGATCCTGTGAGGATTCCAGCGTGTGAAGGGATCGTGTCCGGCGCGGCGCTGAAGGCGTTCTTGAACCAGAGGCCTTCGGAGACGAGCCCGTCTAGGTACGGGGTCGTCGCGCGAGGGTAGCCATAGACCCCGACATGATCAGCGCGAAGCTCGTCTACGACGATGAGCAGCACGCCTCTGCCGCCGCGGCCGCGGTCAGGCTCGCGCGCGCACGCCGCCAGCATGAGCCCCAAGGTGAGGCACAGGCTGAGCTTCAGGAGGATCGCTTGGCCCCGCATACAGGGTCCAGCATGGCCTCACTCGTCCCCGCTCTCAAGCGGCGGCCTCGGGAGCTTGAGGAGCGCGTCCTCTGGCGCCCATCCCTTGACCCCATCGGTGGTCTCAATCCCGACCCAGCCGCTGAGACGGTCGACCTCTCGCCTCCGCGAGCCAGCCTCGGCGCGCTCGATGACCTTCGAGCCGCGCTTAGGCTCGCTCCGGACAGCTACCCCCTTCTCTGAGACGACGTAGAGCTCCGCAGCGTCGTCAGTCTGGGTGTGCCAAAGGAGCGGGAGCGCAGAGATGACGGCGCAGAGCGCGCCCAGCCACGCCCCAGATCGAGCAGACCGACCTCCGCGCAGCGCCTCGAGGAGGAGCGTGACCAAGAGCAGCAAAGATCCACTCAAGGCGAGCCAGCGCGCCTCGGGCTCTGTCCATGCCGTGAGGAGCCTGCGCATGGTCGACCCGAGGTCGCCCCTGTCAGCGGGCTCCATACCCGCCTCCCTGCGCGCGAACTCGAGGTTCGTCCAGAGGTCGCTGTCCCGCGGCATCTCGCGCAGGGCCTCGGTGTAGTAAGCGACGGCGCGGTGCCAGCTGCCTGATCGCCCAGCTGCGTTCCCTGCGTTATAGAGGAGGCGGCCTCGCTCTCCCGTGTTGAGCTCAGCAGCGCCCAAGAGCTCACCCCAGCGCTCGAGCGCGAGCTCATACTCTCCAGCTCGGTAGGCCTCGACTGCGCCCTCATCGCTAGGCGCAGCTGCTTGGGCTGACACACATGGCGTCAGCGCGAGCGTGAGGATCGCTGCGAGGATCACAGCCCACCTCCTGCCGCCTTATCGGCGACATCCATGATCCGAGCGCGGTCTAAGGCTACCCCCTCACGGGACCAGACCGCCTCATCGAGCTCTTCTAGGAGCGCAGCGAGTGCGCTCACAGCCTCTTCGCTCACCTCATCGCGAGCCTCTGCAAAGAGAGTCACGTCGCGCCCTTCCCAAGCTGTCGAGGCCTCGTCCGTACGGTCACCGAGGAAGGCCCGGAGCGCCTCTGCCTGCGCGCGGGCATCACCTGCTTGGCCGAGCCTGCGCTTTAAGCTCCGACGCGCGCCGCGCCTGCGCCTCGCCTTCGCGCTGGCAGGATCACCCCGCCTACGCACGCTGCGCCGCAGCGCGACCCAACCAGCGATCGTCGCCAACGGGAGCCCGAGGAGCATGAGGTCGCGCGGTGCACCAGCTCCATCGCTTCCCACAGACGCGGTCTTGATGTCGCGAAGGTCTAGCCCGATGACCTCCCCTGCGCCCTCTAGCTCCAGCCCCACGAGCCCCTCAGGGACCCGAACTCGGATCGGGATAGGATTCGTCTCGACCTCTGTGTACTCCCCTTTCGAAGGGTCAAAGATGTTCAAGCGCACAGGAGGCAGCTCGCTCACATCGGCGTTCTTCGGCGCTAAATCGTAGACCACGACACGGCGATCTCCGCTGAAGCGGTCCGTCGCGCCGTATGTTCTGAAACCGGCGAAGGCATCCTCACGCCCGAGGTCCGGCGCCTCGAAGAACTCCAAGTTGCCAGTACCAGTCCACTCGATAGAGAGCTTGAGCGACTCACCGAGGTCTAGGCTGCGGCGGTCCACTGAAGAGCGCGCGCTGAAGCGACCGACTCCCCCGGAGAAATCGAAGGGCCGCCCCTCCTCTGGGAGGGCCACGATCTCCATCTCCAGAGCAGGCCAGGCGACGTAGTAGATCTCTCGGCGGCTCTCAAAGAAGCCGCGATCGACGCGCCCGAACTCGAAGTGACTCGCTGGAAACGAGAGGCTCCCTGTACGCGTCGAGACGTATGTGCGCTTGAGCTCGAAGAGGCGGAGGTCGCGCTCCTCGATCGTCTTTCGTCCCAGCTCACGCACACGGACAACGCCGCTGTCATTTAAGGAGATGTCGAGCTGACGCTGGCCCGCGCTCGGCTTGGTCTCTACCTCAAGGGTCCCAGGCAGGCGGCCCCACCAGGGCAGGATCAGGTTGGCGTGATTGAAGCGAGTCATCGCCCAGTCCCAGCCGAAGCGCAAGGTGACCTCAAAGGGCTCCCCCTCATAGACCTTCGTCGGCGCGTCGATCCACTCGAGGTATCCGAGGTTCTGACCTTGGAAGTCCTCCACGACTCGCAAGCTCATCCCCTGCGTCTGAACCTCCTGCCCATCGACCTCCAGCGTGAGCGGCGGGATCTCGAAGGAACCTTCGCGCTCAGGCCGCCAGTGTAATGTCCAAGACAGGGTCTCTGAGCGCACCCTGCGCCCGCGCGTGATGGACTCGAACACAGACCGCTTGGGGCCCGTCGCACCGACGAAGTCGAGCCCATCGACGGGCGCGACCTCTCTCAAGAGCGCCTGCGTCGTCCCCTCCACTGTGACTTGAGCGACAGCTTGAGAGCCGAGCTTCACAAGTCCGGTTTGCAGCTGAGCGCTCACAACAGGCTCGCCCTTCTGGGCCTGCACCTCAGGAGAGCTCGCCAACGCGATGATCGCGACGAGGGCTATGTAGAGATTCTTCATCACCAGTCTCGGTCCACATTCTGACGTCCGATGCGCTGGAGAGCCTCCTGCACCTTCTCGCCTTCTTCCTCTATCTCTCGTAGAGCCTCTAGGAGTCGCTGCATCTCCTCTTGAGTGAGGTGCACTTCTTCGGGCTCGACCTCCGGCTCCTCCTCCTCTGCCTGCTGCTCTTCTGGCTCCTGCTCCTCCCCTTCAGGCTCCTGCGGCTCGCGCTCACCCTCTGCGTCCTCAGGGGTCTCTTCGCCCTCTTGCTGGTCGTCTTCAGAGGACTCATCGCCCTCTTCATCGCTCTCTTGGGGGTCCTCTCCCTCTCGCTGTTCTTCCTGATCCTGCTGCTCTTCCTCCTCACGCTGGCGCTCGATCTCATCAAGCTCTCGCAGGCGTCGCTGCACCAGCTCTGCGTTAGCGCGTGTGTCTACGTCCCTCCAGTCCAGCATCAACCGCTCCGCGAACCACTCCCGTGCCTTGAGGTAGCGCTTGCGCGCCTCCTCGAGCGGGTCCGGAGCCTCCTCGGCGTCAGCAGGCGCAGGGGACGGGCCAGCTTGCGTTCCGTTGATCTCAGGGATCAAGGCTCGGAAGCGCTCCCCCTCACCCAAGAAGAGAACGCCAAGATCGTAGGTCGCGTCCTGCCGGAGCTTACCGGGGCCCGCTTGAGCGCGCGCGACCTCAAACGCCTCCACAGCATCTTCAAGTTCGCCCGCCTGCATCTCCATCACAGCGCGCGCGTGGATCTGGAGCGCTCGGTCTTCAAAGCTCGCGACCGCGCCGCCCTGCAAACGTTCAAGCCAGCTCATCGGCTCAAGAGAGGCCACCGCCTCCTCGTGTGCGTCTAGACGCGCTCGCGCGGCTTCAAACTCCTCCGCCTCACAGAGCGAAGAGACCTCACGTACGACCTCAAGCAGCGCCGCCCGTGAATCTGCGCGCTCTCCCTCAAGGGAAAGCAAGAGCGAGGCAAAGAGGAGAGAGATCATCGCTCCCCTCCGGACGCCTTGCGACGCTCACGCATTCCGAAGCCCGTAACCATGCACGCGAGAGCGATCACGAGGGGCCATTGGTAGCGATCGTGCGGAACCCGCACCTTGCCCGCCCAGAGGTCACGCGCGTCCAACTTCGAGATGCGCTTCTCATAGAGCTCTTCGAGAGGGAAAGGTGAGGTCTCGGCTGAGAGATACTCGCCGCCGGTGGCCTCAGCGATCGCTCGCAGCGTCTCGTCATTGAGGGCCGAGACGACCTCTTCTCCGGTCTCGTCACGAACGAAGCCACCCCCCAGCGGGATCTTGCCGCCGTCTCGGGTCCCCATCCCGACCACGTAGACACGGATACCTCGCTCTGCGGCCAGCTTCGCAGCTTCGAGCCCGCCGCCCTCAAGGTCCTCACCATCCGTCAAGAGGCAGATGGCCTCGTGCGAGCCAGTCCTCCCGTCGAAGAGCTCGAGCGCACGGTCGAGCGCGCCACCCACGTGGGTGCCGCCACGCAGGTTGTCCTTGGGTGAGAGCGTCTCGACAAAGTGCGTCAAGGTCTGCCGATCATGAGTCAAGGGTGCGACTAAGCGCGCGTCACCGCTGAAGGCGATGACGCCGACGCGATCTCCATCGAGGAGCTCGAGCAGCCCACGCATCTCGCGCTGCGCGCGTGAGAGCCGATCAGGCTTGAGGTCCTTCACCCACATGGATCGTGAGGTATCCAAGCAGAGCACGAGGTCCACCCCTTTGCGCTGCACCTCGCGCAGCGTGTAGCCGCGCACAGGACCGAGCAGCGCGAGCCCCATGCCTAAGGCACCGATCGTCGCTAGGACCACCCTCAGTCGCGCGCGACCGAGAGAGAAGTCAGGGAGGAAGCGACGCAGGTGGCGCTCGCTCACGAGGCGCGCGCGCGCGCGAGTCCGCCAAACCAGTGAGCTGACCCCGAGCACGCCGAGGACCGCTGCGAAGATGAGCAGCGGCGTAGCCCAGGGCCGCAGGAGCTCGAAGCCAGCGCTCACGGCAACCTCCTCGCCCACGTGAACTCCGAGGCCCAACCGAGGATCCAGGCGATGAAGGCCCAAATGAGGAAGTTGAAGTAGAGGTCGTAGTGCTCGACGAAGCGCTGCTCCTCCAGCGGCGTCTTCTCGAGCGCCTCGATCTCAGCGTAGGCCGCCTCGAGACCCTCCCGATCACGGGCGCGGAAGAAGCGCCCGTCCGTGAGATCGGCGATGCGCTTGAGGTCCGAATTCTTCAGCTGCTCAGAAGAGATGCGGCGCCCGAAGGGATCGAAGACGTATCGACCCGCGAAGACCGTGTAGACGCGGATCCCCTCTTCAGCCGCCATCTCACCGGCCTCACTCGGTGTGATCATGGGCAAGTTGTCCTCACCATCGGTGAGCAGCACCACGACCTTCGACTCTGCCTCCGACTCTCGCAGCACAGCGACAGCCTTAGCGAGGGCGATCCCGATCCCTGTGCCGTCCTCTTCACGATGGCGTACGAGCTCGACCTCACCGAGGAAGCCTCGAATCGCGTCGACGTCGAGGGTGAAGGGACAGAGCTGGCTTGGAAAGCGAGCGAAGGAGAAGAGCGCGACATTATCGCTCGCCCCCTCTTCATCAGTCATGCGACGCTCAGCGAAGTCTGCGACGACCTCCTTCACCACGTCCAGGCGGGTGCGACCGGGCTCGAGGTCATCAGCCTCCATCGAGCTCGAGCGATCTAGGACGAGGGCGATGTCCACTCCCTCGGTCTCAGTGCTGGTCTCTACGTCGCCTTCGAGGGGACGCGCGAGCGCAACAACGACGAGGACCACAGCAGAGCAGTTCAGCACGCTCGGGAGCCAGCTGACTCGCTGCCGCAGACTCAACACACGCTGAGTGGGCAGCGCCGGCACGCGCCCCGCGACCCCTCCGCCGCTGCGCGCGCGCAAGAGAAAGTAGAGGAGCAGGAGCGGCAGGAGGGCTAAGAACCACGGGTCTGCGAGGGAGATGTTCCCCCAGAGCTTCAGGCCCTCCTCTGCAGCAGACTGCACGGTGGCCTCTGCTTGTTGAGCGCTCATGCTGCCACCTCCTCCGCGCTGCCCATGAGCGCGCGGGCGCGAGCGAGGGTCTCTTCGATGGCGAAGCGCGTCGGCCGTGCGCCGCCGTAACGCACAGCGGCACAGACCTCAAAGAGCGATCGAAGCTCCGCTCGCTGCTCCGCGCTGAGCTCAGCCCGCTCGACCCACTCTTCGTCGCTCCAACCAGACTGATCGTCTCCGTGCGCTGCGCGTAAGAGGTGCGCGAGCTCGCCGTGCCAGTCCCCGACGCTCGGGTCATCGCCATCCATCGGGCGCGAGAGCGCGGCGAAGCGTGTCGCGAGAGTCGGAGCCTCCGGCGCGTCAGCGGCGCGTCGCGCCAGCGCGCGCCAACCGATCAGCCCCGCCGCGAGCGCCACGAGCGCGGAGAGTATGAGCGGGAGCGCTGAGGTCCCCGTCCCTTCCAGCTCAGGAATGTAGAAGCCCCGCGCTGGGCGCGGCGAGTCCTCACCCGGGTCGAGGGCCGCCGCGACTGAGATGCTGGGCGCATCGAAGGTCAGCGCCTCGCCATCGAGTGAGAGGCTCGGCGTCGGGAGAGGGCCGGGGTCAGGCTCGAGCGCGAAGACGGTCCAGCGGAGCGAGCGCGCGCCCTCGGCGCTGCGGTGAACAGCCGGAGCCTCCGCCACGAACCAAGCGAGATCGGGATCGAAGCTGTCGAGCTCGAGCGCGTCCCCTCCCACGTCGAGCTCGTCGAGCGCGACCTCACAATGGATCGGCTGGCCGATCTCGAAGGTCTCATCAGCGACCAAGACCTGGAGGTCTGCCGCTACACAGAGGAGCAAGCACAGGCTCATCACGCCCCTCCTCCCCGGCGCGCTTGTCGCCTGCGGAAGAACTCTTGGACTGGTTCGCCTAGGTCGCCGACCGTGGGGATCGAGAAGAGATCGACCCGCGCGCGCCCCAAGAGCTCCTCGATCTTCTCGCGACGCTCTGTCGCCTCATCCCGCCATCGCTCACGCACAGCGACCGCTGAAGCGTCGAGCTCTCGCTGCCCTCCACCCGCGATAGGCGCGAGGCGCACGAGGCCTGCAGGGGGGAGCTCCTCCTCTAGAGGGTCTACGACGCGGACCGCGATCACGTCATGTGTGCGAGCGAGCCGCGAGAGCTCATCGACGCACTCTTCGCTCTCCCCGTGGAGGAGACAGAGGAAGTCACTGACCAGGAACAGCACGCTGCGACCGCGGAGCGCGCGGTTCGCTTGCTGGAGCACAGCGAGGAGGTCTGTGCGCTCGCTCGCTTTAGGCGCGGTGAGGACCTCGCGCACGAGGCGGAGCGCGTGACCGCGCCCCTTATCAGCGCGCATGTGTGCGCCAGGCTCAGCGCCAAAGAGAGAGAGCCCGACACGATCGGAGTGCCGCATGGCGACGAAGGCCAAGAGGCAAGAGAGCTGCGCGGCAGCCTCACGCTTTGACCAGCCTTGGCTTCCAAAGTCCATCGTGGCGCCGGTGTCTACGACGAGGTTCAAGGTCAGCTCACGCTCTTCGCGGAAGGACTTCACATAAGCCTCTCCAGCACGCGCCGTCACGTTCCAGTCGATCGAGCGCACGTCGTCTCCCGGCATGTAGGGGCGCACCTCCTCAAACTCGAGGCCGGAGCCTCGAAAGGTCGAGCGGTAGCCGCCCGCGAGAGCCGTCGAGACGAGCCTGTGTGTCCGGATGTGGATCTGGTGCACCCGAGCCAAGAGCTCCGGTGAGAGGACCGCTGCATTGCGCTCTCTAGCTTCCACTGAGCCGACGCTGAGGGGTCTAGGGGACGGGCACCGTCTCGAGAACGCGAGCGACGAGGGCGTCCGAATCGAGACCCTCGGCCTCCGCCTCATAGGTCGGGACGACGCGGTGTCGGAGGACCTCCGTCGCCACGCTCTTGATATCTGTAGGCGTGACAAAGCTACGGCCGCTGATCAGTGCGTGCGCGCGCGAGCAGAGGGCGAGCCAGATCGTGGCGCGTGGGCTGCCGCCGTACTGGATGCGACTCGCAAGCTCAGGCATGTTCGCCGCCTCCGGGTCGCGAGTGGCGAAGACTAAGTCGACTAGATATTGAGCGAGTCGTGGATCGAGGGTGACGTGGTCGACGAGGCTCCTGGCCTCCTCCACCTGCGCGAGACTCACGACCTCACGCGCTGCCTGCACCTGCTTTGTGTTCGCCATCCGCTCTAGGATCAGCGCCTCTTCCTCACGGTTCGGATAATCGACTACGACCTTCAGCGCGAAGCGGTCGAGCTGGGCTTCGGGGAGCGGATAGGTCCCCTCTTGCTCTAACGGGTTCTGAGTCGCGAGGACCAGGAAGGGTGTCGGGAGCGCGTGCGTCTCACCGCCGATGGAGACCTGCCGTTCCTGCATCGCCTCAAGCAGCGCTGACTGAACCTTGGCCGGAGCACGGTTGATCTCGTCTGCGAGGCAGAAGTTCACGAAGACAGGGCCCTTCCTCACGCTGAAGGTTCCGTCCTTTGCGTTGTAGATCTCTGTCCCGACGAGGTCGGAGGGCAGCAGGTCAGGGGTGAACTGGAGCCGAGTGAAGCTCCCCCCGACCGCGTTCGCGAGGCTTGAGACAGCGAGAGACTTCGCGAGGCCTGGGACACCCTCTAAGAGCACATGCCCGCCGGTCATGAGGGCGACGAGGAGAGAGTCAACGAGGCTGGTTTGGCCGACGATCACCTCTCCGAGCGAGGCGCGCAGGTCCCCTAGCCAAGCGCAGCGCTCGCTGAGCTCGTCGCTGGCCGCAGTCGAAGATGAGGTCGGGGTGGGATCTGTGGTCATCTGGATATGGGTCTTCAGTGCCTAGGCGTGCTTCAGGCTACGCTGCGAGGCCTGCCATGTTAGCGGGCACCTCAACTCAGGCCACGCCGAGGCGCAGCTTCAGCCAGGATCAGGCCTCTGGGGTGAGCCCCTGCGCCAGCTCTCGGCCCCGTGCCCCAGCAGCCTCGCTAGAGGCCGGTGCGTCTGAGTGATCTGGAGCATCCTCCGGCTTCATCATGTGGACCGTTTGCGTCGGGAACGCGAACTCCACCTTCAGAGCCTCAGCGAGCTTCAAAATGTCGAGGTAGAGGCGCTGACGCTCCTGGAGCTCGACCGAGCGATCCGTCGTCGCGATGTGGCATTGAAGAAGCACGTCGATGGAGTTGGGGCCGAACTCGTGTACGTAGACATGGAAGGAGTCCTTACGCGTGTGCGGATGGCGCCTGATGAGCTCACGAACCCCCTCGCAGAAGGCCTCGAGCTTCGTGGCCGGCGTGTCATAGGTCAGGCCGAGCGTGGTCTTGATGCGCCGATATTGGCGCGCACCGAAGTTGTCGACGTCGGAGTTGATGAAGCGGCTGTTCGGGACAGTGATCAGCGAGTGATAGGAGGTGCGTACCCGCGTCGAGCGGAAGCCCACCTTCTCGACTGAGCCCTCCACCGAGCCCACTGAGACGTAATCACCGAGGGCGAAGGGTTTGTCGAGCAAGACCGTGAAGGTCCCGAAGAGGTTCTCGATCGAGTCCTTCGCAGCGAAGCCGACAGCCAAAGAGCCGATCGAGAGGCCCGCGATGATCCCGTAGAGATCACCTGAGAGGAGGCTCGCGACGTACACCAGACCCACGATCGTGATCAGGATCTTCATCGTCCGCTCAAGGAGCGGGACGAGCATGTCGTCGAAGGTGTTCTCGGTGAGCGCTGCCTTGCTGTTCAGGTAGGAGCAGACGACGTCAACCACGCGGTAAGCTGTCCAGACCCCTGACACCGCGAGCACGAAGCCTGCCGCGAAGAGCAGGACGCGGTGATACTCGGGCTCAAGCCCTATCAGCGGGAGGGTCCAACGGAAGGTCGCGGAGATCGTGAGGAGCCCAAAGGGGCGCCTGAAGTTGCCGAAGATCTCTTCGTCAATAGAGACCTTCCCGGCAGCGCGTCGTGTCATCCGCGCGATCAAAGCCGAGACGAAGCGCTCTGCTAAGACGCCGAGGAATACGAGGGCCAAGATCCCGAGCCACTGCCAGTTCTCGAGGATGAAGGTCTCTGCCCGCATGCCCTGAGGGAGGCTGTTTCGGAACTCCCAGCGCTTGCGATCTAAAAAGGGCAGGTCGTCCAGAAACTCTCCTACCGGCGGCTGATCTTTCAGGGCGGAGTACCAAGACGCGACGTTCTCTAGCGTCTCTCCTGCGAGCGCCCAACCATCCCCCTGCTTGGTGAAGACGAGCACAACCTCCATGTCAGGATCCGAGGGCGGGCTCTGCGCCCAGACCCAGCGTCCATCGGCGAGCGCAGCGTCACCAGCTGCTGGGAACTCGTTGATATCAATGAGCGTCGTACGGTTGAGCACAGAGTAGAGCTCGTTCGCGACCCCCTCAGCGTCCTTCCGCTGCGCCCCCGCTCCGAAGGCCGCGAGCGCTCGGGCGTGCTCCGAGGAGTCGAGGAACTCACTCTGGTTGTAGGCCTTCATCCCAGAGAGGAAGTTGGAGATCACCCCCCTCGGATCGCTCTCTGAGGCGACGACTACGGACGACTCCTCAACTCCTCCGTCACCCTGAAGAGAGAAGGCGGGCACACTTAGGAGGAGGAGGAGGGGTGCGAGCCACCAGCGGCGGAGATCAGGCATCTTTCAACTCAGATGGTGTGGGGAGCCCCTCGCGGAAGGGACTGCGAGTCCGGAAGGTATCTCGGTAGGACAGCACACGCCACGCATACGCCAAGGTAGGGCTGTTTCCACGCGCAAGAGCACGTTTTCGCCAGAGCGCGTAGCTGCCTTGCTCGTCGATCCAACGGCCGAGCCTCCCCCGCCCTGTGTTGTAAGCGACCAGCGCGCGCTCTAAGTCCTCGCCCTCCGCATCGAGCGTCCACGCCAAGTGCCTCGCGCCCAGCCGGAGGTTGAGGGCTGCATCAGAGAGGAGCTCTTCAGGCGTAGGCTCGGGGAGCCCGAGAGCCTTCGCCGCGTCGCTCGCGGCAGCCGGCATGAGCTGCATCAACCCCATCGCTCCTGCCTCGCTGACGACAGAGAGCCTCCCGGTGCTCTCGACATACACGATCGCTGCGATCAAGGCGGGCTCTAGGCTCTGCTCGAGCGCTGCTGCCTGGATCTCATTCGAATATTGCTCGACGCGACGGAAGCCCACGGCCTCTCGGAGCACGTCACGGACGGGCTCACGCAAAGATGGGACGAAGGCGAAGCCCCCGAAGACGACTCCGACGAAGATCAGCATGATCGCGCGCTGCGACCGCGCGCGATTCACTCTCCGCCTCCGGACTCAGCGTGGACGCGCTCGACGAGCACCCGCGCTGACTCCAGCCAGCGCTCGAGTCCAGCGCTGTCTCCGGGAAAGTCCACGAGGTCGCCGCCGAGCATGCGCTCCAGCTCACGCCGCGCGCGCTCTGCCAAGTACGGCTCGCAGCGCTCGATCACTTGGAGGAGGAACTCGGAGGCCTCACGGCTCCCCTCCCCTCTGAAGGCAGCGCGATCAGGGCACGTTAGCTCTCGGCGCGCGGTCGCATCAACGAACCAACGCCAGGCGTCCTTGTCGCTCTGCGAGCGCAGCCAAGAGAGGTATTCAGCCGCAGGCTGCTCTGCCTTACGAAGGTCAAAGCAGGTCAAGATGGCGAGCTCACGCGAGATGACGGGGTCCGATCCCCCTGCTAAGAGGACTGCGAGTGGTTCAGCGACCGCTCCAACGCAAGCTTTCGAGAGGATGAGCCCAGCCTCCCGACGCGCCTTGTGCACCGACGACTCCGCGACACGTAAGAGCGCTGGGTGAGCCTCTGCGCCGAAGCTCCTCAGCGCATCCAAGGCGACCTCATATAGCTCTGAGTCTTCCCCTCGCTGCAGATACGAGACAAAGAGCGTGATCGACTCAGGATCAGCGAGGTGAGAGAGGCCCTTTAGGGCAGAGAGCTGAACCTCCTCAGCTCGCTCAGCGAGGCCGGACACGAGGGCTTGCCTGACACCTTCCCCGCCTAGGCGGCCGATGGCCTCGAGGGCGGCCAATCGGACTGCGCCCTCGCCGAAGCGCGCGCGTAACAGCAGCTCAGTCCGTGCTCCCTCAAGGCGCGCGTACCCCAAGGAGGAGACCGCGGCAGCCTCCACGGTGCTGTCCTCATCCTCTAAGAGCGCGAGCAGCACAGCGCGCTCCTCAGGGAGCTCGCTACCTCGGAAGTTCAGCGCGAGGAGGGCCCGGACGAGCGGGCGTTCATCGGCGGCCATACCCAAGCGCTGCGATGCGCTGCAGTCAGCAATAACCGCTGCCACAGAGGTAGCGCCACGGTCACCGAACCGCTCTACAAGGATGCTGATCAAGCGCTCACGAGCCCGGAGCGCTGAAGCGGAGTCCCCCACCAAGAGTCCCCTTACGAGGTCGACGAGGCGACTGCAGCGGTCGGTATAGAAGGACTCCTCAGAGATGAGGGTGAGGAGGGGCTCGAGGTCTGCCATTTTGGCGACGCCCTCTACGCCTAGGACGCGCTCAAGCTCCTCCAAACCGAGCTGTCGCTGGGAGGGCGGAGCCGCTTGTAAGTGCGTTATCAGCAAGCGCTTCATTCGCTCAGCGCGAGCTTGCTCGTCTCTCTCACCATCCCACCAGAGCGCCTCAGCCTCCCAAGGTCCTCGCTCCCCCTCAGGCTGCGGAGCGAAGAGCTGCCAACGCTGACGCTCACGCTTCTGTTCGAGCGCCGACATCACCTCAGTGAACCAAGCCTCGTCAGCGCCCTCGCCAAAGAGGAAGCGCTTCTCTCGATCGAGGACCCTGAGCGTGAGCTCTCGCTCTGACTCAGACCGCTTCCCACGCACACCGGGGAGACGCGCAGCGGAGAGCACTCCAAAGCCGCGCAGCTCTGCGACGAGGTCCGCCATCTGCGTCGCTCCGATAAGGACCCGCTCCTCCGGTCCGCGAGGAGCGGGGGCGTCGAAGCCTGCGATCGAGTAAGCGCCGGATTTGTCGCGGTAACGGATGACCATCCGCGAGACCTCATGAAGCTCGACCGGGAAGCTCGCGCGGAGGGCGCGGAAGTTCCCGCGGTGAGCGGCCCACCAGTCGACCCACTCGCCGCCGTCCGTGCCAATTCGCTCGCCGGTGATGAGCTCGATCCTTCGCATCGCACGAGGCTGTAGCGAGCCGTAGTCCGTGTGAAAGGAGGCCCCTGAGACCGAGGCGACGAGGTGAAGCGGGACGATATCGTCGACCCAGCTGGTCGCCTCGCTGTCCTCGCTGCGGAAGCCGATCCCAGCGAGAGCTGCAGCACAGGTCCCACGTACGAGGGGGTCGTTTGAATCGAGGCCTGATAGCAACGAGGGCGCGTGACGCTCGTCCAGGATCGCGCGACTCTCGAGATCCTCACGATCCATGACAGCTAAGAGCGCATAGGCTGAAGGGCGCAGAATCCAGCGGTCGTTAAAGGCGCGGCGTAAAAGCTCTACATCGAGGCGCTCATCCGTTGAGCGTGCGAGGTGGTCGAGGACTCTGCCGCAGACAGTGGGCGAGTTGTCGGCGAGGTGTCCGAGCAATAGATCGACGCTCGCGGGGCCCTCGATCTGGGCGATGAGATCCAAAGCCGCGGTCCGCGTCGAGCTGCGCTTCGACTGGAGTAAGGCAGAGAGCGGCGGGAGGAGCTCCAGCGATCGGTGGGCCTCTAGGTGCTTGGACGCCGCCTGCCTCATCGCGCCCTTGGGGTGATCCAAGAGCTCGCAGAGCAGCCTCGGCGAGGCGTGGACGGGGTCGACCTCGACCAGCCGGTCGAGGATGCTCGGTCCGATGCGACCTGGGAGCGGGTCCCTCAATCGCCGCGCCACGCGTTCGATCTCCGCGCCGCGCCCGCTCTCCAGCAGGATCTCAGCGCCAAATTGAATCAGCGCGGGGCGCTCGTCGCGGAGCGCGACATACCCTGCTCGGATGGCTTCTTCTCCCATCCCCTTCAAGTTGAGGAGCGCCTGAGCACGCATAGACGCGCTCGGTGACTTGGAGAGCTCTTCGAGGATGACCTGCGTCTGCTCTGACAAGGAGCCGGAGAAAGACGGGAGGTCCGGGGCGGAGGGCACCTCAGGCGAAGGAGCCGGCGCTGGCGTGACAGGCGCTACACGCCCAGCCCGATCCGGGAGGTCGAGCTGCGCGGCGGCAGGAGCCGCGCTGAGAACGAAGGCCGCCAAGGCGTAGAGGAGCTTCTTCTGCTTCATGTCCGTGATGAGCGGTCGAGATACATATCTCTGCCGCCGCGACAGGATACGGGACCGGCCGATCAAACGGGCTGATCGGCTCACTTCACGCCAAAAAGACAAGGCGAGTGGCGTGCTTACCCCTCAGCGCCCCGTGATCTCGATGAGCTCTGTGTAGATGTCGACGAGCTCACGACCCAGCTGTACCCAGTCGTAGCGCTCGATCGCGAGGCCCCTGCCTGCGCGTCCCAGCTGCCGCGCTTGGGAGTCGTCCTCGAGGAGCTCCATGACCGCACCTGCCTGTTCAGCGGGAGTGTCAGCGATCCGGAGATGCTCCCCGTCCACGTACTCGATCCCTTCTGCTCCTAAGCTGGTCGAGACTACGGGCAACCCAGCAGCGAAGGCCTCAAAGAGCTTGAGGCGTGTCCCAGAGCCATAACGGATCGGGCAGACGAAGGCCCGAGCTCCCTCGAGCTCTGGGCGCAAGCTCTCTACGAAGCCCGTGGCCTCGACCCCCTCTATCCCACGGAGCTCTGCGCCTGGATCTTTGCCGACGACTCTGAAGACTGCGCTGGGCACGACCTTGCGTACTCGAGGCAAGACATCGCGGGCAAATGAGAGGGCCGCGTCGCGGTTAGGGCCATATGCGAGGTCCCCCACAAAGAGGAGCCTCGGAGGGTTTGCCGCAGGATCTGCGACGGGAGTGACAGCGTTGATGTCTGCGCCGTTGGGGACAACGCGGACCTCGAGGGCGGGCTCCATAGAGAGGAAGGCCTCCCGCTCTCGCGAGGAGCACGCGATGACCCGCTGACACAGCGAGAGCTCTAGCGGCTCGCGCGTCTTCAAGAGGCGCGCCTCTCTCCCCCACAGCAAGCGGCCGAACCAGCCCGACTCGTGCTCGCTCCTGCGCTCGGCATACTCCGTCAGGACATTGTGAGTGTCGATCACGACAGGGACGCCTTTGGAGTGCCGCGCGTATGGGGTCGTGTCGAGGTGGTTTAGGTGCAGCGCGCTGTACTCGCCGCTCGCGAGGCGCTCGCGGCAGACAGTGTCTAGGGCTTCGCTCTTGTTGTGCGCTAGGAGCACCGGCTCAGCGGTGAAGAGGCTCTTCAGCAAGCTCCCAGCGCGCCCAAAAACGCTGGCCTTATTCATCGCGGGAACGAGCACCACCTCTGCGGCGACCTCCGCGAGCCATGAGGCCGCGTCGCCGCCTGGATCCGTCGACACGAGGGTTACCTCAAAGCGCTCTTTGAGCGCGCGCAGCAAGTGATACGTGCGCAGGTTGCCGCCGGAGTCCAGCGGCCACGGCGCTTGCTGGCTGACGAAGAGGAGCTTTCGGGTCTTGCTCACTGATGGAATCCTACGTCCCGAGAGGCCTTGGGCGAAGTCAGGGGGATAGCTCTCTCCCAAGCCGCGTCGTGTCTGCTTGATATGCGGCCCTCAGCGCAGGATCTCCAGCGATAGCGTCTCGGGCTGCCAGCGCGAGGTCGAGGTCTTCCTCTGGGTCTAAGGCGCCTCCAGACTGGCGCAGGCCGTCCAGCTCCCCCATGCCGCGGCGCCTCAAGTCCTCCTCTGCGATCTCAAAGCCGTCGTCCGTCTGCTCCAAGAGCTCGAAGCGCTCTGCCGCCGAAGACTTGCCAAAAAGCAGACACCAGCCGTCTCGGCTGCCGCGCCCGACGCGACCGCGTAGCTGATGTAGCTGAGCTAGACCGAGCCGCTCCGCGCCCTCTACGACGAGCACCGTCGCGGCCGGGACGTCCACTCCGACCTCGATGACCGTCGTGCCTACTAAGACCTTCGCGCTCCCTTTGCGGAAGGCCGCGAGGCGCTCTTGGCGCAGCTCCGTGTCCAGCGCCCCGTGCACCAAAATGACGCCGTGATCAGAGAGGACTGAGGTAGAGAGACGCGCGTGAGCCTCGATGGCGCCGCGCTCCTCGCTCCCTTGCTCGATCCGTGGGACGACCCAAAACACCTGCTCTCCCGCCGCGAGTCGCTCTGAGAGGAAGCCCAAGAGGCGCTCCCCGTCGCGCTTCTTCAACCAGCGAGTCGTCACCTTTCCACGGCCCGGCGGGCGCTCCTTGAGCACGCTGACCTCTAGGTCACCGTAGAGCGAGAGCGCGAGGGTGCGAGGGATCGGCGTCGCGGTGGTCAACAAGACGTGAACCCCAGGGCCCTTCTCTAAGAGGCGCGTGCGTTGGGCGACGCCGAAGCGATGCTGCTCATCAATGACAGCCACGGCGAGGCGCGCGCAGCGGACCTTCTCCGAGAAGAGCGCGTGTGTGCCGATCGCGACCTGCAGCTCCCCCCTCTCTAAGCCGCGCAGCACCCTCTTCCGCTCACGCGCAGGGGTCGAGCCTGTCAGGAGGCATGTCTTCACCCCGGCTGCCTCAAAGAGCGGCGCGAGGACAGCGTAATGCTGCTCTGCTAGGAGCTCTGTCGGCGCCGCGAGCACTGCCTGAGCCCCAGCGCGGGCGGCAGCGACGCAGGCATAGAACGCCACAGCGGTCTTACCCGTACCGACGTCACCTTGGAGGAGCCTCCGCATCGGGCGGCGCGCAGAGAGGTCTACGCGAAGCTCTTCCACAACCCGCGCTTGGTCAGCCGTCAGGCGGAAAGGCAGCAGCGCTTGGAGCGCTTCGTGCTCACGATCGCTCGTCTCAATCGGGAGCGCGGCTCCACGCTCAGGGTCTCCGCTTTGTTGCAGCCGCGCCTGCATCGCGAGGCAGCCCTCCAGCGCGATCCTTCGACGCGCCGCGGTGAACTCCTCGGGGTCGCGAGGCTCATGGAGCGCGCGGGGCGTCTCCGAGAGCCTAGGCAGACCGAGCTCTTCGAGGAGCGCTAACGGAGCTCGGTCCTCTAAGTCTGTCGCCAGCTCGAGCGTGCCACGGCAGAGCCCCCGCAGGAGCCCCTGCCCGATCCCATCGACGGTCTGATAGCGAGGCTCCCACCCGCCCGGCGCAGGGAGGGGCTTCTCCTCGGTGCCGATACGTGGCACGACCAGCGATGGCTTCCCCTTTTTCGTGACCCCTATGCGGCCTGCCACCGTGACGACGGCGTCCTTCACGAGCGTCTCTCGGAGCCATGACTGGTTGAACCAATGGGCTTCGATCACGCCGCTCTCGTCCGCGATATAGGCGGTGAACACGCTCTGCCTACCACCTCGGCGGAAGAATCGCGTGCGCTCTACCCGGCCAGTGATCTGGACTACGGCCCCGACCATCCCGACCGCCTCGGCGCAGCTGGCTCGGACCCCAGTGCTCTCTAGACCTTGCGGAGCGAGGAGCAACAGATCTCGGATCGTGCGTACCCCTAGCTCCGCTAAGAGCCCTGCCCGCGCCGGGCCGACGCCGCTGATCGTCGTGACCTCCGCTCCTGTCCCCTGCGTCTCCGCGTTCACGACACTAATCTAGCTCTAAGCCTTCACCTCTTCACCGTGTCTCCGCTCTAGGGGCAGGAGCAGGACGTATGTGAGCACGCTAGAGACGGTGTAGAAGCCGACCGTGGTCAGCATGAGGACTGAGTAGTCGTTCCCTGTGCTGTCTAGGATCGCGCCCCCTACGACGGGCCCAAGCACCCACCCGACGCTCCATGCCATGGATTGCATGCCGTTCTGAAACTCTTTCGCGCCCTCTGGCGCCACCTTCATCACGAGGTTCATGAACAGAGGGTGACCAGAGTTCATGAGCGCGCCGCGGAAGAGGAAGGCGATGATCGCGACCACGAGGCTGTTCGTATACGCGAGGACGATGAAGAACACGATCGAGGCGAGCTCGAGCGCGACGATGCCGCGGACGAGCCCGAGCTGACGTGAGACATAAGGGGCGATGAGAAATCCGCACGCCGTCATCAAGCCCCCTACGGCCCAGAGGGTCCCGACGTCCCCATCACCCAAACCGAAGCGCTCGCGAAAGTAGAGCGAGAGGAAGGGGATACAGGCTCCTGCGCCCACGCCGAGGACGATGTGCGGGGTGACGAATCGCAGGGCGATGCCCCTGTGCTCGCGTACGACGTCGAGGATCTTGGGCGCTCGCTCGTCCACGACCGGCTCATCCTCTCGTATCCCTGCATAGACGATCGCGGCTGCGAGTCCGAGGAAGCCCGCCCCAGAGAGGACGCAAGCGAGCGCGAGGGAGTCGCTGTCGAGGATCGGCGTCAGGAGATCCGCTAACTGTCCACCTGAGAAGCTCCCGACGACGCTCGCCAAGGTGCCGACGGCCTCAGCGAGCGCGAAGACACCTTGACGCTCGCGCTCGCCGGTGTGGCGATAGATGAACGGCGCGACCGCGATGTGATGGATCGCGAAAGAGAGGCCGACCATGAACTCCGCCACACGGAACCAGCCGAGGCTCGGCATCCAAGGGAGCGCGAAGAGCGAGAGACCACAGATGAACGCCGCGGTCGCGAGGAAGCGCCCGGCGCGACGCCGCGCGAGGATGTAAGCAGCAGGGAGAGCGACGAGGATCGTGCCCCATGCGTGCATCGAGGTGACCGAGCCGATCTCAGTCTTCGTATAGCCCAGGCGGTCGAGGTAGAGGTTGAGCAGCGTCCAAGGCAGGGCTCCCGCGGCGCCTAGGAAGGCGCAGCCCATGAGATAGCGGCGCGCCTGCGCGCCAGTCTCTCCCCAGTCCTCAGCCCAGCGCTTGATCACCTCTTGAGCCCCTGTCGCTCAGCGATACATCTGCTGCAGGACCGCCTCGGCTGTCTTGCCCTGCGGAGAGAAGCCGCGGTCGCGCGCGCCCCCCGAGCCGGGCTCGATCTCCCACCGCCAGAGATAGGTGCCCCGGAGCGCGTCAGACTCGCCACGCACCGTAGCGAGCGCGCCATAGAAGGCGCTGTAGAGCCGCTCCTGCTCGTCCATGTCGAGCTCACCTTGCCCTAGCGCTGCGTCCCACCACGCGCGAGACGAGGAGGGGAATCCGACCTCCATGAGCAAGACGGGGCGATCGAGGTCGTCGCCCTTGGCGACGAGGGCGCGCAGCACCTTTGTCATGGAGCCTTGGATTGAGCGATCCGAGGGCCGCTCCCCTAAGGGCGTGCCGAGCCGCGGGAAGTAGACGAGCCCTACGAAGTCGAGCTCATCCCAGAACTCGACCTGCTCCAGCTCTTGCTTCCAGAGCGCGCCGTAGGTGAGGCCTCCAGAGAAGACCGCGCGAGCAGCGCTGATGCTCCGAGACCACTCGATGCGCTTCGTCTCGAAGATCTCGACCGGCAGGTCGTCTCCCTCCATGATCCGCGTCTTCGTCGCAGGTCGAAGCTCGGCTCCGAGCGAGAGCAGCTCAACACCCATGAGCTCTGCGGTGAGCCCAGCGTGCTCGAGCATACGCCGCTGGTCGACGAAGTAGTCTCGCCACGCGGGCACGTCAGTGCGGCGTCTCCAAGCCGATCGCCCAGCGCTAGAAGAGACGAGCTGAACAGGGACCATGCAGGTCTGCATCCCACGCGCGTGAGCGAGCCCGAAGATGTGCGCAAGCTCGGCATCCGGCTCGACGAACCCGTTAAGCGTCGGACCAGCCCCTGCTGCGAAGCGCGCTTGGGGACCATCCTCCAGCCAATAGCATTGAACGCTCAGCGCCTCGACGCCGACCTCACCAGCCCTATCTAAGGTCTCTGCGAGCGCAGGGACGACGAAGCTCCGCTGTGTGTCTAAGGGAGAGTCGATCGCGACCCCGTCCCTTCGAGCGCGGCTCTTCACCTCAGCGAGGCGTGCAGCGCGAGCGGTTCGAACAGCCTCCATCTGCGGGTCTGTGTGCTCCAAGAGCCACGACTGGAAGTCCAAGAGGTCCGCCTCGTCTGGCGCGTAGGCCTCCTCCCCTCTCCAGACCCTCACCAGCGCCTCGGCGCCGAGGGTCTCACGCATATAGCGGAAGAAGGCCGCGCGAGCGGGCGTGCGGATGTGGCTCGAGCGCTGCACGAGCGCCCCTGGCGTGATGATCAAGTTGGGAGACGGCATCAACCCTTGGGTCGCCAAGTAGCTCCACCACCCCTCTAAGGGGCGGCCCCACCAAGAGTCCACGGCTTCTACGGAAGCGGCCTCGAGCATCCAGCCGGCCTCCGTTACCGGGAAACCCACCACCTGAACGAGGCGCGCCTCGGCGACGGCTCTGCGCCCCTCCTCTGGCAGCGCTGGATCCAGCGCCGCGATGACAGCCCCGCGCCCATGCTCAGAGACACCGAAGGCACAGACACCGTGCATCCGCTGGATGTCCATGAGCTCACTTGTGAGCGAGACATGGAGGCGCTGCGCAGCGGAGCCAGCCCACGCCTCGACACGCGTCATCGTCGCGAGAGCGCGCGCTGACCAAGCGCGGGCGCTGGCATCAGACAGCGCTTGGACCCGCGCGAGAGAGAGCCTGTCGTCTCCGCTCTCCATGGGGATCAGCTGCTCCTCGAACTCGCTCCAGCGTTCGCCAAAGTCGATGATGCTCTCCTCGTTCGGTGCGCCCTGCGCGCCGAGCTCAAGCGAGAGCGTCAGACGGCCACCGCGGAAGACGCGCGCGCCCGGCCGAGCGACAGGTCGAAGGTCGAGGCTGAGCGAGTCGAGGGCGGAGAGCGTGCTGCCGCACAAGACAGTCAGCGGGAGCCCCCTGCGCTCCGGGTCCTCGAAGGTCGCGACCACCGCGAGGCCCGCGCCTTTGAACTCCCGATCAACCCAGCTGAAGCTCTCACCATCGCCGAGCACCACGCCGGTCGGCTCTAAGAGGCTGGCGATGAGCGGGTCATCAAAGGTCCCGACGACGACGCGCGGGTTCCTCGCCTCGCCCCTATACGGGTCGACCCGCCCGAGGGGGATCCCAAGGACTCCGCACCACCGCAAGAGCGATCGCTCAGCTCGCGCGCCGACCTCTCCCGCCGGAGCGACCAGCTCGAGCGTCTCACACTGCGAGAGGTGTCGCGCCATCATGGCAGCGTTCGCCACGCGCACAGGGCGCTCGCAAGCGCTCGCCAAGAGCGCCGCTAGGCAGAGAGAGAGGCTGAGGTGTCTTCGCGTCACGGCGCAGAGCCTAACACCGCCCGGCCGTACTCCCGAAGGTGTCCTTCAAGCCTCCGTCGAGGCCGGGAGCTCAGGGTCGACCTCGCGCTCCTCAGAGCCAGCCAGCTGCTGCATCTCGACGAGGCGGCAATAGGTCCCTCCTTCGGCGATGAGCTCTGCATGCGTCCCAGCCTGGGTGACCGCCCCGTCCTCGAGGACCGCGATGCGATCAGCGTTTCGAATCGTCGCCAATCGGTGCGCGATGACCACGACGGTGCGGTCCCGCATGACGTTCTCTAGGGCCGCTTGCACCGCGGACTCAGACTCCGAGTCTAGGCTGCTGGTCGCCTCGTCCAAGAACAGGAGCGGCGCGCCCTTGAGGATGGCGCGGGCGATCGTGATGCGCTGGCGCTGCCCACCCGAGAGGCGCGTGCCCATGTCGGCCACGTCCGTGTCGTAGCCCTCAGGCAGCGTCTGGATGAAGTCGTGTATATGGGCGGAGACCGCCGCCGCCTCGATCTCGGCCTGTGTCGCGTCCGGGCGCCCGTAGCGGATGTTCTCGCGGATCGTGGTGTGGAACAAGAAGGGCGCCTGCTCGACCAAGCTGAACTGTTGACGCCACGACGTGAGCGTAACGTCCGTGAGGTCGTGGCCGTCCACTCGGACGGCGCCCTCATCCGGGTCGAAGAAGCGACAGATCATGCTGAGCAAGGTGCTCTTACCGCCGCCGCTCGGACCGACGAGCGCGAGGGTCTCCCCCGCCTTGACCTCGAGGTCGATGCCTGAGAGCGCGGGCCCCTCAGAGTTCGGATATGCGAAGCGCAGGCCTTCGACGCTGACCGCGCCGCTGATGTCACCGAGGCTGTGAGCGTCCGACCGCTCGCGGACATCCGCCTCCTCTGCGAGCACAGCGCAGAGGCGTTCGGACGCCCCCACTGAGGTCTCGATGATCGTCCAATTCTTCGTCAGGCGCTTGATGTGGTTGTACATCTGGGCGCTCCCCATGAAGAAGATCATCATCTTCCCGCCGTCACCGAAGAGGTCGAACCAGATCGCTCCGAAGCCGACGACGAAGAGCAGCAGTGCGATCCCGACGTGGCTGAAGAGCGTCGTCCAAGCGAGGGTCAAAGATTGCGCGCGCACCATGCGCATCGTGTCTTCTAGGTAGTCCTCGTTGAGGCGCTCATAGCGCTCGACCTCTTGACGCTCCATGTCGAAGGCCCGGACAGTGCGGATCCCCTGGAACATCTGAGTCAGAACCTGAACGGACGCGCCTAGAGTCGTCAGGCTCTTGGTCGAGCGACGACGCACCCGCTTGGAGAGCTTGCTGACAGGCCAGGCGAGGAGCACGACAGAGAGGATCACTGCGCCGGAGAGCTCGGGCGCCGCGTAGGCCATAACCCCCATAAAGGCGACCGTGGCGTAGCCGTTCTGTAGGAGATCCCCGAAGCAGACCTTGATCGCAGCGAGGGTCTGCTGCACGTCAGAGCTCACGCGGCTGAGGGTGTCGCCGAGCTTGCGGCTCCCATGCCAGCCGAGTCCGAGCCCCATGAGGTGCTTCGCGATGCTCACCCTGAGATCGACCACCATCCGCAGGGAGACGCGGTTCGCCAGCTGGTTATAGAGGTACTGCGCAGCAGCGGTGAGGAAGGCCACCAAGATCAAGAAGATCACGACGATGCAGAGCGCCGCGTACTGATCGTTCTGCTTGGCCTCGCCGCGGATGATCCCCTCTTCCACGCTCGTCTTCGTGATCCAAGCGAAGAGCTCCTCAATAGGTCCGGGTTCGGCGTTGAGCGCCGCCTCGCCCTTGCGCGGAAACAGCACAAGGTTCCATATCGGCTCCAAGAGGAGAACGACCAAGCTCTGCCCAAAGGTGACCAGGCCGCCGAGGACCATAACGCCGAGCAGCGCAGGGATCCTTGGCAGGGCGTGAGGCTTGAGGAGCCTCCATGTGGACTTCAGGTCGGCTTTCAAAACGGTCTCTGTCCCCCCTCTCCAGGAGCTGGCGCGCGCGCCGTACCCTCACTCGCCTCTCGGCGCGGACGCTCCGCTCGCGTGAGAGGATCCCTTGGGAGTCCGCAGATGTAAAGGAGCGCGGGGCAGACCCCTGGTCAATTCCCGCTGAGCCAGTCCTTAGGGGTCAAGAACTGCTCTCCCAGAGCGGCCTCGGGGCTGCCAGGGGTCGGGGTGTACTCATACCGCCAGCGAACCTCCGGAGGCATCGAGCCAAGGATGCACTCAACGCGCCCCCCCGCCTGAAGCCCAAATAGAGTCCCGCGGTCTTGGAGGAGGTTGAACTCTACATAGCGGCCGCGGCGCACGAGCTGCCACTCCCGCTCCCGCTCCGAATAAGGCGTGTCCTTTCGCCGCTCAAGGATCGGCGGGTATGCAGAGAGATAGCCCTCTCCGACCGAGCGCATGAGCCCGAAGCCCTCCTCGAAGGTCCCCTCATTCCAATCGTCAAAGAAGACGCCGCCGATCCCGCGCGGCTCGCCGCGATGAGGCAAGAAGAAGTAGTCATCACATGTCTTCTTCAGCTTGGGGTAGAGCTCTGCACCGACGGCGTCTCGCGCGCGCTCATGCCAAGCCACGCAGTCTTCTTCGAAGCCGTAGTACGGAGTGAGATCGAAGCCCCCTCCGAACCACCAGACCGGCTCCTCCCCCTCCTTGGTGGCGAGGAAGCAGCGTACGTTCATGTGGCTCGTAGGAGCGTAGGGATTTCGCGGGTGGGTGATGAGCGAGACCGAGACTGCCTCGTAGGCGCGACCTGCGAGCTCAGGCCTGCGCTTGCTCGCTGCCGCGGGCATGTCTTCACCCACTGTGTGAGAGAACATCACGCCGGCGCGCTCGAGGACCGGTCCCTCTTCCAAGATCCGTGGGCGGGAGAGCCCACCGGTGGGAGACTCGAGGGGGTCCTCTTGAAAGCTGGCTTCTCCATCAGCGCCCTCGAGGGCAGCGCAGATGCGGTCTTGGAGATCGGTCAGGAACTCACGTACTTGGTTGATGTCAGGGGAGTTCGACACAGCGGCTGTTGGTTTTCTTGATAGCGCCTTCAGGCCCTAGGCCCGAGGATGAGGCAATGAACACGGCGATCTTGATCTTAGCAGCGTGCGCGGCGCAAGGAGCGGTGGACCCTGAGGTCCGAGCGCCCACACCAGAGCTTCGCGCGCGCTTCAGTCTGGCCCCATTCTATGAGAAGCACCTCGACGCTTGGGGCATGCCGATCGTTAGTTCTCGTCATGTCTCGGACTACGCGCTCCTTGAGGCGAGACACCTGATCGGGGAGATGATGGGTGAGCGCACCGACATCCTTCAGGCCATGGGTAATAACGGGGTCCGCTACGTGATCATGGGGGTGAATGAGTACACAACTGATGTCCCGGAGCACTCCGACCTGACGCCGGCTCGCTACTGGGATCGACGCGCCCGCGGGCTCGGCGCGACCTTCTCTAGGCCTGCCGTGAGCTGCGGTGAAGAGAACCTCCTCTGCCTGAGCGGTGACCCATATGGAACAGAGAACATCTTGATCCACGAGCTCGCACACGCCGTGCATGAGATGGGGCTCGTGACCACCGACCCGACCTTCGATGACCGCTTAAAGAAGATCTATTGGCAAGCGCTCGGAGAGGGTCTCTGGGAGGGCACGTATGCGGCGAGCAACCGCATGGAGTATTGGGCCGAGATGGTCCAGTCCTGGTTCGACACGAACCGAGAGAACGACAACCAGCACAACCACATCAACACGCGAGCTGAGCTGAGAGAGTACGACCCGCGGGTCGCTGCGCTCTGTGAAGAGGTCTTCGGAGATCGAGCTTGGCGCTACAAGAAGCCAGCGCTGCGCGAAGCCGCGCCACACCTTGAGGGCTTCGACCGCTCTGCTGCGCAACGCTTCCGCTGGCCAGATGAGATGGACGCTGCGTACAAAGCATACGACGCCCAAGAGCGGCGATTCCCTAAGCGTGAGGGCGAGTCACAGCTCGCTTGGGTCCGTCGCACAGCCCTCGCAGGGCACGTAGAGAACCAGGTCAACTTGGGCTGGCGCTACCGCGACGGCCGCGGCGTCGATGCCTCAGACGAGCTCGCTGTCGCTTGGTTCCGTTGCGCCGTCGAGCAGGGCGACGCGCCTGCGATGGATCATCTCGGTTGGATGCTGAAGGAGGGCCGCGGCTGCGAGCGAGACGACGTCCTCGCAGTTCGCCTCTTCAAGCGCGCAGCTGAGGCCCGACATCACCAGGCCCGATACAACCTCGGCATGATGCTGGCTCAAGGCCGCGGCGTAGAGCGACCCGACGTCTTGGGCGCGCTCACTTGGCTAGGCAGGGCCGCTCGCGTCGGCCATGAGGGCGCGGCGTCGGCATACGAGGAGCTCATGAGCGAGGCTGCGCCAGAGCTCGTTCGAGCGGCTGAGCAGCTCATCAGCTCAGGCGATTGATCACTCAGCAGCGACGCTGAAGAAGAGCAGGTGTTGCCAAGGGAGCTCATCGAACTCCTCGACGAGCTCAAAACCGTTCGCGCTGAACTCGGCTACGACCTGCGCCTTCGACATCTTGTGCTTGGGCTTGATCGGGACCGCAGGATCTTCGGCGCGGAACTCTAGAGCGGCGACTCGCCCACCAGGGCGGAGGGCGCGCCGGAGGTGACCCAAGACCTCCGCGGGGTGCGAGAGCTCGTGGTAGACGTCCGCCATCAGGATGAGGTCACAGCTCTGAGGCGGCAGCCTTGGGTCATCGAACTCACCGATAACGACCGCGACGTTATCGACGCCAAACTCCTCCGCGCGCCACCGCAACAGGTCGAGCATCTCTGGCTGTATGTCGACACCGATCACGAGGCCATCCTCCCCCACTCGCTCCGCGAGCTCGAGCGAGTGATAACCGTTGCCGCAGCCGAGGTCGCAGATGACTTGTCCCTCCTTTACAGAGAGCGCGTCTAAGAACCGGCTCGTGTGCTCCTCATCCTCTCGAGTCGCACGGATCAACCAATCTGCGCCCAGCCAGTGCATGGTCTGAGCAATCTCTCGCCCCATATATTTGCCCGTACCCGGAGCCATCGGCGTCCGCGGCCTCACCGCGCGGGACTCCAAGAGGTGGGCCTCGAGCTCCCAAGTGAGCTCCAGGACGAGCTCAGGCCGCTCCGCTGCGAGGTCTCGCTCCTCACCGAGGTCCTCCCTGAGGTCGTAGAGCTCGTAGCCTTCGCCCCAGTACTTAATCAGCTTCCAGTCGCCCCGGCGGACGATCGAGTAGGGCGCTTTGACTCCGCCACGGTAGTGCGGGAAGTGCCAGAAGAGCGCGCGCTCTGAGAGCTCAGCTGCTCCGGTCATGACTCCCATAAGGCTCACCCCGTCGATCGGCTCACGGCCGCGCGGGCTCGCGCACGCCTCGGTGATTGTGGGCAGGAGGTCTATCGAGCTAGCGGGCGTATCGATGACGGCGCCAGCAGAGATGACGCCCGGCCACCGAGCAAGGAGCGGGACACGGATACCTCCCTCATAGGGGTAGCCCTTCCCAGAGCGCAGAGGAGAGTTGTCCGTAGGCCCAAGGAGCCCTCCGTTATCTGAGGTAAAGAGCACGAGCGTCTCCTCAGCGAGCCCGAGCGCGTCGAGCTCATCAAGGACTCGGCCGACGCACTCATCTAAGCTCTGCAGCATCGCTGCGTAGACAGCGTTGTAGTCGCGCTCACCCTTCTTAGCCCGCCACTCCTTCACCAAGGCAGGCTTCGCCTGTAAGGGCGTGTGGACGGCGTAGTTCGAGAGCTGCAGGAAGAAGGGCTCCTCCGCGCGCTCGCGGATGAACTCTACGGCCTCATGCGCCTCGCGATCCGTGAGGTACTCCCCCTCGGACCGCGGCGCGAGGGTGGGGATCCCTGAGAGACGCGAGCTCACATACGGGTCAAAGTAGCTCGGCGGCTGACCATAGTCGCAGCCACCTAGATTGAGCTCGAAGCCCTGCGCTGTCGGGTAGTGCTCATCCATCCCGAGGTGCCACTTGCCAACGTATCCCGTGCGGTACTGCTTCACTCGCAAAGACTCTGCGATCGTCATCTCGCGGAGCTCTAGCCAGAGCGGGCTCTTCGAGACCTCGAGGGCCTCCCCCGCTGGTTGATAGAGCCCGCTAGGGTGCTGACCGTCCTCCGGGAATGCGCCGCCTTGGAAGCGGGCGCGGATCCAATCGGTGACGCCGACGCGAGCCGGGTAGCGGCCCGTCTGAACGGCAGCGCGCGTAGGAGAGCAGACCGCCGCTGCCGCGTAGGCCTGAGTAAAGCGCGCTCCCTCCATCGCGAGGCGGTCAATGTTCGGGGTGCTGTAGACCAGAGAGCCCTGACACGAGAGGTCCATCCAGCCGAGATCATCGACCAGGATCAAGACGACGTTGGGCGTCTCCTCTAAGACCGGCGGCGCAACCATAAAGAAGGACGCGAGGAGGCTCAGCATGACGAAGAATCTACAGGACAATCACACGACCGCTACTATGCGAGCGACCTTACGAAGGAGCCCTAAAATGAAGTATCCGCGCCTCGCTCTCTCTTCCCTCCTCCTCCTCGCCTGCTGCGCCGCGATGAGCGGACCAGACCCGGTCGCTGAGGCGATGGACGACGCGGGGAGAGCCTTCCTCGCCTCGCTAAGCGAAGAGCAGCGCGAGCGCTGCAGCTTCGAGCTCTCTCACCATGAGCGGACGACCTGGACTTACTTCCCCGGCGACCGTGAAGGCGTGATGATCGGCGAGCTCTCTGCCGAGGCCCGCGCAGCGCTTACCGGACTTATGCAGAGCGCGCTCAGCTCAGGTGGCTATCTGAAGGCAGAGGGCGTCTTGATCCTCGAGTCGGTTCTGAACGTCCTTCAACCAAACGCGAACCGTGACCCTGGTCGCTATGCGGTCACAGTCTTTGGGGCACCAGGCAAAGGGCCTTGGGGTTGGAGCCTCGAGGGACATCACATCTCCCTCAACTTCACCCAAGACTCCCAAGGTTCCCGCGCGACTCCGCTCATGTTTGGAGTCGCACCGGCCATCGTAAAGAGCGGACCGCACGCGGGCCTGCGCGTCCTCGGCGCAGAGGTTGACCTCGCCCGCGCGCTGATCGGCTCGCTCGATGAGACGCAGCGCGCCGCAGCCTCCCTCTCAGGGGACCGCCCCACAGATGTAGTCATGGTCCCCGCCCGCAGCGAGGCCCTCAAGGCTCGGGGTCTCCCTGCCGCCGCCCTCAACGCGGCGCAGCGTGAGCTGCTCTTCGACCTTGTCTCCGAATACACCGGGAACCTCAGCCCGGCGAGGGCCCGCAGAGAGCTCGCCCGCGTTCGAGCCCTCTCCCCCGACGACCTGCGGTTCGCCTTCACGGGTGACGTCGAGACCGGACTCTTCTACTACCGCCTGATCGGCGGAGACATCTCATTTGAGTATGCCGCGATCGGGAACGACCCAAACCACGCGCACGCCCTCTGGCGCGACCTCAGCCAAGACTTCGGCGCAGACCTGCTGCGAAAGCACTTTGAAGAGGAGCACTGAGGGGCTTCGCTGAAAGCAACGGCGCCTCACAGACCTCCGTCATCATCTCTGCCCAGGGTGGCGCAGCGGCGGGTGACACAAAGCGCTATCAGATCTGGTATCGCGATCCGAACAAGAGCGCCTGCGGCTCCCATTTCAACCTGAGCAACGGCCTAGAGCTCACCTTCGGTAGCTTGACCTTCCTCGTCCCTTTACGGGATGAGAGACAGAGGCCCGACGCGCCCGCAGCGTGTCGGGTCCTCTTTTTTGCTCGCGCTATTACGCCCTTAGAGGCAACAGGCACCTAAAAGCTCCTGTGAGAGCTGAGAAATGCGGTCGGTCTCTGGGCAGGTCTGACAGGGAAAAACCTGAAGGAAACGGACGTGACGCGCCCCTTACGACGAGATCAGCCCCTGCGTGCTAGTCTTTTCTAGGCGTCCATCCGCCAAGACCGCACATAGAAGAGACTCCTCATGAAAGCACTGCTCCTCCCGATCACCTTCGCCCTCTCCGCCGCCCCCTCCCTGGCTATACAGGGAAGTGACTCTTGCACCACACCGACCACGATCGCGGGGCAAGGCAGCTTCCCGTACGACAACACCCTCGCGTCAACCGGCGCTGAGGGACAGACGGAGGCAGCTTGCTATAAGTTTGGCTCCTCAGCGGTAGACAACGACGTCTGGTTCGCTTGGACCTCAGACTTCACCGGTAACGCGGCGATCACCACATGTGGTGGAACCAGCGACGACTCCAAGATCAGCGCCTACCCCGGCAGCTCCTGCCCGACGCCGGGCTCAGCCATCGCATGCAACGATGACGTCTGCGCGCTCCAGTCTGGGATCATCATCCCCGTCAACGCTGGCTCGACTTACATGTTGCAGGTCGGCAACTTCCCCGGTGCAACCGCGAACACTGCTGGCACGCTCACGATCTTTGAGGACGCGCCCGCCCTAAACCCTGCGAATGGACACTTCTATGACTTCGTGCAGGGTGCGATCGATTTCGACTCTGCGCGGGCTGCTGCGGAGAGCATGACCTACCTAGGCGTCCAAGGTCACCTTGCGACGATCTCAGACGCCTCAGAGAACGCCTTCCTCGCCTCTACCTTTGGCGGCAGAGCGTGGATCGGGCTCTATCAAGACTTCAGTGACCCGAACTACACAGAGCCCGGCGGCGGCTGGACGTGGGTCACCGGCGAGCCGTTCACCTTCAACTCATGGAATCCGGGCGAGCCCAACGACTCCTCTGGCCAAGAGCACTACGCCGAGATGTTTGGCAACGGTGACTGGAACGACCAGCCCGTTTCAGGCAGCGGCGTCGTCCAAGGCTTCTACGTCGAGTTTTCAGGCGTGACGATCCCAGGCACCTTCTGCGAAGGCACCGAAGCGAACCCGACGGGCTGCCCCTGTGGCAACCCTGGCAATGAGGGTGAGGGCTGCGCCAACGGGACCGGAGTCGGCGGCAAGCTCCGCTCAACAGGCGCCGCGAGCGTGAGTTCTAGCGAGCTAGTGCTCGAGGGCTCCCAGCTCGTCCCCAATCAGCCCGCGCTCTACTTCCAAGGTAACAACGCCATCAACAATGGGGACGGCATCCTCTTTGGTGACGGCATCCGTTGCGCGGGCGGCGGCGTCGTACGCCTCCAAGTCCGATTCTCTGACAGCACTGGTAGCTCATCTACGACAGTGGACATCGCCACGCAGGGCGGCGTCGCCGCTGGAGATGTGAAGCGCTATCAGATCTGGTACCGCGACCCCGCCACGAGCCCCTGCGGCGCGCTGTTCAACCTCAGCAACGGCCTCGAGTTGACCTTCAACGCCTAACCCCGACATCAGCAATGAGAGCCCTCTCTATCGTTGCGCTCCTCTGCTTTGCCAGCCCTGCGGTCGCGTTTCAAGGGAGCGACTCCTGCTCGACCGCGCAGGCCATCGCTGGCTCTGGCCTCTTCACCTTTGACGCCACCTCAGCCACCACTGGTGCGGAGGGGCAGAACGAGGCTCTCTGCTATGCGTTTGGCTCATCCACCATCGACTTCGACGTCTGGTATGAGTGGACTTCGGACTTCACCGGAACGGCGATCGTGACCTCATGTGCTGGGACGAGCGAGGACACCAAGATCGCCGCCTACCCTGGCGGCGGCTGCCCTGCCCCCAACGCTGCCATCGCCTGTAACGATGACACCTGCAACTACCAGTCCACCATCAACTTTGACGCGGTGGCCGGCTCCTCCTACATGCTCCAGGTGGGCTACTTCCCCGGTACGACGCCCTCTTCTCCGGGGAGCTTTGAGATCTACGAGAATCAGCCGGTCCAAAATCCGGCGAACGGCCACTACTACCTCGTCGTAAGGGAGACGGTCTCATGGGACGTGGCGAGGGCGACGGCGGAGTCCATGACCTTCCAAGGGATCCAAGGTCACCTCGTCACCTTCTCTGACCTCGCCGAGGATCAGTGGGTCTACTACACGATGACAGGAGGCCCCCTCGGAAACGCCTGGATCGGCCTTTACCAAGACATGACGGACCCCAACTACTCTGAGCCTGCTGGGGGCTGGGTCTGGGTCGACGGGACCCCCCTCACTTACTCGAACTGGTACACACCCACTGAGCCGAACAACGGCGGCGGCCTCGAGCACTACGGCGGCTACTGGCCGGGCGATCAGTGGAATGACTATCAGATCGCTGACGGGACGGCGTCCGCTTACGTCGTCGAGTTCGACACATCTTCTTCGACCGCCTTCTGCTTTGGTGACGGAGCGAGCACGCTCTGCCCTTGCGGGAACACTGGCGGCGCAGGGCAAGGCTGTGCGAACGGCACAGGTAGCGGCGCGATGCTGGTCGCGACAGGGTCCTCGAGCGTCGCTTTAGCGGATATGACCCTCTCCGCCTCAGGTCTCATCCCGAGCCAGCCGGGGCTGTACTTCCAAGGCAACAACGCGATCAGCAGCGGCGCAGGTATCCAGTTCGGTGATGGCCTTCGCTGCGCCGGCGGCGGCGTCGTACGCCTTCAGGTCCGCTTCGCCAGCGGGACCGGTACCTCCGCCACTACGGCTGACCTCATCTCCTTGGGAGGTGTCGTCCCTGGAGACACCAAGCGCTACCAGCTCTGGTATCGAGACCCCGTGCTAAGTCCTTGCGGCTCGCTCTTCAACTTGACGAACGGCATCGAGCGCACCTTCCAACCTTAACGCTCAGCCTCGCTTCCGAGTGCGCGTCCGCCAGGACTCCCACGATCCAGCTAGCTCCTCTGTCAGCTCTGGATGTACTTCGGAGAGGTCCCTCGCCTCGGTCGGGTCAGCCTCGATGTTGTAGAGCTCCCAGCGCTTCCACCTCTTCTCCCAAGAGATCTTCCAAGCCCCACGTCTGTAGGCCCGGTTGCCAGACCACAGCCACCCCCACTCCGGCGGCGAGCTTCGCTCACCTCCGGTCAAGACCGGCGCGAGGCTCTCACCATCAAGCTCCTCGGGCAGCGTACCTGCCCCGGCGAGCTCTAAGAAGGTAGGCAGGAGATCGATGATGTGGCCAGGCTCTCGAGTGAGCGTCCCAGGCTTGATCCCTGCCGGCCAGCGCGCGACGAGCGGCGTAGCTACGCCGCCTTGGTGCACCCACTGCTTGTAGCGACGAAAGGGCGTGTTCTGCGCCCACGCCCAGCCAGGCCCACAGGTCACGTAGTGCTCCTTAGGACCAGGGATCCGCTCAGGCCTCTCCCCGCCCGGGAGCTCAGCGCAAGCGCCGTTGTCCGAGAGAAAGAGGACGAGCGTGTCCTCTGCGACACCAGCACGTTCGAGCGCGGCGAGGACCTCGCCTACGCCGTCATCCATGCTCGTCACCATCGCCGCGTACACCTCCATCCGATCAGCCTGCCACTCTTTGTGCTGCGCCATCTCCCAAGAGGTCACCTCGCGCTCCATCGGCGCGGGGACCGTCCCCTCTTCAAAGAGGCCGAGCTCGAGCTGTCGCTCGAAGCGCGCGCGGGCGATCTCTTCCCAGCCCACGTCATAGCGACCCTCTTGCGAGGCGATGTCCTCGGGACGCGCGTGGAGCGGGTAGTGCGGAGCCGTGTAAGGGAGGTAGAGAAAGAACGGCGCGCCCTCTGCTCCGAACGCCTCGATCCGCTCGACAGCGCGCTCGGTGAAGGCGTCGGTGGTGTAGTACCCCTCTGGGAACTCTGTCACGCGATCTTCGCCATCACAGAAGACTCTCACCCTCCCACCCTTGAAGTCCGGGTCTGGCTGCGCGGGGTCAAAGAAGTTGCAGCAGCCGTCGAGCAAGCCATACGAGAACTCGAAGCCGCGGTCGAGGGGACGACTCGGGGCCTGACTCCCTTGGTGCCACTTTCCGCTGAAGGCCGTACGGTAGCCGAGCGCAGCGAGGCGCTCAGCTACGGTGGGGACCTCTGGGCTCAGGCTCCCGCCCGCGTCGCGCGGATAGGTGCCCGTGAGGACTGACGCGCGCGTCGTCGTGCACTTGGCGTTGTTGTGGAACTGCGTGAACAACACCCCGTCCCGCGCGAGGCTGTCGATGTGCGGAGTCTCGATCTCGCCGCCATAGCAGCCTAGATCACTCCAGCCCATGTCATCCGCCATGATGAGCACGACATTCGGCGGCTTCGGCCCGACGTCGAGCCTAGGGGCGTGGCAAGACCAAGTGAGAGCTAGGAGCGCGAGGATGTGACGCATCTCTTCATGCTAAACAGCACTCGCAGGCTGAGTCTCCATAGAATGTCAGCATGAACCTCTGCGCGCTGATGCTTGTGATGGGCCTAGCCCAATCTGATGACCGGAATTGGATCGACCTCTTCGACGGGGAGAGCCTCTCAGGCTGGAGCGGCGACGAGTCCTTCTGGCGTGTCGAAGACGGCGCCATCGTTGGCGAGAGCACCGCGCAGAACCCACTGAAGGCTACGACCTACCTCATCTGTGATCAGGTGCGCGCAGCGGACTTTGAGTTCGAGTGCAGCTTCAGGATCCGCGGGGGGAACTCGGGTGTTCAGTTCAGGACAGAACGAAATGGCGAGAGGAGCGTCCGCGGTTACCAAGCTGACCTAGAGGATGGACCTAACTGGACCGGCTGCCTCTACGAGCAAGACGGGCGCGGAGTGATGGTGCGTCGAGGCGAGCGCGCCACCTTCGCCGCGGGGAAGGCCAAGGAGGTCACTGGGAGCACTGGCGACCCAAAGGAGCTCTTGGACAAGGTGCCGGCGGGCGAATGGAACCGCTATCAAATCCGCGCGATCGGTAACGTCGTCGAGCTCAGCATCAACGACGTCTTGATGTGCACCCTAGAAGACAAAGACCCCGGACGGACGCCCGCGGGGCTCTTCTGTGTTCAACTCCACCAGGGGCCGCCCATGAAGGTGGAGTTCAAGGACCTGCGCGTGAGGCACCTCGGCGACCCCCCCGGCCCTGCAGCTCAGGAGCTTGAAGATCCTCAGAGCCCACGCTGGATCTGGCTCGACGCAGACGGCGCCGACGATGAGCGCGCCTGGTTCCGCAAGCGCGTGAAGATCGAGCGCGAGCTGAAGAGGGCTGAGTTCTGGATGAGCTGCGACAACCAAGGTGAGGCTTTCTTCAACGGCAAGCGCGCCCTGCTGAACTTCCGATGGGAGCAGCCTAGCTCAGTCGATGTGACCAAGCGGCTCAAGGCAGGCGAGAACTGGATCGCCGTCTCCATGAAGAACGCGGGTGGACCCGCGGCGCTCATCGCAGAGCTCACGCTGGAGTACGTCGACGGGAGCACTGAGAAGATCAAGAGCGACGCGTCCTGGCGCTCCTCTGGAGAGGGCCCGGAGGGCTGGAAGACCGCGAGCTTTGACGACGCAGGCTGGGGCGGCTCCACCGACCTCGGCGCAATCGGCACCTCTCCCTGGGGTCTTCTCCCCGGCGCTGAACCCTACGTGGAGGAGCGCGCGCTCGACGGCTCGAAGGTCACCGTGCCGGAGGGTTTCCGCTGCGAGCTCGTCTACTCCGTACCTAAGCACGAGCAGGGCTCTTGGGTCTCGATGTGCTTTGACGAGCGCGGACGCATGTACGCCTGTGACCAGTACGGGCGCATGTATCGCCTGACCATGGAAGGGGGCGAGCCAGAGATCGAGCTCCTCGACATTCCGCTCGGCGAAGCGCAGGGCATGTGCTTCCTAGATGGGGTGCTTTACGTGATTGTCTCAGGTACGGGCAGCTACAAGACCGGCCTTTACAAGGTCACCGACACGAACGGTGACGGAGACATAGACACCGTCAGCACCCTGCGCCTCTTCAGCGAGAAGTGGGGCGGCGAGCACGGTCCGCACGCGGTCATCCCTGGTCCGGGCTTTGCTCCTGGCGAGACTGGTCTCTGGATCGTCGCTGGAAACCACACCCCTTTACCGGAGCCCATCGACGAGAGCCGCGCTCCAGAGGTCTGGGACGAAGACCAGCTCCTCCCCCGCAGTCCTGACGCGCGCGGCCACGCCGTGGGCTACATGGCGCCGGGTGGATGGGCTGTACAGACCGACGTCAACGCAGAGCGCTGGGTGCTCCACGCGATCGGCATGCGCAACGCGTATGACATCGCCTTCAACTCTCTCGGTGATCTCTTCACCTTCGACTCTGACATGGAGTGGGACGTGGGTCTGCCTTGGTATCGACCGACGAGAGTCAGCCACCTAGTGAGCGGATCGGAGTCTGGCTGGCGACACGGCAGCGGTAAGTGGCCCGAGTGGGCCCCTGACAGCCTCCCTGGCATCGAGGACATCGGGCTCTCCTCCCCCACTGGGATCAACTTCGGCTATGGAGCCTCCTTCCCGAGCGAGTATCAAGAGGCGCTCTTCGTCGCGGACTGGGCCTACGGGACGATCTACGCCGTACACCTCGAGCCATCGGGCGCGAGCTACACCGCGAGCTCTGAGGCCTTCGCTGTCGGCAAGCCGCTCCCGGTCACGGACACTGCGATCGGCCCAGACGGCGCGCTCTGGTTCACCACCGGCGGACGCCGCACCCAGTCCGGCGTCT
>JAKVCD010000002.1 GCA_022446815.1 Planctomycetota bacterium
GAGGGCGACACCTCAGACACCGTCATAATTCCGTTCGAGCTGGCCCTTGACCTAAGCGAATACTTTGATCTCGGCGACATTACAGAGGGGTGGTTTGATCTAGATCTATCGGCTGGGGTTGACCTAGAAATAGAAGCGAGCCTAGGCTTCAGCGCTGGTTTCTGGGTTGACTTTACGGACGCTGGCAGCGAGCAAAGCTACGGAGTCGCAGGGGTAGGTGGCTTAGTAGCAGAGGATGCTAGGCGTTTCTGGATAGAGGAAGGCTCTGGAGTCTCCTTAGATGCCATCGCAATCGTTGATGATCTCGATGTCGAGGCTTCAATTACAATCTTTAAGCTTCAGGCCGGCCTCTCCATCGTTGACGGTTTCGCCCAAATAGGCAGCAAGGTTGACGTCGGCACCGGAGAGCGCTTCCACTTAGCCTTTGATGAGGGGGCGGCTCAGCAGTACTACAACACCTCCACAAAAACATTTAGCGATACGCCTAGCTCTACTGATTTTCCTGCTGTCGTATCTGTATGGGATGTTCTTTCCACAGGTCAGGTGGCCGCAGAGCCAGATGGCACCTTCGCAGGTAATTCAAGTTACTTGTCTCAGTATGGAGTCTTCCCGACGGCAGGGGCTCCCCCCGCAAGTACTGCAAGTGGTGAGCTCGAGAGCCACACCTTTTTCCTCTCTGTTGACCTAGACGGGCCAGGACCTTCGGATCCTCATGTCCTTCGGGTTACATTTGACGGTGATGATTGGGAAGAGTTTGCTTCGGATGACGGCTTAGCATTCCAAACCAAGATTAATGATGCTCTCACCGAGGCAATAACTGATCCTAATTGGCCCGGCGTGCTCGTGGCTAACTCGATTAAAGTTATTGCTCCGTCGGATACTGGGAATAAGCTAGCCTTCCGTCTAGACATTGATCCGGCAATCAATCCTGATGCGACTCTTGTCTTCTTATCAGAAAAAGGCCACCGGATCAGTGACCTCGCCTCGAAGTCAAGCTACGCGCTCGACATTGGTCCCCGAGACGAGGTCTATGGCTTAGGAGGCGGTTTTGCGAACGAGGCTGTGCTTGGAGTTGACGGCTCAAGCGATTCTGTCTCAAGCGGAACCATCACGACAGCTGACTTTGAGAGGGACATTCTCTTCTATCTTGAGGTCCTCGACGGTGCCGGCGTACCCCAGGCTTATGACGACGAAGGGAGCACCTCCGTACTTGTACAGCTTAGCGCCGATGATCTGTTGTCAGCCGAAACACCGCACCCGTACGAGAGTGCGATCTCTGATGCGTTAGAGGAGTTTGGAACCTTCGGGGCCAACGGTATCGGTGTTAGCGACCTGGTAGCCACTGTCAGCGTCTTGAACACTGTCTCCGACCCCACAAATGGCGAGTGTGGCTGCTTCGGCTCTGAGGGCTCTGGTCTAGCACCTGAGACGGTCGTAACGCTGAATAATGACAGCGTTAGCTACCAGCTGAGGATCCTAGTCCCTCAGATCTACGCAAACCTGCCGATCCACTTCCCAACCGACACTTTGAAGGTGGCAGAGGTCGACGTCGAAGGCAGCTTCACTAACGAGGGCCTTGAGGTTGAGGCGGGAGTTACCGGCTTCCTGCCGCATAACCCAGAGAATGGTGACGGAGTCGCGCTTGACGATTGGAAACTCTCAGACCTCTTTGATGTCGCCTCCTATATAAACAACCCGGCAATGGTCCTGGAGTTCTTCCAGGGGATGTTTGGCGCGGTGCAGCAGTCCGTTAATGACACGGTGAACGCGATCAGCCTCCCCTTCATCGGGCCGATCGGGGAAACCGATGCTGGGCAGGCGGCGACGACTTTCCTCACGGATATGGCAGAGGACGTCAATGAGTTCTTGGACACGCTCCTGAATATTGTCGACGACAGGACCACTGTTCAGCTGATCCAAGATGGCCTCTTTGAGCTGCTCGGCCCCGGGGAGTATGCGGGCGACAGAAAACAGGGCTGGGTCTTTGGTGATGAGTACTTCCTCTTTGGATTCCCGGATTTCTGGCCGTCCGTGCTGCGGGGTGAGGACGCCACATTTGCGGACCCCAGTGTGACCTCCGGGGTCGACGATGGTTCCGATGGGTATGATGACGCAGTAGGAAATGTTATGGCCGCTGGGGTTACCTCCGCTACGACCAGCGGTTGGGCACAGTGGAGGTGTGGTTTTGAGCGAGACATTGACTTCTTCATGGCGGTGGATGATGGGAGCTTCGACTGGAAGACAGCTAGCTGGAAGCGTGTAACCGTCAGCGCAGATGACGTCGTTGATAACACTAACTTTGGTAACGCTTCAGGTGCTGGGAACTCCACGAGCTTGCAGCACGATCTCCAGCAAGCAGTCAGAGCCAAGTTCGGTAGCAATTGGAATGTGACTTACGTTGGCAATGAGTTCACTCTCTCCGAAGCAAACGGCCAACAGTTCTATATCAGCAGTGTTAATCCCAACCCTCAGAGTGGTTTGGGCCTCAATCTTCTAGTAGACGGCGGGGAAAGTGCAGACACTCTATCTGGATGGGCAGAGGCGAGCTCTGGAGGTGAGCCGCCCACACTGAAGCTCCGAAGCCCAGATCGAGTTAGCGCCGATTATGTAACCGTTACGCACGTTGATACCGGCGATTATGTTGAGGCTTACTTAGAAGTTGACATACGTATTGCCGATACTCTCTTTGATGTTAGCGTGCCGATCGACTTCGAGGCCGCTGCGCCGGGGCTCGGACTAGAAATTTATAACTCTGAAGACTCTACGCTCCGACTTAACGGTTTCTACGACTTCAACATGGGGATCGGTCTCGATGTTCTAGATCCCGGTTTATACCTGAAGACTAGCGTTGCCGATGTTGAAGAGGAGTTACGCCTTAAGATCCAGGCGAACATAGAAGACGAAAGCGCCGACCCCTTCGATGGCTTAAATATGAACGGGCGCTTGGCCTTTTTGGGGGCAGGGTTGCAGTCTGCTCCGGATACAAACAACCCGTATGTCGCGAGCATGCTTGGCTGGGCGCAGGGTGGCGATGGTAAGGCTTGGGACTTTAACCCGATGGGGGGATCTGGGCTTAGCCAACAAATCGTCATCCCAAATAGCGAAACCGATAAATTTAATGCATCAGGTACTGCAGTTGTCTTCTATACCGAGGACCCGTTTAACTATCAGTACCAAGTCTTTGATTACACGCTCGATACGGTCACTGTTGGCGGTACGACCTATGATTGCCTACAGATTAATAAAACCGATCAAGCCGAAGATTGGCCTGCTACCTTCCCTGTAGGTAATAGCGACGGAACTGGCTTCGCTGGTCTCTTCCGCGTCGCTGACTTAGGAAATATGGCTGATCGGGATTCAGGTCTTGTCGGCACCTTTAAGATTGACATTAAAGATCCAGGCTCATTGCAAGGCGAGGACGGCGACCCCGTAATTAACCCCAAGGGTGGTGATGAAGATACCTCTCACTGGGTAAATGATGATCGACTACGCTTGTCCGAGATCGTCAATCGGCCAAAAGGCCAGATATCTGGTCAAGAATCGATGGCGTGGGGTACATATTTCCGGCACATAATCGTCGCTGATTTTAAGGCCTACGCAAACCTCGACATCGACGCACGACTTGGGTTTACAGATGGTACGACTACCCAGAGCGGGTCCTCCTTTGAGTTTCCCTCGATTCAAACAACTTTGAGGTATGACCAGGTCTTCGCAAACGCGAGCACACAGCCTGGTAGTCAAAGTACCTTCGGCGGTGCTCCTGTCATCACGTTCGACCACGTGACCCTCGACCTCGGCGCCTTCATCAGTAACTTCCTCACGCCTATCGTTAAAGATATTAAGGAAGTCATTGACCCGATCATGCCGATCATCGAGATCCTTGAGACTGAGATCCCCGTGATTTCTGATCTTCAGGGGCCAACGACTTTCCTTGACTTGATGACGCAAGGTAACCCAGCTCTTGGGAAATTCGTCAACCAGGTCGTCTGGTTCATTAAGTTTGTCGACAGCATCCCGACAGATGGTGATGCGTTGCGCCTGCGTTTTGGGAGCTGGGTCATTGGAGACGCTGAAGCCGCTAATGACAGCAGTAATGGTGAGTACATTCAGCACTACGAACTCGTTGAAGCTGCCCCTGGTGCTGATCCGCGGACGTCTGATGGAGTAAGGGGAGCCTCTCCATCTGATGCTGTCGAGACTAGCACCAACATGCAGACGGCTGTCCAGAACGTAGACACTGGCGCGGTTGTTGACTTGTCAGGCGGATCTGAATCGGACGTCGGGGGTAGCCCAGGTTACGGCTCGGTTAATAATAACTTCATCAATGATCTGACGAGCGAGCAGGAGTACGGCTTAAAGTTCCCGATTCTCTCTGATCCCTCGACAATCTTGGGCATGTTGATGGGGAAAGACGCTGTCCTTTTTGAGTACACGTTCGCACCCCTCGAGTTGGGGATTGAGTTCAGGAAGTCTTACCCGATCTTCCCTGGGCTTAATGCAATGATCGAAGGCAAGATGGGCGCTAAGGCCCGCTTCGGCTTCGGATATGACACGAGCGGGCTGTCCGACTTCTTCGGCTTCCCCAGCGGCACGCCAAGCTATGATCCGGTTGACCTGTTTAAGGGCTTCTATGTCGATGACTGGCATGTCCCCTTGAGCGAGGTCGATGACCCCGACGGGCGCTACGCAAGCCTCCCCACTTGGACCGATCCAGAGTCTGGGGAGTCGATGGTTGACCTCCCCGAGCTCGAGTTTAACGCTTCGTTGGAGGCTGGAGCATCACTTGGGATCGGTGGTTTGCTTGAAGCCGGTGTTAAGGGTGGCGTATATGCGACGGTTCAATTCGATCTTGAGGACCCTGATGCATACAACCCGCTCCCATCTGCCGCCTTCCCTAATGGCGACGACAGGGCTCAAGCTTCATCAGACTATGACCCTTCCTATCCCGAGGGTGACGGCAGAATCAACGCGGACGAGTTCATCGATCGGTTCGTTATGGGACCCACATGCGTCTTCGATATCTCCGGTAAGGTGTGGGCCGGCATCAAAGCGTTCTTGTGGGTGGGGCTGGACCTCGGTTTCCTTGGGAAGATCACCCTGTTTGATGAAGAGTGGACCCTCGCCGAGATCACAATCATTGAGTTTAGCTACGCTTGCGAGGGTATCCCGAAGCCTGCCTATGCCCACTGGTCAGATGGTTCGACTAATTACAACCATCCCAGCCAAAGCGGGGAGTTAGTCGTTGGTGGTGCATCGACCTCTTTCCAGGGGTGGGACGGCGACGCCTCGGATGACAACTCGGCATTTGCGAATGATGACGGCGTCAAGGGGGTGAGGGTCGAGGTCACAGAGTCGACCCAGACCTTCCAGGACGGCTCTGAGTTGGAGATGTTGACGGTTAAGTGGAACGGAATTGAGCGGAACTATAACCGCGCACATGTCACCTCACTGAAGATTGACTTGAGCGGCACTCCGGCAGATTTTGAGAACCAGATCACGTTGTCTAAGGACTTGACCGTCCCCTTAATCACAGTGCTAAGCGGCTCAGGGCCCGACCAGATTGTAAATAAGATTGAAGACAACGTTGCGGTCGAGATCCGGGGAGGTGATGGCGATGACACCATCACGGGGGGAGACTTCGCTGAGACTCTCTATGGCGAAGGTGGTGCCGATGTCATCGAAGGTGCTGGGGGTGATGACGTTATATATGGAGGTGATGAGACAAACGGCGTAAGTACCCCTGCTACCGACGCGACCAAGTACGCGGTTGCATCATTGGATAACTTTGACAGTGAAGGCTTTATCACCTTGACAGGCAACGACGATCAAGGGATCGCTACTCCAGTGGAGGGTTTTGTCACGGATGGTGGCTGGGCCCGAATTGGTGGCAGCGAGGTTATCTATTATCAGGCGTATGATTTTGATGCTCCTGGCGGTGCGCGACTTGAGGGCGTCTCTCGAGCTAGGTTTGAAAGCACAGAATATTCTGGTGCGAATCCCTACGTTCAGCCTGTAGAGGTTATCCCCGGGGACACGCTTCGAGGTGGGGCCGGCAGTGACCTCCTTTATGGAGGGGCAGGCAACGATGTCCTAAGTGGCAAAGATTTCATTCGTCCGGCTAGTAACCTTGACAGCGATGTTACAGCTGCGTGGCTCGCTGGGTTACGAGCGCAGCAAAGTGTAGACCAAGACAGTGTATTTGGAGGTACTGGGGCTGACACACTGCAAGGTGGCCTCGGTAATGATCTGTTGTCTGGAGAGGCTGGAGATGACCGCCTCAGCGGATATGAGGGCGAAGACTTTATCTACGGTGGTCCGGGATCCGATGATGTACGGGGAGGACCTGGTCGTGACTACCTCTACGGTGAGGGCGCGCCTAGTAGCTCCGCGGCTCTACCTCCTTCGATCGGGAGCTTAGGTGTCACCGCGGGTTCGCCAAGCTTCTACTATCCCACTTATCCGACAACTGATAATGGTGGTGGGCTGTCTGGACCTGATAATGGCTCAGGAGCGGATACGTTTACATGGAACAACGACGACGCTAAGACTGCGTTAGTCGGGGACGCTTGGATAGCAAATAGTTATCTCGGTGACGGTGCTGACTATGTCATACACGGTGGCGACGTCGGGAGCAGTGGTCGCGACACGTTTATTTACAACGGAGCAGACGATGCTTCCAGCGAAACTTCCACACTGCAGAGTGCGCTTGGTCAAGACCAGCTTGCCACCTCCGAAGATCCGCCTGAGAACTTCCACATCTCTAAGGCTGCCTCAAACGACGGTGTAAAGCTTCAGGTGGGAGTCGGTTACTATAATAACGACGAAGATCCGGCCAGTTACTATAAGTGGGGAGAGTCCCAGTACCTGACAATCCAAGACATGGAGACCATCCAGGTAAAGGGCGGCTCCAAGTACAACGAGTTCTATGTTGACTCGCTGGCTGGGGTTGAAACGTCTCTAGACCTAGTTGATGGTAAGCAGCAACTCGATCTAGACCTCTTTATGGGGGGGCCGACCGATCTAGCCCCCGCGAAGGTCTCGACCTCAAACCAGGGTGACTTTGATGAGGCTGATGGCGACGGGAGATTTCATGTTCTTCCCGGCGGTCACTACTGGCACATGTCTGTCAACACTAACGGGGTAGACCTTGGTCAGACAAATGAAGAGGTCCGCTTTGTCTCTGATGTTGGTTTGCCACAGATCCCGCAGCTTTACTTTCCTGCACAAAACACTGAGGGTGTCTACGACAGTACAGATGCTGTTTATTACATAAACGCGAACCAGTCGGCGCCGACCTCTGGGCGGATAGCAGGAGACGTCAAGTTCTTCCTCACTGTAGATAAGAAAGATGATTTCCTCGTCATTCTTGAGCGTGAAGCGACTGCGGGTCTAGGACGAGACTTTGTCGGCGATGAAGAGGCCGACAAGGAAAACCCCTCTTACGAGCAACATTTTGATTCTGCGGGGAGACTGCACCGAGGATTTCTCTCTCAAGGCTCACCAGGCATCGTCTCCTCCGTTGCGGTTGATCTAACGATCTCCCCCGACTCCGCTGCCGATTTTTACTCGGGCGCAGAGGCGAATGAAGCTGAGGTCTACGCTCGTCTCCTAAAGATGCAATACGGCCTCTATCAGCTCGGATTTGCTGATGGTGATATGGCAGGGGCCTCAGGGGATATTGTAGGCGACTCGCCGGCGGCATTAGACGGAGGTGTGGTCGATTACAACGTCAATTTTGCTGTCTACTTCTCTGGGGATGATGTCACGGACCCAGAGCAAACCCACCAGATCTCAATCTCTGCCGGCTCGAGCCTGGAAGATGTACGCGCGGCACTCGAGAGTCAGCTTAACGATGTCATCAGTAACCGCGGTGACATCTCTGGAACGGCGAGCGTGACGGTCTCATCAGACATCCTCACAGTCAAACTTCTGAACTCTACTGCTGACCTCGTGTTGTCCGGTGTACTCTCTGAGCCCGCGGCTGGTTGGGAGGTGGTCCGTTACCGCAATGACGGAACTTATGCAGGGGCCACTAGCGCGACAGTTGGATGCGACCGAGGGATCGAAGGCGGCGCGTACGAGTATGACCTCAGCGCGACAAACACTGAGTACATCGTAGTCGCCGAGCGGGTGCCGCTCAGGGATTTGGGTAACGTTACAAAGCGGAATCTGCCGGAGATGCAGTCGCCATCTGCGCCTTTCTCGCTGATCACTCCTAACTCGGTCAACGGAAACTCCGACCTCTTTGCATACGGCGTTGATGACCCCGCTACGGTTTTCGGGGCTTCTACAGATGGCGGGTACGTGGCGGTCAGCCTTGAGACCATGAACCATCTCGGCCTCGAGATGAATGAGAACTCGGTAGGCGATAGCTCGACAGCTGAACAAGCCATAGTCACCACCGGGAGACTCCTAGGTTTAGAGTTTATTGGTGACTCGCCTGCGGATGCCGTGAGTGGAGAGAATCCGAACCTATTTGACGACCAAGGAGAGCTTCGCGGTCGTACAAGCGCTCGCATTACACCGACCGGAGACTTCTATCTCGAGGACGCTTTCCTTGTAGATGATGGGACGACAGCTGTCGACGAAGCGAGCTTGCGCCTCTATCAAGACACTAACTACGCGAGGGTTATTAGGGTTGATGCCGCGGGCAACGAGTTGACACCTCCCGTTGGTGGCTGGGAGGTTATCTATTATGAGAGGGTTGAGGCTGTGTCTAGTGACTCGGCCTTCGCAGAGAATTACAGCGGTATGCTCCTAGGTGTGGTTCGCGGAGAGAGCCTCACAAGTGCAGGTGATTACTCTTCTCAATGGGATACAGAGACCCCTTCCGATGAGCAGGTGCAGGCTGCAGCAGATGGCCGTCTGAAGATCGTCCCTCTGTATGAGAAGGAAGCCGCTGACGGATCCATCGCAGATGCTTGGTTGATTGATGTCGGGGCACCCAGTGGAGCGCTCTTAAGGCTGCCCGCTAGCTATGACCCAGTCGCTGAAGGCTACTCAACAGAGCAGATCGTTGCGTGGCCAGGTAGGGTAGCCTCTGACGTCCTGATGCACGTCAGTACGAACGGGAAACTGAACGCACCCGATACCTCTCCCGCCTGGAGATATTCTGCAAACGGGCTCCCGGTGCTGCTCAGCGCTGAGGGAATGGCATACAGCGATACGGACCATGACACTTGGGAGAAATCGTTCAGTGAGACGATCCTACAACTTAATACTGAGTTAAAGCAAAGGAGTTTAGAGCAGAGGGTCTTTGTTTCCGGTAGCGGACAGATCGGTTTTGATCAGGTCGCACGCTCAGGGCTTACGCTGGAGAGTGGGGCTTTCAGGTCATATCTATCCGGAGCGGACTTAGACAGCATGTTCGCCTTTAACCGTGACGCGAATACCACCGGCAGTGCCTTACAGCAGATGGGGTATCGCTTTACTGATGATGTCGTCTTCACTGTGTCTCTTCCGACATGGTCTGTCGCTTTCGCAGACTTGGACATGACGGTGACCCATGATCTGACAGCGTCTAGCGAAACCCTAGGTACGTATGAGGCATTACTCAGTGCCCCTGCAAACGGCATATCGATCACTGCGACTGACGGGATTTGGATCAATTCGTCTGCTGGATTTGGGCCATTTGATTCAGACGGTGACACCGTGGTTGATGCCGGTTGGGAGCTGGACGGTAAGTACTACGCTAAGATCTACACCGAGACCAGCGATGTCCTCGATACTGAGCCTGCCGACGGGTGGGAAGTTATCTCGTTCACTCGACTGTGGGATACTGGCAGTGGCGGGCCTTATCAGCTGGAGGGGGTTGAACGAGGGGTAGAAGGAGCAGCTGGTGCTTGGACTCAGGCTGACTTGGACTCTGGGCGCGTCAAAATTGTCCCTCTGAAGCCGGTCTCTCAAGCGCCTACGAATGCCGTTGAGTTTACAACTGCAGGAGAGATCAGTGCCTCTACTGAGGTTATACCTACTTTCAACCATGCCTCGACGAGTTGGGATTCCAATGGGGGTTACGCCAAGCTTGTTAAGCTCCTAAATGGTTCGCTACTAGATGAGCCTGCTGGTGGATGGGAGATCATTAAGTTCGCTGGATCGGTGTCTTCTGCGGGGCTCACGACTCTCTCTGGCGTTGAGCGCGGCGCGAATGGTACCTCGGCAATGGCCTACGAGATTGGAGGGGACGCTGACTACACTCTCGCAATAATCCCTCTTGAGATCACCGAGGTTAGGCAGCTCGGCTTGGAAGAGCGTCAAGTTGTGTTCTTCGCGTCCACGACGGATGGCGACATAGACCGTGATCAGAACTTCGGTGGTGGTACGGGTGGTACGAGTGGTACGGGGGATACGGATGACGATTTCTCCCTACAAAATGCAAATCGATCGGACTTAGTTGCCGACATCCAAGAGGCTTTAAATCGTTCAGGTCTAGCGTCTGCTGTTAGCGTCACAATTGTTGGTGATGCGGAGAATCAGTCAGACATTCTTGATACTCGTGCTGCACTCTACCCGAGTGATTTTAGTGGCGCCTTTGGGCAGCTCGAGGGGATTGATGGTGTTAACGGAACCGTGACAGGCGTGGGCATTCAACCTGACAGATTTGGCGGTGACCAATTTGGTTTTAATCTGAGCCTTGACGGGGCTGAGTACCTCCTGGTCTGCGACGTTCCAGCTAGCGTTACGGCATCCAATCTCGCATTGGCGATTGATGATGCGCTCTCTGAGCTCGGCTTGTCCTCGAGCGTCTCCGCTTCTGGCGCTACGGGCGCTCTGACTATTAGCGCGCCTGGGGCAGATCTGTCAGTCAGTCCGACCCTTGAGCGAGTCGTTTTCAGGGAGATATCTCAGTTTAGTGATGACGGGTCTGGGGCTTCAATTGCTGTCAGCGCTGCAGCTCTAGACGGTAATGGCGCTGTTCAAAATTACGACGACGCTGAGGCGGTGTTGAGCGTCAGAGGGGTCGCGAGCGATAGCATGATCTTTGTGACCATGCATGGTGATGAGGGGGTCGAGGGTACGGGCGCAAGCGGAACTGACTCAACAGGCACTGTGAAGAATGGCACCGGGCGCCTCTCTATCGACTGGGGCTCGGGAGTCTCAGAGCCTGAGTTTATGTATTACTCCGGCTGGTCTGTCGTAGTTGATGCTAATGGCACGGAAGCTGTGAAGCTGACCCTGGCAAATCAGGCGACGGATACTCAGCTATTTGGCACTTCGAAGATTCTGGGCTTCACTCAGACAGGGGCCTCTACTGACACTAACTACGCCGTGACTGGTGTGACGGGAGTCGCCAGCTCCCCAGTCAACGACCTCGTTCAGGATCTAAATGACGCACTTAAGGCAGCCGGAAACCAGGCAGTAAGCAGCCTTGGGTTTGAAGATGGTCAGTTGGAGCTATCCCTCAGCACGATGGGGACTGAGGATTACAGCGAAAATTACTCTGGTGAGGCGTCTTTGGTAGCTCGCTTCGGGCCTGATCTAAGCTTGCCCGGGCATGGCATCATCAAGCTCAGCGTTGATGGGGGTGAGTTCAAGCAGGTCGTGGTCCAAAAAACGACTTTTGCCAGCGCGACAGAGCTGGCTTCTGCTCTTGACTTAGCGTTGCAGGAGTCTGGACTGCAGAGTCCAAGCTGGAGCTCAATGGATGGTGCTGAAAAGCAGGCATACGTAGACGGTGGGGGTGTTCACGTCGTCACATCTGTGTCCACTGGAAAGCTAGAACTTACAACGCAGCATGGAGCCTATAGCACCGGCGCAGCCTCTCTGAATGTAAAGACGCTCAACCTTGGTGAGCTTGTCTATGCCAGCGTGGAGATTGACGCTGCTGGACTAGAGTCCGATGGGACGACGCCAACGGCGCGGTCGCAGGAGCACCTTAAGCTGAGTCTTATTCGACCTGCGACATTCCTTGATGCTGAGGGCGCAACGATCTCCGCATCTGGGGATGAGCACCTCTTATTGACGGACGCCGTCTCGATGAGGAACTACGAGTTTGTTCCCCAGATGTCATTCAGGGATGCTGGCTCAGATAAGGATTGGGGCTCTCCTGTCGGCTTCGCTCTATTCGCTAACAGATTCGGTTACATCGACATCATTGGGAACGAGATCGGAGAGGAAGCAAGCCTTGAAGTTGTTCGTGGTGGAATGGACGGACTGGTCTCAGGGACCGTGGATGTTGCAACTTATCCGCTTGAATACAAAGATCTCGCAGCGTTATTAGGGTTTGACGAGCTGCGATCTTCTTTCGGTTCATTAAATGACTATGGCGACTATGAAGATGACCCTGAGAAGGCCAGTTTTACTGAAAACGGAATCATCATCCCGTCAAATATGGTCCTCCAGAACCCTAACGCTGGTGACAACGTCTCTGACCTTGTCTATCTGACGGGTGCTGATTTTGAGATTCCGGACGACTCTGACGAGCTGACTGGAGCTAGCGGGACAAACTCTACCGTTGATAACTTTACCCTCAGTAACTCCGCGGTCGGGGCGCTTGGGTCAATCTTCGCGTTTGCTTCAGCAAGCGATGGCATCGGACAAGGATCTCCCGCGACCACAGCGCAGGCCGCGACTCCTGCCATAGTAACTGGAAGTCCGATCTCGAGTATTTCCAACATTGACATTGAGGACAACCCTGAGCTGACTGGGAGTGATCAGTATCGCTTGCTCAGCGACGTTTACTTTAAAGTCTCTGTCTACGGAAATGGTGAAGGCAAGTTCGCAAGATATGACGTACCTGTGCTCTTGCCCGCGAGCTACACAGAGGATAACGAGACAGTCACTGACCTCATTAATGACATAAACACCGCCTTGACATGGACGGATGTTGACGCTGGCGAGGCATTGAGCGAAAGGGTTGAGGCGTATGAAAACTCGGGCAGTATCTCCTTACGGACCGTTGAGACTGCCCCCAATTGGAGTAGGTCCGGCAGGACTCCCTGGCTGGTAGTAGAGGAACTGAACCTCGGTGCAACGCTCAGCGTAGAGCATGCTTATGAGGACGGCACCTCCACCCTCGTTCCGGCCTCAAGTATCTCTATTCAGCAGGCGACTGTTGGATGGATCGATCCGAGTACGGGATTCGAGGAAAACCAAGACCAGGTGCGTGTGATCGGTGGTGGGGGTGATGACTTGGTCGATGCAAGGGAGGTTGACGATGCCCGATTCGATATTGGCCTGTATGGAGACTATTTTGAGAGCGGGACTGTCACTACTTATGGCGACGAAGGCAATGACAAGGTGTTCGGTTCAGATTATGACGACACCTTGTTCGGCGGGCCTGGAGCTGACACTCTCTCGGGCGGATTAGGTCAAGATGACTTCCAGGATCCAGACTCGTTTATTAATACCCTTCAAGAGGCTCAGGCTGGGGACTTCTTGCTTACGGATATGGGCCTCGTAACCCGCTCGGCTCCTGACGGTGCGATCGGAACCTGGGATTTAGAGCCTCCTGCTACACAAGACCAGCCTAATTGGTCTTCACCTTGGTTCTCTCCTTCTAGAACACATCAAGCAAGTGGTCTCATTACGGGCGAGTCTTCTACGGCTGACCGTTACTTGAAGACCTATCCTGATAACGGAAATGGGTTCTACGCATGGGCTCCTGGCACTAGTACCAACGTAATGGAGGTATCGCCTTTGATGGTGGAGGGCCCAGGCGGGTCAGTGGTGCGGTATGAGCTAGGTGATTTCCAGGATCACTTTGACGCTACAAAGATCTCTTTGACATTCAAGGATCCAAGTGGGGATGTAGCTAACGATGTAACTGAAGATGTTGCATTCTTCCGAGTTGTGTATATGACCGAACTGGGGCATCTTGCCGAAGAGTATTTCTCCTATACCGGGACCGATACCTCTGCAGCAAACCTCAATGAAATTGAGCAGGCTTTCCTCACAGGTGTCCGCCGAGGCTACTCAATTGATGGGATAAGAGCCGGAGACGAGCTGGAGCCAGGTGAGCACTTTGAGATCGACAGTCGAATGGGTGAGATCCCCTCTGGCGCTGCCTTGGAGATGGGTACCATCAGCGAACCAATGGAGGTCTCCGGAGCGCCCGGGAGCTATATATTCACCCCCTTCTATAACCATTTCGAGAAACTCGAATCGCAAGGCGGATTGCCTATGTTCCGCAACGTAGATTTGCGGGGCTATGAAACATCTGATCTCTCCTCGGATAGTGGCACCCCCGTCAACAATTACTTTCAGATCGGTGACGGCAATGTGTTTGACAAAGGGAACTCTTGGTCTGGAACCGCCATCCTAGATGGAGGTAAGGGGGAGGATTCATTTGTAATGAATTATGGCCGCGGAGACTCTTATGGGAACTTGACTCGCGCAGACGGTTGGAGTGATGCGTTCTTCGCGTCGAGGGTTGTGATTAATGAGTCAATACAGGGGTTCTCTGGGGACTATGTGGCTGAATCTAACCCCGACAGTGGCGGTGACCTGCTCCGTATATACGGTTCTTACTTGCCTGACGAGTTCTACGTGAGCGCCGACTCACTCGACCTAAGTGTCGGGAATAGGCACAGCGGATTGATTGAGTCTGTGGCCTATACTGGCTTCGAGACAAACGATGCCGTCCTCGCTAGTGCGCTGAATCAGTCTGAGACAGGTTCACTTGTGCACAGTGTTTCGAGCGATTTTAAGGAGGAGGGCGGATATGCGCTGTTGCAAGGACTGGACTCTAGTGGGCAATACCGCGAAGAGATCGTTAAGTACGATCTCGCGGATTCCCAATCAAATGAGCTCACCGGCCTTACCCGAGGTCAGGTAGGTACCAGCCCTATAAGTTTCCAGGCAGGTGCGGACGTAAGTGTTTATGACCGGAGACAGGTTTCGTTCTCTGGTATTGAGTCCATTCAGCTCCGAGATGGAGAGCAGGATGGGACTTGGGGTGGCACCTGGAATCAAGGTAATGCCGACTATGTGCAGGCGGATAACGTCCACGTTCCCCTTTCTTACTACGGTCAGGATGGTACTGATAACATCGTCATCGGATCCGTCGTTGGCGCTACGCTTGTCGGGGAGTTTTATCCTGCAGATTACACGACAGCGTCCGTAGCTGTGTCGACCATCTCAGGTTCAACATTCCTCAGCTCTACTGACGTCTCAATACAGATACCAGTTAATCAAGAGTCCCTCTTTGAGATGGGCTACTCAACGATGCGTTACGCCCGCTTGTATTGGGCAAATGCGGACGGCTCTCCCGTAGATGCTCTGGAGCCCGCTGAGGGTTGGGAGGTTGTCACCTTTACGAACTCTCCAATTGCTGGTGTGCTGTCTCTCACGCGTGGTCAGAGTGAGACTTCTTCGGCTGATTACGACCTCTCAGCAGGCCTTACTCTCCGGATCGTTCCGCTTGAGCTTGAGAGCCACCGAGAAGTGCCGGACTTCTTGACAGAGGGGGTATCTGTTGAGAGCTACTTCTTCGGTGGCGGGCACGCAGGGTACGCCGGTGGTAAGGACACATTCACTGTCGATCAGAACAGAGCTCCGGTATATCTATACGGTCAAGCAGGTAGTGATGAGTTTGGTGTTGGTTCATATAGCAGCGGAGATGGAGCTGAGGCTGGAGATATTATCGCAAACGGAGGCCTCGACATTGACGCCTCAGTAGTGTCCGGCACTGGGGCTAATGAGCACTTTATCTTGTGGGTTGAGTCTGGTCAGACGAGTGTTTACGGGGCAGGGGACAGGTCTATCTCTGGCGTCCACATTGAGGGTAGAGGTCTTTCTGCTAGAGGTGGGGATGATGAGATCACCGTCTATGGAATCCATGAGAGTGAGACTTGGACCGTCAATGGGAACGAAGGTAACGACCTAATTAACCTTGGAGGTGGAGAGAACAGCGTTGATGTGGATTATCCTGGGGAGACAATTACTCCTGAACGCGAATGGGTGGTGCCTGACCCTTACTGGATTGCAGAGCCCCAAGAAGTATTTGTCCCGGGTTATTGGTCGGTTCAGCCAAGGTCTTTCTGGTTCTTCGGCTGGCACACTTGGTGGACCCCCGTTTACACGCCTGCCACTACAGTCACAATCTATGTTCCTGTGCTGGTACAAGAGGAAGGTGAATGGGTCCAACCCCCTGACATCGTAATTCCGCCTTCCACTGAAACTCTGACGTGGGAGAGTCAACGTTTCCTCGGTGGTGCTGGTACAGACGCTGAGCCTTACACCGCGGACGACACTGGCATCCAGGGACGCTTGAGCGTCGCTGGTGGAGCAGGGGTCCTTGACCGCTTCTTCATCAACAATCAAGACGCACCGTACGATGAAGCCACTGGTGAGCCGACATATCAGCGTGGGGCGATCACAAACACTCACCTTTCGGGCTTAGGTGTCGCAGTAAATCGCGATGGCACTTCAGGGTATAACTGGAACTCACCAGGCGTTTATTACCAAGAGTTAGAAGAGATCGAGATCAACCTCGGCGCTGGAGCAGACGAGTTCATCGTTGATACAGATCCTGAAGGGGCGTCTCCGAAGGGTGCACCTGCCCTAAAGATCAGTACGAATGGTGGAGACGACAAGGTGCGTGTTCGCTCCGTTTCAGGTGAGACGATCGTTGCCGGTTCTACTGGGCGGGACGAATTCTTTGCCTTTGAAGATTCGGTCGCGCACCCGACTCACCCCACCTCCTCTGAGATCTCCTATTGGAGGCATGTGAAGCCTACTGTGGGGATATATCCCACAGGAGACGCAGCTTGGGAGTCTAGCCAGTTTAATTACTTCGCTAACTCTGCTTTCCTAAGGCAAGCCGTGTATGAGGAGATGGATAGTGACGGGAATCTTGTCTCGACAGAGGTCTCTGGTGGTTGGGATCATGGCTTCGTTAACGATCTCTCAATCGCTAACGGCGGCTTACTCGCTTTTTCCGGCGGTGAAGATTTTGCGGATGCACCTTCGCTGGTCGATACAGACGATGGTGTTGTTCAGGTTGACCAGTCTTCTTTGGGGCTCTCGAGCGATCCGGGTTACTTGGTCGGTCAGAGGCTCAAGCTTGTCTCATTTGACAGCGGATCAACCACCCCTCATCCCGAGCCTACAGGTGGTTGGGAAGAAGTCACCGTTACTGGCGGCTTTGACCTCGCTTCAGGCTCCCTCTCTGTCTCTAGAGGTGAAGGAGGGAACTCAACAGAGCTCACCCTGAGTAATACTGTCGATTGGAAGCTCCTCCCAGTCGATGATTTAGAAGCCTTTGACAGGCTCCTACTCTCTAACTACAAGGCAGACTTACTGGCAGACGTTCAGGGGCTAACTCTCACCAACTCAAGCATTGTTTGGGACCCAAACGTTGATAATCCTGATGTCGCCCCTGCTAACATCGTTTACGAAGGGTTCGGGGACCTTGAGCTCTGGACCTCTGGTGGAGATGACCAGATTGAAGTTCAAGGCGTCGGGGCAGTCACACGAATAGCTACTTGGGGCGGAGATGACTCGATCGAGATCTCCGGAAGTTCAGATCTGAGTGGCGATCTCGATAGCTTCATTAGCCAGTCCTACAGGGAAGAGGTTGAGCTTTCGATTGACGCTGGACTTGGTGACAACGCTCTGCATGTAAGTAATAAAGGGAGCTCTGCCTCAGAGACGGTGCAGCTCTTTGCCGCTCCTTATGAGCCTTCAGATTCGGTTTTGACTGAGGTGAACTGGGTCAGCTACCTCGGTCTCAACTCGGATGCAGGTAATGCGAGCGCGCTAGGATTTGAAGACGGTCAATGGGTGCGTGGTGACAGCGCGACGCCCAACCCCCAAATGATGGCTGTCGGGGAGATCACTCCTGGACAGGCGATCAATCTCGACCTTGAGCTCGTGGGTTCGAACGGAGGTAGTGGCACTGTTGGGGTGGTGCTTTCCAGCGGCTCAAACTCCGGTGGCGAGTCAGTCCGTAGCGCTCTTCAGGATTCGATCAACTCTGCCGGTTTGGGAGGGATTTACACAGCCGGCCTCTCTGCCAGTAATACTTATCTCACTCTTGCCCGTACGGATGGGACCTCTGCACAGCCGTCGGCTTTCATGCTCCGGCACAAGGCGATCTCGGGCGTTGAAGATCATCACTCTGAATTGCCCTATAGAGATGGTGCGAAGCGTCTCACTCGAGGTGGTGCTGATGGTGACTTCGATGACGTCGGTGTAACGACGATGGACATCGTCTTCCATGCCACTGGAGGGCAGATCAGTAATAGTCGAGAGCTGCAGGCTGAGTTGGCTGGAGATTATGCAGATCATGAGATGGACACTTGGGAGCTCTCTCCTGGGCTGACCCTGACTGGCTCGTCAGGCCATAGCTTTGTCGATGTCCTCGGCGACTTTGCTGCCGGAGAGCACTCCAGCTCTGACACCGGTAGAGGGTCATATGGCCTTGTCCGCGGTGGTGAAGGTGACGATGTGTTCCTGCTGCGCAGTGACGACCTCGCACCTGAGCTGATTGTTCTCGGCGAATCAGGTTCAGACTACCTAGACTCGCGGTCTGCAGGCGTCGGCCACCACTGGCTCGATGGTGGCGCTGGCCCTGACCTCATCTGGGGCTCTGAGGACAACGATGATTTACACCTCTATGGGGGCCCTGACTCAGATGTTATCTGGGGCCTCGGTGGGAACGATTTCATCTATGGGGACTCGACTAGGGTCTTCAACTCTGGGACGTCACATCAGGCGAAGGCGCTCGCCGCTGCGAGCGCTGGAGTGACTGGAGACAGCGACCCCCACGAGTGGATAGATTCCTTGTTCGGCTCTACCGGATCAGATGTGATCTTTGGCGAGTGGGCTGGGGACTTGATCTTTGGCGAAGCTGGTGATGACTACCTCTTTGGTGATCTCGCTGACGCGCAGCTCTCGAGTAAGCGAGAGTCTCTCTCGCCTGGTGAGTTCAGCACAACAAATGAAACACAGGGGCTCGGGGTAACCAGTGACCTCATCTATGGAGGTGACGGAGATGACGCCATTATTGGCGGGTCGGATACCGATTTCCTCTATGGCATGAGCGGTCATGATCTGATCTTGGGCGACTTCGGCACGGTCGTGCGCCAGCTAGTGAGGGTCGAGGATGGTTACGGTGGGATGGAGGACGCTGTCGCAATCCTGTCGGCGACAACACGGGCCTATGACGATCTCGGCAACTCTCTCGCAGGAGACTCAGACTTCGTCTACGGGGACACCGCTGCAGGCTTCCTTGGGCATGACGTCTTGCTTGGTGGGCAAGGTGGAGACCATCTCTATGGGTTCCTCGGCAACGACGTTCTCTTTGGTGACCACGGTGAGGTCTCGTTCGAACCGTATGACTTGTCCAGCGGTTTAGCCCACCAAAGCTTCGTCGCTAGCGCAGCCTCGCACTCTCCAGCAGAAGGTGCCGTGGATTACCTCTTAGGTGACGCTGGCTCCGACGTGTTGGTCGGTGGCCGAGATTCTGACGGAATGTTCGGCGAAGCTGATGACGACCTACTCGTAGGGGACTTCGCTGAGATGCAGTTCCGTGGTGAGACCATGGCGGCCTTCTTCTTGGAGAGGCTCGAGACGATGCAGAGCGGTGAGTTTGAAGGGCAAGGCGCTGGTGAATCCCTCTTTGGGGCCTCTGGCGATGACATCCTTGTTGGAGCTCACGGCCAAGACACCCTCCTCGGAGAGGTGGGGGATGATGTCCTGCTCGGTGACTTCGGGCTGATTGAGGGCTTCGGCCTGACCACTCAGCTGGTCAAGACAACGACAGGCCTTGATGAAGATGACGACTCTGTCATCGGTGCGGAAGGAAACGACACCCTGTTTGGTGGCTTCGGTTCAGATGTGCTGTTTGGCGGCATGGAAGACAACTCTCCAGTCTCTGGAGAGGACAATGACTACATCTTCGGCGACCATGGCTCGATGCAGAGCGGCGCTAGCGCCTATGTCCTTACGAGCCATGAGCTCGGTCAGACCGCGCCTCTAGGCGTAAATGCTGAGGACGAGCTCTACGGGGATGAGGGACTCGACGTCTTGGTCGGTGGAAACTCAAGTGACATCCTTGAAGGTGGTCCCTCCGATGACGTGCTCGTTGGAGACTTCGCTAACCTCACGGTTGGCTTAGATAGCAGTTTTATTCAGGGGGAGACGCTCACTGATGCGGATGTCTGGAGCGGGCAAGACTACCTCTACGGTCGAGGTGGAGATGATGTCCTTATGGGAGGCGGTCTCTCTGACGAGCTCCGTGGTGCGTCAGGCGCAGACATCCTGCTCGGCGACTTCGGTGAGATCCTCCCGTCGTCGACAGCATCCGGTGCAGGCTACCTGTTCCGGACGTTCACTGAGTACGAGGAGCAACAGGGCGAAGACTTCTTGTTTGGAGAGTCTGGCGATGACGTTGTCTTCGGTGGCAGCGGACCTGATTGGATGTATGGGAACGACCTCTATGGGACGGAGGTTCCCTCCCCGGACACTGACGACGACATCCTCATCGGGGATCATGGAGTGGCGCTCCGGGCCGAGTCGCCGCGGTACATCGTCAGCTTTGAGTCTCAGGCGCGCGCGACTGCCGGCTCTCTGGGGGTCGGGCATGTAGACAACATCCTGGCTGGAGCCGGAAAGGACACCCTCGCCGGAGGCGCTGCTGCGGACATCCTTGATGCGGGCCCTGGTGACGACGTCCTGTTCGGTGACTATGGCAGCAGCGAATTTGACAGCGCAGGCCCCCTCTCATCCACGACGATCGATGAGTTTGTCCCCGGTGGTGATGACGACCAGCTCTACGGACGGGACGGAGTCGACACAGCGTTTGGTGGTCAGGGCAGAGACCAGATCTATGGAGAAGGGGGCGCGGACGTGCTCTTCGGGGACTTTGGCTACTTCCAACTCTTAACTGGTGCTGAAGAGTTCTGGAGCACAACAGATCAAGACACGTACGAAGGCGATGTCGATCAAATCTACGGTGGCGAGGCACAGGACGTCCTCATAGGCGGAGGCGCGGCTGACGACCTTTATGGCGAACGAGGGCTCGATGTGATCCTCGGTGATCACGGCTCCCTCGATGTCTTGAACGGATTTGTCCAAGTCGCCCGCAGCTTTGCTCATGTGAACGGCGGTAACGACCGTCTCTATGGACATGAAGAGCGAGATCTACTGATGGGCGGGGCCGAGCGCGACACGATCTGGGGTGACGAGGGCGCGCTCACCAACACCGCGACTGGTAGTGATGACATCATCTTTGGCGATCACGGTAGGGCAGAGTTCTACCCCGCCTCTTGGGATCTGATGTCAGTGGAGACATGGGACGAGGTGAACGGTGACGATGACCTCATTCACGCCAACGAAGGTGCGGACGTTGTCCTCGCCGGATTCGGTCGCGACTCGGTCTCCGGTGATTCCGGATCTGACATCATCGTCGGCGACTTTGGCCGCGCCTCCTTCCGTCAAGATGGGTCTCTCTATGACCTGCGAGTCGATGTGACGAATGAAGGTGACGCAGACGAGATCCAAGGCGACGGTGATGATGACACCATCTTTGGCGCGTTCGGGGACGACGTCCTGAGAGGAAACGAAGGTCACGACACGATCTTCGGTGACTTCGGTTGGATGACCGTTACGTCGGATGGGGTCACCCGCCAGGCCCAGGGCTTTAATGAGGTCTTGAGCGTCGAGTCGTTCATCATCGGAGGTGCAGACTTCATCTCCGGTAATGCCGGGCAAGACATCCTGGTCGGTGGATATGACACAGACGTCATAAGAGGTAACGCTGATGACGACATCTTGTTCGGAGACTTTGCCCTCCTCACCTGGACCAACAGCGCCCTCTCCGAGGCGAAGAGTGTGCACCCTGGGTATGGCGACATCGACCTCCTTTACGGGGATGGCGGCCATGATGTGATCGTCGGTGGGGCCTCCTCCGACTGGATCATGGGGGATGATGGAGACCTCAGCACCGCTGATGGCGATGACCTCCTCTACGGTGACCACGCCAAGATTCAGTACGCTGCCGGTGGCCTGCGGACTTCGAACAGCTCACACCCCGGAGTCGCAGGCGGAGATGACTCGATCTTCGGTGAGTCAGGCATGGACGTGCTCGTCGGTGGTGACGGGACGGATGTTGTCGAGGGCAACGCCGGAGACGACATCCTCCATGGAGACCATGCTTGGGCTCAGCACTTAAACGGCGCTTTTGCAGGGACTGGTACGGAATATCACGGCATCGGAGGGACGGACGATCTCTCTGGTGACGATGGGGCCGACGTCCTGTTTGGCGGGGCGGGGGGAGATGACCTCTTTGGTGACGCCGGGGACGATCTCCTGGTCGGTGACTACGGACAATTCACCTATGAGGCTTCGACCGGATTCCAGTTCATCTCTACTGGACGCTTCGTCACTGGAGATCACCAGGACGCCCTGATCGGAGATGTCGGAGACGACGTCCTGTTCGGTGGGCAAGATTCTGACGTGCTGGAAGGCAATGACGGTGACGACCTCCTCTTTGGAGATCGTGGCGACTGGAAGTTCCTCGGCGGAGTGAATGACTGGCACTGGACTTCCTACGCTCGCACCGGCTCCACCATGGACACGCACATCGGAGCCTCCGATGAGCTGTATGGAGACGACGGCTCTGACATGCTCTTTGGAGGGGTCGGGGAGGACGACCTCTTCGGTGACCTCGGAGATGATTATCTCCTCGGTGACTTTGGCGCTGCGCAACGGGACGCGCTTGGTGCGGTCGTCTTTGTCCGTACGGCTGCACCTGGTGAAGGAGCTGACGATCACCTTGAGGGCTTCGATGGCGAAGACTTCCTCTTCGGTGGCTTCGGTATGGATGAGCTCTATGGTCAAGAGGGAGACGACATCCTCCTCGGAGATTATGGCGAGCTGCTCGGCGACCCCTCCGGTGACGCTGTGCTGATGACGACCTCTATGGGGGCGTATGAGCAGGAGTCGAGCAATGATGACCTGATTTATGGTCAGGGCGATCGAGACCTCGCCTTCGGTGGCTTCGGTTCGGATCGCATCGAGGGACAAGATGCTGAGGACGTGCTGGTCGGTGACCAGGGAAGCGCGACCTGGGAATTAGGCGAGATCGTTCAAATCGAGACTTTGGACGCTCGCTCTGGCGGCAGGGATACGATCGAAGGCGGCGTGGCGCGTGACGTCATCGTTGGCGGCGGAGCCGGAGATTACCTCTACGGTGAGGAAGATCGTGACGTGATCATCGGTGATGGTGCGCTCGTCTCGCTCTCGGAGTTCCTGCCGACCTATCTAGAGACCAAGGATCACGCTATCGGCGGCGATGACACGATCTATGGCGGGCTTAATGAAGACACCGTCCTCGGCGGCGCTGCTGATGACTCGATCTTTGGTGAGGAACACGACGACCTCCTGATCGGTGACTCTGGCCGCTTCCGCTCCTTCCTTGATGACCCGGATTTTGACACCCCGATCTCAGAGATCGGTGGCCGGGACTCGATCTGGGGCGGCGTCGCGAACGACACGATCTATGGTGGCCCTGCAGGCGACGTGATCTGGGGCAACGCTGGGCGCGACTTCGGCTTCGGTGATGCCGGGCCGGACGTCCTCTTCGGTGACGACGGCGAGTACACCAAGCCTGAGCCGGGCAGAGATGAGTCCGTGACGCAGGCGACCTTGGGTGGCGACGAAGATCACCTCGAGGGCAACGGAGGTGATGACCTCATCTTCGGTGGGGAAGCGACCGACCTGATCTTCGGAGGCTTCAACCTGCAGTCGCCCTATCCCGACGGGGCGCTCGACCCTGACGGCGCTGACGTGATCCTCGGTGATTTCGGCTTCGGTGCACGTCAGGCTGACAACGTCATCGAGGCTCATACGACCTCAACGGATGGTGAGGGCGACGAGATCTACGGTAACGAGGGCGACGACGTCGTCTTTGGTGGCAGTGGCGTGGATACAGTCATGGGAGGCGACGGGGATGATGTTCTCTTCGGCGACCATGGGCATATGACGCGCAGCAAGAGCGGCTTCCTCCTGAGTTATGTGAGTACGGACGTCACTGCGGGAGACTCGGATTACATCCTGGGCGACGGTGACGACGACACGATCGTTGGGGGAGTGGGAGAAGATCAGCTCTACGGTGGTGATGGCGGGGATTACATCTTCGGTGATCACTCTGAGCTGCTCCGCTCTGAGGGAGGGCTCGTGGCAGAGCTCTGGACAATAGAGCCGACCTTCGGTGCGCCGGATATGATCCGCGGCGAGGCTGGGGATGACCGGATCTTCGGTGGCTTCGGTTCAGATGATCCGCGCGGCGGAGACGGCGGCGACCTCATCTTCGGTGACTTCGGCTGGTCGCGTGAGACAACTCTCCTCGGCGTGCGGAGCTTTGAGCTGCGCGAAGAGTTCTCGGCAACGGACCCTGAGCACGGGGCCGGGGAAGCCATCTATGGTGATGCCGGTCCGGACACGATCCTCGGCGGGGCCGGGATGGACACCCTCTATGGCGGGTCGAACATAGGCTTCGTGCCTGACGATCATGATCTGCTGTTTGGTGACTTCGGCATGGTGGATCGCACGACCTTGGGCGACGCTGTACACCAGACCACCTTCACAAGCTATGGCGCAGATGACCTGATCTATGGCGAGCACGGAGAGGACAACATCTTCGGCGGAGCGGCGACAGACACCCTCTACGGTGGCCCGCAGAGTGACGTCATCCTCGGCGACTTTGGCCGGATTGAGCTGAACGTCGGCAGAACGCGGAACAACATGTCGAGCAGCACATACGCTCTCGGTGGTGTGGACTCGATCTTTGGCGATGGAGGTAACGACGTCATCGCAGGCGGAGCGGGCGAGGACACTGCGTGGGGTGGGATCGGCAGGGACATCTTGATCGGCGACCATGGCTCAGCGGCATGGGACGCGAACATCTTGCAGTCCGCAGGGACGACTGGCTTGACCTTCGGTTGGAATGACACGCTGTACGGGGAAGAAGGCGACGATGGCCTCCTCGGTGGTGAGGGTGACGACGATCTCTTTGCAGCGGAGGGCAACGACATGCTCTTCGGAGATCACGGCTCGATGAACTTCCACGCGAACGGACGCTTCCTGGAGGGTCGCGCAGATCAGCCGCACCTCGGCGGCTCAGACATCCTCCGCGGGGGCACAGGGGACGATCACGCAGCGGGCGGCTCAGGCGAAGACCTCGTCCTCGGAGGCGAGGGGGCTGATTATCTCTTCGGAGACAACGGCTGGTTCTCATTCCACTCAGACGGTGCGCGTGAGCATGTCTCTGAGTCGCACCCGCGGATCGGCGCAGACGACGATGTCTTTGGCGGAGCCGGTGATGACATCATCGGTGGCGGGTTCGGCAACGACCGCCTCCGTGGTGACGATGGCGCGGATGTCATCTTCGGAGACCACTTCCAAGCCTTCTTCAATGACGCTGGCGAGAAGACGGAGGGCGTCTCGACCTCACTGGATCTCGGCGGTGACGACGACATCGAGGGCGGGCTGGGCAACGACGTGCTCCTCGGCGGCGCGCACGATGACTACGTAAAGGGCGAGGGAGGAGACGACATCCTCTTCGGTGAGCATGGTCGACTCACGTATTCAGAAGACGTGCTCTCAGCCGTTGAGGAGCTCCCCGCGCAGGGCCAGAGCGATGGAGATGACACCTTGGTCGGCGGTGAGGGAGAGGATCAGTTCTTCTCAGACCCGAGCGACAGCGTCCATGAGGACGAAGAGTCCAGCGCCTTCACCTTTGGTGGGCCTGGCAGTCTGAGCGGAGTTAACGTCAGCGGCGGGCGTGGGCCTGCTGGTGTTGCAGGTGGTGCTGGTGCGGCTGGTGGTGCCGGGGGTGGTGCAGGCGCAGGCGGTGGAGCGCCGGTCCCAGCAGCTCCGCAGGCTGGAGGTGCTCAAGGTCCCGCAGCTCCCGTCGCTGGTGGTGGGGCAGGTAACCAAGGTGGAGGCGGAGTCGCGCCATTCCTTGTCGGCGCTCCTCAGGAGATCGCCTCAGCGAAGCGTTTTGATGAGCAGCTTGGACAGTGGGTCGAGGTTGAGGAGAGCGATGATGAGTACCGCATTGAGCTCTCAGTTGAGCGGTCTCAAGAGGCCTCTCAGGCCTTCTCATTCGATCTCCTTGAGGACATTGCTGGCGCCGGCTTGCTAGGCCTCGTGGCGCCTCCTTCGCTTCCAGGCCAGAGCGACGACGAGTAGGGTGGTATTGGGCCCTGCCCGTGAAGGGCAGTTTTTCCTAAATAGGAAGTCGCAAAAGGGTTCCGGCTGGTACGATCCAAGGCCAATTGAAACTCCCTAGAGGGGATGTGGCCATCGCTCTCACCTTCGAATGGAGATCTCGTTCGCCTGGCGGCGAACTCACCAGCAACCAATCCCCCCACAACCACCTCAAATGGCTGAAAACAACAACGATCAGACCCCTAGCGTCAGATGGGAAGACGAGGGAATGACCACCTCTTATGCGAACGTGGCAAACGCTACGAGCAGTAGGGAAGAGGTCATCCTCCTCTTCGGCGTCAACCAAGCGTGGCACGGTGGTCAGGACTCCGTCGATATCAATCTTTCGGACCGGCTCGTGCTCTCACCCTTCGTAGCTAAGCGCTTGCACATGATGCTTACAGGCACGCTGCAAAACTTTGACGCTCGCTTTGGTGGTGGGAACGCCGCTGAAGGTAGAGCTTCAGGCGCCGCACCCACACCTACCCCCGAACCCGCAGAGGAGGCTTCTGAAGAGTAGGGCAACCTCTCTCGACAAAGGAGTAATCAATAATGGCAGAACAAGCGAACAACCCTCAGGTCAATTGGAATGACGACAGCATGGCTACGACATACGCCAACGTCTGCAATGTGGCCTTCACTCAGGAAGAGGTTGTGCTCCTCTTCGGTATGAACCAAAACTGGCATGGTGGCCAAGACGAGATCACCATCAAGCTCGCTAAGCGCATGATCATGAGCCCGCATGGGGCGAGACGTCTGCAAGCCCTGCTTGGGAACCTTCTCGCTCAGTATGAGTCACGGTTTGGGCCCCTCGGTATGGACGCGGGCGCTCCCGCCAGCGCATGAGGCAGAACTCTGCCTAGGCAGATAGCCTGCGTGCAGTTCCGATTGATCCGCCCGGTGCCATGAAGAGGTGCCGGGCGGCTCCATGGAGGGAGGGGTGCTAGGGCACACCCATGAGCGAAAGAGACATTGGCGGAATGCGAGGAGGGGCGCCTTCGCGGCAATCAGACCGCGTGGAGCCTCGTGCCGATGCCCAGAGAGGAGGATGGTCACAGCTTGAAACGCTGAAGGGCCGGGGAGAGGTCAGCAAGCAGTGGCTCCAGCTTATGGCCTCTATGATTCAAGGCGTCACTCAAGGGCTTGTCCTATTGCGGGAAGAGCAAGGGGAGGGGTTCCTGCCTGCCGCGGTTTGGCCTGAAGGTGTCGGCAAACTGGACAACCTTGGCCGGGCAGCCCAGAAGGGACTGCAAGCAGGGCAAGCGGTTCTCATCGCCGGAGAGGAAGGAGAGGGTGGATCAAGGCCGCGAGTCGCACACCCTCTAATGACTGATGGGAATGCCTGGGGCGTGGTCGTCCTGGAGGTTGAGTCGCGTTCAGAGGATCGTCTCAGGACTGTCATGCGAGGCCTTCAGGCGAGCAGCGGCTGGCTTAGGCAGTTGGACCCTCATCGGAAGGCCGTGACAGCTGACGAGGGTGATGAGGGGGCGCGTGTTGTTCTCGAATGCATTGCGGTATTAGCTGAGAAAGACAAGTTCAAAGCCCAAGCGCTTTCTTTGGCGGTACGCCTAGAGAAAGAGCTCCGATGTGAGAGGGTCAGCCTTGGCGTGATGAAGAGACGCCGAGTGACCGCCGTTGCGGTCTCGACGAGTCCGCAGTTTGTCCAAAAGACAAATCTGGTCAGGTCCATCGAGAGCGCGATGGAGGAGGCGTGTGACCAAGAGACAACAGTGCAGCACCCTGTGCCAGAGGACGCCCCCTTCGTCGCTACCATTGCGCACCGCTCCCACGCGAGGGCCTATGGTCATCGCTCGATACTGAGCGTCCCGTTCGATAGATCGGGAGAGATCGTTGGGGCGATCACATTGGAACGGCCAGAGGGACACCCATTCACTGAGACCGAGGTGCTCGCGGTCGAGGCTGTCGCAGCGTTAGCTGGGCCGCAATTAGATCTCGCTATGCGTGAGGATCGCTGGATCGGGGCCAAGGTCAAGGAGAGCGCGGTAACGAACTTGAGGTCACTCTTCGGCCCTAGGAGGCGGGCATTGAGGGCCATCCTCGCAGTGCTCATCGGTGGCATTACTTTCACAGCTCTCTGGCAGACTGATTATCGCGTGTCTTCGGATGTCTATCTGGAGCCACAGCAGCAGTTCTTGGTGTCCACTCCTATACAGGGCTATGTTCTCGACGCGCCGGTTCGAGCGGGGGACCTCGTCAAGGAGGGAGATCTGCTCTATCAGCTTGACGACAAAGAGCTGAGGCTCGATCGAGATCGACTCTTGGGAGAGGAGTCACAGGCTTCTAAGCGTCATCTACAGGCTTTGGCGGGGGGGAGCTCTGCCGATGTGCGAATCCTAGCTGCGCAGTTGGAGCAGCTTCGCGCACAAATTGAACTGGCAGAAGAGCAACTCTCTCGTGTTCGGATTTTGTCGCCGATGGATGGAGTCGTAGTCAGCGGGGACCTGAGTCAATCCATTGGAGCGCCACTGGAGCGTGGAGAGATCGTCTACACCGTCGCACCTCTAGAAGATTTTCGAGTCGTGCTTCAGGTCGAGGATGCGGACATCGATGAGTGTGCGGTGGGCCAAAGTGCGACTATCGTTTTGGCGTCCTCGCCCAGTCAGGAGTTGGCGGCTAGGGTCGACAAGATCACGCCAGTATCGATCTCAGAAGAGGGGATCACTTACTTCAGGGTCGAGGCGTCTCTAGAGGCGGGTGATCTCGCTGCCTTCCTCAGGCCTGGAATGGAGGGGGTCGGGAAGATCAGCGTAGGGGAGCGCAGCCTGCTGTGGACCTGGGCGCACAGCACAGTCGATTGGTTCCGCTTGTTCTGGTGGAAGTGGACTCCATGAAGAGAGGGGAGAAAAAGGATAGCCCCTACTGGTATCGGGTCTCCGAGATTCGACCTGCGTTACGGGAGCACGCTCAAATCCACCGCCACCGATATCGGGGGGAGGTCTGGTATGTCCTTGAAGACCCCACGGCGGAACGCTTTCACAGGTTTAGCCCCGCGATCTACGAGGTCCTCGAACTCTTCGACGGTGATCACACCGTCTCTGAGATATATGAGCAAGCTGAGGAGATTCTCGGCGAGGAGGCTCCTAGTCAGCAGGAGTTGATTGGGGTGTTGGCACAGCTTCACTCCGCTGACGCGCTTGAAACGCAGGTCGAACCTGACACGGATGTGTTCTTGGAGCGTATGGCAAAGATGAAGCGGATGAAGCTCATCGGGCAGTTAGCGAATCCGTTGTTTCTTAAGATTCCGCTGCTTGATCCTGAGAGAGTGACGGTTTGGGCGATGAGGTTCCTTAAGCCGCTCTTCTCTCGCTGGGGCTTCGGACTTTGGGCAGCGGTCTCTTGCATCGGCTTTTATCTGACGATGCTCCATTGGGAGGAGCTCTCAGCAGACGTCTTAGATCGTGTCCTGGCTGAAGAGAATCTCGTCTTGATGTGGTTCGTGTTCCCCGTTGTAAAAGCACTGCACGAGATGGGGCACGCGCTCATGACCAAGGCCTTCGGAGGAGAGTCTCATGAGATGGGGGTCATGCTCCTGTTGTTGATGCCCTTGCCCTACTTGGACGCCTCCTCTGCCAGTCGCTTTAGGCTCAGGAGAGAGCGGGTCCTCGTTGGCCTTGCAGGGATGATGGTTGAGATGCTCCTTGGGACGATCGCGCTGATCGCCTGGGTAAACCTAGAGCCGGGGCTTCCGCGTTCTATCGCTTACAACGTGTTCTTCACTGCAGGGGTCTCGACGATCATCTTCAACTTGAACCCCCTCTTGCGGTACGACGGATACTACATCTTGGCCGACTTGTTGGAGATCCCGAACCTTAGGGCAAAGTCGATGAATTACCTGCTCTATCTGATTGAGCGGTACATCTTTCTGGTGCCTGATCGGGAGTCTCCGGCGCATAACGACTCAGAGCGAAACTGGCTCGCGGTTTATGCGCCTTGCTCGATCTTGTATCGACTCCTCGTGATCTCGGGGATCATTTGGGCGATCGCGACACAGTTTTTCATGATCGGTGTGGTCATTGCGATCACTACCACCTTTGCGTGGGCGGTCATCCCGCTCTGGAAAGCTGTTAAGTATCTCCGAACCAGCCCTCGCCTGCGGCAAGCTCGTGCGCGAGCCGTTGGAGTCGCGAGTGGTTTTGTTGGGTGCCTCGTGCTACTCCCCATGTGGGTGCCTGTCCCGTTGAATTCCATGGCAGAAGGTGTGGTGTGGCTACCAGAAGAGGGCGTGGTGCGAGTCGATGTTGAGGGATGGGTTGATGAAGAGATCGTCGGGTCTGATGTGAGGGTCGCAAAAGGAGAGCCTGTTATGCGGCTGCGCGACGAGGTCCTTGAGATGAGCCTCACAGTCGCACGCGCTCGCGAAGAAGAGCTGTTAGCGACCATGCAAGGACACCGACCCACAGACATCGTCTCCATGGAGGTCACGAAGGATCAGCTCAAGACTGTGCAGGAGATACTCACAGAGCTAGAGATGGATGAAGAGAGGCTGACCCTCCGTGCGCAATCTGATGGGCTGTTCTTCCTTACGCCTGGACCAGAGCACACAGGCCGGTTCGTTCAAAGAGGAGAGGTGCTGGGCACAGTGATGGAGCCTGACCGCTGGCCCGTCCTAGCGCTTGTTCACCAGGATGAGATCGACCTGATTCGGAGTCGGAGAGGCAAAGTAGAAGTCCGCTTCTCGGATGAGATGGAGGAGGTCTACGCGGCCGTTGTGATTCGCGAAACACCTACGGCGAGCAAGGAGCTCCCAAGTGAGGCCTTCGCTACAGCAGGAGGCGGGGAAGTCGCCTTGGACCCTATGGACTCCTCTGGTCGACAGGCCTTTGAGAGATGGTTCCGCTTGGAGATGGAGGTCCCTCATAAGGAAGGAGATGTTCGAGTGGGGGGAAGGGTTCATGTGCGGTTTGCTCATGGCTATGAGCCCCTCGGTAAACGCTGGTATCGCTCTCTTAGGCGCCTGTTCCTCACGGAGTTTGGGCTTTGAAGAGACCCCGTTCACAGTTTGTCTACAGGCCACGCTTGGGTCTCGCGAGGGGAGCCTTTGTTGAGCGTCCTATCGAGGAGCGTGGCTCCATGGATGCCCTGCTCTCATCATGGACCCAGAGATTTCGGAGCGCCTCCTGGGGACGGTTTTGTCGGCCGCTAGAGGAGCTAATTGAGCGAGAGCGGGACTTCTTTAGGGGGAGGGGAGAAGAGTGGCTAGACGCCCACATTCAAACATTGAGGGGGCAACTCTCCCGGGAAGCGCAGCCCAATCTTGAGCTTATGGCACGTGCTCTGGCCATGGTCTCAGAGATCAGCATGAGGGTGATCGGCCGCCAGCCATCCAACGATGACATGCTCGTCGCAGGTGGAATGTTGGCCGGCAAGGTTGTGGCCCATGGACCAGACTGTGATCGTGGATTGAGTCTGTGTCTCGCTGGCGCTGTGGCCGCTCTCGGCGGGGCTGGGGTGCATGTCGTGAGCCCGAGAGAGCCCAGGGCTGCCTCCCTTTACGAGCGCTTCAAAGCCGTGTTCGATCGACTTGGGGTGAGCTCCAGCGCGCTCGTTCAAAAGTCTTCTGTTGAAGAGCGGAGATCGACCTGGAGGTCTGAGGTCGTGTTCGCTGGGGTCGCAGCGTTAATGGATGAGTTCTTGAAGGACAAGCGCTCTGGTCATTCAGAGGGAGGGCGGGCAAGTCGCCTTGTCAGCAGGATCACGGGTGGTGAAGAGGCAGTCTCAGATCTACGTATGCGAGGCTTGCAGCTAGCCCTCCTCGATGACGCGAGCGGACTCTTGTGTGACTTTGCAACGCGGCCCTTCATCGTTCGCGATAAGGAAGCGACAGAAGAGGAACAGCGCGCCCGGGAGTTAGCTTGTCGTTTGGCAGCAGAATTAAAAGAGGGGGTGGATTTTCGATTGAATGGACCAGAACTGCTGGCTGAGTTGACGCCAGAGGGAGAAGCTCGGCTGGACACGATTCAAGGGGTGGTGAGCGGACCGCTCGCTCGACCGCTCTCACGCCGGCGGCTGATTGAAGACGCTGTCGTCGCTCAACACCTACTTCAGCGCGACAGACACTATGGAGTGGAGGAAGGGCGGATCGCGTTTCAACTTGAGGGTGACCTCATCACGGGAACTGAGGCCGCGCCTGATGCGAAGCTCCTCGCCCTCTTGGAGGTCAAGGAGGGGCTTCCTCCCAGCCAGCAAGCAAAGGTAGGCGTGCACGGCACCCTCGGGAGAGTTTTACGGCGCTACCTTGCCCTCGGGGGATCCACCCCTTCTGCAGCGGGGCTCGTAGGAGAGATCTCTCGTGAGTTTGAGATGCCTGTTGTTCGGATGGAGAAGGGTCGAACAGCGGCCCAGGAAGACTATGTTTCCCTTTTGAGCTTAGAGGAGAGGAAGGCTTGGATTCTTGATGAGCTCAGCGAGCTCTCCGCTTCTGGCGATGGAGCGTGGGTGCTTTGCGCCACAGAGGCCTCGAGCGCAGAGGTGCGCGAGTGGGGGGCAGAGCTCGGGGTGGAGTTCAGTGACTGGGACGTCGCGACAGCAGACCCCAGAGGTCTGCATCTCGTGACTGCGCAGCTTGGTGGTGAGACTCCATTTCCGGCCGAAGGGTCGGTAGTCGGGCCACCTCTTGTCCTGATCTTGGATTGCCTGGACGCTCTGCATCTTGAGCGGCAGTTACTCGATCGCCTCCAGCCAGTGAAGGTGAAGCGAGGGTTTTCCTTTGACGACGAGCTGCTTGGAAAACTAATGAACGAGAGGGTGATCACCTCCTTGAGATGGGTGTGCGCTCAAGCCCCGATCACTGGCAGGCTCATAGCGAAGGCTTGCCTCCGCTTTATTTATTCACGGGCCGAGGCGGCGAGGAGGAGGGCGCGTCGCGCTTATGAAAAGGCAGAAGAAGAAGAGCACCGACAGTTGGCGTTTACGGGACCGCCTTCAACCTGATCATTCTCCCGTTAGAGCCGAAGACATGAGAAAGAAAGCTAAGAGTCCGACCCTTATAGGCTTCCTGCTGTTGATAGCAGCTGGTTTGGTAGCCGGATCGCATCCTCTCACTGGGGAGTCACGTGACGCATCGCAGGATGGGCGTCTCGTGCCTCCGACCACGCTCGAGGGCCTCATCGAGCCCTGGGAGGACCTCTCAATAGGCGTCGGTGTGGAAGGTGTTGTAGGCGAGGTCTACGTCAGGCGAGGACAAGCTGTAAAGAAAGGTGATTTGATCGCCCGCTTGGAATCGAGCGTAGAAGAGGCGCAGTATGAGTTGGCGCTAGCGACCTCTGAAATGAGGACAGCCCTAGAGGGCGCGCAGGTCAGAGAGCGGATCGCTGGCATTCGAGCTGAACGACACCGCGAGCTTTACGAGGACGGCGCAGTTACTCGTGAAGAGCTTGAGCAGGCTCTCTCTGAGCACGAGTTGGGAGTTATCGGGGTTCAGGATGCAGAGAACAGCCTCCTCCGCACGGCTTTGGACGCGAAGGTGATGAAAGCCATCTTGGACAGGCGAACGGTCAAGAGCCCAGTAGACGGGATCATTGTGGAGAAGTTTCTCTCTCCTGGAGAGCTAGTGAATCGGGCTGGCTCTGGAGATGTGGTTCGGATCGCACAGGTTGACCCACTCAAGATCGACATCATTGCTCCGCTCGAGCTCTTCGGAGAGATCAAGCCTGGTCGCCGAGCCCTCGTATATCCAGAGGCGCCCATCGGTGGGACGCATGAAGCCACGGTGACTGTTGTTGATCCGATCGTCGACGCCGCATCAGGCACCTTCAGGATCCGCTTGGAGCTACCGAACGAGGACCTTCGCGTGCCGTCTGGGGTTCGATGCAGGGTGCAGTTTCAGGAGTAGCCTGACCACCGATCCATGCAGATCCTGTTTGTTCACCCCAACTTCCCAGCTCAGTTCGGGCCGGTCGGAGAGCGCCTCAGCAAACGAGAAGGCGTCCAGTGCGTCTTCGTTTCGAGGAACGCTAGCGGGCAGCAGCGAGGGTTTGATTGCTTGCAATATCAGCTGAGGGGTGGGGCGACGAAGCAAAACCACTACTGCTCTAGAACGTTTGAGAATGCGGTCTGGAATACGCACGCTGTATACGAGACCTGTAAGGCTACGAAGGAGCTCTCTCCTGATTTGATCGTCGGGCACTCTGGCTTCGGTAGCACAGCCATGCTCGCAGAGCTATACGGCGCGCCCATCGTCAACTTCTTTGAGTACTACTACCGCAGCCGTGGAACGGACATGGACTTTCGGCCAGAGTTCCCCTCGACCGAGCTCGATAGGCTGCGCGCGCGAATGCGCAACGCGATGATCCTGGTCGACGCCATGACCTGCACTCTGGGTTACACGCCTACGCACTTTCAGCGCAATCTATTCCCAGAGACCATCCGTGACTCCTTAGAGGTCGTACACGACGGGATTGAGACGGAAGTCTGGTACCCCAGGAAGCATGACCGAAGCGTGAATGGGGAGGTGTTTCCTGAGACCACTCGGCTCGTCACTTACGTGGCTCGGGGGTTCGAGACGATGCGGGGTTTTGACCAGTTTATCAGGGCAGCAAAGATCCTCAGCGATAGGCGTTCAGATGTGGTGTTTCTGGTCGTGGGAAAAGAGGGGACACATTATGGAAACGATAAGAAGCATTTCGGCGCGGAGGGGATACAGAGGCACCTCTTTAAGGAGACAGGGGCCGATGAGTCACGCTTCCGCTTTCTCGGAACCCTCCCGAGAGAGGAGCTTGCGAAGGTCTTCTCCATGTCAGATGCCCACCTCTATCTGACGGTCCCATTCGTATTGTCTTGGTCCATGCTGAATGCGATGGCTTGCGGTGCGCCGGTCGTAGGGTCGGCAACGCCTCCCGTCGAAGAGGTGATCGTGGATGAGCATAATGGTCTCTTGGTGGACTTCCATGACCCCGTGTCGATCGCAGATGGCCTAGAGCGGACGCTTGAAGACCAAGAGTTGGCCGCTCAGTTGCGGGGAAACGGTCAAGACACGGTTCGAGAGCGGTATGCCCTAGATGTCACCTTCCCTAAGCTTGAGGCGCTCTTCGCGCGCGCTATGGGACGTCCCGACTTATCCGCTAGCGGTCGTGCTCTCCCAGCAACACCTCGAGTTGACCCTTAGCGATCACAAAGGTCGCTTGCGCCTCTAGCATGGCTGCCTGAGCCTCTAGCAGTACCTGCTGGGCAGCGAGGACTCGCATAGCTGTTGAGCGCCCCTCGCTGTAGCGAGCTAACTCAATCTTATGTTGGCGGGTCGCTAATTCATGCGAGCTCTCCGCCGACTTGAAGGCGAAGTACTGAAGGTCGAGCGCGCGAATGACCATGCGGAGGTTGGACGTGAGTTTGCGCTCTGCGCTGTCTAATTCGAGCTGGGCGTTCCGGACGTCAGACCTCGTCTTGCGGGAGCGAGCTCGAGGTTCAGCCCCAGAGATGGGGAGGTCCCAGCGGATCGCTGCCGTGACGGTGGGGTACTCGGCGCTGACGGCCTCCTCCCATGCTTCGAACGCGCTCTTTTCGAATCCAGCCGTGCTAACCCTCAGCTGAAAGTCGAGCCGGCTTTGTTCGTCAGACTCTGCTACATGGAGGAGCCTGTTGGCGGTCGAGAGCTTGAGCTCTTGTTGTCTGATCTCAGGGTTGATGCTGCGCACCTTGACATAGGACTCCTTCCACCCCGGGAGCGTTGGCCTGCTTGCAAGTTGAGGGAGCTCATCGGTCGCAATGAGATTCTCTGACCAGGCTGACGGGTTGTTCGTTGTGTAGAGGAATTGGCGCAGGGCGTCCTCTGCGTTCATTCGACCAATATGGAGTTGTGTACGAGTCTGTGTCCTGACAGCCAGCTCTGTCTGAGCCTGCAGAATGTCTAACTCGAGCCCAACGCCAGCGTCGTAACGATCTTGGGCCAACTTGAGGAACTCTTCTGCGTACTGTACTCCTCGATCTGCTGAGTCCATCGCTCCTTGAGCGGAGACTAAGGACCAGTAGGCCTGCAGGATCTGTTCAACGAGCGCGCGCCGGACTGCGCGGACCGACTCTGATTGGAAGGCAAAGTCATTGTCTGCCTGGAATTGGTTCGCTGTCACATAGTCTCTGCCTCGGCCGGCTAGGAGGCTCTGTGTCATCCCAAGCGTGAGGGTCCCCGTTGTCGAGTGGGGGAGGTAGGAGAAGGAGTTGTTCGTTGTGGTCTCTTCCGAGTTGTAGATAACTTCGAAAGTGGGACCTGCCGTCGTCGGCCGAGTCAGGCTCAATGTGATCCGCTGATCCCTCTGATCCAAGATTGGCGCGCCTGAGAGCTCGGAGTTTCCCTCGTTTTCTGTGTCCGTCAGGCTCCCTTCAATCCGAAGCTTCCAGTCAAACCTTGCCCAGCGAGCATCCCTCTCGTATCGGGCTGAGTCTTCGACAGCGTGGCTGGCTTGAAGCGCGAGAGAATATGCGGTTCCCAGCCGCAACGCGTCCTGGAGGGTGACCTCTAGGGTGTTCGCGTCTCTCTGCGCAGCTTCAGGGGGGCCCTGAAGGCCTGTCATGGCCAATAGGATGGGGACTAAGGGGTACATGGGGATCGATGTTGCTATCGAGCCTTCAGTTACTCCCTCTTGAGGGAGACCCTAGTTTTCCCATCTCTCGCTGTGCCAGCTCACTTCTTAAGGAGCGCCTACTGGCCAGGGCTGCCCCCTTCGCTCTCAGCTCAGAATGCCAGCTCTCTCAGCGCGAGGAGGAGGGCTCTTTAGGCGCTACGGCCCACGACGCTGCTGTGAGGGGGGCTGTCAGAGAGCGCAGGAAGGCGACGAGGTCTTCCTCTTCTCGTGCAGTGAAGTCGGCAGGTGTCAAGGTGAGCTCTTGGTGGTGGCCTGTACGCTGGGCGCCCTCGAGGGTGGAGTAGAAGCGCACGACCTCTTCCAGGGTCTGGAACTGGCCTTGGTGCATGTAAGGCGCTGTCTGGGCGACGTTGCGGAGGCTCGGGGTGCGCATCTCACCGAACTGGTCGGCGTCGGAGATGAGGAGCTGGACGAAGTCTGCGCGCTCGCCCTTCGGCTGGTCTGAGTGCTCGCCGCTGGCGTTGAAGGGGTCCTTTTTCACGAGGAGGGCGCCGAGGTGTCGGCCTGCGTCGATGGGGAGCTCGTCGTTCAGGGGCGGCACGGCGAGGTGATGGAACTCCTCGTCAGTGAGCTCTGGCCCCATGTGGCAGAGGGTGCACTGGCCCTTGCCCAAGAAGAGGTCGAGCCCGCGGCGGGCCTCAGGGCTCAAGTGTCCGCCACCTGCCGGGTCGCCTGCGAGGTAGGCCTCAGCGAACAGGTCTAGCTTCGAGGGCCCCGTCTCAAGCCTGCTCTGATAGGAGGCGAGAGATTTGCTCACGTTGACGAGGACCTCGTCAATGAGGGCGCGGTCGGACGCGCTCATCGCTTGCCACGCGAGGTGGCGGGGGTCCTCTCTGTGCTCCGGCATGGGCTTCGCGCGAGCGGGGAAGCGCTGGCTGTCCTCTAGCTCGGGCAGCTGGCCAAAGAGGGCCTCGTACTGGGCGCGATAGCCCTCGTCCGTGCGGACGAGGTGCGCAAGCGCCAGCCGGTCCCCGTCCATCTCATGAGGGCTCTCGAGGGGGTGCCGGATCTGCGCCCAGAGAGTGTCCGTTCGCCCGTCCCAGAAGAGCCAGCGCCGACGCCCCACGTCGAAGAGAGTGGGGGTGTTTCGCATGAGTGGTCCGCGCCCCTGAGGCAGGGAGCGACCGTCAGTGAACCCGAGGGCGGGGTCGTGACAGGTGGCACATGAGAAGCGCTCATCAGGTGAGAGCCGGGCGTCAAAGAACAGAGCTTGGCCTAAGCGCGCGGCGTCCTCATCGGATGCGACGGCGTTGGTGGGGTCCGAGCGCAGCTCGGGTCGCGGGCTGATACGGGAGAGCTTTCGGGCGAAGCGCTCGGGGGACAGCGCGTCTTGAGGTGAGAGCGCTGCCACTGAGAGGAGGAGGATGGAGCCGATCACTCGAGGAAGACCTCCGCTTGACCTCGCTCGGTCATGGGGCCGTCGGTGATGTCAAAGTAGAGCTCCCAGCGGCCCTCCATGTGAAAGAGCATCCCCTCAGCCCGGAATAGACCTTCTCCGAGCGGGACCATGCGCGGGAGCCTGTTCATGCCGTGCCGGTGGTGAGGCATAGCCGCATCCACTGCGAGCGCGATATCAGAGCTCGGGCGCGTGCCGTCTGCCGGCAGGGCCTGCGCCTCAATGGTGAAGGGGGCGTTGAGGGGGATCTCGGCTGGCTCGGTTCGCCAGCGGATGCGCCATGCGCCGTCGTTAGACAGGAGCTCTTCACCCTCTACCGACCAAGTCGGGTGAGGGGCCGCGCACGAGGCGAGGGTCAGCGCTATGAGCATGAGAGATCTCATCTTTCACCTCCATCGACACCGCGGGCCTCGCGGGTGTAGAGACGAGGCCCAAAGGTCTCCAAGAAGACGCCCTCCGCGTCATAGACCATCAGCCTGTGGTTCCCGTGATCGACCACGAGGACCCGGCCGTCTTCATCCACCTCGACGTCGCGAGGCTGGAAGAACTCGTCCTCTCCGAGCCCCTTTGAGCCCCAGCTCTGGAGTAGCTCACCGCTTTCGTCGAATCGCTTGACCTTGTGCTCCAAGAGCTCGGTCACGTAGAAGCCGCCGCCAGCGCCGACGCCCAGCCCTGCGGGGAAAGAGAGGCCCTCCACCAAGACGCTCGCCTCACGCGCGCCGTCAGCAAAGCTGAGCACCCTGCCAGAGGCTCCGTCTGCGGCGACCTCGGTGTTGGCGTCCGTGACGAGGAGGCGCTGGCCAGCGGGATCCCACTCGATGTCGGTGGGGTTCACCAGCTGCGCTCCCCCAAAGGTCTTGCTGAGGCGCCAGCTCGAGTCGTAGCGCCTGATCTCGCGTGCGCTCCTGTCTATGAGATCGAAGGAGCCGTCAGCGCGCATCGCGAGTGCGCCGCCTTCGACGCCCTGTTCTAGGCGGAGCCCCTTCACGAAGCGGCCGAGGAAGAGGCTGAACGCTGGGACCTCGGCGTCTACCTCTCCGAGGCGGTAGAGCTGAAGGCGCTGGTTCCCTGGATCTAGAGTCAGGAGCGACCGAGTCTCAGAGACAAAGCACATCCCAGTCAGGCCGAGGAGCCTGCCATGCGCGGTCCCGCGTCCGCCGAGCTCGCTCACCTGACGTGGCCCGTAGCGGCTCCACTCATATGGCTTCACCCTGTTTCCCTCAGGCTCGCCGAGGAACAAGAGCCCGCCGCCGACAGCGATGGTCTCCCCTAGGTGGGGGCTCGCGGTGAGGTCTTGCCAGGAGCGATCGAGGCGGCTGAAGCGCTCGGGCGCCTCACCGACACCGAAGAGCTGCACGCGGTCGTCCATCGCCTCTGCCACAGCTGCGAGGTCGCCGTCTTCCGTGACGGCGAGTCCGCCCGGATAGTGGAGCTTCCCTTCCCCCTCACGTGGCATGAGGGCGTGAAGGCCCCACTCATAGAGCCACTCGCCCTCTAAGTCGAAGACCTGAACTCTGTGGTTTGAGCTGTCGGTGACGTAGACCTTCCCTTGAGCGACCTCGAGGCCGGTGGGGTCTGCGAAGAAGCCCGGCGCCCAACCCCAGTCGCCCCATGAGAACAGGTGCTCCCCCTGTGAGGAGAAGACCTGGACGCGATGGTTGCCGCGGTCGCAGACGTAGACGCGCTCGTCCTCTGCTATGGCGACGTCGGTGGGGAAGAGCAGCTCGCCAGCGTCCACACCACGCGCGCCGACGCGGGCGCGCAGCTGGAACTCGGTCTCATCTCCTTCGTGCCGCGGGTGATCGAGGAGCAGCACCTGATGGAGCAGTGGCTCGACGATCGCGAGGGTGCGCTTGCTCGCGGCGATGGCCCCAGGCTGGTGAAGGAGCTCATGGACCGCGTTCTCTGGATAGGTCTCCAATTGAGCGCTCCCCAGCGCCGCTGAAGCGAGCCGGCCGGTGACGCTGTCCGTCATCCAGAGGCGATTGAAGGGGCTGAAGCTGAGACCGCTCGGGTGGCGCCCTTGGTATGTGATGGGGTAGCTGTTGAGCGCCGGGTCCGTCATCTTGACCGCAGGGAAGGACCCGTCCTCATTAGGGGTAAGCGGCACGCTCCGGTCGATCCGCTGTACTGTGACCCTCCCTCGGAGCGGGTCTGCGATGGCGAGCAGATCGCCCCCAGAGTCAAAGGAGACGGCGTTGGGGCTAGGGTGCGCCTCGAGGGTCTTTAGGTAAGCGCCGAGACGCTCCTCTGCTGAGGCGCTGAGAGCGAGCGCTAAGGTTGAGGTGGTCGTGAGCAGGGCGCGAAGCATGAGACAGGGATTGAATAGCCCTCGATAAGACGGATGCAAGCCCGCAGAGGTTCAGCGTTCTAAGGAGACTTCGGCGAAGCCGGCTTGGCCGTGGTTGTGGTCTTGATGGGCTCGCTCGAGGATCTCGACCTTGAACGAACGGATCTTCTCCGCCCGATCGAACGCGATGACCCCCTTCTGGAAGTTGTCCGCAGGGAAGAGGACCTCGTAGGGCTCGTCGTCCTCGCCGTTGATCGTGACCCGCGCTTTCACGATGCGGTCGAAGGACTTCACTTCGAGGGCGTTCGAGCCAGTGGGGGAGAGCAAGATTCTGCGCGCGCGCACCGGACGAGGGATGCGCACAGTGAGCGTTGGGCTTGGATCATCAGCGGCGCAGGCCCAGCCAGTGAACTCAAAGCCGTCTATGACGTGCGCGGCCTCTCGTGCGAGGGCCTCGCTCTCTTTCTCTTTGCTCTCGTGGTTTCCGCGATTGCGCTCACTGGAGACGACGGCAGAGGCGTCGGTCGCACTGAGGAGGTTCCTCGCGCCCGCCTCGGAGTAATCCATCATCCAGTCTTCGAGCAGGTCATCGACGGGGACCTTGAAGGAGCCGCTCACAAGCTCTTCGACGCCGTCTGCGTCGCCTGGCAAGGCCTCCGGCCCGAGGACAAAGGCGCGCGCGGTGATCTCGTACTCGCCACTGGTGACGAAGGAGTGGCGGAAGGGGTAGCGCTCGCCTTGCCAGGCTTTGCTCGGGTCTCCGGGGATTCGAGCGACGACCTCGCCGTCTATGGAGTACTCGACCCGCACGATACGCAGCCCGCGGGCGCTCTCAGGGACGAGCTCTTCTGCGGGAGTGAAGTCTTCGATGACCCAGTCCGGGAAGCCTGAGAGCCAGGCGGTGAGGACGTCTGAGCTAGAGCCTCGAATCCATAGCTCAGTCTCTTCTCCCTCGGCAGCAAAGCTCAACTTTCCGCCAGGCGCTTTGACGCTGCCGCCGGTGGAGGACGCGGTGGCCTTGTTGAGGAAGAGCAAGGCGTAGCACGTCTCCGTCTCGTTGCTCCACTCTCCACCGCCGCCTTGGCTGCTGGTCAGGTTTTGGGCGCCCGCCTCATACCAGTTGTAGGGCCCGATCATCTTTTGATTGAGCAGGCCCCCGACGCGCTCCAGCCCGTACAGGTAGTAGCGGTGGCGCCCATGCATTCCAGGGTTCCGGGAAACCGAGAAGTTGACCGTCAGCCAGTTGAGCGCGTGGTCGACGCCCTTCTTCACGCGCTGGGCGTATGTGCCCCGTGACCCTACGCCTTCGAGGCCGATCTTGAGGCAGGCGATACCAGCTGTAGTCATGGAGCCTGTGGGCCCATTCTCATTAGGGTCTCTGTAGGAGAAGCCGGCGAGGCGGTAGCCCGTCCCACTCCTGCCTTCCATCCCAGGCGGAGGATCTATGATCTGCGGGTCGTACTGCTTCTCTAGGGTGCCCTCGATGAGTCGCTCCCAGGTCTTGCGGGGGACCTTGATGCCCATCTTTGAGGCGGCCCTGAGCCCTAGCGCAGCGTACTGGCTACAGGAGAAGTCCCATGACCCCCACGGGTACGCCCAGAGGCCGGTCGCGCCTCCCCCCCCTTGGGTATCGATCAAAAACTCAGTGACCTCCGCTGCCCAGTCCATGTGCTCCTCATCCTCGAGGGAGGCGAGCAGCATCAGCAAGCACCCTGCTGAGTAGGTGTCCTCGCATGGGACCTGCTTGAGCCAATTGACCGCACGTTGGATCGTGTGGTCGCCCTTCTCCACGCCGGACTTCACGAGGGCGTAGGCGCAGAGCGCGGTGAGTCCGGTGGGATGGTTGGTGTGATGGCCCCGCCATGACCCATCACGGTGCTGCGCGCGCTTGAGCCAGAAGATCCCGTGATCGATCGCGGTGTTCACCTTGATCTGTAGTTGGTGAGACTTGGCAAGGGAGGCTTTGCTTCGACGCGGCTCTTGCCCGCTGAAGAGGTGGTCTCTGTAGACCGGGGGAGAGGGGTTCGGTACGAGCCTCTTGACCTCTTTACGGTCGGCGTCGAGGAGCACGAGCGCGTAGTTCTTGAGGCGCTCCTGGCAGCAGTCCGTGCGGTTCCAGATCGTGATCTGCTCGATGGGGTGAGGGGTCATGAGGTCGACCTCCCACCAAGCCTCAAAGAGAGGGGAGCCGTCGGGGTTCTGAGAGTCGGTGTGGGAGACTGAGCCTGCAGGGTGAGACCCATCCAAAATGGCGTCGATGGCCCGCGCTGCGCCAGCGCCTTGGTAAGTCGTGGACTGAGTCGCGACCCCCTCTGTGGCGACGTTCGCCTTACCGCTGAAGACTTCGACCTCGGCGAGCGAGAGTATGCTCCCTTCACCGTGAAGCTCGATCCGCACAAATTGCGCGACAGGGGCTTCACTCGTCTCAGGGAGAGGCGCGAGTGACGAGGCGAGGAGGAGGTGCAGCCAGGCGAGGTTCATGTGGAGATATCTCTCCCACCAAAGTACCAAAGCTCCGTCTCTGCTGCGGCTTGGGAGGGCTGGCTGGGGAGCCGGTTCATTCGCACCCGACCTGATTTAGCAGGGTGAGCGCTGATCACCGCCCTCCTTCTCGCTCTAGGGCTTCCGCGCAACCTCCTTCTGGGGGCGCAGCGAGGATGGCTTGGAGATCGTTCACTTTCACGGCTCCATGCCGCACGCAGTGAACGAGATCTAGCCCTGCCCGTTCAGCCGAAGACCCAGCCTGCCGCCACCTGGTCTAGGTGAGCTAGGCTACGGTGAATCCCTTCGATGACATCTTCGGTCGGCTCGTACTCGATGAGGTGGACACCTTCAAAGGACATGCTCTCGAGGAGCGCGCCCCAATCTAAGTCGTCCTCTCCGATCGCCACAGCTCGCCAGCCCTCGCCTGCTCGGGCCCAGTCCTTCATGTGGCAGTAGTTGATGCGTCCATCGATGATGTCTAGTGCGTAGGACCTGTCGGCCGGGCGCGCTGCCTTGAGGTTGCCGGCGTCGAGGTTGAAGCCGACTGAGGGAGGGAGCTCTTGGACGAGCCGCGCGAGGGCCTCCGGGTGAGTTGTGACTGTCTCGCTGTGGCAGAGGGAGCCGTCGGCTAGGGGAGTGATCGCGCCGTGCGTCTCGATGGCGATCTGCATCCCGTGTGATGAGCAGAGGGCGTCCGACTCCTCGAAGGCGCCGAGCATGCGCGCCCAGCGCTCCTCATCCATGGACTCTAAGGGAGTGAAGCCACTGAAGAGTCGTACGTGCGTCGCGCCGCAATCTGCAGCGACGCTCGCTTGGCGCAACACCTTGTCGAGCTCTGCCTCATGAGCAGCGGGGTCACCTAAGGTGAAGTCATTCTCGATGCAGCAGAAAGGGGCCCGAATCCCGTATCGATCAGAGAGGGCAAGGAGCTCTGCCACCTCTTGTACGTCCGGGGCCTCAGAGAGGCGCCCTCGCTGGCCGCCTCCGATCCCAATCTCGATGGTCTTGAAGCCGAGCTCAGCGGCGATGCGGAAGTGCTCCTCGATGGGGAGCTCGCGGAAGCCCCACTCGCCGCAGCCGACCTTGACGGCCTTCATCAGATCGATGCCATACGACCGCCATCGACAGCGATCGACTGGCCTGAGATGTAGGCGCCCTCCTCGCTCGCGAGGAAGGCCACGGCAGAGGCCATCTCAGAGGGGTCAGCGAGGCGCCGAGCTGGGATGGCCTCAAGCCACCCAGCTTGGATCTCGTCTGCTGGGGTGCCCGAAGCAGCGGCCTTCGCGTTCTTGAGCTCGGTCAGGCGCTCAGTGTCAGTGTAGCCAGGGAGGATGTTGTTGATCGTGATCTCAGGCGGGAGCTCTTTGGAGACAGACTTTGACCATGAGGCCATCGCGCCTCGGGTGGTGTTGCTCACGCCCAAGCCAGCGATGGGCTCGCGCACAGAGGTCGAGATGATGTTGATGACGCGTCCATAGCCGGCGGCTCTCATCCCCCCGAGCAAGGCCTGCAAGAGGAGGTGGCTCGCCATGACGTGCCGACGAAAGGCCTTGCCGAACTCGTAAGGGTCGACCTCAAGGATCGAACCGTGCGGAGGTCCGCCTGTGTTGTTCACTAGGATCGTCGCCGGGGGCAGCTGAAGCGCGGCGAGCCCGTCGAGGTCATCTAGGTCTTGAACGAGCACGCCGTCGTAGCCCATGCCCTCAAGACGTTCACGGTTGCGCGCGAGCCCGTGAACCTGTGCGCCCTCCGCCTTGAAGCGAGCCGCGATCGCAGCACCTATCCCCATGCTCGCGCCACAGACGAGCGCCACTCTTCCGTCTAGCTTGCCCATCTCAGTTCCTCCACGTCTTGGTCTCAGTCTCGGTATCCGCGAAAGCGGTTCAGTCTGCCTGCTCTGCGCTCAAACTCTTCGAGCGCCTGTGGGGGGAGCGCCTCTCTCCAGCGCTCGTCCAGCTTGATATCCCTCTTCTCTGACCCCTTAAACGTCGGGCTCCCGCCGATGTCATGGCGAACGTCAGGGAGACGACCTAAGTCGGTCGTCTCGACAGGGATCTCATAGGGCTTCAGGAGGCGTTCAAGCTCAGTGCGCGGATCCGCGCACAGGTCCTCATATTTCAGCTCGGTCGCTCTGTTGAGCCCGACTCCACGACGCGCGGTCTCAATCAGGCGCTGCATCCATATGTATCCCTGTATGGCGTCACTAGCGCTCTTTCCTGTGCGGCGCATCTTGGACCACAAGATCCCACGGCCGTCACGGTGGTGAAACACTGGCGCGACATGCTCAGGGTAGGACGCGTACATGTGTAGGAAGTGATCAGGCTCTTTCGAGTTGTCTATGAGGAGCTTCGCGCCTGTCTTTTTGGCCACGGCCTCATAGAGGCGAAAGCACTCTGCTGCGGCGGCGTGAGCCCGACGCCTAAAGAGTGGGCCCGCCGGCGTGAGACCGCCTCGGATCGCGGCTGCCTCTCGGAGTAAGAGCGCCCTCCATGCGGCGCCGCCAGGCGCTCGCTCCGTCGTGCGCTCCTGCGCTGGTGTCTCACCACAGACCTCGGTCCAGAAGTCGCACTCCGAGAGCGGCGCACCGCAGGCGCAAGGCTCCCCATCGCGCGCGAGCGCTCCAAGCCGGCGCAGCTCCCCGAGCGCGTGCACCCCCGGCTGCAGCGAGAGGAGGTGCTGAAGCAGGGTCGAGCCTGAGCGTGAGTCGCCGACGAGGTAGAGGATCCGCACGTGTTCATACTAATGTGCAGGGATCATGAAGCGAGAGGCGACCCTCTTGGTTGTACACTTCTATCGACTTATGAAGATCTCTAAGAAAGCCGCCCTCGCCTTTTGGGCTTCTATTTTTGCCTTGGTCTCGGTGCTTGGGTGTGGGGCTGGTGAGGGCGATGAAGCTTCTCCCTTGACGTTTGAGGCCTCCACAGAGCGCGGAGTCTTTGGCGTCAAGGTTGAGGTTGTAGGGGGTAAGCTCCCGCTGAACGCGCCCTTCGAGCTCTTGGTTTCAGTTCATCGTGGTGAAGGGCTGGGTGAGCCTCTTGAGGGTCGAACCTTGCTCGTTGAGGGTTGGATGCCAGGGCATGGTCACGGGATGCTCCGGCAGTCTGAGGTCGATGACCTTGGTGACGGGCGATACAGGGTCCGTGGGATGCTCTTCCACATGCCCGGGGTTTGGGATCTACGGATCAAAGTGATAGAGACTCGAATTGAGGGGGACTATCGGGTCGTGGAGGATGATCAGGTCTCTTTTGAGGTCAAGCTTTGAGATTGGCTGGTGTGGCTCTCGTGCTCTTGAGCGTGGGCTGCGCTAAGGATTCAGAGCGCGCAGCCAGCGCGCGTGAGGCGCTCGCCCCTGATGTGTTGGCCGGAGTCTTGCGGGCATCGCCCTTACCTCCTGTTCCAGTTGATCCAACGAACGCCTTCGCTGACGATCCTCGCGCTGCACATTTTGGCCGCGTCCTCTTTTACGACGAACGCTTCTCAGCCAACGGCGAGATCTCGTGCGCCACCTGTCACGATCCAGACCTTGGTTGGGCTGATGGCTCGGTGACGGCGGCCGGCTTGTCTTCTTTTGGTTTGCATACGCCCAGCCTCTGGAACGTCGCGCATAACCGCTGGTTCTTCTGGGACGGTAGGGCTGACACGCTATGGTCCCAGGCTGTAGAGCCGTGGGAGCATCCCAATGAGATGGGCGGAGACAGAGTCTCCTTCGTGCGCCTTTTGGCCGCCGACGAAGAGCTAAGCGGACTTTATACAGAGCTCTTTGGGCCGTTGCCGGATGTTCAGGGTTGGCCGGCAACTGCTAAGCCCGTCAGCGGAGGAGGCTCTCACCCTATGCAGATGGCGTGGGATGAGATGAGTGAAGAGTCTCAGGAGGCGGCGACACGAGTGATCGTGAATCTCGCAAAGTCGGTGGCTGCGTTTGAGCGCCTGATCGTTACCTCAGAGACAGCGTTCGACCGGTATGTACGAGGGTTGAGGGATGGCGACCCGGAGGATCTCTCGGCGTTAGGGCCTGAGGAGCTTCACGGGATGGAGCTCTTCTTCAGCGATGCTCGTTGCCACCTCTGCCACCACGGCCCATTTTTTACGGACTTAGAGTTCCATGACGTCAGGTTGCCCTATGAGACAGGCGCAGACGGGGAGCCTGTACGTGAGATGGGCCGCTGGGATGGAATTCAGGCGGTCTTGAAGAGTCCCCTGAACAGTGAGGGTGTCTATAGCGACTCTCCAGCGGGCGAAGGCGAGGGAGGGCCGGTAATCAGCGGCAGTGCGCACGGTCATCTCGAGTACTTGCTACGAAGCACGCATACGAAGGGGGAGTTCAAGACGCCTGGGCTGAGGAATGTTGGGAAGACAGCTCCCTATACGCATCGAGGTATCTATGAGAGCTTGGAGCAAGTCATCGCCCACTACTCGGAGCTGGCAGACGCTCCCCCAAAGCGACATGAGGATGTGGAGGAGATCCTAGTCCCCGTCCACTTGGCAGAAGTTGAGGTCGCCGCGCTCGCAGCCTTCTTACGCTCTCTTGATAGCCCTTATGCAGGCTCTGAGCTGCGCCCCCTCAACGTAGATTGAACCTAGCGCCAGGCTCGCGACCCTTTGAGCTGTCTTTGGTACATAGATCTTCGTTGAGTGCTACCCTTCTTAAGTGAGCCATGGCTCTATGCCAACCTCTTCTTAGGCCTCCCATGATTCGTGTCTTCGCTGCGTTCTCCTTACTCCTCCTCGGGGTCTCTTCCGAACCCGTGATCACTTCGTGGATGGTCAACTGTGACGGTCAGACCGGCTACGGTAATGTTCCTTCCAATGTGCAAGAGGTCCTCTACACGGATACAGATGCTTACATCGTCTCTACAGGGATCCCCAGCTACACAGTTGGCCCTTGGGGTCCGAACCCCAACACGGCGCAGGAGCAAGATCATGTCTTTAAGATTCCGCTTCAGCCGCAGGCCGCTACCGGCGCACATGTCTCGACACCTTTAGGGGCTATAGGGGTCCTCTCGAATGGGGTGCCGTTCTTCAACGCCCTAGACGCATTCAGCTACAACAATCAGGGGATTTGGCACCAAAACGCAATCATTGCTGAGGCCATCAGCTTTGACGGGTGCGAAGGGCACCCTCAGATGACAGGGGTTTATCACCACCACATGATTCCACCATGTCTTCTAAGTGAGCTCGGTGATAACCCAACTGAGCACTCTCCGATCATTGGCTATGCCTTCGACGGTTTTCCGATCTACGGACCTTACGGATATTCAGATCCCAGTGACTCTTCAAGCGCGGTCACACGACTCGACTCAAGCTATCGTGAGCGAAACATAACGGTTCGTCGCATCTTGCCCGATGGGACGAACTTGCCCTCTTCGCAGTGGGGTCCAAACGTCTCACCAAGCTACCCGCTTGGCATCTTTGTTGAGGACTTTGAGTTCGTTGGTGGTCTTGGTGATCTGGATCAGTACAACGGCCGCTTCACGGTCACCCCAGAATACCCAGCAGGTATTTACGCCTACGTCTCGACGATTGATGCCTCTGGCGAGCCCTCTTACCCATATCTCGTCGGCCCTGAGTACTACGGAGTACCTGAGACAGAGAACTTTGGTGGCGGTGGCGGCCCAGGAGGTGGTGGCGGCGGCCCAGGTGGCGGCGGTGGCGGCCCAGGAGGCGGCGGTGGCGGCGGTGGCGGCCCTACTGTCCCCGGTAACGCCGTTGAGTATGACGGCTGCGTCAACTGCGAGGTCCCAGTGGCCATTTGCGCAAGCGGCCCGAACTCAAGCGGTATGAGTGCGAACATCTCCTTCAGCGGGACCCCAAGCCTGACAACCAACTCTTTCCAGTTAGAAGCTTATGGCTGTCCTTCGAACCAGTTCGGGGTCTTTTACTACGGCGGCTCGGAGATCTCCGCACCCTTTGGGAACGGGACACGCTGCGTCGGAGCAGGAGGCGTTGGCACCTTTCGGCTAGGCGTCATTCAAACTGACTCATGGGGGGACGCATTCCAGGCGGTGGATTTCAATCAACCTCCCTTCTCTAGTGGTAGCGGTCAGGTGTGGAGCGGCGAGGAGCGATTCTTCCAGTTCTGGTTCCGGGATCCGCAGTCTTCAGAGGCTGCCACCTTTGACCTTACGAACGGGCTCAAGGTCACCTTCTGCGAATGAGGTAAAGAGAAGTGCGTGGCGCAGGCCTAAGGCCGACGCCACGCACCTGTATAGCGGTCTGAATCTTAGAGGTAGAAGGTCAGGCCGAAGAAGCAGATGAGCCCCTCCGGAGCGACCTCAACCCTTGAGGTGGCGCCCCCGAGGTTTGGGAAGGTCAGCTCAGTTCCTCCTGCTGTAAGCGGGAATTCATAGAAGGCGCCAAAGTCGACGCTCATGTGGTCGTTCCAGAGATAGGAGGCGCCCACGACGGCGGCCGCTGAGTAGTAGCCGTCCGCTTCGATGTCGACGTACTCCGACGGGAAGGTGGGGTAGTCAACCCTCACCGAGCCGAAGTCCACGCCAGGGATGTAGCCGATGTCTGCACCGATGAAGGGCTTGAGGCGGTTGTCCTCGCCTCGCGCGTCGAACCAGTAGCGCCCAGAGAGGAGCAGGTGGATCGTCTCAAAGGCGTCGGCGGTCAGGGTCGCGGTGAGCGGAGAGATCGGGTCTGCCTCGAAGGAGCGCAGCTCTGCGATCAGGCCCACCGAGATGTCATCGGTGAAGAAGTGGTTCACCTTCAGAGCGCCGCCATAACGAGGGGCGAGGTCCGCATTGTCAGTCCCAGACTCGCCCGCGAGGATGCCGCCGGTGCCAGCAGCTTGGATCTCAGCGCCGTAGAAGGCCCAGCCGCTGCCGAAGCCATAGCTGGAGGTGCCTTCGCCCATGTCTGCCCAGGCTTCCTTCTCAAGGGGCGGAGGCGTGAGGCTGACGCAGGACGCGAGGGAGAGGGCCGCGAGCGCAGAGAGGATCTTCTTAGTGTTCATGTCTTCTTGCTCCTTTAGCGCTTAGGGCTGAGGGTTGGGGGAGATCAACGGCTCGTCTGTGATGACAACATTGGTTCCACCAGAGAGAGCAAAGAGGGTCATTTGAGTCTGGGCCTCAAGGGTGACGCGGCCAGCGAGGTCAACCGGGTTCACGAGAGTGCTGTGAGAGCCCTCTTGGAACTTGACGACTGCCTGATTTGTTGCGGTGGTGCTAGATACTTGCGTGAGGCCCATCAAGCTGGCTAGAGGGCTTGAGCCGGCTAGGGGAGCTCCGTCTACGAAAGTAGGGACAGCCAGGTCCGGGAGAGCCGAGATGCCAGACTCTGTACCCCCCCCGATGTACTCAATGACATGCAGTGCTGTGCCCTCTGCTGAGCCTCCGGGCCTAAAGCTAGTGGCATAATTGATCGCATCCGATGAGTCGCTGATGGTCTGGGCCGCCAGCACGAATTGATCCCATTCACTCGTCCCGGGGAAAACCCCCAGCGCACCGAGTCCGGCCTGAACGATCGGGCCATACGTGGCAGAGCCTATGAGCATGCTTGGGATGCTCCCGGAGATCGCAGCCATGGTCGTTGACTGGAAGGTTGGGCTGTTGGACTGCTGGATAGATAGGAAGGGGGTCCCGACGATTCCTCCTAGCGAGTTGCCAATAAAGTGAAGCTGGCTCAGGTCGATGTCTGGATTCCCGTCTGCTCCGATCTCGCCTTGGGCTGTGTGCCAGATGTCGAGGCTTCCAAGGGCCGCTGTCAGATTGAAGAGGTCGGAGACACCTTGCGAGAGGTTATCTCGGTTGGTCAGCAGGCTGGTGAAGTTGATGAAGTGGATGCCAGAGGCGTCAGCGACTCCATCGGAAGTCGAAGCTGCAGTGAGATTATTCAGCAGGTCTAGGCCGAAGGTTCGCTCATGGACGGTGTCGGTGTCGTAGCCCGTGAAGAAGGGGCTGCTTGAGTCGAGGCCGTGCAGGGGCAGGTCAATCGCGACGCAGGCGATACCGGCATTAGCCATGGCATCCGCGACCGAGAGCATCGCCGTGCGGTTCGAAGTGATCCCGTGTTGGAAGACAGCGCAAGGCCAGCCGCCAGCGGGCGGCGCGCCAGCAGGCGTGGAGATCAGGACAGGGATGGTCTCTGCTCGTGTAGCCGCAGGTAGCGGGTTGTAGGCGGTGAGATTGTTCTCGGAGTCTCCCGCGTGGAAGGCATATCGAGAATGCCACCAGGTGGAGAGTGGGGCCCCTGCAGTGGGGTTCGTGGAGTCGACTAGGGTGCCGGCCCCTCCTGAGTTGTTCGGTCCTCCGAGATAGTAGGGGAGCGTGAAGGTCTCTGTTACGACGTTAGCCGTGCCGCCATTCGATAGCAGCGCATCGGTCGTCCCAACAAAAAGAGGCGCGCCGCCGAAGGATGCGCCGGAGTGTGGGTCCGGGTCCGTGTCTCCGCCGCAGTCAATGAGGCCTGCGCCGCACAACGCCGCGATCACGCCCGCCTCGCCGCCGTTGGCGATCGTGAAGGTCGACTGCAGGCTGCTCCCGATGGACTGAGTGGTGAAGGTCATGGTGAGGATGATGTCCTCTTGGTCGTGTCCGCCATCATTGACGGCGACGGCCTCCATGGCATTCACGAGGGTCTGGAGCCCCGCTAAAGGGTGCTCCTCGGGATAGGGCGTCCCGTGGCGCGCGAGCTCGTACTCCGGTCCGAAAGAGACCGCGTCGCCGTGAACGTCATTGATCCCGTTCGTGACGACGACCATATAAGAGGTGCTAGGCTTAAGAGGTGCCAAGGGGACAACCACGATCGTGTTGTTCTCGGGTGCGTCGCTGAGCGGCGCCGCGACGAAGTCGAGCCCCGGGGTTAGCTGCTGTACGACGCCAACGACAGGTGTCCCGATCGGCGGGAGCTCGTCTGCAGGATCGAGTTGACCGACGGTGACGACCTCATAGAGGTGTACGCTGCTAGCGATGTTGGCGAGGTCACCCTCGATCGCGTCAGTGAAGGAGATGCTGGCGGGAGAGCTTGTGGACCACCCGTCGAGTGCGTTCAGGGCGTCGAAGAGGCCCTGTTGGAGAGGGTCAGCCGCAGGGGGGAAGTTGAGGGTCAGGTCCGTAGTCCCGAGGAACAGCAGGTCATTCGGGAGCGGGAGCAGGCCCGTAGAGGGTGAGTAGACGACGTCAGTGGTCTCTACGAGCTCATCGACCTCGATGTCTTCCACGCAGGCTGCGAGCAAGAGGGTCAGGGGTAGGGTCCTGACGAAGCGGCGGCAATTCATGGGTGTATCTCCTTCTCTTATTGGGCGCCTTTTTTTTCCAAGCGCCGGGGAGCCACTGTAACGCGCTCCCGATCTTCAGGGGAAGAGGTGGGCGCTTCTTCACACCGCTTGGCGCCGTCGTCTTCACTCTTATGCCCCTACATTGCAGAGCCTTTCATGGGTGAGTAGGTTCGTGACGTCGATCTGGGCGCTTGACGCCCAATCTCAATCCACAAGGAGAACAGAAATGCTGCGCCTCGTACCTCCGCGCCCGCTTCTCGGTCTGTTGGCCGCTGTCGCGCTCTTGGCCTCTGCCCACGCAGCCGACAGCTTGCTCTCCCTCGCTGGAGGCTCTGTGGATGAGCCTGTCGTCGTCAAGGAGCCAAAGAGCAAGGTCGCTTTTCAGAGCTGGGCGCGCTTCGCGACGGGTGCGGATGAAGAGAAGCCTGAGGAACGGCCTGTCCTGACCCTCACGGGTACAGGTCTTCGGACGAAGACGATCTTTGCGGTGAAGGTCTACGCCGTCGGGATGTACGTGGACGCTGCGGGCGCGAGGGAGGTCCTCGCGAAGTGGCGCGGAGAGAGCGCCGAGCAGCTCAGCAAGAATGATGAGTTCTACGCCGCCCTCGCTGGTGCGCCGATCCATAAGAGCTTGCGCCTGGTGATGACTCGCGACGTCGACGGTGGAGATATGGGGGAGGCGTTCAGTGACAGCCTTGGGCCGCGGGTCGCTAAGGCCGCGAAGCGTGCAGAGGCTGCCGCTGCTGAGCGGGCCAAGGCCAACATGAAGAGCTTCAAGGCGATCTTCTCTATGGACGAGCTCGCTGAGGAGACTGAGATCCTCTTCACCGCGCTGAAGGGTGGGCAGCTCGTGACCTCTATCGACGGGGAGATACAGGGCGTCTTGGACGCACCCATCCTCTCTCGCGCGCTATTCGATATCTATCTGGACAAGGACCCCATCTCCGACAGGGCCAAGAAGGGCCTCATCGGGAGGGTCCCTGAACTTCTCAGCCAAACCAAGGGAGAGTAAGCATGACTGAGCACAGTTGGTACGCGAGCTATGACGACGGGGTGCGAAAGCAAGTGCCCTATGAAGAGGTTCCGGTCCCGGACTTCCTGACGCGCACGGCCCAGAAGTATCCGGAGCGAGACGCCATCCTGTTCATGAACAGGAAGGTCCAGTACGCGGAGTACAAGGAGCACACGGACCGCATGGCTACGGCTATGTCACGGCTAGGGGTTCAGCAGGGTGACAAGGTGGCTGTCCACGCCCCGACGATCCCGCAGGCCGCGATCGCCTATCAGGCCGCTGCCTCGCTAGGGGCTTGCGTGGTCTTGACGAACCCGCTCTACACCCCGCGAGAGATTGAGCACCAGTGGAACGACGCTGGGGTCAAGTTGGCGGTCACGATGGACTTCCTCTGGGATCAGAAGGTGCGCGCGATGCGCGACAAGCTCACGGCGGAGCAGTTCATCATCTGCTCTATCCCGGAGTACCTCCGCTTCCCGCTGAACCTGCTCGCGCCGTTGAAGCTCAAGAAGGCTAACCCGCCCCTCTACGCGAAGGTCGCCGCTGAGCCGGGCGTCTACAAGTTCAAGGACCTCATCAAGTCCACGCCTGCAGCGCCCCCGAAGGTCGAGATCGGCATGGATGACCTCGCGGTCTTGCAGTACACAGGCGGCACAACTGGCGTCTCTAAGGGTGCGATGCTCACCCACCGGAACCTCTCGGTCAACGTCCAGCAAATTGATGAGTGGTTCACGACGGCTGACAGGAGCGGTGAGGTGGTCATGGGCTGCCTGCCGATCTTCCACGTCTTCGGGATGACCGTGAACATGAACTGGACGATCTACGCAGGCGGCGCCTGCGTCTTTCAGGCGAACCCGAGGGACATCCCCGGCGTGCTAGGCGCGTTGCAGAAGCACAAGGTCACGATCTTTCCGGCCGTCCCGAACCTCTTCAACGCCATCAACAACCACCCGGGCGTAGAGAACGCGGACTTGAAGGCGCTCAAGATCTGTGTCTCTGGCTCTGCGCCAATCACGGATGAGGTGCTGCAGAAGTTTGAGGCCTTGAGCGACTCCGTCATCATCGAGGGCTTCGGGATGAGCGAGACCTCCCCGGTCGCGACGTGCAACCCCATCCAGCGCCCGCGGAAGATCGGCAAGGTCGGGATCCCTGTCTCCGATACCCTCGCGAAGGTCGTCGATGTTGACGACCCCTCTCAAGAGAAGCCGCTCGGGGAAGAGGGGGAGCTCATCCTTCAAGGCCCTCAGGTCATGCAAGGCTACTGGAACCGCCCCGACGAGACAGCCAAGACGATCCGTGACGGATGGCTGCACACTGGCGACCTCGCGACGATGGATGAAGATGGCTTCTTTCAGATCGTCGGCAGGATCAAGGACATGATCAACTGCTCTGGGTTGAAGGTCTTCCCTGACGAGGTCGACGCGGTGCTGATGTCGCATGACAAGGTCCTCGAGGCCGCGACGATCGGTGTGCCGGACGAGAAGCGCGGAGAGACTGTGAAGAGCTTCGTCGTGACCCAGCCTGGCGAGACCATGACAGTCGCAGAGGTCGAGGAGTTCGCGAGGGAGAACCTCGCAGCCTATAAGGTGCCGCGTGAGGTTGAGTTCATGGACGAGCTCCCCAAGAGCACGGTGCTAAAGGTCCTTAGACGCGAGCTCCGTGATATGGAGCTAGCGAAGCGGGGCGGCAGCTGAGCCCTTCGTGAGAGGTGGGGGGCTGTGGAGATCGGCGCCTTGCAGTAGAATTAGGATCGCCCAACACGCGCTCAGGCTTGGTGGGCCTCGCCTTAGGAACCGTGAAGTCCATCCTCCTCACCCTCGCTGCGCTCCTGTGTGGCCCCCTCGTCTCTGCTGTCGCGCAGGTCGGCGCCCCTTATTGCTACGGAGTTGGCTGCCCCTGCGGGAACGATGACAGCTCTCGCGGATGCGGCAACTACGGAGACGACGGAAACGTCTTCTCTGGCGCTGAGCTTCGGCACACCGGGGGCTTGGCGAGCGCCACCTCGGACACCCTGGCCTTCTCGGCTTACGGGATCGCCAACGGTCAGTTCGGGGTCCTCTTTATGGGGGGTGGGCAGGCCAGCCTGCCCTTCGGCGCTGGGCTCCGGTGCGTCGTGCCTGGTGGGCAAGGAGTACACCGCTTCCCTGTAGGTCAGGCAGACTTCTTCGGTGAGATTCGGATCGATCAGATTGTCTCCTACTCGCAAGGCTTCTCAGGCAGTGGGCGGATCCAGCCGGGGAGCTCTTGGAACTTCCAGTTCTGGTATCGCGATCCCCAGGGGCCCTGCAATAGCACCTTCAACCTGACCAACGCGATCCCCGTCGACTTCTACGCCGAGGGCGGAGCGGGAAACCACGACGAGCTCGCAGGTCGTCCGCTTGGCGAGTATCCGTGGTTTGAGTACCCGCGCGCGATCAATCAGGGAGAGCCGGTCCACATCGGGGTTGACCCGTTCTTGAAGCCGAGCGTCAACGGCGTCGTCGCGGATGTTTATATCGTCTCAGCCAAGGACCTCGCGGGCTGGAGCGCTGACCCCTCTCTCTCCGACGTTCGTGGCGCGCCGACCCAGCTGAACTTCGCCGGCGCCGACGTGCAGGGGAACACCTTCTTGCTGGACCCGGGCACCCTGAATGGCACCACTGGGACGGACATCGGCGTCGGCTATGACGTCGTGATCGACTTGGACGGCGACGCGCAGCTTGGGGCTGATGATCTCATTGACGGCCTCGGTGATGAGGCCGGGTTCTACGTCGTCAGGGACGTGGCGCAGCCTGGGCCTTACTCCGTGATCGAGACGACCTACTCCTTCGGGAGCTTCCGAGGGCAGAACACCTTCTACCCGGCGAACATCAGCAGCCTCGGGGAGGTCCCCCTCATCGTCGTGAGTCACGGAAACGGCCACAACTATCAGTGGTATGACCATATCGGGCAGCACATGGCCTCCTATGGCTATGTGGTGATGAGTCACGAGAACAACACTGTCCCGGGGATCCAGACCGCCGCGATCACCACCTTGGAGAACACAGACGTTTTCCTAGGCAACCTCGCGTTGATCGATGGCGGTGTCCTTCAGGGGCACATCGACTCCAGCCGTATCACATGGATAGGGCACAGCCGAGGTGGGGAGGGCGTGGCGAGGGCCTATCGACGGCTCCTCGATGGCTACGGCGTTCAAAACTATGGACCTGAGGATGTGAAGCTCGTGTCGAGCATCGCGCCTACGACCTTCTTGAACGCGCAGAGCACGAACGTAGAGGACGTGAACTACCACCTCTGGGTTGGCTCTGCGGACGCTGACGTGACGGGGGTGCCCTCCCAAACGCACTTCTACAGCCTGATCGAACGCGCCTCTGGTGCGCGGACCAGCATCACCTTGCAAGGCGCAGGGCATGCCCCATTCCACAACGGGGGCGGAGGACTCGTCGCTAGCGGACCCTGTCTCGTCAGCCGTACCGACACGCACAGGATCATGCGCGGGCACTTCTTGCCGCTTGTGAAGCATCACATCGAAGGCGACTTGCCCTCTAAGGACTTCCTCTGGCGTCAGTGGGAGCGCTTCAAGCCCATCGGTGCGCCCTCGCTCTCCAACAGCTGCGTGGTTGTCACGCTCGATCACAGAGACGCTCCCTCCGCAGGGGGCTCTATCATCGACGACTTCAACTCGAACCCCTCGATCTTTGTCTCTAGTGAAGGCATGCCGCTCAGCTTCAACGTCCTGAATTACGCCGAGGAGTCAAAGCGCGACACAGTCGGGGGCTTCGCTTGGAGCGCGAGCCAGCCGATGAATGGGATGACCCGGGCGATCTCTACGGATGTACACCCAGGCGTCGTGTTTGATTGGCAGACCCCTTCTTTTTGGGAGGTGAAGGTAAGCCCCTTTGAGGCGGACTTTGCCGACGACACCTACCTCTCCCTGCGCGCCTGCCAGGGAACTCGGCACCCGCTGACCAACGCTGCGCTGGAGGACTTGACCTTCCTCGTCACCTTGAGAGATGGCAACGGCGTCTCGAGCACGATCAACATCGGCGCCTATGGCGCAGGGATCGAGGAGCCGTATCAGCGTAACGGCTTCTCCTCCGGCGCCGGCCTCGGGTGGCACAACGAGATGGAGACGATCCGGATCCGCATCACGGACTTCCTCGCCAACGACAGCGGCTTAAATATCAACATCATCGACGCTGTCCGCCTGGACTTCGGCCTCCCAGGCACCTCCCCGGTCGGTCGCTTGGGTCTAGATGACATCGAGGTCACGAGGGACTAAGTCAGCCATGAACAAGCACAGCATCATCCTCTCCATCGCCGCCATAGCAGGCCTCGCGCTCGCGAGCGGCGCGTTCACAGGTCGGGAGCTGCTTCAGATCGAGGAGGACAGCGTGCCCCCCGCGCTGCCCAGCGGCGCTGTCGGCGTGCGCGAGGTGATCTCTGCGCGGCCTTACGTCCTTGAGGTCCCTTACACACACCGGTGGAGGGCGGAGGCGCCTAAGACCGCGGCGGGGTACCTCCTCGTACTCGATGTCGCCGGTCCGTTCACCACGCCACGAGGGACCCTAGAGAGCGTGCTCTACGTCGGGGATCAAACCGCAGAGCGGATCAACTGGGGGACTGGCTCTGGTCGCGTCGTCGCGCTCGTACCCTCCGCGGTTGACGAGAGTGGCGCACCTGCCCTCGACCTCGATGCAGCGCTCATGTTCTACGGCACCCCGGCGCTGCCTGAGGAGGTTGACGCAGCGCAGATCGCTGAGGAGATTGAGGGAGCGGTCGTGGCTGGGGTCCGCCCCCTGCCTATTGAGCGCGCTCTTCGTGAAGGAGGCTCGCTGCTGCGGCTGGAAGATCGCACTGCCCTGACTCGTCACGCTGCCACGCTGGTCTTAGAGCACTCGCCTGCGGAGGCTGACCTCGCTCGAGGCCTCCTGGCGCCTCTCCTGCGCTAGAGGAAGTTCAGCGGGCAGCGCTTACAGCGCTTCCGCTTCGGCTTGTCGCAGCACTTCTTCTTAGGCTTCTTGGGTCTCTTCGCCATGGCCATGGAATCTAAATCTAATTGAGAACCAATCTCAATAAGGGGCCCCAGGAAAATATCCCCGAGCCCAGCGCCTCATGGGCTCTAGGGGCAGAGCGTGACGGAGAGCGCGTCTGACAGGTTGAAGCCTGTGCCGCCGGGGCCGGCAGGGTCTCTGTACCAGAGCTGATAGTTCCAGCTGCTGCCGGGGGTCGCCGCGCCAGGACCTCGGTCGCTGGGAGGTGCGTTCCAGTCCAGCGCGCGTGTGAGGCTGCCTGCGCTCGTGGTCTGCGCTGGCGGACCCAAGCGGAACAGGCCCAAGCCGCCGCTCGAGACGCACAGGGTTCCATCTCCAAAGGGGGAGGTGGCCTGGCCAGCCCCATAGAAGAACAGCCCGAACTGAGAGGGCGGCGCATCTACGACCTGCAGTGAGAGGTCATTGAAGGTGACAGAGAGACTGCCGCTTGAAGAGATCCTCGCAGGGACCCCTAGGGAGTTCTGCGAAGCCTCACAGTAGGTGCTGCGGGTGCATCCGCAGTCGGGGAGGGAGCCTCCGTCCGGGCAGTCGCAGCCGAGATCGACCAGCCTGAGGTCATCGACCGCAGCCTCTACAATTGAGTCGAGGTTCAAGTCGTTCGCGCGCACGCGGACCTTCACAGGTGCGTCTAGGCTGATGTAGTCCGCCAAGTGGAAGTGGTAGTAGAGCCAGACGCCGATCGTCTCGGGCTCGGGCCTGATCAAGAGCTCCATAGTCGTCCAGGTGATGCCGCCGTTGTCCGAGATCTGCACGCGAGCGTGGTCGGAGAGAGAGGCGTTGCCCTCGGCCATGTTGAGGTACAGCCAGAAAGAGAGCACTGGGTCGGTCGCGTCTCGGAGGTCCCACGTCGGAGAGACGAGGCTCGTGCGGCCCCCGTCGACGTCGCTGCCCTCGCCTGTGTACCAACAGCGAGTGCCTTGCTCAGAGTGATCGGAGCTCGGTTGGGCAGGGGCGGCGGTCGGCGTGCCGAGCACCCACTGTCCTTGGGTCGCGTCATCATCCCAGGAGCCGCTGGTAAAGCCGCTTGCGGTCTCGAAGTTTGTCTCGAGGAGGACGGTCTCTGACGCAGCAGATGTGGAGAGGAGTGAGGATACAGGCGCCTCTTGTGGGTGAGTCCAGAGCACCCCGTTCGTAGAGCTCGCCGAAAGGAACCAGGTGAAGTCCGTGCCGCACTCTAGGCTGGGGAGCGCTGCGGACCACTCCTCGCCGCTTTGATGCGTGAGCGCAGATGATTGCCAACCAGCGCCGGCGTCCCACCACAGCCTCGGTGATGCCTCGTCCAGGTCGCCCGAGCTGAGCTCGGAGAGGTTGACGGTGATGGCTTCACCCGCAGGAGAGACCAGCAAGGGAGCACCTGTGGGGACGCTTATGTCGACGAGGGGGTCGCCGACCCACCAGACAAAGAGCCCCTTCTCCATGTCGCTCCCTAAGACGACTCCACTGGGCAGGTAGGGGTAGCAGCTCCAGAGCCCGTTAAAGGAGGCCTCGTCGTCCTCTGGCCACACGTCAAACCAGGCGACCTCGGCAGGCGCGAGCGGGTCGCTCGCGTCGAAGATTCGCAGGCCCGAGCGGTAATTGGCCGCGTAGATCGTGTCGCCGAGCGTATAGAGATTGTGTCCGACCGCGCTGCTCTGGTTCGTGAAGTATCCCAAGCTCTGGCTGGAGCCCGGGTCGCTCACGTCGATGATGTGCGTTCGTGTGGTGTTGAAGCCGCTCTCGTCCAGCTCGTCGCCAAGGTAGAAGAGGCTCTTGTCGGCGCTGAGCCAGCCTTGGTGGGAGTAGGCGGCTGGGGTGTAGAAGACGTTCTTGATGACCGTGACGTTGTTCTTGTTCGTCACATTGAGGATGTCGAGGCCTGTTGAGGTAGAGCCGCCGTTGTAACCGCTACAGCAGAAGGCGAGCTCTTGCCCAGCGTAGGGGCCGCTCGTCATGGTCACGATCTGCGCGTCGTGCACGTAGCGAGTGTCCCAGCTCCCGACGTATGCAGGGTTCTGTGGGTTTGTGTGGAGGCGGTAGATACGCAGCCCTCGGTTCGCACCGCCGCAGCGGTAGAGGTAGCCAGAGTCCTCGTCTATCACGACGTTGTGGGTCGCGTCGGTGCCTCCGCTAGTGACCGAGTTGACGTGTGTCACGACGCCGCTGTCGATCCCTGAGAGGTCGATCACTTGAATACCCCCACCCCCCTCGCTGACCGCGTAGGCGTACTGGTCATAGGTCTTGATGTCGCGCCAGAGACTCACGGGGCCAGGGATGAAGCCGACCACCTGCGCGTCTCCGGGGTCGGTCACCTCGACGAAGCCCGTGCCGTTGGAGGTCCCCATGATCGCGTATTCACGCCCGGAGGGGCTCACGTAGCCCCAGCAGTCGTTGCCGCTCGGCGCGCCGTTCCCGAACTCGCTCAAAGGGAGCCAGCTCAGGAGCTGAACACCCTCAGCTTCGAAGGCGTAGCCTGGGCTGGTGGGGCCGCCGCCAGTGATGAAGCTCTCAGAGCCGCCGCTGAACTGAGCCAGCGCAGGCCCTCGCCGCCAGGCTTGGCCTTGGAAGGGGGGGACGCGATCAGCGCGCTTGGGGTCGTCGTCGTGCGGCCCAGCGAACGCCGAGAGCAGGAGCGTGAGGGTGAAGAGGTTCATGATGGTGTTGAGGCTTCGGTCTCTATCCTAAGGGGGATCCCATGATTACGTCAGCCTGTGGGAAGTTAGGATGCCTCCTTGAGCTCTCTACCTGAAGCTGTAGCGGCCTATCTTGGCGAGCTGCCGGATGGGAGGCGCGCGGCCCTCGAGGCTGTGATCGCGCTCGGTCAGTAGAAGCTTGATGCTCGCTTTGAGCTTGGTATGCAGTACGGGATGCCTGCTTGGTATCTGCCGCACTCTGAGTATCCGAAGGGTTATCACGCTGACCCTAAGCAGCCGCTCTCGTTTGCCGCCGTCTCCTCCCAGAAGAAGCACATCGGGCTCCACTCCTTCTGAGTCTAATGCGATGAGTCTGAGAAGGATCAGTTCCTCGAGGAGTGGAAGGCGACCGGGAACCGCTTGGGCAAGGGTAAGTCTTGCGTACGGGTGAAGGACCTAGACGGCATCCCCATGGACGTCCGCGGGCGAGTCTTTAAGCGGGTGACGGCGAAGAAGTTTGTAGCCGCATATGAGGCGAGCTTCTGCGAGTAGGATCCTCTGCATGAACTTTCTCTTCCTGCGGCGCCTCCGCACGCTCTCCCTCGTTGAGGGAGTCTCCACGCTCTTGCTCTTCGGGGTCGCGATGCCCCTCAAGTACATCTGGGACATGCCGCTGGCTGTCAGGGTGGTGGGGAGCGTTCACGGGCTTCTCTTCAGCATCCTAGTCTTGCAGCTCTTCCGTGCGATCAAGATCGTTCCGATCGAGCGGAAGACCGCGGGCCTGTGTATGGTCGCCGCTGTCTTCCCCTTCGGGCCCTTCATCGCGGACAAGTGGCTTGAGAGTGCAGGCAGGGAGTCAAGCTGAGCTTACGAGGCGGCTCCTAAGCTCGAGTCAGAGAAAGGCATCATGAATCGCCACACTGATGCTAGGGTCGGGGTTGTCAATGGCTAAGAAAGGCAAGGTCTTGAACAACTTGGGGCGGCCCAAGCTGCTGCGGAAAGAGATCCCCGCAGGCGAGGCGCTGGTCGGCGTCGGCCTGCTCCTGTGCCTCGCTGGCATGGGCGTGTGGCTGAAGGAGCAGCGGACGAACTACGATCCTGGCGAGCGCGACATCGATACGGCCCTGCTGGTTGAGCAGTCCGTCGAGGACAACCTCTATCGCATCCCCCTGAAGCGCTGGAGGGATCCCAGCCTCGGTGGTGGTGAGGCGGCGCCTCTTGATGTCGGACCGTTCTCCACAGACATCCTCGTCGGTGGATGGACCTCGCCGTCGACGCCTAAGACCTTCGTGCCAGACACCCTCTACGAGAAGATCAACGGGCAGGCTGAGCAGTATCTGAAGTTCGGCTTTGAGGACCTCACCGTGATCGAGTTCGAGCACCCCGAGGTCGGCTGCGCGGTGGACGTCTTCCTCTATGACCAGGGCAGCTTCGAAGGCAGCTTAGGGGTCTACGGGAACCAGCGCGGCGAGCGAGATGTGGCCGTGCTTGAGGAGGTCCGCTACTCCCCACATGCCATGGGCGCGATCGGGATGTGCGGAGAGATCTTCTTCCACGTGACAGGGGACTCCGCTGTGCCCGCTGTCGAGGAGATGACTCAGCGCGTCGTCTCTGCGCTCGCGCAGAGCAGCGACGAAGACGTCATCCCGCCAGGCTTTCAGCGCCTGAATGAGGACCTCGGGGTACCTTTCGCGCAGATCGCATACCAGCCGGTCAACGTCTTCCAGTATCGCTTCGCTGAGCGCTTCTGGTTCGGGCGGCCGGACGAGAGCTCGGACGAGCGGCTCTTTATCCACGAGGCGGAGTCGGCTGAGGCTGCAGCTGGGCTCTTCGAGAGGCTCTACGAAGAGCTCCTGGCGGACTACAAAGCGCTCCCTACAGAGGACGGAGAGATCTTGTTGCAGCACAACTTCCTCGAGACCTACTTCTGCCTCATGCAGGACGGGGAGATGGTCTTTGGGGTAGAGCGGGCCTCCGGGCGTGAGGACGCAGCGCTCGCTATGGCGCGATTGCAGCAGAGCCTCAATGGGGAGGAGCTAGGAGGAGAGGGCGGCGGCTACTATGCCGATGAGTATGGGGGTGAGTACTAGATGACCGACCCCAAAGATGCGCGTACAGAGGACGCAGATGAGCGCCCGCTCCTAGAGAACGGGAAGCCCGTGCAGAGGCCTGACTATGAGAAGGGCGCGATGGGGCGTCGCAGCTTCCTGGGCAAGATCGGGGCCGCGACGGGCATCCTTGGCGCCGCGAGCTACATCTCAAAGGCCCCCGAGGATTGGCCGCTCTCTATGCGGGATGACTCTGGTCTGCGCAGCGAGCCGAAGGTTACCCCGATCCGCCTGAATGACTACAGGATTGAGAAGTCAGCGGCAGCGAGCGCTGACGTTGGGATCGGACGCGGCGGAACTCCCAAGCAGATGCTGCGTAAGGCCCTCGACGGCATCGGCGGGATCGAACGCTACATCAGCCCCGGGGACATCGTGCTGGTGAAGCCGAACGTAGCCTTCGACAGGGCGCCGGCGCTCGGCGCGACGAGCCAGCCGGAGCTCATCGAGGAGCTCGTGAACATGCTCCTAGTCGACTGCCGCGCGCAAGAGGTGCGAGTTGCAGACAACCCCATCGAGTCGCCGGCAGACTGCTTTATGAAGACCGGCTTGCGGGCCGCATCTGAGCGCGCTGGTGGTCGTGTCTATTTGCCGGACTCCAACGCCTTCAAGATGCTCAACACTCCCGGCGCGAAGCTGATCGAGGAGTGGTGGTTCTTCCACAGGCCGTTCACCAACGTGGACAAGGTCATCGGCGTGGCGCCGGTGAAGGATCACAACCTCTGCTACGCATCCATGGGGATCAAGAACTGGTACGGCCTGCTGGGCGGTCGTCGGAGTCAGTTCCACCAAGACATCCACGAGATCGTCTCTGACCTCTCGATCATGATCCGGCCGACGCTGACGATCCTTGACGGCACCAAGATCCTGATGGAGAACGGCCCGACCGGCGGCGACCCCTCAAATGTTGTGACGGGAGACGTGGTCATGGCGGCGCTCGACGCTGTCGCGCAAGACGCCTGGGCCTTTGAGCACCTCCTGCGTAGAGACCCGAACGACCTGCCGGAGTACCTCCACAAGTCGGAGGAGAAGGGGAGCGGGCGTGTCGACTACAGCGGCAGGATCAAGGAGATCCTCTGATGTCTGGTCGCACGCCTGTCGATGACCTGCTCTCAAAGCCGGTGCGCAAGAAGCTCCGGCTGACCAACGTTCGCATCGCCTCTCAGATCTTCTTCTTCGGCGCCTTCATCCTGATGTGCTGGCTGACATGGACCTCAAGGCTTGAGGGCTACCCGGTCTCGCGCATCTTGGAGATGGACCCCTTGGTCATGATCTCGACGATGCTCTCGACGGGGTACGTCTATCGGTACCTCGGCTGGGGCCTCCTCGTGCTCGGCCTGACCCTCTTGGCGGGGCGCGTGTTCTGTAACTGGATCTGCCCTTACGGGACGCTGCATCAGTTCATCGGGTGGCTCTTCAACATCCACAAGACGAAGGACAACTTCGACCGGAACCGCTACCTCGACATCTACTACTTCAAGTACGCGCTGCTCACCGTGTTCTTGATCATGTCTGCTATGGGCGCGCTGCAGATCGGGCTGCTCGATCCGATCTGCTTGATGTATCGCTCGGTGGCGACCGTCGTCGCGCCGATCTTTGACATGACGATTGAGCAGGTCCCTGGCGTGGATCCGCTCTGGATCGACAACCTGAAGTTCGCTCCAGGCGTGAACCGCAGGATCTTCGTGGGGTCCTTCTGGATCGGCCTGATGCTCCTGGTCCTCGTGGGCGCGAACGTCTACGTGCCGCGCTTCTTCTGCCGTGTGCTGTGCCCGCTAGGGGCGCTGCTGGGTGTCTTCTCGCGCTTCTCCTTGTTCCGGATCAACCGCGACGTGCACAAGTGCACAGACTGTGACCTCTGCCTCACGCGCTGCGAGGGCGCGGCAGATCCTCAAGCCGCTGTGCGGGTCAGCGAGTGCTTCTCGTGCATGAACTGCATCGATGACTGCCCTGAGGACGCCCTCTCCTTTTCCATGGTGGGGCTCGACACGAAGCAGGTGAAGCTGAAGCCAGACGTCTCGCGCAGGCGCATGCTCTTCTCGGGGATCATCGGTGCACTGGGCTATCCGCTCATCAAGATCCACGGGAAGAACACGAATGAGAACTTCTCACCCATGCTGATCAGGCCCCCGGGCTCAGTAGAGGAGAACGAGTTCCTTGAGAAGTGCATCAAGTGTGACCAGTGCATCAACGTCTGCCCGACGAACGTGCTCCAGCCTGCCACCTGGGCTGAGGGGGGACTCGAGGGGCTCTGGACGCCGGTGATGAACTTTGACATCTCCCACTGCCAGCTGAAGTGCACCCTCTGTTCAGAGGTCTGTCCGACGGGCTCCATCCGGAAGATCACGGTGGAGGAGAAGCTCGGTAAGGGCGAGTTCGTCGACGAGGGCCCGATCGTGCTTGGCACGGCCTTCTTCGACCGCGGGCGCTGCCTACCACATGCGATGGACATCCCCTGCGTTGTCTGTGAGGAGGTCTGCCCTGTCTCCCCTAAGGCGATCCAGACGGTCGACGAAGAGGTCAAAGACGTCTTCGGAGAGATCACCCTCCTGAACAAGCCGTTCATGGTTCCTGACCTGTGCATCGGGTGCGGGATCTGCCAAGCTGAATGCCCCGTCCTCGATGACCGCGCGGTCTATGTCACCGCGGTCGGTGAGAGTCGCTCTTCGGAGCGCAGCCTCTTGCTGGAGAGTCGGGCTAAGAGCGACAACTGAGAGTCGGGGCGAGTCCCCAGAGAGGTATCCATGGAGAACAAAGACGTCGGCCGAAGAGACTTCCTGAAGAAGAGCGTCATCGCTGGCGCGAGCTTGGGCTCCATGGGGAAGCTCGCCGGTGCGCAGGATGGTGAGGGGCAGCCTGCTGAGGTGGAGACTGAAAAGAAGGTCCCGCGGAGGCAGCTCGGGGCGACGGGAGAGACCATCCCCATCCTCCTCTTTGGCTGCTCTCAGGTCTTTGATCCGAAGTACGACAAGATGCTGCATCGGGGCTTTCGTGAAGGGGTGGACTACCTCGACACCGCCTTGGTCTATGAGCGCGGCCAGAGCCACAAGACCCTCGCGCCGTTCGTCAAGCAGGTGAAGCGGGAGAACATCTGGATCACCTCGAAGGGCCCGAGCAGCCGCGCGACCGTGGAGTCCTACACCAAGAACCTCGACACCTGTCTCGAGCAGCTCGAGGTGGACTACCTCGACCTCTACTTCATGCACTTTGTCAAGGACCCGAAGTTCCTCGACAAGGAGTACATCGAGATGGGGGAGCGGATGAAGAAGTCCAAGAAGACCAAGTTCTTCGGCTTCTCCTGCCACGACGGCAATGTCGTCGAGCTCATGCAAAAGGCCGCCAAGGTCGGCGGGATCGACGCGATCATGTTCCGCTATAGCTTCGGTCAGTACGGCGACAAGGAGCTCAACAAGGCTATCGACGCTTGCAAAGAGGCCAACATCGGCCTCATCGCGATGAAGACTCAGAAGTCTGTCCCGGCAGAGCAGGAGGAGGTGATCAAGTTCAAGTCGAAGGACTTCACCCTCGGGCAGGCGAAGCTCAAGGCCGTATGGGCTGATGAGCGGATCGACTCTGCGGTCTCGCACATGGACAGCATCGAGCTCTTGGACGAGAACGTCGCCGCGGCGAAGTCGCCTATCAAGCTCAGCATGGATGAGTTCCATCAGCTGAACCAGCTCGCTGCTAAGACGAGCGGCTTCTCTTGCATGGGCTGCACGCAGCACTGCGAGCCGAAGGTCGCTTCAAACACTCGCATCGCAGACTCTCTGCGCTACCTCATGTACTACGAGTGCTACGACGAGCCTGAGAAGGCTAAGCGCCTGTTCCAGCAGCTCCCTGCAGACGCGCGCGAGATCGACGGCGTCGACTTTGAGCGCGCCACCCGCGCGTGCCCAGAGGGGGTAGACATCGCCGGGCGGCTCAAGCTCGCCCAGGACCTCCTCGCTTAAGGTGGCACGCCCGGCAGGACTCGAACCTGCGACCCTCGGATTAGAAATCCGATGCTCTATCCAGCTGAGCTACGGGCGCTTTGGGCAGCGGCGCAGGAAAGTTTGGCCTCTGCCGCTGGGGGATGTTACAGCATTGTCGTCGCTTGGAAGCGTTGTCGCTCCCAGGTGTCCCACATCCAAGAAGGAGAAATGATGAAGAAGGCACTCGCGCTGCTAGCGCTCACGGCGTCCTGCTCTGCGCCCTCGGTGACAATCGTCCCGGCGGCTATCGAGAACTCGCTCACAGGTTCTATTTCGGGTACCACTGGCGGAGGAGTGGCAGGGAGCAACGACCTCGACTCGATCGGGCTCGGTGAATCAGAGATCGTGTTCACGCCGAAGGTTGACCTGAACTTTTTGAGCTCTGAGATCAGCATCAGCACCTCCTCCACGAGCTTCGCTGGCAGCGGAACGCTGGATGCTGAGATCGAGTTTGACGGCGAAGCTGTCGGCGTCGGGACTGACGTAGACACAGAGATGGACGTGACGGCGACGAGCGTCCTGTGGACATTCAACTTCGTGAACACCGACACAGCTCACTTTGGGCTCGGCCTCGGGCTCTCTGGGCTAGACTTCGACCTAGCGATCCAAGAGACAGGGAACCCCCTCAACTCGACCACAAGCGATGAGGTCTTGCCTGTGCCGCTGATCGGTCTTCGCGCAGGAGGGGACTTGGGCCCTGTGCGACTTGAGGCTAGCTATGCCACCCTCCAGGTGGACGCGGACGGTGGCGAGATCGCCGTCAACGACCTCGACATCTATGCCGGTTTAGACGTCTTCGGTGACTCTGGGAGCGTCGTGGTGGGCTACCGCAGCTTCGACGTCGACGCCTCTTATGATGACGGAGCTGACTCTGTGGCCCTCGAGCTAGGCCTCGGCGGACCCTACTTAGGGGTGCGCTTGGGCTTCTGATCGAGCTCCCTCGATCTCACTCAAGGCGAGCCGTGGGCCCTCAGGGGCCTGCGGCTCGCTTCTGCATAAGGCCCTTTGGATTCCTCTCTCTAGGACCTCGTTTTTTGGGATAGGCTCTTGGTGGACCTCAGCTGAAGCCATGAATAGACCCCGCCTCTCCTTGGCGATCCTCGCGCTCGCCCTCACGCCCGCTTGCCAAGTCTCAAACTTTCAGGTCACCCCGTCCCGCACTTGGACGGGGCTTGAGGGGAACGTCGCCGCAACAGATCTTGACGCCGAAGGGTCACTGCGTGGCAGCACGATCGACGATCTCGGCGTTGGTCGGCGGCAGTCGAACGAGCGAATAGGCCTTCAATGGGATGGTGATGGCGCCAGCTGGGAGCTCTTCGGGCACGCCCTAGACTCAAGGGGCACGGGCGTCCTGGCTGATGACCTGAACCTCGAAGGGGTCGAGCTGCGCTTTGACGAGGGGGATGTGCAGACAGACCTTCACCTCGGTCTCTATGGGCTGCGCTGGACGAAGCCCATCGCCCAAGATGGCAACCTCAGGATCTCTGCCGGAGCGAGCCTCCTCGTAGCAGAGCTGGACCTTGACCTAGATCAGGTCGTCCTCGATGCGGACACGGGGGAGCCGACCGGGGAGGAGAAGTCCACGGGCAAGTCCGCTGTCATGCCCTTCCCGCTGCCCACTCTAGACCTGCTCTATGACCACGAGTCCTTCGACTTCAACATGTCTCTCTCGGGGTTGTGGGTTTGGGTGGATGAAGGCAATGGGCACATCGTTGACGTGGACTTTCACCTAGCGTTCCCCATGTTTGATGACGTGGGGGAGCTGGTCTTAGGCTTCCAGGGGCTAGAGATGGAGCTCGACAGCAGCTCTGGTTCGGAGCGTGCGCGCTTAGATGTGACCTTCAGTGGCCCTTATCTCGGGCTGCAGTTCGGCTTCTAGAGCGCGCGGAGAGGTGCTGGGCTAGAAAGGAGGGCTTCTGCCCAAGTCTCGCCTGCTGAAAGGTCGAGGAGATGGACGTGACCGCCGTGACGCGGTCTGACGTCCATGAAGAGGCTCCTCACACTGCTCAGCTTAAGCGCTGCCTGCGCGACCCCGTCCGTCGAGATGTGCTCTGACGCTGTGGTACCTGTGGCGAGAGGCTCAATCACTGGCGAGGGAGGCTCACTCACGGGGCTCGCCAGCTTCGATGAGCTCGGAGTCGAAGATGTGGAGCGTGCCGGGACATCGCCTCGGCTGGACATCCGCGGAGATGCTGGGACCCTAAGCCTCGGGTTCATGCCCGCCGCTTACTCAGGTGAAGGAACCCTCGCCGCTGACCTGCAGCTTGGGGGCGAAACCTTCGAGCGATCAGCCGGCGTGGAGACTGTGATGGGAGCTGACTTTATGACAGCGCGTTGGACTCAGGAGGTCATTGGCTCTGACCCTTTGAGGCTAGGGCTCGGTGTAGGCTTCTGTGGCGTGGGCTTGAAGATGAAGGTCGCGCGCATAGACGGCGGCGGCGAGGGGCAGCTTGACGAGCTGATCCCGCTCCCGTTGGCAGTGGCGAAGCTAGAGGGGGGCATTGGTCGCTTGGCCTACGAGGCTTCCTTTGGCTTACATGAAACTGGCGGAAGCGGCTCAGCGCGGCGCCTGGAGGATCTCGACGCTCGCCTGAGCCTCGACCTCAACGATGCGGGGGCGCTGGTCCTTGGCTATAGGCGCCTTCAGTTAGACGGCACCCACGCAGAAGACGGGGCGTCACTTGATGCGGTCTTCGGCGGGCCTTATCTAGGTCTGCGAGTGGGCTTCTAGAGATGGTCGGGGAGAGGGGACTCGAACCCCCGACTCGTAGCACCCAAAGCTACGCCTCTACCAACTGAGGTACTCCCCGATGAGCCCGCCATGATAGCGGGAGGAGCCCAGAGGAATGCAGTGGTCATGGGGTGATTAGCCCGATAACTTGTCTTCAACTCCCGCCACCTCCTTTTACCCTGAGATCATGAAAGTCCTTGTCGTCGGCAGCGGCGGGCGCGAACACGCGCTCTGCTGGAAAATTTCGCAGTCCAAGGACTGCGAGGCGCTCTTCTGCGCCCCTGGAAACGGGGGGACGCAGGAGGTCGCTACAAACCTAGACATCGCCGCGAACGACATCGCCGGCGTCCTCCGCTTCTGCAAGGAGGAGGGTGTCGGGCTGGTCGTGATTGGTCCTGAGGATCCGCTCTGTGGCGGGATGGCTGATGAGCTGCGCGCGGCAGGGATCCCTTGCTTTGGGCCTGGAGCGGACGGGGCCAAGCTTGAGGGCTCGAAGGCGTATGCAAAGGAGGTCTTAGAGCGACATCGCATCCCGACCGCTGGGTATAGGCGCTTCGACCGCTCTGGCGAGGCGAAGGACTTCCTCAACGCCTGCAAGGTTTGGCCTCAGGTCGTGAAGGCGGACGGGCTCGCGGCAGGTAAGGGCGTGTTCATCTGCGCGGACGCCAAAGAGGCTTGCAGCGCCATTGACGCGGTCATGGAAGAGCGTCGCCTAGGTGATGAGGCCGGGGCTAGCGTCGTCGTCGAGGAGTTCCTTGAGGGGGAAGAGTGCAGCGTGTTCGCGATCACTGACGGTGAGGCGATCTTGATCCTCGAGCCCGTCGTGGACCACAAGCAGGTCGGCGAAGGTGATACGGGACCGAACACCGGCGGGATGGGGGTCTACTCTCCCGCGCCGAGCCTCGGGAACCGCGTCTTGAGACAGATCGAGCAGCGCGTAGTCATCCCCAGCATCCACGCGGTTCGACGGGAGGGCATCGATTTCCGAGGAGTGCTCTTCATTGGTCTCATGCTGACAGAGAGCGGGCCTAAGGTCCTCGAGTACAACGTGCGCTTCGGTGATCCCGAGGCGCAGGCTTTGGTTCGGCGCTTCTCTGATGACTTGCTCCCTTACCTCCTAGCGTCGGCAGAGGGGAGCTTGAAGGACATGGATCCTCCGACATGGGATCCGCGCTTCACGGTTGGCGTCATCGCTGCAGCGGATGGCTACCCCGGGGAGTACCCCAAGGGAAACAAGATCTCAGGCCTCACAGAGGCCGCTGAGGTGGAAGACGTGGTCGTCTTTCATGCCGGCACCGCGCCTAAGGATGGTGAGGTCGTGACCTCCGGCGGTCGCGTCCTCTGCGTGAGCTCTATGGCGGAGGACATGGAGACGGCGCGGGATCGGGCTTACGCGGCCTACGACAAGATCTCCTGGAGTGGGAAGTTCTGCCGACGGGACATCGGCGGCAGGGTCGAGGCGCGCAAGGCTCGCGTTGCAGCGCTCATGGGGCAAAAGCTAGACTCGGGCAAGGGAGCTGAGCCCACTGTTCCCCTCGGATAGGGAGGCTCGTACACCTCGTGAAACACTCTGCAATCAGGAAGAAGTTCGAGGAGCACCTCCGAACCAAGAGTCTCAAGTTCACCTCCCAGCGAGACAGGATTTTCGAGCTCGCGTTTGAGACACACCAGCACTTCACCGCGGACACTCTCCACGCATGGCTGAAGGAGCAGGATGGTCCGCCCGTCAGTCGCGCGACGGTCTACCGCACCTTACACCTCCTCGAAGAGGGGGGCTTCATCGAGTCCCTAGACACCGGACGAGGAGAACTCGTCTACGAGCACGTGCTCGGTCACTCTCACCACGACCACTTGGTCTGCGTCGGCTGCGGGAAGATTGAAGAGTTTCGCAGCGAGGAGATCGAGCGTCTTCAAGAGCAGGCCGCTCAGAGTCGTGGCTTCGTCCTCACGAGCCACACCCTCCGCTTAGAGGGGTTATGTCGGGCTTGCGCTAAGAAGCCCGAGCACGCTGCTGCCGCTGGTAAGGCTGACTGACCAGCGGCTCGTGGGGGTTCGCTCAGGAGGAGCGCGCCTCGTTCAGATCCGTAAGGATCTGCTGAAGCGCGGCCTCGGCAGAGGGACCGTCGTTGAGGCCGTAGCTGCGGGCGGAGACCTTTAGGCGGCAGCTCTCATCGTCGAAGGTCTCGACGCTCACGGTCACCTTGGCGTCACCGATGTCGCCCGTGGCCGTGCGCAGGTCGTCGTTCACCATGATCGGGTTATCAGACTGGTGCGTCAGCGAGGACTTGGCGATGGCCCAGGTGAGAGCGGCACCCTCAGAGACCTGTGCAACGTAGGTGTTGTTCTCCAGGACCTCGTGGCTGATCACCACGCCTGCGCCGACTCCGAGGAGGGCGGGGAAGCAGGCGGGGGTGCACAGTGCGACGGTGAGGAGGAAGGGGAGTCGGGCAGTGTTGCGCATTTCTGGCTTCCTTTGGGAGGAATGTGGAGTTGAGGCCTTTGCCTCTGAAGACGAGGTTAGCGACCGGGAGGGCTGGGTTCATCCCTCCTTTTCAGTGAATTGCTTTCAGGGACGGAGCTCAGACGCTCACCGGGGCGGCGGCGTGGACCATCTGACGGAAGAAGGCGAGGCCTTCACCCTCCTCTCGCGCGCCGCGGCGCGTCCACTGAGGGTGGTTCCAGGGCAGGACGTTTCGCTCTGGATGAGGCATCAGGCCGAGCGCTCTGCCGCTCGGGTCGCAGACCCCTGCGATGTGGTCCACCGCGCCATTGGGGTTAGCGGGGTATGTGTCTCCTTCTGTAGGCACGACATAGCGCAGGGCGACTTGGCGGCTGGTCTTGAGGCGCTCAAGCACGCTGTCGTCACGCACCACGAAGCGGCCCTCAGCGTGGGCGGCGGGGCAGGGGATGCGTTGCCCCTCTTCAAGCCAAACGCAGGCTGTGTCTGCGACCTCGAGTTCAATCCAACGGCACTCGAAGCGGTTGGAGGCGTTGGCATGCAGCGCGATCTGCCGACCCTCAGCGCTGTGTAGCGAGCCTGCGGCGGTGGCCTCCGCGGGCGGGTCGAGGATCCCTGACTCGGTGAGGACTTGGAAGCCGTTGCAGATGCCTAAGACCAGCCCGCCGGCCGCGACAAAGTTAGAGAGCTCGGTGTACATCCCGTCTCGGAGCTCCAGGCCGTAGACGCGACCTGCAGCAATGTCATCTCCGTAGGAGAAGCCTCCAGGGAAGACACACATGCTGGCTTCTTGAAGGCGCTGTGGCTCTGCGAGGAGCTGATGGATGTGTATGAGCTCGACGCGGGCGCCGGCGAGCTCGAGGGCGCGGACGGTCTCGGCGTCACAGTTCGTGCCTGCGGTGCGAGTGACGATGGCGAGGGGAGAGGACATGATGGGGTCAACCTTGGAAGCCTGACTGGTGGGCGGCGCGGAGCTCGTCCGTAGAGAGGTCTATGAGAGTCGCGTGCTCGGTCCCGCGGACGATGAGGCGAGGAGCCTCCGTGACACGGCCGATGTGAGTCAACGGGGTCTGCTCGAAGCGGGCGCGGAAGGCGTCCTCGTTCTCCGGAGAGACCTCGACGAGCCAACGCGTGCAGGACTCTGAGAACAGGCGCGTCGCGTCTGCATCGTAGCCCTCGGGCAGCTCTCCAAGGGGGACGGAGGAGACGTCGAGCTCTGCGCCGAGGTCTCCAGCAAAGGCTGACTCTGCGGCTGCCACCGCGAGGCCACCCTCGGAGAGATCGTGACAGGCTCGGACTTCGCCTGCTGAGATGGCGCCAGCGAGGGAGCGCATGGCGCGGGGCGCGGTCTCGAGCTCGGGCGCAGGGACGGTGCCCCCAGCACCCTCGGGGTGATTGAGGTCGAAGTGGACAGAGCCGCCGAGCTCTGCCTCGGTCTGACCGACGAGGTAGATCGAGTTGCCGGGCTCTTTGAAGTCCATAGTCGTGGCGTTACCCACGTCCTGAACCTTGGCGAGGGCTGAAATGAGCAAGGTGGGGGGTATAGCGATGGTCTCATCGCCGACGCGGTACTCGTTGTTGAGGCTGTCCTTGCCGCTGATGAAGGGCGTGCTGTAAGCCATCGCGGCGTCGTAGCAGCCACGAGAGGCGAGGACGAGCGCGCCCAAACGGTCCGGCTTGTCGCAGTTGCCCCAGGAGAAGTTGTCCAAGATCGCGGTGTGCTCTGGATCTCCTCCGCAAGCCACCGAGTTCCGGAGCGCCTCATCGATCACGGCTAAGGCCATGCGGTAAGGGTCGAGCAGTCCGTAGCGCGGGTTGGCGCCGCAGGAGATCGCACAGCCAGCGTTCGTCGTGTCGAGGGGCCGGAGGACAGCGGCGTCGCTGGGGCCATCGGCGCGAGTGCCGACAAAGGGTTTGACGACGCTAGCGCCTTGCACCTCGTGGTCGTACTGGCGGACGATCCACTCCTTGCTGGCCACGTCGGGGTGTGAGAGGCAGGCGAGCAGCGCAGCGCCGGCGTCCGAGGGCATCGGGAGCCCCGGGTCTTGGAGCGCCGGTGCGCTCCACTCTGCCTTGCGAGTCGGCTTGGGGGTGCCGTCATGCAAAAAGCTCATCTCCATGTCGGCCACCACCTCGCCATGCCAGCGCAGCACAAGGCGCTCGGTGTCAGTGAAGGTGCCGATCACAGCGCTCTCGCAGTCCTCAGCTTCGAAGACAGCGCGGCAAGCCTCGAGCTTCTCAGGCGGGACTGCGAAGACCATTCGCTCTTGGGCCTCGGAGATCCAGACCTCCTCAGGTGAGAGCCCGGCATACTTGAGGGGGGCGGTCTCGAGATCGACCTCTGCCCCGCACTCCTCACCCATCTCTCCGACGGCGGAGGAGAAGCCTCCGGCGCCGCAGTCTGTGACCGCGCGGTAGAGCCCGAGGTCGCGCGCGCGCAGCAGCCCGTCTAGGACACGCTTCTCTGCGATCGCGTCACCGATCTGCACTGCCGCTGAGGAGACGACGTCTGAGTCCTCCGTGAGCTCGGCTGAGGAGAAGGTCGCGCCGTGGATACCATCACGGCCTGTGCGGCCGCCGACCACGAGGATCGCGTCCCCGGGCCGGACCTCTTTGTCTGCGCATGAGCGCGGTATGAGCCCGACAGTTCCTGCGTAGACGAGGGGGTTCCCGACATAGCGGGGGTGCACCCAGACTCCGCCGGAGACGGTGGGGATGCCCATGCGGTTCCCGTAGTCACGGACCCCTGCAACGACGCCTCGGAGGATGCGCCGCGGGTGCATCGAGCCCTTGGGGACGTCTTCGCGGGGCATGTCCAAGGGGCCGACGAAGAAGCTGTCTGTGTTGGCGATCGGCTTAGCGCCGAGCCCGACTCCCAAGATGTCACGGATGACGCCGCCGATCCCTGTGCCAGCCCCGCCATAGGGGTCGATTGCGCTCGGGTGGTTGTGCGTCTCGACCTTGACGCAGAGGTCCCAGCCTGAGGCCGGGTCGAACTCGATGATCCCGGCGTTGTCGTGAAAGACGCTGATGCACCAAGGCTTGTCTAGCTCATCGGTGGCGCGCTTGATAGTGGTCTTGAGCAGGTTGTCGATTCGCTCGCCGTCCATCTCGATGACGCCAGCGAAGGTCTTGTGCTTGCAGTGCTCGCTCCAGGTCTGAGCGATGGTCTCTAGCTCGCAAGCTGTGGGTTCGCGCTCTGCCTCGCGGTAATGCGCTTGGATGGCGTGCATCTCGACGAGGTTGAGGGAGAGACACCCCTCTGTGCTGAGCTTCATCAGGGCCTCGTCGTCGGCTTCGAGGATGGGGACCTCTACGCGGCCGTGCGTGCTGCCCTCTGCTGGCGGGCCATAGGGGAGCGCCTCAGAGTCGAGGAGGAGGTCCTCGATAGTCTCGTTACCGAGAGCGCGGCGTGCGATGAGTGCGGTGTCCTCGTCACTGAGCTCTCCCATGAGCTCGTATGCTGTGAAGGTGGAGATGTGCGCATCTGCGGCGGAGCCTCCTAGCCCCGTGCGCTTGAGGCCACGCGCGATGGTGAGGGCGACTGGGTCCATGACGCCGGCCTTCTTGGCGACGAGGACGCGGCGCGCTGTGCTGTTAGGGGCAGGGAGCTCCTCCGGCGCGTAGAGAGTGAACTCGTCGAGCACGGGATCGGAGAGCAGTTCGGTCGCGATTTGGTTCGCTGCCTCTCGGCTCAATGCGGGGGGGAGGAGGTAGCCATGTCCGACGCGTGCCCCTTGGAGGGACTCGACGCCGAGCTCTTGGACGGCTCCGAGGAGGTGGTTGGCCTCCGGGTCATCGACGGAGGGGCGACGGAAGACCTCGACGCGCCATGCGTTCGGCAGGGTGGCTGTTGCGGTGTCCACGGTTGTGATGCAGAGGTGTTAGGAGGAGAGATTGAGGTGGGATGCTACCAAGCCGAGCCGGGGAATCCTCCCCGTAGCTACGGTCCTTTCTCCTTGCGCCTCCCCATGGGGCAGAGGAGTATGGGGCCTCGCGCGGGCTCTGCCTCCGCGCGCAGAACAGGAGCCCCTTCAGTTTGAGCGATCGAGAAGAGAAGCCCAAAGACGGCGCCGGAGGCCCGATGGCCTTCGAGAAGCCCATCCAAGAGCTCGAGGAGCAGCTGAGAGAGTTCGAAGAGCTCTCGGACCGCAACAACTTGGACGCATCAGCCGAGATCGCTGCCTTGCGGGCGCGCATCGAGGAGTCGATCGACGCCGCCTACGCAGATCTGAGCCCCTGGGATCGAGTCAACGTGGCGAGGCACCCTGAGCGCCCCGTGGCGAGCGACTACATCGCAGGCGCCATGGATGACTTCTTCGAGCTGCACGGAGACAGGACCTTCGGTGACGACCGAGCGATCGTCACGGGCTTTGCCCAGGTCGAAGATCAGCGATTCCTCCTCGTCGGTCACCGCAAGGGCCGCACCATGAAGGAGCGCCTCGCGTGCAACTTCGGCTGCGCTCACCCTGAGGGCTATCGCAAGGCGCTGCGGAAGATGCAGCTCGCGGCCCGCATGGGCTTGCCCATCGTCTCGCTCATCAACACCCCTGGGGCTTACCCCGGCATCGGCGCCGAGGAGCGCGGCCAAGCAGGGGCGATCGCTGAGAACATCCTGGGCATGTTCAGCCTAGAGGTGCCCATCCTCGCCATCGTCATCGGCGAGGGCGGCTCGGGCGGCGCGCTCGGGATCGGCGTGGGCGACCGGGTGCTGATGATGGAGTATTCCTACTACTCAGTGATCAGCCCGGAGGGCTGCGCTGCGATCCTTTGGAAGGATGGTGAACGTACCCCTGACGCGGCCAGCGCGCTGCGGCTCACTGCTCCTGACCTGATGCAGCTCGGAGTCGTTGACGGCGTGATCAAAGAGCCGAGCGGTGGCGCCCATCGCGATCGCCAGAGAGCGATCGACAGCATGCGCCGGGTGCTCCTCGAAGAGCTCAAGCTCTTGAAGGAGATCCCTAAGGCGGAGCTCTTGAAGCGGCGCAGAGCTAAATATCGTCACCTCGCGGCGGTGCCAGGGCGGTTCCCAGAGTCTGGGGCAGCCACTCCCTAGGCAGTTCGGAATCAGCGCCAACGCTCGCTCCTAGGTGTCGTATGCTCACTTAGCGCCGGTGCCATGGACGAAACAGCCCCTGAGACGCCCCCCGTTACGGACGGACGTGATGCGAGCGGGAGGGAGAGCCCTTCCCCGGACCCCTCTTTGGGGCAGGTGGAGGAACGCGCCCGCCGTCGGGCCGAAGAGGAGGCTTGGATTCGACGCGCGCAGGCTGGTGAGGAAGAGGCCTTCGCGTGGCTTGTGCGCAGCTATGAGGTCCGCGCTTATCGTGTCGCTCGTAGCCTGATCGCGAATGAAGAGGACGCGCGCGACGTCGCACAAGAGGCCTTCCTCCGGGTCTTCAGGAGCCTAGAGCGCTTTGACTTCGGCTACGCCTTCTCGACTTGGTTGCACAGGATCGTCACAAACTTGGCGATCGACCACCTGCGCAAGCGCCGCGTCGTCGCCAAGGGTGGGTCCCTTGAAGACGAAGAGTCGCAAAGCCCTGAGTTGGTTGACCAGCGGGTCGAAGATCCCAGCGCTGGGCTCGAGCGTGAGGAGACCGTGGATGAGGTGCATCGCAGCCTTGAGGCCCTCGCCCCGCACTTTCAGTCGGTCTTGGTGTTGCGGGAGCTTGAGGGGCTCTCCTGCGCTGAGATAGCAGACATCGTCGGTGCGACCAACGTGACAGTTCGTTGGCGCTTGCACCGCGGAAGGAAATTGTTTCAAGAGGAGTGGGAGCGCCGTGAGCGCGCGGCTCTCACTGGCGGTAGAGACTCTGGGAGATCTGCTAACACCCCCCAAGACCCCTCCGTAGAGCCCGCAGATGTGGAGGACAGTCAGTAAGTATGAAGCCTGAAAGAACCCTGTCATGTGAAGAGGTTCGCGCGGACCTGCCCCTGTTCGTCGGTGGCGAGCTCCACCAAGACGGTGAGCAGGGCTCCGCTGTGCGAGCCCTGGAAGCGCACCTCGCAGAGTGCCCGAAGTGCAGCGCGGAGCTCGACTCCTTGCGCCGCTCTCGACAAGCGCTCCAAGGCCTGAGCAGCAAGGCCAGCGCTCCTGGTCTCTGGCCTGATGTGCGCGAAGCCCTCCTCGCAGAGGGTCGAATCCAAGGGTCCCCTGTACGTTTTGCGCCTGCCCGGCGAATGAGGAGGCTCGCGGCAGCTGCTCTCCTCGCTGGACTGGGACTCTTCCTCTGGGCACAAGGTCCGGATGCTCCGCTGACGACTGCTGAAGCCCCCGGGCCTGTAGAGCTGGTCATGGAGATAGAGGAGGCGCCGCTGGAGCCGAGCTTGGCCTCGCCCCTGCGCCCTCTCAGCCCTGACGAGGTCGCCTTCAGCGAGAGCGCTGAGGCCGTCGAAGGAGCTGGCACAGTCACTCTGCCCACGGGCCCTCTTCGTGAGGGGCCCGCGAGCCTCGCAGGCAACCGCACCATCCGCTGATCCGCTCGAGGCTATGGCCTTGAACGTCCCCCCTCAGTCTCTTTGGAGGAACTCCGCATGATGAAGCTCACTGTCCCTCTCTTGCTTCCCTTGGCGAGCGCCCTCGCGAGCGTCACACAGGATGACGCAGGGGCACCCAAACAGCCCGTTCCCTTGAAGACGGTCGAGTGTGAGGAAGTCACCGAGGTTCCGCCGGGGGAGTTCGATGCCGAACTCTGGGCCGCGCGTCTCTCTGAGGGGGATCTCGACCTTCGCATGGCTGCCTTTGAGGCCATCGTCGACGCCGGCATGCAGGATGACAGCGTCTACCAAAGCATCCAAGGCTGGGCGGCTGATCTTCAAGCGGGGGAGCTGGCGTGGACAGCACGTATGGCGCTGCGAGAGCTGGAGCGTCGGCCTGCGCCGGCAGCAGACCCTTGGGGCTTTGGCAGCGGCCTCGACTGGTTCCGCGGGTCTCCATTTCAGAGGCTGGGAATGACCCCTGAGGAGATCGAGCGGAATCTGCAGAGCCGCTTGGATCAACTGCATCGACAGATGCAGCAGGGCTTCGCGCCGGGCGCTGCGCCTGGTCGCGGATTGGAGCAGCGCTCCTTCAGCTTTGAGTTGGGGCCTGAGGGGCTGAGAGTGCGCACCCATCGGCGAGGCGCAGACGGCGAGGATGAGCGTCAATGGGAGGCTGAGAGCATCGAAGAGCTCTTGAAGGCTCACCCTGAGCTAGAGAGCGAGTTTCCCGGTCTAGAAGGCCTGCGTATGCGCTTCGGTGTACCTAAGAAATCAGAAGGTCAGCCTGCACCTGTTGATGCGGGGCCAAGGACAGACGTCCTCGGCGTAGAGTGCCGAAACCTGGGTCCAGAGGAGCTCAAGTCGGCTGGTCAGGCAGGGAGCGTGATCGTGATGCGTATCTTGCCTGGGAGCATCGCTGACGAGCTCGGGGTTCGGAGAGGGGATGTGCTCCTCGCGATCAACGGTGGACCGATCGACGGTCCCGAGGACATCACTCAAGCCTTGATGAGTCGCGCTCCCTCGGAGCCGATCCGGCTGAGCCTCATCGATGCCGCAGGAAAAGAGCGGGAGATGGTCTGGTCTCCGAGCCCGCTGGGCGTTTGGGAGGACTGAGGCGCTAGCCCTGCTTTGCGGCGAGGGCGGCCTCACATGCCGCTCGGAGCTGGAAGGCTCGCTTCACATCGCGCGAATCGAAGCCAGCGTCCGTCATGCTGAGGAACGCGTCGATGGAGCTCATGGCCTCCTCGTGCCTACCAAGCTCCAGCAGCAGCTCAGCACGGCGACTGTGGATGGTGCTGTCCGTAGGGTCTAACTCTGCTGCGCCGTCGAGGTGCACGAGGGCAGGTTCGAAGTCCTTACTCGCGGCAAGGATGCTGTAGCTGTTGAGGTGCACGGAGGTCTGGAGGCGGTCAAGCAGTTCGATGCTGCGACGGCAGGCCTCCTCTTCGCGGGGACTCATCCCAGGCCTCTTCAGGGCTTGGGTCCACCAGTCGCGATCATTTGTAGTGACCTCGATGACCTTCTCGCCCCAGGCGAGGGCCTCTGCGTTCTCCTCCAAGAGCGTGTGCGCACGTACCAAGCCGTTCAAGACCTCCGCGTCAGCAGGCGCTAAGGCTAGCGCCTCTTTGTAGAGCCCGATGGCTTCACGCCATGCGACTGTGGCCTCTTGGTCCAGCTCGTCAGCGCGCTCCTCCGGGTCAGGGTGCTCTGTGAAGCGCTGACCCGTACGGACCAGCGCAGCGGCCTCGGACTGGGCGAGCCCGCGCCGCTCTATCGTCTCTCCGAGGCCTAGGGCGACTCGGTAGTCCTCGCTGCGGTCCATGCTGCGGAAGACCTGCTCGGCGCGAAGGACGTCCTCGGTGCGACCCGTCTTCTGCAAGCCTCTGGCTAGGTACAGCCGCAGGCGGATGTGGTCAGGATCCAGCTCTAGGCCTCTTACAGCTTGGTCCACTGCGCGGCCGTAGTCACCCATAGAGAGGTACGCGCCTGCAGACTCGACGTGGATGTCCAAGAAGCGCTCGCGCTCATCGTCGCTCATGTCATTGGTCTGGCAGGCGCTGGCAGCGAGGAGGAGGAGGGGGAGGAGTGATCGCATGTTGGAGATTGTAAGGGCTGACATCGTCTAGATGCCTGGGCTCCCTGAGGGGGGCGCCTCACGGGACAGTAGTCGTTGGAGGCGGGCCGGTTGCATGCGCACGTGGACAGTTTTTCCACCTGAGAGGGTCACCAGCCCAGGCTTCGCGCCACGGGGCTTCTTCACCTCTTTCACCCTAGCGGTGTGCACGTCGGCGCGAGAGGCCTCTTTGAGGGGCGAGAAGTGGACCGCGAGGGTCGCCGCGTCGAGGAGCTCCTCTGGGTCCGGATCTCCTTTGCCTGCTAAGCAGAGAACCACGTGGCTGCCCGGGGTGTCAGCTGTATGCAGCCAGAGGTCGTTACCCTTGGCGTTGCGGAAGGTCAGCGCGTCATTGTCTCTGGCGCTCCGGCCGACTCGAATCTCGGAGCCCTTAGCAGCGCTGAAGATCTTGTAGGGGAGTCGCTTCGCTGGGGCCTTGCGCTTGCGTTCATCGCCCTCCTGGCGCAACTCGAGGAGCCCGGCCTCTACAGCGCCACGCTCGATCTCGCCCGGGTCTTCCTCGCCACGCTCGAGTCGCTCGATGAGCTCCAGGAGCGCGGCGTGCTTGCCCTCTTGGCGTGCGCGCTCTGCCTCGATCCCATCCGCAGAGCGCAGGAGCTTCTTGTAGCGGGTGAAGTACTTCTCAGCGTTCTCACCTGCGGTGAGCTTTCGGTCGAGCTGAATCCTTCGAGGCTTGGCCTCTTCATCGAAGTAGTCGGCGAGCTCGACAAACTCTGCGCCGCGAGGTATCTGGCCTTGAGCTGCCTTCAGGAGCTCGCCATCCTGCTTGACGCGCTCAGCCCCCGCGGCTGCCTCCTCGCGCCGCTTAAGCCCATGAAGCGCGCTCTGGGTCCGAGCTCTTCTCCGCTCCAAACGCCGCAAGAGGTCTCTGCGCAGCGTGTCTGCAGCGTCAGCGGCGGCGACCGGCGCCAACGCCATCTCGACGAGGTATGAGAGGGGCGCGCGATGCTCATGTCCGCGTTGAACGGAGAGCGGCAGCTCTTCAGGCTCAGGGAGAGAGTCTTCGAGGCTGGGGAGATCACCTGAGGGGGGGCTCCCAGGGGGTGGGGCCCAGGTCTCTCCGACCACGAGCCTGGTGTGCTGGCGCTTCTTGGGGGCAGGCACAAGGACGTCCAAGACCTCGTCACCCTTACCTAAGAGGACCATATTGGCGTGTCTTCCCGTCAGCTCGAGGAGCAGCGCGCGACGACCCAGCTCCGCTTGGAACTCGAAGAGCGCCATCCGGTCGCCTCGCACTTGCTCCAACCTCCTGAGCTCTGCGCCGGCGAGTTCAGCCTGGAGGCGCTTATAGAAGGGGCCCTCTGGGCCGGTGTGACGCTGCAGGCGTCCGTGCTGGAGGTGGACTCGTCCCGTGTCAGCTTGGCAAGAGAGATAGACCCGGAGGATCGGGACTTCTGGGCCCCCGGCCCTAGGGACGAGGGCCAAGACGACGTCCTTAGGGGGGCGTGCCTCTACGTCGCGGAGGGTGGCCCCCTTGAGGAGCGGGGCGAGCTCATCAATGAGCTCGCTGATCTGTCGGTGATTGAGGTTCAGCTGAGCTCTTCGTCTGAGTAGACCCAGGCCGTCATGTCCGGGGTCCAGTCGATCAGGTCGCCATCCTCTGAGAAGAACAGGGCGAGCTCCGTCGCGGAGGACTCAGGGCCGTCAGAGCCGTGAACGAGGTTGTTCGAGAAGGAGAGGCCGAAGTCTCCTCGGATGGTCCCAGGGGTTGCCTCTGCAGAGTTTGTCTTCCCCATGAGCCCGCGGACGCAGTTGATGGCGTCCTTGCCCTCTAGGGCTATGGCGACGACAGGGCCGCTGGTCATGAATCCGACCAGGGCTCCGTAGAAGGGCTTGTCAGCGTGCACCGAGTAGTGCTGCTTGATGACCTCATCAGGGAACTTCCGCATCTTGAGGCCGACGAGCTTGAGGCCCTTTTGCTCAAAGCGGTTGAGGATGGTGCCGACGAGGCCGCGCTGGACGGCGTCGGGCTTGCAGAGGACGAGGGTGCGTTCCACGGCTGCGCTCCGGGTGGTTGTTCAGGGGTATGGAGGGTCAGGCGCGTTGGAGCGGCCTGAATTCGAGGCGGAAGATTCTAGGGTCGTGGATGGGCCTCTGCGAGCCTTGATTCGCCTCGGAATCTCCTTTTGCCATTTTCCTCGCTTGTGCGTTGACCGCTGGTGCGCTGTCTCTACCATGTTTGCCCTCAAGGTTCGTTAAGGCCTCTCTAGAGAGGAAAGAAACGGACCGGTAATCTTTCAGAAAGCGGCCTCCGATGGCCATCCTTGAGCCCCCATCCGGGCGTCGAGCCGAGCGCGTTCTCGGGACGGCGTTAAGACGAGGAGCCCACATGGTTGACCCCAGCAAAACGCCGAAGCCTAGCGGCGCTAAGAGAGAGGAGCCTCCTCTCTCATCTGTCGCTCGGCAGAGCGGCGCCGCGGCGCTGGGGATGACCTATGGGGCGACGATCCTTGTCTTCGTGGGTCTCGGGTGGTGGCTTGATGAGCGCCTCGGCACCTCGCCGTGGCTGCTGATCATCGGCCTGTTTCTAGGCTCGGGCGGAGGCTTCCTCTCGCTGCTCAAGAAGGTCCCGCCGCCAGGGTCCTGATGGGCGAGGCGTCCCAATCACACTCATGTTCCGCACCACCATCACCACAGTCATCATCCTCGCAGGGGCCGCGCTGATCGCGTGGAATCTCGGCGGTGTGGTGGGCTCCGGCGTCATCGTTGGCGCGGTCTGCGGTGCGATGGTGGCCAGCGCTGGCGCAGGCATGCAGCACAAGGTGATCCGGACTGCTCCCAGTCGGGCCTTCTCTGCCTTCACCGTGGGCTTCTTCCTCAAGCTCGTGGCGGCGCTCACAGGCGCGCTCGCCTTCCGGTACGTCCCTGCTGCTGCGGCGCTCTGCGACTGGAAGTCTTTCCTCCTCGCCTTTGGCGTCTCGGCCTTCTCTGTCATGATGGCCGGCGTCATGGACCTCATGAAGTTTGGCGCGCAGCGCGCCCCCATAGCCCTAGATGAGGGACAAGCATGAACTTCCTGCGCCCGATCCTCGCGGTCGTCGCGATCGCGCTCCCCGTCTGGTTCGCGTCCGGGCACATCATGCATCATGAGGGTGACAACCCCTTTTTGCTGCTGCATGCGCACTTGAACCCGGAGCCGCTGTGGGTCGATCCCCACGAGGAGCCGCACGAGGGGGAGACAATGGAGGAGCATATGGCCCACATGGCCTATGTCGCCGTCATTCAACTGCCTGAGAGCTTCAGCTTCTTTGACATGGACCCCCGATGGGCAGGGAACCAGCTGGTGATGACGAATCTTCAGCTCTTCCAGATCGCTGCGGCTGCCCTCCTCCTGATCCTCTTCTCAGGGGTCGCTAAATACATCCGCACCGGCCAGGGCGACTCTCTGAGCCGTGTCTTTGCGGGCTTCGCGGCTTGGCTGAGGGATGATGTGGTCTACCCCGTGATGGGGCGAGAGACCGGTCGGCGCTTTTTGCCGCTCTTCCTCACCATCTTCTTCTTCATCCTGTTCATGAACCTGCTGGGGCTGGTCCCCGGCTCGGCTACAGCCACAGCGAACATCTTTGTCACAGGCGGACTCGCTGTCGTGACCTTCGCTGCGATGATCGGCTGCGGGATGGCCGCGCAAGGCCCGCTAGCGTTTTGGAAGAACCTCGTTCCTCACGTCCCCGGCGCCCTCTGGCCGCTGATGTTTGTGGTTGAGGTGGTCGGGCTCTTCATCAAGCCCTTCGCGCTCATGATCAGGCTGTTCGCGAACATGAGCGGGGGACACCTCGTCGTCCTCTCCTTCATGGGGCTGATCTTCTTCTTCGCTCAACAGTTCGGACCCGGTGTCGGCTGGGCGTCCTCTCCCGTGGCGCTCGGCTTCGCCGTGTTCATCATGATCATCGAGTTCTTCGTGGCGATGCTCCAAGCGTTCATCTTCACGCAGCTCTCGGTCCTCTTCGTCCACTCATCCGTACACCCCGAGCACTGAGGCTGTTCTCAGACCGGGGCACGAACCAACTGAATCCTCAAACTTCACTAATAAGGAAAACAAGCTATGAGCATTCTCCAGGAAACCGCTGCGCAGAGCACTGAACTCGCCAAGTTGGGCGCCGGCATCGGCGCAGGCCTCGTCGCGATCGGCGCCGCTAGCGGCATCGGCCGCATCGGCGCCTCCGCCAACGAGGGCATCGCCCGTCAGCCCGAGGCTGCCGGCGACATCCGCGGCGGCTCCATCATCCTCGCCGCGCTGATCGAGGGTGTCTCCCTCTTCGGCGTCGTCGTCACCCTGCTGATCGCCCTCGGTTGAGCCACTCTGTGGGTGCGCGCTGGCTCATGGCCCGCGCGCGCGCACGCTTGGCGCACCTGAATCGGAGGCATGAACATGCAGTACTTGCTCCTCTTAGCTCCTGGTGAGGGCGGCGGGTTTAACCCGCTGGATCTCCACCAGGGCGGGAACATGCTCTGGACGTGGGTGATCTTCCTCCTGTCTCTTCCCTTTGCATGGAAGATGGTCATGGGGCCGATCACTCGCGCTCTAGAAGAGCGTGACGAGCGCGCCAACGAGTCGATCCACGCTGCTGAGAAGGCTAGCAAGGAGGCCCAAGAGGCCCGCGCAGAGGTCGAGATCAAGCTCGGCGAGGCGCAGGCCTCCGCGGCTGAGATGCTCTCCGAGGCGCGCGAGCGCGCTGAGGGGCGTGAGCGCGAGATCATAGACACCGCCCGCAAGGAGGCGGAGGCCATGATCGAGCGCGCCCGCGCAGACATCGAAGCTGAGCGGGAAAAGGCCCTCGTTGCGATCCGAGACGAGGTCGTAGACCTCGCGGTCGGCGCGGCTGGCCAGGTCCTCGGCCGTAAGGCGGACAGCGATGACGACCGGCGCCTCGCGGCGGACGTCGTGAGCGCGACTAAGGGAGCGGATGCGTGAGGCTTAGTACCGTCACCACCCGCTACGTTGAGGCGCTGTTTCAGCTCGCGCTGGAGCGGGACGTGCTCGACGCGATGGAGGCAGACGTCCGCCGCTTGGCGGGCGAAGTCTCCGACCCCGATGTCGCCGCTTACCTCGCCGACGCGAGCGTCACGGACGAGGAGAAGATCTCTCGACTCGAGAAGGTCCTCTCCGACATGAACGAGCTCCTCGGAGACTTCGTCCGGCTCCTCTTTGAGAAGGGTCGGATTGAGGTGCTCCTAGAGGCAGGCGACGCCTACAGGCTGCGCTTGTTGGAGCATCGAGGGGCTACGGAGGGCCGCGTCGAGAGCGCGCGTCCGCTAGAGCCCGCACAGCTAGATGAGCTCGCCGCCGCGATGGGCCGCGAGCTCGGTAAAGAGGTCTACCTCAGGAACGAGGTCGATCCCGGCCTCGTAGGCGGTGTCCGCGTGTTTGTGGACAACCGCATGATCGACAACTCGGTGCAGGGTCGCCTCGACGGCCTCAGCCGCAAGCTCAGAGAAGCGCGCCTCGGCGCAGGGTGAGCCAAGAGCCACTCCAACCACCAGGAACCAATCTAATGGACCTTCGACCCGCAGAAGTCACTTCGATCCTCAAGGCAGAGATCGAGAACTACAAAGGTGAGACCAAGCTGCAGAGCGTGGGCACCGTGCTGAGCGCCGGTGACGGCGTCGCGCGTGTCTATGGCCTCGATGACTGCATGATGAACGAGCTCGTCGAGTTCGGTAACGGCGTCCGCGGCGTCGCACTGAACCTCGAAGAGGACAACGTTGGCTGCGTGCTCCTCGGGGACTCTACGGCGGTCAAAGAGGGGGACGAGGTGCGCTCTACTGGGCGAATCATCTCGGTCCCTACCGGGGACGCGCTCCTCGGACGCGTCGTAAACGCGCTCGGTGACCCCATCGATGGCAAGGGCCCGCTCTCCGTGACGGAGGACGACCTCCGCCCGATCGAGCAACCCGCCCCCTCGGTTGTTGAGCGCCAGCCTGTGGATGAGCCCTTGCAGACCGGGATCAAGGCGATCGACGCCATGATCCCGATTGGTCGAGGTCAGCGTGAGCTCATCATTGGCGACCGACAGACCGGCAAGACTGCGCTCCTCATCGACACGATCATCAACCAGAAGACCACCGGCGGAGGGGACCCCACTAACCCCGAGCAGGTCATCTGCATCTATGTCGCGATGGGTCAGCAGCAGTCCACGGTCGTCGACGTCGTGAACCGTCTCGAGCAGGCGGGCGCGATGCCCTACACGATCGTCGTCTCCGCCTCCGCTATCGACGAGGCCTCCATGCAGTACCTCGCGGCCTACGGTGGCTGCGCGATGGGAGAGCGCTTCCGTGACGCTGGACGCCACGTGGTCATCATGTACGACGACCTCTACAAGCAGGCGCTGGCTTATCGCCAAGTCATGCTGCTGCTGCGCCGTCCCCCGGGACGAGAGGCCTTCCCCGGCGACGTCTTCAACCTGCACAGTCGCCTGCTTGAGCGCGCAGCGAAGCTCTCCGATGACGCGCCGAACATTAACCCTCGCTTCGAGAAGGGCGGCGGCTCGATCACTGCGCTACCGGTCGTAGAGACTCAGGAAGGTGACGTCTCTGCGTACATCCCGACCAACGTGATCTCGATTACCGATGGTCAGATCTTCCTCGAGGCGAGCCTGTTCAACTCAGGCGTCCGCCCTGGGGTGAACGTCGGTATCTCCGTCTCGAGGGTCGGTGGCGCAGCCCAGATCCCCGCGATGAAGAAGACGGCTGGTGGCCTGCGCATCAACCTCGCTCAGTATCGGGAGCTGCAGGCCTTCGCGCAGTTCGGTTCGGACCTCGATAAGGCTACTCAGGACACCCTGACCCGCGGCGAGAAGCTCGTGGAGATCTTGAAGCAGGGCCAGTACGCCCCGGTTGAGGTCGCCGATCAGATCATGGTCATCTACGCTGGCACCTCCGGCGGCTTGGATGAGCTGGAGACCGGTCGCATCGTCGAGTTCGAGCGCGAGTTCCTTGAGTACATGCGCGACACCAAGCCTGAGGTCGCGCAGAGCATCATGGACACCAAGAAGCTCTCCGATGAGGCGAAAGCGACCCTCGATGAGTGCATCCAAGCGGTGATCGCCCAGATGGGCTGAGGACTCGATGGCGTCAGTCAAGGAACTTCGCCTTCGGATCACCTCCGTCGGCAACATCCAGCAGATCACGCGGGCTATGGAGATGGTCGCGACGACTAAGCTCCGTCGCTTCCAGGACCGCGCGATCGCTTCGAGGCCCTACACCGAGGAGATCGCCGGGCTCGTCTCGCACCTCGCTGGCGTCTTGGGGGATGAGGTTCAGGACAACCCGCTCTTCAGGAAGGGTGCCGGCTCTAAGACTGGCGTGCTCCTCGTCACCTCAGATCGCGGCCTCTGCGGGGCCTACAACTCCAACCTCTTCTCTGACCTAGAGGCATGGATGAGCGAGCGAGAGTCGGACGATGTTGACTTCTTCGTCTATGGGAAGAAGGGCTACTCGTACCTCAACGGGCGGGGATACAACGTCGAGCGCTTCATCGTGGACCCGCCGCTGGAGTCTGTGGACTTCGGTCAGGCGGCCCGCACGGCCCAGACCCTCGTAGAGGCCTTCCTCTCCGGCGACTACGCTGACGTCTACATCTACTACACAGCGTTCCAGTCGATGGTGCGCTACACCCCGACCACGGTGCAGCTGCTGCCGCTCGAGGCCGGAGGAGATGAAGGTGAAGAGCAGAGGGGCGGGGACCTGATCCTCGAGCCTGACGCTGAGACCATCTTCGAGTCGTTGATCCCGCGCTACCTCGAGGTGCGCGTCTACAACGCCTTGCTCGAGGCGCTCACGAGTGAGTACGCGAGCCGCCGTATGTCGATGAAGAACGCGACGGACGCGGCGAGCGACATGATCAAGATGCTGAAGGGTCGCTACAACCGACTCCGGCAAGAGAACGTCACCAAGGACCTGCTCGACATCGTCGGCGGCGCCGAGGCCCTGCGCTGATAAGCGCTAACACAAGAACACAGTTACGAGAACTAGACTTCGTCAACCCACCAAGCCATGACTGCCACCAACACAGGCTCTGTCGCTCAGATCTTTGGCCCCGTCGTCGATGTGCGCTTCCCGACCGGCGCTCTCCCGCCGATCTACAACGCGCTCACCGTCACAGATGAGGCCGCTGGCATCTCCATCGTCCTCGAGGTCGCTCAGCACCTCGGCAACGACATCGCGCGCTGCGTCGCCATGTCCACCACCGACGGCTGCCGCCGCGGTATGGAGACCATCGACACCGGAGACGCCATCAGCGTCCCCGTCGGTGAGGAGACCAAAGGCCGGATCTTCAACCTGCTCGGTCAACCCCTCGACACGGTCGCTAGGGGAGAGATGGCCGATACGGACACCTGGCCGATCCACCGCCCCGCGCCGGCCTTCGAAGACCAGGAGGCGATCAGTGAGGTCTTCGAGACTGGCATCAAGGTCGTCGACCTCCTCTGCCCCTTCGCTAAGGGCGGGAAGATCGGCCTCTTCGGGGGTGCAGGTGTCGGTAAGACGGTCCTCATTCAGGAGCTGATTCGAATCACCGCGGTCGAGAAGGGCGGCTTCAGCGTCTTCTGCGGCGTCGGCGAGCGGACCCGTGAGGGGAACGACCTCTGGCTCGAGATGACAGAGGCGACCTACAAGACCCCTGAGGGCAAGGACGCGAGCGTCATCGACAACGCGGTCTTGGTCTTCGGTCAAATGAACGAGCCCCCGGGGTCACGTCTCCGGGTGGCGCTCTCTGGCCTCACGATGGCAGAGTACTTCCGTGACGAGAAGGGCCAAGATGTCCTCCTCTTCGTCGACAACATCTTCCGCTTCGTCCAGGCGGGCTCCGAGGTCTCCGCGCTCCTCGGCCGGATGCCCTCCGCGGTGGGCTATCAGCCGACCATGGCCAGCGAGATGGGCGCCCTCCAAGAGCGCATTACCTCAACGAAGGATGGCTCAGTGACCTCCATGCAGGCCGTGTATGTCCCCGCTGACGACATCACGGACCCGGCGCCGGTCGCGACCTTCGCCCACCTCGACTCAACGATCATCCTCGAGCGCTCGATCGCCGAGCTCGGCATCTACCCTGCGGTTGACCCGCTGAAGTCCACCTCTCGGATGCTTGACCCCCAGGTCGTCGGTGAGGAGCACTACTTCGTCGCCCGAGAGGCGCAGCGCATCCTTCAGCGCTACAACGACCTCAAGGACATCATCGCGATCCTCGGCGTTGAGGAGCTCGCTGAGGAGGACCGGCAGGTCGTCGCCCGCGCGCGCCGGATGCAGCGCTTCCTCGCCCAGCCCTTCTTCGTCGCAGAGCAATTCACCGGCACTCCGGGGATCTTTGTCCCGCGGGAGGAGACGGTTCGCTCCTTCAAGGAGATCATCGAGGGCAAGCACGATGACCTCCCCGAGCAGGCCTTCTACATGGTCGGCGGGATCGACGACGTCGTCGAGCGCGCCCAGGAGATGTCCTGAGGGATGGCCGGCCTGACCTTGAGAGTCATCACGCCTGAGCGCGTGATCCTCGACGAAGCGGTCGATTCTGTGGGCGTGACGGCCACGGACGGCGGTATGGGGATCTTCCCTAAGCACGCTGGGATGGTCACCGCCCTCGAGCCGGGCGAGCTGACATACAAGACCTCCACTGGAGAGCAGAGCCTCTTCGTCGCTGGCGGCTTCGCCGAGGTCCGCGGGGACACTGTCCGTGTCTTGACCGCGGCAGGTGAGCCCTGGACCGAGATCGACGAGGAGCGCGCTCGCCAAGCTGAGGCCCGCGCACGAGAGCGCCTTAGCATGTCCCGCGCTGCTGCGAAGCAGGACGCGGTCGACATGGCGCGCGCTCGCGCCTCCTTGCAGCGCGCCCTCGCGCGTATCCGCTTGCACAGCCGCAGATCACGTTGAGCTTCTCCTCACAAGGGAGAGGCTCTGCTTTCATGTGCTGCGCAGCGTGGCATGATGTCTACGTGAAAGTGATCAAAGACGCGGCCTCTGGGCCGATGGAGCTCAGCTCGTGACTGAGCGTGCAGGGTGGCAGCGGACGCACACTTGCGGCGCGCTGCGGGCGAGCGATGAGGGGTCTCAGGTCGTCTTGAACGGTTGGGTGGCAGCCCGACGTGACCACGGTGGTATCTATTTCCTCGACCTGAGGGACCGCTATGGCGTGACGCAGGTCGTCCTAGCAGAGGAGGTGGCGGGGGACCTGAAGCTCGCTCCCGAGGATGTTCTCTGTGTGCGCGGCACCGTTCGCAAGCGCGAAGAGAGGAACATCAACCCGAACCGAGAGACCGGTGAGGTGGAGCTCGTCGCGGAGTCAGTGGAGATGCTCTCCGGCAGCAAGCTCCCTCCATTCGAGATCATCGACGACCTCGACACTGGCGTAGAGCTCAGGCTGAAGCACCGCTTCTTGGACCTGCGACGTGCCCCTCTGCAGCAGAACCTCGTCCACCGCTCGCGCTTCATCAACGCTATGCGTCGGGCCTTCGAAGCTCAGGACTTCGTTGAGGTCGAGACGCCGATCCTCACCAAGGCGACCCCTGAGGGCGCGCGGGACTACCTCGTCCCGAGCCGCGTTCATCCTGGTGAGTTCTACGCGCTCCCTCAGTCTCCGCAGATCTTCAAGCAGCTCCTGATGGTCTCGGGGTTGGACCGCTATTTCCAAGTCGCGCGCTGCTTCCGAGACGAAGACTTGCGCGCAGACCGGCAGCCAGAGTTCACGCAGTTGGACATGGAGATGTCCTTCGTCGAGGAGGAGGACGTGTTCGCTTCGTGGGAGCAGGTCCTCATCGACACCTTCAAAGACTCCATGGGCTACGACGTCCCTACGCCGATCCCTCGCATGCCTTATAAGGAGGCGATGGAGCGCTTCGGCATCGACAAGCCTGACTTGCGCTTTGAGATGGAGCTTGTAGCGCTGGATGACTGGGCGCGCGCCTCCGATTTTCAGGTCTTCTCGGGTGCGGTTGAGGCTGGCGGCAGGGTGATGGGGCTGACGGTCAAGGAGGGTGGCTCTCTCTCGAGGAAGGAGATCACGGCCCTCGAGGATGTGGTCAAGACCTACGGCGCCAAAGGCTTGGCCTTCTGGAAGCCCGCTCTGGACGGAGGGGCTGGTCCGCTCGCTCGCTTTGTCCCTGAGGGGGGCGCTCAGGAGCTCATGGAGCTCTTAGGTGCCACGGAGGGAGACCTCTGCCTCTTTGTTGCAGACCCGCGCGAGCGCGTCGTGCAGCGCTCTTTGGGCGAGCTCAGGGTTCACCTCGGCAAGCAGTTGGGGCTCACAGAGCCCTCTGAGTTCCGCTTCCTTTGGGTCACGCACTTTCCTCTCTTTGAGTGGGATGATGAGGCTGGTCGCTGGTTCTCGACACACCACCCGTTCACTGCCCCTGCGGACTGGGAGCTCGGCGGCGGAGGCTTTGACCTCAGCGACCCAGACAGCCCGATCGGCGATCAGATGAGCCGCTCTTATGACCTGGTTATGAACGGTTGGGAGCTTGGCTCTGGCTCTGTCCGGATCCACCGGGCTGATGTTCAGCAGCGCGTCTTTGAGGTGCTCGGGATCGGCGAGGAGGAGCAGCGCCAGAAGTTCGGCTTCCTCTTGGACGCTTTGAGCTACGGAGCGCCTCCGCACGCTGGCTTTGCTGTGGGGCTAGACCGCCTCGTCGCGCTGACCTTGGGGATGGACAACATCCGTGATGTGATCGCTTTCCCTAAGACCGCATCTGCTACAGACCTCATGTGTGATGCGCCCTCTACAGTTGAGGCCTATCAGCTCGAGGACGTCCACATCGACGTCTCTGCACGCGCCAAGGCGGCGCTTGAGGAGGCACAGTCGTCTCCTGAGGCGAGCTCGTGAGCGTTCGTTCTCATTCTCTGGTGGCGAGTTTTCTCGCCCCGGCTTACTCTGAGTCAGCACCGTGCGGCCGAACGGCGGCGGTTGTGACCCTTTCTTTTTCCCAGGGGCATCTAAGCCCAAGGAGCTAAGTGGCAGCGCAAGACTATCGCCGCAACAGGCAGATTCGAGTCCGCGAGGTGCGGCTCATTGATCAGAACGGAGATCAGCTTGGTGTCGTCTCAACGGACGACGCTCGCAGGAGGGCGCAGGACGCGGGGATGGATCTCGTCGAGGTCTCTCCCACGGCGAGACCTCCGGTGTGCAGGATCCTCGACTTCGGCAAGTTCAAGTATGAGCAGCGAAAGCGCGAGCGGGGGACCGACAAGAAGAAGGCCTCGTCTAGCCTGAAAGAGCTCCGTGTTCGTCCTGCAATCGACAAGCACGACCTCTCATATCGCCTGGATCAAGGACGGCGTTTCCTTGAGGCTGGTCACAAGGTGCAGGTCGTCTGCATCTTCCGTGGTCGGCAGATGGCGCACCCGGAGCATGGCGAGAACGTCATGAAGCAGGTGGCCGAGACCCTCGGCGACATCTGCAAGGTCGAGGCTATGCCGAAGATGATGGGGCGGCGCATGACCATGATGCTCACCCCCACGCAGAGGCCCTCCTGAGGGGTGAGAGGCCCCTAGAGGGGGCCTTTAGTGAGGTTTTGCCGGCCTCCCGCTTGGCCTGAGCGGGGGTCGGCTGTATCTTTTTCGCCTCGAAGTCCGGGAAAGCCCGGCTCCCGTGAGCGGTGGCGGCGTGCCAGCGACCGGGGTCCGCTCCGATCCGCCGTCGGCGGTGACCCAAGGAGACATTCAGAATGCCGAAGATGAAATCAAAGGGCGCTGTAAAGAAGCGCTTCCGCGTCTCGAAGAACGGGAAGGTCCGCTGCTCGCGGCCTGCGCGCGGTCACATGCACGCGATCCACAATGGCGATGAGCGCCGTGGACTCCGCAAGGACATCATCCTGCCCCGAGCCTGGGGCGTGAACATGAAGCGCATGATGGGGGCCTGAGCATGGTACGCGTTACATACGGCGCCCCGCGCCGTCAAAAGAAGGTCCGTTACTTCAAGGCAGCTCGCGGCTTCCGCGGTGGGCGCTCCAAGCTCTGGCGCACTGTTAAGGAGTCGATGGTCCGTTCATGGGCATACGCGTTCCGTGATCGTCGCCAGCGTAAGCGTCAGTTCCGCCGCCTCTGGATCGTCCGCATCAACGCGGCCGCTCGAATGCGCGGGGTGAACTACTCACGCTTCATCGCGGGGCTCAAGAAGTCGGGCATCGAGCTCGACCGCAAGCAGCTCGCCCACATCGCTGTGCACGATCCGGCAGCGTTCGATCAGCTGGCCGAGGCCGCCAAGGCCGCCTTGGCTGCATAGCGAGCGTCGCGAGGGGCCATGCTCGAGCGCCTCGAGAGCCTGCGCCAAGACGCCCTCGCTCGCGTCGCGGAAGCGACCGACGCGGAGGCGCTGCGCGTCTTGGAGAAGGAGCTCCTCGGTAAAGAGGGGGTCATCTCTGAGATCTTGGCAGCGATCCCTACCCTCCCGCAAGAGGAGCGTAGGGACACCGGACGTGGTGCGAACGCGCTGAAGGGAGAGCTCCTGGAGGCTATAGGCTCCAAGAGAGCGCTCTTGGACGAAGCCCTCGTAGAGGCGCTGCGAGATGGTGGTGGCTTTGACCCGACGCTCCCACCTGCGACCCCTGCCCGAGGTGGCTTGCATCCCATCACCCAGGTGCGCCGTGAGGTGGAGGCCATCTTTACCTCCATGGGCTATGAGGTTCTCGATGGGCCAGAGGTGGAGCTGGACTACTACAACTTCCAGGCCCTCAACGTCCCTGTAGATCACCCCAGCCGAGAGCTTCAGGACACCTTCTACTGCGACGACAGCCACACGGTCGTCATGCGGACTCAGACCTCGCCGGTGCAGATACGCGCAATGGAGCGGCTCAAGCCGCCGTTCCGAGTCATCGCGCCCGGACGGGTCTTCCGGAATGAAGAGCAGGACGCAACTCACGAGCACACCTTCCACCAGGTCGAGGGCCTTGTGGTCGGGGAAGATATTCAGGTTGGGCACCTGACCTGGACCCTCCGTCGACTCTTGAACGAGCTCTTCGAGCGAGAGCTAGAGGTCAGGTTGCGCCCCGGCTACTTCCCCTTCGTTGAGCCTGGCTTTGAGTTCGATGTGCGCTGCCCCTTCTGCGAGGACGGCTGCCGCGTCTGCTCTCAGACGACGTGGATTGAGTTCTGCGGCTGCGGGATGGTTCAGCCTTGCGTCTTGGAGGCAGGCTTCAGTGGGCGTGAGGACGTCGACGTGAGCAAGCTCACTGGCTTCGCGTTCGGCTTCGGCCTCGACCGCCTCGTCATGATGCGCTTCGGCATCGACGACATCCGCAACTTGATGGGGGGAGACCTCCGCTTCTTGGAGCAGTTCCCGTGTTGATCTCCATGAAGTGGCTGGCGCGCCACGTAGACCTCGAAGGCATCACGCCTGAAGACCTCGCGCGCGAGATCACGCTTCGGACCGCAGAGGTCGAGGGGCTAGAGCGCTTCGCGGCACATCTCGATGATGTCGTCGTAGGTCACGTCCAGTCCCGGGAGCAGCACCCCGACGCGGACAAGCTCTCTGTCTGCACCGTCGATGTTGGAGGCGAAGAGCCCCTACAGATCGTCTGCGGTGCTCCCAACGTTGACGCTGGACAGAACGTCGCTGTAGCGCAGGTCGGGACTCGGCTGCCTGGGGACTTCAAGATCAAGAAGGCCAAGATCCGCGGAGTTGAGTCGCGGGGGATGATCTGCTCCGTGCGGGAGCTGGAGCTCGGCGAGGATCATGATGGCATCTGGGTCTTGCCGGAGGACCTTCAGCGTGGCGCATCTGTCTCCGAGGCCATGGACCTTGTGGACTGGGTGATCGAGATCGACAACAAGTCGCTGACGCATCGGCCGGACCTCTGGGGTCACCGCGGGATCGCCGCTGAGGTCGCGGCGATCTTTGGTCGTGAGCTCCGCGAGTTGGACACGAGCCTGCCTGAGACTGGTGAGGAGCCTGGTCTCCCGGTGGAGATCTCAGACCTCGCATGTGGCAGATATCTCGCACTGGCCATTGATGATGTGCGCGTGGAGCCTAGCCCTGAGTGGCTGCAGCGCTTGCTCTTGGCGGTTGGGCAGCGCCCGCTTGACCTCCTCGTCGACATCTCCAACTTCGTGATGCTGGACTTGGGCCAGCCGAATCACCTCTTCGACCGCGCTCAGGTCTCGGCTGGGATCAAGGTGCGCATGGGGGCGGATGGCGAGACGATCACCACCCTCGACGAAGAGGAGCGGAAGGTCGGGATAGAAGACCTCCTGATCTGCTCTGGGGACACTCCCGTCGCCCTCGCGGGCGTCATGGGAGGGGAGGGGTCGAAGGTGGCACCTGAGACGACCTCGCTCTTGCTCGAGGTCGCTAGCTTCGACGCCACGACTGTCCGTCGCACGGCCTCCCGAGTCGGGCTGAGGACTGACTCCTCGGCTCGCTTTGAGAAGAGCCTAGATCCGTGCATGGTGCCTGACGCTGCCGCCCACCTCGTGCGCACGCTCCAGTCCATTCAGCCGGACCTTAAGCTCCCCTCGGCGCCGGTGGATGTCGGCGCTTGGGAGGACCCGAGCAAGCTCGTCAGCTTAGAGGGTGAGTTCGCTCGCTCTCTCTTGGGCGTGGAGCTCAGCGATGAAGAGATGGCGGAGAGCCTGCGCTCCCTCCGCTTCGGGGTCGAGCTCGACGGCGGAGTCTTGCGAGTGTCCGTCCCGTCCTACCGCGCGACCAAAGATGTCGGCGAGCCGGTCGATCTCGTCGAAGAGATCGGTCGAATGCACGGCTACTTCCAGATCCCTGGCAAGCGCCTCATCGCTGAGGTGTCTCCGCCTGCTCGTGACCCGAGGCAGGTGCTCACCGCACGGATTCAAGACCGTCTCAGTGGGGGCGCGCGCTTCTCTGAGGCGCTCTGCTACTCCTTTCAATCTGACGAGCTCCTTGAGCGCCTCGGGATCGCTGACGAGCCGCGCGTGCGCGTCGTGAACCCTGTCGCAGAGGGAGAGGCCAGCGTCCGCCGCTCAGTCGTCCCTAGCCTCCTCGGGAGGGTGGAGATCAACCGTCGGAACAGGGATGAGGTTCGGCTCTTTGAGGTCGGAAAGGGCTATCTCCCGGAGCTCACGGACGAGCGCGGGCAGCCCGGTGAGATTCATGAGGCGGGCCTCGTCCTCGCGTCGCCGCGCTCTAAGGACGCCGCCTTCAACGCGAGCGCGAGAGCGCGCCTGCAGGGGGTCATTGAGGATCTGCTCAGGTCCCTCGGTGTCTCCATTGAGGCTGGCCTCAGGTGGCGCGCTCTCGGCGGTGAAGACCTCGTCCCCGGCTGGGCGAACCCCGGCAGGGCGCAGGTGCTCGAGGTGTCCGTCGATGATGAGTGCGTGGCACTCTGCCTCCTAGCGGAGTTGGACCCTGGCTGCGCGAGGAGCTTGGGGCTCGTGGATGAGCTCGCGAGTGACGTGGCAGCCGCAGGGCTCTCCTTGGACGCGCTCTTGTCGATGCCGAAGGCTCCCGCGAGCTACAGGCCCTTGCCCAAATTCCCCGGGGCAAAGGTCGACGTGGCCCTCTCGCTGCCCGTGGAGGTCGCCTGCGCGGACGCCGAGCTGGAGCTTGAGCGCTCTGGAAAGGGTCTGGTGGCCTCGATGGAGCTCTTCGACGTCTATGAGGGCCCGAACCTGCCCGAGGGGCAGCGGTCCCTCGCATGGCATTTGGTGCTTGAGGCCAAAGACCGCACCCTCGACGAGGGAGACCTCAAAAAGTTCCTTGGCAGGGTTGAGCGGGCCGCAGAGCGGCTCGGAGGCGCCCTCCGTCGGGAATCGACGGTAGGCTGAGGTAGTCGCCCTCGATCTTCGGCCCCTGTGGGCCGATGAATGATCAGGTGTGCGCCTCATGAAGATCACCCTCGTCAATCCGCCCAGCCCGCCTGAGTTCCGCGTCAGCCGCGGACTGATGGGCGGCTTTGGGATGGCGGTGAACCCCGAGCTGCTCTATCCGCCGATCGAGCTGGCTCACGTCGCCGGTGTCTTGGAGGCAGAGGGGCACGAGGTCTCCATAGTCGACGGGGACGCGATGGGGCTAGGGCCAGATGGCGCGCTCGACCGCGTGCGCTCTCTAGACCCAGGCTTCGTTTGCATGGACTCCTCCAGCACCTCCCTGGACCAGGACCTCGCCCTTGCGGGGAGGATCCGGGCAGCGCTGGGGGTCCCTGTGGGGATCTTGGGGTCCCAGGTGACCTTCACGCCAGGAGAGATCTTTGACGGGGACCACGTGGACGCCGTCGTGAGGGGGGAGCCCGAGTACACCGTCCGCGACCTCGCGCGACGAGCAGCTGAGGGGCGCGACTTCAGCGGCGTAGAGGGGATCACCTGGCGGAACTCGTCTGGTGAGATCATCCATGAGGCAGAGCGCGAAAAGATCGGGGACCTCGACGGGCTCCCGCTCCCGGCACGCCATCTCCTCGACAACAGCCTGTACCACTTCCCTGGCGTCGAGGGTCCGATCACTACGGTCAAGTCCAGCCGTGGATGCCCGCTGGACTGCTCCTTCTGCGGCTACACGCTCGCGCAGGGGTTGCGGTTCCGCTTCCGCTCGCCAGAGCATGTGCTCGAGGAGCTCGCCGATCTCCATGACAATCACGGGCTGCGGCACGTCGTCTTCAGGGACCCGATCTTTTCCACTCGCAAAGATCGCGTAGAGGCGATCTGTGACGGCATCCTCGAGCGGGGTCTCAAGCTCGAGTGGCAATGCGAGACAGCAGTGAAGGTGCTCAGCCGGCCGCTCCTGGAGAAGATGGCCGCTGCTGGCTGCGTTCATATCTCCCTCGGCGTCGAGTCAGGTAATGAGGTGATTCAGCGCAAGCACTGCGGTGCGAAGCTCTTGGACCATGACCAGGCGCAGGAGGTCTTTGACGCCTGCCGCGACGTCGGGATTGAGACACGCGCCTTCTGCATGATCGGCTTCCCTGAGGAGACGCCAGAGATGGTGGGGGACACCCTCGACCTCGTAGAGCGCCTCGACCCTGACCAGGTCCAGTTCTGCGCTGTCACGGCTTACCCCGGCACGCCGCTCTACGAGATGCTGAGCGGGACGAGAGACTTCGACTACGCGACGATGACTGGCTATCAGGCGCTCGAGGGGAACGAGCATATGAGCGCTGCCGAGATCGAGGGCTGGATCCGGCACGCCTACCGTCGCTTCTACCTGCGCCCGAAGAGGCTCCTGCGGGAGCTGTCTCAGCCTGCGCGGCTCGCTGGCAAGGCCGCGCGCTACTTCACGCTCTTCAACAAGCGCGCCTAGTTGACGCGACCGAGCTCATCGAGGCGCCATGCTGCCTCGGCGCTCGAGAGAGGCTGATAGGGCTCGGTCCCCAGGTCGATCCAAGTCGTGAGGTCTTGGTTGGGGAAATAGACGAGCGCCCAGGAGTTCCAGCGGTCGAGGATGCGAGCAGGCTCCCATCCTTCGGTGTCTTTCTCTGCAGTCTCAGGTGTGTGGGTGGGGAAATACATCACCCATAAGTCCGGCGATCTGTCCTGAGGGGGGGCAAGAATGGCTGGTATTCCCGCAGGGGTCCTCAGGGCTTACTCTCTTGCCATGCCTGATATCGACCATGTCCTCACTGAGGACCGCCGCTTCCCCCCGTCCGCTGAGTTCCAGGCCGTCGCGCGTCTCTCCTCGGAGGAGGAGTATCAGGCGATGCACCGCCGCTCCGTAGATGATCCCGAGGGATTCTGGGGCGAGATGGCCCAGGAGTTGCCCTGGATCGAGCCTCCCACAGAGGTCTGCGATTGGAGCGGCGCGCCCGTGGCGAAGTGGTTTGGCGGGGGCAAGCTGAACGCCTCCGCGGTCTGCTTAGATCAGCACCTTGAGGAGCGCGGTGAGAAGACCGCGATCCGATGGGAGGGTGAGCCTGGTGACGTCCGTGAGCTCAGCTACAGGGAGCTTCACGATGAGGTGGCGCGCTTCGCCGCCGCGCTGAAGTCACGGGGTCTTAAGAAGGGCGATCGGGTCGCGATCTATATGCCCATGATCCCTGAGCTCGCCGTCGCGGTCCTCGCGTGCGCGCGCGTCGGCGCTGCCCACTCCGTCATCTTCGGTGGTTTCAGCGCGCAGGCGATTCGAGACCGCGTAGAGGATGGCGACTGCTGCATGGTGATCACGGCTGATGGCGGGTGGCGCCGCGGCAAGGTCTTGCCCCTGAAGCGAGAGGTCGACGCCGCGCTCAACGGTTATGAGGGCGTGCACAGCGTCGTCTGCGTGCGTCGCGGTGAGAACGAGGTGGATTGGACCGAGGGGCGCGACTGCTGGTACCACGAGCTCATGGAGGCGGTCACGGAGCCTGCAGCCCCCGAGCCTATGGACTCTGAGGACGTGCTCTTCCTGCTCTACACCTCAGGTTCGACTGGCAAACCCAAGGGCATCGTTCACACCACAGCGGGTTACATGCTCGGCGCATACCTCACCACCAAGTACGTCTTTGACCTGCAAGAGGATGACGTCTACTGGTGCACCGCAGATGTGGGTTGGATCACAGGTCACAGCTACATCGTCTATGGCCCACTCGCGAACGGCGCGACCATCGTGATGTATGAGGGCGCGCCGACGACCCCGCACCCTGGCCGCTTCTGGGAGCTCTGTGAGAGGCACGGCGTGACGGTCTTCTACACCGCCCCGACGGCGATCCGGACCTTCATGCGCTTGGGGGATGAGCACATCGAGAAGCACGACCTCAGCAAGCTCCGGCTGCTCGGCTCGGTGGGCGAGCCGATCAACCCTGAGGCCTGGATGTGGTACCACCGCCTCATCGGCGGCGAGCGTTGCCCGATCGTTGACACCTGGTGGCAGACCGAGACCGGCGGGATCATGATCACTCCGCTGCCGGGAGTGCAGGTGACAAAGCCGGGCTCTGCGACGCGACCCTTCTTTGGGGTGGACGCGGCGATTGTTGATGAGGAGGGCGAGCCTGTGGAGGATGGTAAGGGGGGTTACCTCGTCATCCGGAAGCCTTGGCCCGGGATGCTCCGGGGTATCTGGGGGGACATGGAGCGCTATGAGGAGACCTACTGGTCCAAGTTCCCTGGGATGTACTTCCCTGGCGACGGCGCCGTGAAGGACGAGGACGGTTGCTTCTGGATCCTGGGGCGCGTAGATGACGTCCTCAACATCTCGGGTCACCGTCTCTCGACGATGGAGGTGGAGAGCGCCCTCGTCTCACACCCCGGCGTCGCCGAGGCCGCCGTCGTGGGGCGGCCAGATGAGGTCACAGGGGAGGCGATCTGCGCCTTCGTGACTCCGCGCGCTGAGGTCGCCGACCCAGGCGCGCTGGAGCGGGAGCTCGTCGAGCATGTCGCGGCAGAGATCGGGAAGCTCGCGCGGCCGCAAGAGATTCGCTTCACCAACGCGCTCCCTAAGACGCGCAGCGGGAAGATCATGCGGCGCTTGCTACGCGACATCGCCAAGGGAGCCGAGATCGCGGGAGATACGACCACGCTCGAGGACTACACGGTCCTAGCTAAGCTTCGCGGCGAAGAGGAGTGAGCGCTCGCGAGGGGTCGCGAGCTGGCCTTCACTCTCGCCACCAGTCGCCGCTCGCGACCTCGCGGATCCCCTCGTCGTAGCTGCGTGGGGTCCAGCCAAGCTCTTCGACGGCGTTGGTGATGTTGTGCTCATGGTGGAGCATGAAGTAGGCCGATGCGCGGCGGTCTTCGGTGACATCCGTAAAGAGGCCTTTCAGGAAGATCAGCCGGTCAGCCCAGGTCTTAGAGATGTTTCGCCTGCGGACGCGTCCGTCGACCGCGGAGATCGTGGCGTCTAGGAAGCGGTTGTAGGGGATGCCCTCGGGGCCAGCGAGCTCGTAGCAGCAGTCTACGCCGCGCTCGAAGTCGAAGAAGCGCATGACCGCGTCGACTACGTCATCGACATGGACAGGGTTGATCATGCTCTTGCCGTCGTGGGGGACCCAGATGGTGCCCTTCTCTTCGGCGCACTTTCGGAGGAGGGGCGCGGTGTGGCGCATGTCCCCCTTGCCGTAGACGAGGGTGGGGCGGAAGGAGGTCCAGTTGATCCCGCAGCCACGAATGAGCTTCTCTTGGATCCGCTTGGTGTCGCGATAGTAGCTGTAGACGGGAGCGCCGATGACCGCCGAGGAGACGACCCACACCTCAAATCCGCTCGAGCCGCTGTGTCCACAGCGCTCAGCCTCAGCGATGAGCGCCTCTGTCCCACCGATGTTGACGGCGCGCATCTCTTCATCGTTGAGGTGGTCGTGGGCGCTGGCGAGGTGGATCAAGAGGTCGCAGCCCTCGAGGAAGCCCTCGAGGCTGTTTGGGTCTGAGAGGTCCCCGATGAAGAGCTCAGGGGTCTTCCCATCGACGCTCGGGGCGGCCTCCTCTCGGCCAGGGCGGATGAGCAGTCGGAGCTCGTGACCTGCGTCCACGAGGGCGCGAGTGAGATAGCCTCCAATGAAGCCGGTAGATCCTGTGAGGGCGATTCGCATAGGTGGTCAGGATAGCGGCTCGAGGGTCGAAGAGCATCTAGAGAGCGGGGCTGCTCTGACCTCCTCTTGGACCAAGGACACTCCTAGTTGACAGCTACATCAGACCAACGCAGCGGAGCCCTCGGGCTGATCTGTGCCCTCTCTGGCGAGCTCGGCCCTTGGGCTGGGCGAGGGGAGCCTCTGGCCGACCCGGGCGGGGTCTCCCTCCGTCGCATTACCGAGGAAGAGCAGGAGCTCTTCACGTGCGTCTCTGGGGTGGGTAAGGTCGCTGCTGCTCGTGGAGCCGAGGCGCTCCTTCGCGCGGGTGCGACGAGGGGACTTCTCGTGGTTGGCACCTGCGGGGCGCTGACTCAGGGCCTGGAGATAGGCGACCTCGTGCACTGTGAGCGAGCTGTGCAGGCCGATCTTGGGCTCGAAGGGGGCCATGAGGTCCGACCCGGCAGAGATCTCCTCGAGGCCTGGGAGGCGCTTGTTGAGGGCCCCCGATGTGACTACCTCACGGCTGACCGGGCAGTGATGAGCCCCTGGAGGCGCCTGAGAGCTCGCCGTTGGATCCAAGGGGCCGCTGTGGCCGATATGGAGACAGCCGCCATTGGTGCGGTCTCAGAGGCTTGGGGAATCCCATGGGCGGCTCTGAGGGCCGTCACAGACCGCGCAGGGTGGGGTTCCGAGCGTTCGTTCAAAAAACGCTATCCAGTAGAGGCGGGGCGTGCTGCCGATACCGTGAAGGGGCTCCTCGCCCAGATGAGGGCATGATCCGGGCTCCTTTTTTTCTCCAACTCGGACCCAGATCCGCTTAAACCCCCCTCATAAACCACGAAAGGCCCTCCAAGCCCCCACACTGGCCATGACCGCTCTAGGCACCTTCTTCCGCCGCAACTACCAGCCTCTGCTGCTTTCCATTCAGGTCTTTGTCGACCTGGCTGTGATGCAGCTGGCCTGTTGGAGCGCGTTTTGGGTCGGGGGTAAGTTCGGGAGCGTCCGGCTGGAGGGTCCTGAGTTTTATGACGATGTGCGGCTCTACGTTCAGGTCTTTGCGTGGATCTGCGCGGTCTGCTTGGTGTGCTTCCACTCTCTGAGGCTCTATAGCCCGGTCAAGAGCCTCCTCAATTACGAGGAGTTCAAGGGGATCCTGAAGGGGACAGTGGTCGCCTTCTTTGTCTTCTTCACACTCGTCCTCCTCCTGCAGCACTCTGAGCAGGATCTGCTCGAGACGACCGGCGTTGAGAGGACCCTCCTTGAGCTGCTCCACGCTGGCTTCGCCTACGTTGAGGTCCCGTTCAAGACTGAGAGCCCCTCGAGGATCACTATGGTCCTCGCTTTCGTGTTCATCCTCATGTTCACGATGGTGAGCCGCTTCCTCTCCTTCAAATACATCCAGCGTCTGCACCGCCTCGGTATCGGCAACCGCAACGCGCTGATCTACGGCGCCGGTGAGTGCGGCATGCTCCTGCAGCGCAAGCTCGCGCTGGTTCCGACCCTCGGCCTCAACCTCGCCGGATTTATCGACGACGACGCGGAGCGGAAGGGGAAGGTCTTTGGGAAGCATGAGGTCCTCGGCGGTTTCGAGGACTTAGAGGAGGTCGTGGCCTTGAATAAGATCTCCGAGGTCTTCGTCGCGTTGCCTTCGGCGGCAGAGGAGCGGATCGTTGAGATTGCAGAGCGCTTGCGGGATCTGGGTGTCCATCACCACGTTGTTCCGCGCTTCTATCACTTGGTAAGGCACCGGGTTCGCTTCTCATCACTTGACTCTGTGCCGCTCTTCACTCGCTACGAGAAGAGTGACTCCTACTTTTACCTCATCGCGAAGCGACTCTTCGACATCGTGTTCTCGTTGGCCGTCCTCATCGTCGCGAGCCCCGTATTCTTGATCTCTGCCATCTTGATCAAGAGGGAAAGCGCTGGGCCTGTGTTCTTTATGCAGGAGCGGATAGGTCTCAACGGGCGCCCCTTCCGGATGATCAAGTTCCGGACGATGCATCAGGAGGCGAGCGGCGACGCGCCCACTCCGAGCTCCCCTTACGACTCTCGAATCACCCGAATCGGTCGCTACCTAAGGCGCTACAGCCTCGATGAGTTTCCGCAGTTCTTCAACGTGCTATGCGGGGAGATGAGCGTGGTCGGTCCGCGTCCCGAGATGTCCTTTATCGTCGACGGGTATGGGCCGATGGAGCGCGAGCGGCTTACGGTGAAGCCTGGTATCACTGGGCTCTGGCAGATCTCCTATTTTCGCCAGGGCGCCATCCACGAGAACCTTGAGTACGACCTGTTCTATATCGAGAACAAGTCCATGCTGCTCGACTTCGTGATCATCTCGCTCACTGGCTTCGCAGTGATGAAGGGGACCGGTGCCTACTGAGGATGGCGCTGCGACTGGGAGGCGCGTCCTCCAGGTCATGGAGTGCACGATCGGGGGTACTCGGCGGCACCTAGGCGACATCACCCGCGGCCTGTTAGAGCGAGGCTGGGAGGTGCACCTGGCTGTATCAGCGCTCAGGACGCCGGGCTTTCGTGAGGACCTCTCTGAGCTCGCAGCGGCTGGCGCTCACATTCATGAGATCCCGATGGTTCGAGAGCTCTCTCTCTCGAAGGATCGCGCTCACAGCGCCGAGCTGACCCGATTGATCCGGGAGCTCCAGCCCGACCTCGTCCACACTCACAGCTCGAAGGCGGGCGCGCTGGGGCGCCGCGCCGCTCGTGCCGCAGGTTGTGATGCCGTCGTTCATACACCACACACCTACTCTTTTCTTTTTGGAGAGATGTTTGGTCCGCTCAAGCGCTGGATCTTTAAGCAGGTAGAGCGTCGCCTCTCAAGGATGGCCAAGCTCGTCGTTGCTGTGAGTGAGAGTGAGGCGAAGACCATGTGTGCGAGCGGGGTGGTCGATCCAGGACAGGTACGAGTGGTCGCGAACGGAATAGACCCGGCGCCCTATATGCGCGCAGAGCCTAAGGCTCCCTTGGGCTCGGACGGAGGACGTCTGAAGGCCCTGGTCTGTGGGCTCTTGAACGTAGCCAAGGGGCAAGACCTAGCCATCGCAGCGCTCGCTCAGCCTGGCTGTGAGGGGGTCGAGCTCTGGATCGCCGGCGAGGGAGAGGAGCTCCAAAGCCTCGAGCGCCTCGCCGAGTCGCTTGGTGTCGCTGATCGCGTCCTCTTCCTGGGTCATCGCGAGGACGTGCCCGAGCTGATGCGGGGAGCGGAGCTCTTGCTTCTGCCCTCGCGGTGGGAGGGGATGCCTTATGTCGTCCTAGAGGGGGCAGCCGCTGGTCTCCCAGTGCTAGGCACCCCGGTCGATGGAGCTCGAGAGCTGTTAGAGGGTGGGCAGCGCGGCTGGATCGCGAACGAAGCCAGCGTCGAGGCTGTCGGTGCCGCGCTGAGGGAGGTTGCAGCCGCCCCTCAGGAGGAGCGCGCCGCCCGAGCTGAGCGCGCTCGCGCATGGGTGCTGGAACGGCACGCGCTAGGACGCATGATGGATGACCTAGAGGCGGTCTATAGCGAGCTGCTCTAGGCTCTAAGGCCGCGGGCTCACCTTCATGCGAATCCTCCACGTGATCACGACCCTGGATGTAGGCGGCGCAGAGATGCACCTCCTCCAACAGGTCACCGGGCAGTGCGCTCGAGGGCATCAGGTCCGCGTCGCTTGGCTGAAAGGGGAGGGGCGCCTCGCGAGTGACTTCGAGCGAGCGGGTGCGAAGATCGCCGGTCGCTGCGGGCCGCTCAAGCTCATTCGGGAGCTGCGCGGCGCTGAGCTCGTCCACTCGCACCTGCTCAAGGCAGACGCGCTGACAGCGGTCTGCGCCAAGCTCAGCGGGAGGGCTGATCGACTCGTCTCTGGTAAGCACAACGACGAGCGCGCGCTCCTGAATCCATGGATCTCCCGCGTGCATGGCGTCCTCGGAAACATCCCCCGGCGCACCATAGCGCTCTCAGATCACGTCGCTAGATTTGTCGAAGAGCACGGCCGGGTCGAGCCAGCGCGGATGCGTCGGGTCTACTATGGGATTGATCCGACCCCCTTTGAGGAGGCTGGGCGTCGCCGTGAAGAGCACCGCGCAGACGTGAGACGCGAGTTCGGTTTCAGCGCTAGTGACCCCGTCTTTATCTGTGTCGCGCGATTCGCGCCGCAGAAGGCGCACGACGTCTTGCTCGAAGCCTTCGCGTGTGCCCGAGAGGCGGTCAGCGGCTCAATTAGGCCGCGCCTGCTGCTCGTCGGCGATGACCCCTTCGGTGATGGTCGTCAGCGGGCAGAGGCCTGGGCGGCAGAGCGCTCTCTCGGTGATGACTGCGTCTTTTGCGGTATCCGTAGAGACGTCCCGCGGCTCATGGCTGCTAGCGACGTCTTCGTCATGAGCTCGCTGTGGGAGGGCCTCGGCCTCGTCTTTCTAGAGTCTATGTCGATGGGGCTGCCTGTTCTCGGGAGCCGGGTCTCTGCTATCCCAGAGGTCGTGACAGAGGGGGAGACGGGGCTCCTCGTACCCCCAGGGGACCCTGTCGCCTTAGCGGCTGGTATGGAGCAGCTGATTCAGGATCGGGAGCTCCTAGAGCGACTCCAGGGGGCAGGACCCGGTATGGTGCGTGATCGCTTCTCGCTGGACCGTATGGTGGAGGAGACGCTCGCCATCTACGAGGAGCTCCTCTAGGCATGACCGACATTCACAGCGCGCCCTCTTGGGCACCGGGCTTCGTTCACCTGACCGGTGGGGAGGACCCGATCCCCTTCGGCTTCCGCGAGGAGCTCGAGGACTTCGTCGTCGAAGAGGTCCCTCGCTCGGCTCCGGAGGGAGAGGGTGAGCACTGTTGGATCTTGGTGGAGAAGCGCGGTGTGTCGACCTCAGAGGCGATTCGTCGGCTCGCGCGCCGGCTCGTGAAGGACCCCCGTGACCTCGGCTTCGCTGGTCGCAAGGACGCGCGCGCTGTCGCGCGCCAGTGGATCTCGGCGCCTGGGGTCGACCCGATCACTGCGAGGGGAGCGGAGCTAGGTCACGTCCGCGTGCTCGCGGCTGAGAAGGCGCAGCGACGCCTGCGCCTCGGCGCTCTCGCAGGCAATCGCTTCAGCCTCTTCTTGCGACGGTTTCCGGTGGAGGCCGAGGCTACTGCGCGTAGAGTCCTTGAGACGATCGCGGATCGCGGGATGCCGAACTGGTTCGGTCCGCAGCGATTCGGCTTCGCAGGCCTCGGGCATGAGCTCGGAAGGCTCCTGCTAGCCCGGCGTTTCCAAGAGTACATCGAGGCGATCTGCTCCGAGGCCCACGCGCCTCATACCGAACCGTCCAGAGAGCTCTTTCAGCGCGTCACGACGCACACGCGCGCATCGCACAAGAGCTGCGCTGCCTTGGTGAGCGACTTGGACCCTGACCTCGGGGACATCGCTCGGCAGCTCGCGCGACGTCCCTTGGACTGGGGGTCCGCAGCCCGCGCTATCGCGCTCCCTCTCCGATCTCTTCACCTCTCTGCCTATCAAGCCCTGCTCTTCAACGAGCTCTTGGGGATGAGGCTCAATCACTTTGATCAAGTGCGACCTGGCGATGTCGTGTGGAAGCATGACAACGGCGCCTGCTTCGTTGCTGAGGAGGGTGATGATGATTTGGCTGCTCGCGTCGCCTCGAAGGAGGTCTCTGCGAGCGGGCCGTTGTTTGGTCATAAGTTGCTCATGGGGGCTGGTGAGCCCCTCGCAGAGGAGCAGGCGATCCTCGAGCGGGAGGGGCTCACGCTGCCTGGCCTGAAAGGTGAGCTGCCGGTCCCCAACATGTCAGGTGCTAGGAGGCCTATGAGGGTCCCGGTTACAGAGCTCCAGTTCGACATCGTCGAGGGGGGTGCTCGGCTCCAGTTCTTCTTGCCGGCTGGCGCCTACGCCACGAGCCTCGTGGAAGAGCTTCGGAAGGATCTTTGGTTCAGTCCGGCTCCAGATGCCCGCCCTATCCTGCCGATGAGAGAGGGGAAGACCCCCGATGCTGGCGGCGAGCCCTCCTCATGACCACAGCAACTGAAGCCCAAGACAGCCCTGAGCGTCGCGGTCAGCTAGACCGGCGCAGCGCCTCCACTCCCCGACTCTCGCGATACACCCTCCTCGGGGGTCGTCGTCGTGATGTTCGTCGAGATGAGGAGCGGGAGGGGACCTTCGTCGACCTGTACGACTGGCCCGTTCTGGCCGTCTTGGCGTGGATCTCCTTCGCTAATGTCGCTGACAGTTTCTTCACGCTCCACCACCTACAGGCGGGCGGCGTCGAGCTCAACCCTGTCGCTGAGCAGCTCCTCAGGACTGGGCACCTAGGCTTTGTCTCGATTAAGTGCACCCTCATCTCCCTGGCGCTCTTGGTGCTGCTCTTGCACAAGAACTTCGCGGCTGCTCGGCTTGGGATCTGGATTTCAGGGGTGGCCTACACATTGCTCTTCGGATATCACCTCGCGCTCCTAGGGGTCTGAAGGGTATCGAGTCTCTGGAGTGGCCCGTGGTGCGGGCGTAGACTCCAAAGACATCCGGGAAGAGCGCCCCGCGCTCATCGTCCCTACCCCCTGCATGCGTCCCCTGTTCGAGTTTCAAGCTCCCGCCCGCGCCCTGGTCACAGGCGGCGCTGGATTTTTGGGGAGCGCCCTCTGCTCTCAGCTGCGGGCAGCTGGGGCGGAAGTGTTCGCGTTGGATGACCTCTCAGCGGGCGGCGCAGCACTGACGGCTCCGCTCGATGGAGTTCACTTGCGGCGCGTGGATGTCTCACGCTCTGAGGAGGTCGCTCGGGTCCTGACTGAGGCGGGGCCTTTTGATGTGCTCTTTCACTTCGCAGCTAAGGTCGGCGTCCGCGCAGTGCTCAACGACCCGGAGGCTGCTCGAATTGGAAACGAGGCCGCCACTGCTGGCCTGCTGCAAGCTCTCAGTCGTCTCCCGGCGAAGGAGCGCCCGCGCCTCTTCGCGGCCTCCTCTTCGGAGGTCTACCGTGAGAGCGCGGGGGAGCTGCATGAGGAGTGCTCGCTGCGCTCCGTGAGCGGCGTCGGGCGTTGGGCTTACGCGGCGAGCAAGGTGCAAGGAGAGCGGCTCCTCGACAGCGCTCGAGGGCTGTGGCCGCGTGGCCTCGGGCCTGTGCACCTGCGCTTCTTCAACGTCGTCGGCCCTGGTCAAGACTCCGCCCGAGGCTTCGTGCTCCCGCGCTTCATTGAGGCTGCAAAGGAGGGTCGACCTCTGTGTGTTCATGGAGACGGACGCTCCGTGCGCACCTATGCGCACGTGGATGAGGTCGCTTCCACCCTCGCGCGACTGGCGGCACACCCCACAGCGCCAGAGGGTCCGCTCAACGTCGGCGGGACTGCGCGTGCGAGCGTCTTAGAGCTCGCTGAAGCCGTGAAGGCGGCCTCTCCTGCTCCTGTAGAGCTGGACCTCGTGGACCCGAGGGAGGAGCTGGGCGCGGGCTTCGAAGAGGTGCGCGTGAGGACGCCCCGGCTTGAGCGCTTGGCGAGCCTGGGCTGCGGAGTCCCTTCGATGAGCTTGCGAGCTCTTGTGGAGGACTCTTTCCAAAGGCACACGATGACCTCCGCGGTCGAAGGGGGAGCTACATGCGCATCGCGCGCATCATGACCCGTCTCAACCTCGGAGGTCCTGCGCGACAAGCGCTCGCCTCTGACCCGGAGCTCTCGGGTCGTGGTCACGAGCTCCGGCTCTTTACAGGCGCCCCCCAAGAGGGGGAGGGTGACCTCTTTGAGGAGGCGCAGCGTTCGGGGATCGATGTGGTCCGTGTCCCCGGACTAGGACGAAACCCGAAGCCTGGCGCGGACCTCTCTGCGCTCCGGTCCTTGCGCGCGTCGCTCTCCAGCTACTCCCCTGACGTCCTGCACACTCACGCCACGAAGGCCGGGCTCTTAGGGAGGTTGGCCTCCAGGGGGAGGCCTTGGCCGCTCGTTCACACCTTTCATGGGCACGTCCTAGAGGGGTACTTCTCCAAGTCTGTCTCGAGCGCTCTCACCTGGTCTGAGCGCATGCTCGCTGCAAGCACGTCCAGGATCCTCGCCGTCAGCGAGCGCACCCGGGAAGACCTGCTGCGGCTCAAGGTGGCGCCAGCTCATAAGCTCGCGGTGGTCACGCCCGGCGTCGCCCTTGATGAGCTGCTCGGGCTTGATCTAGGTGAGGCCTCCGCCGGCGCTGCGTTCCGCGAGCGCTGCGGCTGCGTGGAGGGAGACGTCCTCGTGGTCGTCGTCGGTCGACTCGCCTCTGTGAAGCGCCCGCTCGTGGCCCTCGAGGCCTTCTGTGGCGCGGCGTCAAGAGAGCCTCGCCTGCGCCTGGCCTTTGTTGGTGACGGGGCCGAGCGCGCAGCGCTTGAGGCTAGCTTAGCTGAGCTCCCATCGGCGCTTCGTGAGCGGGTCACTCTGCAAGGGAGCAAGGCCTCGATGCTGCCTGTCTTTGCTGGCGCGGACCTCGTCCTCTTGAGCTCTCGCTCAGAGGGGATGCCGGTGGCCTTGATCGAAGCAGCCGCAGCTGCGGTGCCGGTCATCGCGACGCCGGTCGGTGGCATACCTGAGCTCGTCGTTCACGGGGAGACCGGGCGGCTCGCCGAGGACGCTGTCGGTCTCGGCGTGAGCCTCGTCGAGCTCGCTAGGCACGAGCGCCTGCGTCGGTCTATGGGGCTGGCAGCACGCGCGCGTGTTCGCGTTCGTCACTCTGGCGCTGCCTTGGCGGACAGACTCGAGGGCGTCTATTCGAGCGTCAGGGAGGAGCTGCAGTGCGCCTCTTGATGCTTTCAGGTGATGAGCAGGTCGCCGCTGGAGAGCGGGGCCCGTTCTACGCGCTCCTTGAGGAGTTCCGCGAGCACTTCGAGGCGATCGACGTCCTCGTGACTTGCGGGGGTTCCAACAGGAAGGACATCGAGCCCTTTGAAGGCGTGCGCTTTCATGTGGGGCCGAAGGCGCGCTTGGGTCGAGTGCGCTGGCTCGCGGAGAAAGGGGCTAAGCTCGCGAAGGCCTATGGGCATGGCCTCGTGGTGAGCCACGACTATGGGCTCTGCCACAACGGCAAGGCCGCGGCGAAGATCGCGAGCCGAACAGGGCTCCCTTGGGTGAGCGAGCTGCACCATGTCCCCGGGCACCCCGTCGCGGCGACCCCCTCAGAGCGCATGGAGTACTGGCTCGCGAAGCGCTTCGTCTCCTGGGCGACGCCGCGCGTGCGCGCCTTTCGGGTGGTCAACTCCAAGGAGATGCCAGCCCTCCTGGGTGGGTGGGGCGTCCCGTCAGAGAAGGTCGCCGTGCTCTCATCGCTCTACTTGGACTTGGAGGTCTTCTCTCCGCCGACCGAGCCTGTTGAGCACGAGCACGACCTCGTCTTCGTCGGGCGGCTCGTCTCGAACAAGGGCTTGGACCTCATCGTGAACGCGCTGCGAGTCCTGCGTGACGCGGGGCGACCTCAGCGCGCGCTCATTGTTGGGCGCGGCCCCTTGAGGGGCTGGCTGGATAAGGAGCTCGAGCGCACTGGCCTCGGGCGCTACACCCGCATCTTAGAGTGGGTCGATGGGCCTGAGGAGCTCGCCGACCTCTACCGCTCGAGCCGCCTCTTGGTCTGCGCGTCGAGCTCTGAGGGCGGGCCTCGTGTGCCGTTAGAAGCCATGGCTTGTGGCACGCCTGTCATCTCCACCCCGGTCGGCGTGATGCCCGAGGTTTTAGAGGACGGTAGGGCGGGGGAGCTCTTTGACTTCAGCGTGGCCGCCCTCGCGCGGAAGATGGGGGAGATCCTGCCGCAAGAGGCGAAGCGCGCTGCCATGGGCGCTGCAGGTCCAGAGATCGCAGCAGGATTCGAGCGCTCGGCTCAGATCCAAAGGTACGCAGAGGGCCTTAAGGCGCTCGCAGGAGGTGCGCGGTGAGGCTCCTCTTTTTGACGCAGACCTTGGACGCTGATGACGCTGTCTTGGGCTTCACCTCGCGCTGGGTCAAAGGCCTCGCTAAGCACGCCGAGGAGGTGCGAGTCATCGCCCTTGAGGTCGGTAGCACCAGCGACCTCCCCGCGAACGTGAGCTGGAGAGAGGTCGGGAGAGAGGGCGTCATCGGGCGATGGTTCAAGTACAGGCGCCTCTTGAATGAAGCCTTTCGAGAGGGCTTCGACACGGCATTGGGACATATCGTCCCTCGCTACTCCTCGCTCGCTGCAGGTCCCGCTAAGCGCTTCGGCGCGCGGGTCTTCCTCTGGTACACCCACGGCGCAGTGGACGGGCGCCTCCGGCGGGCTGTGGGGGCAGTCGAGAGGGTCTTCACAGCGACAGAGGAGTCGCTGCGGATGGAGACTCCAAAGAAGGTGGTCACCGGGCACGGCGTGGACATGGAGCACTTCGCTCCAGAGGGCGCCCTCCCGGAGCTCCCGCCGCGTGTCTTGGCGGTGGGGAGGATCAGCCCCGCTAAGGACCCGCTGACGCTCCTCGCGGCTGTCTCTATCCTGCGCTCACGCGGGGTCGAGCTGCACCTAGACCTCGTGGGGGCTGGGCTGTTGAACTCCGATGACACCCTGCAGCGACAAGTTCAGGAGCAAATTGAGTTAGGAGACCTCGAGGGCTGCGTGCATATGGCTGGGGCCGTGGCTTACCCAGACGTCGCCGCCTGGTATCGCCGCGCGACGGTCGTCGTAAACGCGAGCGGAACGGGGAGCTTGGACAAGGTCGTGGTGGAGGCCATGGCCAGCGAGCGCCCTGTGCTTTCATGCAATCCCTCAGCTGCGGGCGTCTTGAGAGAGCTTGGGACGGAGGGGGACGCGCTCATCTTTGAGCCTGGTTCAGCACAGGATCTCGCTGACAAGCTCGAGGTGCTCTTGAAGCGCAGTCCGGCAGAGCGTCGCGCCCTCGGTGGGAGGCTGCGCGCGATCGCCGCGCGGGATCATGAGGTGGATGACCTCATGGGCCGGCTCGTGTCCATGATGCAGGAGGAGGCTTGAGTCGGGTCTCCGTCGTCGTGCTCTCTTGGAACACGGCGGAGCTCACCTTGAAGTGCTTGGCCTCGGTGCGCGCGGCCTTTGAGCGTGGGGAGGCTGCCGGGGAGCTCGTCGTCGTGGAGAACGGCAGCAGCGACGACTCGCTCGCGCGGATCCAGGCTGCTTGCCCTGAGGCGCTGGTCTTGGAGAACCCTCAGAATCTGGGTTACGCCAAGGGCGTGAACCAAGGCGTCGCGGCGTCGTCCTGTGAGTGGATCTTGTTGTTGGGTTCTGACGCTGAGCTGCAGGAGGGGACGCTCTCTCACATGCTTGAGTTCATGGAAGGAGCCTCTGGCTACGGCGCCAGTGCACCCCGCCTCGTCGGAGCTGATGGGGTGACTCAGAGAGCTTGCCACAGGTTCCCTCTCCCGCGCACGGCGCTGTGGTTCGGCACTCCGCTCCAGGGCTGGCTCCCCGACTCCTCGGAGCTGCGCCGTTATCTCTTCAAAGACTTCTCCCATGAGGCGGACGCCGACGTCGAGCAGCCGCCCGCGACCTGTCTCATGCTTCACCGGGACGTCTGGGACTCCCTAGGGGGGATGGATGAGTCTCTCTGGCTCTTCTACAACGACGTCGACCTCTGCCTCCGCATGCGAGCGGAGGGGCTCCGGATCCGATTCCTCTCGGGGGCCAGCGTCCAGCACTTCGGAGGGGGCAGCACGGCGCGCTTTGAAGGCTTTGTGGAGCGGTGGCACACCGATCGCCTGCGCTATCTGCGGAAGCATTTTGGGCTCACTGGTGCGCTCTGTGCGCGGCTAGGGACCACCTGGGCCTTTGCTGCTTGGGCTCTTAAGCGGGCCCTCTTCATGGTTCGAGACCCGTTCTTGGAGCGGGTAGGGAGCTACATCAGATTCCTGCGTGCCTGAGCCTGAATCGGGGGCGATGCTAAGCAGAGTGCTTGTCTCCCCTGCGATCCTCGAGCCCCTGGGCCGAACCCTCCGCTGGCTGCTCTCCCTGCGAGATAGCCAGGGGAGGATCATTTGCCCACAGCACCGGGTGGAGCACACGGGCAAGAGCGCTGGCGTGATCGGGCTCGCGCTGGCTCTTCGCCGCTATGACCCGAGCGCTGATCCTGAGGAGCTCCTCTCAGTCGCAGCTCAGCAAGCGCGTCGCTTGGTGGCGAACCTCGTCAATGAGCCGAACAGCCCTTGTTACACCTTCAGGCCTGGGCGCCACGATCCCTTCAACTGCTCAAACAGTGTCATCGATGGTGGCGCTTGCGCAGACGCTCTGGCGCAGCTCGTTCGTGAAGCGGGGGATGAGCTCAGTCAGGAGGATCGTGACTCGTTTCAGGCGGCGAGCCTGCTGCATGCACGCACCTATCTGCGCTACGCCGTCCTCGATAAGGGGATCCCAGCGCAGCGCGCTTGGGGGCTCGCAGGTCTCGCGGGCGCGTGGTCTCTAGAGAATGACGAGGTCCTCGCTAAGGCTGCGATCGAAGCCGTCGGTGTCTTGGAGGGTATCCAGTTCAGCGACGGCTCCTATCCATACCACCCCATCGAATGGGGAGCAGAGCATCCAGGGAGCGCGGACGCCTCTGCTTTCTATCAGTCTCGGGTCACAGGCTTCTTGATCGAGGCGCTGCAGCTCTTGGGGCGGGATCCGAAGGACCCGATCTTCTCGCCCCCGATTCGACGTGGGCTGTCCTTTCTTAGGGCTCTTCAAGGACCCGACGGTCGCAAGTGCGGCTTAGTCGAGGCGAAGCCTTGGTACTGGGGCGCGCACTATGAGGTGGCCTCGCATCCCTTCGACGTCTTCACGCTCGCTCGCGGGCACGCGCTCTTTGGCAGCGTAGAGCTGGCGGTGGCTGCGACGCGGGCCTTCAGGGCTTGGGTAGCGCGGCTCTCTCCGGAGGGGGTCCCTTCCAGTCATGCGCCAGAGGACGGAGAGGGGGAGAGCTATCAGTGCCCTGTCTTTTGGGCGGGCCACGCGGCTTGGATCGCGCGCTGCGTCCCAGAGCTTGACCGGGCGATGGCAGTCGCTGACACCTATGAGGAGCCAGACCCCGCAGGGAGCCTCGATCTCCAAGTCGCCTACTATCCGGACGCGGACCTCGCCCGCCTCGAGGACGCAGGGGTCGTCGCCTGGGTGCGCGGCGCTAGGCCGCCAGGGAATGTGCACCACGGCAGCCCTCATGGTGGGCTCTTGCAGGTCGTCCGCAAGTCAGACGGCAAAGACCTCTTGAGCCGTCGCCGCCACGACGCGGCCGCAGAGGCAGAGTGGACCAGCGCGTCTGGTGGGTTCTCCCTCTCTCGCGGGCTGGCCTCAGGGAAGAAGGAGCTCCGCTTCTCTCTCTGGCTCGCGCGCACAGATCTCCGCGCAGGAGAGACAGGCCGCGCGCTCTCGCGGCCGCTGAGAGCGCTCAGCAAGGGGGTGATGGAGTTTGGCTCTAGCGCGTGCTCGACGGCCTTTGACCGCAAGCCGAGCTTGGACCTCTTGTCGGATGGGGTTCGCCTCCAGTCCGGCCTGGCGCATCGCGACGGGACGCCCGCGACGGAGGCGCGCTTCGAGCGCACCTATCGCCTGGCTGGCGACGGCCTCCTCGTGGAGGAGCGCCTGCTGCAGCCTACGGCCGGAGGCAACTTGGCGTACCACATCCCCAAGGACGCTAAGGACATCGAACGCAGCGACAAGACTCTCAGGTACAGGCTCTCATGACACGCCCCCTCGTCCTCGTCGCGAACGCGCGCTTGCCTGGTCTTCGAGCGCAGTCCATTCAGGTCACGCAGGCTGCCGCGGCCTTCCAGCGGGCTGGGGCTCAGACCACGCTCTTGCACGCCGAGCGTCGAGACACGCCGCAGGCGACGACAGAGACGATCCTCGAGGCGCAGGGTGTGCAGCCGACTCCCGGCTTAGAGATCCGCTCGATCCACTGCTCTGATTGGATTGACCGGATGCCACGGGCGCTGCAGTACATCCCCGCGCGTCTTCAGGAGTTGAGCTTCGCTAGGAGCGCAGCGCGTCGCATCCTCACCCGTTACCCAGAGGCACAGGTCTTATCTCGCGAGCTTGAGACGGCGCGTCACTTGGTCCGTGAGGGGCACGTACGCACGAGCCTCGAGCTCCATCGCGTGCCGGGGGGCGCGACTCGTCGGCGCTGGCTGCTCGAGGCCGCAGCCGGCTGCCGCCGGGTGATCGCCATCTCTGGTGGCGTGCGCGATGACCTCCTCGAGCTAGGCGTGGAGGAGGCTAAGGTGACAGTCGAGCACGACGCCTATGACCCCGCCTTGTTCGAAGAGCTCCCCAGCAAGGCCGACGCGCGCGCGGAGCTTCAGATCGATCCAGGCCGTCAAGTCGTGGTCTATACAGGCGGTCTCCTCGCTTGGAAGGGCGTCGACGTCCTGATCGAGGCGGCTCGGAAGCTTCCAGAGCCGCTCTTCCTCATCGCCGGCGGGATGCCTGAAGATGTGGAGCGCGTCAGGGCGCTCGCCGCTGGACTCCAAAACGTTCGCATTGACGGCTTTCAACCTCCCGCGCGCGTGCCGCTCTATCTCGCATGCGCTGACGTGGCCTCGATGCCCAACAGATCCAGGCCTGCGATCTCCTCGCGGTACACCTCGCCTCTGAAGGCGTTCGAGTACATGGCTGCGGGGCTCCCCATCGTCGCGAGCGACCTGCCAAGCTTGCGAGAGGCCTTGGCTGGACGGGCTGGTGTGGTCTACGCAAGCCCGGACGACCCTGAGTCGCTCGGGCTCGCCCTCTCGGAGGCCCTAGAGGGCCGCTTGGCAAGCTCGCCTGCGCTTGAGGCCACGTGGGCTCGGCGCGCTGAGCGGCTCTTGGAGGCGATGAGGACGCCTTTGGACTCCTGAACCGGCAGGAATCAGCCGAGAGAGTAAGTATGCGAGTCCTCTTCCTCACAGACTCCCTCTCCGATCTAGACGGTGTAGGTCGCTACGCAGTGAGGTTGATTGGAGCTTTGGAGGACGCTGGCGTTGAGGTGGAGGTGCTCTTGGGGAGGAAGCATCGGCCCAACTCTGGAGATGTTCGTGAGTCATGGGACGTGAGCATCTGCTTGCCCCCGGACCACTACTACTACATGTCGCCGCTGCGCTTCTGGGCGAACACGCTGCTCTACCTGCCGCGGGTCGTGGCGGCGGCTCGGCGGGCTGACATGGTCCATTGCGTGAAGGACTTCCCTCACAGCTGGCTCGGCGCTGTGGCGGCTAAGCTGGCGGGTAAGCCATGCGTAGCGACGGCGCACGGCACCTACTCTACGGAGCCGCTGCGGAGCAGCCGGCACAAGGGGAGGGCGCTGTGGGCCGCTGAGCGGTACGCGCGTTGGATCTCTGTGAGCGGCTTCACGAAGCGTGGGCTCATAGACGCTTTAGAGGGGAAGGGCCCTAGCGCAGAGGAGATCGCGGTGGTCTCGAACGGGGTCAACGCTGCGCACTACGAGGGCGCGCGTGAGATAGGGGAGCGGCCGTGGCATGGGAAGCGCTTCACCCTCTCTATTGGGGAGATCAAGGAGCGCAAGGGGCACCACCTCTCGCTGCCTGCTTGGCTGAAGCTCTCTGAGCGTCACCCCGAGCTCGAACACTTCATCGTCGGACGTCCAGCTGGCGATGACTACGAGGCTATGTTGCGCGGGATGGTGCGCGATGCCGGCGCTGAGGATCGCGTCCACTTCCTCGGGAACGTCGAGGAGGATGAGAAGGTCGACCTCCTGCAGCGGGCAGAGGCCTTCATTCACACGCCCGTCACTGCCGCGGACGGCGGCTTTGAGGGCTTCGGGATCGTCTACCTCGAGGCTGCTGCTTGTGGGACCCCGTCAGTGGGGACGCTCCACTCAGGCGCGGAGGACGCGGTCGAGGTCGGCGTTACAGGTGTCTTGGTCGAGCCGGACGTGGACTCCGTCACTGCGGGGATCGAGGAGATACTCGGCGGCGAGGGGCCCGGGCGCTTCGCTCAGTCTGCTCGTGAATACGCTGGAGGCTGCTCGTGGGGGCGCAACGCCGAGGATGTGCTGGCCATGTATCAAGAGGTCTTGAGGTGATCTCCAAGGTCTGGGGCATGCTGCGCACGAAGTTTGTGCGAGACGCTGCCACCCTCCAGGTCGCGACCGGTGTCAGCCAGGTCTTTCAGGTCGGCACTACGGTCGCTCTCGCCTTAATGCTCGGGGCTGAGGGGCAGGGGATCTACGTCTCTGCCATCGCCTTGCAGGCCTTGGTCTTCTTTCTGATCAATGTAGGCGTCATGCAGGCCACGGTGGGGCAGATCGCCGCCGCGGCCGCGCGTAAGAATGAGTACAAGAGCTCCGGTTGGATCGCTTTTCTTGCGAAGACGGTCGCAGCCTTCGGCTTGCTCATCTTTGTGGCTGGCTGGTTCCTCCTGCCATATATCGGAGAGCTGTTCTATGACGACAGGCAGGTCGGGGTATGGGCTTGGTGGCTTTGCGCCGTCCCGCTGATCGAGCTACCCAAGGTCGTAGCCTCCGCTGCCTTTCTCGGTACGCGCAGGATGGTCGCGCTCGGGCAGCTAGAGACGACCTGTGATCTCGTCCGGCTCTTCTTGGTCGTCTGCGGCGCCGTCGCGACCAGGTCTCCAGAGGGCGCGATTGTCGGGGTCCTGCTCTCGAGCGGTGTCTCTGCCGTCCTCTCGGCTGCGCTCTATCGCCGAGCTCGCTCGGACGGTGAGTACCCCCTGCCTGGAGCACGCGCGATCGTTCAGCGGGCGCGAGACATCAAGATACGTCAGGGCATCCGTCAGGGGCTGCGAGTCGCTCTCATCAAGAACGGCCAGTCGCTCTTCGGGAACATCTTTCCGCGCCTGATCATCGGGGCCGTGACAGGCCTCGAGTGGGCCGCTTACTTTCACATCGCCCAGCGGCTCGTGACAGTCCCCATGATGCTCGCGGACGCGGTCCGGCGTACTGCGCTGCCAGCGCTCGGCGAGCTCGCGGGCCAGAAGGATCTCCCGAAGTTTCGCAGCCTCTTCTTCCGCACGGCCTTCATCACGGGGGGGCTGACGAGCCTAGTTCTGTTCGGCCTGCTCTCGGTCATTCCTTGGCTCGTCCAGCTGCTCTTCCCTGAAGACTATGGTCTGCCGGTCTTCACCTACGCGCAGATCCTGGTGCTGGCATATATCCCGTTCTCCTTCGCGGTCGCCAATGAGGCCTTCTACATCGTCACGAACAAGCTGAAGGTCTTGCTCTGGATCACTCTCGTGGGCGCGATCGTCACGATCCCGACCAACATCTGGCTGATCAAGGTCATCCCGTACACGGGGACCGCCTGGGGCTTGGCGCTGTATCAGTCCTGGGTGCTCGTGCACTTGGTCTACATCAGCTACTTATTGCTCCGAGCTCGTGACGCTGAGGCCTTTTGGCGCTCCGAGGATGGCGTGATCTGCCCTGCATGCGGAGAGTTGGCTACCCCTGGGGGCGTGCCCTTCTGGGTGATTCTTGTCTCGGTGACCTCTCTGAGCTTGAGCTTTATGTCCCTCGCCTTCCCCGGGAAGTTGGGTGAGGTCTTGGGTGACATGCTCTTGATCCAGGACGGCTCCTCCTGGAGGTTAGCCGTCGCTGGACTCTTCGGGGTTGGGGGATTGGTGCCCCTGCTTCTCTGGAGGGAGCCCAACAATTGCGGTGCGTGTGGGCACCGCTGGGTCAGCAAACGTGGGCAGGCAAGCCCCCCTGCAGCTGGTTCGTAGAGGTTTTTTCTTCTTCCCGCGCCCGGTTTTGGGTGAGGCTGCAGGCTCAGGAATGGGGCCTGTAGTGCCGAAGAGAGGGTGTAGAACCTCTCTGTTCTGATCTGAGCGCCTCCTTTACGAGGTTGCATAGACAGAATCTTATGCGAGGGGTAGATTCTAGTTCCTAGGGCCTTAAGGGACCCAACGGCAGGAATCGCCCGTCCTAGCGGCCAAAACCAGCTATTTAGAGCATGCGCAAGAGCCTCCTAACCTACGTCAAGCCCCACGTTCAAGAAGACCCGCTGTCGATGATCCTAGGGATCACCTACATCGGCGCGATGATGGAGCAGGAGGGCTTGCCAGTGGAGCTCTGCGATGAGCGCCTCTACGGCGACGCGCACATGCGCGAGGTCATCGACCGGAACGACATCATCGGCTTCGGCGCGCTCACCCCGAACATCCGCCGAGCCATCGCCTGGGCTAAGTATGCCAAGGAGCAGGGTAAGACCACCGTCATGGGAGGCCCTCACGCCTCGGTTGACCAGGGGATCTTCCTCGACTCAGGGCACTTCGACTACGTCATCAAGGGCGAGTGCGAGGAGACCTTCCCGCAGTTCGTCAAGGCGATCGAGAGCGACCAAGACTCCGAGCTTGAGAAGGTCCCCGGCCTCGCCGGGGTCCGCGATGGTCATGTCTGGGTGGACAATGAGGCGCCGCCCCTGATCAAGAAGCTCGATGACCTGCCCCTCCCGGCGCGTCACTTGCTGCCGATGGACAGCTACTTCCAGGTCAACCCTGAGAAGCTCGTCTACATCTTCACCACCCGAGGCTGCCCCTTTAAGTGCATCTTCTGCCAGAAGGAGCTCACTGGTCGTGGCTTCCGCGTCCGCTCCACGGAGCTCATCGTCGACGAGCTCGAGCAGATCGTGAAGCACTACGACCCGGGCGTGATCCTTTTCGTGGACGAGATCCTGACGCTCCGCAAGAAGCGCATCCATGAGATGTGCGATGAGATCATCCGCCGAGGTTTGAAGTTCGAGTGGATCGCGAACACTCGTGCGGACTGCGTCGACTACCCGCTGCTCAAGCACATGCACCGCGCGGGTTGCCGCCGCATCTATTACGGATGGGAGTCCGGCAGTCAGCGCATGCTCGACGTTCTCAAGAAGGACCTCACGCCTGAAGAGATCGTTGAGGCTGCCAAGATGACCCGTCGCGCGGGCATCTGGGCCAAGGTCTATCTGATCGTTGGATCTCCTGGTGAGACCAAGCAAGACATCGAGGAGACCGAGAAGGTGCTCCGCTTGGCCGGGCCTGACCTCGTCAGGGTGTCGGTCTTCAACCCGCTCATCGGGACCGAGTCTTGGGACGGCTACACGGCGAACATCGACGTGAGCGACCTCCGCGAGAACTACGTCTCCTCAAACCGCTCGGCCTACAAGCACGAGAACTTCGGGCAGCTTGAGCTCGAGGAGATGCGCAAGAACATGGTCCGCTCCTATGAGAAGTGGTACTACGCCTACCCGCAGCGCACGCGCCGCTTCATGGAGCGGATGATGTACTACATGGAGAACCCGCTCTATGGTCGCAAGCGCCTCGGTCGCGCCCTCGGCCTCGTCCCTGCTCCCCGCAGTGACAGCGTCCACCTCAAGGCGATGCAAGAGCAGGACGCCTGATCCAGTCCCCACCTGGCAGCCATCGGCGCTCTAGCGCCACGTCCCCAACCTTTTAGGAGGCTCCGACTGTGAGCGACTCCCGAGACTTCTCTGCAGCGCAAGGGGAGATGCCCCCGGGCTTCTCTATTGAGGCGGGCGCATCGGGTGAGCGCGCTGAGCAAGTCGCGCTCTTCAATGCCTGCTTCACAAAGGACGTGACAGAGACGGACCTCTCTTGGCGGTACGAGCAGAGCCCCTACGGTGAGAGCGTTAACCTCCTCGCCCGCGAGGAGGCTACTGGAGAGCTCGTCAGCGGCTACGCCTGCAACCCGCGCTTAGCGATCGCTGGCGACGCTGAAGCTACCGTCGGGCAGACGGGGGACGTCATGACGCACCCCTCGCGCCGCAAGCTCGGCGTTTTCAGTTACCTCGACCGAGCGGCGGTGAGCCGAGCCAAGGAGGCGGGCTGGCCGTGCGTCTTTGGTCTCCCCAACTGGCGATCAGCCCACATCTTTGAAGCCCTCGGCTGGGAGGTCATCGGCACTCTGCGTGAGTGGAGCCTGCCCCTGCGCTTGGACTCAAACGCGCTCTCGAGGCGAAAGCGCGTTGCGCGCTTGGCGCCCCTTCGACTGCCTTTTGAGCGCCTCAAAGCCTGCGCCGCCCAGCGGCGGATGCAGCGAGCCTTAGATGGATACGAGGTTCGGCCGCTCGCTGGCTTCCCTGAGGAGGTGCGCGACCTCTCTGTGCGGATGGAGGCTCGCCACGGCTTCATGGTGCGACGAGATCCTGAGTATCTGACCTGGCGCTTCCAGCGCGGCAAGAGCCGCCTCCACCGGTGCTTCGGGCTCTACAACACCGCTGGAGACTTCCACGGCTACGTGGTCGTTCAACTGCCGCGTGAGGGGGAGCTACACGGGTTCCTCGTAGACGTCCTAGCTGAGGACCACGCGCGCACCGCAGTCATCGCTGCTGGCATCGCTGCCTTGGACTATGCGGACGCCTCGATCGTTCACAGCACCGCCGTAGACGGCTCCGCGTGGGCTCAGGAGCTGAACTCATCGGGTTTCTCACCCGCGGCGAACAGAAACGTCATGCAGATCATTCTGCACGCGAATGACCCAGACCACCCCATCACACAGGCCGCTCGTCAGACCAGTCGCTGGCATTTCACCGACGGTGACCGCGATGATGAGACGATGTAAGAGGGCGTGAAGCACAAGCTCAAGATGCTCCTCCGGGAGCTTGTTGCCCGCGCGGTCTATCACACCCCGCTCTGGAGGCTCTGTGACCTCCTCGCGCCTAAGCGCATGGTCATCTTGGCGGGGCACTGTGTGGAGGCCGCTTCGAACGACTTCCTTCCACCGGAGATGAAGATCCGTGAGGAGACGCTCGCGTCCATCCTGAGCTGGCTGAAGGAGCGCTTTGACGGCGTTCGTGTCGCCGATGGGTGGCGACGGCTCAATGAAGGGGGCGGGAAGAGTCTCTTCGCGCTCTCGATGGACGACGGCTACCGTGACAATGTGACCCACCTCCTGCCGCTGGCAGAGCGGCTAGGGGTGCCTGTCACGGTCTATCTTGAGTCTCGCCCGCTCGACGAGGCGCGGGTGAACTGGACCCACAAGTTTTTCTGGCTCGTGGAGCGGCTTGGAGTTGATGAGCTCGCTGTGCGGTATGCAGACGAAACTCACGTAGAGTCCGACAATGTGCAGACGCATCAGGTCGTGGCCGAAGGTGTCGACGTTATCTATCGCTGGAAGCGCGCCCTCAAGTACGACTTCGATCCCATCGAGCGCGACCGTGTGCTCGACGCCCTCTTCGCTAGAGAGGGCGGTGAAGAAGCTGCGCTCTGTGCAGAGCTCTACATGGACGACGCCGGCGTCGCGGCTCTGCGAGACGCTGGCTGGGAGTTGGGTGGTCACACCGTGTCTCACCATGTCTTGAGCGGACTGGAGGAGGCGGCGCAGCGGGAGGAGGTGACAAGGGGTCGGGAGTCCTTGGTTGAGCGTCGCGGGGTCGGCTGCGAGAGCTTCGCTTACCCCTTCGGTCGCAGCTGGGATTTCAACGAGGCCTCTGTGCAGGCTGTCCGGGATGCTGGCTTTGAGTGCGCCGTGCACACGCACGCGGGGGTGGCGACGCGGGGCTCGGATCCTTACAGGTTGTCGCGTTGGATGATCGATGATCAGGCGCAGCTGCACCTCATCGCCGCGGAGGCCTGTGGGGCCTTCGAGCTCTTCAGGAAGGTCGGGCTGGACCTCTCTGAGTGAGTGGGGGACAGAGGGGTCAGTCGAACATCGGGTATTGGTGTGGCGCTACGCCGTCCTCAGGCGGGCCCGAGAAGAACACCAAGTAGATGACTGTGCCCAGGATCAACGCCATCGGCGTCAGGATCCACACCCAATTGTCTTTGAGGAAGCTCATCTTTTAAGGCGGGCTTCGCCCGCTCCTGGGTTGATTATACCGCCTGTTCGGCCTCCAGTTCGGGAGTTCCGTATGGAGGCTGGTACAGTTGAAGCATGGACAGAGATAAGTGGTTCATGGTCGCCTTCGGAGTGGCACTCGTAGCACTCCTCTTGGGTGGTGAGCGAGGTGCCGATGAGCTCCAGCCGCGCCCGACGGAGCACGTCTTGGATGATGGCGCAGAAGCAGCGCACAAGGCTGGGCGAAAGCGCTGGATGAGAGAGATGCACCGGGTCGCGCCAGGTGTCGATTGGAAGGCGCTCGAGCGCGAGAATGGCCTGCGTGAAATGGAGCGCCGTCGTGCCCTCGCGACCCAGCTCCCCGTGACCGTTGGTTCTAGCTGGGCTGAGGTGGGGAGCAAGAACCTCGCTGGCCGTACACGCTCCTCCTTTATCGGGCCTGGCGAAGATGAGCTGTATGTGGGCTCAGCCTTAGGAGGACTTTGGCGGGGGACTTTGGACGGCGCGGGCTGGGCGCCCCTTGGAGATAACCTCTATGGCGGAGTGTATGAGGTGGTGGTCTTGGATGGAGGGGAGGCGGCACATGACATCTTCATCACCCGAGATGGCGACGACCTCTATAGGAGCGCTGATGATGGCGCGACCTGGGGGGCCGTTGGCGGACTCCCATCAAGCTTGGACGGCCGTGACCTCGTTCTGCTCGGCGACGCCGCGCAGACGGTCTTGGTCTATGGGACTGCTGGCGGTCAGAGCCGCGTCTATGATTCCATTGATGGCGGCTTGAGCTTTCAGCTGCGCTGGGCACTCGCGCCTGAGTGGGACGGAGGACTTTGGGTCCCACGGGCAGGTCCTGGGGCCGGGACTGACGTCTACATGTTGCACCAGCGGAAGATCTATCGCTCTACGAGCGGCGGTGCTGGGTTCTCTGAGGTGGGCACCGTTGCGGGCTCTGGCAACGAAGGGCGCATCACTGGCTCGGAGGCTGGAGCGCCTACCCTTTACGTGAGCTTGCGTCAGAGCGGGTCTTGGAACGTCTTTCGATCTACAAACGCGGGCGTGAGCTTTACGCAGCGCGCCACGAATATCGGTGACTATTGGGACACCTCTTTCTGTGCCTCGATCACGGACCCCGACTTGCTGCTCTACGGGGGGGTTGAGTGCTGGCGCTCGACGAACGGTGGCAGCAGCTTCAGCCGCGTGAACTCATGGGGCTCGTACTACAGCAACCCTCAGAGCCGCCTGCACGCCGACATCTTCGGCATTGACTGCTATCCGGATCCCGATGCTCCTTTGACAGGTGAGCGCTGGATCATCTCTTGTGATGGTGGGACATACGAGAGCCGGACGAATATGAGCACGGTGAACAACCTCTCCATGTCCGGCTTAGGTATCTCACAGTACTACTCGACTCTCAGCTCTGCGGTAGAGCCGACAAGGCTGCTCGCGGGGTCACAAGACCAGGGCTATCAGCGCGGTCAAGTCGTCTCTCAGAGTGGCTCTGGGCCGTCTACGAACATGGTTCAGCTCATCAGCGGGGACTATGGTCACCTCTGCTCAGGTGATGGTACGCACTCCTGGGTCTTCTCCACCTATCCAGGCTTCGTGCTTGTGCAGCAAGGGGAGGCGGGCAACACGATCTATCAGGTGAACTTCCCTAGCGGCTCGCAGCACCTCTGGTTGCCTCCTGTGGTGGCAGACCCCACAGACAACGAAGCCTTCTTCTTCCTAGGTGACAGACTCTGGCGCTACACGCGCTCTGCTGGTCAGAGCTGGAGTCACGTTCAGCACTCCGCGCAGGCCTTCGACTCTGGAAGCTCGGACTATCTGACGGCGATGGCGATCGCTCCGTCCGAGTTGAGTCGGATGTACGCCTGTGATGAGGCTGGGCGTGCGTGGGTCTCTACAGATTCTGGGTCCACTTGGACTCAAACGAGCTCAAGCCTCCCTGGCGAGCACTACTTCTACGGGAACGCGATCTGCGTCCACCCCACGATCTCACAAGAGGTCTTTATCGGTGGCTCTGGCTACTCCACAGCAGGAGTGCGTCGAAGCACGGATGGCGGCGCGACCTGGCAGGCAGAGGTCGGTGGCCTCCCCGGGACGCTCGTCTACGACTTGGCCTACGCGGAAGACGGCAGCGGAGATGTCTACGCCGCTACAGAGGCTGGCGCCTTTCGCTGGGAGCGGGCGACGGAGACTTGGTCCAACATCATGGGGCTAGAGGCGCCGATCACTCTTTACTGGTCTGTAGAGGCCGTGCCGGACTCTCCCTTGATGCGCTTCGGTACCTATGGCCGTGGCATCTGGGATTACACGATTGGGAGCCCTGAACCATCCGGACCAGGCGTCGCGTACTGTTTTGGTGATGAGGGGAGCGCCTGTCCCTGTGGAAACGTGAACGACGGCAGCTTGAACCTCGGGCAGGCTGGCTGCGCGAACGGGGTCTCTCTAGGGGGCGCAGTTCTGACCGCGTCTGGGACGAACAGCGTGAGCGCGCAAGACCTCAGGCTGGAAGCCTTCGGCCTCGATCCGAACCAGCCGGGCCTCTACTTCCAAGGCGATAATCAGATCGCTGGCGGTCTGGGGGTCGCCTTCGGTGACGGTCTGCGTTGCGCTGGTGGCGGAGTCGTGAGGCTTGAGGTTGTGGTTGCCGACAGCTTTGGAGACTCGAGTACGGCGGTCCCTGTCTCGACTCGGGGCGGGGCCTCTGCGGGGGATGTGAGGCGCTACCAGCTCTGGTACCGAAACCCTGGCACCAGCGCCTGCCTCAGCGGGTTCAACCTCACGAATGGATTTGAGGTCGCCTGGCAGGGCTGAGCGCTAGAAGAGGGTGTAGATGAAGGGCGCGACGAGGGGGGATGTCGCAGCTACGAACAGGAGACTGCCGATCGTCAGGAGGATCGTCACGACAGGCATCAAGTACCAGTGCCCCCTGCGTATGAACGCGACGTGCAGCTCGAGGATCGTGTCGATGCGTGGGCCGATCTTGTAGAGGATGAAGCCGGAGAGCCCGAGGATGAAGGCGGTCAGGGTCCAGCCTGCTGCGCCGGCTGGCATGAGGTCGAGCAAGGCCGCGCCGCCAATGACGATCGCGAAGATGGCCGCTAGGAGTGCTGCCACCTTGATGAGAGAGGGGAGGGGTCGCTCCTCAGCACGGTAGGTGCTTGCGTACATCACCCCAAGCATGAGCGCGAGCCCGAGGTACCAGGGGAGCCACCCGGGGAGCTCAGAAGGGAGCTCTTGGAGGCTAGGGCGGGTTCGCGCCAGCGGCGCAGAGGCCTCTCCGTCTAGTCTGGGGACACCGCTCGAGAGCTCGTCATAGAGGACGCCAGCGAGCGCCTCACTCCCTGCGGGGGTGAAGTGCCACTCCTCCTCGAAGTAGAGCTTGGCGCTCTCCTGTGATCTCAAGAGACCGGGTCGGGGGTCGATCGTGCGGATCTCAAGCTCTTGCGCAGCGCTGAGGATGAAGTCCACCGGTCGGTCAGGAGACCAGGCTTCAGGGTCAATCCCGCTGAAGGAGTTCGCCTGGAAACGAGCTCTCTCCTCAGGGTCGATCGCGCTCTCAGAGGGGATCGGGCAGACGATGAGCTCTGCGTTGAGCTCGCCGCAGCGCGCCTTGAGGGCCTTGAGAGCGCCTCTGAATCGGGCCTCTGCGTCAGCCATGAACTCGGGGCGCTCGCGCAGCAGCGGCGCGAACTCTCGCGGGATCATCTCTCCGTCCACCTCGAAGTGATCTGTGAGGGCGACCCCCTGCGCGAGAGTTTGGAGGTGATTGAGGAAGCGCCCGGTGGCGAGCCGGCGCGATAGGGGCGCCGGGCCTGGGTCTAAGAGCGCGCGCTCCTCCAGGCTCCCGTCAGGGTTGAAGCGGGGCTTGGGGTAGCGCGTATATCGCTCCTGCCCGCAGTAGTAGATGTCGTTCTCAAAGGGGAAGAGGATGACCTTATCTGGGGCGAGGGCCGCGCCGTGAGAGAGGAACCAGGCGACCTCTTGATCTGTGGACCAGCCCTCTGTGCCTGCGTTGATGACCTGAGCTCGGCGCGACTCTGCCCGCCAAGCCGACTCGAGGAGGTCGACGAAGTGATCGTGGCGGTCGACGGTGTAGCCGAGGACGAAAGAGTCGCCGAGGCAGAGGACGCGCTGCTCCCCTTGAGGCTTTTGCGGGCTGAGCTCATCATCGCGTAGGCCCAAGGAGCTCGTCTCGATCGTGATGTCGAGCTCTGAGGTTGAGCGTTCGACGCGGGCGTCAGGACGCTTGGACCAGCCAAGCTCCGCATCGAAGCGCGTGAGGCTGACGGTCGGGCCGAAGCCTAGGAGTCGCAGGCCGCCCTCAAGCGCGCCGAAGCCGATGGCTAGGCTGACGATGACGGACAGGAGGACGTTGATGACGCGCACCTCAGCTCACCATCTCTGTGACGGAGTCTCCCTCGTGGCGGAGGGTGAAGCGCGTGTCTGCGATCTTCTTCTTCGCGTCTGCGCGGACGATGTAGTTGTTCATGAACAACAGGTCCATGCCCGAGAGGCTGAAGGTGTTGAAGGCGTGGCTTGGGTCCTCGACGATCGGCTCCCCCTTCAGGTTGAAGGAGGTGTTCATGATGACGGGGACGCCGGTCAACTCTCCGAAGCGCTCGATGATTCGGTGGTAGCCCGGGTTGGTCTCTTTGTAGACCGTCTGCAGTCTGCCTGAGCCGTCCTCGTGCGTGATGGACGGCAGGACGTCACGCTTCTCTTCGCGAACAGGGCACACGTAGAGCATGAAGCGTGCCGGGAAGTGGCGCTCGGCGTCAGGGAACTCAAAGAACTCGTCAGCTCGCTCTTCTAAGACAGAGGGGGCGAAGGGCCTGAAGGCCTCTCGGAACTTGATCTTCTCGTTGAGCTTCTCCTTCATCTCAGGCTTGCGGGGGTCGGCGATGATGGAGCGGCTGCCGAGGGCGCGCGGTCCCCACTCAAAGCGCCCTCTAAACCAGCCGCAGACCTGGCCGTCAGCGAGCGAGCGCGCCACGAAGTCGTAGAACTCTTCGTCGTCCTCGATCTTCTCGAAGGTGATGTCGTTCTTCTCGAGGAAGGCCTCGATCTGCTCGTCCGTATAGCTCGAGCCGAGGTAGGCGTGGTCGAGCGCGGGGCCGCGCGGCTGCTCAAGGAGGTGGTTGTATGCCCAGTAGGCTGCACCGACAGCGCCGCCGTCGTCTCCGGGGGCGGGGTGGATGTATACGTTTTCAAAGGGCCCGTCACGCAGGATCTTGAAGTTGGCGACCGAGTTCAGCGCCACACCGCCGGCTGTGACCAGGTTCTTCATCCCGGTCTCTTCGTGGAGCTTGGTGACCATCTTGAGGAGCACCTCTTCAGTCACGCGTTGGATGCTCGCCGCCATGTCGCAGTAGTAGGGGTCGAGGGACTTGTCCTGTAGCTTGGGGTCTCTAGCGGGCCTGCCGAAGTGCTCCGCGAAGGCCGGGGCGAGGGTCGTGTCGCGCGAGCGGTGGTACGCGAAGTAGCGCATGTCGTGCCACAGGGAGCCGTCCTCTGCCACGTCGATGAGCTCGTAGATCTTGTCGGTGTACTTGGGTTCTCCGTAGGGGTGCATCCCCATAAGCTTGTACTCGCCCTCGTTGATCTCGAAGCCGCAGTAGGCCGTGAAGGCAGAGTAGAGCAGGCCGAGGGAGTGTGGGAAGCGCAGCTCCTTCGTGACCTCGAGCTTGTTACCGCGACCGATGCCCATCGTGGCTGTGCTCCACTCGCCGGCGCCGTCTACCGTGAGGAAGGCCGCCTCTTCGAAGGGGGAGGTGAAGAAGCTCGAGGCTGCGTGGGAGACATGGTGGTCTGCGAAGAGCAGCTTGGAGGAGGGGATCCCAAGCTCTCGGACGAGGTGAGACTTGATCCAGAGCTTGTCTGTGACCCACCGCTGCATGGACTCACGGAATACCGCGCTGGAGCGGGGAAAGGTGGCCATCGCGGAGAGCAGCATCCGCTCGAACTTGATGAAGGGCTTCTCGTAGAAGACGACGTGGTCGACATCGTCAATGCTCAGGCCACCCTGCTTGAGGACGAAGTCTATGGCGAGGTGCGGGAGGCCAGGGTCGTGCTTTACGCGGCTGAAGCGCTCCTCCTCTGCCGCGGCGACGAGGGCCCCGTCAGAGACGAGCGCCGCGGAGGAGTCGTGGTAGTAGAAAGAGAGGCCGAGGACGTTCAAGGGATGTTCAGTCCTGCCGCTTGGCGGCGTTCAGGCTGGAGTTCGTGTCCTTCCAGGCTGTCCAATTTCCACTCGGTCGGCGTCGCAGGTGGAGGGGGTCTGCGAAGAGTCGGTAGAGGATCGCGAAGGGGCCTAGGACGGCGAAGTAGAGGACGGTGAGCAGAGCCCGGGAGAGCATGCTCCCGAAGCGCTCGGTGAACTGAATGAGGGACTGCATTGGGGACGTTTCTAGGGTACCTCATCGGCCTGACGGGGCCTTTGGGCGTGGTGAATTCGCCTGAGGCGTTCCCTTTGGGGGAGGGGGGCCCTCTCCCGGGCTCAGTCCGTTACGAGGGTGCCTCTCAGGCGCTCTGTGTCCCTGTAGACGTCGATCTCTAGGGCCGTGCCTGGCTGGAGGGCTTGGATGAGGCTCGCGAAGCTGTCCCGCTCAAAGACCCTCCAGGCACGTGAGAGGCGTCCCTCGGTGGGCTTCACGCCGTCGACGATATCTCCAGGGGCGAGGCCGATCTGATCAGCTGGTCCGTCAGGGCGGACTCTATTGATCTGGACATATGGGCGGCGCCCTGCGACGTATCTCTCGACCGTTAGCCCGAGGTCCTCATAGAGCAGGCCGTCCACCCAGTCCCAGCTACGCAAGCTGAATCCCCGCTCCTTCCTGCCGCGCTTGACGGTGACTTGCACATCTTGGCCAGCCTGGACCTCTAGACGCTGGAAGCGGAAGGAGTTCATGTCTTGAACCTCTTGTCCGTTGATAGCGATGACGACATCACCGGGCTTGAGGCCAGCCTCTGACGCGGGGCTGTGCGGGCTGACGACGCCGACCTCTGGTGAGTCGTCCAAGACGCTGAAGCCAAGCCATGCGTTGTATGCGTCAGGCTTCAGGAGCTGCTCTTTTAGCACGAGCATGACCCGGTCTACCGGGATCGCAAAGCCGATGTTCTCAGCCTGGGAGTTTACGGCTGTGTTGATGCCGATGAGTTCGCCGTTGATGTTCATCAAGGGGCCGCCAGAGTTTCCAAAATTGATGGAGGCGTCCGTCTGGATGAGGTCGTTGAAGGTGAGCCTTGGGTTGGCGATCTGCACGTTCCGGTGCAGGCCAGAGATGATGCCTGTGGAGACAGTATGGGTGTGTCCGTAGGGGTTCCCGATCGCCACGACCTTCTCGCCGATCATAAGGTCAGAGCTCGTCCCCATCGGGACCGTGGGGAAGGCCTTTCCCTCAGGGTTGCGGAGCTTCAAGAGCGCGAGGTCTTCTTCGGGGACAGTAGAGACAACGTCTGCCGTGTACTTCGCCTCGTCTACGCCTGCGGCGAAGCTGACTTGGATTCCTTGGGCGTTTGAGATCACGTGGTTGTTCGTGACGATGAAGCCCTCCTCGTTGAGCACGAAGCCGGAGCCAGAGCCGCTCGCCTCGCGCCGCATCAAGCGGCCAAAGAAGTCTCGACTCTCGACGATCTGATCCGTCTCGATGAAGACGACGGCAGGGCTCGCGTGTTTGACGACCATGGACTCCGGGGTGACGCGTCTCGTCACGCGCTCCTCCGGGGTGAGCCTGCGGAGGACCTCCTCGAGCTCGGGGATAGGGTCTTGCGCGGCTGCGGTGAGCGCCGAGAGGAAGAACAAAGGCTGCATCATGGGTAGTCTCCTGGCAGTGTGCTTAGACCTCTACGTGGCAAGGCGGGGAAGGTTTGTGAGGACCGCAAGGTCTCTCGCAGGGCCACGCCCCCTATGGGGGATGGTGGGCGATACTGGACTCGAACCAGTGACCTCCACGTTGTCAACGTGGCGCTCTAACCAACTGAGCTAATCGCCCCCGGGCCGAGCGGAGGGGGCTGTTGAGGCCTCCGAGGCTCCGCTCTTAAGGGTCGAGGATGATAGGGTCTGGATCCTTGGTAGCAAGGGTTTCTCGGGAGCCTTGGCTCAGCGTATGCTCTGCGCCCTCGCCGCCCGCCTTAAGGGCGGCTGGAAACAGCCTAGGAGGCATCAGGTGAAGGTCGCCGTCGTAAAAGAGATCAAAGCACAGGAGAACCGCGTCGCGCTGACCCCTGCGGGGGTCGACCGCCTCGTCGCGGCAGGTCACAGCGTCGTCGTTGAGGCGGGCGCAGGTATCGGGAGCAGCCAAGCTGACTCTGCCTATGTCCGGGCTGGCGCGACCATCATCGAGGACGTCGAGGAGATCTGGGCCCAGGCTGAGATGGTGATCAAGGTGAAGGAGCCGCTCGAGGAAGAGTGGCCGCGGATGCGCGCTGGGCAGATCCTCTTTACTTACCTGCACCTCGCCGCAGATGAACGCCTCACGCGCGCGCTCATCGAAACGGGCTCCCACTGCTTCGCCTATGAGACCCTGGAGCTCGACGGCGCGCTCCCGCTGCTGACGCCCATGAGCGAGGTCGCCGGGCGTATGTCGATCCAGGACGGCGCCAAGTGCCTCGAGCGGCACCACGGCGGCGTGGGGACCTTGTTGGGTGGAGTCCCCGGTGTCGCCCCTGCTCGCGTGCTCATTCTAGGAGGCGGCGTGGTGGGGACGCAGGCAGCTAGGATGGCAGCAGGTATGGGTGCCGATGTGACCATTTTGGACATCAACCTCGATCGCCTCCGTTACCTAGATGAGATCCTCCCTCCGAACTGCAGGACGGTGTACTCGACCCCTATGGCGGTTCGACACGCCCTTAAAGAGTCAGACCTCGTGATTGGCGCTGTGCTCATCCCCGGGGGGGCAGCGCCCAAGCTCGTGCGCAGAGATGACTTGTCCTTGATGAAGCCCGGCGCGGTCATCGTCGACGTCGCCGTGGATCAAGGCGGCTGCATTGAGACCTGTCGCCCTACGACTCACGACGATCCGACCTTTGAGGTGGAAGGGGTCGTTCACTACTGCGTGGCAAACATGCCTGGCGCGGTCCCTCGCACGAGCACCTTCGCCCTCTCCAACGCCACCCTCCCTTGGATCCTGCAGCTCGCGAACCTCGGGGTGAAGGGCGCGATTGAGACGAGCGCAGAACTGGCCTCTGCGGCGAACACTGTCGGTGGTCAGCTGACCTGCGGCCCGGTGGCGGCAGCCTTTGACCTCGAGGCGATCGATCCGCGCGAGGCGGCGCGGGCGCTGTAGGGAGCATGGAGCTCCTAGAGGCGCTCTTTCTCGGGCTCGTTGAGGGGGTCACAGAGTTTCTGCCCATCAGCTCGACCGGTCACCTGCTGCTAGCGCAGCGGGCGCTAGGGATCGAGCGCGGTGAGGCCGCAGACGCTTGGAGCATCTGCGTCCAAGGCGGAGCGATCGTCGCCGTCTTGGCGCTATACCCTGCGCGCTGCAAGCAGCTCTTCAGGGGCCTCCTCGGTCAAGATCAAGAGGGGCGGTCTCTAGGCTTGGCGATCCTAGTTGCCTTCATGCCAGCCGCGATCATCGGTTTGCTCGCTAAGGACGCCATCCGGGCTCAGCTCTTTGGGCTCACTCCCGTAGCTTGGGCTTGGCTAGTCGGTGGCGTCGTGCTGCTGCTCTTGGGAAAGCGTATGCGCCCGGAGGCGGGGGGGCGGGAGCTCTCTACCCTCGGGCTGGCCGGTGCGCTTGGGATCGGACTGCTCCAGTGCGCCGCCTTTTGGCCAGGGACGAGCCGCAGCCTCGTCACGATCCTCGGCGGTGTCCTCGTCGGCCTCTCGGTCGCAGCGGCGGTGGAGTTCAGCTTCCTGCTCGGACTCTTAACTCTGCTCGCTGCGAGCGTCTATGAGGGCTGGGCCGCTAGGGAGGCGCTCGCTAGCGCATACTCGCCGATGGTCATGGCGGCGGGCTTCGTAGCGGCTTTTGTCTCGGCAGTCCTCTCCATGCGCTTCCTCGTCGCTTGGGTCCGTGAGCGGGGGCTAGGGCTCTTCGGTTGGTATCGAGTGGCGTTGGGCTTAGGCGTGCTCTACTGGCTAGGGGCCTTCGGGTGAGCGAGCGCAAGAGAGCGCTCGTGACTGGGCTCACGGGGCAGGACGGGAGCTATCTAGCTGAGTTTCTCTTGGAGAAGGGGTACGAGGTCTTCGGCCTCGTGAGGCGCTCGAGCATGCCGCGGCTGGAGCGCGTGCAGGGGATCCTCAGCGACGTCGAGGTCGTGTATGGCGATCTCATCGATCAGTCGAGCTTGCAGCGCGTGATGGGAGACTGCCGACCGCATGAGATCTACAACCTCGCCGCGCAGTCCTTCGTCCCCACCTCCTTCGCTGAGCCGGTATTGACGGCCGAGGTCACGGCTCTCGGCGCTACCCGGATGCTAGAGGCGATGAGGCACGTCTGTCCGGAGTCTCGCTTCTATCAGGCTTCGAGCTCGGAGATGTTTGGCGCGGTCCGAGAGACGCCTCAGAATGAGATGACGCCCTTTGTGCCGCAGAGCCCTTATGGGCTCTCTAAGCTCTATGCCCACTGGACGACAGTTCAGCATCGAGAGGCGTATGGCGTCTTTGCTTGCAGCGGAATCCTCTTCAATCATGAGTCGCCGCGCCGAGGCGAGGAGTTTGTCACGCGCAAGATCGCGAAGGCGGCAGCCAGGATCTCACTTGGCCTGCAAGACGTACTCTATCTTGGCAACCTGGACGCTCGCAGGGACTGGGGCTTCGCGGGCGACTATGTTCGAGCTATGTGGCTCATGCTCCAGGGAGACGAGGCGGACGACTACGTGATCGCTACCGGTCAGACAAACAGCGTTCGAGAGTTTTGCGCGCGTGCTTTTGAGCGGGTCGGGCTCCGGTGGGAGGAGCACGTCGAGACACAGGAGGCGCTCGTTCGTCCGCTCGAGGTGGACCTCCTCGTCGGAGACGCGAGCCGCGCGAAAGAGCGGTTGGGCTGGGAGCCGACGGTCACCTTCGATGGCTTAGTCGAGATGATGGTCGACGCGGAGCTCGCGCTGCTCGACGCGCCGGGCTGAGCCCGCTGACGATCAGTCCCTGAGCGGACGCGTTATGAGCCGCGATAGGACTTGACCCATGCGGAGAGGTGCTTGCCTGGGCACTCTGTGTTGCTGAGGTCTGAGTGCAGCAAGACCTTCCCGAGGGGGATGCTGTTCTCTCGGCGTAGGTCGTCTAGCAGCCCCTCGAGGGCTGCGCACGCCGCGGTGGAGGGGGCGCCGTGGTTGAAGTCGCCGAGGAGGCAGATCCCAATGTTCCGTCGGTTCTTCTGGCTGTTGCCAGCATGAGCTCCCTGCCAGGTGAGCTCACGACCCTCAAAGATTCGGCCGCGCGCGTCGATCAGGAAGTGGTAGCCGATGTCTCCCCAGCCGTTCACGTCTAGGTGGTACCTTTGGATGCTGCGGACAGCATGTGCGCTCTGCGAGAAGCTCCCGTTGAACACGGTCGCACCTACCTCGTCTGAGTGGTGCACGGTGATCTTCTCCCAGCGACCGCCCACGACATTGACCCTGCTGGCTTTGTGCGGGCGCGCGCCCCACTCAGGGCGTCGGTGGATCGTCTGGGTGATGCCAGCTGGTGTGATGGAGGGCGATTTTGTGACGCTGGGACGGCGCTGTTCGCCTTGATCGCGGCGCACTGTGAGGCGTCCCGCTTGACGGTCGTCAGCTCGCTCTAGCTCGCTCCGGAGGGAGCCCTTTGTGGTGTTACAGCCTCCTGGGAGGAGCAGGAGGAGCCCTAGGGCGAGGAGCTGGCTGATCCGCGGGGTGAACATGAGCCTCTCTCGTACATAATTGAAGGTTCGCGAACAAGGACAGAGGGACAGGGATCCTTTGCCTACTACAATTCTGGGATGAGCCTGCAGCATCTACGCACTCCGCCTTTGACCTTCGCCTTGGGCGCTTGCTTCGCGCTCTGCCTCGCGGTCCCGGGCGCATTCGGGGTACAGGAGAGTGAGGCGGAGCTTGAGGCTCTCCTTGAGGAGGAGCGCGAGGAGGCAGACCGGTTGCGGAGGAGAGGCCGGCTAGAGGAGGCTCTAGGGGTGCTCAAAGGGCTCCTGAGGGACGAGCCCGAGGACTCGATGAGCAGAGCTATGCGCGGGCGCTGTCGGGCAGATATGTGTGATTGGGGCGCGGCTGAAGAGGACATGTTGCGCGCGTTGCGAGATGCTCGGGAGGGCCTCGCGGGCTTGAAGGTCCGTCGATACGTCGCCCGGCATCTAGGGGAGGTCTATCTATCTCTGGGCAGGTATGAGGAGGCGTTAGAGCTCGCCGGCGATCCGGACTTTGGCCTCTCTCCTGCTACTCATGGAGAGGATGCATGGGTGCTCGCGCGTGCTCTCTTAGGGGGTGGAGATAGGGAGAGCGCCATGGGCATCCTTCGGGCAGGGGCAGAGAGCTCCCGTGGTCAAGATTGGCAGGGGCTCCTTGGGAAGGCTCGCTGTCAGCAGGCCCTCGGGCTCTTAGAGCCGGCCAACATGACTCTCTTGGAGGCTGAGGCTCTGGCGAAGCGCTCGGGAGGCGCCGAGGCAGCCCTCCACGTCGCGATGGGTGATCTCTTCTTCGAGGCCTATAGAGAGGTCGCAGACGCTCAGATCTCAGCGGAGGCTCGGTACCGCTCTGCGCTGGACCTTGCTCCAGGAAACACGGACGCCCTGCTTGGCCTGTTTCGTCTCCGCAGGGTGAACTGGAAGAAGTCGCGAGAGCCGGCCTCAGAGCTGATGATGAAGGCGCTCGAGTCGAGTCCGCGCTCGGTCGCAGTGCTCATTGAGGCCTGCGCCTTCGATCTCTTTGACGGGAAGCTCCCGAGCGCTCGGGCTCGGCTCAAGGAGCTGGACTCCTTGGCAGGCGGGCGCAGAGAGGTCGTGACCCTGCACGCGGCGATGGCTTGGATTGAGCATCGTCGAGATCGTTGCGAGGAGCTCTTGGCCTCGCTCGCAGAGGCGGACCCTGGTGACGCGCGCCCGGAGCGAGAGGTCGGAAGGCACCTCGTCGAGCTCTATCGCTTCGCTGAAGGCGTCCCTTTCTTGCAGCGTGCTGTCGAGCGCGACGACTCCGACTACGAGGCTTGGACCCAGCTCGGTCGGGCCCTCGCTAACTCTGGCGACGAGGACGGGGCTCGCGAAGCTCTCAAGGAGGCCGGGCGGGCCGCTGGCCTCAGGCAAGACGCCTGGCGCAACAATATGACGCTCGTGCTGGATCGAATGCTCGCGGAACAAACTGAGAGCGAGCACGGGGACCTGATCTTCGCCTGGGCTCCCGATGCGGCAGAGGTCTTTGAGGTCTACCTGGTGCCTTTCTATGTCGAGGCGCGAGAAGAACTCGCTGTGAGGTATGGGTACACGCCACCTCCCGTTCGGATTGAGGTCTTCAGGGAGCTCGGCGACTTCTCAGTGCGCTCAACAGGCTTCGAAGGTTTCCCCGCCCTCGGCGTCTGCTTTGGGCCCGTCGTTACGAGCGTCTCGCCGCTGTCGGCTATGCGCGGTCGATTCTCATGGGCTCGGACTGCCTTTCATGAGTTCTCTCACGTGATTCACCTGGGCCTCTCCCAGAACCGCTGCCCTCGGTGGATTACGGAGGGGATCGCTACGTGGGAGGAAGTGAATCGGGATCCGAGCTGGACGAGGAACATGCGGCGGGAGCTGATCGACTCTCGCGCCAACAGTGATTTGATCCCTGTCCGAGAGCTGAACCGGGCCTTCCGAGGGCCGCGGATCTTGTTTGGCTACTATCAAGGTGGCCTGCTCGTAGAGATGCTCGTTCGCGATCACGGGTTCAGACCTCTCGTGAAGATCCTTGAGGCCTTCAACCGTGGACGCGACCTCGACGGCGCCTTCCGGGAGGTCTTTGATATGACGCCTGAGGAGGTGGACGCGCGCTTCCTCCGCTTCGTAGATGAGAAGATCGCGGGCTTGAAGATTGAGCCACGCTGGACATCTCGGACCCTCGTTCGGCTCCGGCTGGAGACCCCGCCGGCCCCTCCCTCAGGTGAGGCTGCGCGACTCGCTTGGCAGCAAGACGTCAGCACGCAAGCTTGGGGCTCTTGGCAGGCCGGTCGCAGGGTGGACGCCGAGGATGCGCTGCGTCGACTGCGAGACGCTGGCTTGCAGGGGCCGCGTTCGCTCTTCTTGCAAGCTGAGATGGCTCTGGCAACCGCAGACCCTCGCGAGGCTGTCCGGCTGTGGCGCCGTGGGCTCAAAGCTGGGGGTGAAGACTTTCGGGCACGGGTGGGGCTTGGTCGTGCGCTCGCCTCCTTCGGTGAGGATGAGGAGGCCTTGGAGCACTACCAGGTCGCAGAGCAGCTCTTCCCGGGCTTCGATGACCCGTCTATGGCTGCAGAGCTCTTAGTCTCTGAGATGCACTCAAAGGCCGGTAGGGAGGCTGAGGCGATGGCTGCCTCTGAACGGCGGCTCCGGTGGGACGTTGGCAATTACAGGGCTCGGAGAGACATGGCGCGCTGGCACGCTGGAGGTGAGCGGTGGGCAGAGGTTGCGGAGCTGCTTCGGCAGGCGAACGAGATCGATCCCTTCTCCAGGGGTCATCACATGGACTGGGCTGAGGCCTTGGCCGAGCTGGAGCGGTGGGATGAGGCGCTGCGTGAGTGGCAGGTCGCGCAGAGGGTGCCCGCGGCCCTCAACCTTGAGGGGCCTGAGCCCATGAGCAATGAAGAGCGGGGAGTCTGCTTGGCAGGAGAGGCGCGCGCGCTGAAGGAGCTCGGGAGAGCTCGCGAAGCTCGTGAGCGCGCGGCGGAGGCGCTTGGTTACGACCCTGACAACGAGCCGGCGGCAGAGCTCTTAGAGGAGCTCGACGGCTGAGGCTTCGTGACCACCGCGAGCATCCACCCGCGGAGAGGGGCGAGCAGCTCTGTCGCGCAGGTAAGCTTCTCGTATGCGGCGGCCAACAGAAACAGCGCAGGGTTGAACTGGAAGTAGCAGGGGTACTGACTCAAGAAGCGGACAGACTCGGCCTCGAGCCCGTGGGTGCTGCAGAGGCGGCGGACAGCTCCGCGAGTGTTGCACTGATAGTGCGCAGGGAAGACGTCCTCCTCTTCCCGCCCCTCAGTGATGCGTACTATCGTTGGGTGGAGGCTGTTTGGGATGGCCATCGAGATCAGCGAGGCATAGTCCCAGAGGCTGGGTGTCAGGAACACGTAGCTCCCTCCAGGCCGGAGGATGCGCTCGACCTCCCGGAAGACAGCGTCGGCGTCTTCCACATGCTCCATCACAGCGCGGGAGTAGGCGATGTCGACTGAGGCGTCTTCGAGACCCGTATTGCCAGCGTCTGCGTTGTGGATGTCGATCCCCTCTGGGAGATCATCCGCGCGAAAGTCGACCAGGTCGATACCCCAGAGCTTGTCCACATCCCCGAGGAAGTGGCGCAGCAGCGGGGCGGTACGACCACATCCGATCTCGAATAGGGTGTGGTGAGGCTCAACTCGTCTGCGCACCTCACGCTCGAGGACATCATAGGGGTGGATGTCGTCGCCGTAGATGCGGTCGCGGAGCCGGTCGGTGAGTGAGGGAGTGTCGGGCACGATGAAGCGATGTTGGTCTCAGGAAGCTAGGATGCTCCCATGAATACGCCGCAGCAAGAGCGAGGGCGGGGTCGATTTTTCGTCCTCGACGGCATCGACGGCTGTGGGAAGAGCACCCAGGCCCACAGGCTGCTTGAGGCGCTGTCCCAGAGTGCCGAGGCTGCCGGCAGGATGGGGCCTCTCCATCTGCGGGAGCCCGGGAGCACGGCCCTTGGCGAGCGATTGCGTGAGCTCCTCTTGGATGGGGAGGCTGAGATAGGACCTCCCTCTGAGGTTCTCCTCTTCGCCTCAGCGCGCAGGCAGCTCCTCACAGAGCTGGTGGCGCCAGCCCTCGCGGAAGGGAGGGATGTCGTTTGTGAGCGCTTTCACCCGGCGACCCTCTCGTATCAGGCCCACGCAGGTGCACTCGACTTTGACGAGGTCCTAGCGCTCCTTACGACCTGGGCGGGCGACCCGACCCCGGACCTGTGCGTCGTGATTGAGGTGGACCCTGATCGGGCCGCCTCTCGGCGCGGCGGCGATGATGATCGGATTGAGGCCCGCGGGTTGGAGTATCAGCGGAATGTTGCGGAGGGCTTCCGGCGCTGTGTGGACGAGATCAGCTGGGTCGTGAGCGTGGACGGTGAAGGGAGCGTTGATGAGGTCGCGGCGCGTGTGATGCAGGAGGTTGAGCGTGGGGCTTGAGCGACCGGAAGGGCACGACCTTCAGATCGAGGGGCTCTGGTCTGCAGCCCGAGATGAGCGCCTGCCCCATGCGCTTATGTTTACAGGGGCTGACGGGATCGGGAAGCATATGGCGGCCCGCTGGTTTCTCGCTGGCCTGTTCTGCGAGCGGGGGCCAGGCCCGCCTTGCGGCGAGTGTGGCGCATGTCGGCGCTTGGCCGCAGGGAGCTTCGGTGATCTCTTCGTCGTCGATCCTGAAGAGGAGGGGGGCGACCGAATCAAGATCGGAAGGATCGCTCGTAGAGAGCAAGAGGATGGCGGCTGTCTTGAGGAGTTCCTCTCGCTGCGGCCTGCAGAGGGCGGTTGGCGAGGCGTCATCCTTCGAGATGTGGAGCTAGCTACCCGTGAGGCTGAGAACGCGCTGCTCAAGACCTTGGAGGAGCCGGGGGATTCATGCTGCATTGTGTTGGTGACAGCCCACCCCTCGCGACTTTTAGACACGGTCAGGAGTCGGTGCGTCCAAGTGGGCTTCGAGTCGCCTGAGCGGGAGACTTGTGCGGGGGTCTTGATGGACGCTGGCTTTGACGCTGAGACCTCCGGTCGTATCTCTAGATGGGTCTCCTCTGCCCCCGGGCGTGCGCTTCGTTGGGCCAGGCGCTCCGCGGTGGCTGAGCGTCGGCTCCTCACAGAGGTCTTGTCCGGGGATCTAGACGCCCTCGCGGCGACTCCTCAGATCTTGGCGCTTGAGGGAGAGCTTGGAGAGGGGACCCCGGCTGCACTCGCTAGGCGACGCGCGGTGGGATTCATCGACTTGTGCGTAGATGTGCTGAGAGACTTAGCTCGCCTTGGGGCCGGGGCTCTCGCAGAGGAGCTCCCTCATGGTGATCTCCCGCAACAAGTGCTTGGCTGCGCGAACGCTCCAAGTGCCGTGAGGCGCGGCGCTGAGAGCTTGTGGCGAGCGCGCAGGGAGCTAGACTCAAACTTGGCCCCGGAGGCGGTCTTGGATCGCGCTCTCTCAGAGCTACAAGCTGCTATGGCTGCCTCGCACCCAGCGCGTTAAAGCCGCCCTGCACAGACATGCCTAGCGACCCCCTACATAAAATTGCCGCCGATGACGGCCGGTACGCTCCAGCGGCTTACCAGTTCGTCTTTGAGTCGTTAGAGCCCGCGGTCAAGATCGCTGGTCGAGAGAATTGTGAGGGGCAAGATCGACATGTCACAGGTCAGGAGCTCCTCCAAGGACTTCGGGCTCACGCACTAGATACCTTCGGGCCCATGGCTGCGCATGTTTGGCGCTCTTGGGGACTCTCACGCACCGTGGATTGGGGTGAGATCGTCTTTGTCTTGGTTCGTGCAGGGATGCTCAATCGGCAAGAGACTGACTCGGTCGAAGACTTTCGAGATGGCTTCGACTTCGAAGAGGCCTTTGTAGAGGGCTACGAGCTCAAGCTGCCTCCCGAGATCCCTGCGCGCCCTTCAGGCGGCAGCGGCGACTGAGTAGCGTCACTCTCCCGTTGGCCTAAGGTCCACGGGTCCTCTAGGGTGTGCGCATGAATTCACCGGATCGACCGCGCCAGAGCTTGCTCCTGACCCTCGCCTGCCTCGTGATCCTCGTGGCCGGGCTCAAGGCCTCAGGGAGTGTTCTCCTGCCTTTTCTTCTGTCCATCCTGATCGCTGTCCTCGCGATGCCGCTCGTTCGTTGGCTTCAGGGGATGCGGATCCCTGGCGGGCTCGCCGTCGGCTTGACGGTCCTCTTGCTCTTAGGGCTCTTCATGGGCTTCGGGGTAGTCGTCGGGACCAGCGTGAACGACTTCAGCGAGAAGCTCCCTGAGCATCAAGCGGCTGTGCAGGCAAAGCTAGATCAGCTCGGGACTGAGTTTGCGATGCCTGAGGTGAGTGAGTGGCTCGACGCCGGCGCGGCGATGTCCTTCGCGGGGCAGGTCTTGAACGAGCTCGTTGGCGTGGTGTCCAACCTCTTTCTGATCCTGCTCACTACGGTCTTTATCTTGCTCGAGGCGGCTGGGGTCCCGGCCAAGCTTCGGAGCGCCTTCCCTGGGGATGAGAACCCGCTGCAAAAGGCCAGCGCGGTGGGGCGCAGCGTCCAAGCTTACTTGGGTGTTAAGACGCTCATGAGCCTCGGTACAGGGGCCTGTGTGAGCGTCCTCGTGGGTGCCATGGGGCTGTCCCATGCAGTGCTCTGGGGATTGGTGGCGTTCCTGCTGAACTATGTCCCAAGCATCGGCTCCATCATCGCGGCCCTCCCCGCAGTCCTCTTAGCCGTGGCTGAGCTTGGTCCTGGGAGCGCTCTCTTGATCCTCATGGGCTACCTCGTGATCAACACCGTGGTCGGGAACGTTATCGAGCCCAGAGTGATGGGGCGCAAGCTTGGGTTATCGCCCCTCGTCGTGTTCCTCTCCCTCATCTTCTGGGGATGGGTCTGGGGCCCAGCTGGCATGCTCCTCTCTGTCCCCTTGACCGTGATGGTCAAGATCATCTTGGAAGGCCAAGAGGGCACCCGGTGGATCGGCGTGCTCCTCGGCCCTGAGGCTGAGACGCGCGAGAGCCGACAGCCCTAAGAGTCGAGCTCTTCGAGGAGGGCCTCGATCTTCTCGAGGGTGTCCTTGTCCATCTCATCGTTGAGCTTGGCGCTCGCGATGAGGTCCTGTGCGTCCCGCATGAACTGCTTCTTGGACGCCAAGGTGATGGGTGCCTGCAGCGTGTCGCTCTGAGGCGGAAGCATCGTAGAGGCATACTCCGGGTGAAGCTCAGGCTCCTCGCCAAAGGCCTCAAAGAAGTGCTTCAGCGCTGCCTGGACTTGGCTGTCTTCCTGGAAGTCTCCGCGCGGATACTCATAGCCGCGCTCGTCCTGGATGATCCGGCGCAGCTCGCGGCGGACGAGCAGCCGGACATCCTCCGTAGAGAGCTGTGTCTCTAGCCCGTCATAGAACCCGTCGAACTCAGGGTAGTTTGAGCTGTCTCTGTCATCGCAGACAGCGAGTTGCCCCATTCGCCCCTTGTCCTGCTCGTAGAGGTCCTCTGCGTAGGCTTTGACCGTCTTGAGGCGTGTGAGGCGTGTGATCTCCCGCAGCTGCCACGCCTGCCAGCGTCGAGGCTGGATCTCCTGGTCCGGCTGGACGCCGCCGGGATCCTTGATCGTTCCCTCTTTATCCAGCTCTCTGTGGATGGAGCGGCCCGAGGGGAGGAGGTAGCGGGCGATAGTGATCTTGACCCGAGGTGCGAAGTCGAACTCCCCGTCTTCATCGTGATCGACGCGCAGCACCTCCCACTCGTCATGGCGTCGGTTGCCGTTCTCGTCGATCGAGACATCATCCCGCCCGAAGGGCAGGAGGTTTTGAACGGAGCCTTTGCCGAACGTGCGTTGGCCGATGACGATCGCGCGATCGTGGTCTTGGAGCGCGCCTGCGACAATCTCGCTGGCGGAGGCCGAGTGCCTGTTGACCAAGACGACGACCGGCATGTCCTCGGGCACGAACGCGGGGCGGCGCGTGTAGAGCTCCTCGGGGTCGTCGGTGCGACTCTCCGTCGTGACGACGAGCTTTCGTCGGGGAAGGAACAAGTCTGCGACCCCGCGTGCCTCCCGGAGGAGTCCGCCAGGGTTTGAGCGGAGGTCTAGCAGGATGCCACGGGCTCCTTGCTCTAGGAGCTCTCCGATCTTGGCCTGCACCTCCCTCGAGGCGACCTCGTTGAACTGAGTGAGCTCGACGAGGCCGATGTCTCCGGGGAGCATCTCTCCAAAGACTGTCGGGATGGTCACGAGCTCTCGAGTGATGGTGATCGCCATGTCCTCGGTGGGGAGCTCGAGCGCCTCGGGGTCGTCTCCCTCGCGCCACACGTAGATGGTGACGTCGGTCCCTGGCTCTCCCTTGAGCTTCCTGACAATGTCGTCTTGGGTGTGGCCGATGGTCGACCACTCGTTAATTTTGACAATGCGGTCCCCAGCCTGAATGTTGGCGTTGTAGGCAGGGCCGCCAAAGATCGGTCGCGTGACGGTGAAGATGGAGGTGTCGGGGTCCATGCCAACGTAGGCGCCGATCCCGCCATAGATGGCCTGGAGCTCGGCAGTGAACTTCCCGTATGTCTCCGCCGGCATATATGAAGAGTGCTGGTCAAGGCTCTGGAGCATCCCTGCGAGGGCTGCCTCTATGAGCTCTTCGCGCTCGAGCATGTCCGACTCTAGGTGGCGCGCCTGGATCAATCGGATCAGGCTCTCTACGCGGTCATCGTCACTGCTGCCCTCGCGGTTGATGCCGTTCTCTAGGAGCTCTGCATACAGCTTGCGTTGGTTGACGACCTCCCGGTTTAAGTGGCGTCGGACGTCCTCTGTCTTCAGATAGGCTGCTGCGAGCTCACCGTCAGGACCGGGTCTCGTGGCCAGTCTGCTCAGCTCGTCGTTGGCAGTGGTCATATCGCCGATCTCTGCGAGGGAGAGCGCGGCCTTGGCTCGGAGGGAGGGGTCGCCAGAGCGAAGGAACTCAGAGAGCACGCCACGCGCGGCCCGCTTGTCAGCGCCGCCGCCGCGGGAGTGCGCTGTGATCGCGAACTCCATCCTCACGAGGGGCGGGGTGTCGAGGCCGCTCGCGGCCTCGAGGAGGTCGGCGATGAGGCCCTCGAGGAGGTCTGGATCTGCGAGCCTGAACTCATCTTTCCTGAGGAGCTCAAGAGCAGCCACGCTGCGGGCAGGGCTGGCGCTCGCAGTGAGCTCCTGCAGGTGAGCGATCAGCGAATCAACGGGGGCGTCGTCGCCCTCCAGTCGCAGCGCGCAGAGGAAGAGCCGCGCGCCAGCCCCGAGACCCTGCCTAGACAGCGCCTCGTCGACGAGGGCGTCAAAGTTGACCTCTTCGAGGTCCAGTGAGCTCTCGCTCAGGCTGTAGGCCCTGCCCCAGAGCTCTTCGAGGGTCATCTCCTCTGCCTGTGATGTGGCCTCGTTGAGAGCCCTAGAGAGCACGTCTTTGGAGCTCTCCTGGGCTGTGGCGGGCGCGGTGAGGAGGAGGGCGAAGATGGCTGCGTATCTCATAGTCATGTCTTGGGCGGTGTCCGTACCTCTTAGGGTACGTCGCAGATGGCTCAATAGTGGGGCACACTTTCGACTTCCGCTGCTTCTGAGCTGTGCGGTGTGTAGGATGATCGGAGTTCTGCCTGATCGGCAGCCCGCAGAGGGATGAACGTATGAGCGACTTGGAGAGCGATCAGCAAGGTGGAGGTGCCTTTAGCCATCTAGACCCCGACACCGGGGGCGCGAGGATGGTGGATGTTGGGGAGAAGCCTGAGACGGCCCGAGCTGCCTTAGCTGAGGCTTGCGTGCAGTTCTCTGAGGGCGTGCTCAAGAGGGTGCTGAGTGAAGGGGGGCCGAAAGGGCCTATCTTGGAGGTCTCGAAGGTGGCTGGAGTGATGGCTGCCAAGCGGACACAGGACCTGATCCCGATGTGTCACAGCCTCGCCTTGGACTTCGTGGAGGTCTCTTTTGAGGCGGATGAGTCCTTGGATCGACTGAAAATACGCTGTGAGGCCTCCTGCAGGGCCGCGACTGGGGTCGAGATGGAGGCCCTCACCGGCGCTAGCGTCGCTGCCTTGACGGTCTATGACATGGTCAAGGCCGTAGATCGAGGCATGCGCATAGAGGCTGTCCGCCTCTTGGAGAAGCGTGGCGGGCGCAGCGGGACGTGGCGCGCGCCCGAATCCGGGTGATTCATAGTCTGGGATCTGGGTAGGCTGGACCTGTATGCTCTGCATCAGCCGCGCAGCCATAGGGGGGCGCGTAAAGAAATGACCGGGGAGGATGACATCACCGATCCCAACGACACACGTATAGACGTCAAGCTGCTTAAGGGCCTCGTGCGCCTTATGAAAGGTGGCGACGTGACTGAGCTCGAGGTAGACGACGCTGAGAAGGGTTTGCGCATACGCTTGCGCAGGGGCGCCTCAGATGAGGTTGCTTCCACTCCCACCGTGCAAGTCCTCGGTGGGGCTGCTCCCGCTGCCGCTCCCGCTGCCCCAGCTGCGGCTGAGGCGCCGGCGGCTGCCGCAGCCGAGGAGGCCCCCGCAGCGGAGGCCATCAACAGCCCGATGGTCGGCACCTTCTACCGCTCCTCATCTCCGGATGCTGACCCCTTCATTCGCGTGGGAGACCGCGTCGAGGAGGGGACTGTCGTCTGCATCTTAGAGGCCATGAAGGTCATGAATGAGATTCAGGCAGAGAAGTCCGGAGAGATCGCGGAGGTCTTAGTTGAGAACGGAGAGCCGGTCGAGTTCGGTCAGCCCTTGTTCACGCTGCGCTAGCTCATGTTCAACAGGATCTTGGTCGCGAACCGGGGCGAGATCGCCCAGCGGATCATTCGTGCTGCGACAGAGCTCAATGTTGAGACCGTAGCCATCTACTCAGAGGCAGACGCTGATGCGCTCTACCTTCGCCAGGCGAGCGAGACGATCTGTGTGGGGGCCGCGCCCAGCGCTCAGTCTTATCTGAACGTGCCCGCCATTATCTCTGCAGCTGAGATCGCAGATGTGGACGCGATCCATCCGGGCTACGGGTTCCTCTCCGAGAACTCGACCTTCGCCGAGGTCTGCAAGTCATGCAAGATCGAGTTCATCGGGCCCGACCCGGAGACGATCGCTGCTGTCGGAAATAAGGCGAACGCGCGTGAGATGGCGATCTCAGCCGGCGTCCCTGTCGTGCCGGGGTCAGATGGGCCCGTCTCTGATGAGGATCAGGCTAGAGCTGTTGCGGAGGAGATCGGGTTCCCTGTGATCATCAAGGCCTCCTCTGGTGGGGGCGGGCGAGGTATGCGCGTGGCCCACAATGAGCCTGCTCTGATCAGCGGCTTGCACGCGGCGCGCGCGGAGGCTGACGCCGCCTTCGGTGACGATACGGTCTACATCGAGAAGTTTGTCGAGCGGCCGCGCCACGTCGAGGTGCAGATTCTCGGTGATAAGTTCGGCAAGATCCTGCACCTAGGTGAGCGAGACTGCTCTGTGCAGCGGCGACATCAGAAGTTGATCGAAGAGTCTCCCTCTCCCGCGCTAGATGATGAGCAGCGCGAGCGCATAGGCGCGGCTGCGGTTCGCATGGCAAAGGCCGCTGGGTATCACAATGCGGGGACCGTGGAGTTTCTGCTCGCGCCAAATGGTGAGTTCTATTTTATCGAGGTCAACGCGCGGATTCAGGTGGAGCACACCGTGACAGAGCTGGTGACCGGCCTGGATCTCATCCAGGAGATGATCAAGATCGCCGCTGGCCAGCCTCTCTCTATCGACCAGGGTGACGTAGAGGTGCGCGGGCACGCGATCGAGTGCAGGATCAACGCAGAGGACCCCGCGAAGGACTTCATGCCGAGCCCGGGCCTCGTGGAGAGCTTCGTCCCCCCCGGGGGACCAGGGGTTCGATTGGACAGTCACTGCTTCAGCGGCTACCGAATCCCGCCGAATTACGACTCGATGGTCGGGAAACTGCTCGTGCATCGACCGACCCGTCAAGAGGCTATTCGGACCATGCGCCGAGCTCTCTCTGAGTTCGTGATCGATGGCCCTAAGACGACCATCCCCATCCACCTCGACATCCTCGGTCATCGTGATTACCGAGCTGGGACCCATGACACTGGGTTCCTGGAGCGGCATTTCAGCTGATTACCGGCCCAGCACCCACCATGAAGCAAGCACACCGACGGAGCGCATCTCTTCTCCTGCCTCTCTTGGCCTCCTGCGTGGCGGACAGTCGCTGGCCGCTGATCGAAACCCAGAAGTGGCCTGCGCCCATGCAGGCCGTCTCTGGTGCTGTCGACTCGGGCGCGCTGAGAGGCGTCGTAGAAAATAAGCCTGGAGTCGAGAAGGTCCTGGTCTTGCGCTACGGCGACCCTGTGCAGGTGCGGCCCGCTGGTGCCACGGCTGCCTATCCGCTGCCCTTCCATGACAAGGAGGTCCAGCTGCACTCCGGGTCCTCTGTGCTCTGCAGCCCCGGCGGAAAAGTAGAGATCTTATGGGAGGGAGGGACCTCGATCGTCTTCTCTGGGCGTACGACAGGGCTCGTCGGTTCCAAGAGCCGCCTAGAGCCGACCTTCGCCTTCGTTGAGCTGGAGAACGCCACCCTGAACCTCAGGCAAGGAGATCAGGTCCGCCTCTTGGGCGGAGCGCTGCTCTCTGCCGACGTTGGACCGATCGCGCTTGAGCGTCTTAACTCCAGCGTCGTTCGGGTTGAGAATCAGTCTAAGGCGGAAGCTCGCCTCATGTTCAGGGAGGCTGACTTCCGCTTGGCTCCTGGTGAAGAGCTTCATTTCCCCTTGCTCTCAGATGGCGGGACTCCTTTGGCTCAGGCCTTCGATGTGGAGGGCGGGGCGAGTAGCTTTCCGCTCCGTTGGTACGGCTCTGCGCGTGCTAGCGCCACGGCAGAGGGGGCCTTGGTCACAGCTGGAGGGGCGACGGCGCTGCGCGGCCTCGGGTTAGAGCTCGAGCTAGGTGAGGGGGACGCTCTCTTCGTCGAAGGCCTCAGCGCTCCTGCCACTCCTCAAGGTGGGGCGCCTCCCGCTGAGCCTGCCGCTCCTGTGGCGGAAGAGGGGGCAGTTGAGCAAGAGAGAGAGCCGGAACCTGAAGCTGAGGCAGAGCCGAAGGTGGAGCCTGAGCCTGTCCCTGAGGATGAGTGGGTCCCTGTTGATGGACTTGAATCCCAGGGTGGCGGTGCCTGATGGCCTCCGCGACTGACCAGATGAGGTTGAGGGCTTGATGCGCCAGAGGGTCGTGATCACGGGTGGTGCTGGCTTCCTCGGAAGTCATCTCTGCGACCGATTCCTCGCTGAGGGGTGGTCCGTGCTGTGTGTTGACAATCTCCTGACTGGGAACAAAGACAATGTCGCTCACCTTATGGATGAGGAGCACTTCTCATTCATGGAGCACGATGTCACGAAGTTCATCGACATCGAAGGCTCTGTTGATGCGATCTTGCACTTCGCCTCTCCTGCGAGCCCTATTGACTACTTGGAGCTGCCGATTCAGACGCTGAAGGTTGGCTCTCTCGGGACCCATAACGCGCTCGGCCTCGCGCGTAAGAAGGGGGCCCGCTTCCTGATCGCCTCGACCTCAGAGTGTTACGGGGATCCGCTCGTTCATCCCCAGACGGAAGACTACTGGGGCAACGTGAATCCGGTTGGGCCACGAGGTGTCTATGACGAGGCTAAGCGCTTCTCTGAGGCCATGACGATGGCGTACCACCGCTATCACGGTGTGGACACGCGGATCATTCGGATCTTCAACACCTATGGCCCGAGGATGAGGCTTGATGACGGGCGGGCGCTCCCTGCGTTCATGTCGCAAGCGCTGAGCGGTGAGCCCCTGACCGTCTTCGGCGACGGCTCTCAGACGCGCTCCTTCTGCTATGTGGACGACCTCGTCGAGGGCATCTGGAGACTGCTGCAGTCAGGTCATCACACCCCTATGAACATCGGGAACCCACGAGAGATGACCATCCGCGAGTTCGCTGAGCAGGTCATTGAGCTCACCGGTTCGGGCTCCACGGTCTCTTACCAAGCGCTCCCGGAGGATGACCCTAAGGTCCGGCAGCCTGACATTAGCCTCGCGCGCGCAGTGCTCGGGTGGGAGCCGCAGGTGCAGCTTGAGGACGGGCTGCGTCGCACGCTTGAGTACTTCAAGGGCCGCGTAGGAGGCGAGAGGGGGGAGTAGCCCATGTGTGGCGTTGTCGGAGCGGTCCTGCGGGATCAGCCTGCGCTGGAGGGGATCTTGGACGGACTCCGCGTCCTTGAATATCGCGGGTATGACAGCGCGGGGGTGGCGGTCGCGCTCTCTGAAGGGGTGGCAGTCCGCAGGCGCGCCGGGAGGATTGAGGCTCTCAGTGAGGCTCTTCAGGATGGGGCGCTCAGCGATGCGCGCTGCGGCGTCGGTCACACTCGCTGGGCCACCCACGGGCCGCCCAATGAGCTCAACGCGCACCCCCACAGCGATCACTCTGGGCGCATCGCCCTCGTGCACAACGGGATCGTTGAGAACCATCAGGAGCTCCGCAGGGAGCTGATCGAGGGCGGGGTGGAGTTTCGCTCGGATACGGACACCGAGGTGATCGTTCACCTGGTCGCGCGCGAACTCGAGCGTCTCGATGGCGAAGGGCTGAGCCCGAGCTTGGCTGACGGCGTCCGTGCAGCGCTGCAGTTTGTCGAGGGCTACTATGCGATCGCCGTCTTACGTACGGGGCCTGAGCCGGAGCTCGTCGCGGCCAAGCAGGGCCCCCCCCTGTGTGTCTGCGTTACGGATGACGGCGCATGGATCGCCTCTGATGTCCTCGCCCTCTTGCCGCACGGCAAGCAAGTCGTGTTCTTGGAAGACGGTGATGTCGCTCGCTTGTCGCCGGGGCACTGTGAGGTCGCCCGGCCGGACGGGGCTGCTGTAGAGCGCGCTGCCGTTGAGATTCAGTGGCGCGCGGAGGATGCGGGGATGGCCGGCTTCGACCATCACATGCAGAAGGAGATCCACGAGCAGCCCGCTGTTCTTGGGCGTACGGTCTCAGAGCGAGTGGGGGAAGGGGATGCGGCGCTCGGCTCCGGGTGGACTGACGAAGACTTGGGCGGCGTCGAGCGCGTCCAGGTCCTGGGGTGCGGTACAGCTCTGCACGCTGGTTTGGTCGCTCAGTTCTTGATTGAAGGCTTGGCTGGTGTGCCGGTCGACTCCGACTATGCGAGCGAGTTTCGTTATCGCGCGCCGCGCCTCGTCCCGGGGACCCTGGCTCTCGCGATCTCACAGTCCGGCGAGACCGCTGACACCCTCGCGGCGCTGAAGCTCGCGGAGGAGCTCGGGTGCCGGACCGGAGCCATCTGTAATGTGCAAGGCAGCTCCCTGGTGCGAGCTGCGGACTCCGTGCTCTTGACGGACGCGGGTCCGGAGATTGGCGTCGCCAGCACGAAGGCGTTCACGGCGCAGGTCGCCGGCGCCTACCTCGCTGCTGTCAGGCTCGGTCGGGCGAAGGGCGCCCTCAGCGAGGTCGAGGCGGACGCTCATCTCGCGGCCCTTCGTGGGCTACGTGGTCAGCTTGAACAGCTCTTAAGTGATGAGGCTGTCGCGAAGGTGCGTGAGGTCGCCCGCTCCAATCAGGACGCTAAGGGGTTCCTCTTCCTCGGTCGGGGCGTCAACTACCCTGTGGCGCTTGAAGGCGCGCTGAAGCTCAAAGAGATCTCTTACGTCCACGCTGAGGGGTACCCCGCTGGCGAGATGAAGCACGGCCCGATCGCTCTCATTGAGCCCGGAATGAGCGTGCTCGTGGTGAACAGTCAGGGTGGCGTCGCAGACAAGGTCCGCTCGAACCTCGAGCAGGTCAAGGCTCGCGGAGGGCGCGTGATCGTCGTGGGCTCTGACGAGGAGAGCCTCGCGCTCGCGGACGAGGCCATCCACGTCCCGGCCTCCTCCGAGTGGGTCTCCCCAATCCTCAACGTCGTCCCGCTGCAGCTGTTCGCATACGAGATCGGGCTCTTGAAGGGCTGCGATATCGACAAGCCTAGAAACCTCGCAAAGAGCGTCACGGTAGAGTGAGACGCTCGGTCACAACGGAGGAGATGAGATGACGCGTATCCTGGTCACTGGTGGTGCCGGCTTCATCGGTTCACACACTGTCGAAGCGCTCTTGGCGCGGGGGGATGAGGTCTGGGTCTTAGACAACTTCAACGACTTTTATGACCCTGCGATCAAGCGGGCGAACGCCGCCGCTCTCAGTGGCGCGAAGGTTGTTGAAGGAGACATTCGAGACGAGGCCTGCTTGGACTCGCTCTTTCAGGAGGGGCGCTTTGAGGCGGTCGTTCATCTCGCCGCAATGGCAGGCGTCAGACCGTCGCTCCTCGACCCGCTCTACTACGAGGACGTGAACGTCCGGGGGACGTTGCTCCTCATGGAGCGCATTCGCAGGCAGGAGGGCTGCCGCTTCGTCTTCGCGAGCTCTTCTAGCGTCTATGGTGCCAACGAGAGGGTTCCCTTTACGGAGGTCGACGACATCCATCGCCCGGTGTCTCCCTACGCTGCCACGAAGCGCGCTGGAGAGCTGCACGCGTTCACGTACCACCACCTCTATGGGATTCCCACGAGCTGCCTGCGCTTCTTCACGGTCTACGGGCCTCGTCAGCGGCCTGAGATGGCGATCCACAAGTTTGTTCGCATGGCGCTCGCAGGTGAGCCGCTGCCCTTCTTTGGAGATGGGACCACAGCACGTGATTACACCTACATCGACGACATCGTCCAGGGCGTGGTCGGTGCGCTAGATCACTGTGAGGGCTACGAGATCTACAACCTAGGGGAGTCACAGACTACGACCCTCGCTGAGCTGGTCGAGACGATCTCGGGCGCGCTCGGCCTGGATGTCGCCCTAGATAAGCAGCCTATGCAGCCAGGGGACGTCGTGATCACCTATGCGGACGTCTCCAAGGCGAAGGAGCGCTTAGGGTACGCTCCGGAGGTGCTGATCCCGGAGGGGGTCAGGCGCTTCGTGGAGTGGTACCGGGTAGAGGGGCCAGGGGCTGAGGCTTGATTGCCCCGAGGCAAGACCGGGCATAGGATGTGGTGAGTGGGGGCGCGTGAGCGCCCCAAGAGAGCTCCACAACCCCTCCTCTCCACGATCATGAAAGGCGTCATCCTCGCCGGCGGTCTGGGAACGCGCTTGTTCCCGCTAACCAAGATCACCAATAAGCACCTCCTGCCGGTCTACGACCTGCCGATGATCTACTACCCGATCCAGACCCTCGTGAACGCGGGGGTGGACGACATCATGATCGTCACTGGCGGGCGCAACTCAGGTGACTTCCTGCGCCTCTTGGGCAACGGTTCTGAGTTTGGCCTGAAGCACCTCAACTACGCATATCAAGAGGGGGAGGGGGGCATCGCTGCGGCCCTCAGCCTCGCTGAGCACTGGGCTGCCGGCGAGCCGATCGTAGTCGTCCTCGGGGACAACCTGATCGAAGGGAACATCTGTCAGGCTGTCACGAACTTCCGCGAGCAAGGAGGCGGTGCCAAGATCCTCTTAAAGGAGGTGCCCGATCCGCACCGCTTCGGCGTCGCGACCCTCGACGGCGAGCACGTCACGAAGATCGTAGAGAAGCCCTCAGAGCCGGAGACGAACTTGGCTGTGATCGGCATCTACATGTACGACGGCAAGGTGTGGGACATCATCGGAGCCCTCGAGCCCTCGAAGCGGGGTGAGATGGAGATCACGGATGTGAACAACAGCTACATCGAGGACGGCACGATGACCTTTGAGGTCCTCGATGGCTGGTGGACGGACGCTGGGACGTTCGAGTCTCTGCACCGCGCCTCAAACCTCGTCGCCGATGGCGGCGCCAACAACATGGGCGACTGAGCCCAGAGGCCTCCTGTGAGTCAGAGCAAACGTGTCCTCGTGACAGGGGCAGCGGGGATGCTGGGGAGCCAGGTGCTCCTCTCAGCTCCTGACGGCGTTCAAGTGATCGGCACGGATCTGGCTGAAGCCGCCGGGGTCCAAGAGGTCGGCGTCGACCTCGCGGATGAGCGGCAGGTTGGGGAGCTCTTTGAGCGGGTGGGCGAGCTCTCCGGCGTCATTCATACCGCAGCGTATACAGCTGTTGATCTTGCTGAGGAGCAAGAGGAGCTCGCACTCCGTGTGAACGGGACCGCCTGTGGGGTCATAGCTGCGGCAGCGAAGGCGGCGGGGGTGCCGCAGGTGATCGTCGGGACAGACTTCGTGTTCGATGGTGAGAGCGGTGAGGCCTACCGCGAGGATGATGAGCCCAACCCGATCTCTGCTTACGGCAGGACGAAGCTGGCTGGTGAGCGCGCTGCACTAGAGGTCTATCCTGAGGCGACTCGCATCGTTCGCACCCAGTGGCTCTATGGCCCTCGAGGCAAGCACTTTCCCGGCACGATGCTGAGCTTGGCGAAGGAGCGAGACGAGCTCAAGGTCGTGGATGACCAGCGGGGCTCGCCGACCTCAACCCTAGAGCTGGCTCCTGCGCTGTGGGACGTGTTGGAGCTTGGGGATCAGGCTATCTATCACGCGGCCTGCGAGGGAGATTGCACTTGGTTCGGTCTCGCCAGCGAAACCTTGGCCGCTGCAGGCGTGCAGGGGGTGAAGATTGAGCCCTGCTCGACCGACGAATTCCCTAGGCCTGCTCGGCGGCCGGTTCACTCCGTCTTGGATTGTGGCCGCCTGACTCAGCTGCGAGGGAGACCCCTGGCATCCTGGCAAGAGGCCCTCAGGACTTACCTTGGGAGCGAATAGATGAGCACACAGACCGTCTTGGTCACCGGTGGCGCCGGCTTCATCGGCTCCAACTTCATCCATATGCTCGCAGAGACGCGAGCCGATTGGCGGGTCGTCAACTTCGACGCGCTCACCTACGCAGGGAACCTAGAGAACCTCCGCTCAGTAGAGGAGTGGGAGGGCTATCACTTCGTCAGGGGTGACGTTTCTAGCGCGGAGGACGTCCAGGCCGCCCTCGATGCCTGTGGTGATGGCCCCTTGAGCGTGGTTCACATGGCCGCAGAGAGCCACGTAGACCGCTCCATTCTCTCAGGGTTGCCCTTTGTGCAGGCCAACGTAGTAGGGACCCAGGTGCTCTTGGACGCGTGCCGGGCGCGCGGCGTTGAGCGCTTCGTCCACGTCTCAACGGATGAGGTCTATGGCTCGCTGGGAGATGAGGGCTTCTTCACGGAGACAACGCCCCTGGCTCCCAACTCTCCCTACAGTGCTAGTAAGGCCTCTAGTGACCTCTTCGTCAGGGCTGCGTTCCATACGCATGGCTTCCCCGCCTGCATCACGCGCTGTTCCAACAACTACGGACCCTATCAGTTCCCAGAGAAGCTGATCCCCCTCGTCATCGCTAACGCTCAAGAGGGCAAGGATCTGCCGATCTACGGGGACGGCATGTATGTCCGGGATTGGCTCTTCGTTCGTGACCACTGCGAGGCCGTCTTGGCTGTGCTTGAAAAGGGCACTCCTGGCGAGGTTTATAATATTGGCGGAAATAACGAGGTCCCTAACTTAGAGCTCGTGAAGCAGATCCTCTCGATCTTGGACAAGCCAGAGTCCCTGATCACCTTCGTTGAGGATCGCCCTGGCCATGATCGTAGGTACGCTATTGATGCCAGCAAGATGAGGGATGAGCTTGGCTGGGAGCCTCGCTATGAATTCTCAAAGGCGCTACCGCTGACGGTCGACTGGTACACGACGCAAGTCGATTGGTTGCAGCAGGTTAGGTCGGGTGCGTATCGTGATTACTACGAATCGCAGTATGCAGGCCGCGTGAACGCAGGCTGAGCGGTTCCAGCCTCAACCTGAGGCCTTCACATGCCGATGAAGAGGGGTGTCCCCCCGGCCTACCCCAGGCCAGGCCTCCACGTCCCCTCAATTCATGAAGCAAACCCTCAAGCGCCTCTCCATCCTTGGCTTGTGCGTCCTCGCCGCTTGCAACACCTACCCCGACAAGCGCCTGCTGCAGTACCTCAACACTGACGGCTTCGGCAAGCGCTACACAGGCAACGCGGAGGAGGAGAACTACATCACGATCGGTGACAGGATCACGGTCACAGACTCCTTCAACGTAGAGATCGAAGACATCTCTCGGAGGGTGGACATCGACGGCACTGTGCAGCTCCCTGAGCTAGGCGCTGTGCACGTCGCTGGCCTGACGCGGACAGAGATTGAGGCCCTCCTTAGGGAGAAGTACTCGCCGATCTTCCGTGATCTCGATCCGATGGTCAGCATCTCTGCTGACGGAAAGAAGTACTTCATCTTTGGCGAGGTTCAAAGTGAGGGCGAGCAGGCGTTCGAAGGTGATCTCACTGTCTTCGAGGCTGTCAGGGGAGCGAGCCCGCTCTTGTCTAGCGCTAACCTGGGCAGGGTTAGGCTGATTAGGCCTGACCCTAAAGACCCCTTAATCATCTATGTGGATGTTGAGGACATGATGTCCGGGGACTCGACCTTCAACGTGAAGGTTCAAGAGCTGGACATCATCTACGTGCCGCCGACCATCGTCGCTCAGTTCGGCTACTTCCTTGAGAACCTCGTCTTCCCTATCAAGCAGGTCGTCTCAGGCCTCGGGAACGCGATGTTCCTAGCTGGGGGTAGGGGATTCCGAGGTAGACGTGGAAACCAAGGCGGGGTGTTCTAGGGAGCTCTCATGGCGATGGTTCAAATTGAGGCGCCTGGGCAGCTGCAGGAGTTCCTGCAGGTCCTGAAGAAGCGCCGCTGGCAAGCGCTCTTGCCGTTTGCGTTCATCCTGACTCTCGGGGTCTGCTTCGCGATCCTTGTTCCGCGCAAGTACAAGGTCACGACTCAGGTTGAGCTGAGGGAGAACGTCTTCGACACCGGTGAACGGCGTAACGTGAGCCCCTCGACCAGCCTCCGGGAGGCTGATAACGCCCCCTATCAGATCAAGGCGTTGGCTCGGATCCGCTCTGTCGTCAATCAGATGAAGAGTTGGACGGACTACATGGCCCTGAGCCCTCAGGATCAGCACGAGTATCTCTTGGATATTCAAGACGACATCGAGGTGACGATGCCGCCGCGCCTGAAAACGCAGGGCTCCACCTTCGTGACCATCAGTTTCCGCCACACGGACCCCTCAAGAGCCTTCGAGTTCTTGCGCGGCCTACGCACAGCTTGGATTGAACAAGAGGTTGAGCGGGACCGAAATCGAATCGCAGCGGAGTATCAGGGTTTGCTCCGTGAGGAGGACCAGCTCAAGAAGCAGATCGCCGCTGAGGAGCGTGACTTCGCGCAGCTCCGAAGCGAGTACAACATCTCGCCTACGCAGCCTTCGCCCTCCGCTAACCAGGTGCGCATCGAGGACCCCGTCTTTGAGCGGCTGAACGAGTACCAGAAGGAGCTCGACTCAGCGAGGATCGAGAGCGGCGCCCTTCAAGCCACTATCGACGGGCTGAGCGACCAGCTCTTAGGGATCCCTCAGGAGCTCTCTCGGAGCTCAACCATCGGTGGCGTGGATCTCTCAGAGTCCCTGCAGGAGCAGCGCTTAGCTCTCGGGAGGCTTCGGGGGGAGCTCGCATCCTATGGTCGGGGGCACTCCAAGTACGGCGTGCTGCAGAAGGAGATCAAGGACGCAGAGGAGCAGCTTGCTGAGACGGAGCGGCAGGAGAGGGCTGCGACGATTCGCGAAGAGAGGTATCCAAACCCTGACTTCGTAGAGCTCAACGGTCAGCTCAAGGCTGCAGAGCTCCAGCAAGCAGAGCTCTTCGCTCGGATCGAGCATCTCGAGGACGCGCACGGGCTTGAGCTGGAGAAGGCAGAGGAGCGGCAAGACATCTACCGGATGGTGCGCCTCAAGACGGCAGACATCGCTCGCTTGGTAGGTGTCCTCGATGAGCTTGAGGGACGCCTTCAGTACAAGAAGCAGGTCATGGACATCATGAATGGGCCTACCGGCAACCCCTTCCAGATCACTCAAGAGGTGGTTGAGCCGAAGGAGGCTACCGAGCCTGATCCCTGGCTCGTACTCGCGATCTCGATCGTCCTTGGTTTGGGCGTCGGCCTCGCGAGCGCGATGTTCGGAGAGTACTCACGGAACTGCTTCCGCGGAGCCGGAGACATCGGCGCTGTCATGGTGGTGCCTGTGCTTGGCGTCGTGAACCACATTCGCACGAGGGGAGCTACGCGACGTTTGCGATTGCGGCGGACCCTTGTCGGTGCCTCTAGCGTCATGATTATGAGCTCTTGCCTGTTCGTGACCTGGGCTTGGAGCTCAAGCCCCGACCTTTTGAGCGACCGCGTCTTGGACTCGATCGAGGTGTTTAGGGGCTGGTTCCGCTAGCGCTTCGTGCGCGAGGGGAGCTGATCGAAGCCGATGCGGGACCTCCTTGTTTCGCTCTTGGTGCTGGGCCTTCTGCCCAGTTGCTTTCGTAAGCCCTTCGTTGGGCTCTGCCTCTTCTCGCTGCTCGCATACATGCGCCTGCAGGACCTCTCTTGGGGCTTCGCCCGAGAGGTCCGCTGGTCCTTTTATGTTGCCATCGTCATGTTCGCAGGCGCGCTCGTCTCTGCTCGTGACCGTAGCTATATGGCCAAGGATTGGCGCTGTTATGTGATGATCTTGTTGATGGGCGTCGTCGGGGTCAGCGTCGTCATCGCTGGCCAGTACGACGACAACGTGACAGGCGGTTTCACGGAGTTCGGGAAGATCATCATCATCTCGTTGTTCACGACAGGCATCGTGACCAACCGAGAGAGGCTGCGACTATTGATCTGGATTATCGCGCTCTCTTTTGGCTTCTTCAGTCTGAAGTCGGGGCTTGTCGGCATCGCCACGCTCGGTCAGCTGCAGATCATTCAGGGCCCAGGCGGGATGTTGAAGGACAACAACGACTTTGCCCTCGCCCTTGCGATGGGGGTCCCGATGCTCTGGCACATCGCCTCTTCCGAGAAGCGGACATCCCTGAGGAGGCTTTTCTTCCTCCTCGTTCCGATGGCGTGTATCACAATCATGATGACGCACTCTCGAGGCGGCTTCTTGGCCCTAGGTGCTGCCGTCCTCTATCTGGCGTGGAGAGGGAGGAACCGGTTCGCGGCGATCGGGACGATCACCTTCCTCACGATGGCTGCAGCCTTGATGGTTCCGTCGTCTTATTCAGAGCGCATCCTGTCGATCGCGGAGTATGAGCAGGACGCTTCCTCACGTGCCCGCCTGAAGGCGTGGGGGATCGCGCGTGAGATGATCCTCGAGCGCCCGCTCTTCGGAGTCGGGTTCTCTGGATTTCAGCGTGAGTACTCGCGCTTCGCCCCGGATGAAGAGGGCACGATCTTGCGCGATGAGCAGAAGGTGCACGTCGCTCACAACAGCTATCTGCAGATCTGGGCAGAGTGCGGGACTTTGGCTTTCTTGCTCTATGTCTTGCTGATCTTCGGGTCTTTCTGGGACCTGCGAAAGGTCCGCAAGCTGGCCTCGAGTCGCTACTACTCGAGCTGGATCCTGAATTATGCGGCGATGTTCGAAGCTTCTATGGCTGCGTTCGTTGTAGGCGGAGTCTTCCTGAACCGCGCCCACTTCGACCTCTTCTATCACTGGGTCGCGCTCGTGGTCGCCTTCTCCATCATCGCTCGTCGGCAGCTCGCGGACTCTACGATGTATCCGGAGCGCTCCACCGGTCCCGGTAAGCTGATGCGCGTGAAGCGCCGCGGGCTCGGCAGGGCCGGTCTCGCGCCTAGGCCTGCCACGAGCGGAGGGGCCTAAGCGATGTGCGGCTTCGTCGGAGTGGCGGGGCCGGGGGTGGACCCCTCCGCTGATGCGCTGCGCTTGATGGGCTCGACCCTGTCGCATCGTGGCCCCGACGATGAACAAGTCAGCGCTCGCGACGGCGCAGGCTTGTGCTTTCGGCGGCTCTCGATCATCGACTTAGAGGGCGGCGCGCAGCCGCTATGGAACGAGGCGCGAGACATCGCGTGCGTCTTGAATGGCGAGCTCTACAACTTCAAGGAGCTCAGGGCTGAGCTCCTCGACCGTGGCCATCAATTTCGAACCGGCTCAGACGCTGAGGTCATCGTGCATCTCTATGAGGAGCACGGAGCGCGCTTCGCTGAGCGGCTGATCGGGATGTTCGCCATCGCTGTGGTCGACTACAGGCGGCCTGGCGATCCTAAGGTGTGCCTCGTGCGGGATCGGCTCGGGATTAAGCCGCTCTACTGGGCGTCTACGAGCGAGGGAGGGCTCTCGTTCGCAAGTGAGCCTAAGGCGCTCTTGGCAGGGGGCTATGGGGCGCGCAGTATTCGTGGATCCGCGCTCTTGGACTACTTGTCCCTTGGCTGGTGCGGTGGACCCAAGGCCGCTTGGGATGGGATCGAGCGACTAGAGGCTGGTCACAGGCTCTCCTGGAGCCGCTCTGAAGGCCTCGAGGTCTCTAGATGGTGGGATCTGCCCTTGGAACCTCTAGAGGCGCCTGAGAGCGACTCAGAGCTCTTGAGCCTGATGGATGAGGTGGTACGAGACCGCCTCGTCGCTGACGTTCCCCTCGGCGCCTTCCTCTCTGGAGGTTTGGATAGTGGGGCGATCGTGAGCAGCATGATGGGTGAGGCGGACCCACTGATCGCCCTGAGTGTGGGCTTTGACGAGGCCTCTCACGACGAGCTAGAGCTCGCCCGCAAGACCGCTCAAGCTGTCGGCGCGGAGCACTTTGAAGAGGTCATGGACCCCCTCGCTTGCTTAGAGGCTGAAGACCTCGCTTGGCATTACGACGAGCCGCTGGCCGACCCTTCAACCGTTCCGACCTATCTCGTCTCTAGGATGGCTCGGGAGCGGGTCACCGTCGCGCTCTCTGGTGACGGTGGAGATGAAGTCTTTGCTGGCTATCGGCGCTACGGCTTCGTACGTCTGGAGCAGCGCCTCCGATCTGTCGGAGCCGGCGGCGTCGCAAGAGCTTTCGGGCGAGCCTTGCCCAGCAGGACACGTGGCTTGAGTACGCTCCAGAACATCGGGGATCACCCCGCAGACGCCTTCTTCAGGAGCGTCAGTCAGGCAGACCCCAGCTTCGCGCTGGAGCTCTTAGGTACCGACGCGAGGGCCGCTGTCGAGGGACATGATCCAGCCCAGGTCTATCGTGAGCTTTGGGATCGTCCTCGATGTGGAGATGACCTCTACAGGGCGCAATACGTAGACATGAAAACTTGGCTGCCGGAAGACATCTTGATGAAGACGGACAGGGCTTCGATGGCTGTCTCCTTGGAGGTTCGCGTCCCTCTCTTGGACCATCGCCTCGTAGAGCGTTTCGCTCCCGCTCCGGCCGCTCATAAGATGCGCGGGATGAGGGGCAAGCGCGCGCTGCGGAGAGTGATGCATGGAAGGCTCCCTGAGGAAGTCTTGGCTGGGAAGAAGCGCGGCTTCGACACCCCAGTGAGCGCCTGGCTTCGCGGGCCGCTTAGGGGTGAGCTTGAGTCAGGGCTCCGCTCGCTCCCGTCCGGGTGGTTTAGACCTGAGGCTCTAGCGGCCCTTAACGTCGAGCACCAGAGCGGCGCTCGGGATCATGGTCGACTCCTTTGGAGCTTGCTGGTTTTAGAGCGCTGGCGCCGTCGTCATGAAGTCGTAGGCTTGGCTGGCTGAGGCCTCATGCTGCACGCCCTCTCCTTTGACGTTGAAGAGTACTTTCAGGTCGCCAACCTGAGGGGGAGCTTTGACGAGGCCTCCTGGGACGACGTCCCTAGCCGCCTCGATGTGGGGATGAATGCGATCCTCGGCGCGCTAGATCGACATGGGGCTAAGGCGACCTTCTTCTTCCTCGGTTGGATCGCAGAGCGTCACCCAGAGTGGGTGGAGCGCTGCCTCGCTGGCGGGCATGAGGTCGCGAGCCACGGTTGGAGGCACGCCTTCCTTCAAGATCTAGGTAAGCATGGGCTCGTTGAGGATCTGGCTAGGGCAGAGGCAGCCATCACCGCTGCCGGCGCGCCTATGCCTCGCGGTTTCCGCGCCTCTACCTTCACGCTGACTCGCGAGACTTGGTGGGCTGTGGACGTCTTGCGGGAGCGGGGCTACGCCTACGACTCTAGCGTCCATCCCATCCAGCACCCGGTCTATGGAATCAGCGACTTTGAGCCGGGGATCTCTCGCATTGAGGTCGCTGGTGGTGAGCTCTTGGAGTTCCCTGTCTCTACGCTTCGCGCCTTGGGGAGGAACTGGCCGATGGGGGGAGGAGGGTACTTTCGTCTGCTGCCTGGCGTCGTGACGCGCGCCGCTGTGCGCAGCTTGGAGCGTGCGGGGCGTCCAGCTTGCCTCTATCTACACCCCTGGGAGTTCGATCCAGGCCAGCCGCGCGTCAAGGCGGGGTTGAGCGCGAACTTCCGGCACTACTTGAACCTAGAGAAGACCCTACCTCGCCTTGAGCGTCTCCTTGAGGAGTTTCGCTTCGGGACGATGGAGGAGGTCCTCAGGGCTTCGGCTTGAGCTACGAGTTGAGCTGACTGCAGAGCCCTCGCAGGGCGTTTGCGAGTGAGCGGTCATACGGGGTAGCCCCGCGCTCTTTTACTGCTGTGAGCAACTGGAGAGCTTGCTGGTAGTCTCTGTCGCGTGCTCGCTTCATGAGGCCCTCCGAGATGAGCAGCCCGACTTCTGAGGTGGTGTCATCCAGGGGCCCTCTCTTCTGTGCCGGCCAGGCCTTTGCGAGGACGGTGATTGCCTGGCTCGCGGTGCGCTCCCCTTTCACCGAGAGGAGGCTCTTAGCGCGAGTGAGCTTGGCGTTTAAGGAGAGGCCGTCGCTGAGGCGCTGTGCCTTTCGAAGTTGATCTTCTACGTCCCTCGCCGAAGCGCCAGAGGCTTGAAGGCAATGAGCTACCTCCTCGTAAAGAGCTCCAGTGGGAGACATCCTCATCAAATCTTTCGCTGCTGCGAGGGCTTCTTTGTAGCGGCCTAGGGCGCTGAGAGCGCGCACCTCACCTAGCCAGAGGGACTGAACTCCTGGTGAGAGCTTGAGCTGCTCGCGGCAGAACTCAAGCGCCTGCTCTGGGCCGTATTGCAGGTAGAACTCTAGCCAGGCTCGCTCAGTCCCAGAGTGTAGGTCTGCGAGACCTACGTCACCTGCTGCGCGGAGGAAGTTATCTAGGCGGCGGAAGGCACGTGCGACTCCGAGAGCAGGGTTTTCTGCCTGCTCCAAGAGGTCTAGCCGTGCGATCGCGATCGGGATGCGGGGGTCTTGGCCCGCGAACTTTGCGAGCTCTTGGAGCGCGCCAGATTGAACTGACGGAAGTACCTCGGACTCACTCGACTGGAGCGCCTGCTCCATGCTCTTGAGTGCTCCAGTGACGAGCCGCGGCCTGTGAGAGGGCGGGGCTGCCTCGCAAGCTCGGATCCAGTAGGGGGTGGAGCCTCCGCTTTCGCCGGATAGGAGCATCGCGTGAGCGAGGGCCGCGTTGGCTTCATAGCTCGCAGGGTCGAGCTCTTGAGCTGTGCGTGCTGTGCCCACAGCGGCAGGGATGTCGCCTTGCTGCAGGTTCTGGTAGCAGCGGGCGATGCTTCGGGTGAGGTCGCTAGGGTACTTTCTGGCGGTGACGAAAGCCTTGGCAGCGCGAAGGGCATCGAAGGTTTCGTGATCATAGTGACCGATGCGCTTGCGCTCGAGTTGCTCGAACAACTCCCACGCAGGCTCAAATAAGGGGGCGTCCTTTTGGACCCAGCTCCAGAGGGCGTCTCTTGCGCGGAGGGTCTGGCTGCCCTTGTCGAGGGTCTTCGCTATGAGGTAAGCGTCCCACGCTGTTCTCTCTTCACCCGTGAATTGATTGAGCTGCTCAAGCGAGTAGGGGGCAAAGTAGCTCGTCTGGGCAGCGAGCAGTACGCCGAGGACTCGAGCCGGTTGCCGGGGGTCCTCCGGGGTGCCATGGAGCAGCGCCTTCGCTTGGGCGAGCGCTGCTTCGTCGACTAGGGAGGCGTCGCTGCCGCTCCCTACAGATTCGAGCCCGGCGGCTATGACTGCCCACTCCGGGAGGTGGCGGGTGTCGTCAGCGGTAAGCGCAGCGATGGAGAGTACGCGCTCATAGTCCCCAGCGAAGAGGGCCAAGATGGCCTCGCCGACGCCCCCCTCGATCTGCGCTCTCCATGCGCGGCCTCCAGACGAGGTGAAGGTCCCGAGGCTGTCTAAGAGATAGCGCGACTCGCGGGCGAGGGCGTCTTGGTCTCCTGAGATTGTGCTCGCAAGCACCATCCCGAGGGGAGGGATGGGTGAGAGCGTGAAGGCCTCTGCTCTTGAGGCTGCGTCCTTAGCTCGGCTCGCGCTCCCTTGCACAAGGTGCAGCAAGATCTCTTGTTCAAGCGACCAGGCGTCAGCGCCACCCGTGAGCTTTCGAATCTCTTCAAAGACAGGCATCGCCTTTTGGAGCCTGCGATCAAAGACCAGCTTGTTGGCTAAGGTCTTTAAGGTCGCGACGTCCCCGGTTGCCAAGAGCCCCTCGATGGCTTCATCGATGGCCCCAGGCTTGCCTGCGAGGCTAGCGATCTCAACTGCCGTCAGCAGGGCCTCGCTGTAGAGCGGGTCTCCGCTCTTGATGCTCGCGAGCTTTTCTAGCGCGAGCTTGCGCTCCTGAAGCTCTGCATAAATCTGTGCTGAGAGGAGCGTCGTCTCGGCGCTAGCCTCGATGCCTTCGGCTTTCTCCAATGCGACGAGCGCTTGACGTCTCGCGCCCTCGGCACGGAGCCGCTTTGCGATCTCTAGGCGACCCGTCCATGCAGGGTCTGCGCGCATGATCCGATGGAGTTGCGCCTCGCTGAAGGGGGAGACGGGGAGCCTCCTGACGAAGCCCTTGGAGGTCTCGTCTAGTCCTACAAGATCGATTCGGTCCGCGATTTGGTCAGTCGCCGTGCGGATACGGCCCAGGGTGAGCCTCGAGTCGATCATGAGGTCAATCGCAGGCGTGAAGTTGGGCAGATTCTCTAGGATTCGTCGGCAAACCGAGATCGCCGCGAGGTGATTTTCGTCCGTTCTGTGTCGCTGTGCGAGGTCAAGGAGAGAGTATGAGTCTAGGGGGACCAAGGGGAGCGATCGGCGCTCCCTGGTGACGTCTTGGTAAATGAGGTCTAGGTCCCGCCCTTCGACGCTCAAGGCCCGAGCGCCTAGCTCCTTATAGCGCGCGAAGAGCTGGTTGTAGTCCTTGGGTTGCCTGCAGAGCGCCTCAGCGAGGGAGCGCAAGGGGACGAGAAGCCCTGTGTGTCCCGACTCTTCTTGGAGCTCTGCGAGACGGATCCATAGAGCGCTAGCGCCGGTTCCGTCGGGGTCTATCTGAAGTGCTGCATAGACCGACTCACGCTCCATGAAGTCTTCACCTGCAGCTCGATCTAGCTCCGCGAGTAGCGTCCACGCCTCATACAGTGCGCCCTCATAGGGCTCCGGCGCGCCAGAGCTAGCATAGGTTCGGAGGAGGGCTCTCGCGTTGGTGTAGCGCTTCCGTCCGAGCTGCGCGAGGCCTAGATAGAGAGAGGCCTCGAGCCCGTCGGCGGCTGTGCCGACAGACTTCATTCGGTTGCCGGCGTAGAAGAGTCCAGACCACCGCGAAGACATCTGCAGGGCGCGGCAGCAGACGGCGTACTCCTCCGGCGTCAGGTCTCTCGTGGCTTGAATGAGCTCGGCAGCGAGGGTCCCGGCGCCCGCCCCATCTCCTGCTGCGACATGCGCCCTGATGAGCTGAAGAGTTGTCGGGTGGTGCCCGAGGACCGGGCGGTGCTTTCTGACCTGAGCACCAAAGCGGAGGGCGTGCTCAGGTCTCTGAGCCCTCATGAGCAAAGTGATGTACTCGTAGGCTCCTAAGGGATCAGCGCTGTATTCAAAGGAGCGTTCGTATGAGTCGCGGGCTTTACGGTTGTAGACGCTAGCGTCGTCGCAAAGGACCAGGATTCTTGTAAGCCGCTCTCCGTCTGCCTCGGTGAAAAACTCTCGCAGCGTGGATACCTGCCCCGCGCGACGCGGGTCGAGGAGATCTTGCGCTGTGAGCCTGTCTACGATGGTGGCTGCCCGCTCTGCCTCTGCGTGCGGCATGATTTGGCTCATCGCCTCCTCGCACTCATCGGTGAGCTTCTCTGCAGAGGACTGGTGTAGGCGCCCTTGTTGGACTAGCCCCGGGGCGCTCTCAGGGTTGACGCTGAGGAGCGTCTCGATGCGCCGCTGCCCACTCTCTGGGTCACCTGCTCTGACATGGGCTTCTGCCATCTTGATCAAGAGCTCCTCATCGGGGCTCCCTTGCAAGGCGCTGACCTCGTCGAAGTCTCTGATGGAGTCTTCGTAAGCGCCGATCTTGTAGAGGACGTCGCCTCGCAAGCTAAGCGCTTTGGCTTGCAGCTCGGTTTCGCCTGTGGCGCGAGCGTTGGAGAGGGCTCCATCAAGGGAGCGGAGGATGGCCTCGTGGTTGAAGTCATCTCGGCCGATCGTGGCCTCGATAGCTTCTAAGGTGGCTTCAGGAGTACGAGTCTTCTGTCCGCTTACCATCGCGACCAGCGCGGCGGAGAGGGAGATAGCGAGCAGAAAGAGGATGCGTGTAGTCCACTTCATGAGCGGTCACGTGCGGGGGAATTGTGGGAGGGGGTGGGTGAAGTGGCGCTCGTCATGTTGTTGAAGTCGAGCTCCATCAAGCCGTATTTTCGCATCTTGTTGAACAGGGTAGTTCGGTTGATCGCTAAGGCTTCAGAGGTTGCCTTACGGCACCCCTTCGTTTCGAGAAGAGCTGAGACGAGGATCTCTCGCTCTGGGCCCTCGAGGGCCTGGCGAAGCGGGAGGATCTCGGTTGGGCGAATCTCCTGTGATTCCGGGGTAAACGGCTCAGGCCGATTCTCCGGTGAGACCTCTTCCGGGAGGTCCATAGGGGTCAACACTGATCCGGTGGCGAGGAGGACCGCTCTCTCAACGGTGTTCTCTAATTCGCGGACGTTCCCTGGCCAGGGATAGGCTGTGAGGGCTTGTAGCGCCGCCGGTGAGTAACCTTCCAGTCCGCGCGAGTGCTCCTTGGAGAAGCGCTCAAGGAAGCGTTCCGCCAGGAAGGGGACATCTCCAGCGCGCTCTCTGAGCGCGGGGAGTCGAACGGCTACAACCTTGATGCGGTAGTAAAGATCTTCACGGAAGCGCTGCTGCTGCACAGCCTCTTTGAGGTCTTCATTGCTAGCCGCAATGACTCGAACGTCAGCTGTCCGCGTCCTTGTGTCACCTACGCGTTCAAAGGTTCGCTCTTGGAGGAGGCGGAGGAGTTTGACTTGTAGGTCAAGCGGGGCGCACGCGATCTCGTCAAGGAAGAGGGTTCCACCCTCAGCAAGCTCGAATTTGCCGGGCCGATCCGAGACAGCCCCAGTGAATGCGCCTTTGACGTGACCAAAGAGCTCGCTCTCGAGGAGGTCATGAGGCAGGGCCCCGCAGTTCACGACGACGAAGGGGCCGTCACGTCGCTCTCCCGCCTCGTGAACGCTCCGCGCTAGGAGAGATTTACCTGTCCCGCTCTCCCCCTCAAGCAGAACTGTGGCTCGGGTGTCAGCGACAGCGCGTACGGTGTCAAAGACCGCGCTCATGGCGGCGCTCGAACTCTGCATGTCCCCGAGCGAGTACCTCCGCCCGAGGTCTTCTAGCAGTCGCTGGTTTTGGTCTAGCAGCGCTCGCCGCTCTAGCGCGCGCTCTAGGCTCATGAGCAAGCGGTCGATCGGGATGGGCTTAGAGATGTAGTCAGCTGCTCCTGCGCGCATCGCTCCGACTGCGTCTTGGATGGAGCCGAAGGCCGCTAGCAGGATCCAGGCGGGCGCCTCCTCTGGGGCGCACGCAGCCGCGAGCTGTTCAAGGGGGACCGTGTCGGCCTCCCCTAAGATCACATCACAGTGCGGCGCGCTTGTCCGCTCATCCCACTCCGCCGCAGCGCTAGCTTGATAGCCTGCGGCCTCGAGCTGCTCTACGAGGTCGTTGGCGTGCTCCACGTCAGAGTCCAGGACGAGGACTCTGGGCGCGCTCTTTTGAGAGGTGGGCATGTTGATTCCTTTCGACATGCCGTGAGCCCCATGTTGAGAGAAGTCCACTTGTTCTCTTCAAGCAACAGGGGCTCGCTTGTGGTGCGAAAATTTTTCCAGCTCGGGCGCCGGGCGCTCAGGGTGCAGGCAGGATGATCTCTAGCTGCAGCTTGCCCTCGCCTTGGTCTCTGAGCGTTGCAGAGCCTCCTTGCCCCTCCAGGATGCGCGCCGCTGCCCTTAAGGCGTTCTTGCCCATGTCCGGTAGAGATGCTCTCAGGGCATAGGGGGTCACGATCTCGGCCGGACTCATGTCCCCGAGAGGCCCTCTAGGGAAACCGAGCTGTAAGAGGGCGCCGCCGTCAGGGCCTTTCTTTCCGAACAGGCGAACCTCTCCCTCTGGGCCCGCACAGAGTCGGGCGAGCACGAGGAAAGCGTCCATGGCTTGAACGATGAGCTCCTTGTCGCCTCTCACAGGGAGGGGGTCTGAGACCTTGAGCAGGAATCGCGGGGCATCTGCCGCAGCGCCTGCACCCCTGAGGAGCTCCTCTGAGAGGTCTCCTAGGTCGAATTGAGCGTCCCCACGTGCAGGTGGTGCGGCGAGGAAGCCCAAGGTCCTAGTGAATTGCACGAGCCTCATGGAGTCAGCCAAGAGGCCGGGAGGGGCGTCGGCTGCCTCGCCCAACGCGCCTGCAGTTGAGGCGTGGATCGCTTGGACAATGTCGGCGAGGTCTGCGATTTGATCCTTAAACCAGGCGGGCTCTTCAGGGATCGCTGCTAAGGCTGGCGGCGCAGCAGGCGCAGGCGCAGGGAACTCCTCCTGCTGCTCCTTGGGAGCGGCCGCATCAGCTTGAGCGGGCTCTTGTGTTGGGGCGGGCTCTGGGGCTTTGGGCCGCGCTGGCGTCGTGGGCTTGTCGCGCTCAGGCGGCGCTGCCTGGGCCTGAAAGGCAGCGGCGGGCTGTCCTAGGATGGACTCGATCTCAGCGAGATTAGGATCAACAGGCGGGGGCGTCGCCGTCTCCTCGGTCGCCTGTGGCGTTGTTGGGGCGTGGTCTGAAGGCCGCTGCGGTGGTATCGGGGATGGGGCGGCCTGCGAAGGTATCTCTATTTTTGGGCGCTCTTGGTGTGACGGTTTCCGCAGGCTCTCTGGCGTCGGAGAGCCCGCTGTGGAGCTTCTTCCGATCAGGAGCTGTGAGAGCTCCTCTGTGTCAGGCGGATAGGGGATCCACGCCGTCCTGGGGTGCTTGAGCAGCTCTCGCAGCGCGCCCGCTCCGGGGTCTCCGCCGAGCACGCTTATGCTGAGTTCGCCTGCTTTGAGGGCCCTCGTAAGGATCCCTAAGTCCTCCTTGGGGAGTATCGCGCCGTCGATGAGCGCGTGCCCCTGGCGTTCATTGAGGAGGTCTGCGAGATCGCCAAGTATGTCTACGACCCTGTCGTGGTCTTGCGACCTCAAGAGGGCCTCTAGCCGCTGAGGCGTCCCGGGTCCAAGGGAGAGTCTCTTGGGGGCTCTCATCGCTGTTGGCCTGCCTGCCTGCCGTGTTGGAATTCCATGCCTATTAAGAGCATAGCCCCCAAATTAGCTTCTCAACTATGGGAAAATCTAGGGAGCCCCTAATGGGCTCTGGGGGGGCATATCCTCGCTGGTCGATCCAAGGCTTAGATCATGTCTTCTTCTGAAGAGAGTTCAGCCCCCCGACTCAGCGTCGTGGTGCCTGTTTACAACGAGGCTGGGAATCTCCCCCAGCTTCACGAGGAGCTCTTAGAGGTCCTTGAGCGCGAACGTGGTGGCTTCGAGTTGCTCTATGTGGATGACTGCTCCCAGGATGAGAGTCGTGAGGTTCTTCGGAGGATGCGCAAGGGGGATCGCCGGGTCCGATTGATCTGCTTACGGCATCAGGCTGGTCAGACCGCCGCCTTGGCCGCAGGCTTTGAAGAGGCCCGCGGTGAGATCCTCGTACCGCTAGATGGCGACCTCCAAAATGATCCCGCAGACATACCGATGCTAGTCGCTCGGCTTGATGATGGCTTTGACGTCGTGGCTGGCTGGCGGAAGGACCGCCAGGATGGCTGGCTTGTCCGCCGGATCCCGTCCATCGTGGCCAACAGGATGATCAGCTGGATCACCGGGGTCTCGATCCATGACACAGGCTGCACTTTAAAGGCCTTCCGGGTGAGCCTGATGAAAGACCGCCCGCTTTACGGCGAACAGCATAGGTACCTCCCGGCCCTCTTCGCGGGCACCGGCGCGAGGGTCACGGAGATGGTTGTTCATCACCGTCCGAGGCGCTTTGGTCAGAGCAAGTATGGCATTGGGCGAACCCTGCGCGTGCTCCTCGACATGTTGACGGTGACGATGATCTCGTCCTTCTCTCAGCGCCCGCTGCGGTATTTCCTTTTCCTCGCTACCCCTTTCTTCTTGGCGTCCATCCTGGTCGGTGTGACCGCTCCGCAGGAGCTCTTGGGTGAGGGCTCAGAGTTCGCGCTCGACACGCTCGCCGTCCTCGCCTTTATGCTCCCTGTGATGGCTTGTGCTTACTTCCTACTCCTCGGCTTGCTCGCCGAGCTCGTCGTGAAGGCGACCGACGTTCATGGATCTAGCGATGCTGGTGGAGGTGCGGCGTGAGCGTCCCTTTGGCAGACAGCTTAGTAGGGGCCGAGGTCTCTGGTGAAGAGGTTCAGGTACCCTCTCTTGAGGTGAGCGTCGTCATCCCCGTCGTTCGCGCTGACTCCCGCGTTCGTGAGGTCGTCATGGGGCTCCACGCGGAGCTCGATGCTGAGCAGATCAGCCATGAGTTTGTCTTGGTCTATGACGGCGTCGCAGGTCCCGCTGCACAAGAGGCGGAGGTCCTTCTCAAGGAGCACTCTGGGCTGATCAAGGTTCTTCGCTTTCAGCAGCCCTTCGGTGAGTCTGCTTGCCTAGCCAAGGCTTTGGAGGTCGCGCGCGGTGAGGTGCTCGTGACGAGCCCTGCTTACCTCCAGGTAGAGGCTGAAGATGTCCACCTGCTCCTCCGGGGGCTCCGTGATGGGGCAGATCTGATCGCCCCTGTTCGGCGCCCACGTGTGGACCCGCTCCTAAACAGGCTCCAGTCCTGGGCGTTCAACCTGGTGATGAGGCGCGTGCTTCGCGCTCCAATGCACGACCTCAACTGCTGCTTCCGAGCGATGCGCCGTAGGGTCCTTGATGACGTCACCCTCTATGGTGATGTGTATCGCTTCCTGCCCGCTATCGCCCACCGTACGGGCTTTCGCGTGCAAGAAGTTCAGGTTCGCCATAAGGCCGAGTTCGCCGGTGCTGGACTCTTCGGGGTCGGCGTCTATATCCGGCGCTTCATCGATCTTGTAGGCGTCGCCTTCTTGAGTCGCTTCACGCTGCGCCCGCTGCGGTTCTTTGGAGCCATCGGTGGCGCGCTCGCCTTCATCGGCGGAGTTATGACGTTGGGCCTCGTCGCGCAGCGCTTGATGATGGACGCGGCCCTCTATCAGCGCCCACTCTTCCTCTTAGGGGTGCTGCTGTTTGTGCTAGGTGTGCAGGTGATCGGCTTCGGCCTGGTCGGTGAGATCATCATCTACACCCAGGCGCGGAATCTACGCGAGTATCGCGTTGACCGCATCTACGAGTAGGACCTAGGAGCAGGCGAGCAGCTCGTGGGCTGCGGCAGCGATATCCGCCGAGATTAGGTCTGGGCTGCAGCGCTCCTGCTCGCTCTCACCTTTCCCTGTGAGGACCAGCACTGTCCGAACGCCAGCCCGCTGGCCAGCCTCAATGTCTCTTGCGGCGTCCCCAATGATCCATGATCGAGAGAGGTCTACTTGATGTGCAGCGGCGGCGTGAAGGAGCATCCCCGGCGCAGGCTTCCTGCACTCGCACTCGACGCGGAGCGGAGGCTCACCCTCGGTTGGATGATGCGGGCAGTGGAGGATGTCCGTGAGCTCGACGCCCTCAGCCTCTAAGAGCTCCTTCAAGCGCTCGTGTACATCCTCTAGCTCTGAGGCGCTCAGGATGCCCCGTGCGCGCGCGCTCTGGTTTGTCACAACGATGAGCAAGAACCCGGCTCTGGCGAGCTGTCTGAGAGCGGAGCCTGCTGTGGAGATGAGCTCGAGGTCAGCGGGCGCGCGGACTAGGTCCCGCTCAACGTTCAGTGTGCCGTCGCGGTCAAGGAAGACGGCGGGGCGCAGCTCGTTCACTCGGCCTCAGCTTCGCGTATGCGGTCAAGGCGAATGAAGATGCGGCCTGGCGCAAGGAGCATGATCTCACGCGCAGGATGGTTGAGGAAGTCGTGGATATTCAGGAACAACGGGAAACGCCACGTCCGGGAGGAGGAGTTCATCTCGCTCCAATATCTAGTCTCAAGCTTTGGGTCCCTGGTGACGATCCGGCGCTCCGGTTCGTATCCGTTTAGTTGGATGTCGACCCTCATCAGCTCATCATTGACGGCGAGCATGCATGGGGTGGCAAAGCCAGTGTCTACCCCGTTGATTAGGACCTGAGCGCCGGGGGGCTCTGTCGCAATTGAAAGTGTGGGATCTGTCTCTGTGGAGATACAGCTAGCGCACGCCAAGAGGCCTGCAAGGAGGGGGGCCAGGCGGGTGTTCTTCATGGTCTTTATGAGGGATGGGTAAACCCTCTAGTTGCCATCGTCGTCCAGCTTTGGAACTCTCCTGAAGCCGCCATGCAGGATTCCTCAGCAGACCACGCTCTCCCGAGCGATTTTCCCGATGTCGAGCCTCGTGGAGGTGTCGCAGGTAAGGATCCGGTCGCTTTCTGGCTCCTGGTCTCTGCCCTGCTCCTCGGCCTCGTGAGGTTCGTTCGTCTAGGGGATTGGAGCCTCTGGATGGATGAGGCGCTGACGCTCACGGACGCGCAGCGCATAGCGGATGGAGACCTGCACAACCCCCTCGGTTATGGGCTCGTAGTCGGCTTCGCCAAGCTCTTCTCTGACTATCCCTCCGAGGCTCTCTTGAGGCTCTTGCCTGCCATCGTGGGGTGGTTCGGTGTGCCGCTCTGTTACTGGGCCTTCCGCCCGCTCCTCTCGAGACGGTCTGCAGCTGCGGCCGCTGTCTTGCTCGCTCTCTCTCCGTGGGCCTTGTTTTGGTCTCAGAGCGCACGCTTTTACACGCTCGCCCAAGCTGCCTCTATGCTCGGGACAGGCTGCTTTGTTCGCGGCCTCTGGCGAGGGCACGGTTGGCGGTGGGTCGCTCTCGGGATCCTGATCGCCTTCGCCTCTGCCCTGTTCCACATCTCTGGCGCGTTGGTCGCTGGCGGGCTGTTGCTCTCTGCGGTCGTTGTTCGGCTCCTCGTTCCAGTGCGCCCGTCAGGCTTCGATCAAGCGCTGCTGCGCGGCGCGGTGCCTGCCGCGCTCTTGATCCTGTGTTTGACACCTTGGGCGCTTAGCTGGCTCCAGCACCATCTCGGTCAGAAGCCTGACGCGGACATCATTCACTTCTACCTGACGGTCGGATACTTCTTCGGCCCTTCACTCCTCGCTGGTTCAGTGTGCGGGGCCTGGATCGCAGCGAGCGAGCGCGAGGCGGGCCAGATCTTTGTGTTGAGCGTCCCCCTGGTCGTCCTCGGCCTCTTGAGCCTTGTGGGCACGCAAGCGCTCGTCTCGGCGCAGTACGCTTACTGTGTCTTTCCCTTCACATGCGCGCTGGCAGCTGCTGCGCTCGACACGAAGACCGTCACTCAGGCGACGCGTTACATGTGGCTCTTGATCCTCGCTCTTCCTCTCGCCGCTGGCGACATGCTCTATCTGACCTCTAGGGGTGGTGAGCGGCCGAGGTGGCGAGAGGCTTGGGAGTATGTTGCGAGTCAGCGAGAGCCTGGTGACCTAGTCATCGGTATGGGATCTGAGCTCGGCGAGCATTACTTGGGGGGGCGTGAGCCAGACCTGCGGACGCCGCGAACCTCCTTCCCGATGAGCTCTTTCTACACGAACGGCCCGCGCCTCTGGCGTAGGCACTCACGCAGCGTGTGGGTGGTCGTGCGTCCACTCTGGTTCGACGAGCTGGGCGCCAAGGAGAAGGTCGTGATTCAGCGCTGGCTCGGAGAGGACTGCCGCCTCATGCGCCGCTTTCCAGTCGAGATGGAGGGTAGAGACCTCGACCTTGAGGTCTGGAAGAGAGACTGAGCTCTCAGTTGACGCGACCTTGAAAGTCGCCCGAGTCGGTTGAGATCTTGATCACGTCGCCAGCAGAGATGTGCATGGGGACGCGGACCTGCATGCCCGTCTCAACGACTGCGTTCTTCTTCACGTTGGTCGCGGTGTTGCCTTTTACGGCAGCCTCTGCCTCCGTGACCTCGAGCTCCACTGAGGCGGGGAGGTCGACGCCGATAGCTGTGCCCTCATGAAAGGTGACGTCGATCGATGTGCTCTCTTTGACGTAGCCCATGTGTTCACCGACGAGATCAGGTGAGAGGTTGAACTGGTCGTAGGTCTCTTCGTCCATGAAGACGAAGCCGGACTCTCCCTCGCGATAGAGGTATTGGCATTTTCGGCGATCTAGGTACGCGGTCTCAAAGCTCTCGCCGGAGCCGGACCGGATCGCTCCGGTGGTACCTGTCAGCAGGCTTTTCGTCTTGATGTGAATGATCGCCTGGCCTTTTCCGGGGGTCAGGTGGGTGTAATCCGTGATCAGGAGGAGGTCGTTGTCCTTCTTTAGGACGGTCCCTTTACGGAGTTCTGTTGCGCGGACACCCATGGCTTGCTCTCTGGTTGGGGCTTGTGAGGGGCGTAAGGCTGACAGGCTATCGCCGTGGTCGTGGGCAGTCTAGAACTGGCGTCGCTTGCTTGAGGATGGGATGGCCAGCATCTTCCGGTACTTGGTCACTGTCCTGCGCGCGATGCTGATGTCTTCGCGCTCCGCGAGGAGCTTGGCGAGGTGCTCGTCCGAGAGCGGCTTCTTGGGATCTTCTGCTTCGATCAGCCGCTTGAGGCGCTCTTGGATGCTCACTTGGCTGGCTTCGCCGCCCGTGTCTCGCGACGTCCCGCTGACGAAGAAGTATCTCAGCGGATAGATCCCCCGAGGCGTCTGCGCGTACTTGCCGCTCACCGCGCGGCTGATGGTTGAGATGTGCAGCTCGACTTGCTCAGCGACCTCTTGCATCCGCAGGGGCCTGAGCGCGCTAGGCCCGCGCTCTAGGAAGGGGCGCTGCTCCTTGAAGATGATGACAGCGATCCGCTCGAGTGTGGACTGGCGCTGAGCTACGGCGTCTAGGAACCACTTGGCCGTGTCTAGGCGCTTCTTCAGCCACTCTTCTGCCGCATCTCCCTTCCGTGCACGCCTCAGCATGTCCCTGTATCCCTTGCTGATCCTGAGCCGTGGCTGGCGCTCACGCTCGAGGCGGACGACGTACTCACCCTCGACCTCTTCGACTATGACGTCGGGGATGATGACGGCTGCTCGGCTCTCTCCGTACTCAGAGGCGGGGGAGGCGTCGAGGTGGCGAAGAGACTCCACAGCTTCTTGGATCTCCTCAATGCTACGCCCCGTGGCCTTTGCGATCCGCGGGAGCCTGTTCGCCTCAAGGTCTTGTAGGTGGTCTGAGATGAGCGCGCGCTGCAGGGGGCTCTGCTCTTCCTGGCTGTCTAGCTGGAGCAGGAGAGACTCCTTCAGGCTCTCGGCACCTAGGGCTGGGTGGATCTGTGCTCGCAGTTCTGAGAGGACGTGGGAGAGCTCCTCGGGGGACGCCGCGGGTTCAAGTCCTGCCTGCTCGGCGTGCCCCTCGAGTTCCCCTAAGAGGAACCCGCGTTCGTCAAAGGACCAGATCAAATGCTCTGCGATCGCGCGGTCCCGGTCGCCGAAGTCAAACATCGCGAGCTCTTCGGTCAGCGCCTCCGGGAGGCTCTTTGGCACATCGGGGGCGTTCTGTAGTGCTGCCTGTCTCCGGTCCTCTGCGTCTTCGCTCTGCGAGCCTACGGCGCCTCCGTCGCCAAAGTCCCTGTCAATGCGCTCCATCTGTTCAATGAGCTCGTCTAGTTCGCGCTGGTCGGGCGTCTCTTCCGGCTCGTTCGCGCTCTCGGCGTCCTCTTCGGGAGCGGTTGGGTCAACCAGCTCGAGGAGCGGGTTCTCGACGAGCTCTTGCTCAATCCTGCCCTCCAGCTCTAAGCCTGAGAGCTGAAGGATCTTCATAGCCTGGATCATCTGAGGCGACTGAATGAGTCGCTGATCCATGCGTGCAGACTGGTTTAGGTTGAGGCGCATTGGTTCCTGCGAGGCAAACCCCGCTGGTCTCATTATAAGTCAGCGCAGAAAGGGCGCTCTGGACTCTCGCTCACCTGAGGGAGAGTTTCAGCAAACCTGCGGTGATCTCCTCGCCGGCTCGGACCAAGAGCCCACCGCCAGTAAAGGAGCGCTCAATTTTCTGGAGCGCGCCGAGGTTCGCGAAGGATGAGCCCGTGACTTCCACTGAGGGGGTGTCGCTGGCCCAGTAGCGTCCAGAGAGGGCGTCAGGCTCGCAGGTCGCCTCAATGCAGACTCCATCAAAGACGATCTCTGTAACGGGGCTGGGCATCCAGGTGTTCGGAGCGATCTCCGTTCTGTAGTCGACAAGGAGGGGCTGCTCTTCGCCAACAAGGGCGCGCACGATGCGACCGTGTGTCGCAGGCAGCTCGACCTTGAGATCTCCGAAAGAGGCCGTGCATGCGCGCTGGGTGAGGAGCGGGGCCTCCATCGCTTGAATGAGCGCTTCGGTCTCAGCCAGGAGCTCAGGAGACTCGGCGGGGATCAGCAAGAGGCGCTCCGTCGAGTAGATACGAGTCGGTGTCGCGCCAGAGGTGCTCCGTCCGCTCAAGAGTCCCACGAGGCTCCCTGGTGTAACTTCCGCCACTGGGCGCGGCATAGGCGGCGTGAGCTCAGAGGTCGCGTCGGGTCCCGGCTGGGGGGCTTCCAGGGGGAGCCCCGGGCTAGCGAGGAAGGCGAGATCCCTGACCGCCCAGCCTGCGGCAGGCGCGGCGAGATCCTGTTTGGTTGATGCCTTGATGAAGAGGGTCCGGTCTCCAAAGGGCGCAGCGCCCTCTAGGGTGACCCTGAGAGATGCTCCAGGCTCGACGAAGCCTGAGAAGGCCAGCTGTGCGACTGAGAGTCGGGGCTGCTCAACCTCTCCGAGGTCGGGTGTGTCAGGGTCAAAGGTGGAGGTCTCCGCGAGAATAGACAGGTCTAAGACGCCGTCCACGTGGACGGCTCGTCCCCCTCGGACGCGCGAGCAGCGCAGGTGGATGGTCTCGCCTGTGGCGGCGCTGGACCGCAGGGGGTCTGCTGCTCCGGAGTCTGTGGCTACGTCGACTTCATAACCTCCCAGGAAGGTGACCTCTGTCCTGGATCCGAAGGAGAGCGTGTCGCCAGTCCGAAGCTCTCCTCGGTACCAAACTGGTGCATCACTCAAAGCAGGGATGGACTCCAAGATGCCAGGAAGCAAGGTCGCCTCCACTTGGATCTGGAGGCTGTCTCCTGCAGCATCCAGGGCCGTGAGGATGGCCTGAAGCTCCTGGTGATCGCCTTCGGTGGCGCGGACCATCAGAGGTCTGGAGTTCGGGAGCAGGGACAGGCTGGAGCGGCTGAAGTTCTCAGCGATGAGCTGGCCGAGGAGGCTGGGAGCGACGAGCGCTTCCGCGGGCCGTACTCTCTGGGTCCGGGGATCTGGGCGCAAGGCGATGTGAGAGCCGTTGACCAAGAGTTGAGGGCTCGCAGGGCTAGCAGGGGTCGTCGCTACCGATGGGAGCGGGTACGCGCGCCAATCCTGCCCAGGGGCGAGGAGGAGTAGGAGGGACGGGAGGAGGTTCATGCTCTTGGGGTGGGTGCTGGCCAGGCTCTATGGCACGTCTGGTTCGTACCCCACTGTAGGCGAGGCTCGCTGCTTGGGCTACGCGGTGAGCAGCGATTGGCCCAAAATGTAGACCCGGGCGTCCTAATGACCTATTCGTGTGGCATGGCTGATCAATGGCTTGAGCTCAAGGATGGTTCTGAGACCCGTCGTATTCCCCTCGCTGGCGCCCTCACTAAGATCGGTGGGGCGAGCCCAGACGTGAGCATGGAGGGCCTCCCTGCAGGGGAGCTTCACATCTGGAGTGATCCGCCCAAGGTCGTCTTGGTCGCAGGTGGAGTGGGGTTGAGCGTTAATGGCTCTGAAGCTCGAGAGGCTCTCTTGGCCGACGGTGATCAAGTTCGTTGGGGTGGATTTCGATTTCTGTTTCGTCGTGAGGTCGCCGCGCCCGTCTTAGAAGAGATCGACGTCCAGGCGGTCCCTGAGCCCGCGCGCCCTGCTCCGGTCGGAGGTGGCGCAGCTTGGGAGCGTGTTCGAGCTGGGATGATTGTTGAGCTCGGTTTAGCGGACAAGGCGCTCGTGCGCACTTGGCAGGACTCCGTCATCCGCGGAGACTTCGCCCCGGACGCCTGCGCTGGAGACCTCTCGCGAGGTATTGATGTCGATCATGATGACCCTCGCCTGATAGAGCGGTCCGGGCGCCTCCTCCGTGACTTCTTGATGGCTTCTACGATGTCCGGCGCGGGTGGCGCGCGTCGTAAAGTGCGTCAGGCTGGAAAAAAGGGGGCGGCGATCATCGTAAGTCAGCTCTTTGTCTTGCTCGTTTACACATTGATCATCTTGGTGGTCATGGCGCTCTTGCACGCAAAATGGCCTGAGACCTTCTTCGACCCGCTCTTCGATAAACTCTTCCAGGGGAGTTAGCGGTCCGTATTTCGTGACTGCCTCCCTCACATCAAGTACAAGGATTCAGCCAGAGCGCGCCAGAGCTCTCCTAAGCGGACTCCCCAGCCGGCATGACTCAACCTCCCTCCGACCCCGAGCTGTTCTCGCTCGCACAGATTCAACACCTGATGCGGGTGGAGTTTGGGCGTGCTCAGCGCTACGAGTACCCCATGGGTTGCCTACTCGTTCAGGTCGACCGGCTCGCACAGCTGAGAGAGATGTACGGCTACGAGGTCAAGGCTGCCGTGCATCAGATGCTCGCGGAGGAGATCGAGAAGCAGACTCGAGCTTCAGACCTCCTCGGGAAGATGCCGGACGATCGCTACCTGCTCGTCCTCCCGCACGTGCCCTCTGCGAACGCGCAGGTCGTCGCAGCAAGGATTCTAGAGAAAGTGAGAGGGCGAACCGTCTCGGTAGGCGGCTCGGATCTCCGGGTCACGGTCTCTCTCGGAGCGGGGTGGAGCGACGGCGGCGAGACGCTCTTCTTCGACGCCTTGCTCGATTGCGCCGAAGGCGCGCTCAATGCGGTGCTCGAAGAGGGCGGCGACGGGATGCAGCTTCGGATTCCCGGGGCAGGCGGAGGTTGAGCGCGTGAAGGTCCTCCTCGCCGATGACGAGGTGACCATCACGGTGACGCTCGCTGACGCTCTCGGGGACGCAGGTCACGAGGTCTTCGTCGCGACAGACACAGACTCTGCGCTGCGTCTGCTGGAGGATGCCACTCCTGAGGCGGTCCTCACAGACGTTCGTATGCCTGGCGCCGGCGGGATGGCTGTCTTGCAGCGGTCTATCGAGCTCGATCCAAAGCGGCCGGTCATCATCATGACTGGCTTTGCATCCCTCGCGCAGGCTCAAGAGGCCGTCGAGCTTGGCGCCAGCCTCTTCGTGCAGAAGCCCTTTAGAAATGAAGCGCTCGTGTCCATGGTGGAGACATGCGGGCGCTTGCGAGAGCTTGAGCGCGAGAACGAGCAGCTCAGGGCTCGCCTTGTGGCCGGCGCCGGCTTTGAGGGGGTCGTTGGCACCTCCGCTGCGATGCGCGCCGTCTTTGAGCGTGTTCGAACCGTCGCGCCCACCGAGGCTACAATCTTGATCGAAGGAGAGAGCGGGACAGGCAAGGAGCGCATAGCGCAGGCTGTGCACCAGGAGAGCCAACGCTCTGACGGCCCATTTGTCGCGCTGTCTTGCGCGGCGCTCCCAGAATCTCTTTTGGAGGCGGAGCTCTTTGGGCATGAGCAGGGAGCGTTCACCGACGCGCGCCGCGCTCGAAAGGGGCGCTTTGAACAGGCCGACGGCGGAACCTTCTTCCTAGACGATATTGACGACATGCCCCTAGGGGTACAGGTCAAGCTGCTGCGGGTGCTTCAGGAGCGGACCGTTGAGCGCGTAGGCGGTGGGGAGTCCATCGAGGTGGACATCCGTGTCTTAGCCGCCACAAAGGCGCCCTTGCGAGAGCTCGTGCGAGAGGGGAGATTTCGAGAGGACCTCTATTACCGAATTCAGGTCGTCCCTATCGAGCTGCCTCCTTTGAGGGAGCGAGAGGGTGATATCCCTCCGCTCTTCGCCCACCTCTTAGAGCGGCATAGTGGGGGTCGCAGCTACGACGTCAACGGGGCGACTATGAGGGCGCTGGAGCGCTACCCGTGGCCAGGCAATGTTCGCGAACTGGAGAACGCGGTGCAGCGCGCTGTCGCCCTCGCAGGTGATCGAAGCGCTCTGGTGCTCGAAGACCTCTTGCCTCAAGACCCACGCTGGCGCTCTGCGATTGAAGTCCACGAAGAGCTCCGTCCATTAAGGGAGATCGTTAAGGCCGCAGAGCGGGCTCACCTCGAGCGCACGCTGGAGGCGACGGGCGGGCATCGGTCTCAGGCCGCAGAGCTCTTAGGGATCTCGAGGAAGGTGCTCTGGGAGAAGCTGAAGGAGCACGGCTTGGGGAGGGAGGCCTAGTCCAGATGTCTTCAGAAGTAGTACGCCTCGAGCCTGGATGTGAGGTCATCGCTGACCTGCACTTGGACCCTGCGGACCCCGTCGCCTGCGGCTCTTTCGCGGCTTGGTTGGGCGAGCGCCGCGACCTGAAGCGGCTGGTGATCTTGGGGGATCTCTTTGACGCCTGGGTTGGCCCAGCTCACGCCCAATTAGAAGGCGCGAGGCTCGTCTTGGACGGTCTCAGAGAGGTCACAGATCGCGGCGCTGCAGTAGATCTCTTGTGGGGAAATCGGGACTTCCTCTTGGATGAAAAGATCGGCGCCTTGGCTGGGGCGAAGCTTCACGGGGAGGCCTTGGTCGCTACAGGGGAGCAGGGGGAGCGCGTGCTCTTCATTCACGGGGATGAGCTCTGCACCCTCGACACTGCGTATCAGCGGCTGAGGCGGGTCCTGCGCTCAAGATGGGTCACCGGAGCGCTCTTGAGCTTGCCGCTCTGGGTGACGCTGCGGATCGCCAAAAAGCTTAGGGCTAAGTCTCGGCGCTCCGTAGGAGCTAAGGCTCCTGAGGAGATGGCCATGCAGGAGGACGTCGTCACACGCCTGGCTGGAGAGCTTGGCGTGGATGTCTTGGTGTGCGGCCACGCCCACAAATGGCGAGATGGGCTGACGCAGGTTGGCGTGCGCTGGATCGTCCTTGACGCCTTTGGTGGGAAGCGTGACTGCTTGAGCTATCGAGGCCATGAGGGTTTCATTGGGGTGTCCTCTGGCTTCGATCGGAGGGCGAGAGGATGATCGTCGCTATCGATGGCCCCGCGGGGGCCGGCAAGAGCACCGTCGCCCGGAGATGCGCAGAGGCGCTAGGGCTGGCTCTCCTAGATACAGGTGCGATGTATAGGGCTGTTACCTGGGGGGCGCTCACTCAAGGCGTTGATCTGCAGGATGAGGCTGCCTGTGCAGGGGTGGCTGCGGAGCTAGAGCTGGACTTTGATGAGGACGGCGTGCTGATTGATGGTGTCTCGCGGGAGGCTGAGATCCGGAGCCGAGAGGTAGACCGAGCGGTCTCGATCGTCGCGGCCCATTCGGCTGTTCGCCGGGCGATCGTTCCTTGCCAGCGGAAGATCGCCTCCGCAGGGGCTGTCGCTGAGGGGCGAGACACGACCACGGTGGTCTTTCCTCAGGCTGATCACCGATTCTTCCTCTCAGCTAGTGCCGAGGAGCGCGCTCGGAGGCGAGCCGCTCAGCGGGGAGCCGGTGCTGGCTATGAAGAGATCTTGGCTGATATTCAGCGTCGAGATCGCCTCGACTCAACGAGGGCTGACTCCCCGCTGACCCTGGGCGAGGGCGTCATCGAGCTGAGCACGGATGGTTTGAGCGCAGACGAGGTCGTTGAGGCCTTGCTCCAGCTGATCCGGAGCGCTCCTTGACCCCCTTTTTGAGTGCGCAGCGTAGACCCCTCTGAGGGGCTTGGATAGAATCTTCGCCCCGCTGCGCACGTGCGCGCGGGTCGGTGACCCTGAACGATCTCCCATTGGAGGTCTCTTCCCTGCTGGGCTTCACCGAGACCCCTCACGACTGGCCCCTAACCCCCGAGCGGCTCCTCGCGCCACTCATTCGTTCTCTATGGCACTCTCATCCGCGCGCTTGAAGCGCTACGACCTCTCTGAAGAAGAGCTCGAACAGCGCCTTGATAATCTCCTCTCCGACATATCGGAGACCGACCTCGACACCCAGCTGACAGAGTCAGTGAGGGACATCCGCCCTGGGACCATCGTCATCGCGGTCGTGGATTCAGTGGACGAGCGGAGCAAGACCGTCGTCATGGACATTGGCGGCAAGGCTGAGGGGAGCGTCTCGATCTCCGAGTTCGGCGAGACCCTGCCTGAGAAGGGGCAAGAGTTCGAGGTCTACTACGAGGGCGACGACAACCACGACAACACGGCGGTCCTCTCCAAGCGCCGCGCTGATCGCCAGCGCGCCTGGGAGCAAGTCAGCGTCAAGTACAACGAGGGCGATGAGGTTCACGGCGTCGTTCAGCGCAAGATCAAGGGCGGCCTCATCGTTGACGTCGAAGGCGTCAGCTGCTTCTTGCCTGCTAGCCAGGTCAACCTCCGCCGCACAGCGGACTCTGTCGACCTCATTGATGAGGGGATTCGTGCTCGCATCATCAAGATCGACACGGAGCGCTCAAACATCGTTATCAGTCGCCGGAAGCTGCTCGAGGAAGAGCGCCAGCGCCTCAAGGAGGGCCTCCTCAGCGAGATCTCTGAAGAGCAGATCCGTATGGGCGTCGTCAAGAACATCGCTGACTTTGGCGTCTTCGTTGACCTCGGCGGTATCGACGGTCTCTTGCACATCACAGACATGTCCTGGGGACGCATCAATCACCCCTCGGAGATGGTCTCTCTGGATCAGGAGATCGAGGTCAAGGTCCTGCGGATCGACCGCGATCGTGAGCGAATCGCTCTCGGCCTGAAGCAGAAGACGACCTCACCCTGGGAGGGCATCGAGGAGCGCTACCCTGTCGGTTCCAAGCACAAGGCGAGGGTCGTCAACATCATGTCCTATGGCGCCTTCGTGAAGCTTGAGGAAGGCATCGAGGGCCTCGTTCACATCTCCGAGATGTCATGGACGCGCCGCATCAACCACCCCTCCGAGCTCGTTAACGCTGATCAAGAGGTCGAGATCGTCGTCCTCGACATCAGCCATGAGAAGCAGGAGATCTCGCTCGGTATGAAGCAAGCCGAGTCGAACCCGTGGGACCTCGTCGATGAGCACTACCCGGTGGGCACCATCATTGAAGGTTCTGTACGCAACCTCACCTCTTATGGTGCATTCGTTGAGATTGAGGAGGGCATCGACGGCCTCCTGCACGTCAGCGATATGAGCTGGACGAAGAAGGTCACGCACCCCTCCGAGGTGGTCAAGAAGGGTGACGCTGTCCGAGCCGTCGTCCTCTCGGTCGACAAGGAGAAGAAGCGTATCGCCCTCGGCGTCAAGCAGCTCACCCCGGACGCGTGGCTTGAGGAGATCCCGAACAAGTTCCACCTCGGCGACCTCCTGAGTGGCTATGTCACCAAGACCACCAGCTTCGGCGCCTTCGTCAAGATGGACGAGGACCTCGAGGGCCTCCTGCACATCTCCGAGCTCGCTGATCATAAGATCGAGAGCCCGGAAGAGGTGCTCACTGCCGGGATGAAGGTCGAGGTTCGGGTGATCCGCGTCGATGTAGAGGAGCGCAAGATCGGCCTCTCTTTCGTCCACGCAGAGTTCGATGAGAACGCGAAGTTCCTTGGTGATGACGGCAAGCCGCTCTCCTCTCAGTCAGATGACGCTGACGAGGGCTCTGCGGAAGAGCCCGCAGGGGAGGCTGTGGCTTCCATCGAGGAGGCTCAGGCTGAAGAGGCGCCCGCAGAAGAGGCGCCTGCAGAGGAGGCTTCTGCAGAGGATGCGCCCGCAGAAGAGTCTCCCGCTGAAGAGGCGCCGTCAGAGGACGCCCCTGCAGTTGATGCTTCCGCTGTCGAGACTGCCGCCGATGAGGGCGACGACTCTGAGGGAGAGGACCCCGATACCGCAGGCTGAGGCAAGTGCGTCTCGCTGGGGTCATAGCGCTCGCGCTCTCTGCGTGCGGCGCACCTGGGGCCTCGCCTGAAGTCGGAGTCTCCCGGCTGGATGAGAGCCTTGAGCCCGTGTTCCGCGAGCTGAAGGCTGCTCTAGATGAGGGGTCTGATGATGTGGCCCGCGCGATCCTCTCTAGGCTTAAGCCTCGGTGTCAGGACGAGCTGTCACTAAGGATCGCGGAGGGATATGAGCGCGTCTTGGGTGGTAGGGCCGCTCGAGACGATCTCTCCGCTGCGGTCCTAGTCTCTGAGGTCCCCGGCGGCTTTGAGCCGCGCCTCAGCCTCCTCAATCGCGGCTCGACGGCTATGGTGTTGACCCCCGGCTATGTAAGGGTTGAGTGGACGGCTTGGAGTGTGGACTCGGCCGGTCGTCAATCTGCACAGGTGGGCGGAGACGTCGTCTCTTTCGAAGAGGGTTGGAGCCTCACTCCAGGTAAGCCACATGAGGTTCCACTTGGCTTCGACTCGCCCAGGGTGGGAGACAGCGCCCTCGCGGTGCGCGTTGAGTGGAGGGCTTCCTTGGGGGCAGGGAGTGCGACTTTGTCTGGTGAAGCGCTGCCCCTGCAGGGTCTCAACGTCCAGGACGGCGTCATTGTTCGTCTCTCCAAGGAGCTCCCCACAGCTCCTGTAGACCCTCTCGAGCTGCTCCGCTACGCATGCGGCGGTGAGGTGTCACTTCCAGCCCTGTTGGAGCGGGCCGTTAGGATTCATCCCAGCCGATATGAGGAGGCCTTAGACCTATTCGCTTTGCGGCGCAGCTCATTCAGCCCCAAGGCTCTCCTAGGTCTTGCCCCAGTCCTCGCATGGCTGACCGGCACAACGGGGATCTCGGCCTCAGGGGAGGACTGGGCGACATGGCTAGCAGACCGTGCTCAGATGAAAACTCAGGGCGATGAGCTGGACCTCCCTGATGGGGTCGGGCGCTAATATGTCTGTCCCCACAGCGGAGTGATCCCAATGAGCAGAGACGCATCCCGAGACCTCGCCGCTTTTCAGCGCGGCTCCGTTGATCTTATTGAAGAGCGAGAGTTGCTCGCACGGATTCAGGCAGGTGATCCCCTCCGCGTGAAGTTTGGGATGGACCCCTCCTCACCGGATCTCCACATCGGCCACGCGATCCCGCTCCTCAAGCTGCGTGACCTTCAAGAGCTCGGTCATCAGGTCGTGCTCATCGTGGGAGACTCTACAGCGATGGTTGGTGACCCGAGCGGCAAGAACCAGCTGCGCCCCCAGCTGACGAGGGAGGCAGTGGAGCAGAACCTCCTGACATACACAGAGCAGGCCGAGAAGATCCTCGACCTCGAGCGGACTGAGGTGCGGAGGAACAGTGAGTGGTTTGATCAGATGGACTTTGAAGGTGTCCTTCGCCTGTGCGCGAGGATGACTGTCGCGCGCATGATCGAGCGAGACACCTTTCAAAAGCGCATTAAGGAGTCTGAGCCTGTGGGGATCCATGAGTTCCTCTATCCCCTCATGCAGGGGTGGGACTCTGTGCAGGTCCACGCTGATGTTGAGCTGGGAGGGACAGACCAGCTCTTCAACCTCCTCGTCGGTCGTCAACTCCAAGAGCAGGAGGGGCTTCGACCGCAGATCTGTGTGACGACGCCGCTGATCAATGGTGGCGACGGCCGAAAGATGAGCAAGTCTTACGGCAACGCGATCCTCTTTGAAGACCCCCCGAATGAGGTCTTTGGTAAGACGATGGCAGTTGAGGACGAGGTGATGGAGCTGTGGTTCACCCAGCTGACAAGGGTCCCCATGGAGGAGGTCGCCGCGCTGCTCGCTGGACACCCTCGCGACGCCAAGGTGCGATTGGCTAAGGAGCTGGTCAACCTGCTGCATGGCCCGGATGAGGCTGAGCGTGCGGCTCTTGCCTTCGATCGACAGTTTCGTGCGAAGGAGTTGCCTGATGACATCCCCGTCGTCCCTTGGCCGGCAGATGGGGCGCTCCCCCTCGCTCATCTCCTTCGGGAGCTCAAGCTCGCTTCGTCTGGAGGTGAGGCGCGCCGGCTCGTTACGCAGGGAGGGGTTCGCCTGAATGGCGAGGTCACCAAAGAGCCCATGGCTATGGTCGATCCACCGTCGGAAGAGCTCCTCGTTCAGGTCGGCAAGCGGCGCTTCGCGCGCGTGAAGCCTGCAGGCTGATCAGCGACCTAGGAGGGCCGACTCAAGGACCTCACCTGAGTCTAGGGTCACGACGAGTCGGGCGTCTACAGGGCCTTGGTGGTCGACCTCTGTTGGTTTGACACGGATCTTCCATTTCGCAGCTCTCCCAGCGCCGTCGGGCGCTACTGGAGCTACCTCGGTTGTGTAGAGGCGATCGGGGCAGTCCTTGAGAGCTGCGCTGTTCACGATGAATCGAGCGCCAGGGATCAGGGCCTCAGCTGTGAACTCTGCTCCTCTCTCGTTGTCACGCATGAGGAACAGCCTCCGAGGCCTGAGCACGATGTCTGGAACGATGTTGGCCCGAACGGGGACCTCCACCTTTCGCTCAGGAGGGTCAAAGGCAGGGGCATCAACGATGAGCTGCAGGGCGCCTGCCCATGGTCCGATGGGCAGGCCGGGCTCCACCGCTGCCTCAACGATCCAGACACGTTGTCCGAAGCGCTCCTCCTCTGTGGTGGCCACTTCGAGTTGAGGAGAGAGGGAGCGAGCCGTCCTGAGGTTTACGTCAGCGTCCTGCACCGCGACGATCACGACCGTCTCACCGCGTCCGACCTCGTTTCTAGGGATCTCACCTAGCTCGATCTCCCAAGGCGTGGCTTGGATCAACTGCTGGACCTTCACGTGCATCTCTAGCGTGTGAAAGGGAGTTACGGAGGAGCTTGTCCGGAGCCGAACGGTGGATAGGCGGTCGACGTTCTTGCTCCTGATGCGTGAGGTGTCGATTTGTACCTCGACTTCCAGGATGTCGCCGGGGGGGATCACGCAGACTGCACCATCGTTGCGCATCTTTCCTTGCTTGATCGCTCCGCTCTTGGAGATCACCCTCGCTGTGGGCACAGCGCATGAACAGGAGGCGAGGATGTCATTGAGTGTGACAGGGTTGCTCTCGGTGTTCCTGAATCTGTAGGTGTGAGAGGGGCTGCTCCCATCAAGGATCGTTCCGAAGTCAAAGAAGTACGGCCTCGCGGGGTCTCCGCCCTCGATTGCGAGGCCCCTAGGCGGTGTGGCTGGACCTTCGCTACAGGCGGGGCCTATGGCGAGGAGGGCGATGAGGATGGCGATCGTCTTCAACATGTAGGTGTTCAATCTATATCGCTCGCGCCCTAGCGTCTCCGGTTTGCCCTAAGGTTCTAGAGTCCAGCGGTCAGGAGGGCGTCAGCGAACAAGCGGGCAACTACGTCTGCGCCGTCATCAGTCAGGTGGACCTCGACCACATCTGGGCTTTTGATGAAGAGCGAAGGCTCTCCATCAGCCTGGCGGCGTGACTGCTCAGCTGCGACCCCGGCCTGTACATCGACTAGGAGGCCGCCGCTGTCGGCCGCGACCTTTCGAACGATGGCGGTCATCTGCTCGAAGGCGAGGACTTGGTCTTCTTCGCTCGCAGTGCGCTGCTTGAGCACGGCTTGTGTGCCGAAGGCTATGCGGGCTCCATCGCTCTTAGCCAGCGCATTGAGGGCCTGTAGGTTGCGATGGAAGTTTCGGTAGCCTAGCTCTGTATCGCCCTTGATTTGATAGGCAGGCGGTCTCTCTCCCTCGCTGCTGGCAGCGAGGTTCTCTTGGAAGTCGACGATGACAAAGTTTCCGATGTCGCCGATCCGCTCGAAGTGGTCTGTGAGGTATCTACGCCAGATCAAGTACGTGTAGCTGGCCTCGAGAGGGGACCGAGGGAGATCTCTCCATACTGAGCGCCAGTGCGTGTTGTCTCGTTGAACCCCTAAGTAGAGGGCGCAGCGCATGTCGTTGACTGTGTGGTAGATCACCACAAGGTCGGGGTCGAGGTCGCTTACCCTGAACGTGTAGTTTCCAAGGCTCTCAAAGGTCGAGTATCCGCGGCAGCCAGCGTTTATGACCTCAATGTCTCGGCCTGGGCGACTAGCCCTGAGCCTTGTTTGTAGGCGCGCTGGCCATGTGGTCTGATCGGAGGACGGGCCGTGCCCGTAGGTCGAGGAGCCGCCTAGGCACACGATCCTGAAGGTACCCTCCGGCTTCGGCTGCCTTATCTCCGGCCCTCTGAAGCCGAGCGCGTTGTGTGAGACTTGGCGCTTAGCGCCTTCGCGGCTCTTGTAGTGCGGCCGGTTCGCGTAGGCGAGGTATGGGTGAGGCTCAATGTTCGCCTTGCTGAGCTCATGCCCAATGGGGTCTAGGTCTCGCATGGTGAGGCCAGGCAGCTCTAGCGCACGGGGTGCGAGCTCCAAGGCCAGCAGGCAAGTGGAGAGCGAGAGTGCAGCGGCAGTCAGGGGCTTGCGGCGGCTCATTACGACATTGTGTCGAACCAGGGGATGAGATCCAATCTGGTCTTGGCTCGTGTAGCATCTGAAGATGTCGATCTCTGAAGGCACGACCCTCTTGCACAATCCTCGCTGCTCTAAATCCCGACTCGCTCTGCAGATGCTTGAGGAGAGCGGCGTTGCGTTTCAGGTTCGAGAGTACTTAGTTGAGCCCCTCAGTCGCTCGGAGCTGGAGGTCCTCCAAGAGCTCCTAGAGGAGCCCCCTTCGTCTTGGGTCCGCACTGGAGAGCGGGAGTGGGGGGAGAACGAGCTCAGCTTGGGCGCGAGCAGGGATGACTTGCTTGACGCGATGGCCCGTTGGCCAAAGCTCATGCAGCGTCCCATCCTTATTTGTGGCGGTCAGGCTAGGGTTGGTCGGCCGCCGGAGCTGCTTCGAGAGCTCTTTGAGGCTTAGAGACTAAGCTGGAGAGCATTGCCTCGACGGCTGCCGCCGGCCGTGGTGGAGAGAGGTGGTGACCTTGGGCCATGTCGCAACCCAGAGCCCTGAGAGTTCGCAACTGTTCGCCGCGCTCTACACCTTCTGCGATCACTTCTAGGTCTAGGACGCGCGCGAGCGTGACGATCGGCTTGAGTAGCTGAGCTGTGTGCGAGTCCCTCCCTAAGCCTTTGATCATAGAGCGGTCGAGCTTTACCGCCTTGAATGGGAGCCCCTTCAGTCGCTGGATGTTGGACTGACCTGTCCCGAAGTCATCTAAGTGCCACCGCAATCCTGCGCGCTCCATCTCGCGGATCCGCCCCTGCACCTCAGGGGATTTAGCGGTCTCCGCTCGCTCGGAGAGCTCTAGGCAGAGTGAGGATGTCGAGAGCCCGTAGTGCTCAAGCTCAGCCAAGACCTGCTCGGGGAGGCCGATGTCCACTAGGTCGGCGTCTGCGATGTTTACGGAGACTGTTAGGTCAGCGGCCTCGTGGTGCTCTCGATGAACTCGTGCCAGCCAATGCATCGCCTGGCATCGAACCAAAGCATCCAGCCTGCTCAGGACGCCGGCCCGTCTCGCGAGGGGGAGGAATACTGCAGGGGGGATGATGCCTCGCTCTGGGTGCTCCCAACGCGCCAAGGCCTCGACACCAACCAATGAGCCATCAGTGGTCCTGTGAATGGGTTGAAACCAAGGCTTGATTTGCCCTCCTTCCAACGCGTCGTGAAGCTGCTCCGCGAGCCTCGGGTCCGTCGCGTGGAGCGGCATCGCCTGAGTCTGGTAGAGCGTGGGGCGGCGACCCCCGATGGACTCAGCTCGCTGGAGCGCAGCAGTGCCTCGTCGCACGAGGTCTTGAGCGTCCGTCGCGTCTTGCGCCTTGGCGATCCCGAATCGAGGCCTCAAGGTGAGCGCCTGTTCGTGAAATGATGCTGGCTGTCGCAGGGCGTTGAGGAGCTGCTCAGTGACCTGCTCGACCTCTTCGGCCTCGTTTACGAGGACAGCGAAGCGATCGCCGAAGAGGTGCGCTGCGCAGTGCCCCGCGGGGATGACGCTAGTGATCCTGGCCCCAAGCTCCGTCAGAGCAGCCCTGGTAGCCTCGGTCCCGTGGTCACTGACGAGGTCGTCTTGCCCTCCGAAGCCGATGAGAACGAGGCGATCCTGCGCCTCTTCTGTTGGCCGGCAGGTCGCTTGGTTTAGCCTGGATTCAAACTCTGCTGAGCTCAGGAGTCTGGGTGCGCTGTGGGTGTCTTCTCTGTGCATAGCTCTTCGGTTCCTCCGTCTTACAGGCGAAGAAGCGGGAGCTAGGGCCGCCACCGGGCGTCCTCACTGGAGAAATATTTTCAAAGCCCGAGCAAGGGTGAGCTCAGGTGCTGGAAGCCCTAGTCGCCGGTGTAGCCCAGGCCCTCGAGAGCGCTCGTGTCTGGACCCTCGCTGTCGCCGCTGGCGGACTGGAGCTTAAGGGCGTCGTCACGGACGAGGAACGCTCTGAGACGCTCTACGACCTCTGGCTCTGAGCTGTATAGGTTGATCTGCTCATCAGGGTCTTGGCTGAGATCAAACAGCTCTGAGCGCTCTGGGGTGTTCCGGTGATGGATGAGTTTGTATCTCCCGTCAAAGACCGCGTGCAGGTCGTCGCGGCAGATCTCTGGAAGCCTAGAGAGCGGTGAGTGCGTGTCCTGAAGGTTCAGGGCGTCGGCGTAAGCGATACGCGGCGTTGTCTCCGTCCCTGCGATCATTGGAAGCACGCTCGTTCCGTCCATGGGGCCAGGAGGGGGTACGTTCGCGAGCTCCAGCACCGTGGGCGCAATGTCTGTGATGCGAGCGAGCGCGTTGACTACCTCTCCTGCAGGGATGCCGGGTCCCGCTATGAGCAGGGGGACCTGGATGGACCATTGGTAGACAAGACGGTGCCGGCTCCAGCCATGGAGGCGCTGCCCGTCAGAGAGCCCCTGGCCGTGATCTGCCGTGAGCACGACGATGGTGTTGTCGATATCCCCAGATGACTCAAGGTGTTCGAAGAGAGCTCCGAGTTGGAAGTCCATCCAAGCTACCTCCATATCGTAGAAGGCCTCCTTGGCAGCGAGGTTTCGCTGGTGGGGGATCTCGTCATAGCTGACCTCAAATTTAGCCGCCCACTCCGGAGGGGGGACGAGAGAGAGGTCGTGTGCGTCAAAGAAGTGGAGCCAGGCAAACCAGGGGTCACTACCCTCGCGGGCCTCTAGCCATTCGATTGCCTCTTGAGTCGTAGAGTCTGCGCGCCTCTGGTACCGGGAGCGCGGCTCGTTGAGGAGCACGCTCTCTCTGAGTGAGCGCACAGGCCTGCTCAGGTCGAGCATGTCTTGGGTGTCTTCGATCCCTGTCTTGTATGTCTCGAAGCCTTGGCTGAGGCCATAGAAGGGGCTGAGCGGATAGGCGCTCACGAACCCAGCGGTGTCATAGCCAGCGGATGTGAGCGCCTCAGGCAATGTGGGGACCTCGTCCACCAGCGTATGGCCGATCTCTCCATGGAAAACGCGCAGCCCGTGGTTGTATGGATTGAGCCCAGTGAGGATGGAGGCGTGAGCCATCGGCGTGATGCCCGCAGTAGACAGAGCCATCTCGAAGCGCGTGCCGCGCTCGGAGAGGGCGTCAATGTTTGGTGTCCTGGCGGCCTCCCATCCATAGCACCCCAGTCTGTCCGGACGGGTCGTATCCAGGGTGATCAGGAGGATGTTGGGGCGGGAGACTCGCTCGCCGCTGCAGGCGGCGAGGAGCGAGGCTACAGCCCAAGTGATGATGGTCTTTGCGCTCTTCATCGTGGCTCTCTGCTTGTCCAGTACGCAGCGATGTCAGCGCGCGTTAGGGTCTCTCGGGATGTGGTCCGGCGCTCTGCCCAGACCTTCGCCCGCTCTCGGAGTTCGCGGGGCTCTAAGGTAGCGATTCGCGTGAGCTGATCACGGAGCTTGACGTGGGGGATCCAGGCTTGATGGGCGACGAGCTCCCTGAGCCGGTGTTCCTCATGTCGGGCGAGCTCCTCCATCAGAGCGGGAGTCAGAGCGTGAGGATACCCCGCAGCGAGCAGCGGCAAGGCCTCGCACTCTCCGCTCCGAAGTCGCTGTAGGAGGACCTCCTCCGAGGCTCGACTCTTGCTCAAGAAGGGCGCTGCGCAGAGGAGCGCGAGGGCGATGGGCGTCGCCCAGCTGACTCTTTTCGGGTTCATTCGGCCCCCCAGGCTTCACCTAAGACCCACGTGGTCGATGCCAGGTCGACCCAGAAGAGTCCAAGCGTTATAGCGCCGGCGATGACAGCCCTTCGGCGCTGCCGTCTGTCTAGGGATGTCGTGAGTAAGCTGGCTACAGCGATGATAAGGAAGGGGGTGAGCGGCACCCTGAGGCGTGACATTCCGACGAGGAGGGGCTGCGCGAGGAACGCCGCGGTCGGAAGCCAGAAGAGCCCATGCCTAGGAGCGCAGCTCGCGATGGCCGCGGCACCGAGCAGCGCAGCGAGCGCGGCTTGGAGGGTGGCCAGGGCGATGAAGGGCCTTGAGATGAGCCTGTCAGCAAGCATGCCGGGGTAGTTCTCAAGGGCGATGTGGCGAACAGGGAAAGAGGTAGGAGCGATCATGTGTGCGAGCTTGGCAACCCTCGAGCGAGCTAAGTCGCCAAGGTTTGCTTGCGCCCACTCGAGAGCGCCTTTCCTCTTAGCGGCGTCGCGCTCTAGCAGGGTGAGGCCCCCTGGTCTGTCCCAGCCGCCTTCACCTGTCAGCGCGAAGGGCGCGGCGGGCGCTAAGGCGGGGCGCTCTTCCTGGGGGTGGCGCCTCAAGAGGGGCAAGTTGTCAAAGTTACGATCTGTGCTGTTCCAGCCTTGATAGAGGTTCTCGCCGAGCGTTACCCCAGAGGGGATCGGTTGTCCGTAGTGCTGCAAGTTACGTGCAGCCCAAGGAGCGAGGGGCAGCGCGAGAGCTAGCGCGAAGGTGAGGGTCGTTGGGCCGACACCGGCGCTGCGTCTCATCGTGTGTATGAAGACCCAGCAGGTCGCTAGGATGCCGACGTGTAGCCCGATCTCCTTGAAGAGCGCTGAGAGGCCGAGCAAAAGCCCGGCGAGGAGCAGTCGCCCTGGGTTGTCGTCAATGGCCCCGTCGTGCAAGAAGCATAGGGCGGGGAGGAGCAGGGCGATAAACAGCGAGTCTGGCCAGCCTAAGGTGCAGTAGCCCGCGAGCGGTAGGTGGAGGGCCCATAGGCAAGCTGCCCAGCGTGCAGCCTCAGGCTGAACGAGTCGTCGGGTTAGGCCAGCCACCCCCCAGCCGGTGAGTCCCGACGCGAGCACCTGTAGGGAGCGTAAGGCCAAGATGCCCTCATCTTGGAAGAGCTGGAATCCTAGCTTGTGGAGGTATGGGTAGGCGGGGGGCCATAGGAAGCGCTGAGAATCGGAGAGGAATCCGAAGCGCTCCCAGCTGAGGCCTAGCCATGCATAGTGGGCTTCATCGGATTGAAGCTCGGCCTGCCCTGCGAGGATGGCAAGGACGGCACGCAGGCTGACACCGATCAGGATCCAGGCTCGCACGGAGGGCATGTTGCGAGGATACGAGCGGAAGGGGCTGCGGGCACGAGTTGTATGTGGGGGATTCCTCAGTAGGATCGACTCTGGCTCGGATTTTGCGCGAGCCGCACCTATGGATGGAACGGGAGAGAGCGCGGGCGCTTGGGTTGAGCGCCGCTTAGCTTGGCTTGAGCGTGCGAAGACGCTCAAGCCTAGTGCTGTCGACGTGGACATTACGAGCGCTGAGATAGGGGGTAGTGGCCCGCTCAATCGGCACGGCGCGCCCTCCACGCCGCCTGGCCAGCACCTCGTGAAGAACTGGCCTGTCCTCGACCTAGGGCACCATCCTGTGATCTCTCCTGATGAGTGGGTCCTAGAGATCTCAGGGGAGGTCGAGCGCCCTCAAGCACTCAGCTATGAAGAGCTCCTAGCGCTCCCTCAGACCTCGCTCAATTCAGACTTTCACTGTGTCACGACATGGAGTCGCTTGGACCTCTTATGGGGCGGCGTGCTCTTCTCCGATCTTTGTGAGCTCGTGATCCCTAAGCCGTCCGCGCGCTTTGTCGCGACGCAAGGGTCTGATCGAGAGCCTGGCAGCCAGCTGCCTTACACGACGAACATCTCGCTGGGGGACGCCATGGCTCCTGACGTCATGATCGCTCATCGATGTGATGGCGCTCCTCTCTCGACGGAGCATGGCGGTCCTGTGAGGATGGTGACGCCGCGCCTCTACGCATGGAAGGGGGCCAAGTGGATCGAACGCATTGAGTTTCTAGCCGAGGACAGGCCCGGGTTTTGGGAGGAGCGCGGCTACTCGAACACTGCGCAGCCCTGGGCTGAGGATCGCTTCTCTTCGACTCGTGGCGGCGATGCGTGACAGGCTCTGGCGCTTCGGCACCTCAAGCTGGTCTGAGCGCTCCTGGGTAGGACCCTTTTATGAGCCGGGGACCAAGCCTAAGGACTTCCTCTCGGCATATGCCAGGCGCTATGGCGCTGTGGAGGCTGATACGACGTACTACCGCGCCCCCTCCGATTCGATGGTTCGAGGCTGGAAGGCTCGCACCCCCGAGGGCTTCCGTATGGCGGCCAAGTTCCCTCGCGCGATCGTTCATGCAGGTGACGGCCCGCGGCCGGACGCGGACCGGGCCCTCCGGCTTGAGGCCGTCGGCGATAAGGTGGAGCATTTTCTATCTGTCATGAGGGGCTTAGGAGACCGGTGCGGGCCCCTCCTCATTCAGCTCCCTTACTTCAACCGCACGCACTTCGTTGGGGAGGAGCCCTTCCTTCGGCGCTTGGATGACTTCCTCGGCGGCCTCCCTGATGAGTTTCAGTACGCAGTCGAAGTGAGGAACAAGGCCTGGTATTCAGACGGGCTCACTTCCCTTTTGAGATCCCATGGCGCTGCGCTCTGCCTTTCAGACCATAAGTATCTCCCGCACCCCTCCGTGGTCATGGAGCGCTTAGACGTGGCGACGGCTGACTTCAGCTATGTGCGGCTGATCGGGGATCGAGAAGCGGTGGACCGCCTCGCAGACGGCTTTGGACGAGAGGTGCTCGACCAGGGGGATCGGCTTCGGCTCCTCGCGCGCTCCCTCCTCGAGCTCAGCGCTGATGTGAGGGAGGTGTGGGCCTTCGCAAACAACCATTACGCTGGCCACGGGCCCGCCTCCATCGACCGCCTCGCGACAGAGGTGACCGGTGAGGCCCCAACTCGGCCGATGAGTGATGATGGCAGCCTGCCTTTCTGAGATATGCTTTGGCGGCACTAGCTGTATTCATGCTGACTACGATTCAACAAGCGAGGTCCTGAACATGGGTATCTTCGACAAGATCTTCGGCGGTTCGAAGGAGCCGACTCCTCGGGTTCAAGAGCTGATGGCCCAGATGAAGAGTGACGACCCCGCCATCCGTAAGGCGGCCTGCGACGCGCTCGGCGAGCTCGGTGATGAGGCGAAGCCCGCTACGGACCTCCTCGAGGAGCTGATCCAAGACCAGGACGGAGACGTCTGCAACGCCGCTGCCGACGCGATCTCAAAGGTCGTCCGGGGCTTCTGAGCTTTGCTTGAGCTCTCGCGCTTGCGAAGCAGTCTGTCTGCAGGCTGCCTGATGCTCTCATTAGCTTGCTCCGGTGGAGACCTCCCCGCTGAAGGGGTCGTAGTCCTTGAGCAGGCAGAGGGGGCCGCGTGGGAGCCCACCCCGCAGGAGCGCGCTCCTGTCGATGCGCCGAGCTTGCCGATCGAGCTCCCTCAGCTCGGTCCAGCGCCGATGGGCGCTGCTATCACTGAGGTGTTGGAGCCCCTGAGCGAGTTTGAGGGGGTCTCCGTGAAGATGGTTGAGGCAAAGCACGCCAATGGACGGCTGCGCTACCGGAAGCATGTCAGGACGGATGAGGGGCGTGGGGAGGTCGATCATGGTCCTGACTGGCGTTGGTGGGACAATGGTCAGATCAGGCTGCAGCGGACGTGGAGAGACGGTCGTTCAGACGGGCCTTTCCTTGAGTGGCACAAGAGCGGATTTCAGAAGGGCCGAGGCTCTTTCTCTGGAGACCTCCCTGAGGGTATGTGGGAGCGCTGGTATGCGACAGGTGAGCCGCGCGCGATGGAGAGCTATGTGGGCGGAGTGCGAGATGGTGTGGAGTGTCGGTGGCACAAGACTGGCGAGGTCATGCACAGCAAGGTCTGGGCCTCGGGACAAGAGGACGGGCCGCTCGCTCAGTGGGCCCCTGACGGGTCACTCCAGCTGCAAGGGATGATGGTCTCGGGGGAGCGCGACGGGCTCTGGTGGGAGGCTTGGCCGAGCGGCTCTCTTAAGAGCTTGAGCTCTTTCAAGCTTGGGACTCCAGATGGGCTCTGGACTGAATTTTATGAGACCGGAGGGAGTCGAGTTCGAGGGACGTACGAGCTGGGCTTGCGAAACGATCGCTGGGAGGCCTGGTCTGAGGAGGGTCAGTCCTTGGCTGTGGAGCACTTCACCGCGGATGCGCTGGATGGTCACCGGGCAACTTGGAGCGACACAGGCGTCCTGACCTCTCGCGGAGAGTACTCCAATGGAGAGGGGGTGGGAGTTCATGAGGAGTGGGATTTGCAGGGGGCTCTCGTAATGCGGCGCTCACACGGTGATCCACCTGGAGCAGACCGGGTTGAGCGTTGGTGGCCCTCAGGAACGAGGCGGTCCCGGGGGGTCTTTGTCGAGGGGAAGCGAGACGGGGTCTGGGAAGCATGGCGCGAAGATGGCTCTTTGGACCCCTCTTTGGCGGGGGTCTGGCGCGCAGGCGTGCACACACCAGAATAAGAGCGTGCTACACACGGATCGTTATCGTGGAGGAGGGAAACGCGCGCAAGGCCGTCTTGTGGACGGGCTACGCGATGGAGCCTGGACTTTCTGGGATGAGGGTGGGCGACGATACGCTCAACGAGAGTTTCGTCGTGGCATTTTGGATGGGTGGTCTTTGGGGTGGCACGTAGCGAGCGGCGCGCGACGCTCTGAGGTCCTTTTTGCGCATGGGTTGAGAGAGGGGCGCTCGCTGGGCTGGCATGAGCAGGGCGGCCTGAGCTGGGAGGGCGAGTTCCTCGGTGGACTCCGAGAGGGCCGCTGGTGTATGCATCACGTCGAGGGCGGGATTTCTTTGGAGGGCGTTTTTCGCCAGGGGTTTCGGGAGGGGCAGTGGCGGTCATGGCACCCTCGCGGTGGCCTTCGCGCTGAGCTTAGTTGGGTGCGGGGGATGAGGAATGGCATAGAGCGGCGTTGGTATCGCTCGGGAGGATTGCGCCTGGAGGGTGCTTGGTCGCAGGGGTCTCGAGAGGGCCGCTGGGTAGAGTTCACTCGTGGAGGGCGTGTTTTGTCTGAGGGCGAATATGCCGGCGGGCTCCGCACAGGCACATGGCGGCTCATGCACAAGGACGGTGGTCTGAGAGCTGAGGGGACGGTCGTTGAGGGCTTGTTGGAGGGTTGGTGGGTGCATTATTGGCAGAATGGGATCAAAAGAGCCGAAGGAGAGATGAGGAGAGGTCGACAGGAAGGCCCATGGAAGTTTTGGCATCAGGACGGCTCCCGAGATCGGCAAGCGACCGGGATCTACGCTGATGATCAAAGAGACCCTGGGGAGAGCCCCGGCAATCTCCTGAGCGGTGCTTGAGGGGGCCCTCCGGCTTGCTCCTCCACATAGACATACATCTGCCCACACTGCCGCTCCGCTTCCGTAGGATCCTTCGTCATGCCTCAATCACTCGCCCTGCACCTGCTCGCTCTTAGCCTCTTCGTTGGCAGCCCCGCCTTGAAGGCTGGGCTCAGCCAGGATCCTTCGCCTGATGTCGAAGAAGGGGAGCCTGGTGAGTTGGTGGTGATTTACCACGAGAACGGAAAAAAGGCCCGAGAGGGGCGAATCTGGAAGGGTCGTCGACACGGCTTCTGGCGCAGCTGGCATGAGAATGGTGAGCTCGCTTACGAGGGCCGGATTGAGAACTATCAGCGTGTCGGAGTCTGGAAGACTTACTACGAGACTGGCTCGCTGCGATCAGCTGGCGAGATTCAGGACGGGCGGCCTGCTGGGGAGTGGACCACGTGGCACGCCAACGGTGAGAAGAAGTCAGAGGGCAAGTACGACTGGGGTCTGCGTAATGGGCCATGGACTCATTATCAGACGAACGGGATGAAGTACTCCGAGGGCTCATTCCTTCACGACTACAAGGATGGGCTTTGGGTGCACTATGGCTTTGAGGGCGACCGCCTCTCTTCAGGCATCTTTAGGCGTGGCAAGAAACACGGGATGTGGCGCCGATGGCACTCAAAAGACCAACTCATGTTTGAGGGCTCTTTCAATGAAGACCTTGAGGATGGAGCTTGGACACGATGGCATGAGAACGGTCAGGTCGAGGCTCAGGGCACCTACCTCTTGGGCAAGGAGGAGGGGGAATGGAGCGCCTGGTATGACACGGGCCAGAAGCAGTTCGAGGGCAGCTACGAGAATGGGAAGCGCACCGGCTTCTGGACCCGCTGGTACCCGAGCGGGCAAAAGCAGACTCAAGGTGACTACAAGGGTGGCAAGCCCCACGGTCGCGTCACCGTCTGGTACCGAGATGGCTCAGTACATGCGGAAGAGTCCGGCGAATATGTCGACGGTAAAAGGGTGAGGCCGTGATGCGTGCTGCTATCTACGGGGCGCTCGCACTTGCGGCCCTCTCTGGTACGAGCTTCGGGCAAGTAGATCTGCGCTATGCGCCCGAGGAGGGGGTCGTTCTGAGGAGGAACTTTGAGGTGAAGCACTTTCTGGCTGTCACCCGCTCTGCGACGAAGGTCGGCGATCTGGAGGTCATCGGGCAGCGCACCTTTGACATTCGAAGTGAGGAGAAGGTTCAGGTGAGCGACCGTTTGCTGAAGGTCGTTGATGGTCGTCCTTGGAACTTTAGGCGCTACTTCGACAGAGGTGGCTTGGACGGCTTCGCAGAGTTGAGCGGCGCCGGGGGAGCGGTCAACCTCCGCGCCGTCGGCTTAAGCCGGCTCAAGGGTAAGAGCGTGATGTTTACTTGGGTTCCAGAAGACTCGGTCTACGGTCGCTATTACGACGCGACCGATGGCGTTGAGGAGGACCTTAAGCACATGCAAGATGACCTCGATCTGCGTGGCTTTTTGCCTGAGGGAACGGTGGAGGTTGGTGGCACATGGAGCGTCCCTCCCTTGGCCATGGGTGACGCGCTCTCTCCCTGCGGCATGCTCTCCTTCGATTTCTCCAAGAGTAAGAACATCAGCTTGGCGCGGACGCTTCGGCTGGGGACGGGAAGTCACCTGTTCGAGCTCTTCCGTTCAGAGGTAAGTGGCGAGGTCAACGCTACGCTCACGTCCGTCGAACAGCTCGAGGGTGCAAGGGTTGCGACCGTCTCGGTCAAGTGGGACGTCAAGACCGCTAGTGATCTGACGGAGCTCGCTCGACGTAACCGCGCCGTTGAAGAGATGCAGGTCGACAAGCAGCTCTTGTCTATGAAGGTGGCGCTTGAGCTCGTCGGGGAGGGGACGTTCCGGTGGGACCTCGACGCTGGGCACCTCGTGGACTACGACTTCAGCTCGAAGGAAGACGTCGATAGCGCCGTCAGGACGAAGTTCGGAGAGGACGGCGAGGTCCAGGAGGAGGTCTTGGAGATGGGCGGTCGAGTCGTGGTTAAGGGGCAGGTCGAGCGCCGCAGCCGCTAAGGACAGAAGGTCACTTGCATCCCATCTGACAGCCCCGCCCCCCAGGGGTCTGCGCTGTCTTGGAACCAGATTTGATAGTGGCGGGTCGTCCCAACCATCTGTGGATCGACGACGACTGGGCGCTCGGTCCATCCAAAGATGCCGAACTGAAAGACCTGCTCACGCTTGATCGGAGGGGCGACAAGGAGGCTTCCTCCGAGCAACGGCCTGTCCTGTGCAGCTGGCCCTGAGAACAGGATGCCGAGGGCGCTCGGAATGCCTCCTGTGGTGCCGATTCGGAAGTTGTTTAAGGTCGCGCTCGGCCAGCTCGCTGCGTAGAGGCTGGGGACAGTCTGCTGCGAGGTCGTCTTGGGGACTCCATAAGTAACAGGGTCAGGGCAGTGCTGTAGCAAAGGATCAAACGGGAACGCGTTGGAGAGATCGCTGTTGGCGCTTCCCGGACGTCTAACAAGGACGTCTCCTGGGCCGGCGTCTGATGGGATAGGGCACACAATCTTGGTGCCGCCATCTGTCGAGGAGAGGTTGTTGACCTGTAATGGCGTCCCATCGGAGAGGCCTGTCTCTCTCGTGAACCAGACAGAGTTCCCTTGCGGTGCGAAGTTTTGTCCGACGATCGTTACGGATGCGCCAGGGTTGAGCTCGTAAGTCTCGATCCGAGGTTTCAAAGGATCTGCAATCCCATAGAGCGCCTGCAGGCCCAGTCTGTCGTCCTCTTCAATGGAGCGGAAGTTTCCCTCTTCAAGGGAGGCTGAGGCGAACATGGTCGCGTTGAAGTCGGCAGAGTGCCCTAGGCCTAGTGCGTGCCCGAATTCATGCGCTGCGACTCCTTGGAGGTCCCGGTTGTCCTCAAGGTTAGGCGGCAGCCCAGGGCCGTCGTGCCAAACAACCGGGTCTTGATAGAAGCGTATTCGCCACCCGTCCGAGATCGGGAGCTCGGTGAACGCCAGCACGCCTCCGCCGAAGCCGCTGAGCTCGCTGACGATGTTGTCGTCTGTCCCACCTGGTGAGTCTGCGAGCCCTTGCCATGAGGGGTCGAAGTTCGCCCCTCCGGAGCCTAGGTCATAGGGTTGAGTCGGGTCTCCGCTACCGTTGCCGTGCAGGCCGCTACCCCACTCAACGTAGGCCTTCCAGATCGCCAAAGGGGCGCCTGTAGCACCAGGGAAGGAGAGGTCTGGAGACGGATTGTTGTTAGCCTCCGGGTCGCTGAAGTTGTTGTAGACGCGGAAGTCGCGCTGGTTGATGTCTAAGGACCCCCCTAGGTGCGTCCATGCCTTCAGCGGCGAGGGCATGAGCAGGGTCGCCGCGAGCGCTGAGGCCGCGGCTGCAGGCAGGTAGCGGGTGCAGCGCATAGCGATAGGCCTTATAGGCCATCAGAGCCGGCGGGAGGCTCCAACCAAGAGTATCACGCGTTTTGCTCTCTGGTCGGCCAGCCGTCTCACCCTGAATGGGGCGTCAGGGTGGGCTGATAGCGAGCGCTGGGGCCGCTTGTAGCAGGGGGTCAAAGCCTGGCTGGCTCCATGATTGCTGTGATAGATGCTGACGGAGGTCGTGCCAGTCGCGATAGCGAGGCCCCAAGTCGAGGATGCGCGCCAAGTAGCGGGGCCGCTCTTCGGGTTTGGACATCTCCCATGCCCAGGATAGGAGTGCGTAAGAGTAATGCTGCTCAACACCCCCGTCGAAACTCTCAGCAGGGAGCTCGGCTCCCCTTTTAAATGGAGCCTCCTCTCTTGCTAGGGGGGCGACGGGGAAGATCCAGCGCGCGCCGCTCATCTTCTTTGCGTCCGGCCAATAGAGAGTAGGCCCGTCTGGCGACGAGAAGACGGGGCTAAAATAGAGGGTCTCAACACAGGCCAGCAGGTCTCTCTCTACGGCATCGGCTAGCTCCGGGTGCTTGTTGTTCAGGCATGAGCGCAGGGCAGAGCGAAGGCCTAGCTGAAGGATGGCGACCTGGAAAGAGTGTGCGGTGGCATGGGCTCTATTGACCGGACGGGCTGAGGTCGTGTCTCGCATTACGACTCCAGTGGGTGGGGTCGCCTTCGTGATCGCTTGGCAGGCGTCCATGAGCCAGGCCTCGTAGCGATGACGCTCGGCTCCAGCGCTGAGGGAGTGGGCTGCGGCGACGGTGTCGAGCGCCCAGCCAAGCTCTCGGCCGACCGGGAGTCCCATCTGCGGAGACCCATTCGCATAGTCTAGGAGCTGCTTGATGCTCGTCATGGCCGGCGTCCGGCTCTCAATAGTGGGGAGTGCGAGGCGAACACGCTCGGCGCAATGCCGCAGGTCGTCTTTGGCGAGGCTGTCGTTCGCGAGCCAGGCGAGAGCCTTGGCATGTGCGGTGTAGCGGATCAGGTGCGCGCCGTCATGAGCCTGCCATGAGAGCAGCTCTCCTCGAGAGGTAGGCCTCTTTGAGTCTCTCTGCCAGGTGTACTCCTGGTCGTAGTCCGGGCGTCGTTCTTGGGTGACATATTCACGAAGCGCTGTGGTGGGCACGGGTCCGCCCTCGCCGCTGAGCCGCAGGGGGGTCAGCTCAGCTCTAGGGACGAGGTGGTATCGGAACGGAAGCTTGCCCTCCCGGGTCCACTCCTCGATGCGTGTGGGTTCACCGGTCGCGCGCCATGAGCCAGTCGGTTGGCGAGAGCTGTTGGCTCGGTGGAGGAGCCTTAGATTGAGGAGTTCGTTGTGGTTTGCGTGGCTTGAGATGAACCTGAGGCCCGTGAGGAAGGTGACACCCTCTCCTCCGTGACCTCCTGCGTTCGGCCTGAACCAGGGGTGGGCCCAGCCTAGGGCCGGAGAGCTCAGGAGCCCCGCGCCCCCCTTTCCTCTGCTCATGTGGTCTTCGATCGGGAGCGGAACCCAATTGATCATTCGGAGGCCCGGCTCTCGCGGGTGATCCCAGCGTTGCTTGAGAGTGGGGAGCTGTTGGCGGTGTGGGAAGAAGTGTGCGGTCTTTGGGTTGCTCCAGGACCAACTGTCCAGACTTGGGATGCAGGCTGCGGATCCCTTCCCTCGAATGTGCTCCCGCGCCTTGTTTTGAGTGCTTGGCTTGTCCGTCGGGAACAGGGCGAGCCGCCGCTGTAGCCTCGCACCTGGCGGCATCATGTGCAGCTTTCCATCGGGTTGGGCGCATACGATCGGGAGGCTCACCTCGCCAGCTCCTCGCTCGAGGGGGCCTTGGGCCGGATCTTTGATGTCCGTGATCGCGCTCCAACCTTCAGGCAGCACGAGCTCTAACGATTCGAAGTACAGGGGCCCGATCGGGGCTTCGGCGACGTTAGGGGTCGCGTCTGGTGAGATAAGCGCGTTGTGTACTCGTATGTCTAGGGTGAGGTAGTCGTCCTCGCTCCAAGAACCAAAGTAGGCGTGCACTCCAAAGAGGTGCGGGTGAAGCGCCTCCTCGGGATCCTCTGGCACCAGGACGACTGCGTGGCAGTCTTGGCGATGGACATGGCCCGCCTTGATCGTTCTCATCGAATGATGCCCGATGCCCCCGGGGTGAATCTCTGCGACATAGGTCTCGCCTTTCGCGTCGGTGGCTCGCAGCTGAGCGGGCTTTGTGATCCGCTCATGAGCGCCTGATATGTCTTGAAGGAAATGGGCTGGCCTCGCGCTCACGAGGTCGATCCAGCGACCTGATCGCATGTGGGCGATGACCTCAATCACCTCAACCGCTCCGGTCGGGCTATAGGTGACGGGCTCCACTTGGACGTAGGTCAGCTCTTCTGACAGCACCTCATGGAAGGCGAGTTTCTCAGGCACAAGCGCATAGTCCGCGGGGACCGGGACGGTCCCTCGTACATAACACCCTGCTGCGCTCGGAGACCACTGAACCTGCCCTAGCAGTACGGGTCGTTCGCCCGAGGCAGCATTCGCTTCATTCGTGGCGCAGAGCAGCGCGCTCAGGATTCCGATCGTAAGAAGCATGGAGGAGGGCAAGCCTGGTTGTGTCTTCAGGAGGTGGTGGGACCTCTGGGCCGAGGCAACCCATGGTTTGGGGTTCTGGTAATGCAGAAACTAATATCTTTGGATGATGGATCACCACAGATCAGAGAGGCTCGCCGACCTCGCTCAGTCTGATATTCGACGCATGACGAGAGAGTGTGATGCTGTAAATGGCATCAATCTGGGGCAGGGAATCTGTCAGCTCCCTACTCCTGAGCCAGTCGCACGTGGAGCGATCGAGGCGATCCAGCGGGGGGACGCTATCTATTCCTACCCAGAGGGCATTTTGCCGCTGCGGGAGGCTATCGCTGGCAAGCTCGCTCGAGAGAACGGGATCTCCGCGGATCCTATTGAAGAGATCGTAGTGACAAGCGGAGCGTCCGGTGCCTACACCGCGGCGCTGCACGCGCTCTTTGACCCGGGTGATGGAATCCTCCTCTTTGAGCCCTATTACGGTTACCACAGAAACGCGGCAGTCCTCGCTGGCTTGATTCCCCAGGTGGCGCAGCTGGAAGGCCCAAGTGCCATGGTCACGAGGGAGCTCTTAGAGGCTTCAATTGACGAGCGTACTCGGGCGGTGATTGTGTGTACGCCTGCGAATCCCTCGGGGAAGATGTGGGTCAGGGGAGAGCTCGAGGTCCTCGCTGACGTGGCGCGTGAGCATGACCTCATCGTCCTCACGGATGAGATCTACGAGTGCATTACGTATGACGGGGCTGAGCACATCTCTCCGGCGACTGTCTCGGACCTCAAGGATCGAACGGTCACGATCATGGGGCTCTCAAAGACCTTCTCTATCACAGGGTGGCGACTTGGGTATGCCGTCGCGCCTCCTCATTGGGCGCGCGCGATGTCGGTGGTTCATGACCTGTTCTACATATGCGCTCCTACTCCCTTACAGCACGGCGTGACGGCTGGCTTCTCTCTCCCGCAGGCCTTCTATGAAGAGATGCGAGCTGAGTACTCGCGCAAACGGGAGGTGCTCTGTGAGGCCCTGTCCTCTGTCGGTCTCGAACCGATTTGGCCACAAGGCGCTTACTACGTCCTGGCTGACATGAAGAAGCTGGGCGAGCCAACCGCTGCCGGGGCATGCATGGAGCTCCTCAAGAGAGTGGGCGTCGCCAGTGTCCCCGGAACAGCTTTCTTTGACAGTGAGGTCGGAGAGAAGTGCGCGAGGTTCTGCTTCGCGCTCTCCGAAGAGCTCGTCACTCAAGCCGCCCAGCAACTCCGGAGCCTTTAGCTCTGAAGAGAAGACCCCTCCGCCGCGATCCACACGCCGAAGGGGTCACCATGGTGGCGAAGGTCCCATCCAGGCTTAATCCGCGCCACCCTTTGAAGGGGTCTCAGAAGCTATAGCGCCCTGGTACCCATACCCTCTTGTACTGATATTCGTAGCGGGCAGGCTCTCTCTTGAGCACATACCGGCCAGGGATGTAGCGCGTCACTGGGCTCCGAAAAGGGCCGAAGCATTTGGTCTCGTACCTCGGATTCACAAAGACTCGGTATGACTCGCCAGGGATGAAGACGCGCTCTCTAACGAGCTTGTAATGGCCTGGTATATATCGCGGCAAGGTTGAGGCTGGTGGAGCGCACGCTCTCCTTGCCGAAGAGAGTGAGGGAGGATTGTAAGCCTCCGCTACAGCGACATTTGTTGTGAATGAGAGACTTGTAGCGAGGAGGAGTAGTGTCCTGATGATTTGGCTCATGCACCTCCGATTGCACGAGGCGTGCCAAGGCTAGGTGGGCTCTGGCGTACTCCCGAGCTTGCTCTTGTTTGAATTGAGCCTGGCGGTGACCCAAGGGGGGGACGCGCTGTCTACGAAGGTGTGCAGTCCTAGCTGAACCCTTGCTTCTGCTATCGGAGGATGCGATATCGGGGTATGCGAAGTGATCCCAGCCCTGAGCGAGGTGAGGCAGTCCCTGACGACAAGCTAGAGGTGAGCCGAAGAGGCTTCCTGCAAGGGGCAGGTGGAGCTGCGGCGGGTGCCTTGCTCATACAGCCAGACGCTGCTGCGGCTCCTAAGGCTCGCAAAAGCGGTGAGCAGAGCGTCACGCTGATGGTGAACGGAGAGAGTCGCGATGTGAGCCTAGAGGCGCGTACCACGCTCTTGGACGCGCTGCGAATACGGCTTGAAGATCCCTTGACTGGAACGAAGCTCGTCTGCGATCGGGGTACATGCGGCGCTTGCACAGTCCTCTTGGATGGTGACCCCGTCTGCTCTTGCCTGGTTTTGGCTGTAGACGCTGTCGGCCATGAGGTGACCACCGTCGAGGGTCTCGCCCCTGAAGGGGAGATGAACGCAGTTCAGCGCGCTATGTGCAAGCACGACGGGATGATGTGCGGATTCTGTACGCCTGGCATCACGGTGACCCTCACCGCCTTTATGGAGGCTCAGCCGGCCGCTACCCGCGAGGAGGTCCAAGCTGCGCTCAGCGGGAACTATTGTCGCTGCGGGACCTACCCCCATGTGTTCGACGCTGCACTTGAGGCAGGGCGCGAGCTGCAGGAGGGCAAGTGATGGCTAGAGCTCTGCAGGACGGGCCCCCCACAGAGCCCGCGCCGGAAGGCAAGGAGTGGAAGAAGACATCCAAAGATGTCGACGGGCATCCGGTAGATCATTGGATCCTCGTAGACAAAGATGACGGAGGCCCTACTTGGCCTGCTCGAGAGAGACTGTCTCTCCTCAACAAAGACATCGAGCGCGTTGACGGGGCGGAGAAAGTCACTGGCGCTGCTGTTTATTCTCATGACGTACGCCTAGAGGGGATGCTCTATGCGGTCGTCCTCCCCGCGGCCATTCCCCAAGGCACATACAGCTTGGACCTAGACGCTGCGCGTGCGGTTGATGGCGTCGTCGTCGCTCAAGATGTCGCGGGTGGTGAGGTCCGCTACCTCGGGCAAGCGGTCGCAGCAGTGGCTGGGATCACCCCGGATCATGCTCGCGATGGACTGCGGGCGCTCGGCGTCGAGTTTGAGGCAGGAGAGTGGGCGCTCACGAGAGAGCAGGCGATGGCCGAGGGGGCCCCCGCCATCGGGAGGCGCGGAAACAGGCGTTCCGGACGCGCTCGCGGTGACTCTGACGCGACGAGGGCAGCGCTCGAGAGCGCTGCCGCCGCCGTAGAGGCTGAGTACACTCTGCCGGTGCAGCATCACGTCTGCCTTGAGACGCATGGCGTTGTGGTTGACTATCGCGGGGGTGGAGAGGCCACGGTTTATGCCTCCACTCAAGGGACCTTTACCATCGGATCTGAGGCTGCCGGCACGCTCGGCCTCCGAGACTCGGACGTCACGGCTGTCGTTGAGCACATGGGGGGCGGGTTCGGGAGCAAGTTCGGCTTAGACATCCCAGGGGATATCGCCTGTCGGTTAGCGCTAGAGGCGGAGCGGCCTGTGCACTTGTTGCTCGATCGGAAAGGAGAGTCCTCCTTCGTCGGGAACCGCTCAGGTGGTTGGCAGCGAGTGAAGGCCGGATGTGATGAGACGGGGAAGCTCGTCGCTCTAGATGCTGAGATTGAGACCTATGGAGGCCTCGGTCGCGGCTCGAACCCCGGGCTCCCTTACATCTATGACGCTCAGGAGTACTCGCGTGTGCAGGCCTCTGTGATGACGAACACGGACTCCAGCCGCGCGATGCGGGCCCCAGGGCATCCGCAGGCCTCCTTCGCTATGGAGTCTATCCTTGATGAGCTGGCTTATGAGGCGGGTCTAGATCCGCTGGAGCTTCGGAAGACCAACCTCTCGGATCCGGTCTACCACCGTCAGTTGGACAGGGTCGCGGCAGAGATCGGGTGGTCTGAACACCCGAACCGGACCGCGCCGGGGACAGGTGATGGCTGGACAGCCACAGGTATCGGCTTTGGGGTCGCGACTTGGGGGGGAGGTGGTCGGCCTGTCTGCGAGGTGGACGTGAAGATCTCAAGCGATGGCAGCGTGACCGTGGAGGTCGGGACGCAAGACCTCGGGACTGGCGTGCGCACCTACGTCGCTGCCATCGTCGCTGAAGAGCTGGGCCTGCAGGTCGAGCAGGTCACTCCGCGCATCGGCTCCTCACGCTATGGCGCTGCTAACGCGTCAGGCGGGAGCGTGACCACGGCGTGCTTGGCTCCCTCCGTGAAGGCTGCGGCTTGGGCGGTACGCAGGTCCTTCCTCGAGAAGGTCGCTGGCGCTAGGGGCGTTGACTCTGGGCAGCTGAAGTGCGCGGACGGCGCTGTTCACGATCTCTCTAGCGCAGCTGGCAAGCTCTCTTGGTCTGCAGCTTGTGCGCTCTTGCCTTCAGAGGGTGTGGCCGAGCGGGGCAAGTGGAATCACAAGCTCGCTGGAAATGGCGTGCACGGTGCCCAGGGAGCGAAGGTCGAGGTTGACCTCAAGACCGGGCAGGTTCAAGTGTTAGAGATGGTCGCTGTTCAAGACTGCGGCCTCCCGCTCAATCATCTGGCGCTTCGTAGTCAACTGAACGGTGGGATGATCCAAGCGCTTGGTTACGCGCTCTTGGAGGAGCGCGTGCTAGACCCAGAGCTCGGCCTGAACCTCAACCCCAACATGGAGGACTACAAGATCCCAGGCTCCATGCAGATGCCCCTGATGAAGGCTATCGTCGACGAAGAGGATGATCGGCAGGTCGTGATAGGCATGTCAGAGGCTGCCGTGATCCCTGGCGCCTCTGCGATCGCCAATGCAGTCCATAACGCTTGCGGTGCCCGGGTTCGGGAACTACCGCTCACCCCAGATAAGGTCCTTGCAGCCCTCGGGAGGGTTTGATCATGGAACGATTTGAGCTCGAAATCCCTACGACTGTAACGGAGGCTGTCGATCTCCTTCCGGCGTCTTGGGATGAGGACGGCGGTCGTGAGGCGATGCCTATTGCGGGCGGACAGGACCTGCTCACCGTCTTAAAAGAGGAGCTTTACGCACCAGAGCGCCTGGTGCATCTGAAGGGCATCTCTGACTTCGGCGGGATCCGTGAAAGCGGCAAAGGGCTCGTGCTGGGCGCTCTCTTAAAGGTCGCGAGTGTCGCGGCTGACCCCCGGATTCGTCTTCATTGGCGCGCGCTCGCGGAGGCCGCAGAGAGTGTCGCCAGCCCGCAGATCAGAAACCAAGCCACCCTCGGTGGGAACCTCTGCCAGCGACCGCGCTGCTGGTATTTCAGGAGCTCGGACGCGCCGTGCCTCAAGAAGGGTGGCTACGAGTGCTACGCCTACGGAGGGAAGAATAAGTACAACGCCATCTTTGGTGGTGGCCCAAGCTACATCGTCCACCCTTCTGATATTGCACCAGCTCTGCAGCTCTTTAGGGCTTCGGTGAAGACACAGTCTGGTGGTGGGAGCCGAGAGCTAGCGATCTCCGAGCTCTATACGCTCCCTGCTGACTCTGATGTCACCCGAGAGACGGTCCTAGGGCCTGACGAGCTGATTGAGAGCGTCTCCTTGCCCGCCCCTGAGCCCGGGTTCAAGACGACTTATGTGAAGGCGCAAGAGCGAGGATCGTTCGACTTCGCCTTGAGCGCGGTCGCGCTCGGCGTCCGCGCTCAAGGCGGGAAGATCACCGAATGCAGGATGGTGCTCGGCAGCGTCGCGCCTGTCCCGTGGCAGCCAGAGAGGGCGGAGCAGGAGGCTATAGGGATGAAGGATGAGCCTGAGTCTTGGGCAAAGATCGCCGCCGTCGCTATGGAGGGCGCTGAGCCTCTCTCGGAGAATGGATACAAGGTTCCGCTCACCAAGGGTCTCATCGAGAAGGCCTTCAAGAGACTCAGAGAGGAGGATGTGTGATGGCTCAGGAAGCCCTAAGCCCCTATTGCCACGACTTGATCACCAAGAAGCGCTGGTTCCTTGAGAACCCGCCGAAGGAGGAGCGTGAGCTCTTAGATGGAAGCGGCGCGTGCTGGTGTAGGCACACCAAAGATGTCGTGGGGAGAGATGGCCTTGTCGTGGATCCTGAAGACTGCCAAAGCGGTCGCTCCTGCTTCAGGGAGTGGGGTAGTCCGCGGGAGGTCGCCACTGAGGGCTAGTGGGGTTAAGCTGGCGGCTGGCCCACTCGCTGCTCAGATGGATCCCATGAAGCAAATTTACGCCCTCTCCCTCCTCTTTGTTGGACTCGTGGCTGGCTGCTCCACTCCAGCCGCGCCGCCAAGCGGCGCCTTTGTAGAGGCGCGGACTGCGAGCGTGTTCGCAGGGGCTTGCCACTATGGCGCTGAATACACCACTGCCGGCCGTGAGGCAGTCATGGCCTGGCGCTTTGAGGAGGGGCCCTCCGCTGGCGCCCTTGTTGTCGCGGTGGTTACGTCTGAGGCCAACTTGGCGGAAGGTGCGCCGCGTCGCAGCGTGGTTTACACCGGCGGTGACATTGAGGCGTGCGCCTCGGCGATGCTTGAGCTCTCCAGTCGCGATATCTTGGGTGAGATCGTTCATGAGCGGAGAGGGGCCAGCCTCGCCCTCGTGAATGATCACTATGAGCTGCGCGGTGGCTCAGGCGTCGCGCTCTCTGGCGCGCTTCTGCCTGATCGTGCCTGCTGCTCCATGCCGGCTCATGTTTGGTATGAGCCGCTGGCGGCGAACTCTGATGCTATCGTTGGCCACAGCCTCGAGTTCCGCTGCGACATCCCCGCTCTCGACGCGCGCTTTGAAAGCTCTGGGGAGAACGACGCCTTCGTGGGCCGCTTCGCTTGGTGATCTCCTCGATCCTCGCAGCCGCGAGCCTCTCTCTCGCGGGCCCTACTGAGCCTCACCCTATGTCTCGCTCGACCTCTCTCGTAGAGGTCGATGGGGAGGTCGTGCGATGGAGCCTTAGGGTTCAGTCAGAGTCCATCCGAGAGGTGCTCCCTCGCTTGGATCAAAACGGTGACCTGCTCTTGGATCGCAGCGAGTGCGATGCAGCATCGGATGAGATCGCAGTCTATTTGGCAGAGCACTTCGCCCTGCGCGGTACGGAGGCTCCTGGCGGAGAGTGGGTTGGCGCTCTCGTCCGGATCGGTGAGCCAACCAGGGACATCGTCGATGAGTTTGAGTGGGTAGAGGCGACCTGGGAGTATCGCTCCACGGAGTCTGTGGAAGGACTCGCAGTGCGGATGGAGCTCTTTGAGGTCACGAGCCCAGACCACATCGACGTCTTTGAGCTGAGGCAAGACGGGAAGCTGTCCTACACTGCGCTCTTCAGCGCGGGGCAACCCGGCGCTTGGATTCCCGATGTAGGTGTCGGAGTGACGACCTCTTTTGAGTGGTTTGCGCTCGGGGCGAGCCACATCCTGACGGGCTACGATCATTTAGCGTTCCTGCTGGCGCTCTTGGTGTGTGTACGGGGAGCTAAGCAGGCGGCTCTAGTGGTGACCTCTTTCACAGTCGCGCACTCAATCACACTTGGGCTCGCAGCCCTCGGGCACATCTCGCTCTCAGACCGCTTCGTCGAGCTGGTCATCGCTCTCTCGATCACGTTTGTGGCTACTCGTGGTTTTAGCGAGAAGGCGCGGTCAGGACTCTGGCTCGAGTCTGGTCTGTTTGGATTGATCCATGGA
>JAKVCD010000020.1 GCA_022446815.1 Planctomycetota bacterium
TTGGTTACGTGTTACTCACCCTTTCGCCGCTTTACTCGTCCGAAGACTTTCGCGCACGACTTGCATGCCTAATCCACACAGCTAACGTTCGCTCTGAGCCAGGATCAAACCCTTCATGAAAGTTTGAATTCTGGATTACTTTTCTAGTGGGACGACCGACGCCAGACATACCGGCGCCATGCGGACGTCCCGTCCACACGCATTTCAAAGGTCACCCTCGTTTCCAAAGAGCACACGGCCCGCCTGGCAAAGCCTGACGTTGGGCCGTGTTGTCTTTTGCTCCACCAGTCCTGGGGACGGAGCACAGGCTCTCGCTAGGCGAGTTACCTCCTGTGCTTCGATGAAGCGGACGAGGATGATAGGGTCTGAAGAGGCTGGGTCAAGCGCTCGGACCGAAAACTCTGCACATCTACAGGATTTGTCGCAAACCTTTTTACAGCAGGTCTTTAAGCGCGACCCAATGGGCCAAAAATGGTCCGCCAGCCCCTAGGAATCACGCTCACGTCCCTCCCCTAGCACCTCAAAGGGCCCAGGAGGTCGCAAGAAGTCACAGGAAGTCGCTTCTGGGGCCCCTCAGGGCTGCACGAGAATGGCCGAACCAACAGGGAGGATGTCGTAGAGCTCCTCCACATCACGGTTCCTGAGGCGAATGCATCCTTGGCTCGCCTCATCGCCAATGCTCTCCTCGTCGTTGGTCCCGTGGTAGCCAAGCCCCCTCGTGCCGTCCCATGGGATCCAGCGAGAGCCGAGCGGATTCTCAGGGTGATCGTTCGTGATGAAGCCCCTCCCGTGAGGGTCTGCATCAGCAGCAACAGGCTCGTATCCCGACTTTTGATACCACCAAGCGGGGTTTCGCTGCTTGTTCTTCCCGACCACATACTCACCCGGGATGGTTCGGCCGTCCTTTCCGATGGTCACGGGCCAAGCGCTCACGACCTCTTCTCCGTGGTAGTACAGCAGGAAGCGCGCACTCAGATCGACGCGCGTGTGCACAGGATCAAGCGGAACTCTCAACTTGTCCCCCGGGCGGATGCTGTTCTCGTCACGCAGCTGGTTCGCGCGCGCGATCAGCCCTGTACAGATGTTCAGCCCAGGATGATCTTTGATGACCCGCTTGCGGATCGCGACCAAGGAGTCGCCCGACCTGACCTCGTACTCCGCAGAGGCCCACTCTCCACGCGCGCTCCAGCGGTGAAAGCCCTGCGCGTCTTTGAGCTGCTTGGCCCAGGTCTCGAGCGCTTCCCTGTGCGTAGGCCACTCTGCATCAAGCTCCATCTCTAGAAGGCCAGAGAGCAGTCCACACGCCGACACATAGTCACGCTCCTGGAGGACCCTCCTTAGCTCACCGCGCATGTAGGCCATCTCAAGGCCCCTGAGCAGAGCGTTCGACCCTACGCCTGCGGAGGCTGGCACAGCTCCCCCATCCCCCAAGAGCCTGCCAAGAGTGGCCCTCTCTGCGCTTGAGATGGGGTCCTCCTCGGAGACAGTCGCCCACAAGGCCCGGGAGGCCTCAGGCTGCTCTAAGGCAATGTGGGCGCAAGCACCGAGGAAGCGCTCTCGCCCGGGGTGCAGCTCGCTAGAGCTCAGATAGGCCTCAATCGCCCCAGGATCATGCGCGAGGAGCTCCCCCTGCAGCGCCAGCGCTCCTTGGTCTCGACCCTTGAGGGAGCCTTGCACCAGGTCGACCTCTTGGGTGGCAGCTACCTCAGCAGCCTGGGCGACGACCTCCTCAACCAGCGGAGCGGTCACCTCCGGCTCAATCAGCTCCTCCTCGAAGGCGCTCATATCGAGCAGCTCACCAGCTCCAGAGCCCTCAGAAGGGGCGTTTGCGATCAACTCCTCTTGGGCAGGGCTCATGACCTCAGGCGGCCAGATGACGGTGGCCAGACCGGCCAGACAGAGAACCAGGAGCAGAGCGCGGGTCTTCATGGTGTGAGCTGAGTTGCAGAGTCAGGGTGAGGAGTACACGCGCTCGCCATCGCAGAGCGGACGAGAGCCACGTGATGCTCCGATGTTCTCGCCTTGGAACGCGCGGTTCAAGCGGCACATAGGCACTTCCTACGGATTCGTACTCGAAGTCCACCCACGAGCGGCCGACTCAGGCTCTACCCCCAAACGAAATGGCCCTCCCCCCGAAAAAAAGCAGACCCGGCCCTTCAACGGGGAGAGACGGGGGACCCGACGAGCCGGCCCAAACGCTCCCGGAACCATAGGTTCCAGGTGGGCGCGGCCCCTGCGAAGGTGTGCCTCGCATGAGGGCGGGTGCCCTGTTTGATTCTCATAAGGCTCCGGGGAATGACTTGGACAAGCCGCGCCGGGTCCCCGACTTGACGTTAGCAGCGACCCCCAGAGCTCACAAGGTAGCGGACAGACTTACGAGGCCTGGCTCCCTCACTTGGGAGGGCCTAGCCCTCGACAGCGAGCAGCGCGAAACGAAGCGTCCCGCCGCCGAGCTCCAGTACCTCACCGGAGGGGCAGCCAGCCTCATCCGTGAAGGAGACCGCTAGTACCTCAGCTGCGATGGCCTCAGCGTGCGCTCTCACCGCGTTGCGCAGCTCCTCATCATCCGCCTCCCAAGCGACGCGAATGCGGTCGACGACGTCGAAACCAGCCGATTTCCGCGCAGCCTGCAGAGCGCTCGTGAACTCCCTCGCGAGCCCTTCTGCCAAGAGCTCCGGGGTCACCTCTGTGTCTAAGGCGATCGTCACCTCTCCATCTGTCGCCACGACCGCTCCTTCAAGGGCGTCGCGGTGCAGCATGACCTCATCAATGCTAACGGGCTCATCGAGGACGAGCTTTGACTCACCAGCTTCGAGGGCTGCGACCTCCCCAGGCCCCCAGCCAGAGATCACCGCAGCGGCCTCCTTCATCCGAGGCCCAAAGCGCTTCCCGAGCTTGCGGAAGTCGGGCTTCACTTCGACGCTGCTGAAGGCGGTCTCATCAGCCTCGACCTCAACGGCCTTAACGTTCAGCTCTTCTGAGATGAGGTGCGCAAGCGCGAGGGCGTCAGCGCGCACCTCCTCTCGCCGGTGCACGACCGTGAGGCGTGCGAGCGGCTGCCGCACCTTGAGGCGGTGGTCCTCGCGCAGCTTCCGCCCGAGCACCACGCAAGCTCGCGCGACGCCCATGCGTCGCTCGAGGTCGTCATCGATCACCGCGTCGTCGACCGTAGGATAGTCGCACCAGTGGACGCTAGCGGGGGCGTCAGAGTCCACCCGGCGCGCGAGGCGCTGATGAGCCTCTTCTGTGATGAAGGGCATGAACGGCGCGAGCAGCTTCGAGAAGCTCTGAAGGACCTCAAAGAGGGTGAAGTAAGCGCTGGCTTTGTCTGCGTCTTCGCCTGCCTTCCAGAAGCGACGGCGCGAGCGCCGGACGTACCAGTTCGTCAGGTCGTCTACAAACTCAACGAGCCTCGGAACGACGTTGTAGATCCGATAGCCCTCCATCTCCTGGTTCACATCCCTCACGAGGCTCTGCAAGACGCTCAGCACCCAGCGGTCGATCTCAGCGCGCTCTGAGATCTCTGGGCGCTCCCAGCTGCGCGGGTCGAAGCCGTCGATGGCTGCATAGGTCGTAAAGAAGCTCAGGCTGTTCCAGAACGGGAGGATCACCGTCCTGACGACGTCTTTGAGCCCGCGGTCCGTGAACACGAGGGGCTCACCGCGGACGACCGGGGAGCTCACCATGTATGCGCGCAGCGCGTCGGCTCCGTACTCCTCGAGGACCTCGCGCGGGTCAGGGAAGTTGCGCTTGCTCTTGGACATCTTCTGTCCGTCCGAGGCCAGCACCATCCCGTTCACGATGACGTTCTTGTATGGGCTCTTCCCGAAGAGGGAGGTCCCTAAGACCAGCAGCGTGTAGAACCAGCCCCGCGTCTGATCCAACCCCTCAGCGATGAAGTGCGCAGGGAAGATCTGGTCGAGCCCCTCTGCGCCCTCGAAGGGGTAGTGGAACTGCGCATAGGGCATCGAGCCTGACTCAAACCAACAGTCGAGCACCTCTGGCGTGCGGCGGTACGTCTTCCCGTCCTTAGAGATGAGGAGGTCGTCGATCACGTGCTTGTGGAGATCGACCACCTCCTGCCCGGAGAGCTCCTCGAGCTCTGCTCGTGAACCGACGCAGATCACATCGCTCGGGTCAGCCTCGTTGACCCAAAGCGGGATGCACGTCCCCCAGAAGCGGTTCCTCGACACGTTCCAGTCCATCGCGTCACGCAGCCAGTTCCCGAAGCGAGCCTCACCCACAGCTCGCGGGATCCAGTTCACCTGCTCGTTGTTCGCGACGAGGTCATCTCGCATGTCCTCGACCTTCACGTACCACGCGTCGATCGCCCGATAGATGAGCGGCGTATCCGTCCGCTCGCAGAAGGGGTAGCTGTGGATCAGCGTGGCGTGGGCGAAGAGCTTACCTGCGTCCTTCAAGCTGCGAATGATGGCTTTGTCAGCCTCCTTGCAGTGGGCGCCCTCAAAGTCCGGCACCTCAGCGGTGAAGCATGCCTCTGCGTCGAGCGGATCGACGAGCTCTAGACCCTCGCGAGTGCAGATCCGGTAGTCATCCTCGCCGTAAGCGGGCGCCATATGCACAACCCCGGTGCCGTCTGAGGTGGAGACAAAGTCATCCGAGAACACCTGAAAGGCGCCCGCCGCGTCGGCGAAGTACGGGAAGAGAGGCTCGTAACGCCACCCGACGAGCTCAGACCCCTTCAGGGTCTGGTGGACCTCTGCTCCCTCTCCAAGCACCGCCTCCACCCGCTCTGCGGCCAAGAGGTAGCGGCCCTCACGCTCGGGGGCGCTGCAGACGCAGTAATCCAGCTCTGGCCCGACGCAGACGCCGAGGTTGGAGGGCAGCGTCCATGGAGTGGTCGTCCAAGCGAGCACAGAGACCTCGCCCTCGACCTCTAGCCCCGGCGTCTCCGTGAGCTTCATCGCGACGGTGACCGCAGGGTCTTGCACGTCCTTGTAGTTGCTGTTGGCCTCGAAGTTGGAGAGCGGCGTGGTCAGCTTCCAGCTGTACGGCATGATCCGATGCGAGCGATAGACGCGGCCCTTCTCCCAGAGCGACTTGAAGACCCACCACACAGACTCCATGAACTCGATGTCCATCGTCTTGTAGTCATCATCAAAGTCGACCCAGCGCCCCATCCTGTTGACGACCTCGCGCCAGTCCGAGACGTAGGTCTGCACCATCGAGCGACACTGCTCGTTGAACTCTGCGACGCCATGGTCAGCGATCTGGCCTGCGCCGGAGAGCCCTAGAGCGTCTTGCGCGAGCGCCTCGATCGGGAGCCCGTGGCAGTCCCAGCCGAAGCGCCGGGCAACGGGGTGTCCGCGCATGTTCCAGTAGCGAGGGATGATGTCCTTGATCGTCCCCGCCAAGAGGTGCCCGTAGTGAGGGGTGCCTGTCGCGAAGGGTGGCCCGTCGTAGAAGACGTAAGGCTCACCCCCCTCGCGGCGACGATTTGACTCGTGGAAGGCGTCGAGCTCTGTCCACAGCCCGAGCACCGCGTGCTCCATAGCGGGGAAGTCCCCCTGCGGGGACACCTTCTCGAAGGGGCTCTCGTGACTCACCTGTGGCTCCTGCCCTAAGGGCTAGAGGGACAGTCTGAGGAGGCCGCCCCCAGGGTGCAACCGCTGAGGTCGGAGGGAGCAGAGCTCCTACCAGTCCAGGGCATGCAGCTCTGCGACAATCCGCTCAGCCAGAGCGAGGGCACGGCGTCCGTCTGCGCCAGAGACGAGCGGCTCCTGCCCTGTCCGGACGCACTCCACGAAGGAGGCTAGCTCAGCCTGCAGCGGCCGCTCCTCTCCGCTGAGATCTAGCTCTTTGATCTCGAGCACCCCCTCAGCCATCAGGGCCGCGTGCTGGGTCGGGTCAGCTAGGTTCAGGGTCCCCACCTCAGCTCTGCGATCGTCCCAGGCCGCTCCCTTACTGACCTGGAGCCCATAGTTCTTTGTGAAGTCGAGGCTGGCGTAGCCGCCGCTGGAGAACATCCGGAAGCGTCGCATCGGCGAGAGCGAGGCCCTGCTGGCGGTCACGTTCGCTCGAGCGCCGTTGGCGAAGACGAGCCGCACAGAGGCGACATCCTCCTTCGCCGTGAGGATCTCTCCTCCGACGGCGTCGACGGACTCCACCTCGGAGCCCACAAACTCCAGCACGAGGTCTAGGTCATGGATCATGAGGTCGTGCACGACCCCGACGTCAGTGCCGCGCGGGTTGAAGGGCGCGAGCCTGTGGCACTCGATGAAGCGCGGGCGCGTCTCCTCCTTCAAGAGATGCAAAACGCCGGGTTGAAAGCGCTCGACGTGGCCGACTGCGAGCGCCGCACCGCCCGCCTCTGCAGCCGCCAGGATCTCGTCTGCCTCCTCGAGGGTCCCGGCGAGCGGCTTCTCCACTAAGAGCGGGATCCCACGCTTGAGGAGCGGCACGGCGACAGCAGCGTGCGCGGAGGTCGGGACGACGACGCTCGCGCAGTCGATCTCGCATGAGAGCTCGCTGACATCTCTCGCCGCCTCGCAGCCGAGCTCATGAGCCAGCGCGGTGGCGCGCTCGAGATCGTAGTCGACGACCCCCACGAGCTCTGCGCCCGGATACTCCGCGTAGATCCTCGCGTGGATCGTCCCGAGGTGCCCGACCCCAATGACCGCGACCTTCAGAGGCTCAGCGGCCATCCTCAGCTGTCCTTGATCCCGAGGAGCTCAGCGCCTGCTCGGGCGAAGTCCTCGCGGAGGAGCTCGCGATAGCGGCCCTTGTGCCCCTTGTCAGCGTTCTCAAGCGACTCCACGAGGTGCGCGACATGCGGTGACTCAAACTCTGGTCCCTCGCGCAGCTCGGCGCAGACCTGGGTGCGCGGCTTATCCGTTCGAAAGACTCTCCTGAAGACGTCCTTCATGAGCGTGACCTCTTCCTCGGTCATCCCGCCTCGGAGCATTCCGATCTTGTTGAGGTCTCGGACGCGGCTCGGGTGCCCTTCGAGGATCACATAGGGTGGAACGTCTTGCACCATGCGGCTCAGGCCGCCGACATAGGCGAACTCACCGATAGTGACGAAGTGATGCGCGGCAGCAGAGCCGGAGATGTTCGCGCGACGCCCCACCTTCACATGCCCAGCGAGGAGCACGTTGTTCGCGAGGATCACACCGTCATCGATCTCGCAGTCGTGAGCGATGTGCCTACAGGCCATGAGCAGGCAGTCGCTCCCCACCTTCGGGACGCCCCCCCCCTTCACAGTGCCCCGGTTGATCGTGACGAACTCCCGAACGGTGTTCCGATCTCCCAACTCTAAGCGAGTGTCCTCGCCGCGGTAGGAGAAGTCTTGAGGGTCTCCACCGAGGCTCGCCTGCCCATGGATGGAGTTGTCCTCCCCGATAGTGGTGAACGCACCGACGACGACCTGCGGACCGATCTTCGTGCGATCACCGACGCGCACGTGGGCATTGATCACGACGTAGGGGCCGACGACGACGTCCTCGCCGAGCTCTGCGGTGGGGTCAACGACCGCGGTGGGGTGAATCTGTCTGCTCATGTCTCTCTCTCAGGCGTCCACCATCGTGAACATCAGGTTGGCCTCGCAGACTACCTTGCCAGCCACAGAGCCGGTGCCCCGGACCTGCGCAGTCTGCCCCTTCATCCTCAGCGTCTCTACCTCGAGGCGGAGCTGGTCACCAGGGGTGACTGCGCCGCGCATCTTGACCTTGTCGATAGCCCAGAGGACCGCGAGCTTCCCCGTGTTCTCTAGCTTTCGCAGGAGGAGGACGCCAGCGAGCTGAGCCATCGCCTCGAGCTGGAGGACACCGGGCATGAGCGGCTGCTTCGGGAAGTGGCCCTGGAAGAAGGGCTCATTGACGCTGACGTTCTTCACCGCGACGGCGCGGCTGAAGCCGTCGATCTCAATGACCCGGTCGATCAAGAGGAAGGGGTAGCGGTGAGGGAGCATCCGCATGACCTCCCGGATGTCCATCTCCGTCTCACGACGCACGAGCCCATCCGTCTCCTGCTTCTCCATGAGCTCTACGAGCTTGCGTACCAAGGCCGCGTTCATCTTGTGCCCGGAGCGCGTCGCGATGACGTGAGCCTGAAGCTCTGCACCCAGGAGCGCCAAGTCTCCTACGAGGTCTAGGAGCTTGTGCCGGATGGGCTCCTTCGGGACCCGCGGCGCCGCGCCTTCGCGACCGAGGATCAAGGTGTTCTCCTCGTTTGCGCCCTTACCTAGCCCGGCTGCTTGAAGCGCCTCCACCTCTGACTCAAGACAGAAGGTGCGCGCCGGGGCGATCTCCGACTCGTAGGTCTCGGGAGAGACCGCTACCTCGAGGGTGCCCCCCTCCACGCCAGCCTCGTCGAAGGCCGCGACGTACTGCAGGATCAAGCCTGGCTCATCATTCGGAAGCGCCACGATGCTCGCGCGACCCTCGCGCACGTAGACAGGCTCTGTGAGCTTGAACTGCTTCGCTGCTGCCCGCTGGTCAATCACGCCTGCCTGCTTGAAGCTCTCGATGTACTCGCGCGCGCTCCCATCGAGCCCAGGCATCTCGCCGCCTGAGACCTCGACCGTGAGGTTGTCAACGCCGAGGCCGTTGCAAGCGGAGAGGAAGTGCTCGATCGTCTCGACGCTCGCCGTCCCCCGCTGGAGGTGCGAGCGCCGCTCACGCTCTGAGTAGTAGTCGATCTGCGCCGGGATCGGCTCGGACTCAGGCATGTCTGTTCGCACGAACTCAACGCCTGTGTCAGGCGCCGCGGGGAGCACGCGCGCTTGGATGCGCTCCCCCGAATGGAGGCCAACTCCTGTGAACTCAACCGGTGTCCTGAGCGTGCGTTGCTGACGTGTCATGATTCGTCTCCTTCACCCTCCAGCTCACTCAACCTGCGCTCCAGCTCCTCCACTCGCTCAATGAGCTTCGGGAGGCGGCGCGAGAGAGCGGTGCTCTTCAGCTGCTCTTCCTTCGGCCTCGCAGGCGTACCGAGGTAGTCACCGCCAGGCTCGAGGTCGCTCCATGCGATCGACCCGCCGCCTACACGCGCACCTGCCCCGACGGTGTTGTGCCCTGTGATCCCAACCTTCCCGGCGAGGATCGCGCCCTCTCCGATCTTGCATGAACCTGCGAGCCCTACCTGGGCGATCAACATAGCGTTCTGCTCCACGACGCAGTTGTGACCGACGTGGACCTGGTTGTCCAGCTTTGCCCCCCGCCCGATCCTCGTGGCCCCGAACCTGGCGCGGTCGATCGTCACGTTCGCGCCAGTCTCGACCTCGTCTTCGATCACGACCGTGCCGCACTGAGGCACCTTTGACCAGCCAGCTGCCCCGGGGTCATACCCGAAGCCCTCGGAGCCGATGACGCTGCCCGCCCCGAGGAGGCAGCGCGCCCCTACTGAGACCCCAGGCAGCAGATGAACGCCCGATTGCAACACGCTCTCCTCCCCCACAGCAGAGCCCTCTTCTAGGGTGACCCCGGGGTGAAGCACAGCTCTTGCGCCGACGCGGACTCCAGAGCCTATATAGACGAGGGCGCCGACCCGGGCATCAGGATGTACCTCTGCGCCGGCGTCTATGACGGCTGAGTCATCTATCCCTTCCCTGACGCTGCACCCAGCTCCCACAAAGGCCTCTACGACCTGAGTGAAGGCCCGGTTCGGATCCTCACAGCGGAGGAGGCCCAACCCCTCGTGAAAGCCCTCGTAATCGACGCCGACGATGACCGCGGCAGCCTCTGTGGCTGCGACCTGCTGCGCATAGCGCGGGTTCGCTAAGAAGCTCACCTCAGTCGGCCCCGCCTCAGCGAGAGAGGCAGGACCTGTGACGACCCGATCCCCGTCTCCTTCGAGGGTCGCGCCGCAGATCACTGCCAGTTCTCTAAGCGTCTTAGTCGTCATCGGTTCTCTGGTGCCCGTCAGCGGAGCGGCCGAGCCTCTAGAGCATCAGATCGGCCGATCTCTGGTGATTCCGGCGCCCCGACCCCTCCCGGGCGCCTTTTCAGCCGAAGAGTCTATCGCCGCGCACATCTGGGCGCCAAGAGCACCTGTCCTGAGCCCCTAGGACAGCCCTGGGGCCCCTAGAGGGCGATACTAAAGGAGAAGACCTCGGTCCTGTCGCCAGGCCCCTCCTCCAACGGGAAACCAAAGTTGAAAACCACGGGGAAGGGATACGTGAGGCCAAGTCCAAAGCCTGCGGAGGCCCTGACCTCGTCAAAGTCCAGCTCCCCGTCCTCAGGGCCGAGCACTCCAGCGTCTGTGAACAAGATCAGGCGGAACATCTCCACCTTGTCAAAGGTCCCCGGTCGGGTGGTCGAGTAGAGGGGCATCCGGTACTCGAGAGAGAGGTTCAGGAGCGACTCTCCGCCTAGGGGCGCCTCCCCTTCGTTCGGACCCACCCCGCGGAAGTCGAAGCCGCGCAGGGTCTTGTAGCCCCCAAGGAAGAAGCGCTCGGTGTAAGGGACGGAGTCGCTCTCTCCGAAGGCCTTCGCGTAGCCCGCGCCGATGCGAACGTGAACGCTCGAGTTCGGGTCATCGCCTAGCTCGTCAGCGCCCACCGGCTTATACCAGTCGTAGAATAGGTGCGTCTTGGCAAACTCCTCGCTCCCGCCGAGGGCGGTGCTGTAGATGGAGTTCAGCCACCTCAAGTGGACTCCGTCGCTGGGGTTGATCCGACGGTCGAGGTCTCTGTATCTCAAGTTGAGCAGGAGACCGGAGAGCTCCGTCTCAGCGTCTTGGCTCGCGAGCGCGGGCGGAATGACGCCGCCGATGTCTCTGTCCTCGACGCTCACGTCTTGCTGCTCAAAGCCTGCGTAGAGGTTCAGCTCCGTCGTGATCTGTCGCCCGACCTCAAAGGTGCTGCGCCTTCGGCCCTCGTCATAGTCACGATAGACCCTGTCGCGATCCGAATACTCGAGATCCAAGATCCAACGGTCGTAGTGTGTCTTGAAGAGGTCCGGCTCCAAGAAGCGAACATTCGAGTAGCTCACCTCTGAGCCAGGCGAGATGTGGATGTTGAGCTGCTGCCCAGCGCCGTGGAAGGCCTCCTTCCTGTAGATCTCTCCAAACATGTCACTGAAGGAAGAGGGCAGGTCTGTCAGGTCAAAGTTTCGCATCGTGAGCGAGACGATGCCGAACAGACCGTCGTTGGAGTCGACCCCCCCCATCAGCTGGGCGTCAACGACTCGTCCCTCTTCGACGAGGAACTCCACATCGATCTGATCCTCACGCTCTGTAGGGACGAAGCGGAAGGTCGGCTCTCGATGGTTGAGCGGATCACGATCATTGGAGAAGAAGCCCGTGCTCGTGATCCTGCGCAGAGACTGATAGATCTCCCTCAGGTCAGCTCGTTGGCCGGGCAGCACCGTGACCTCACGTCGCAAGATTCGATCCCGCGTGTGATAGGCACCTCCGAAGCGAACTTCACGGATCCAGTATTCGCGTCCCTGCGCGAGCTTGTACTTCACCCTCACCTCAGCGCGCTCCGGATCGTAGGCGAGGTCTGGCTCGAGGAAGTTCCAGCTCTCCTCCTGCACCAGAGAGGAGTGCGAGAGGTACCCGCGCTTCCCGTAATAGTCCCTAAGCGCGCGTTGGTCAGCGTTGACCGCCACCTGATCGAAGACGCTCCCAGGCGTAAGCGAGCAGAGGGCGAGGAGCTCCTCCTCATCGAAGAAGAGCGCTGTAGGGCGCTCGGTCGAGCGCGCGCCGGGCGCCACCGGGTTCTTCACAAACTCAACGCCTTCGATCTCAAGCGAGGCTACGCGGTATTGCGGTCCCTCGTCGACGACGACACGCAAGAGGACTCGGCTGCGGTCCTCGTTGAAGTCGAGCTCCTCCAGCTCGACGACGGCGTCTAAGAAGCCGTTGTCGCGGTAGACCTGCCTGAGAGCGATGAGGTCTGCGTCGAGGAGCTCAGCGCTGAAGGTCGCTCCATAGGGCGTAAAGAGCCGCGGCCCGTGAAGCTGGAGGTCAGCGAGCTTTGAGAGTCCGTCTTTCCAGAACAGCGCGCCTCTGTCCGGCAGAGACTCATTCCCGCGGATCTCATAGCCGTCTACGTAGACCTGAGGCCCTTCGATAATCCGGAAGATCACGTCCCCAGTGAGGCCGTCACCGACGACGTCGTCCTTTACGAGAGGGTCGACTTGAATGAAGTGGTAGCCCTCGCGCTTGTAGTTCTCTACCAGCCGCTGCCGGACTCTCGAGACCTGGTGCAGATAGAGCTCGCTTGTCTCCGTCAGTCCTGCCCACTCCAAGAGCTTCTCAATCCCGACGCCGTCATTCCCGACGAAGCGTGGCTCGAGGTCTACAGGCAGCTCTGTGACCCTCACGACGAGTCGGAGGCCTCCGTCCACCTCTTGCTTCAAGACCTCCGCGCGCACCTTCAGCGCACGCCAGAGGCGCTCGAGGCCAGCCTCGATCATGAGCGGATTGAACGGATCTCCGATGGGTTGGCCGAGGGCGGAGACGATCTGCTCTTCTGTCCACCGAGAGTTCCCCTCCACGTCGACCTTCACGACCGGAGGGACGAAGACAGGGGGACCGACGTCGGGGTCCTGAGCCGAGCTCCCCTCTGCTGAGACGCTGAGCGCCATGAGACAGACGAGGGCGCGCGCTACGCCGAGCGCGTAATTCATGAAGAGACTGCTCAAGGCATCGGTGAGCCTAGCGGCTCAGAGATGGAGGGGGCCGGGTTCTCGAATCGCATCGTATCGCTGAAGAACATCAGCTTGACCGTCCCTGTCGGCCCGTTTCTCTGCTTCGCGAGGATGAGCTCTGCCCGGTTCTCATTATCTGCGTTAGGCGCCCCACCATCCGCGTCCCCAGCGCGGCTCTTCATCATGTCGTAGTACTCCTGCCTGAAGAGCATCATGACGAGGTCTGCGTCCTGCTCAATTGAGCCCGACTCACGAAGATCGGAGAGCTGCGGGCGCTTGTTGTCCCGGCTCTCGACGGCTCGGCTCAGCTGAGAGAGCGCGATCACGGGGACATCCAGCTCACGGGCGAGCTCCTTCAAGGCCCGAGAGATCTGTGAGATCTCCATCTGCCGGCTCTCAGCGCGCGGCTGGCTCATCAGCTGTAGGTAGTCGACGACGATCATGTCGAGACCGTCGCGCTGCTTCACGCGGCGCGCACGGCTTCGGATCGCAGCCACCAGAAGCCCAGGCGTGTCATCGACCGTGATCTTGAGCTCAGAGAGCTCCCCTGCAGCCCGAGTGAGCTCTGACCAGTCGCGGTCACTCAGGGTGCCCTTGCGGAGCTTGTGCATGTACACACGACTGCGAGTGCAGAGGAATCGACTGACGATGGAGTCGCGCCCCATCTCGAGGCTGAAGAAGAGCACCTTCGCCTTGTCGGCGTCATTTACGGTGGCGTTCAACATCAGGTTGAGAGCGAGCGCCGTCTTCCCCATCGCAGGGCGGGCCGCGAGGATGATGAGTTGGCCTCCAGAGAAGCCGCCCGTCATTTCATCTAGCTGGTAGTAGCCGCTTGAGACGCCGTTCAGATCACCTTGCTTTGAAGACTCGATGCGCTTGAAGGTCTCTTGCACAGCCTGATCGATCGAGACCGGGCCTCCCGAATCTCCCGCATCAGCGACAGCGAAGATGTCGCTCTCGCTCTGGTTCATGAGCACCTCAACCTGATCATCAATAGGCCTAGTCGAGTAGGCCGACTCAATGATCCCGTTCGCCGTACCGATGAGCCGCCGCAAGAGAGCGTTCTCGTGAACGATCTTGAGGTGGTGTCTGAGGTGCGCGGGAGATGCCGCCACGTTGGTGAGCTGCAAGATGTAACCGCGACCGCCAGCTGCCTCCAAGCGGTCCTGCGCCATCAAGCGCTCCATCACGTGGACCATGTCTACCGGCGCACCGACATCGGAAAGCTCTAGGAGCGCCGAGTAGAGGATCCCGTTGCGTTTGGAGAAGAAGTCATCCGGCTGGATCATCTCCTGAGCGTCGATGATCCGAGAGGGGTCGAGCAAGAGCGCGCCGAGCACACCTTGCTCAGCCTCTTCAGAGTGCGGCGGGACTCGCCCACCACCTGCCGTCATCTCGACGACGTCAAGCTCCTCCAGTTCCCTAGGTCCCATATCTCCTCTCTTCCTCCTCTCTCATCGCCGCGATGAACGCAGCGTCATTCTCCGACCCCCAGAATACACGCCCCGGCCCCAGCGCGAAATGGAGAGCGCCCAGTCCTCGAGAGAGAACTGGGCGCTCTGTGCTTTCTCAAAGGAAGCCGCTACCGCTACGCGTCCTCTGACTCCTCAGACGCGTCGTCCGCGGGCGCCTCCTCAGCGGCCTCTTCAGCCTCTTGGGCGTCGACCTCGGCGATGATCTCAGCCATCGCGGCGTCGCGGTTCTCACCGTCACCGGTGACCTCGATGGTCACCGTCACGCTGGTCTCACCGAAGAGGTGGAGCTCGACCTCGTGGGTCCCAGACTCCTTGATCGCCCGTTCTAGGCGGATGTTGTCGTCCGAGATCTCAAAGTCTCTCTCGTTGAGGAGCTCCGCGACTCGGGCAGCGTTGACCGAGCCATAGAGGTGACCGTTCTCGTCTGAGCGCTCGGTCGTCTCGAGGACCATGCCCTCGAGCACCGCGACGCGAGCCGCGAGCTCAGCGTTACGTGCCGCCTCTTCGGCGTCGATGCGCTCACGCTTGCGCGCGAGGACTCGCTGGTTCTCTGCGGTGGCCTTCACCGCGAGCTTGTTAGGGATGAGGTAGTTCCTGGCGTAACCAGCAGCCACCGTGACCACGTCGCCGACCTTACCGAGGTAGCGAACGTTCTCTCGAAGCATTAGCTCTACACGTGCCATATCTGGTGCCTCCTTAGATCAGCTGCCCACGAAGGGGAGAAGGCCCATGTGGCGGGCGCGCTTGATGGCCTGCTTCAGCTCACGCTGACACTTGGAGCAGTACCCAGTCCGACGGCGGGCGTGGATCTGCCCTTGCGGGGTCAGGTACTTGGAGAGGGTCTCCAGGTCCTTGTAATCGAGGCGCGGGTCGTCGCAGGGACGGGTTGCTTTCTTTACGGGACGTGCCATGGATCAGGCCTCCTCGGAGGACTTCTCCTCCGTCTGCTCTTCGCTGGCCTCTGCCGCCTCTTCAGCGGGAGCCTCAGCCTCTTCGGTCTTGGCCTCTTCAGCTTCGGGGGTCTCCTCAGCCTTGGCCTCCTCGGCGGGCGCATCCGCAGCCGGGGCCTCCTCTGAGGCCTCCTCTGTGGCGCCCTCGCCCTCCTCAGACTCCTCTTCCTCATCAGAGTCTACGACGTGGTCTTCCGGCGGTTCGGGGACGCTGAAGTCCGCTGAGAGTTCCGCCTCGTGCAGCTCAGCTTCGCCCTCAGGCACGCCATCGCAAGTGAGTATGAGGTAGCGCATGACCGTCTCGTTCAGCTCGAGGTCACGGCGCATGATCGAGATTTTGTCAGGATCAGCCTCAAAGTGGACCAAGAGATAGGAGCCACGGTTGCGCTTTTGGATGGTGTAGGCGAGCGAACGCTCGGCCCAACGCCGCGCCGTCGTGACGCTCGCGCCGTGCTTCTCGAGGATGCCAGTGGCTGTCGCCTTTGCTTCGTTCCAGTCCTCCCTGACGACGTTGTTGTCGAGGAGGAACATGCCTTCATAGAGATTCAATTCACTAACTCCTTGCGCATCGCTAGTTGCGAGCGCTGTCGTCGGGCGAGGACTCGCCCTAGGTCCAGCGGCTGTGGAACCGCGCCATCACCCCATCCAGGTCCCCCGTTCGGAGCCACTCGAACGCGGCCGCTGCAGCCTCAGCTACAGAGATGTCCACGTCCGGCCGCTCGTCATCGGAGAATCTCTCGAGGACATAACGCGCCGCGTCGGTCGCCGGACGCCCGATCCCCACGCGCAAGCGGGGGAAACGATCGGTGCCCAGCAGGTCTATGAGCGAGCGCACCCCGTTATGACCGCCTGCGCCTCCGCCGGGGCGGATCCGCAGGGCGCCGAGGGGGAGGTCCAAGTCGTCATAGACGACCATGACATCCGCCGGCGACGCGCCGGCCCACCGCGCCAGAGGGGCCACAGCCTCACCGGAGCGGTTCATGAAGGTCATCGGCTGAACGAGGACGGCGTCCGGATCATGGAGCCGGGCACAGCGGGCCTTCGCCCTGCCTTCGAAGCCTTCAAGTCGGTTCGCGCTCTGAAAGATCGTGCCCTCCCGCAGGGCCAAGAGGTCTAGGACCTCAAAGCCCACGTTGTGACGTGTCGCCTCATAGTCAGGGCCGGGGTTACCCAGGCCAATCAGTAGACGAGTTGAGGCGTCAGACACGACTCACAGCGGGGAGGTCTCTCGGCAGAGGGCGCCCAAAGGGGACGCCTCCCTGCAAAGAGGGCCGAACATGGTACAGACCACCGCGCGCGCTGCAAGCGCGCGCGGCTGATTGCTCCCTCAGCCCCATCCAGGGGGCCCGAGGTGCGTCCATGGGGCTCAGCCTTCGGAGTCGCCGGAGTCTCCCCCAGCGTCGGTGTCGCCGACCACGCCAGGCTCGGCGCCCTCTTCACCCTCGGCGGGCGCCTCAGGCTCATCAGACATACCGGAGATGGTCACCACCTCCGTGTCACCCTCAATCGCGAGAGAGACACCCTCGGGGAGCTCGATCTGGTCAGCCGTAAGGTGGGTCCCCTCTTCGAGGCCGCCGACGTTGATCTCGAGGTTGTCCGGGATCATCGAGGGGATCGACTTGATCGTGATCTGCGAGAGGAGCAGGTTGACGACTCCGCCCGCCTGACCCGTAGTGCTGAGCGACACGACAGACTCGATCTCGACGCCGCGCTGCACGCGACGGAACTCTACGTGGATGATGTTGTCACCGAAAGCGTCCCACTGGAGCTCTCGGACGATCGCAGATGAGAGCTCGCCATCCACGCTGATGTCGTAGAGCTGGACGTGGCGTCGCCGGAACGCGAGGAACTCACGCTCGTCGATGCTGATGTCAACGTGGGGGCTGTCGCCGTCGGCTTGGAGGCTGGCAGGGATGCGACCTGCGCTGCGAACCTCACGCGAAGCGCGGGTACCTAGCTTTTCACGGCGCTCGGCCGTGAGGACACTGCTATCGGACATCGAACTGGGTTCTCCTGGTTCGCCCTCAATGAGGGCATCGTTAGTGACTTGGACTGTGCGTGTGTGTTCGTTGATTCGGCCCCCAGAGGGACCTGTTGCTCAGGCGGTGACGGGCTCCTCTTCTTCGAAGAGCAGGCTGACCGACTTCGCGTCGTGAATGTTTGAGATCGCCTGGGCGAGCAGCGGAGCGACTGAGACGACCTCGATCTTGGCCGGCAGGTCTTTCTCCGTGCGCGGAATGGTATCCGAAACGAGCACTTTGTCGACCGGAGCGGCCTCAAGACGCTCTAAAGCGGGCCCACAGAAGACGGCGTGGCTGACGACGATGATCACGCTAGAGGCCCCATTCTCCCTGCAAATCCGGGCTGCCTCGCTGATCGAGCCCCCCGTAGAGATCATGTCATCCACGATGACCACGGGTCTCCCGCTCACGTCGCCGATGATGTGCTCGACCGCGATCTCGGAGCCCGAGATGCGGCGTTTGTCCACGATCGCGAGGTCGGCGTTGTCCAAAGCTTTGGCGTAGCCGCGCGCCATCTTGATGCCCCCCACGTCGGGGCTAACGATCATCGGATTCGGCTCGCAGATCTCTCGCAGCCTCCCGAGGAGCGCCGGCTTGGCGTAGAGGTGATCCACCGGGATGTCGAAGAAGCCCTGGATCTGCGCGGCGTGGAGGTCGAGCGTCACCACCCGATCACAGCCCCCGCCAGCGAGGGTGTTCGCCACGACCTTTGCGCTGATCGGCACGCGGCCCTCGTCCTTCCGGTCTTTGCGCGCGTAGCCGTAGTAAGGCATGACCGCAGTGATCCGCCCCGCAGAGGAGCGACGCAGCGTGTCCATGATGAGCAGCAGCTCTGCCCAGTTCTCGTTGACCGGAGGAGCGGTGGACTGAATGACGAAGCAGTCCGTCCCGCGCAGGTCCTCGTTCACCTTGATGTCACACTCCCCGTCGGGGAAGTGGCTCACGTGCGCGTCCGCGAGCCCGATCCCGAGCTCACCTGAGATCGCTTGCGCGAGCTCACGGTGTGAGTTCCCAGCGATGAGTTTGATCTCTCCGTTGAATGCGGGCATTTGCCTACTCCTCTGTGGTTCCTTCTTTGGGGGCCTCGCCCCCCTCCTCTTGAGGGCTCGCACCCCCGATCTTTCTTGCCGGGACTCCGACCCAGACCTCACCGTCCCCCACTCCTGCGGAGCGAGTGACGACCGCGCCAGCGCCTGTGGTCGCGCCAGCACCGATCTCATTGGGCGCGACCACGGTCGTGCCGCTGCCGACGAAGGCCCCGTCGCCGACCACGGTGCGGTGCTTATTCACCCCATCGTAGTTGGCGAAGATCGTGCCTGCGCCGATGTTCGCGCCCTCTCCGATCACGGTGTCACCGAGATAAGAGAGGTGTTTCGCCTTGGAGCCTCGCCCGACGGTCGACTTCTTGCACTCAGTGAAGTTCCCGACCTGAGCGCCGTCCTCGAGCGTCGTCCCCACGCGGAGGTGGGTGAAGGGGCCGACCTCACAGCCAGCGCCAACGCTGACTCCCTTGCGGATGACAGTGCATGGGAAGATCACGCTCCCCGGTCCGATCTCGACGCCATGATCGATGTAGGTGGTCGCGGGGTCTTCGATGTGGACCCCATTGGCGAGGTGCTGCTCGAGCACCCTCAGCTGAACCCCCCAGCGGACCTCGGCGAGGTCCGCGAGGCTGTTGACTCCAGCGGCCTCCTCAGCGTCTTCAAGCTCTACGACCTCGACACCCCTGCCCTCCTCGGTGTACATCCCGAGCACGTCCGTTAGATAGCGCTCGCCTTGAGCGTTCTGATCCCCTACTCGCGCGAGATACCTTAGAAGATCAGCTGCGCCGAAGGCGTACACCCCGAGGTTGATCTCAGCGATCCTGCGCTCATCACTTGAGGCGTCACGCTCCTCCACGATCCGAGCGAAGGCGTCCTCTTCATCACGGACGATCCGGCCATAACCGGTGGGGTCGGGCACATAAGCAGAGAGCATCGAGACCGCGTCTCTACTCTCACGCGCTGCGAGCAATGCCTGCAGCCCCTCATGCTTCAAGAGCGGCGTGTCGCCACAGAGGACAAGGACCGGCCCGTCGAAGCCCTCGAGCTCTGCGCTCGCGCACTCCACGGCATGACCCGTACCGAGCTGCTCCTCTTGCACCACGAATCGGATCGGCGCGTCAGGAAACTCTGCGCGGACTTGAGCCTCGACCTCTTCGCGCCCGTGGCCTACGACGACGATCACGCGCTCGGGATCGAGCGCGAGGGCGGTCTCTAGGACCCAACCGATCATCGGTCGTCCACAGATCGGGTGCAGGACCTTGGGGAGGGCGGAGTGCATCCGCTTTCCCTGGCCCGCAGCGAGGACGACTACACGTGCTGCCTGTGCCATGGGGGTGTGTGGTGGTACTTCGATCCAAGCTACCGGAACGCGATCAGGGCCTAGAAATGCCCAATGCGCGCGATGACCCCGGTATCTCGTGGGGGATCGAACGGGTGGTTGTATTCGCGCGTCCGGGGCTGTGTCAACCGCGCACAGCCCGCAGCCGCATCACTCCTTATCAGGCAGCACCAGATCCAGCAGGATCAGGACGGCCAGGATCGCGTTCGTGAGCGAGAAGAGCATCCCACCTGCGACGAGCGCGGGCACCCATTCAGCTGCCCCTCGCGCTAGCCACCAGCCCGCGATATCCACCGCAAGCGAGACTCCTGCGACAGCGATCACCTTCGAGATGATGCCTCGTGGGAAGCGTGTGAGGAGGGCCAGTAAGGCCAACATCAAGGCCTGAACGCTGAGCGCGAGCGCGTGCGCGTGCGTGGAGGCGAGCAGGATCTTGATGTCCGTGGGCTCAATCTCGCGTGAGAAGGCGAGCTTCTTGACGTCGTCCCAGTACTCAAGCGGCATCTCTCTGGCGACCACATCTGCGGCGCTACGGGAGTGACACTCGAGGCAGCTCATGTCGAGGATCTCAACGGGAGCCGCGTCGCCGAGGTCGAGGTTGTCGTAGTCCTCGCTGATTCGATCGCTAGCGAGCCAGTCAGTGAGCGTCTTGCGGTCGGCGTCGGAGAGGGTCTCTGGGTGACCTCGCTCTAGGGCAGAGACCAGCGGCGCGGTCGTCTTCACGCCGTGGTAAGCACCCTCAAGGTCTGTCATCGAAAGCCCCTCTTGGCCGTCCCGCTTCTCATGGTGATCCTTGAGATAGAGACCTGAGGCTGCGAGACCACCGAGGAGGACTAGGGTCAGACCCGCGATGCCAACGCGCGCACCGACGGGGAGGCGACGGAGGAGGAGTGATTCAGGCACAGGCTCAACCCTCGAAGAGCTTGGGGTCAATCTCGACACGCTCGCCCGTCGAGACAGCTTGCGCGGCGAGGATCCCGACGACCGTCGCCCGGAGACCTTCAGTGGCTCCAGTGGCTACGTCTGCGCCCTCAGCAGCACTCTTCACGAAGTCCCAGATGCCGTAGTAGATCGGCGGCTCAGGGAGACCCACTCCCTCCTTCAGCTTGCCTTGTGCAGCGAGCTTGGTTGCGTCGGCGATAAGCGTGATGCCTTCGTCATTGTGGAAGCTCTGGCGGTTTGCGTAGACCTCCCAGCCTTGCGTCGCAGAGTCTGCCTCTTTGAACATCCAGCCGTGGGTCCACGCCAGGCGAACAGCCCCCATGGTCCCGAAGATCTCTTCATGTGTTCCGCCGAGTGAGTTGCCAAGGGTCGCCTCATAGGTCGTGCGTAGGCCCTCCGGATACTCAAGAGTGCAGGAGATGGTGTCTGCCACTTCCCGCCCGTCAGCCCACGCGTTCACTGCACCAGAGCCAGAGATCGCTTCAGGGTAACGGCCTGTGAACCACTGCAAGACGTCGAGCTGCTGCGCACCGAACTCTCCAGCTAGGCCGAGAGAGATCGTCGGATCGGTCTTCCAGTTGAGCGCCTTTTCACGGGCCGGGTCACTGGAAGGAGTCATCCATGAAGTCTTCTTGCGAAATTGGGCGCGCATCGCGATCACATCTCGGATGGCGCCAGCCCTCACGAAAGAGCGCGCGAGCTTATAGACCGGGTTAGACCTACCTAGGAAGCCAGCTTGGAAGACTCCGGTCGCCCCCCTCGCGGCAGTCGCGATGGTCTTAGCGTCCTCAATGGTGTGCGCGAGAGGCGCCTCGCAGTAGACATGCTTACCAGCCTTGAGCGCATCAACCGTTGGCGCGACGTGAAGGTGCGTGGGGGTCGCCACGACCACCGCGTCTACATCATTGGCCTCCAAGAGCTCCGCATGGGTCGCGTAAGCCTTCGCTTCCGGCGCGCGGCGCGCGCTCGAGGAGAGCCTGCGCTCATCCGTGTCGCAGATAGCCGTCACGCTCACGCCTTCGATCTTGGCGAGCTCTGCGAGGATGGCGCGGCCCTGCCTGCCGCATCCAACGAGGCCCACCCTTAGGGCTTTGCCTGAGGGCAGAGCGTATAGAGCTCCTAGCTCAGGTTGGATCCATGTCGCGGCCGCGCCGAGGGCTGCGGTCTTAAGGAAGCTGCGTCGGTCTGTTGCGCTCATCAGTTTCTCTCGTTCGAAATCTTTGTCAGGGGAGTCGAAAGGCGCCAGCTTGATCACCGCGCCAACCGACAGAGCAGTCTAGTGCCTCTCCAGAGAGTAGGAAGGCTGTTTCCATACCATTACATGGTTCCAACTCTTCTCCTAGGACAACGAGGGCCGTAGACCAAGCGTCAGCCCACGCCGCGCTCTCGCATACGACAGCGGCGAGCGAGACCTCGTTCGCGGCGGCCCCAGTCCCCGGGACGAGTACGTGGCCCACACCCCCGGCCTCACCATCGGGTGCTGAGACCCCCAGTGAGGCCCCTTTCAGAAGACAGCTGGCCCCACCCTCACTCCCCAATGCAATCCTCCAGCCCTCTTCCCCGGGGGGTGCGCCGAGCGCGAGGACGCTGCTCGTCCCCCCATGCAGGAGCGCCATCTCGACCCCAGCTTCCAGCAGCGCCTCGCGCGCTAGATCCAGCGCCCAGCCCTTAGCCACCGCCCCAAAATCTAGGCAGACGCCCTCGCGCAGGAAGCGCACGCGGCCTGAATCCCGCTGCACCTCTTTCCAGCATGCCCCGGCTTCGCTTGTCACGGTCGGATCGAAAGCCCCACCGGTCGCGCATACGAGCTCATCGCAGAGAGAGAGCAGCGAGTCAAAGTCTCCGTCGACGCCGACCCAGCCGGACGAGGCGTGACGATTCACGCGTGAGACGACGCTGTCCCGCTCAAAGCGAGAGAGGCGCGCGTGCTCATCTTCGATGAGCTCGAGCGCCTCCTCTGCTGCCGCGCGCAAAAAGCCCGCGTCATCCCCGACGAGCACCGCCTCAAAGCGGGTACCCATCGCTTGCGCCGCGAGCCGGACAGTCTCCATTTCGCGTGCGCTAGACAGCCCCTCAGGCGGGGCTGGCCGTCATAGTCTCAGGATCGAAGGTCCAGGCCCTGCCATCCCACGCGGAGCGCGCGGCAAGATCCACGACGACCATCACCTGTGCGGCGAGGTCGACCTGACTCTGGTTCTGCTCGCGAGTGCGGACGCAGCGCAGCCAGTCGAGGCGCAGTGCCTCCTGAGGGCTGACGTTCGCGCACTTGATCGTGCGCTCCTCAATGTCGTCCACGTAGACGCGCTGCGGGCGCAAGACGCAGTTGTTGCTACCGAGGAAGAGGTCAGCCTCGTGTCCGCGGACCATGACCTCGAGCCCATTCTCGTTGCAGGTCGAACCAGCGACGATCATGGTGTGCTCTTTCTCGAACTCCACCGTCAGGTTGACTTGGTCATGGTTGTCCATTGCCTTGTCGACATAGTGACCACCAGCGCAGGTGACGCGGGTCGGCCAGCCTCGGTCGAGGCAGAACATCATCGGGGTCATCATGTGGACGAGGAGGTCTCCAATGATGCCGGTAGACCAGCGGGAGTACCGGCGCCAGCGGTGGAAGACCTCGGTGTCCCACTCAGCCTCACCGCCGGGGCCACACCAGCCCTCCCAGTCGAGCATCTCACCAGGCTTGACGCGATCGTCGATGCCGTAGAGCCACTCACCATCGCGAGAGTTCCTGCAGTAGCCAGTCTGACTGAAGGTCGGGTGTCCGATGCCCCCCTCAGCGATGATCTTCTTAGCCTCCTGATACTTGCCGTACATCATGTACTGCGTGCCGACCTGAAGACGCATGTCAGGGTTCGCTTGCATGACCTCACGGATCCAGAGCGCGTCCTCAAGCTTGAGGGTCATAGGCTTCTCGACATAGACGTCCTTGCCTGCCTCGATCGCGTCAACGGACTGCTGCGCGTGCCAGTGCTCAGGAGAGGCGATGAGCACACAGTGGATGTCATCACGAGCCAAGAGCTCGCGGTAGTCCCTGTAGCCATCGACTGTGACGCCGTCCTGGTCGTTACGTGCCTGCCTTAAGCGGTCGTCAAGGCGGGGCTTGCAGACCTCTGCGAGCGCCACGACCTCGACCTTCTCTTGGCCAGTCTTGTTCTGGTTGATGGTGGAGCCTATGTGACCCCCTCCCATGCCGCCGGTACCGATGACGCCCATACGGATAGGCTCGTCATCTCCGAGAGGCGCGCGGGCACTAGCCTTGACGATCGGGTGAGCGTTCGGACCAGTGGCGCAAGCAGTGGTAGCAGCTGCTGCGGCAGAGCCGACGAGGAACTGGCGACGAGTGGTGGACTTTTTCTTCACGGGGGATCTCCTTCGTTTGCCGTGATGCTGGACTCCTCTCGAGGGGAGTGCGGTGGCCCTGAGTCTAACTAGGATCTGCCAAACCGGGAAAGAGCTCATTCAAGACCCCTTCGGCTCTCTCGAAGTGAGCCTCAGCGATGAAGAGGTGGTCGCGGTCGAATCCACAGACACAGCCGACGGGCACACCGGCAGCCGCGAGGGCGCCGGTCACATGAGCGAGGAAGCCGACGAGCTCCCAGTCCATCGCCATCGAGAACCTGATCCAAATCAGCTCGCGCTCGACTCGGGCCCCCGGATGGCGCTCTAAGACCCCTTCCAAGGCATCCATAGCGATGAGGAGCGTGGTCCCCTCCTCCTCACGAGTGACCTGTGCCGGCGCACGCCCGAGGAGCGCCAAGTCCTCCACGCGCGGTCCTTCAGGGAAGCCCACTAGCGCAAAGCGCCCCTCCTCTGCCTGCCAAGCCGTCCCCTCCAAGGCCTCTTGGAGAGAGGCCGTGGGCTCTGAGTGGCCTTCCGGGCTGCGATCTAACACATCTTTTTCAGGAACCATGGCGATCTAGCGGCGTTGAGGTGCGGACTATGTACGTGATTAGCCTGCTCAGTTTATCCTTGTAGACATAAGATAAACGCTCTCCCTGAGACTAAGACACTCCTCATTATGAAGCCCATAGCAATCATCGCCGTCGGAATCGGCGCCATCGTCGGCGGCGCCATCGGCGCAAGCCTCCTCAGTATGCTCACCCTGTCTGAGGGTCCCACGCCCGTGGCAGCGACCCCCGCCCCCGTCACTCAGGTCGTCCAGGCAGAGGCAGACGACAGCCACATCCTTGAGCTGGCTTCCCTTAGGGAAGAGGTCGACTCCCTCCGAACCGAGCTTGCTCGACTCAGCAACTCTCGCGAGAGCGCGGTCAAAGAGGCGGCTGCCCCCGCGGCTGTGACCACTGCTGCTCCTAGCCGAGACATGATCTTGAGCGTCATGCAGCAAGAGGAGGATCGCAAAGATGAGGAGCGTCGCCTCGAGCGTGAAGAGCGCGAGAAAGAGGCCCTTGACCGACGCGTACAGCGTATCGCAGAGAAGCTCTCGCTCTCCTCAGCCGACTCAACGACCCTCACCCAGATCTACCAGGAAGAGCGTGAGAAGCAGACCCTGATGTGGACCGAGATGCGCGAGGGCGGCATGGACCGCGAGATGATCCGCGAAGGCATGGGCGAGATCCGTGACTGGCGCACTGAGCAGCTCACCCTCTCTTTCGGAGAGGACCTCGCCAACCAGATCGCTGAAGAGAGCGGCGGGCGTGGCTGGGGCGATTGGGGCGGTGGACGCGGCGGTGATCGCGGCGGCGATCGTGGCGGACGCGGTGGACGCGGCGGCGGACGCTGAGACCAAGCCCTGATCGATGAGATCAACGCGCCCCGCCCGCCTTCAAGGCGAGCGGGGCGCGCTCTTTTCCACAGAGGCACCCCAGAGCCTGCAGCTCAACGGAGCCACCCCTAAGGGAATTCGCAAAGCTAGCACGCTGTGTTTAGGCTAGATTGAACCTGCCGCGCTTCCTCGCTCAGAGGGTCGCGCACCCTCCCTCAGCCCCCTCAAAGAGAGGCCCCTATGAAGATTCTCCTCATCGTGCTCGGGTGCACGGTCTCCTTCCTCGGAGAGGCCGCGGCTCAGGCAGTCGACACATCTCCGAAGTTCGCTGCCCCCAAGCGAGTCATGGCCGGAGATGAGCTCCTTGGTGAGAAGCGCGCCTACCCCTCCCCCGCGCTCCACGACGTCGACGGAGACGGTCACTTGGACATCCTCATCGCTGACCTCATGGGTAGCGTGACGGTCGCGCACGGGAAAGGCACCACGCCGATGACCTTCGGTGAGGAGAAGCCCCTCTTGGGTAGCGACAAAGAGCCCCTTGACTTCGAAAACTGGTGATGCATCGGCATGGGTTCACAGTTTGTGGACCTCAACGCCGACGGACACTTGGACTACATCACCGCGACCTTCGACGGCTCACCCCACGTGAGCTTTGGGAGCGAGGCCGGCTTTACGTCACCTGAGCGGATCAAGGACGCTGAGGGGCGACGTCTCCTCGTCTCCAGCATCTGGAGCGACGAGGCAGAAGAGCACCAGGACCTCGGCCGCTCGCTACCTGATGGCGAGGCGACCGGCGAGCGCTGCATCTCTGCCCTCGCCTTCGACTGGGACGATGACGGTGACTACGACCTCCTCCTAGGCACCTATGAGGGCGGTCACCTCTACGTACAGATGAATGAGGGGACGCGCACGACCCCCAAGTTCACCGGCATGAACATCCCCGTCATGGCGGGTGACGTCGCCTTCGCCCTCCCGGCGAAGATGACAACGCCGAAGCTCGTGGACTGGGACGGGGACGGGGACATGGATCTCATCGCTGGCACCTACTCGGACTCTTACAGTCAGGAGGGAGTCGGCGGCGGCGTCTACCTCGCCCTCAATGACGGCAAGGTCGGCGCGCCTAAGTTCGGCGCCCTGAAGCCCATCATCGCGCCGGTCGAGCGAGGCGGCTTGGAGCCCACTCGCCCCGACGTCGGCCTCTACCCCACCGTGGTCGATCACGACGGCGATGGGGACCTCGACATCATCGTAGGCGGCTACTCCATGTGGTCACCCAAGGGGCGCGAGCTCAACGCAGAGGAGAGCGCCCGCGCAGAGGTTCTCCAGGCAGAGATCAAGGCGCTTGAGGAGGAGTCGAACGAGGTCTTTGCGAAGATCTCTAAAGATATCGACGAGCTCGACGAGCTCGAGCTCGCGACTGACGAGTTCAACGATGCTGTCGATGCCATCTACGACAAGCACGGCGAAGCCATGAACTCCAACAGGAAGAAGATGACCGCCGCGCGCGAGGAGCTGGAAAAGTACATCCCTGCTCCCAAGCGCACCTCCTTCGTCTGGCTCTACGAGCGTATCTGACGAAGCAGCAACGAAATAAGGGCCCGCGCCCTCTCACCTCATCGCTGAGGGAGGGAGCGCGGGCCCTTGTTTTTTAGCGTCGCCCGCCTACTTGTGACCGTCGGCGTGGTGCTGGTCGTCGTCGGTGATGTGCGATCGGATGTGCTCGAGGTCCTTGAGGTCCTCTGCGCTGAAGTACGTGTCGCTGAAGTCAAGAGCAGCCTGACGGAGCGCGTCTACGTGAGCCTTATCCGTAGTCTGCTTACACTTCATCGCTGCGACGGTGACACGGTGTAAGCTCGCCAGTTGGGCGTGGTACTTATCCTTGCCAGCGGCGTCCTTCTCCTTGGGAGCCTTGACGCGCTGAGCGAGCCAGTAAGCTGCGACGGTGTCTTGGATGTTCTGGGCGTGCGACTCCTTGTTCATAACCCAACGAACCATCTGGTTCTTGCTAGGGTTCTCTTCGGCGTCCATTGCTTGGAGGGAATTCATCGCCTTCTCAATGGTGTCGGCGTCTTCCATCAGCATGTTAATGCGCATCATGTCACCATAGATCCCACAGGGAACTTGGCAGTGGCGCGGACTCACGTCCGGGCTAGCGGAGCCAGCAGGGGCGCTGGAAGAGAAGGGTAAGAAGGCGCAAAGCGCGGCGAGTGAGAGGAGGATCTTCATGTTGAGCGGTGTTCCTTTCAGTTTCTGGGGTCAACTCGTATGGCCTAAGAGATTAACAGGTCCGAGTTCGCAGAGGGACTTAGTCTGGACACGCTAGGTCAAGAGAGCCGTCACCCTCACCCCTGTGATGTTGTTAAGTGCGCTCCTCACCCTGGTGTGCTGGTCGCCTCTATCGCGGAGGGTCGCTCCAGTCACCGGAGGTAGTTCGAGACGCAGGTAGGCGTGGTCTTGCTCGCGAGCTCGTCGAGTAGGAGTCCGCTCCCCGTCCCACAGATCTCTTCCCTCTCAGGCTCAGGCGCTCGCTCGTTCGAGCTTACGGGGACCAAGAGCCCCTTCTCCAGGAGCGCTAGGGCGAGGCGATCGAGGCCCTTCTGAGCGAGTGAGGCGAGGCTCACGGCTCCAGCCGCGGCCTCCTCGAGCACCCCCAGAAGTGAAGGCTCAAGGCGATAGGTCGTGAACCACTCGTCACCTGGAACGGTGACATGGGTCGAGAGCGCGCGCCCGCTGATGTCGCGCTCCACCGAGACTCGGAGGCCCTCAACGCAGGTGAGATCGCTCGTCTCTAGGCTCCCGCTCCATTGACCCCTTAGCGTCGCAAGGAGATCAGAGACACGGCCATGCATCGGATCTACCGGGCTCTGGATGACGCGCTGCACGAGGCGCGACACCTCAGCGTCTGTGGAGCACTCGAGCACTAGGTAGCCGAAGTTGACAGCGCCGAGCCCTGCAGAGCGATAGCTCTTTACCCAGAGACTGAGCTCTTCAGAGAACTCCTCATAAGACTGACCGAAGGGCGCGTGCGCGTGCGGGACGCTGAAGAGCTGCTCGTCGCGGTCAGCCGTCACAAGGAGGAGCCCTGTGAAGGCACCCCCCCTCCACCAGCTCTGCAACTTTTCCTCATACCTCGGTACGTCCACGAGGTCTGTCACGATGGAGAGTCGACCGTCCGGGTGAAGGTGCGTGGCTGCCTCTTGAACGATCCGCCGCAAGACGGCCTCGCCGTCGGCCCCACCGTCACGGAAGCCGAGGTCACCCACGGGGCTCGGGACAAAGGGCGGGTTGGCCGTGATCGTGTCGAAGCGCTCTCCCTCCACAGGCTGATAGAGATCACCAAGGAGAAACTGCACATCAGCGAGTCCGTTCAGCTCTGCGTTGAAGCGCGCGAAGCGCACCGCCCGCGGATTCCTATCCACACCAACGACCTCTCCCGCATAGCGACGCGCGATGAGCGCTTGCACACCAGAGCCCGTGCAGAGGTCAAGGTGCCTCTTCGAACGTGCTCTCGGGGCGACTTGCACTAGGCCGACGCTGTCGCGCCCGAGGTACATCACGGGGTCTTCGTCGAGGCGATCGCTCTCCAAGACCTGATAACGGTGATCTGTAGCGATGAGGAGACCGTCAAGCGGGAAGAGGTCTACTGTCGCAGCCCAAGCGCCCCCTCGACGAGTGAGCAAGCCGAAGCGAGCGATGAGCTCGAAGGGCTCCGCCCCCACGAGCTCGCGGACGCGCTCCTCTGTGAGAGCGCCGCGCAGGAGGAAGAGCCGGATCAGATCCCCGAGCTGATCTCTTTCGAGCCCGAAGCGGTCGAGATACGGGAGCTCCGTCGGCGCGAGGTCTTGGATCGGCTTCTTCAGTCGTGCTCGCACCGCACCTTCGGTGTAACCGGAGGTCTGGAGCTGCTCCCGCAGGCTCGCGAGGCCAGCACCGCCCTGATGCGCAGGGTCAGCGTAGGCTGCGAGGGTCGCGTCCTCAGATGTCTCGAGCGCTGTCTCAACCCGCGCAGCAGACACGGAGCGCCCACCGCCTAGGAGGAGCGTGACCTCTTCCTCGTCCACTTCGCGCGCTACGCCGCGCTCGCTGTCAATGAGCTCAGCGCCATTCCTGGGGTCAAGCAACAGCAGCCGCCCATCTTCAAGGCGGGATCGCACCGGCGCGCCATACCGACTGCCCCCAAAGTCGGCGCTGGTCTCCTTGAACTTGGCAATACGAGCCGAGATCTCGTCGAGCTCTTCATCTGTCCAGCGGTTTGTTGAGGTCTCGGAGAAGAGCGCTGCGTCTAGCTCCTGCATCAGCTCATCAAGCGCAGGCTCGTCTGCAGTGAGGCCTCGCGGCAAAGGAGCCTCACCGAGCCCCTCGGTGTGATCGCTGTAGTCGCGCGCCTCGACGCTTCTCTTGCTGATCCACCAACCCTCGAGGGCGAGGTGGTCGATGTCTGTCGAGAGGAAGGTCCTGAGGGCATCTTGTGGTGACTCAACGATCGGCTCGCCAGCTACGTTGTAGCTCGTGTTGAGCAGCACGGGCGGCCCACCTCGGAGGCGCTGCAGCTCGAGGCAGAGCCCATGGAAGAAGGGGTTCGCCTCGTCAGTGACCGTCTGAACCCGACCGGTCCCGTCATAGTGAGTCACGGAAGGGATCACCTCACGCAGCTCTTCACGAACAGGAGCGACGAGGAGCATGTGCGGCGAATCAACTCCCAGCTCGAAGACCGTTTCAGCCTCTTCGAGCGGGACGACAGGGGCAAAGGGTCGATAGGCCTCGCGGTGCTTCACCCGCGAGTTCAAGACATCGCGCATCCTAGCGAAGGTGGGGTCAGCCAAGATGGAGCGCTGTCCGAGCGCTCGCGGACCGAACTCTGAGCCGCCCTCGTAGCGGGCGATGACGCGACCCTTAGCGAGGGCCGCTGCGCTCCGCTCGAGGACTGCCCTGCCCCCGATCCGCTCCGCGACGACCTCGCGCGAGACCTCGCTCAAGGCCAACTCAATGTCTGCTTCTGTCGCGGGCTTACCGAGCGCGGCGCTCGCGAGGCGCTCTCGCCTCGCGGGGCGTGCGCCATGCTCATGGCTCGCCCACCAAGCACAGCCCGCAGAGATGCCTGAGTCCCCTGCCGCCGGGAAGGCGAAGAAGTCTTCGAGGCCGAGCTCGCGGACGAGGCGGTGGTTCGCGACCGAGTTGAGCGCGACACCGCCAGCGAGGCAGAGCTTGTTCAAACCAGTCTCTCGCTGCGCCTCACGCACCAAGTGCAAGAGCGCGTCCTCCAGCTCTCGCTGCACCTTCGCCGAGAGCTCGACGAGGTGGGGCTTCATCCAGGTCGCGCCCTCATGAGCACGGTGTCGCTGCTCAAGCGCCTCGATCTCTAGCAAGATGTCGTAGGCCCTGATGTTGAGCGAGTACGAGCCAGGCTGAGCCTCAATCCAGCGGCGCAGGTTCTTGGCAGAGCCGCCGTAGGGTGCGAGCCCCATCGTCTTGCCCGCCTCGGCCTGTGAGAAGCCGCCAGCGAAGTCTGTGACGAATCCGATCCTGCGAGTGACCTCTTCATAGACCATCCCCAGAGTGGTCATCCCCGCGAGGTGGGCCTGAACCTGCTCTGAGTGCAGCAGCTCTAGCTCATCATTCGCTCCCTTGTAGAGAGTGTAGGACTCTGTCATCCCGTCCGCGTTCGTGCTGCCTGTCGCGTCTACGACTAAGACGATCGCCTCGTCCATACCGCTCGGCCACCACGCCGTGTAGGCGTGGGCGAGGTGGTGACTGGGCATCTTGTGAATCTGAGCGCCACGGAACCCGCGCGCCGCGAGCTCTGGTCCGATGTCTCGACCTGGAGAGTTGGCCGTGACGCTCGAGAGGTCGCTGAGATCTGCCCCGACCGCCTCAAGGCAGCTCTGGATAGCCCGCCAAGGAAGGGTCAGCTCAACGCCACCCTCGACACGGTTCAGGCCTGGGCTGTGCTTAATTCGGTCTAATCGCTCTTCCTCTACCGCGACGAGGAGCCTCCCCTCGGAGACCAACGCTGCTGAACGATCGTGACCCAGGTTTAAACCTAAGTGTATATCTGAAAATGACTTATGGATGCCTTGATTGCGCTGGATCACTGGGGATGCTCCTTTTGCTTTGGTCGAACTCTCGTATCTCTCTCAATTGCGCTGAGGAGCCGTTCCGTGGACATCGAAGCCCGAATTACTCAGAAGTTGGGCTCTCACAGACCCCCCGACATGGGCCGACCTGAAAGCAGTAGCCTCCTAAGTGATGACCCTATCTCTCCTGCTCACGCTCCTCCCCTGCACCTTCTCCGCCGAAGATCCGGTCATCACTCCTGATTTCAGGGTGAAGATCGTCCACGGCTACTACCCGGCATGGCGACGAGACTCCCATCCTCCGAAACAGTTCGACTTCTCGCGCCTGAACCGCGTCGGTCACTGCTTCGCATACCCGAGCGATGAGGGAGAGCTCATCATCCCCAAAGAGGTCCAAGACCCAGCGCTGGTCTCGGCAGTCCACACAGCGGGAGCCAAGGTCTCTTTGGTGCTCGGTGGCTGGGGACAGTGCGAGGGCTTCTCCCCCACCTGCGCCGATCCTGTGAAGCGCGCGCGCTTCGTAGGAGAGCTGGCCGCCGCCGTCAGCACCATGGGTTATGACGGTATAGAGATCGACTGGGAGTATCCCGCTGACGCTAACGACAGAGACAACCTCACCCTCTGTGTCTCCGAGCTCCGCGCTGCGCTCGGCCCAGACAGAGAGATCGCCCTCGCGGTCCCAGCGAGCGCTTGGGGCGGACAGTGGTTCTCTAACGATCTCCTGGCGCACGCTGATCGCCTGCATGTGATGACCTATGACTTCGCTGGCAGCTGGTCATCCGAGAGCGGGCACCACTCTGGACTCCGTCCGGACGGCTGCTCAACCCCGCACTCCATGTCTCAATCTCTCACATACTGGCTAGAGCGTGGGATCGAGCGCAGTGACCTCGTCCTAGGCGTCCCCTTCTACGGGCGCTCCTTCAACTCTGACTCCCTCTGCCAACCCTTCACCACCAGCGGAGACGCCTCATACGCAGACCTACTTCCGCTGATCTCCTCCAAGGCTTGGCGGCGCAAGTGGAGCAAGGACGCTCGGGTTCCCTGGCTCGAAGAGCGAGACGGCTCCGGCCTCTGGAGCTATGAAGACCCTCGCTCCGTCCGAGAGAAGGGGAAGTTTGTCCTCAAAGAGAAGGTCGCTGGCGTGATGATCTGGGAGATCACGCATGACGTGGTCGACGGTCAACACCTCCTCCTCGAAGCTCTCACCGAGCCACTCTTGCGCTGAGCCCCGCTTGTCACCACTCTCTCCTCGTGGCCACTCCCATCAAGATGTGCCTCTCCCGCCTGACGGGATGGCTCGCCGACCGCAAGATCCCGACCCCGCTCCGTGGGCCGGCCTACCGCACTTATTGTCGCTTCACGGGCGCAGACGTGGACGAGGCTCGCCCGCCTCTGCACTCCTACCCCAGCCTCGGCGCCTTCTTCGTGCGGGAGCTCGTCGACGGCGCGCGCGAGGTGGACCCCGACCCCGCCCGCTTGCCCTCTCCGGTAGACGGCACCGTGCAGTCCCTTGATGAGGTGAGCGAAGGCTCGATCTTCCAAGCCAAGGGCCGCTCCTACCCAGTCCGAGAGCTCCTAGGGCCCGTAGGCGAAGACATCGAGCTCGAGGGCGGCTTCGCTTGGACGATCTACCTCTCACCTCGGGACTATCACCGCATCCACTCGCCTGAGACCGCCCGGCTCACGCAGACAGCACACCTCCCCGGCGCTCGACACTCTGTCGCGCCCAAGGTCTTGGAGCGGCGCCCCGTCCTCTCGATCAATGAGCGCGTCGTCTTGCGCCTAGAGACAGAGCGCGGCCCCCTCCTCTTGGTCCTCGTGGGCGCGCTCAACGTCGGGCGCATCCGCGTCAAGGGCGTGCAAGCTGATCACACTGGACAACTCCAGCCCCCCCTCGAGCGCGCGCGCGGCGCAGAGCTCGCCCGCTTCGAGATGGGCTCTACCATCGTGCTCATCAGCCCGCCGGGCGGACCGCGCGCGATCGAGGGGCTCTCTCTAGGTGACCCGGTCCGCATGGGGCAAGCGATCGGGAGCTACTCCGCGTGAGCCTCTTTGATGAGAAGGCCGCGCGCCTCGCGCGGCTCTTCACGGCGATCTGCCTCGGTCAGTTTGATGTGGTGCGGACGCTCCGCCGCGAGGCACCAGCTGGAGAGCCAGATCGAGCATGGCGTGAGGCCGTCTTACAGACACACCTCTTCAGCGGCTTCCCGAGGCTCGTCCAGGCCTACGGCGTCTTGGAAGAAGAGGGAGGCCTCGGTGATCCAGAGCCTGGCGAGTATGAGCTCGAAGAGGAAACTAGCCCACGCGGCGAGGCGCTCTTTGACGCCATTTACTCGAGCGTGGCTCCCAAGATGCGGGCGCGCCTCGCGTCCTTTCGGCCTGACTTCGCTACCTGGCTGATGCAGCACGCCTATGGACACATCCTCTCAAGGCCCGGCCTCGAGCCGGTCATACGTGAGCTCCTCTCCGTCTGCGTCTTAGCTGCTATGGACCAGCCAGCCCAGCTTGAGAGCCACGCCCGCGGCGCTCTGCGCTTTGGCGCAAGCCTCGGAGACCTCTTCCAAGCCCTCGACGTAGCCGAGACGCTCGCTCCTCAAGCCCCCATCGCGCGCGCCCGCGAGGCTGCCGCGCAATGGACCTGAGCAGCTGGTAGAGAGAGCCAGAGGTCTCGGTGAGGTCGTAAGATGATGAGGGGCTGTTGCTCCAAGAGACGCCGACAGGATGCTGAAAGGCATCGAAACAGAAGAGTCCTGAGCGCGTAGCGCTATGCGACAAGAGAGACAGAGGTGAAGAGATGAGCGAAGTTCGCTGGGGAATCTTGGGCACAGGCAGCATCGCTGCCAAGTTCGCGAAGGGGCTCGAGGCAGTCCCGGGCGCTGACCTCTGCGCGGTGGGTAGCCGAGCGCGCTCTACGGCTGAGGCCTTCGCACTTGAGCACGGCGCGCGGCGCACTCACTCGAGCTACGAGGAGCTCGCGGCCGACCCCGAGGTCGACGCGATCTACGTCGCCACCCCACACGTGCTCCATCGGGAGAACACCCTCACCTGCATCGAGGGCGGTAAGGCCGTCCTCTGTGAGAAGCCCTTTGCGATGAACCGTAGAGAGGCCGAGGAGATGGTGGCCGCGGCGCGCAGCGCAGGCACCTTCCTCTGCGAGGCGATGTGGACCCGCTTCTTACCGGGCACCCGCAGAGTACGCGAGCTGATCGCGGAGGGCGCGATCGGAGAGCCCAGGCAGCTCGAATGCGACTTCGGCTTTCGCACCGACCTCGACCCTGAAGGGAGACTCTTCAACCCCGCCCTCGGAGGCGGCGCGCTCTTGGACGTCGGTATCTACTGCGTCGCCTACGCGCGCTTGGTCTTCGGAAGCGCGCCAGCTGAGGTCCAGTCCACCGCCTACCTAGGAGAGACAGGGGTCGATGAGCAGTCCGCCTACCTCTTCAGCTACGACTCAGGTGCCTTCGCGCGTATGTCCTCTGCGACCCGCACCCAGACCCCGCACCGCGCGACGATCTCTGGCACGGAGGGCTCGATCGAAGTCCCCGGCTTCTGGCACGCACAAGAGGTCATCGTGAACGGCCATGTAGAGTCGCACCCGCACCTCGGGAACGGCTACTCGCACGAGGCCGTCGCGGTCGGCGAGGCCCTCTCGAGGGGAGCGACCGAGTGCGAGGAGATCCCCCTCGACGAGACCTTAGAGCTCGCGAGCACCCTAGATGAGATCCGCGCTCAGTGGGGGCTCAGCTACCCCGCTGATGAGGCCGACGCTTGAGAGCCCTCTCACTCGGTGCGCTCTCCCTCGCCGTCGCTTGCAGCGCCTCGCCCGAGCTCCCTCTCTCAGCGGAGCAGGCCCCCTTCCCTCATCCGATGGACCTCCCTCCCAACGAGGGTCTCCCAGCGCTCTTGACGCTCTCCACCGGCGAGGCCGTCCACACTCAGCGCGAGTGGCTCAACCTCCGCAGGCCAGAGATAGCGAGGGCTGTCGAGCACTACGTCTACGGGGCAGCCCCCGAGCCTCCGGCCGAGGTGCGCGCCGTCCGCATGGAAGAGTGCATGACAGAGGACGGCAAGGCGTGGCGTGAGCAAGTACGCCTCCACGTCACTGAGGGAGTCGCGATCGACCTTCTGATCTACTCTCCAGTCGGGGTGAAGAGCGCGCCATGCTTCCTCGGCCTCAACTTCTGCGGCAACCACGCGACGACCCAAGACCCCAAGGTCATGCTGACGGAGTCCTGGATGGCTGACAGCCGAGGCGGGCGTGACGGCGCTGCGAATGATGATCAGCGCGGGATGAAGGCCGAGCGCTGGGACTACTCGCAAGCGCTCTCCAAGGGATGGGCCGTAGCGACCTTCTATCATGGCGACATCGACCCCGACACTTGGGTCACAGAGGACGGGATCCGCGCTCCCCGCTCCAAGTCTTTGAGCACGAGCGAGCACAGCTGGGGCACGATTCGTGCGTGGGCTTGGGGCCTGTCCCGCGCCCTAGACCACCTCATCGAGAACCCGAGGATCGACGGAGATCGGGTCGTAGTTCACGGCCACTCTAGAAACGGAAAGACGGCGCTGGTGGCCGGCGCATACGACGAGCGCTTCGCAGGCGTGATCTCAAACCACTCTGGCTGTGGCGGCGCTGCCCTCTCTCGGCCAGCTCGAGGTGAGACGGTCGAGCGAATCGTCACCACGCTTGGCTATTGGTTCACGGACGCCTTCTGGAGCTTCGCTGACCGCGAAGAGCACCTTCCCTTAGACCAACACTTCCTGCTCGCGCTCATCGCGCCGCGTCCGCTCCTTGTCTGCTCCGCGATCGAGGACGACTGGGCCGATCCGCTCGGCGAGTTTGAGGCTACGCGCGCCGCCGCCCCAGCGTGGGCGCTCTTCGGGGTCGGTGGGTTTGAGAGCGCAGGCTTCCCCATGACCGGTGAGCTCGTGGGAACGCTGCCCGCTTACCACGTGCGCGAAGGAGACCACAGCGTGCTCTCTGAAGACTGGACCCTCTGGCTCAGCTGGGCAGACCGGCTGGTCCGCTGAGCTCAGCGCCTCCCGGCCTCTACCCTGACGCCTAAGAGGAGCAGGGGCTCAAGCGAGCGTAGAGACACGCTCGTGCTGCGCGCGCGATCCTTCGGGGAGAGGTCTTCGATTCGCACCCGCTCTGCTCCATCGAGCGAGACCGTCAGGGTGCCGCGCGATTGATTAGCGCGCATCCTTAGAGAGTAACGCTCTCCTGGAAGTAGGCCCCCAAACGCTTCTCCCTCAGCGCTCATCGCTCGCTCGATGACGCGGCTGAGATCCCTCGATCCGGCGACGAGGCGACCGCCGCCGCCGGCCTCAGTGACGAGAGCGCAGTGGAAGCCGATCGCGCTCACCACCACCAGCCTAGCGCGCGCGTCGAGCGGAACCTCCAGCTCAACCTCTACCTCTACCGGGCCGGCCTCTAGCTCGAAGGGATCTCGGAGCAATAAGGTCGGCGCCTTTGCAGCCACGAGCTCTTTGACACCTGGCTGCAGCGGCGCTTGCCATCCGAGCCCCTGAGGGGTCCAAGAGCCCATGCTCCATGCGCCCTCCTCCAAAGAGTCGAAGCGCTGCCTGATCTCTACACGACCGCGGCGAGGAAAGCTCAGCTCGTCAGGGCCGAAGGTCTGCTCGAAGTCATCAAGGGTCGAGGGCGCAGTCACCTCCTCTAGGGCCGCGCGCCAGCCGCGGACCTCCGTGAGCCTCTCAGCATCGAGGGCGTCCGCGTAGTTTCTCAGGAAGGTCTCGATCATCTTCAAAGACTTCTTCGGCGAGCCCTCCATCAGCTGTTCGAGCTCATGCGTCTGCACCCAGCGCTCAGCTCGTGCGCGTCGCTCACGCTCCTCGCTGGACTCTCTAGCTAAGAGCGGCTTCAGGCGTACGCCGAGCTCATCACCTAAGCGGGTCGCAGCCTCCGCTGCGTCTAAGGCCGCGTAGCACTCCCCCGCCGCCTGCAGATCTCCCTCAGCCAAGCGAAGGAACGCGATCTCCAGACAAGGCGCATCACGACCCGAGAGTCCCTCAAGGCTGACCCTAGAGACCCTCCGCACTCCGTCCTCTGCAGAGCGCGGCCCGCCCAGTCGCCACGCGCGCTCGGAGCCGGGCGCGATGCTCACCCAGAAGCGCTCGAAGACAGGGTCACCCTCCAACCGAACTTGACTCGCGATCTTTGACCCGCCCTCCCGGAGGGAGATCTCGCTCGCTACGCCTTCGAGGACTGCGGCGCGCGCGTCCCCCATCAAGAGCTCTAAGAGCGCCGCCTCCTCTAGCCTGAGATCGATGAAGCTCTGCACCGAAGGCGTCGCGGTCTCTCGCTCCTCCCTCAGCCAGCGTGCGAGCGCGCTGTACTTGCGCTCTTCTAGGTAAGGCGAGGCGCCCTCATCTAAGCGCTGCATCGCCTCAAGCTCACGCCTCATGGCGAGCTCCACCTCGCGCTCTACCAGCCCCTCTAAGCGCACCTCGAGGACGTCAGCTGCCTTTGAGCTGAAGCCCTCTGGCAGATCATCTAGGAGGAGTCCTGAGCTGCTGAAGTGCTCTCGAGCCCAGGCCTCCAGCTCCAACGAGGCCTCCGAGGTGTCACCACTCTCCAAGCGCCTCAAAGCCTCCTCTGAAGCGCGCTTCAGGTCCACGGTCAGCTCCTCGTTAAGCTCTCTCCAGCTCTTATCGAGCTCATAGCTCAAGCGCTGCCGCGTCTCCTCTGCCGCCCGCCAACCGACCGTCTCCTCGAGGAGCTCGATCTCAAGCCCTGAGGAGCGCACCGACGCCCGCTCAAGATAGCTAGAGAGCTCTTGCGCGAGGGCTGCCTGAGCAGCGACGAAGTCTCGCATACGTGTTCGGTCGCGCACCTTAGGCCAGAGGGTGCGCTCTGCCCACCTGCGCAGCTCTGCTCCCGCCTCCCGATAGGCCTTAGATAGGGCCTCTTCGACCTCCGCCTCTGCGCGCGCGCGCCAGCGGCTGATCGACTCGGCGAGCACATCAGGGAGCGCAGCCACCTGGAACCCCGTCGCACCTTGAACGGCTGAGTCAAAGTCTGCGCTCGCCGACTCGCGCGCCTCTTCATAGCGACCGCCTAAGAGGTGCTTAGCCCTAGCAGCGTCAGCCTCCATTCGAAGCGTCGAGAGAGCTCCGTCGAGCTTGCCCCGGAGCTCTACCCCGAGGCGCTCATGCGCGACGACCTCACGCGCTCCCACCGCCACTGAGGCGTGCTGGCTCATCCCCTCGCGAAGAGACAGCTCCCCTCCTCGCCACTCCTCCTCGAGAGACTCGAGTGCGGTCTTAACAGCTGAGACAGGCTCGACGGTGATCTCAGCCTCGGAGCCACCCAGCGTGTAGGCAGCACCAATGAGAGCTAGGGCGAGCGCGGCGAAGGCGTACGGTGTCCTCCGACGCTCACTCCCCTCTAAAGGCTCGAGTCGCGCGGTCTGCACTCTCGGCCGCTTCCCTCTCATGAGGAGCTTCAAGTCCATAGCGAGCTCGCGCGCAGAGGCGTGTCGACGCATGGGATCCTTGGAGAGCGCCTTCCGCAGCACGAGGGACATCCCCTTCGATACTCCAGGGTGAGTCTCTCGTGGATCGCTGAGCGGATCATGTAGGACGCTCGCCAAGACCTCAGCCGGGCTCTCACCGGGAAACGGTGGCTCACCACAGAGGGCGTGATGCATGGTCGCAGCCAGCGAGTAGACGTCGCTGCGCGGGTCCACATCCGCGGGATTACGCGCCTGCTCAGGGCTCACGTAGTGCGGCGTACCCATCGTCGCCCCTAACCTCGTGAGTTGGGGCTCATCCTCAGACCGCGCGAGTCCTAGGTCGACGAGCCGAGGCTCACCTGAAGCCGTCAAGATGACGTTCGCGGGCTTCACGTCCCTGTGAATGACGCCCGCCTCATGCGCGTGCTGCAGCGCCGCTGCGAGCTGCGAGAAGAGCTCGACCGCCTCGGCCTCCCCCATCGGTCCGCCGCGGCGCAGGTGCTCCGAGAGGGGCTGCCCCTCGATAAGCTCCATCGCCATCCACCAGCCGTCGGGGCTCTCGCCTACGTCGAACGCGCTGACGATGGCCGGGTGGTCTAACATCGCCATGAGCCGCGCTTCACGACGCAGCCGCTTGACCGTGCTCGTCCGCCTCGTGGCGTCGAGGTGCAATACCTTCAAAGCGACCGCACGGTCCACCGAGCGCTGCCTCGCCCGATAGACCACGCTCGAGCCGCCGCGCCCGAGGACGCCTTCGATGAGGTAGCCGGGGATGCGAGGCAGCGCCTCGCGCGGCGCCCCCTCCTCAGGCTCAGGGGCGTCCTGCATCAGCCGACGCGGCCTCCCTCGTCCTCAGCACCAGGCCCCTTCCGCCCGCTCTTCTTAAACCAATCACGCCAGGCCTTGTCCGCGGCGCGCATGTCGAGCTTCGTCGCAGCCCTGAAGGCCTTGTCATAGACCTCCTTACGCTCCGACACTGTCTCGATGACGCGCTTGGGGACCTCTGGCGCGGTCTCGCGGATCACCTTGTGGAACTCGGTGATGTCTCCCTTCGCCACCACCCATTCAATGATCCCCATCGCGACCACCGTGTCGACGAGGTCGAGGTCGTGGAACTCTTTCCGCGCGAGCCGGTCAAAGTCTCGCACGGCGTTATCGTCCAAGGCCTTACCGAGGATCTCACGCCAGCGCCCTGTCCTCAGGAGCTTCGGATCGAAGCTCCAGGTGGTGCCCCGCGCGACCGTCCCACCCGGAGTCGAGGCCTTCGCGCGACAGAACACGGCGTTCAAGCCGTGCAGGCGATTCTCGATGACCGCAGCAAAACCCTCGTCGTACCAAGGCGGCAAGAGTCGCCCGTCGTACTGCATGCTGTTCAAGAGCATGTGGCCCCAGTGGTGATAACAGTGGCCGTTGAGGTCTGTGTCGCCGCGGTTCCAACGCCGCGCCGAAGACACCGGCCAAGGATCCCACCAGAGGAAGCCGTGCGTGTTCTTCACCGCCTTCGCCCACCCCGGAGGGAGGGTGTCGCTGCGCGTAGAGAAGTGCTCTAGGGTCGCGAGATAAGGCGCGTGATCTTGGCCGAAGAGGTAGAGCTCTGGCATGTGCCCGTTGAAGAGCTCGAGCCCCTCGGGTGTCTTGAACACCGAATCGAACCACTTACGCCCCTCCTCCAAGCCAGCCCCCACAGCCTGCAGGGTCAGATCATCTACGTTCCCAGCGAGGACCGCCTGTCCACAAACGTGCGTGTTGAAGTCGACCTCTGCGATCGCTGCTGCCCGCTGAACCTCATCCCTAGCGACCGCCTCCGCTCTGGGGATCCAGCTCTCCTCGAAGAGCTCGAAGCCGCGTGCGCGCTGCGCGTCCGCGAAGGGGATCCAGCGTCCCTCATGCAGGACGAGCCCAGCCTCCAGCTTCTCTTTCTCTTCCGGCGTGACCCAGCGCTCCTCGTATTTGACCAAGCCGCGCGCGCGCATCTCTGCGTCCTCATCAGCCACCATCCTGGCCTCGCGCTCCTCCGGCGTCATCCACTCACCCTTGTAGCGGACAAAGCCCAGCCATGCGCGCGCCTTGACGTGATCGGGCTCTACCTCAATCGCTCGGTTCATCGCCTTCTTGGCCTGGCTGCGCATTCGCTTCGACTCAGCCCACAGGCCGAGCTCGTGGAATTCATCTCCAGTCTTCGCGGCCTCAAAGCGCTCATTGAACTGCTCACGGCGAGTCTTCTTACGCTCGATGCTCTCGACCTCGCTGCGCTTGAACTCGAGGAGTCCGAGCCCCGTCTGGATCTTTACAACGCTGTCGTTCTCAACCAGTACGACGCCTTCGATCCGCCGACCGTCCTTGAGGACGACCACGTCAGCGATCGCGACGCCAGCGATCAGGAAGAGGCCCAAGATGAGTGTGATGAAGCCGGTCTTTCTCATGCCCCTAGTCTAGGCCTCCCCGCCGTCCTTTGAGTGCTCTGCTCCCTCCAACCCGAACTTCTCGAGCTTTCGCTGCAGGGCGAAGCGGCTGATCCCAAGCGCGCGCGCAGCCTGGCTCTTGTTGCCCTCAGCCTCGCTGAGTGCGCCCTCGATCGCTGAACGTTCGAAGGCTGCGACGGTCGCACGGAGGTCTCCCTCTATGAGCTCTGGTGAAGCAGTCGTGGGGCGACGGTCCTCTAAGACCGCGTCAGAGAGCGAGGAGAGCTCTACCTGCTCGGGCGAGAGCACCACGAGCCGCCTCATCTCGTTCTCTAGCTCACGGACGTTACCCGGCCACGCGTAGGCGGAGAGCGCTGCGCACACCTCGTGCGGGAGCGCAGGCGCTTCACGACCAGCCTCACGCGCAGCGCGGGCGAGCAGGTGCTCTGCTAGCAAGGGGATGTCCTCGACGCGGTCCCGAAGCGAAGGCATCTCGACGTTCAGGACATGGATCCGATAGTAGAGGTCCTCTCGAAAGCTCCCCTCTCTCACGTGTGCGCTGAGGTCTCGGTGGCTCGCAGCTAGGAGCCGGACATCGACCTTTACGACCTTATCACTCCCTACTGGTCGGACCTCTCCCTCTTGCAGAACGCGCAAGAGCTTCTTTTGCATCGCCGGGCTCATGTCCCCGATCTCATCAAGGAAGAGGGTCCCACCGTCAGCAGCCTCGAAGAGACCGCGCTTGGCGCGGTGTGCGCCGGTGAAGGCGCCCTTCGCGTGACCGAAGAGCTCACTCTCGAGCAGGGACTCAGGGATCGCCGCGCAGTTCTCGGAGATGAAGGGACGCTTCGCGCGAGGACCGTTCTTATGGATCGCGCGCGCGGCGAGCTCCTTACCCGTCCCGCTCTCTCCCGAGATGAGGACCGGCAGCTCGCTCTCGACGATGCGGTCAAGCTCAGAGAAGACCCGCCGCATCGCGTCGGATGCGCCGACGATGGCGCCGTAGTCCCCACGCGCACGCTCTCGCCCGAGTGAGGCTCGGGTCACGGCCAGCTCTGCGCCTTGATCCCGCACCTTCCTACCGAGCTCAGCGTTCAAAGCGACGATCTCCTTACGTGAACTCTCGATCCGCTCCGCGTGCATCCTGAGCTCGTCCACTCTCTTCGAGTTCTGCATCGCGATCGCTGCTTGGTCCGCGAAGAGCTCTGCGATCTCTACGTCCTCCTCATGGAAGGCACCCTGACGCATCCTGTTATCCACCAAGAGCACACCACGCACCTCGCCTTCGACCCTCACAGGTAGGCAGATCACGCTCTTCAACTTCAGCTCCTCGATGCTCGCGTAATCTTCTAGGCGCTGATCTTGCCCTGCGTCGAGGCTCACGAGCGGCTCTCCACTCTCAAGGACACGCTTGACGATGCCGAGCGAAACGCGAGTTCGTGGGAGCGCTATCTCCGCGCCATCGAAGGAGCGCGCGACGTGGACGTTCATCGCGTCCAAGCTCGATAGGCTCGCCGCGTCATCTATCGCTTGATCCGACTGAAGGAGGAAGCCCCGCTCTCCCCCCAAGAGAGCGATCGCGGTGTCGACGATGAGCGGCAACAGCGCCCCCTTGTCGGTCTCCTTGGAGAGCTCTCGCGTCACCCGCGCGAAGGCGCGCAGCTTCTCGCGCTCATCTGGCAGCTCCGAGAGGATGGTGCGAAAGCTCGCCTCTTCCTCAAGCTCAGCAGAGCGCGCTCCGATCTCGACAACGCTGATCGTGATCTGCCCGAGCTCGATCGTGTCACCTTGAGCGAGGGGCGCGCCGCGCGTCTTCAATCCGTTCACGGTCACTCCGTTCGCGGACCCGAGGTCTTCAAGCCACGCGCCCTCTCCTGCGAGGTCGATGTGGCAGTGATTCCTTGAGATGAGCCCGCTGGCGAGACAGATGTCGTTGTCCGGCGCACGGCCGATCCTCACCTGAGGTCCTTCATAGAGGCCCTCCCGTCGGTTACCCTGATCCTCGATGGCGAGGCGGATCATGAGTCATCCCCTTCGTTAGCAGCAGTTGGCCGGTTGATATGTTCGTTTTCGCTCACCCACAGAAGATAGCCCATCTTGGCTGTTCGGTAACCGCCCACCTCCACACAAGCTCTAGCGCGGCCTGTGCAGGCACACTTCATGTCTAAGCCCTGGTTCGACAAAGGTTTACAGTTCAAGTGCACGCAGTGTGGCGACTGCTGCCGCACTCATGGCCAGTACGCATACGTCTACCTCGCGGAGGGAGACGTTGAGGCCCTCTCTAAACACCTCGGCCTCGATCGCGGAGCTTTCCTAGAGCGGTACTGCCAGGAGGACGAGGGTTGGATCACTCTGCGCATCGACGAGCCCGCTTGTCCTTTTTTGAACGAGAGCAACGGCTGCGATGTCTATGAGGCGCGACCCAAGCAGTGTCGCTCCTGGCCCTTCTGGGAGGAGAACTTGGACCGCGCCACATGGGAGGGCCCGGTGAGCGAGTGCTGCCCAGGAATCGGCGAAGGCCCAGTCATGCCAGCAGAGGAGGTGCTCCGCATCGCGCGAGACACTGAGCGCTGGTACGAGGGCTCCTGAGACCTCACTCCCCCTGGTAGTTCGGCTTCCGCTTCTCCGAGAAGGCCGCGAGCGCCTCGAGCCTGTCGGAGGTCTCCAGCGTCCTCGAATAGCACTCGGCCTCAAACTCCAAGCCCTCAGCGAGTGAGAGCTCGCACCCCGTATCGATCGCGTCTTTCGCCGCACGCACAGCTACAGGACCGTTCTTCGAGATGCGTTCGGCGAGCTCCAAGGCGATAGCTCCGAGCTGGGCCTTAGGTGCTGTCCGGTTCACGAGCCCCATCTCCGCGGCTTCCAAAGCGTCGAGCTTTCTCGCGGTGAGAATCAGGTCCTTTGCGCGGCTCTTCCCGACGAGGCGCGGCAGGCGCTGCGTACCGCCCGCGCCGGGGATGATCGCCAAAGAGGTCTCCGTGAGACCCATCATCGCGTTCTCAGCGGCGACTCGAAGATCGCACGCGAGGGCGAGCTCTGTGCCCCCGCCGAAGGCGAAGCCATTCATCACCGCGACAGTGGGCTGCGGCATAGCCTCGACGTCATCCATCAGCGCGCGGATGTTCCTCACGAAGTGAGGGACCATCGAGGCTTCCATCGTGTAGCGCTCCTTGAGATCTGCACCCGCACAGAAGGCCCGCTCACCCGCACCCGTGATGAGGATGCAACGCAGCGTCTTGTCCTCACGTAGCTCCTCGAGGAGGGTGCGAAAGCGCTTGAGCGTAGGAAAGGAGAGGCAGTTCATGACCTCCGGGCGCTCGATCGTGAGCCAGGCCAAGTGATCGACTCTGCGGCAAGAGACGACCTCAGGGACATCAGGGACTTCAGCGGGGAACTCGTCTGCGACTTGGCTCATATCTATTTCTCCTTCAGGCTCTGGTTTCGAGCAGCTCACAGAGCATAGCGACGGCGGCCTCGGCGTGGCCCGCCCCAAAGCAAGCTAAGCGATCTTCGCCTTGTAGTGGGCAGCGCTCTAGGTGACACGGACCGCATGGAACCTGCAGCCTCGAGAATCGGATCGGAGCGGCCGTGAGCGCCGAGTGTCTCGGGTCCGTAGGCCCATGAAGCACGACGCTCGGACAGCCCACCGCGGCAGCGAGGTGCCGTGGGCCGCTGTCTGTCGTGAGGAAGACCGCCGCTCTCTCAAGGAGACCTAGCAGCGCGTCGAGCTCTATCGCGCCGCCAGAGCTCAAGGTCACCCCTTGCGGGAGGCCGCACTTCGCCAAGCTCCGCATGAGCTCATCTTCGCCCGGACCACAGGTCAAAAGCACTCGCTGCTCTAAAGACGCCCTGAGCCGCTCGAAGACCTCACGCCACGTCTCTAAAGGCGCAGCCTTTGCCGAGCCAGGCCGTCCACCGACCGAGGCCAGCACGAAGCGATCATCGGCACCGATCCCTGCAGCCTCCAGGAGGCTCGCCGCCGCTCTTCGACCACGCTCACCAGCGCTGAGGCGAGGAGCCCCTCCCTCAAGCTCGATCCCTGCCACGCTGGCGAGCTCACGCACCGAGACCTCGAAGGGGCGAGGGAGCCAGCGACGCCCCCTCCCGGGGAGGCCGCATCCAACGGCGGGCGCACCGAGCTCACGGGGCGGTAGCTGCGCGTCTGTGAGCAGGACGCGCTTGCCACCTCGTGCCCAACTCACTCGCTTGGGGATCCGGGCCCAGGCAGCCTTGAGCGCGCTCCTGAAGGAGCCGTCTAAGAGGAGCGCGAGGTCATGGCCGCGCCAGGCGTCAGCGCCGGCTGTACGAGGGAGCCAGGTCGCCTCCTTTAGTGGCCTGCTGAGGAGCCCTCTGAGGGCGCGCGGCCCCACGACGGTCAGCCGCTCTGCACTCTCCTCGAAGGCCCTCAAAAGCGGCTCACACTGGACAGCGTCCCCCAGCCAGTTGGGAAGGCGCAGCAGCACCCTCCCTTCAGGGAGGACCGGGGCGCGAAGAGGCCCGGCGGTCTCAGGCAGCACTCCGAGCAGTCCTACGACGTCGAGGTAAATTCGCTCGGGCTCTGGCCGGTGATCTCTGCCTTCAAACTGAGCAGGCTGAACCGCGTGGGTCAGCGCGCCCAAGCTCCTCCCCCAGCCTGCCCGAATCTCTACGTCCGCAGCACGGGCCACCTCCGCATCCTTCGGTGATGAGTCCAAGAGCGCGACCGCGTCAGGGGCGAGAGCCTCGAGCGCTTCGGTGAGTTCGCCCTCTGGTGTCGTGACCTTCACCCCAAGCTCCATGAGCGCGACGGCAGCGGCATCTGCGGCGAAGACCACGACCTCGCGAGACTCCGAGGCTGTGAGCGCGAGGATCGCCGGCAGCGACGCGCGCGCCTCCTCCACATCTCGGGGCGCGAAGACCGCCACGCGCTTCAACTCGGTACCTCCCAAGTCCCCTCCTCACCGTAGCGCGGGACATGTCGCGCCATACGCTCTCTGCGCCGAGAGACATCTCGTGCAAAGGCACGCCGTCTGCGCCGATCAGTGATCTCCATGCGATCCATGTACTTCGACAAGAAGCGCAGGCGCTGCAGCGCGCCCACCCTCTGAGGAGTCCACAGGAGGAGCGCGGCCAAGTCCTTCGCGAACCACCTGCGCCGGACCCAGCGCGGGCGCCGCGCGCGGCCGAGATCGATCAGAGTGAGCTCGCCGTCGCCGGCTACGAGGATGTGATGGAGGTAGAGGTCGCGGTGATGCCAGCCCCTCGTGTGAAGAGAGAGCACCAGCTCAAGGAGCTGAGTGAGCAAGGGCCCGAGCGCAGAGTGCTCGACGTCTGCGAGGGCAGCGCGCAAGTCCCCTCTCGCCTCGACGCGCTCCATCGCCACGAGGCAGCGTTCGCCCTCATCGAGATACCCGACCGCTGCGGGGACGCGCAGCCCCTCCGCCCGGAGCGCTTCGAGGGCGCTGTGCTCCCGCTGCGCTGGGCTCCCCCCTAACCAACCGCCGGTGAAACGCTTGATCACCCAGGTCTCGCCGCTGAGACCGCCCACAGTGAAGGTCTCACGCCCGGGGACCCTTCGGAGGACCTCGGCGGGCTCAACACGCATGCACTCACGCAGGCGCGCGCGTAGCTCTTCAGGGCTGTGTCCTCTCGCTGATTCCAAACTCTGTGCCTTGCTGCCACTGATTGTGTACATGAAGACAAGAAAAGTCGCCCTTGGGGGGTTCCGCTAGGCGCCTTCCTACACTCGAATACGCAAAGGCGACATCGAATCCTCCACGGGCGTACCCGCGGAGACCTCGCCCCTCCGCTGACGCACTCCGGTACGAACACCCCACATGTCCGAAGGCACGAAGAACCAGCCGGCCAACGCGAGCCGCGACGAGCTCAACCCCTTCCACTCGATGGCACATCAGTTTGGCCTCGCAGCCGACCTGCTTGAGCTCGACGAGGGGACGAGAGATGTCCTGCGCCAGCCTGATCGTGAGCTGACGGTCTCCATGCCCGTCATGATGGATGACGGCACGATCGAGGTGTTCACAGGCTACCGCGTCCAACACAACTTCAGCCGCGGCCCCTGCAAGGGCGGCATCCGCTTCGCTCCCGACGTGAACCTAGACGAGGTGCGCGCGCTCGCAGCTTGGATGACCTGGAAGTGCTCGGTCGTGGACATCCCCTTCGGTGGCGGAAAGGGCGGTGTCATCTGCGACCCGCGCAACCTCTCGCAGGGAGAGCTTGAGCGACTCACGCGGCGCTACACCGCATCCATCATGGACATCCTCGGCCCCGACCGAGACGTCCCCGCTCCGGACATGAACACGAACGAGCAGACGATGGCGTGGATCATGGACACCTACTCCATGCACGTCCGCCGGACGACGACCGCTGTCGTGACGGGCAAGCCCATCGCGATCGGCGGCAGTAAGGGCCGGCGCGAGGCCACGGGCCGCGGCGTCATGCTCGTCTGCCGGGAGGCCATGAAGAAGCTAGGACGGAGCCCCGAGGACACACGCGTCGTCGTCCAAGGCTGCGGAAATGTCGGGGGGGTCGGCGCGCTCCTGCTGCACCGCGAGGGATACAAGGTTGTCTCGGTTAGCGACATGTACGGCGCGCTCTATAACCCGGACGGGCTCGACATGCCCGCCGTCATGGACCACCTGCGCGGCTCAGGCCGCCTAGAGGGGTACAGCAGCGCTGACTACATCGTGAACAGCGAGGGCCAGCTCGAGCTCCCCTGTGAGCTCCTCATCCCCGCAGCCACTGAGAACCAGATCACCTCAAAGAACGCGGATCGCATCCAAGCAGAGCTCGTCGTCGAAGGGGCGAACGGGCCCACCACCTCTCGCGGGCAGGAGATCCTCGACTCGCGCGGCATCATGGTCGTCCCGGACATCCTGGCCAACGCTGGCGGAGTCACCGTCAGCTACTTCGAGTGGGTCCAGGACCGCATGGGCTACTTCTGGACGGAGGAGATCGTGAACAGCCGCCTCGAGCAGGTGATGGTCCGCGCCTTCCACTCCGTCGCCGATATGGCGGAGAAGCACAACGTCAACCTACGCACCGGCGCATACCTCGTCGCCATCGACCGCGTGGCGCGTGTCTACCGCATGCGCGGCGTCTTCGCCTGATGACACAAGACCCCAGAGACTCCGATTTCCTCGGCGACCCCGCTGAGGACCAGGCGCTCCCGAGCACGCCTGCGCTCGACGAAGAGACCCCCTTCGCGACGATGATGAGCAGCTTCGACGAGGCTGCCCACACGGTCGGAGTCGAACCGGCGGAGTATCAGATCCTCCGCAAGTGCGATCGCGAGATCGCCTTCAGCGTCCCTGTCCGCCTAGACGATGGGACGATGGAAGTCCTCGACGGCTTCAGGATCCAACACAACGCAGGCCTCGGCCCCTTCATAGGTCCCCTGCGGATCGCATCTGACATCAAGATCGTTGAGCTCCGGGCGCTCGCTGCATGGATGACGTGGAAGTGCGCGGTCTTGAACGTGCCCTTTGGTGGCGCTGCTGGCGGGTTGCGCTTTGACGCGCGCGAGCACTCGAGCGGAGAGCTCGAGCGCGCTGTCCGACGCTACACAGCCAACCTCTTGACCGACGTCGGCCCAGAGCGAGACGTCTTCATGCGCGACGTCGGCAGCGATGAGCAGATCATGGCTTGGGTCCTCGACACAGTGTCTAGTCACGCCCGTGTCACCGAGAACGCCGCGGTCACTGGGAAGCCGATCGAGATCGGCGGCACCCAAGGGCACCAAGACGCTGTCGCTCAGGGGCTCAGAGTCATCCTCCGGCTCGCTGTAGACCGCTTCGACCTCCCCCACAAGGGCATGAAGGTCATCATCCAAGGGGCCGGGACCGTAGGCGGAAACCTCGCCCGCATCCTCTCTGAGGACGGCTACCGCGTCTGCGGGATCTCAGACGTGCACGGCGCCTTCTACAACCCTGAGGGGCTAGACGTGAGCGCCATCCTGGACTGGAGGAGAGAGCGCGGCAGCCTCCTCGACTGCCCCGGCGACTTTGAGCGGCTCACAAACCGTGAGCTCCTGACTCGACCCTGCGAGGTCCTCATCCCCTGCGCGACCGCAAACGCGGTCCACTCCAAGGTCGCCGCAGAGGTTCAGTGCAAGCTCATCGTCGAAGGCGCCCACGGCCCCGTCTCCTCTCGAGCCGACAAGGTCTTAAAGGAGCGCGGCATCTCCGTCGTCCCCGACATCCTCGCCAACGGCGGCGGCGTGGTCATGAGCTACTTCGAGTGGGTGCAGAACCGCATGGGCTACTCCTGGATCATGCCGGTCATCGAGAAGCGCCTCAGGCGATTCATGGCCGAAGGCTGGAACTCTGTCATGAAGACCCAGCAAGAGTATGACGTGACGATGCGTCAGGCCGCGAGCGTCCTAGCCGTCAAGCGAGTCAGCGCAGCTGACGAGCTCCGCGGCATCTATGCCTGAGCCTCACGGCGGATCTTGTAGACGTCCCAGAGGAAGCGGACTGAGACGATCCACAGGGTCACTCCCATCAAGACCCGGGCCACTTGATCCGCGCCCTCGGTGTGGACAATGTGCACGCCGATACACGCACCGAAGCCTGCGCCGATAGCGAGCGCGATCGCGCGGTGCTTATCGATCACACCAGCCCGGGAGTAGAGCCAGAGCGAGCGCGTGCTCGCGCAAGCCCCCATCGCCATCCCACAAGCGCGCGCACCCAAGTAGCCGAGGCCTGGGAAGCTGAAGAAGAGGGCCGGTACGGCGACGAGGCCGCCCCCGATCCCGAGGAGGGGGGCGAGGAAGCCAGAGGCGAAGCCGACCACCACAGAGAGCAGGAGATCAACCGTACCTAGGTCCACTGAGGCCCCTGCAGTAGCGACGACAGGGGTCTGTTGAAAGAGAAGCCGTACCCCTGTGATGAGCAGCACCACAGCGAAGATCATCTTGAGCCTCGTCACGTTGATCCGCTTGGCGACGAAGAAGCCCGCCTGCGCGCCGACGAGAGACCCCACCACGAGAGCAGCGACGATCAGCCAGCGCTGGCCTGTTAGCTCGCTCTTCCCTAGTGACATCTCGGTGAGCGTGGCAGCGATCGTCGCTGCTGAGACCAGAGAGAGGGAGGTGGCGACCGCGTTCTTGAGCGGGAGCTTCCTGACGTAGTGCAGGATCGGCGTCATGAAGAGCCCGCCCCCGATCCCACAGATGGCGCCATAGCAGGCGACCCCAGCGCCCATCAGGGACAGTCGAATCCTCGCTCCAAGGGGGGGTGTAGGGGGTGACTGCTCAAATCCCTGCTGGCTCAAATCGCTCATCCAGTACAGACCCTAGCAGGCAGAGCACCTGATCCCTGCCTGCTCAGTGCAGGAAAGCTCGCAGCCCCTCAAGCTCTCTCGAGCAGATCCGTGCTAGAGCGCGTCTTAGGGTCTCCACAGATCGCGATCTCGATGCCCAGCTCTGAGTCAACGTGACGTTCAGGGATCGTCTCGCTGGTGTAGTCAGTCCCCTTGGCGTGAACGCTCGGGTGGAGCGCGCGCAGGGTCTCCTCGAGGGTGTCCTCATCGAAAGCGGTGACTCGATCGACGCAGGCGAGCGCGCCGATGACCTCCGCGCGGTCAGTGAGCGTGACCACCGGCCTCCCCTCCCCTTTCAGGCGAGTGATGGACTCGTCTGTGTTCAAAGCGACGACGAGGAGATCACCGCGGCTCGCAGCGTCCTCCAAGTACCGGACGTGCCCTACATGCAAGAGGTCGAAGCAGCCGTTCGCAAGAACGACGCGCGGCGCGGGCTCTGACGCACGCAAGAGCTCAAGCTCCGCGGCCAACACCGCGCGCTCCACCAGCCCGCCCACTCAGCGCGCCTCCGCATGTCCGAGGCGCCCCGGCGCGGTCGCGTGCGCCAGCGCCTGCTCCAACTCAGAGAAAGAGCAGACGGCCGCACCCCGCTCCCGAACGACCACTCCTGCTGCTGCGTTCGCCATGGTCATCGCCTCCAAGGGGCCGACCCCCGCCGCGAGACCCAAGGTGAATACGCTCGCGGCAGTGTCCCCGGCGCCGCAGACGTCCGTAACATCGCCACGCCCGCTCGCTTTGATCGCAGCACCTCCGCTCGGGAGCCCCTCTCCGAAGAGCGCCATCCCGAGATTGCCCCGGGTGACCAGCATCCAGCGACAACCGGACCCTTCTAGGAGCTGTGTGGCCGCGCTCGCGAGCGCGGCGCTGTCAGCGAGCGTGACCTCCGAGACGCCCGTGAGCAGTGCGAGCTCACCGACGTTTGGAGTCCACGCAGAGAGGCCGCTGAAGGTGTGAGCTGCTCGCCTAGGGTCGAGGACTACGGGGCAGCCCGCCGCGGCGAGCTCACGCCCGACCAAAGCAGCCTCTTCACCCAGGGTCCCATACTCATAGTCCGAGAGGAGCACGGCATCAAAGTCACCTGCGCGCTCCTTGAGGGACTCTGCGAGCTCAGCGCGCACGGCCTCGTCCAGCCCCAGCTCGGGCTCCTGATCGATCCGCATCACCTGCTGTGGGTGACGGCGCGGCTCTGACGCGAGCACCCGCGTCTTCGTCGGCGTCGTCCACTCACCGACGATTCGCGCGAGCCCAGTGTCCACACCCTCTTCTTCCAGGAGCCGCAAGACCTCACGGCCGCTAGCGTCTGCGCCCACAGCGCCGATCCATGTCACCTCTGCACCGAGCGAGACGAGGTTTCGCGCGACATTCGCAGCGCCCCCAGCACCAAGCCGCTCACCGCGGTGAGCGAGGACCATAACGGGCGCCTCTCGTGAGAGCCGCTGAGGTTCACAAGAGAGCCAGCGATCACAGATCGCGTCTCCAAACACGACAACGCGGCGGCCACGAAAGTCTGTAGGAGCGCTCACGTGGCCGCCCCTAAGAGCTCTACATCTTCATCGTGAGCACCGGCAGCGGCGGTGTACCACTCTGTCCCTGCCTCCTCGCTGAGGAACCAGTCCGAGCGCACGCCCATCGTCGCGCCATACTTCAAGGCATAGTGCAGCTCACCTGCCTCACACGCAGCCTGGGAGAGCTTTCGGTCCACCTCAAGGATCGTAGGCGCGAAGGCGCGCCACTCCTCCTCCCCCATCTCCATGATCCGCTCAACGAGGGGCCCATAGCGAGCCGAGGCGGGCGCGTCCTCATGGAACTTACCGAGTCGCGCATTGACGAACCAAGGCAGCGTGCGGCCGAGCTTGTCGATGAAGAGGTTCTCTTCGGGGCCAAAGTCCAACACTGAGCCGTCTGTGAAGGTGCGCTTCGAGTCGATCTCTTCAGGGTCAACGTAGCCACCCTCAACGGTCATGTCCCACCCCTCGGTGCCGGGAAAGGGGAAGAAGAAGGACGCTCGGAAGCGACCGATGCGAGTCTCAGCGAGGAGGTCCACAGTCTCCCAGCGCTCCTCGTCAGTCTCCGTCGGCAGCCGGACCATGAGGAAACCAGAGGTGTGGAGCTTGTGCTCCTCAGCGCTCGCGACCGTGTCGAGGATGTCGACCTGAGTCATGTGCCGCTTGAGGACTTGCTTGCGGACGCGCGGACTCCCGGACTCGATCCCGAGCTTGAGGATGCTGCAGCCAGCGCGCCCGAGCGCGGCTGCGACGCGCGGGTCTAAGCGCTTGACGTGAGAGTTCACGACGAAGGGGACGCGGATCCCCTCCCGCACCATCGCGTCGCAAACAGCGATCGCGTGCTCAGCGTTTTGCGTGAAGAGGTCGTCGTCAAAGAGGAAGGTCTCGACGCGCTCGTGCGTCGCGAGCACGTGCTTAAGCTCCTCGACCACGAACTCCGGATCTCGAAAGCGAAAGAAGCCTAGGTCAGCGACCTTGCGGTTGAGGTCAGCCTTATAGGTGTCGACGATGCGGTGGTTCAGGCAATAGGTGCAGCGGTAAGGGCAGCCCCGGCTCGTCATCACGCTGAACCAGCCGTCCTTCAGGTCCGTGATCCGCTGCGTATCGAAGAGCGCGTAGTCCGGCAGCGGCTGAGATTTGAAGTCGGGGAAAGAGCCCACGGGGTTGTGCTTCCATGCGACCTCAACGCTCGCCTCCGGGCGCTCTCCCCCAGGCCAAGAGAGGAAGTTCTGCACCTCATCCGTCGACTCTCCGGCCTCCATCCTGCGCAAGAGCTCCAAGAGTGCGTCTTCACACTCCCCCACGCCGACGTGATCCCATACTCCGTCACGCATCACCTCGTCCGGCACCATCGTCGGGTGGATCCCGCCGACGACGAGCGGGGAGAGGGCGACGCCCTCCTCATCAGCGCGAGCACGCAAGGCTCGGGCGAGCTCTAGAGCAGAGCCGTACTGCTGAGTGAGGCAGGAGAAGCCGATGAGGTCCGGTTTCCAGCTCTGCACAAGCTCCCAAGCATCATCGTCGCTGGGCACAGGCGGCAAGTTCTCGTTGAGGTTGAGCAGGCGCGTCTCATGCCCTGCGTCCTTCAGCACCGCCGAGAGCGCAGCGAGGCCGTGGTTGAACCCCATCTGGGTGTAGAGGTTCGGGTAGACGAAGAGGACACGCATGCCTTCAAAGGGGCCCTCAGGACCCCGCCTCCTCTGCGTCTCGCGCCTTACCGAGGAGCGCTGTAGTCGAGCGACCCGGGACGAGAGGTGCGAGCACGACCTTACCTCCGTGTCGCTCCACCCATTCCCGACCGACGACACCCTTCTCAGCCCAATCCTCTCCCTTCACTAGGACGTCAGGAGAGACCCGCTCCACGAGTTCCTTTGGCGTGTCCTCTGCGAAGGAGACGACGGCGTCCACAGGCTCCAAGGCTGCGAGCACCTCGAGCCTGTCCTCGAGCGCGTTGAGCGGCCGGTCCTCTCCCTTTAGTCGGCGCACGCTCTCGTCTTCATTGACGCCGATGAGCAGGACGTCCCCCTGCGCCTTCGCGAAGCGCAAATATTCGATGTGCCCACGGTGCAAGACATCAAAGCAGCCGTTGGTGAAGACGACGTGCCTACCTGCGCTGCGCCAGCCCTCAACCAGCTCGTCGAGGTGCTCAGCCGAGACCACCTTGCCCCGCGGCGCCTCGCCAGCGCTAAGGCGCGCGATCAGCTCCGCCCGAGTGATCGTCGCTGCGCCGAGCCTGCCCACGACGACCCCGGCGGCCTCGTTCGCGAGCTGCACCGCGTCAGCCAAGGGCGCGCCAGCGCCGAGGTAGAGGGCGAGCTGCGCGACGACGGTATCTCCAGCGCCGGTGACGTCATAGACGGAGCGCGCCTTCGCGGCGACGCGGCCCTCGGCTCCGCTGGAAGCCCGGTAATGGACTCCACCCGCTCCGAGGGTGATCACGACCCCATCAATGCCGCTCTGCTCTGCGAGCTCGCGCGCGCCGGTGGAGAGCTCAGCACCATCGGCCAGCTCATAGCCTAAGGCGAGCTCAGCCTCCTTGCGGTTCGGCGTGACCAAGGTCGCGCCCTTGTACCTCGTGTAGTCGCTCCCTTTCGGATCGACGACGACGGGCAGACCTCGCTCTCGGGCGAGGGCGATGACGTGCGCGCAGGTCTCGCTGCTGAGTGCGCCCTTGCCATAGTCAGAGAGGATGACCGCATCGACCTCTTCCAAGAGCCGTGCAGCCTGAGAGCGCAGCTGCCCTGAGACCTCCTCGGTCTCCTCAACGCTGCCCTCCCAGTCCACTCGGAGGATCTGCTGGCCCCCGCTCATGAGTCGTGATTTACGCACGGTCTGCCGCCCCTCATCCACGACGAGACCGGTGGCGTCGACGCCGGCATCTGTCAGCAAGCCGCGCAGCTCTTCCCCCCAACGATCCGCACCGATGACGCTCACGAGAGAGACCGAAGCTCCCATCGCGCGCAGGTTCGCAGCGACGTTTCCTGCGCCGCCGAGTCGCTCCTCTGCCTCGTCAACGTTGAGGACTGGGATCGGCGCCTCAGGCGAGATGCGCTTGACCTCACCGAAGATGTACCGGTCCACGATCACGTCGCCGACGACGAGGACCCGCGGATCGCCGAGCCCCTCAAGGACTTGGCGCAAGCGCTCTTGGCTCATCCTCGCTCACCCTCCCAGCCGGCCTCCGCGAGCCGGGCGATGAGCGCGGCGCGGAGGATGGGCAAGAGCACCTCGTGCTGCCCGATGATGGAGATGCCTCGACCAGGGGGGCGACGCACCACGTTCGTCTCGGCGCGGTACTGCCGGATCATGTCAAGGTTTGCGGTCGTGCACTCGTCCAGGTGAGCCCCGAGGTTCAGCGCGACGCTGACAGCCTTGAGATAGACCTCAGGCAAGACCACTGCGCAGCCGACGTTTATCCAGACGCCTGCACCCATCCCGTGCACGAAGCCGCACACGCGGCGGAAGTCTAAGTAGGAGGCTAAGCCGATGGCTGCGGGGTCGCAGTCCGGATGCATATGCACGATGTCGGCGCCTAGGCAGGCGTGGACGCTCGTGGTCACCCCGAGACGCACAGCCTCAGCGCAGACTGAGTGCTCGCGGTGCGGAGCCTCCTCCTCGATGAGCAGGCGCCCGACGCCGACGCCGAAGCCAGCCGCGCCGCCCTCTGCAGGCTCGAGCCCGAGGGCTACCGCCCTCGCTAGCCCAGCGCCGGTCTCTTCGGCGAAGCCAAAGCGTCCGCGCGGGAGCTCTTGCGCTACGTCCTCCGAGGTCTCTCCAGCGACCGCGATCTCAAAATCATGGATCGCCCCGGCGGAGTTCATCGCGACGTGGTCGACGACCCCTCGCCTCATGAGGTCGATCACGAGCGGGGCGAGCCCCACCTTGAGGACGTGCGCGCCAAGCGCCAAGGCCACCGGGTGACCACCCACCTTCGCCGCGACGATCCTGTCTACGAGCGCCTTCAGCTCTGTGCCGGCGTAGATGTCAGGCAGCGCCTCGAGGAAGGCACCGAAGTCCGCGGGAGGCTCAGGCAAGCTGCAGAACTGCTCGAGATTCACGAGGCTCTCGCGATCTGCCAAGGGGTGGGTGCTGACCCCGCTCATCTCGGGGAACGGGTCTAGGCTAGGATCGATAGGGCTCATGCGGTTCTGGGGCGCTCCTTTGACCTGAGAGGATCGCAGAAGGGTCCGGAGGGGAAAAGTAAGACCTCAGGGATCCTGCCGGAAGCGGTCGTGGAGCCAGAAATACTGCTCAGGAGACCCCAAGATCGCGCGCTCCGCCTCCTGATTGGAGAGCGCAGCGAGCTCCTCGATCGACATAGAGCGCACCTCTTCCTTGGACACGATCCGCGTGAAGCGCAGCCGGTATCTAAACGGCTCTGCCTCCTTCAAGCAGTGAAAGAAGACGATCGGGAGCCGGAGCCTCCGCGCGAGCACACCCGCTGAGCGCTCGGTCGGAGCAGGTCGGTTGAAGAAGGGGACGGTGACGCCGCCCTTCCGCGGGCGCTGATCGAGGAGGACCAAGAGCCACCCGCCCTCCTTGAGGCCCTCGGAGGCGAGCTCAATCCCGCCACGCCTCGGGAGGAAGGTCACACGCCGTTGCGCCCGCATGCGCTGGAGGTAGCGCGACAGCGGTCGGTTCTTAGGGGGCTTGGCGATCGCGAAGAGCGGCTCAAAGCCGAGGCCTCCGAGGAAGGCGCTGCCCGCCTCCCAATCACCGAGGTGAGGTGACACGAGGAGCCCTCCCCCGCCGCTAGCGATGAGCTCATCTAGACCCTCACAGCGCTCAACCTCTACGTGCGCGAGGGGGTCTTGACCGACGACGCGATCGAAGGCGGCAGAGTCGAGAGAGAGCTGCAGGAAGTGCCGCCAAGCGGTCAGCACGCGCGCCTCGATATCCGGACCGATGAGGCCCTCGGCTGCGGCGCAGCCCAGCGCCTGTCGCATGTAGGCGCGGGCGGCGTTCGAGTGCCGCTTATCCGCGCTACGCGCGATGCGAGCGAGGCCGCCGACAAGGACTGACTGCAAGGCCCGCGGCATGCGGCTCGCCCCTCCGAGCAGACAGCGCGCGGCGATGTACTGAACCCAGGCGCCAGGCCCGTTCTTCTTACCGAGCATGTCGGCCTCACGAGACCCCTCTGACTCAGTCACCAGCAGCCCCTTTTGCAGCAGCCTCGATGAGCCCGAGCAGAGGAGCCTCCCCCTGAACGAGCTCTAACTCGATCTCTAGTGAGGCGCAGGAGACGCCGAGCGCCCTGAGCTTCACCGCGTCCTTCGCCGTGACCAAGAGCTCGGTCCCTTCTGCGCAGAGGCCCTCAAGCTCAGGCTGCTGAAACACGTGGTGGTCCTCAAAGACGTGCGCAGCGCGAACCTCTGCGCCGAGAGAGCGCGCTGTCTCCTCGAAAGCGGCGGGGTGCCCCACTCCCGAGAGCAGGGTCACAGGGCGACCCTCTAACCAAGCAGGCTCGTGGACAGCCTCCGCAGTGACGACCCTCGCTGGGCGATGTACGGCGCGAGCGATCGGCGCGTCAGCCGAGCGCTGTCGCACTGCCCGCTCGATCTCCGCGAGCGTCGCTTCGCTTGATTGGTCGCAGCGCGTGAGGATCACAGCGTCAGCGCGCTTGAGGCTCGAGAGCGGCTCTCGCAGGAGCCCGCGCGGTAGCAGCGCCTCGACCGGCGGCGCTCCTGGAGCGGCGGGAGGGAGCCCCCAAGGGCGGGTCGCGTCGATCAAGACGAGGTCTAGATCGCGCGCGAGCCGGCGGTGCTGGAAGCCGTCGTCCAAGAGGATCAGGTCTGCCCCTTCGGCCGCTAGCGCTGCTGCTCCAGCGACCCGATCAGGCTGTTGAACCTGCGGGAGTTCGGGCAGCTCTAGAGCGAGGAGCGCGCCCTCGTCGTTTTGCAGCGCACCCTCAGCGCGGCCATAGCCTCGAGAGAGCACGCCCGGATTCCAGCCTAAGGCGCGCAGCTGCTTCGCGAGCCAGATCACAAACGGAGTCTTCCCCGTCCCGCCCGTCGTGAGGTTCCCGACCGAGATCACCGGGACGTTCGCGCGGTGGACTCGCATTGCGCCGAGCTCGTAGAGAGAGTTCCGAGCCGACACAACGCCACCATAGAGCGGCGTCAGTAGTCGCAGGGCCTCCACGAGCCCGCCACGCTTGGCGAGCCGAAGCTCAGGCCGGGTCCCCGTAGGTTTGGGGCTCATTGCCCGCAGAGAGTCCACCCCAGGCAAGCAGGGGCCAAGGGACCTAGAGGGTCGGGGGCGGCGCCTGATCCTCGTCCGGGATCAACTCGATCAGACCACGGTCCATTTCGAGGAAGGCGATCTTTATCGGATTCTGCTCACGGGTCTCGATCAGGGGGGAGGCCCCACCGATGAGCTCGCGCACGCGCTTTTGCAAGAGGGCGGTCTTGTGGAAGGAGCCACAGACTGACTTCTGGAGGCGCTGAGGGAGTGTTTCGTTCTCCATGCGGAAGACCTCGCGGGATCGGGGGTCGGGGAGGGAGCGGTGTGAGGGGCCGTGGAGGACCTGCTCCGCCACGGCGAACCGGGGATGCTATCCGCTGAGAGGGTTCAAACGCAACCGCGGAGGCCTCGTTCTACTTGACTCCAGCCTCTAGGAGGGGGATCAGCTCCAAGAGATCGGAAATGCGTCCCTCACACTCGAACTGCTCCCAGTCCTGCCTGAAGCCGTTCTCACACAGGACAAAAGGCAGCGAGTTGGCTTCTGCGGCCAAAAAGTCGCCCTGCCGATCCCCCACCATCACTGCGCTCCGGGTGTCGAAGGTGATGAGGAGATCGCTCAGCATGTCTGCCTTGTTCCCGATCCCGTGAGACTCCAGGCAGCGCCCCTCCTCGACCCACTCCCCCAAGCCCATACCCTCCATCGCCGCGGCTAGGTAGCGCTGGGAGCAAATGCTCGCGCTCCCTGTGCGCACCCCGCGGCGCCTGAGCTCCTGGAGCACCTCGAGCGCGCCTGGCAGGAGCGCGGCCCGGCCAGCGTCGAGCGCGAAGTGCTCCTCCTCGACGCAGCGGTCTAGGATCACCTTGCGCTGCTCCGGGCTGAGGTCCTCGAAGAGCGCGTCGAAGCCCTCGGCCAGCGGCAGACCGACGAGCCCCATCCACTCCTCCGGGGTCGGGATCTCCCGCTCAAGTCCGAGCTCAGCGAAGGCGCGCTTGGCGCCGACCCGTGCAGCAGGGACCCAGAATCGATCTGTCGCGACGAGGGTGCCGTCGAGGTCGAAGAGGACAGCCTCAAAGGGAAAGTCTGTGACGCTCATACCTCAGAGGATAATCCTCACAGTCCTGACCTGTATGCTCCTGTCGTGACAGAAGCCCTCATCCTCTCGACTTGGTCCTTCGCCCTAGAGGCGAACCGCTCAGCGTGGGCTCAGCTCGCCGCCGGCGGCGCGAGCCTCGACGCAGTCGAGGCCGTCTGTCGTCATGTCGAGGAGGACACCGAGGTGGACTCAGTTGGGCTCGGCGGCTTACCAGACGCCGCCGGGGACGTCAGCTTGGACGCATGCGTCATGCTCTCCCCTGCACAGTCTGGCTCCGTCTGCGCCGTCACGAAGCAGCTGTACGTGACCAGCCTCGCGCGCGCCGTGATGGAGCACACCCCCCATCGCCTCTTGGCCGGCGCTGGCGCAGAGCGCTTCGCCGTGGAGCGTGGCTTCGAGACCCATGAGCTCCTCACCGAGAGAGCGCGCACAACCTACGAGTCTTGGCTCGCAGACGCAGGCTCTGTCGGGCCGCAGAACATCGACCCGAGCCTCGAGGAGCACCACGACACCGTCGGCTCCCTAGCCCTAGACACCTCAGGAGCCCTCGCCGGTGCATGCTCCACGAGTGGGATGCGCTTCAAGACGCCCGGCCGTGTCGGCGACTCTCCTATCCCCGGTCACGGGCTCTGGGTCCACCCTCAACATGGCGCCTGCGTCGCCACGGGCTCGGGCGAGCTGATGATGGGATCGAACACGGCCTTCCTCGCCGTGGAAGAGATGCGCCGCGGAGCGCCGGTCGAGGACGCTCTAAGGGGTGCGATCGAGCGCACTGCGGAGGAACATGAGCTGGAGCCCGAGGATCAAGTCGCGCTCCTTGGGCTCCGCCCAGACGGTAGCTGGGCTGCGATGAGCTTGCGCCCAGGCTTCCGCGCCATTCTCTCGGTGAATGAGGAGCCCAAGCTCATCGAGCCAGCGTCACTCTGGAGCGCTTGATCACGTATCCAAAGCCCACCTATGGGCACTGGAGCACATCTAAAGAGATCGCAGTCCCAGGCATGACTCCTCGCTAAAGAGAATTCGGCGTTCCTGCCTGATTTGTGTTTTTCTTGGAGGACTCGTAGCCTCCATTCTCGTTCACTCCCTCTAAGAGGGTTGCCCCCTCTATCTCAAGAGACCCCAAGCCCCAACTGCCAGCGCCTGGAAATCCCATCGCGCGACAGCGGGAAAGGAACAGCAGCAGTGACTGAACTCACCACCCGTAAAGAGGCCCTCGAATACCACTCACAAGGACGTCCAGGGAAGATCGAGATCATCGCGTCCAAGCCTTGCCTGACGCAGATCGACCTCTCCCTCGCTTATACGCCAGGCGTCGCTGAGCCCTGCCGGGAGATCGCTGAAGACACGAACAAGGTCTTCGACTACACGGCACGCGGCAACCTCATCGCTGTAGTGACTGATGGCTCCGCAGTCCTCGGGCTCGGCAACATCGGCCCTGAGGCGGCGAAGCCTGTCATGGAGGGCAAAGCCGTCCTCTTCAAGCGCTTCGCGGACATCGACGTCATCGACCTCGAGCTTGGCACACAAGACGTGGACGAGATCGTGGCAGCGGTCAAGGCCATCGAGCCCACCGTCAGTGGCATCAACCTCGAAGACATCTCTGCGCCCCGCTGCTTCGAGGTCGAGCGCAGGCTCCAAGAAGAGCTCTCCATCCCGGTCTTCCACGACGACCAGCATGGCACGGCTGTCATCACTGGCGCTGCCCTCATCAACGCCCTCAAGATCGCTGGCAAGCGTCTCGAAGATGTGCGTGTCGTCGTGAACGGCGCTGGCGCCGCGGCGATCGCCTGTACGGACCTCGCCATCTCACTCGGTCTGACCCCCGAGAACGTGCTGATGTGTGACTCCAAGGGCGTGCTCCATACTGAGCGCACTGAGGGCCTCAACGAATACAAAGCGCGCTTCGTCCGCGAGACCGACAGGCGCAGCCTCGCCGACGCGATGGAGGGTGCAGACGTCTTCATCGGCGTATCAGTCGCAGACACGGTGACGCCTGAGATGCTCCTCTCCATGGCGGAGAACCCGATCGTCCTCGCGATGGCGAACCCCGACCCCGAGATCCCCTACCCTCTCGCCGTCGAGACGCGCGCTGACGTGATCATGGCGACCGGCCGCTCGGACTACCCGAATCAGGTGAATAACGTCCTCGGCTTCCCCTTCATCTTCCGCGGCGCCCTTGACGCGCGCGCCACCAGCATCAACACCCAGATGCTGCACGCCGCCGTCCACGCCCTCGCGGAGCTCGCGACCGAGCCCGTCCCCAAGCAGGTCGCCCGCGCCTATGACCTCGAAGAGATCGAGTTTGGCCGCGAGTACCTGATCCCCAAGCCCCTCGATCATCGGGTCATCCGTCGCGTCGCGACCGCCGTGGCCGCCGCCGCGATGGAGAGCGGGGTCGCCGGAAGAGAGCTCGACCTCGCTGAGTACACCCGCCAGCTGGGCGAGCGCATGGGCGAGCAGCGTGACCTCATGCGTCACGCTGTGACCCGAGCGCGGAGCCGCAACCAGCGCGTCATCTATCCCGAGGGCGAAGAGGCGCGGGCGATCATCGCTGCTGGCTGTGTTGTGGATGAGCGTATCGCGCGCCCCATCCTCCTCGGCGACCCTGAGGTGATCCGAGAGAAGGCCGAGGAGCTCGGCACCTCACTGCGCAGCGTCGAGATCATCAATCCGAACAACAACCCAGACCTTGAGGCACATGTGAGCGAGCTGTGCGAGGTCCGCGCGCACCGGGAGCTCTCCCGCGACGGCGCCCGCGCCTACCTCAAGGACTCCATGTGGCTCTCTTCACTCCTCGTGAGGATGGGCTACGCGGACGCGATGGTCGCCGGTGTCACACGCCGCGCGCGCAAGACCATGTCCCCTATGCTCAAGGTCCTGCCTCTCCAGGATGACGCGAGCCTCGCGGCGGCCATGACGATCATCTTCACCAAGACGGGGCCGCTCTTCCTCGCTGACACGGGCGTGAATATTCAGCCCAACCACAAGGAGCTCGCAGAGATCGCGCGCCTCGCGTCCGAGCAGGTGAAGGCCTTCGGGATCGAACCCCGGGTCGCGATGCTCTCCTTCTCCACACTGGGTGCCAACCCCCACCCCCGCTCGAACATGGTCCGGCGGGCTGTAGAGCTCGCGAGAGACCGCAGTCCCGGCCTCATCATCGATGGAGAGATGCGCGCGGACTGCGCCCTTGACCCCCTGGTCCAGGCTAACTTCCCGGACTGTCAGCTCGGTGGAGAGCCGGCCAATGTGCTGATCCCTCCGAGCCTCGAAGCAGGCAACATCGCCTTCAACCTGCTGCGCACCTTAGGAGACCTCCCCGTCGTCGGCCCGATCACCCTCGGGCTGAAGAATCCTGCCCACATGCTCCAGCCCCACTCCTGCGGCGTGAAGGACATCGTCCACCTGACAGCGATCTCTAGCCTCTCGCCCGCGCCCGTACGTCGCCCGGAGTTACTGCTCTCCTGACCTCAGCAGGCCCGACGGAAAGTAGACTCTCCGTCGCTATGTCCTGCCGCCGCGAGACCGACCCGACCACTCACGCCCTCCGGGGGAGGAGTACTTCGTGAGCAAGTCAGACACAGGAGGGAGCCTGCGACGCTTCGCGCGCCGCTTCTGGCGGCACAGGCGACGGCTAGCCTTAGGCTTCCTCTCCATCCCGCTCGCTCAGCTCGGCGATGTCGGGATCACGCTCTTGATTCGTGACGCCCTCGACACGATCGAAGCGGGTGGCGGCTCAGATCACCTCGCCTCAACCTTTTGGTTCGTGGTGGGCGTCGCGCTGCTCTACGGCCTCTTCCGCTTCTCGCAGCGCTGGTTCATCGTCTCCGTGTCTCGCTCCTTCGAGCGCGAGCTCAAGCAGGACCTCTTCGACTCCTTGAGCCTCCTCCCGTTCAGCTTCCATGACCGCACCCGCTCAGGGGACGTCGTGAGCCGGGCGACCTCCGACGTAGAGAACCTCAGGATGTTCCTCGGCCCGGGGACTATGTATTGCGCAGGCGCCTTCGTCATCTTGCCAGTGACGTTGACTCTGCTGTTCAGCGTCCACCCCCAGATGGCTGCGACGATCGTCTTGCCGCTCATTCTGATGGGGCTCACGATCCGCCTCACCGCGCCGCGCCTGCACAAGTGGTCTACAGCCGTACAAGAGAGCCTGGCAGATATCTCCTCGCGCGCGCAGGAGAGCTTCGCTGGCGTGCGCGTCGTGCACGGCTATGCGCGCGAAGAGGAGCGCTCGGAGCGCTTTGCTGAGGACTCAGGGGACAACCGTGACAACCAGATCGCGCTCTCCAAGTGGCGAGGGCTTCAGTCTGCTGTCATCCACTTGGCGAACGATCTCTGCTTCGCCGTCATCCTAGTCCTGGGTGGCTACGGTCTCCTCGCTGGAGAGCTCTCCAAGGGAGATCTCTTCCTCTTTATAGACCTCGTCATCAAGGTCTTCTGGCCCATCATCGCCCTCGGCTGGATGGCCGGCATCTATCCGCGCGCGGTGGCGAGCGCCAAGCGCGTCGCCGAGATCCTCGATGAGGAGAGCGAGATCCGAGAGCCCGCGGAGCCCGTCGAGCTCGGCGAGCCCGCCGGTGAGATTCAGCTCAGCGGGGTCGGGTTCGTGCACGACGGTGCCCCCAAACCGACCTTATCAGGGATCGACCTCAACGTGGCTCCTGGCTCCACCGTCGGCGTCGTCGGTCCGACTGGCTGCGGAAAGACCACCCTGCTCGGACTCATCGGGAGGCTCCACGACGCGACCGAGGGGGTCGTCTCAGTCGACGGCGTCCCCATCCGTGACCTCAAGCTCTCATCCTTACGCGGTGCGCTGAGCTATGTCCCTCAAGACAGCTTCTTGTTCTCGGACACGTACCGAAACAACCTCCTCTTCGGCGCCGACGAACACCTCGAGGACGAAGAGCTCGAGCGCCTGATCGAGACCGCCTGCATGACCGAGGAGGTCGCAGAGTTCCCCAAAGGCCTCGACGAGCTCATCGGAGAGCGCGGCGTCACCCTCTCCGGAGGACAGCGGCAGCGCACCTGCATCGCGCGCGCGCTTGCGCGCGACGCGCGCGTCTTGATCTTGGACGACTGTTTGAGCGCCGTGGACACCGAGACCGAAGGAGAGCTCCTGCGAGGTCTCCGTGATGCGGGCGACGCTCGCACCGTGCTGGTCTCCGCACACCGCCTCTCCACCGTCGCCCACGCCGACCACGTGCTCGTCCTCACTGAGGACGGCAGGGTCGCAGATCGAGGCACCCACGAGGAGCTCGCCGCGAGGCCAGGCTGGTACCAAGAGACGTGGGAGCGTCAACAGGCTGAGGAGGCCTTGGGAGAGCTATGAGCGACGACTGGATCGACCCGGACATCGTCGCGCACAAGGGCTGGGACACCAGTCTCTTGAAGCGTCTGCTCAAGTTCGCGCGCCCCCACGCCCGCGAGTTCCTCAAGAGCATCGGCGTCCTCACCGGCGTCTTCGCCTGCGCGCTCCTGGGGCCGTGGATCTGGAAGGAGGCCATCGACGGGCCACTGGCAGCTGCGATCGACGCGCGCGCTGCGGGCGACACGCCGAACATGACGCCCTTCCTGCAGTTGATCGGCTTCTACCTGCTCGTGGTGCTAGCCAACATGGGCTTCTACTACCTCCAGACGGCGCAGCTCCTCCGCACCGGCCAGCTGGTGATCCATGACCTACGAACTGTGCTCTTCAGGCATATGCACAGTCTGGACCTCCCCTTCTTTGACTCCACCCCGACCGGCTCGCTCGTAACCCGCGTAACCACAGACGTCGAGAACTTGAACGAGCTCTTCACGTCAGGGCTCGTCGTGCTCCTCTTCGATGCGGTGAAGATCATCATCACCCTCGGACTCTTGTTCACCATTGACCCGCTCCTCGCGACGGTCGTGGTCGCGCTGACGCCGGTGATGATCGCCATCAGCATCATCTTCCGCGGCGGCGCACGCCGAGCCTACCGCACCGTCCGCGCTCGCCTCGCTGCGAAGAACGGCTACTTCCAAGAGGTGCTCTCCGGGATCCGCGTGGTCCAGATCTTCCGGCGTGAGCGCCGCGTCATGGAGCGCTTTGACGGATATCTCGATCGCTACCTCCGCGCTAACCTCCGGACGATCTTCCTCTTCGCTGTCTTCTTCCCCGTGCTCGCGTTCGTCGTGAACCTGATCCAGGCATCCACGATCTGGGTCGGTGGAACCCGCATCGTGAGCGGCGAGCTGACCTACGGAGAGTTCCTCCAGTTCTGGTTCTACCTCGCGATGTTTGTGTCTCCGATCCGCGACATGGGCGAGCGCTACAACGTGATCCAGAGCGCCTTCGCGTCAGCAGAGCGCATCTTCCAAGTCTTGGACACTGAGCCAGAGATCAAGGCCCCCGTCACGCCGCGCGCGCTCCCTGCGCACGCTGGGATGGAGGCCGTGCGCTTCGAGGGCGTCTCCTTCTCCTACATCCCTGGGAGAGAGGTCATCGAGGACGTCTCCTTCGAGATCCCGCCGGGCAAGACCGTCGCGATCGTCGGCGCGACAGGCAGCGGGAAGAGCACGCTCGTGAGCCTCCTTCTCCGCTTCCATGACCCCTCTGAGGGCGTAGTCACCCATGACGGTGCGGACCTGCGCGAGTACGACCCCCGCGCCTGGCGCGGCCGCACGGGGCTCGTCTTGCAGGAGGACTATCTCTTCGCCGGCACCGTCCGAGAGAACCTCGTCATGGGGCGCGAAGATGTCACCGAGGAGTCCCTCGCTCGCGCGATCGAGATGAGCTCTTGCGGGCGCATCATCGACAACCTCGAGGGTGGGCTAGAGGGTGAGGTCGCTGAGCGCGGCGCCACCTTCTCGACGGGCGAGCGACAGCTGCTCGCGATCGCCCGCGCGCTCGCCGCTGACCCTGCCCTAGTGATCCTCGACGAGGCCACAGCCAGCGTCGACTCTGCGACGGAGGCCGCTATCGAAGAGGCTACGAGGAACCTGTTAAAGGGGCGCTCAGCCCTCGTCGTCGCGCACAGGCTCTCGACGATTCGCAGGGCAGACGAGATCCTCGTCCTCCACCACGGCCAGATTCGAGAGCGCGGCACCCACGCTGAGCTGCTCGGCCAGGGAGGGCTCTACGCCAAGCTGCACGCCCTCCAATTTGGAGAGGATACAGAGGGTCGGAATAAGGGTTAGGCTGCAGGCGTGCTCGAGCTCCTCCTCAGCTTCGCTCCAACTCTCCTCCTGCAAGGAGCCTCCCTCCCAAACGAGGGGTTCTCTGACTGGCTCCTCGCCACCCGCGGCGAGGTCTACCAGACCGAGTTCATCCGTCACAGGCTGGTCCTACACGCAGCGTCAGCAGAGGAGCTCACCCCCAGCCCAGCCGAGGTCGAAGAGGCCCTCGACGCGGAGATCAGCCGCAGGGTTGAGAACGCCCACCTCGGGGACCGCGCCGCTTGGCTCGATGAGCTGAAGCGCCTAGGCCTCGACGAGGAGCGATGGCGCACCGAGCAACGCCCCAAGACGCTGAGCTCTATCTTGGTCAATTCGCTCGCACAGGCGAGACGTGTGATCACAGAGACAGAGCTCATCGAGGCCTGGGAAGAACGATACGGTCCGAACGGTGAGCAGACCGTCGTGCGCTGGATTCAGGTCAAGATCGAGCCCCCCACTCCACCGCCTGGGATCACCCGTGAGGAGGAGCGCGCGCTGCGCGACGCAGCTCGGGAGGTCGCGCGTGAGCGCGCCGTCGAGGTCATGGAGGCGTGGAGAGCAGGCGCCGAGTTTGATGCTCTCCGCGGCGCGAGCGGCTCGGGCGAAGAACCACAGGCGCCCTTCCGCCTCAACGAGCTCACGTGGCCAGAGCTCGTACGCCGCGAGGTCGCCCGCTTGCAGCCTGCCGAAATCTCGGAGCCACAAGCCGCTCGTGGCGGTTGGAGCATCTTCCAGCTCGTAGAGAAGGAGCGTACGCCGCTTGAGGGGGTCCGCGAAGAGCTCTTAGCCCACCTCGCCGCCCGCCCCGCGAACAGCGCTGAGGCCGACGCACTCTTCAGCGAGCTCCTCGAGCGTGGTGCACCAGCGGTCGCTCTCCCCCCGGGTGAGCTGCCCTCCAATGCGAACGAGTCAGACCTGCCGATCGGGCATATTGCTGGTGAGGCGGTCTCGCTCTCCTCCTTCAGTCGCTGGCTTACGGAGACCCAGGGCCGGCCCCACCTTGAGTCTTACAAGCAGGCCCAGCTCGTCCGCAGGATGGCAGCAGCGCTCGACGCCGAGTTCACGGCTGAAGAGGTCAGCGCCCGTATGGACTCAGATCTCGCTGACCGCCTGTCGCTCTTCTACGAGGGTGATCGCGTTCGGTGGCTGGAGGACCTTCGCATGGACGGCCGCACCTTCGCCGGCTGGCAGCGGGAGGCGAACATCCGAGCACGACACGACCTCTGCGCAGAAGCCATTCTGATGACGCGACGAGTGATCACAGAGGAGGAACTGCGAGCCGAGTGGGAGCGCGTCTTTGGACCTGGCGGCGAAGCCAGGACTGTGCGTTGGATCTTCTTGAGGCCGCCCGCCCCCCCTGAAGGCCTAGAGGTCAGCGAGTTCGAAACCTGGCTGAGTGAGACGCTCATGGCGCTCGAGCGCGAGGCCATGGAGCTGCGCGAACGCGTCGTAGAGAGCGGCGAGGACTTCGGCACCCTGGCCAAGCGTCGCTCTAGCGACCCCGAGACTCGGGATGCCGGCGGACTGCTCCCTGGGGTCTTTGACCCACGAGTCTACTCCACCCCTATCGCTGCCGCTGTGACCGCCCTGAAGAGCGGAGAGGTTTCTCAGCCCGTCCGCCTCAGCGGAGGCTTCGGCCTCTATCAGGTCATCAAGATCAAGCGCACGCCGCTCGAGGAGGTCCAAGAGCAGCTGCGTGCGGACTTGATGTCTCGTCGTCCCTCCGCGGTAGAGCTCGCTGGCTTCGTGAACCAACTCTACGAAGAGTCGAAGCGCTGAGCCTTACTTGCGCTCCAAGGCGTCCAGCCTCCTCGAGAGCGCAGTGCGCATCTCAGCTGGCACCTCCCCCAGCCTGAGCTCAGCGATGAGGCGCCTAGCCTCACTCGCCAGTTGAGCTCTTTCCGCCGAAGGGCCGCGCTGCTCAGCTGCACCTACCAGCGCCTGCGCGTGCGCCGCCTTCAAGTCTGCCCCCTCCGGGTCGAACTCACGAGCGCGACGAAAGCAGCGCTCAGCGCGCGACCAGTCCCGGCGCTTCGTGTGGATCCAGCCGCCGAGGCGGTCAGCGCTCATGCGCGTGCGCGCTGAGAGGTCCACCATAGCGTCAAGTTCGTCGAGCAGACGCAGCGCCGCCTGCTCTTCCATCATGCCGGTCACCTCATCACCCGCCGCTCGCAAGCGCACTGACTCAGCGAAGTGCAGCTCCGCCTCCAAGATCTTGAAGCGAGCGGTGCTTGGATAAGACGAGACCAGGTTCCTCACGCGCGCCTTCGTCCCCTCAGTCGGCGGGCCAGAGCGGAGCTCTGTGACGATCAAGTTGTAGTCACGCTCCGCTAGATCCTGCGCCTGCTCCTCCGCTGAGAAGGCGGGCCAAGCGACGAAGGCGGCCGTGACGCAGGCTACGAGGATTGAGCTGACGTGCGGCCTGCGATAGACGGAGAGCGCCCACGCCGCTGCGATCGGTGCCATGAGGACTGCGAGCGGCATCCGCGCGCGCATGCTCGTCACGGTCAAGACGATCGTGAGGAGGTAGAGCCCAAAGAGGATGAGGGCCCGCATCCCCGCCTCCTCGCTCTCGAAGAGCACGTCACGGCGGCTACGCAGGAGCAGGAAGACCGCTCCTCCAGCGAGGCCTAGGGCTGAGAGGACACCGAAGCCTGGGAGCGGCAGCCCCAGCGCGGTCACGTACCTCGCGTCCCAGACGAGCGAGTGGTTGTCTGGGACCGGATAGTAGCCGAGGGTCGCGCGCAGCTTGTTCCAGAAGATCTTGGCGTGCGCCCCGGGGCTGTGGACGAAGGAGCGCAATGTCTGCCCCAACCAATAGCGGCTGACTCCAGTAGCAGTCAGCGCCTCCCCGGTCCGTCGCTCCGCCTCATAACGCCAGTCGTCCGCCTCATACTTCGGGATCCCACGGACCCAGGGGAGTTCTGTGGCGACGCCCATGGGGTTTCCCAGATAGTTGCCGCCGTAGAGGTTCGTGCCCGCGCCAGAGGTCGTGAGGGTGTAGACCCCGCCGACCTCGTGGTTGCGCCAAGCCACAGGCCCTAAGACCAAGCTCACCCCTAGGAGGAAAGAGAAGCAGCGGACAAAGCTCGGGAGCCCGCGCGGGATCGGGAGGAGAGACCAAGCAAAGAAGACTCCGAGCAACACCAGAGAGTTGCCCCGTAAGAGCGCACACAGCGCACCCAAGAGGCCGATCTGGAACCAGCGCAAGATGCCGCCAGGGCCCGACCGCGTGATGGCGAGCGCGAGCGCGCAGAAGAGCGGCATGTGCAGGTTCGGCTTCAAGAGCAGGCAAGGCATGAGCACCGCAGAGGGCAAGCACGCGAAGAGCCCCGCGGCCAAGACCCCAGCCCACTCGCCCGCGAGTCGCTGCCCCAGCTTCGCGATGAGGTAACAAGTGAGCACCCCGAGCGCGGCCTGGAGCAGGCGGATCATCAAGAGATCTCTCCCAAGGACGGCATAGCTCACGCCCAAGAAGTAGGGATAGAGCGGCTCTTGAAAGAACACCTCCTCTCCCATCCAGTCGCCTCCAGCGAGCTCGACCGCCCACTGGTCATAGGAGGCCTCATCAATCGTCGGGGCGTCCCTCAGCGGGTGCTGCTCGCTGTACTCATACGCTGCCCATCCACGCAGGCCCGCTGCGAGGATGAGGACGAGCGCGAGTACCCAGCCAGCCTTTGTGCTCATGCTCGAGGTGTCTCCCACGCGAGGGTCGCACCCGGCGGCGTCGGGGCGCGACGCGCGCGCTGAATCACCCGAAGCAGCCTCATGACGCGCCGTGGCGCGGGGTGTATGAGGAGGACCAGAGAGAGCGTGAGAAGGCCTGCAAGGCCTGCGCTCCCCCACCACATCCAAGCCGCTGCAGCTAAGAGCGCGAGTCCAGCGATGCTCAGCTCGGGAGCGTTCGGTGGCAGGCGACGATAGAGCCAGCCTTGTAGGCCGAGCTCGGGCGCGTCCATGAACGGAGCGGCCTGCAGATATGCCTGCGCTCTGCGCAGATCTTGGAGGTCGCGCGCTGAGGAGCGCTCCTCATGAAAGCGCGCTCCTTCGACCATGCGCACGGTGCGATCAGGGTGCAGGCGTCGCAGCTGGAGCATGAGCTCTAGATCATCTGCGAAGAGCGCGCCAGGCTCGAGCTCTAGGTCTCTTCGCCACGCAAGCAGTTGGCCGTGAACGCTGAAGAGGCGCCCGCGCTTCGACTCAATGCGTCGAACCCAACGAGTCCAACTGTCATACAAGCCCATAGCAGTCTCAGACGGAGGGGCGCTGCCGTCCCGTGGCAAGGAGCTGTGCAGAGACTGAACCCCGCTGGCCATACCAAGCATCGGCTCCTCAGCGAAGGCGTCGGCGAGGGCCTCTAAGGCGCCTGGGTCCATGACGACGTCTGCGTCCGTAAGCACGACAACATCGACCCGCTCACTGAGCTGCTCTAAGCCGGTCGAGATCGCGCCGTTCTTTCCCGGGGGTCGAGAGCTCTTCACCACCGCGGTCTGGAGCTCACTCGCACCTCCTGCGCTGAGGAGCTCCTCGGCGCAGCGCGCCGTGTCATCCTTAGACCCATCGTCAATAACGACGAGCTCGTGCGCCCCGTCAGAGTCAGGCCATGCGGCGCCGAGGAGATTCTTGAGCCTACGCCCTATGACCGCTTCCTCGTTCCTGCACGGCACCAAGACACCAAAGGTGATCGAGCCCTGTGCGATCATCCCCTCAAGACCTCACGTGCTAGGGCAGGCCAGGACTCAGGTCTAAAGAGGACGTTGTCTGCCTGAGCGCACTCCCAAGTGCACTCGCACTTGGTCTCGCGCACCTGCTCACGGAGACGCTCCGCGCGCTCGCTCCTCCAGAGCTGCGCGAGGTCCCAGCCTACGTCAGCGAGCGACCCGAGCTCTTCCTCTAGGACCTCACACGCACGCACGGTCCCATCTTCAAAGATGACCGCCGAGAGCGAGCCGGCAGTGCATGGGAGGTGAGGGCCTCCTTCGCCACGCCCGACCTGCTCGACGCGGCGGTATGTGAGGCGATCCCTGGCCTCCGCCACGCGCGCGAAGGGGTGGTCATAGCGACCGAGGAGCCCAGCCTCTTGCAGCCGGCGCTTCTCTGCGACGACCTCGTTGTAGCGATCGAGATCGACCTCCAAGAGAGATGGATCCAGCGCGTCCGTACGGGCTAGGTTGATCGTCAGGTGGTCGGGGCAGACCTCCCTGACCAGCTCCTCTAAGTGACCTGCCAAGACGTCTTGGTTCTCACGTGTGACCGTCACGATGAGCCCTGCGCCGAGCCGATCCTCCTTCTCAGCCTGTTCACGGAAGCGGGCTGCAGCCTGAAGCGCGCGCTCGTGACCCCCCTCGACCTGCCGGATCTCGTCATGAACGGCGGGAGGTCCGTCGATGGAGACCGCTACGTTGATGTGGGTCTCAGGGCACAAGCCCAGCATGCGCTCGACCGCATCATGCTGCTGGTCCCCCACTAAGCCGTTCGTTGGGATAGAGAGGTGTCGAACGCCGTGCCTGCCGAAGGCCTCTGCCAACTCAGGGAGGTCCCTCCGCAAGAACGGCTCTCCACCTGCGAGGGCGACCCAGAGCAGCGGCCCCATCCTTGAGCTCGAGTCCGCCAAGGCCCGCACCTCCTCTAAGCTCGGGCCATCAGTCCCCTTCGCCACGTCCTCCCAGTGGAAGCAGTGCCTACAACGCAGATTGCAGCGCCCCGTGACGAAGAGGGTTAAATGGACCGGAGGACCCCCAGGGCGGAGGCCTCGGCTCATGTGTCGGAGGTACTGCGTCATCGCCACGGCTTCATCCTATCGTGCTGAGCAGCCCTGAGCCCCGCTCTTCCCCCGCCCTCCATTTACGAACAAGGGCGAGCTAGCGACAGCTCGCCAGCTCGCCCTCGCATTGTCTAAGAGGCCTCAGGCGCTCCAGCTGACCTCAACACCGTTCGACAGGTTGAAGCCAAAGCCGCAGAAGGAGGTGTTCGGGTCCCGGTACCAGAGCTGGTAGCGCTTGACGTCACCAGCCGAGACGCCGCCGTTACCAGGGATCGAGATCGAAGTCTCAGAGGCGCCAGTCGCGTCCGCGAATCGCACCTGCAACCTGATCACGCCCCCACCGGCGCAGCGCAGGCCATCACCGAAGGGGTTACCGTTGCCGGAGTTAACGGCGTTGTTCCCTTGGAAGTAGAGGCCAGGCTGACTCGGCACGAGCTGCGAGCCCCTCAAGATGAGGTCGTTGTCGTTGATACTCGCGCTCCCGGAGGCACTAAGCATTCCACCTTGCATAGTACCGTTCATGCATCCCTCGCCCGGGCCTGCAAAGTTCCCGCAAGGGCAGAACGTGCCGGTCCCGTCGCCGGAGCAGAAGTTGACGATGTCGAAGACCTCGTCTGCCACGATGCTCCCGCTAAGGTTCAAGTCGAAGGTGAGGCTAGTCGTCGGGTCGAAGAGCACAAAAGAGTGTGTCTCCGTCGCTTCGAGGTGAAGCGACCCGTCAGGGTTCGAGGTGAACTGACCGGTCTGGTAGATCGGTAGGCTATCGAGGCCGTCAATGGGCACGACGAAGCTGTCACCACCAGTGAACTGAATCTCCGCTGTCCCTGAGATGAAGTGCCACCAGTGGTCGCCCGAGTAGCTTCCATCGGCTGTCGCTTCGACACCAAAGTCCAGCGGCAGCGACTCCTTGCGCATCAAGATGTCATAGATACGGAAGTTGGCCCAAGTAGTGCCGGGCGTTGCTCCAGGGAAGTAACCCTCGAGATCAGGGAAGTAGGCGACCTCACCCAAAGTGAACTGCCCTGCAAAAACTTCGCCGTTCGAGTTACGGCTAAAGGGACCACCCACCCGGCCAGAGATCTGGAAATCATTCGTCGTAGTCGGGACCCCAGAGACATTCAGCGGCGGCGGGAGATAGACATTCCACGTCCAGTTGCACTGTTGGCTGTCGAGCTCAAGCTGTTGAGCGTCCGCTTGTTGTGCGCCTGCGATCAAGAGAGACGCTGCGAGGAGGTGTTTTTTCATAGCTTTGGGGATGAGAGACATCGCAGAGCCGCAGACCCTTTAGAGGGCTGCGCACTGGCGCAGGACGACCCAGCGGATTGATAACTGAAGCCTAGCTTGCTTCTTCAAAGACGGGTAGTGAAGTTCTTTGCCCAGCCCGTGCTACCCCCGCTTAAACGCAACCAAGGGCGTTTTTGACGCCCTTGGTCAACTCTCAAAATAGCGGGTTAGGCCCACATGTGGGCCATTTGACCAGCGCTCAGGGTGCCCAGGTGATCTCCAACCCATTAGAGAGGTTGAAGCCGCTGCTGCAGGGCGCACCGCTCGCGGTGTCTCGATACCAGAGCTGGTAGCGCTTCGTCTGGCCAGCGCTCACGCCGCCAGCAGCAGACACAGAGGCCGTCGTCGAAGTCGCGAACCCGTTCGCGGCGTTCGAGAAGCGGACCTCGAGCCTCTTCACGTTCCCACCGGCGCAGCGCAAGCCGTCACCAAAGGCGTTGCCGTTGCCAGAGTTCACGGCGTTGTTGCCTTGGAAGTAGAGGCCGGGGCCGGGGGGCAGGTTGATCGCTTGTAGAACGAGCGTGTCTGAGACGGCGTTCGCGTCACCCGTAGCTGTGAGGAGCGCGCCGAGGCCGGTGCTGTTCTCACAGCCGCTGCCGGCGTTCGTCGACTCGTTGAAGCAGGGGCATCCTGTGAGGGTGGTGATATCACCCGCGCAGAAAGAGACGACCGTCCCGCCTGAACCGCCAGAGGCGTCGTAACTCGAGATCGCAGAGGAGCCGGTGTTCCCATACTCATCCCTGCTGAACCACTGGTAGGTGATGGTCCCGCTCAGGTTGCCCGGGAGCTCAGCGCGGAAGATCTGGCCTTGCGAGCTCATCGCAGGGATGCTCGTCGCTGCGCCCCCGTTGACCTGTACCTCAACCCATGTCTCGTTGTACCAGGTGATGTAGTAAGGGGCGTTGTCGTACACGTGCGCGCGGATGACGGTCGGCTCCGGACCGGCCTTGCGATCGGGCGCCTGCTCTACGTTCGGGATGTAAGGCGCGTGCGTGTCCGGGGTCTGCGTCGTGTTCTTCAGGAAGATGTTCCGAGAGCCGCTGTCGTTCGCGACGATGATGTCAGTGTCACCGTCTTGGTCGACGTCGCAGGCGTCTGCGTCGAGGGCGATGAAGCTCGAAGAGCCAGGCACCCCGTTCGAGACGAAGTTCAAGCTGAAGCCTGAGCCGCCATTGTTCGTGTTGCGGTAGAGCTTGTCCTGACCCGAGAAGTTCGCGACGAAGAGGTCGAGGTCGCCGTCCTGGTCATAGTCCAGGAAGTCGCCCTCATTGTCGTCTGCGTTGGAGTTAGAGAGAGTCGTGATGCTGTCGAAGGTGCCGTCCCCGTTCCCTCGCATCGTGCTGTCATTGAAGCCGAAGCCGGCGAGCCAGTTGAGACCGTAGATGTCGAGGTCACCGTCACCGTCAAGATCACCCATCTCCTGCTCGTAGTGTCCGTCGCCGGTACTCCAGTTACTCGGGAAGGCCTCGGTCGTCGTGTCCCGGAACCCGAGCACGCCGCCGTTCTCCTCGAGTCGGTTCTCGAACATGCGGGGCAGCTCTTGGCGTGCGCCGTGGAGGAGGTCAAGGTCGAAGTCACCGTCGATGTCGCCGAGGTCGATGTCCAAGGCGCTCGAGGCGATGTCACAGAAAGCGCCCGTCGAGTTCGACGTGTTACTGGACTGGGTCCCCTCACACCAGAGACCGGGCTGCCCATCCACGACAGTCTGACCGGGCATCTGGTAGCCCGAGGGGTTGAACTCTTCGTAGAAGCCGAGGCCGTCGTTCAGGAAGAGGCGCGTAGGCACCTGCCCACCGAAGACGCCGCCGTAGCTCGAGTGGACGAGGTCAAGGTCACCGTCGTTGTCCAGGTCGCCGAAGTCACAGTCGCAAGAGAAGTCGAGGAAGCCTCCGCTCGGGAGGACCTGAGAGCTAGCGATCGAAGAGCCGGGACCACCGAGGCCCACCCAGCGCGAGGCAGTCTCGTCGACAAAGAAGCCTGAGCCGGTGCCCGAGTTGATCCACCAGCGGTTTGACTGAGGGATGATCGCAGCCGTGTTCGAGATGTAGAGATCGAGGTCGCCGTCGTTGTCGATGTCTGCGAACTCAATGTCTCGACTCTGGTCTTGGACAGAAGGGAACCTTGAAGAGGTCTCATCAGTGAACCAGCCGACCGTCCCGCCTTGGTCGTAGCCCTGGTTCATCCAGATTCTGTTCTGGTCCTGATCGACGTCACCGCCATCAGCGAAGACAGCGTCGTAGTCGCCGTCGAGGTCGACGTCACCAAAGTCCACGTTCTCGCTGCGCGAGTTGTTAGCCGGGTTCCCGGACGGGATCTGGCTTTGATTGTCCTGGAACTGAGCCGGCGCGATCGCGCTGAGAGCGAAGAGTGCCAGAGAGCCCATAAAGGTGAAGCGAACGCGCTTGAGCATGGTCAGGAACTGATTGGGGATTCGGTGAGTACGGAGCCCGCGAACAGGGACGGGGCTTTGGATGAGGACGGGAGAGCTAGGTCTTGGGTGCCCTCAATCGCTGAGGAACCTTCAAAACCCTTAAGAATCATACTCCCAGACTGAAAAACCTGCTGCCTTTGGTCCCTCAGCCGAGTAATCCCTACCCAGCCGAGCTGCCCTTGCTACCGAGAATCAGGTACCCAATCCCAAAGAGGGCCATCCCACCCAGGAGGCCGTAAATCTCAATCCACATGGAGTCTAGGGCGGAAGAGAGCTGAACGCTCCCGATGCTGAGTGAGAGGCCCATAAAGACCACCATCAGCCCTAGCGCCTGCAGCGCCTTTCCTAGCTTGTATCTCATCTGCTGATCCCTTCCTTAGCCTAGTTCTAGCACGTTGTGGGCCGCCACCGCGAGACGGTCAGGGGTGATCGTCGAGTTGTCTGTGTCTGCTTTGTAAGAGCAGTAGTCTGCGGACGTCGAGCAGACCTTCTCTCCTAGACCATAAAGCTCTATCTCGGCAGCCGAGGTCGGCGCGAAGAAGGCCACCGTTGGGACAGAGCGGGCGACAGCAGCGTGCAGACAGAAGCTGTCCGAGGTGATCACCAAGTCGCAGCGACTCACGATAGCGGTGAACTCCCGGAGCGTGTTCGAGCAGCGACTGGATACAGCCCTAAGGCCCGCTCGCTCTAAGCCCGCCAACAGCTCAACGTTGCGCTCTTCCTCTTCAGGCCCGCCGAGTACGAGGAACGCGAGGTCCTCGCTGGCACGCGCGCTGAGCTCAGACGCCGTCTCAATCGTCCGGGTCATGTCCAGCTGCTTCGAAGGCCAGCGCGATCCAGCTCCGGTGTTGAGCCCCACGACACGCGCAGGGCTGTCGAGCCCCGCGCGCTCCCACCACGCCGCAGCCTGCTCTCTCTCAGCCGAACTCAGCTCGAGGGAGGGCCGGCCGGCATCGATCCCGAGCGCCTCTGCGAGGAGCTCGGGGTGTGTGCGTTGATTCAGCGCCTTCAGCTCGTCAGCTCGTTCCCGTCCGAAGCGAGAGATCAGGCTCATATCAAACCAAGCTCTGGAGTCCTCAGAGTACGCAGCCTCGCCCGCCTCATCTAAGCAGGCGCCGACGACGCGCTCAGCGTCGACTCCGGACGCGAGCTCGCAGCAAGCGCGCTCCTCATCGAGGGAGGCTACGAGCGAGAAGCGCCTGCCTTTGAGCTCAGAGATGAGGGCTTCGGGACGCTCTAGATCTAAGACACGGACATCGACCCCCGCTCTCCCCTCTAAAAGCGAGCGCGCGCCCTCTGCCACAGCCCATGTAACGGCTGCGCCTGGGTAGCGCTTGAAGAGCCCCGGCAGGATGGACGTCGTCCGCAAGACGTCACCCAGGGCGCCAGTCTTCACGATCAAGATGGAGTCTCTCTCAGACATCGGGCTTTGAGCCTACCCCCCACCCACTGCTAGCACGAGGTCGAGCTGGTCGCCGTCTCGAACGAGCTCGTCTAATTCCACTCGCTCCCCACCCCGCCAGGCGACAGCGATCGCGGCATCGTTCACAAACAAGAGCTCACGCGCTTGCGAGCGCCCATCGCAGAGGAGCAAAAGCGCATCTGACAAGGGCCGCGGGAGCTCGAGCTCCAGAGAGACCGCTCCGCCGAGGGCGCGCCCGAGCTCGCCACCCGCAGCGAAGCGCACATGCCCTAGAGCTCGCTCGCCGCTCTCGTGACGCTCGACTGGGGCAGCGGTCTTTAGCTGCTGCTCCCAGCGGAGCACCTCAGCGCTCCCGACCTTGGAGCCCACCTCTGCTAGAACCCGCCCATCTTCGTCGAGGCCGCGCAGGCGGCGGTACTCCTCCCAAGGCTGCTCCAGCCCGCGCGCCTCAAGCTCTGCCGTGTCTGCCCCCCCCGCGACCTCAAGGGAGAGGAGGGTTACAGAGGCCCCAACGCTGAGGAGCTTCTCTGCAGCGCCTTCAGCACCCTCCCCCATCAAGAGCTGCGCTGCGAGCTCGTCAAGCTCCATAACTCCATCTGCGAGGACGCCGGCGGCGGAGAAGGCGCAGAAGCCCGTCGCGTCGACACCAGCGACAAAGTTCTCGTGCCACCAGACGAGTCGCCCCTTCTCAGCGAGGTCTGAGGCCTCAAGACCCTGAGCGCTGATCTTGAGCGGCTGCAAGAGCGCTTGTGCCCGCGCGAGCGGGACGCCGCCTTCGAGCAGGAAGGCGAAGGTGCGCATGGGCTCAGCCCCACGCCCGGCTACCTGCGCAGCGAGCGCGCCGCCGAGCCCTTGGCGCGGGCGCGCCGCCTCACCTCGCGCGGTATGTGCCTCGAGCCCATAGCGCTCAGCGAGGCCTATGGCGCCAGCGCCCAGGGCGGCCTCATGTGGTGCGAGCTGACCCAACGAGCGCACCTCTTGGATGAAGTCTTCGAGCACCCCAAAACTAGGTCCACTCTCGATCCTCCCCTCCTCATGCGCTCTGACCAAAACCTCTAGCGCAGCGCCCGCTTCCTTCGCGTCGACTCCGACCTCATCACAGGCCGCAAGAAGCTCGAGCGCCTCCGACGGCGAGCGCAGGCCGAGCGAGAGCCCCACGGAGTCCAACGCGTTGAAGCGACCGCCTTGTCGCGCACCTTGATGCGTCTCGAAGATCCAGCCGCAGGGCGTCGGACAGCCAGCGCAGCCTCGGAGCCCGACGCCTTCTTCTGCGCCAGCCTGCGCGAGCGCTCGCGCGTCCAGCTCCGCGCGCTCATCCGGGGCGTGTAGGCCGACCTCATGCGCGCGCTCAAGCGAGCCGCCAGCGCCGCGCTCACGCAAACGAGGAGAGCGCTTCAGCTGAGCAGCCAGCTCTGCGGAGCCTTCGCTCGAGTGGACCTCATCTGCCTCCACGACGATCGCCCAAACTCCCATCTCAGCTAGCGCTCCACCGAGCCCGCCTCGACCCACAAAGCTCGGCGGGTCCTCTCCTGCTGCCAAGTTCGCAAAGCTCACGCCTCGCCATGCAGCAGGTCCCACAGCGAGGCGCGCGCCCCGAGGGTGCTTCAGAGCCAAGCTCTCAAGCCAAGCTGGGAGGCTCCCTCTCTCCTCGTAGAACTCGAAGCGCACCGACCCCGCCGCGTCGATCACGATCACGACCCCAGGCTGCTTGCAGCGGCCGCGCAGGACGAGCGCGTCTGTGATGCTCGCGAGCCTGCGCCCGAGGCTGCCCCCTACGGCCCCCTCCGCGATCTTCCCTGTATGCGCCCCCCTCCCGCACACCGAGACCCGCGCAGCTGTCGGCGCACCTCGCTTCACCGCAGCCCCCACAGCGAGCACGAAGGGCGCTGGCGCGCCGCTGCGATGTGCTTCCGCCTGCAGACTCCAAGCCAGGGCGCTCCCTCCAGCCTCAGCGAGGCTCTCTAGCTCCGGCCACTCACTCTCGAAGCGCATGGAGCGGGCGCTGCCCGTAGAGAGGTCCACCTCTAGGAGCTGAACGGGAGCGGGCTGTTTCTCGGGCGGGTTCTGCACTGTCTCGCTAACCTGTCGGGTCACAGCCCGCGCCGCAACCCTACTCGGCCTGGGCGCTCAACTTGCGTGACTCCTTCGCTATCGGCCGGGTCTTCGGGATCCAGATCCGCGTCCACCTGCTATTCCCGCTCATCCTGGCCTTCGTCCTGATGCAGGGCTTGAGCCAGCCAGGCGCCTCAGCTGCGGACGTGCTCTTCTTGATAGCAGCGGTCTTCCTGCTGTTCGGCGTCGTGTTCCTCCATGAGCTCGGGCACAGCCTCGTCGCTCAGTCCTTTGGCATCCAGGTCCTCGACATCACCTTCTGGCCGCTCGGCGGCATGGCCCGCATGGCTGAGCTCCCCGAGAAGCCTCGGATCGAGGGCCTCGTGGCGATCGCTGGCCCCGCGGTCAACGGCGTCCTGTTCACCGCCGGCCTGCTCGCTCACTTGCTCCTCGGGCTCCCGATCGCACTCGACACGCTCCCGGGCTACTTCATCTACATCAACCTCGCGATGGGTGCCTTCAACCTCATCCCTGCCTTCCCGATGGACGGCGGGAGGATCCTCCGCGCGTGGCTCGCGCGGAAGCGAGACTGGGTGGACGCGACCGCGATCGCCGTCAATGTCGGGCGCCTCTTCGCCTTCCTGATGATCATCGCGGGCTTCTACCAGAGCTGTGTCCTCTCGCTCATCGGCGTCTGGGTCTGGTGGATGGGTGCGCGTGAGCTCTGGGCTGTGCGCATGAAGCACAAGGCCCAGCGCTTCTACGAACAGGCCAACTACCCCGGGAGCGAGATGGGCGGACTCACGCCCGGCTTCACACCTGAAGACCTACAGAAGCTCGAGGCCTTCCGAGGGCACCTGAAGAACTTCAAGCAGCGCGACGACTAAGCGCTCGGGCGCCCCCCCTCGGGGAACTGCTCTGGGTAGAGGGCTAAGCCCAAGCCGCCAGAGACAGGGATCACGGCTCCGGTGATGTACCCGGACTCTTCCCCACAGAGGAAAGAGATCACGCGCGCAATCTCCTCTGGGCTTCCGGCGCGACCGACAGCTGTGTTGCTGACGAGCCTCTCGCGGATCGTCGGATCGATCTCGCTCATGGCCCGCTCGCTCTCCACGAGACCGAGCTCAATCAGGTTGGCCGTGACGCCGCTCCGTCCCCCCTCTATGGCGATGGTGCGAGTCATACCAGCGAGCGCAGCCTTCGCCGTCGCGTAGGCGACTTGCCCGCCCGCACCGAAGCTCGCGGCGGCCGAGCCGACACTCACGACCCGCCCAAAGCCGCGCGCCTTCATGCCGCCAAGGAGGTGCCGGCTGAGCCTCAGAGGAGCCACTGTGCAGACCTCCAAGACTCGACTCAGGTCCTCTTCCCCCACCTCTTCAAGCGGAGCATAGGGGGCAAAGCTAGCGGCGTTATGGATGAGCAGATCGACCTCTGGAGCCAAGCCATCGAGCTCACGGAGCCAGCCCTCAGCGGTGATGTCTGCGGCGAGCGCGACGGCCTCACCTCCCTCCGCTTCGATAGAGCTCGCTAGCTCTTCCAGCGCTGCGCCGCTCCTCGCGACGAGGACCACGCGAACCCCCTCACCGGCGAGGGCCCGCGCCGCGGCTGCTCCTATGCCGCGCGCTGCGCCGGTGATCACCGCGGTCCGCTGTCTTTGGCTTCGCTCACTCACGCGGACATGATCCCCCCTCGAGGGCCTCCTGCCCAGCCTGCTCCTCAGGAAGTCGGCTGACGAAGCGCTAAGGCGTGAAGAGGACTTGGACGCCGTTCGTGAGGTTGAACTGCGTACCACAGGGGCTTGAGCTCGGGTCCCGGTACCAGAGCTGGTACCTGCGGAGGTCTCCGCTGGACACGCCCCCCTTCAGGATGAGGTCAGCCGTCGTACTGGATGTGCCGCCAGTGCTCGCGAAGCGCACCTCTAGGCGAACCACGCTCCCCCCGGCGCACCTCAAACCGTCACCGAACTGGTTTCCACTTCCGCTGTTGATCGCGTTGATCCCTTGGAAGTAGAGGCCCGGCTGACTCGGGATGAGCCCGGTCGCTCCGAGCGTGAAGATGTCTGCGCCTGTCGCTGTCACGGAGGTGCTCCCTGAGCCTACGAGACTCGCGCCCGCGTTGAAGGAGGCGCTGTTTCCATTACCGCAGCCAGCGAAGTCGGCGTTGACGGTGTCGCAGTTCCCGCAGGGACATTGGCAGGTCAGGGCCGTGGGCAGCTGCTGCCCGGCGCAGAACTGAACGAACTCTTCGCACTCGTCAGGGACGCCGTTCGCGTTGTAGTCGTCGGACGTCCCGTTTGAGATGTCCTCGGAGTCCTCTGCGCCGTTCCCGTTGCAGTCAATGATCGGATCTTCGCTGGTGTCCGCGCCGCCTAGATCATCGGCGGCCGTTCCGTCTCGTCCGCTGCGCAGGCCCATGGCCTCCGCTGAGACAAGAATCCCGGGCGCGCTGCTCCCGCCCTGAACTCCAGGCGGACCAGGGACAGGAGGAACAAGCAGGTCTCCCTCGGAGATCGGGAGTCCGAAGATGCTGTCGGGAGTTCCGATGATCGGCGAGCCCCGCCGCACGCTGAAGATCAGCATGTCGAACTCACCTTCGACCCACTGGTAAGGGAAGGCTGCCCGCTGATAAACCCCATCCCCGTTGTCCCAGAGGATCAGCGCGTCAATGTCGTCTAAATCCTCAACGAGCGGGTCTTGGTCGAGCCCGAGCGCTGCGGAGCTGGCATATACGGAGAGCGTGCCCGTAGGACCCGTCGAGATCAGGACGTCGCCAGGCTTGAACTGGCCGTTCGCGCCTGCGGAATTCGATCCGAGGATCCCTTCAAAGGGGTCGAAGAGGTTCCCGTCCAAGGAGAAGAACGCCGGGTTATCGGCCGTGATCGGATCGAGCTCTGTAGATCCAGGCTTGTAGAAGTTGATCGAGTCAGCATTCGAGCCTTGGTTCAACGGGCCCTGCGTGGGAGCGTTCGGCTCCTTGAGGCCGTAACCGGGATACTTGTATCCAGACTCACTGCGATTGCCGTCCCCATCGATGATCGCGATGTTTCCCCAAGGGTTGCCGGGGACCGGCGGGGGGACAGGACCAGGCAAGACCTCTTCCACGAGCTTGAAGATGTCCGCGGAAGCCTCCTTCGCAGCGCTTGCTCCCTCTGTTGTCACCGAGGGGGAGTGTGGGTTGATCGAGATCCCGCGTGCCCACTCGTCCACCGTGAAGTAGATCCGGCCAGAGCCGGGGCGCCCGTCATTGAAGAGGCGGTAGTCACCTCCGCGCGAAAAGGCGTCCACCTCGACCTGACATGGCACGCCGGGGGCCGGGTTGCCGCACTGAGCAAAGGCCTGCAGGCCTAAGTCCGCGCCGCTGATCAGAACCTCTGGGGCAGTTTGATTGCCAGAAGTAGGCCCGCCATTGCCAGGGGCCAAGAGATCTGACTCGCGAATGAGGTCCCCGTTGGCATCAGACCCACCGTGGAGCGGGCCCTTGTAATCGCCGGAGAACACCACCCCATAGTTCAGGCCAGAGGGGACCTGATTCGTGCTGATCTCAAACTGACCTGCTCCTGGAGTAGAGCCTGGGAAGGTGCCTATCTGCAGCAGGTAAGTGCCTCCGCTCAACGCCGCAAAGCCAATCTCCGATTGAAGGCCACAAAGGTCATCATTACAGGCTAAGGAGGTGTTCTGCTGCGGACAGCCCACGAGGGGGTTCTGCGGATAAGCAGCGATCTTGGTGTCCACTGCTGTGAGGCTACAAGTGCTGACTGTGGCGATACCGGTGAAGGTCGAGGTCCACTCAAACCAAACGTCAGAGCTGACCGTGCTCGAGCCAAAGGCGTAGCAGAGCGTCTCGTTCTGTCCCTCAGGTCCTGTCGTCGCGTTCGTGTTATCGAAGTTGAAGACCCCGAGGCCTGAGATCGGCTGAGGCTGAGCACAGCTGTCAGAACCGCCCCCCTGGACCGCCTCCGCAGGGGAGGCTGAGAGCGCGACGAAGAACGCCATGCTGAGCAAGCTGCGCATTGTGCTCATAGAGAAGGAGGTCCAGATAGATGAGAACTGTGAGGGATCTTTGTCCGCTTGTGAGCCGACCCTTGCAGCATACCCCCGACTTAATTTCCTGGTCCTATTCATCGTTCCGTGGGCTCTGATGGCGATTCTTCGTGAACATTTCAGGTCTTAAAGAGACCTTGGCTCCCGAGCCTCTTGGGGGCCTCAGGAGCGGGTAGGCCTAGTGGTGGACCGCAGGGGAGCCAAGCGCAAGGAGGCTAGCAGCGGGATCCACTCCACAAGTGCAGCCCAGAGCCACAGGCTGGACAGCTTCCCCGAAAAACTATCTATCCCTCTTCCGAGAGACCGCTGAACTTGATCGGGGGGTGGTAGATGAAGGGCAGGGCGTAGCGCGTCTCCTCATGCGCGATCCAAGAGCCTAAGTCCTCGGGCATGTGTTCCTTGACGTGCTCGACTGGAGCAACAGGGACCCCCCACAGGTGTCCATCCTCAGAAGCCGCGAGCACACCGAGCGCTGCCCCACTACCGCGGAAGACCACATCCGTGATCGCGCCTCGAGCCGCCTCGTGAAACCAGTGAGCCTCACCATCTTCGACCATCCATAACTGCAGCACCCCGTCCGAAGAGCCCGTCACTGCGAAGCCAGCCTCACAATGAAGGTCTGCCGTCAAGACGTCGGCCTCATGATGGGTCTCATTGTCTCGTAAGACCTTGCCTGTCTCGGCGTCAAGGATCCTCGCGAAGCGCCTATCTCCAGGTGTCCCGAGCAGCAGGCCGCCATCCGAGCTGAGCTTGATCGCTCTGAGCTGCACCCCCCTAGAGACGCCGACCTCCTCTCCCGTCTGCACGTCGAACATCCTGATGCGACGCTCAGAGGTGTTTACGTAGAGGACTCCGCCGTCTTTGTGAAACAAGAGCTCGTAGATCGACACAGGCGCCTTGGTCATTCCCTCGAAGGAGAGCGTCCTGTCCTGCACGCCTGGAGACAGCGCGCGCAGCTTGACCTCTGTCCCCTCGCTCGCGGTAGCGACCCACTCGCCTCCAGGTGACAACGCGAGGCAGCTGGCAGGGCCTAAGTCCAAAGTCTCACCAGCTGAGTCCCAAGTGAAGGCGCTCCCGCCCTCATGGATCCCGCCACCACGCTCCTCATCTCCCTGCGCTGAGAGCACCGGATGCTCCGTCTCCAAGGCCCATTGGAGCTCGAGCTCTGCGGAGTTCATCAGTCCGACGCCCCCGTCACCCCAGAGGAGGAACGAATCACCTCGCGCGAGCTCTGAGATGCCGCGCACCGCACCGAGCGCGCCAGCGTCGATCCGTGAGACCACGCCGGTCTCAAGCTCCCACTCTCCCAGCACCCCGTTGGCGTGAAGCACGAGGACTCGATCCTCAGCGCACGTGAGCTGTTTGGGCGCGCCAATATGCGTGTAGGTGTTGGGTGAGCCCGCGCGCTGCTCCATGTACCAAACGGGGGCGAACTTCGTCGTGGAGAGCGAGGCCAAGCGGCTGCCATCGCGGCTCCAGCGCAGACCAGAGTGCAGGTAAGCGCTGTTGAGCTCCTCAACGCGTGCGCCATCCCTGAGGTCGTAGACCCCCACAGTCCGTGTCCCATCAGCGAGCGCGAAGCGTCCACCGCGCGGGTCAAAGGAGGCGTCGAGGAAGGCCCGCTCCCCCTCTATGACAGCGCGCTCCTCCAAGGCCGCCACCGACCACACGCGCGCGGTCCCGTATCCATCACGCGCGCGCTCGCCCCCCCATGTGAGCAGGTGCTCTGCCCCGGTTGAGAGGTTCAAGCCCCAGAGGTGCTCACCGTGGCTCAAGGCTCCGAGCTGCGCCCCCTGCTCGAGATCCCATAGCTCTACATCCCCGGCGCGAGTCCCGATCGCTACGAGCGCACCAGCTGGGTCAGCCCCCATCACAGCGACAGGCTCGGACATCGCGCGCTCCAAGGCGAGCGCGCCGTCCTTCAGGCTGAAGCAACGAAACACGCCCTCCTCATCGAGGGTGAGGAGCAGCTCGTCCTCGCCCACGATCATGAGCTCTCTGACGACATGCTCCACCTCGAGGCGACGCGAGGTCTCACCCGCGAGCTCGGCGATGAGGGCTTCCCCTTCAGCGCTGACCCCAGCCACAAACTCTCCTCCCCTAGAGACCGCCACTTGAGCGAGCTCAACACCCAGTCTGCGCTCACGAAGGAGCTCTCCTTGGGCGCTCCAAGAGACCACGTGGCCATCCACAGAGGCTGTCACGATCTCTTCGCCCCCCCTCGTGAAGCGTGAGCTCAAGAGCTCGGCTTCGTGACGCTCTAGCTCAGCGAGGATGAAGTTCTTGTCGAGATCAAAGACGCGCGCGAGGGATCCCGTGAGCGCCATGACGGCGCGGTCTCCGCTCGGGCTGATGTCCAAGTCAGAGAAGCGCGGGACGGGATCGGAGGCCAGCGTCGCGTGGAGGCGACTGCGAGTCATCGCGCCGACGAGGGCCGAGCGTGTGAACTCGTGCGGTGAGCGCTTCACCGCGTCGATGCCCAAGCGCAGCGCGCGGTTCGGGTCTGTGTTGAGTACAGCGCGGCTGCGCTCTGCGAGGTGCCGTCCCAAGGCGTGATCTAGCGCGACCTTCTCTTTAGCTCTCGCAGCCTGCTCGTTCGCCAACGCCTCCTGCTCTTTGCCTCGCAGGTAGTTGGTGTTGATCAGCCCTGCAGTGAGAGAAAGGAAGGTGATCGAGATCGAGGCCGCGAGCGCGGGGTGTCTGCGGGCCCAGCGCGTGAGCCTGAGGAGCGGCCCAGCAGGGCGCGCGTGGATCGGCTCATACTCGCAGATCCTGCGCAGCTCCTCTGCGAACTCTAGCGCCGTGGGATAGCGGCGCTCCAGATCACGCTCTAGGGCTGTCGCGATGACGACGTCGAGCTCCTCAGTGACCTGCCCGTTCTTCTCCGAAGCCCGACCGGGCACTCCGGTGAGGACAGAGGAGAGGATCTCACCCGTCCCCTGCCCAGCGAAGGGGCGCGCGAGGGTGAGCGCCTCGAAGAGGGTCACCCCCAGGGCCCAGATGTCCGCGCGCTTGTCGACCTCATCAGTCGCCCCACGCACCTGCTCAGGAGACATATAAGCGGGCGTCCCGAAGATGTCGCCGGAGGCAGTCAGCTCGGCCAGCCCGAGGTCATCACCTCGAGCCATGCCGAAGTCCAAGATCACCGGCTCCCCCTCCGGTGTGATCCGCAGGTTGCCTGGCTTGATGTCTCGGTGGATCACTCCCGCCTCGTGCGCCGCATGGAGCGCTCGCGCCACGCGCTCAAAGAAGCGCAAGACGCTGTGCAGCTCGGCCTTAGATTGCGGGGCGACGGGTAGGACCTCCTTGCTACGGGAGATCTCATCCTCTGTGTGCGCGCGGCTGATGCGCGCCGCGAGGTCCTCTCCCTCGATCAAGCGCATCGCAATCCAAGGGCTGTCAGCCTCTACGTCAGCGTCATAGATCCTGCAGAGACCAGGGTGCTCAAGACGCGCGATGACCTCTGCCTCACGCCGGAAGCGCGCCTTCTTCTCCTCACTGATCAGCCCGAAGCCTTGCGGCATCAGCTTGACCGCCGCTTTGCGCTGGATGCGTGTGTCTTGTCCGAGCCACACAGCCCCTTGGCCGCCGCGTCCCAGCTCCTTGATTAGCTTGTAGTGGCCGACGCGGTCTTCATCCTCTGACCTCTCAGGCTCAGCCGAGATCTTGACCCCCTCCTCGACGTCCATGAGCCTGAGCCACTCTCGTGCGATCGCCGCCTCAGCGCGAGGGAAGCGCAGCAGATACTCAGCGAGGGGTCGCGCCTTACCGTCCAGCGAGTCCTCGAAGAACATGTCCCCGAAGTCCAACAGCTCGGGCTGTACGTCCTCCTCACCTCGAGGGCCGAGGTCTGCCCGCGTCTCGGTGGGGTCATAGGAGGGCACCACGCCGCCATTCTATGCCTCCTCTGCCCCGGAACGCCCGCAGCGGCTGTTTTCAGAGCGAGCAGCGCTCCTCCGAGTTGCTAGGATTTGCTCTTGATGCGCGATCACGAGCCCACAGCCCCCCAGCCTGCTCCTGAGACCGAGCCTGAGACCCTCCGGCTGGTCCGCGAGGCCAAGGGCGGGGACGCTGGGAGCTTCGGGGCGCTCTACGAGAAGATCGCCCCCGCGCTCTATACCTGGGCCGATCTGCGCATCCGTAAGGAGTTTCGACAGCACGTCAGCCCTGAGGACGTGGTCCAAGAGGTCTGGTGCCGTGCCTGGAAGATCTTCGAGAAGTTCGATCCAGACAATGGCTCCTTCCGCTATTGGATCTTCCGGGTCGCCAAGAACGTGCTTTACGAGGCCTTGAGGGTCCTCAAAGACCCTGGCACCAGCCCCGGTGGCGGAGGTACGACGCGCGTGCTCATGCTCGACAATGTCCCCGATGATGCGACCAGGATCACCATGCGGGTCTCCCGCAATGAGAGCCTCTCACACTGCTCTGACTGGATCCGCTCGCTCTCTGACGAAGACAGAATGCTCGTCATCCACTGTGGCCTCGAGGGCCTCACTTATGAGGAGACTGGAGAGCGCCTCGCCATCGGTAAGGACGCCGTCGCGAAACGCTGGCAGCGTCTCAGAGAGAAGCTCCGTGAGCAGCCGATCCCTCAGAAGCTCTTGAGCGAGCTCACGGTCGCCTGAGGAACCTGACTCTGGGAAGGGAACCTCAGGGGTAGAAAATCCGTCTTCCTGACGTATTCAGGGCACATCACACGCCCGGAGGTCCTGATTGACCCCTATCAGACCCCACTGAGAGGGTTTTCCTTAAGGATCGCCCAACTCTGGGTCGAAGACAGAGAGCGACTCGTAGTGCTCTTGTGCGACCCCCATAAGGCACCTATCCATCCCCCAGTCCCCAGATGGCATCCCTCCCTTTCACCAGCCTCTCCGCCTCTGATCAAGGCCTCTTCACGCCTTCAGAGCTCAGGAGCCTCATGGAGAAGGAGCTCTCACGCTCCCGGAGGTATGGATATGACGTCGTCATGCTCTCCATCGGAGTCGATCGGATCGCCTCCCTCGGCGATTTATACGGCCACGAGTCCAAAGGCCTAGTGCTCGAGGAGATCACTCGCCTCCTCATAGCCTCCACAAGGTCTTGCGACTTCCTAGGGTGTCTTATGGGAGATAGGATCCTTGCGCTCTTCCCGCACACCGGCGAGACCGGCGCGAGAGCTGTCGCTAACCGCATCGTCAGCGCCGCGCGAGACCTCGAGTTCTCCGCCGGCGGACCTCAAATCTCCGTCACTCTCACAGTAGGCATCGCAGCCCCTCGAACGGCGAAGGAGCGCGAGCTAGAGCCCCTAGTCGAACAAGCGACCCAGGCCTGCCAAGAAGGGCAAGCAGCAGGTGGTGACCGCTGGCAGCTCATGGCCCCGTCGACGAACGGACACGACAAGCACGCCCCCAGCCTCAAGGACACCGCGGACATGGGAGAGCTCATGGACGAGATGTTGCGCGAGAAGATGAAGACCGTCTTTGAGTCCATGGGCGAGCAGCTCCCTGACTTCGCGGGCCGAGACAGCGAGGTCTTCGCGCTCGCGCTCAAGAAGATGGCCGAAGAGCGTCAGACCCAAGACTCCAAGCTCGAGCTCCTCGAGCGCCGCATCCAGCGCCTCTCTGACAACCTCGGACTCACCGAGGAGCAGCTACAGCGGGCGATGGAGATGAAGGGCATGGACCCCGGCGTCGCCTCGATCTACCAGGAGGTCCAAGGCATCGCTGATGGAGACTCAGACAAGACGCTCAAGAAGGACATGATGGCCGCGATCTACGAGGCCAACCTTGAGCTCCAAGACAAGGCAGAGAGCGAGCAGAACGACTAAGCAGGACACGAACCCCCTCACCTAACCCAAGCCACCCTATGACCTCGTCTCAACCGAACGAACTCCCTGAATCCGACGACACCCCCCACTTCGAGCTGATCTCGGACGAAGCCGAGAACGCCGAAGGCATCCTCTACGTCGGCATCGACCTCGGCACCTCACGCACCTCGATCGCCGCTAGTAACGGCGTCCGCGCGACCGTCCCTTCCGTCGTCGGGTACCCCAAGGACGTCGTCGGACAGAAGCTCTTCGGTCGCTCGGTGCTCTTCGGTGATGAGGCCATTGAGAAGCGAATGAGCCTCGACTTCCACCGCCCCCTCGAGAAGGGTGTCCTCAAAGGGACCGCAGGCGAAGCTGGTAATGACGGCGACGTCCGCGCTGCTCGTGACCTGATCAATGAGATCATCCGCCGCGCCCGCCCCCGCAAGGACGAGATCATCTACGCGGTCATCGGTGCCCCCGCCGAGGCCAGCATCAAGAGCAAATCAGCCATCCTCGAGGTCGCACGCGAGTCGTGTGACTCTGTGATGATCTGCAGCGAGCCCTTCAGCGTGGCCTACGGCCAAGAGATGCTTGAGGACGTCCTCGTCATCGACATCGGCGCAGGCACCGTAGACCTCTGCAGGATGCACGGCACCATGCCCGAGGACGCTGACCAGATCACCCTCGAGACGGCCGGCGACTTCGTCGACGATCAGTTCGCCGCGGCGATCCGCGAGAGCAACCCGAAGGCGCAATTCTCCAAGGAGATGCTGAAGGGCATCAAGCAACGCTTCGCCTCTGTCGCTGAAGAGATGGAGCCCTGCAACGTCCAGCTGCCCGTCGAAGGCAAGCCCACGGAGCTCGACCTCACGGAAGAGCTCAGGGGCGCTTGCCGTGCGATCGTCCCTCCCATTGTGGATGGCCTGCGCAAGCTCATCGCGACCTTCGACCCGGAGTTCCAGGATCGCCTGAAGGACCGCGTGCTGCTCGCCGGCGGCGGGAGCCAGATCAAGGGTCTCGACATCGCCATCGAGCGTGAGATGCACGAACAGCTCGGCAGCGGGCGCGTCGTGCGCATCGAGGAGCCGATGTACGGCGGCGCCACCGGCGCGCTAAAGATCGCTCACGACATGCCCGAGGAGTACTGGGAGCGACTCAAGTAGCCGCGCTAGCTCAGAGTCCAGCACGATGCGGGGCGTCCGAGAGGGCGCCCCGCGCTCTTATAGGTTCCCGAGGCTGATCGCGTCCGTCGGGCAATTCCGCGCGCACGCGTGGTCCCGGGTGCACTCGTAGTTCGAGAGCTTGCGCACCGTCGCCTTCTCGCCCTGCGCCCAGAAGGCATCCGTCTCACAGACCATCTCGCACATCCCGCAGCCCACGCAGCGAGCAGGGTCGAGGTGGATCGAGACAAAGTCGCGCGGCTGTACGGGGCAGCTCAGCCCATCAACGACCTCTTGTGTCACGAGCCCGCGGGTCGCGGCGTGGCTGGTCAAGACCTTGTAGGCCTCCTCTTCGCCCATCTTGATCACCCCAGCCACGTCGTCGAAGTCGAAGCGGTGCAGGTGTCCGACCTTCGGCTGGATGAGGACAGTGTTCTGATCGGCGTGCATGTGGAGGGCGTTCTCGACCAGCACCTCCTCAGCGATCTCAAAGGAGCGGTACAGGGTCGAGAGCACCCGGCTCTTGTAGTTCGGCGCCTTGAAGGTCGCCTTGACCGTGAGGTCGACGGCGATGATGAGGTCAGGCTGCAGCGACTTCGCGAAGCGCAAGGGGACAGCGTCCGTGATGCCACCGTCCATGTAGTGGAAGCCCCCGTGTTGCCAAGGCTCAAAGACGCCCGGGAGGCAGCAAGAGGCATAGAGAGCGTCCAAGAGCGGAACTTCGTCGAAGCCAGGCGTACCGAAGAACACGCTGCCGCCGTCCTCGAGCCGGACCGCGTTGCAATAGAAGGGGACCTTGAGCTCTCCGAAGCTGCGGTGCGGCACCAGCTCATCGAGCCGCTCTCGGAAGGTGTCTCCGCTGTAAACGCTCGGGGTCCGCATGCCCTTCAGGAGGAACTTCAAGAAGTTCAGGCGGAAGGTGTTCTCCTTCTGGACCTTGGAGACGGTCTCTTCGATCGCGTCCACGCTGGCTCCGCCGGCCGCCATCGCGCCCACCAGGGAGCCGATCGAGGTCCCCACGATGGCGTCATAGTGGAGCCCGAGGGTCTGCATCGCGCGCAAGATGCCCACGTGCGCCATGCCCCGCATCCCGCCACCGCCTAGGACCAAGACGGTCCGAGGACGCCGCGACTCTCCCGCGCCGGGGAGGCGCAAACCGTGAGGAGTAGCTGCCGCTGAATCCATGCAGGCATTGAAGAGCATCCATGCTGCGGAATCCACCGAAGAAGGCCCTTAGGAATTGCAGACGCGTACAGAGAGATCGACCCGCCCATCGCTATGATCCAAAGGGTATGGCCGGCCCGTTGAGTCACGCCCCCGATCGCTCCATCGTCATCGCCGCTGGGCTGCGCGCCCCGCAGGCAAAGGCGGGCGGTCAATACGCGAAGGAGACGAGCCCGCACCTCGGCGCAGCCGTCGCGCGCGAGCTCTTGCTTCGCACTGGCGTAGACCCGAGCGAGATCGACGCTGTGATCTGCGGCTGCGTCGGACAGCCCTTCGACGCAGCCAACGTCGGGCGCGTGATCGCCCTCCGCGCAGGCATCGGCAGAGACGTCCCGGCTCACACGACTGCCCGTAACTGCGCCAGCGGTATGCAAGCCGTCACGGAAGCGATCACGCAGATCTCAGCCGGCGTCGCAGACTTGCACCTCTGCGTCGGCGTCGAGGTGATGAGCTCCTATCCGCTCATCATGGGCGAGAAGCTCACGCAGATGTTCGCTTCGATCTTCCAGTCCAAGACCCTCGGCGGGCGGTTGGCCGCCATCGCGAAGTTCAGGCCCAGCTTCCTCGCCCCAGTCGTCGCGATCACAGAGGGGCTCACCGACCCCACCTGTGACTACATCATGGGCAAGACGGCGGAGCAGATCGCTCGCGACTTCGGCATCTCGCGCGCAGAGAGCGACGAGTACGCCTGTCAGAGCCACGTCCGCGCCCGTGACGCGCGAGAGCGCGGACGCTTTGATCGAGAGCTGATGCCACACATGCCGCTAGGCGCGCGTGAGGGCGCGCGCTCGCTCACAGCCGACGACGGCATCCGCGATCAACAGACGGTGGAGGCCCTCGCGAAGATGCGGCCCTACTTCGAGAAGCCTGACGGGATCGTCACCATCGGCAACTCGTGCGGGATCACTGATGGCGCCACAGCGCTGCTCATCTGCACCGAAGAGAAGGCGGAAGAGCTCGGCCTGACGCCGCTCGCGCGGGTGCTCTCTTACTCCTGGGCCGGCTGTGACCCGCGTCGCATGGGGCTAGGCCCTGTCTTCGCGAGCGCCGCCGCGCTCAAAGAGGCCGACTGCAGGCTCTCCGACGTCGGAGTCGTCGAGCTCAACGAGGCCTTCGCCTCCCAGGTCCTCGCCTGTGAGCGCGCCTTCTCCTCGAAGGAGTTCGCCAAGGAGCACCTCGGGGTCGGCAGAGCTGTTGGGACCCTAGACCTAGACCGCACGAACAAGAACGGCGGTGCGATCGCCATCGGCCACCCTGTCGGCGCGACAGGAGCGCGGCTCTTGCTGACCGCCGCACACGAGCTCGAGGAGTCGGATGAGGAGCTCGCCTTGGCGACGCTCTGCATTGGTGGCGGCCAAGGCGGCGCCGTCGTCTTGGAGAGGATGTCCACATGATCGACGTCGACCTCACAGGCCTGCCGCTCCCGGCCGACGCCCCCGAGGCTGGCGCCTGCGTTGAGCTCGAGCGGCCCGAGGCGGGGCTCGTGATCCTTCGACTCGTCCCGCCGCACCGAAGCCTCGCGGTCCTCGACCTCCCGCTCATGCGCGACCTCGCGGTCGCCATCGACGAGCTCTCACGTGAGGAGGGCCTGAAGGGCCTCGTCATCACAGGGCGCGAGCCTGGCTCCTTCGCCGCTGGCGCTGACATCGACGGCATAGAGCGCGTCACAGATGAGGAGACCGTCGGACGTACTGTGCGCCTCGGCCAGGCGGTGTTTGAGGGCCTCCACGCGCTCTCCACCCGCCGCAAAGGGCGCGTGCGCACGATCGCCGCGGTCGGTGGCCCTGTCCCTGGCGGCGCCTTCGAGCTCTCCCTCTCGTGCAGCTACATCGTCGCCGCTGATCTCCCGAGCACGAAGATCGGACTGCCGGAGACGCAGCTCGGCATCCTCCCAGCCTGGGGCGGCTGCACGCGCCTCCCGCGCCGCGTCGGCGTGCCGGCCTCCTTGGCCGGGATCCTCGCGGGCAAGCTCTTGCCTGCGAAGGCCGCCTACAAGAAGGGCTGGATCGATCGCGTCACCCCCGCAGAGCGCTTGATCGAGGTCGCCTCCTCACTCGCGATGGGTCGCCTCAAGGCGAAGCGCCGCGCGCGCGGCTTCGTCGGAGCTTGGCTCGTCGACAGAAACCCCATCGCGGCGAGCATCCTCGAGCGCGGCGCGATCAAGCAGGTCGAGGCCCGCGCCAAGGGGCACTATCCGGCGCCCATCGAGGCAGCCAAGGTCGTCGCTTGGTCCTGCCTGCGCTCCCGCGCCAAGAGCCTTGAGGCTGAGGCCGTGGCGGCCTCCAAGCTCGCGGTCGGCTCGGTGTGCAAGAGTCTCGTCGGGGTGTTCCAACTGATGGAGGCCGCGAAGAAGCTCAGCAAGGGTCCCGATGGCGAGGCGCCGGCGCCCCTCGAGCGCGGCGCCGTCTTGGGCGCAGGCGTGATGGGCGGCGCGATCGCGAGCTTGATGGCAGAGAAAGGGGTCGAGACCCGTCTCTTCGACATCGCCCCGGAGGGCATCGACGCAGCCGTAATCCTTCACCGCAAAGAGCTCGCCAAGAAAAAGAAGCGTCGCAGGCTAGAGCGCCACGCGCACGACGCTGCGGTCGATCGGCTGACGAGCTCGACCGAGCTCATCGGCTTTGATCGCGTAGAGCTCGTCGTCGAGGCCGTGGCGGAGGTCCTCGAGGTGAAGCACGACGTGCTCGGCAAGCTCGCCGAGCGCTGCGCAGCTGACACGATCCTCGCCACGAACACGTCTTCACTCTCCGTCGATGACATCGCCGCGCCGCTTCCGAACCCTGAGCGAGTCGTGGGGATGCACTTCTTCAACCCGGTCAGGAAGATGCCGCTCGTCGAGATCGTCCGTGGCAGCAAGACCTCGGATGAGGTCGTCAGAGAGACCGCCGCCCTCGCGCTGCGAATGGGCAAGACGCCCGTCGTCGTGAAAGACGTCGCGGGCTTCCTCGTCAATCGATTGCTCGGCCCCTACCTAGATGAGGCGATCCGACTCTATACAGCTGGAGTGAGCCCCGAGCGCCTCGACCGGCTCGCGGAGCAATTTGGAATGCCCATGGGACCGATCAGGCTCTTGGACGAGGTCGGTCTCGACATCGCAGGACACGCAGCGCTCTCCTTGCACGCTGCCTATGGCGATCGCATGGCGCCATGCACGGCGATCCGCCCGCTGCTCGAGGCAGGGCATTTAGGCAAGAAGACCGGCAGCGGCTTCTATGAGCACAGCGGGGGTAAGTCCGCGGCCACAGCGCCGCAGCTGAACCCCAAGCTCTCTGCGCTCGCGCCGCAGACCTCGACCGAGGGCGCAGAGCTCGCCGACAGCGTCATTGTCGACCACCTCACCTTTGCGATGCTGGCCGAGGGCCTGCGCGCCTTGGGCGAGGGCGTCACCCAAACCCCGGACGAGCTCGACCTCGCCACGGTCTTCGGCATGGGCTTCGCGCCCTTCCGCGGCGGCCTGCTTCGCTGGGCAGATACCCTCGGCGCATCCGAGGTCCAACGCCGCCTCGAGTCCCTGCGCGCCTCCAAGCTGGTGCAAGCTCGCGGCGCAGGCGCAGCCCGCTTCGACACGCCTGAGCTGCTCGAGCAGTACGCCGCAGAGGGCCGGAAGTTTCGCCCCTGAGCCCCTGAGACGCTGAGACGCTGAGACGCTCGCTTGAGGGTGCTTAAGACCTTTTCAAACGGGTTTTTCAGAGTGTCGTAGGATGGAGGCCTCGGGGCAGTCTCCCTGGGACCATCATGCGAACGCTTCAGCTCCTCGCCCTCACCCTCGGGCTCAGCTCCACGGCCGTCGCCCAAGAGGCGACCCTCGTGGCGCACTACAGGCTCGATGAGACCGCGGGGGCCGTGCTCACCGACTCGGCGGGGCAAGGAGGAGACGCTGTCCTGCAAGGCAGCTATCAGCTCGGGACCTTAGGCGCGGCGAACGGGACAGGTGGCGCCGTCACCTTCGACGAGGCCGGCTTGGGCATGGGCGTCGTCCCCAACGGTCCGACCCTCGGCAGCCTGCGCAACGACCTCTCCGTAACGGCCTGGATCAACCCAGTGAGCTACGGCTCGGCCAACCTCGGACGAATCTTCTCCGGAGATGACTCGGCCTGGTCTTGTGGGATCAAGAACAACGGCCTGCGCTTCACCACGCGCTTCATCCAAGACTACGACCTGAACGGCACGATCGTCCCGCTCAACCAGTGGACTCATCTCGGCTATGTGATGAACGCCACCAACGATGTGAGCTTCTACATCAACGGTGTCAACGTCGGCACAGTCTTCGGCTCGAGCCCTGCGGGAGCCCCGGCTGGCGACTGGTTGATCGGCGCCTTCCGTACGGTCTTACCTCCGTCTGAGTGCTTCGACGGCGCCATCGACGACATCCAGATCTACTCCGGCGCGCTCAGCGACGCGGACATAGCGAGCCTCTTCGCAGCTCCGGGATCGACCCTCGGCGGAGGAGCGACCTTCTGCGCTGGCGACGACTCGGGCACCCTCTGCCCCTGCGGTAATCCGGGGACATCAGACTCTGGCTGCCAGAACTCCTCCGGAGTCGGCGCGAGCATCGGCACACAAGGGCTCGCTAGTGCGAGCAGTCAGACCTTGGTCCTCACCGCGACCGGTCTGCCCTCCAACCAGCTCGGCATCTTCTTCCAAGGGAACAACTCCCTCAACGGCGGCCTCGGCGTCCAGTTCGGTGACGGGCTGCGCTGCGTAGGCGGGGCAGCGAGGCGCCTCCAGATCGTGAGCACCGACTTCAGCGGCGCGACCCAGACCAGCGTGGACGTCGCCGCGCGCGGCGGCGTGCTAGCCGGAGACATCAAGCGCTATCAGCTCTGGTACTCCGACCCCGGCACCCTCTGCGGGTCACTCTTCAACCTCTCGAACGCAGTCGAGCTCAGCTGGCAGCCCTAGCGCAGCGCCTCTTCCAAGGCGGTGCGGGCGTCGGTCCCCTCGTCGCGGTACTTGACGACGATGGCACAGGAGGCGCTGAGCCCCATCGCTCGCGCGTACTCCGTCTCGAGGGCGCGCACTCCAGGGACTACGACGGCTCCTGCGGGGACCTGCAGCGGGGCGTCAGGGGTGCCAGTGAGCGTCTCCTCGCGCACGAGGTCGAAGAGTGGCGTCGTCGCCGTGAGCACGACACCTGAGGCGAGGACTGCGCCAGCGCCGACGAGGACCCCCTCATACAAGCCCGTGTTCCCGCCGAGGAACGCGCCGTCTTCGATGATCACCGGACGCGCTCCGGCCGGCTCGAGGACGCCGCCCACCTGACAAGCTGCAGAGACGTGGACGCCGCGCCCGACCTGAGCGCAGGTGCCGACGAGAGCGTGACTGTCGACCATCGCCCCCTCTCCGACGTGAGCGCCGACGTTGATGTACATGGGCGGCATGCAGACGACGCCCGCCCCGACGTAGCTGCCGCGCCGGATAGCGGATCCACCGGGGACGACGCGCACGCCGTCTTCTGCCGTGAAGCGCCGCACGGGGAGGGCCGCCTTGTCGCGGAACATGCGCGCGCCCGCCGAGACCTCGACCCCCTGCTCGACGATCTCGCTCTCTCGAAAGATCTCGAGGATGGCCTCTTTGACCCAAGCATGGACGATCCATCCGCCCGCGCCGTCGGGCTCTGCGGCCCGAACCTCGCCGCGCTCGAGGGCGTCGAGGAGCGCCTCGCCTCGCAGACTCACGCCTTAGCCTCCGCGAGCGCGAGCAGGTCCTGCGCGAGGTTCGCGTACTCGGTCACCGCGAAGTCGAGGTCTCGCTTGGCGACCTTCTCTCCTGCAGTGTGGGCGTCGAGGATCGCGCCAGGCCCCATGAGCACCGGCGTCCCCCAGTTCGGCATATGCGGCGCGTCGGTCCCGAAGGCCACGACCTGCGACTCCCGCCCCTCAGGGACATGGAACTCCACAGGTGGGTATCCCTTCCAGCGCTCGGTGATCTCGACGTGATCGCCGAGGAGCCCTTCGAGCCGCGCCTCGACCACATCAGGATCCTCCACGGTCCGGAAGAGCGCCACCGCGCTGGCCTCGTCAGCGAAGACGTTCGGAGCGATGCCGCCTTGAATGAGTCCGAGGTTTAGGTTGCCCTCGCCGAAGAGCGGGTGCGTCCCCCACTCCGAAGAGAGCACGCGCTGGCAGCACCCGACGAGCTCGTGGATGGCGGAGGGTCCGCCAGGCTGGGAGCTGTGTCCGGGGACGCCCTTGGCCAGGAGGGTCGCCTTGTAGATGCCCTTGTGACCTGCGCAGTAGGTGAGTCCCGTGGGCTCACCGATGATCGTGTACTTCGGAGCCCATGGGTCCGCTAGGTGCCTGTTCGCGTGAGCCGCCCCAACAGAGTCGATCTCTTCTCCGACGGTGAAGAGGAAGCCGACGCGGTCCTCGCCGCGCTTGAGGAGCTCGACCCCAGCGGCGATCTGGCTCACAGCCTGCCCCTTGGCGTCGCAGGACCCTCGGCCATAGACGTACTCAGAGTCTTGCCGGACGCCGAAGAAGGGCGGGACCGTGTCGAGGTGCGTGCAGAAGACGACCTCTGGCCTCCCTGCCCGCGCGAGCACGTTGAAGCGCCCTGGAGCCACCTCCTGACGCTCAACGTCGAAGCCTACAGATCTGAGCTTGCGACACAGCGCGTCCCCATAGCTCCCCTCCTCCCCCGTCACCGAGGGGATCTCGATCCAGTCCGAGAGGTCACGTACGAGTTCGCTCATGAACGGAGTGTACGAGAGCAGAGGCTCAGCCAAAAGGAGCGGGGCCCCCCAGCGTCTCCGCCGGGGGGCCCCGCGTTCAATTCAGCGGGCTCCTAGCGGTTCCAAGTCAGCGAGAAGCCGTTCGTGGTGTTGAACGAGTTGCCGCAGGGCGAGACGCTCACGTCGTCACGGTACCAGCACTGATAGTGCACAGTCTCACCCACTTCGATCGTGTGACCGTAGGCCTGACCGTTGGTGCTGACCTCGACGCTCGTCGCGGCCTCTCCAGCGGCGTTAGCGCCCGTCACCTGGATCCGGACAGCCTCGAAGCCTGCGCAGCGCAAGCCGTCACCGAAGGGCAGACCCGCGCCGCCGTTCACTCGGTTCGCACCTGAGAAGAAGAGGCAGGGGAGGTTCGGGACGAGACCGGACGCCTCAAGGACGAGCGTGTCGTTTGAGAGGCTCGGCGAGCCGCTCGCCAAGAGCTTGCCGCCAACACCCGTCGAGTTCCTGCAGCCCCCCCAGTCGCCGAAGGCGACGCCGTTGCCGCAGGGGCAAAAGGAATTGGAGATAGCAAGGCAGTACACCGTGGTGTCCCCAGGCTCGCCGTACGCCTCGTATATCACATCCGCGCCGATATAAGACCAGACTTCACCCGCTGCGTTCTTCCCCTGCACATTCATGACAGCTACAAAGGTTGAACCCACAGGAATGGTGAACTGGCCGAGGAACACCCGTCCGTTGATCTCGACCCCCTGAGTGTCATCCGGAGTGACAAACCAAGCACCATTGTCTGTGATCACAGCACCCCCGGATTCAAACCCAGTCCAGTTAATTCCTATGTCGGCGAGATTGTTGTCATTGGAGTCGATGCTGCCAATGCTCACATACGAGTCCCACTGAAGTGCAGGGTCAATGGGGAAAAAGGCAGGGTTAATTTCCTTACTGGTCGGACCACCAATAAAGTTCTGGTAAAAGGCGCCATCAACGAGGCTGATGGACAAAGCACTCTGACTGTCTCCAAACACGGAGAGGATCCGGCCACCTTCGTCGAGGTTCGCGTAGACACGGATCGTC
>JAKVCD010000021.1 GCA_022446815.1 Planctomycetota bacterium
AACCAGATCCCGACCGCGCACTATGACGAGGTCTCTGTGGAGTCCGACGGTTCGGTCACGATCGACATCCTTGAGAACGACGAGGACGCGAACGGAGACTCCCTGCTCCCTGGCTCAGTCACGATCATCGACACGCCTGGAAAGGGCGCTGCGACGGTGAACGCTGACGGGACCGTCACGTACGTGCCGAGCCCGGGCGTGGCCGGTACGACTGACACCTTCACCTACACGGTGCAGGACGAGCACGGCGCGACCTCTAACGCTGCTACGGTCGGGGTGATGATCAACTATCAGATGGATAAGAGTCGTCTAGGCGTCGGACTCGGCAGCAACACCGGCCGCACGAGCGCCCCTAGCAGCCGCGGCGCCGGTCTGGGTAGCACCGGGACCGTGAGCCACGGCAGCAGGACTCCCTGAGCTCGGAAGAGCGGCGGAATCATTTCAAGGCCTCTCGCGTTCACTGGACGCGGGAGGCCTTTCTTTATGGCCATAAGGGTGTGGGGCTCGTCAGCCCCCGAGAGCGGCTGAAAGTAGATGTGTATGGAGGAGTCTGGATTCCAGCCAGTCTCGAAAGCATATTCACACGGTCGACAAACCGATCCCATGGCAGACAAGACCCAGCTGCCCCCACCTCATCATCATGCTGACTCAAAAGCTCCTTCGCCTGTTCGATCGCCTGCTCCTCATCCCGGCTCTGATCCTTGTGATCGGCCCCGTTCAAACAGCTGCTGCAGCTGTCGCTGGTGACTTCTATGTGTCAGGGGTCGGTGACGATGTGAACGGAGATGGATCTGAGGCGAACCCTTGGAGAACGATCAGCCACGCTGTGGCCCAAGCTGGTGGTGGGCACCCCACGATCATGGTGGGACCTGGGCAATATTCCACCAGTCAGGGTGAGCAGTTTCCCATAGACCTTGGCCAGCATGACGACGCTGGCATAACGATCGTCGGCGCTGGTTGGGTCTATGAGAAGGGAGACATTCCGAATTGGTCGATCATTGGTTTCGGCTTAGAGGCCCCGTTGATCGGAGTGGTCCCTGACGTCTTTGTATGCAACGGGATTATCGACTCAGTCAACATCTCTGACTTAGTTGTGACGGCTAGTGCTGCTGTGACTGACTTTTCCTCGAAGGCGTTCTTGGATGTAGGCCAAGGGGTCGTCTCTCTACAGCTTGAGCACAACCTCATCGCCGGAATGCAGCTCTTCGATGGCCAGCTCTACGACATTCCTGCTGAGCTAGAATCCGTAGATGTGCGACTCAATGACAACATAGTCATTGGTGCTAGGAATGCTGTTCAGTACGACGTCAGCCAGAACGTTGATGCGGTCGCGCAGATGAGTCTCGAGGTCAGAGGCAATCAATTTAGCGATGCTGAAGATGCTGCTCTGCGGATCATCCACAACCTGAACGGACTGGGTGGCTTTGATGTCTTGGTTGAATCTAATGAGATTCTCGATTGCGAAGAGGGGATCTTGGCCTTCACAGAGTTTTGGCAGGAGTCCGATGGGACTGGAGACCCGATAACGGCCTCTTGGACGATTCAAGGGAACTCGATCTCGGTTGAAGACACAGGGATTTGTTTCAGCTTCTCAGAGTGGGGGGTCGTCGATGAGTTCGGTCCCCAGGTCAACCAAAGGATCACGATCGTTGACAATGACATCGTCGTCGACGATGGGGTATGCCTCGAGTTTCGGACCGAGTGGTCTTCACCGGCTGCAGAGTGTGTCAGTCAACAGGTCTTGATTTCGAACAATGAGTTGACCGGGGATCATGCTGTTGAACAGCGTGCACGCGGTGAGATGTCTGGCGGGCAGAGGCAGTGGACTCTCAGTAACAATGTGGTGGATGCTCGAGTCGGCTTCGAGCTGTACAACAGCAGCTCGGCTCTCAGCTCGTTGAACTCGTCTGGTGAGCTGGGGTCTTATTCGGTCCTAGTTGATGGCAACGCGATCACCGCCAGCGACTATGGCCTCAGTTTCTATAACGATTACTCTGGAGTGAATAATGACGTGGACGTCACGATCACTCGTAATTCAATCAATGCTGGAGATACCGGCCTCTACTGGGGGATGAGTGCTTTTGACGTCGGGGCGCCGGTCGACGTTGACTTGATGGTGAGAGGCAATGTGTTTCAAACAGATGACAATCACGTCTACCTCTCCAACTACTCAAGCCTCGACATCGTTCATGATTTTGGATCCGTTGACCTCCTCGGCTACAACACATTCGATGCTGTGAGCTCCAGCGCTTCTACGTCGGTCTTCTTCCTCTCTGACACGAACTCTACGAGTCTCACAGCAGAGAACATGATGGTGGGGAATTGGTGGGGGACCCAAGATGCTGGTTTGATCGAGGGACGCGTTTTCCATGGGGCGGATGGCGATGGCTTCACTACGAACCTCACTCTTCCTCTCGCGGATGCGTTGACCTACTCCGTCTCGCAGCCTGGTCGGGGGGGCAAGGTGCGGCTCACCGCAGGTGATGGTTCAGGCTTCGTTCCTTATGCGGGTGAGTTAGATATCTCTGTGACGGTCGATGGTGTCGCCGCTGAGGAGGTCACTGTCGCTGATGACTACGCTTCGTTGACCTTTAAAAATAACTACGGCGGGCAAGAGGTAGAGATCTGCGTGACGAACCCCGGAGGTCAATCCGGCTGTGTGACGGCGACGATCTCAGAGGTGGAGAGCGGCGGCGGCGGCTGCGGAGTCATGCCCGTCGGTGGCGGGACTCCTACGGTCCAAGACTTCTTCGCGCAGTACTTCCTGCTCCTCTTGCCTGCGCTCTTCCTCTTGCGCCGTCGCATGAGCGGCTTGCGCCCGCAGCCTGTGGGCTACGTGGGCTGAGCTAGGCCCCCCCCTCAGGCGAGCTCTGTGAGGAGCTCTCGCCAGGCCGCGCGCTCGCGAGCGGGGAAGGCCTGTCTCTCTTAGGGGATGAGGCTCCTCAGCCGCCTGGAGTGGCTGAATGCAGATGTGTATGGAGGAGTCTGGATTCCAGCTCGCATCGAAAGCATAGTTGCACGGTCGACATGCCGATCCCTGGCAGACGAAACCCAGCTGACCCCACCTCAGAATCATGCTGACTCAAAAGCTCCTTCGCCTCTTCGAGCGCGCTCTCATCCTTCCGGCGTTTGTCCTAGTGATTGGCCCTGTGCAAACAGCCGCTGCTGCTGTGGTCGGTGACTACTACGTCTCAGGCTTGGGAGATGACTTATATGGAGACGGGAGCCAGGACAATCCATGGCGGACGATCAGCAAGGCCGCTTCCAGGGCGCTGATCGCTGGTGACACAGACATCACCATTCATGTCGGTGCTGGGGAGTATGACGCGGCCGCAGGCGAGTCCTTCCCCATCTCTATGGACGAGGTCGTCGTGCTTGCAGGCGGTGCTCCTCCCTCGAGGTCTTTCGCTGTCGTTGGACCTGGTGATGGCTCTGCGACGGTAGATACGAACGATGTCATCTGGCCTGTTGGAGGTGGCGGGCCGGGTTTAACTCCCTTCTTGAGAGCCTTTAATCGAATTAATTCTGTGAGCCTCTCAGGCCTGACCATTCAGGGGCAGGGAGGTTTCAAAGGTCTAGTCGGTGGAGGAGGACCTTCAGCGTTAGAGCTCCTGCAAGGAGCTGCCTCGATCACTCTTCAAGACAACGAGGTCAGTGGGCTGTCTCTATTGACTGCCTGGGATGGTGGGAATGCTGAAGGGGCATCGGTCCTCATCGAGAACAATGTGATCGTAGACTTCCCGTCTACTGCGATAGCGCTCAGCCTCTATCCCTCCTCCATGTATTCCTCAACGGCAGTGCCTTCTGGAGCGTTTGATCAAGAGGTCGTGATCCGCGACAACACCTTCGTCAGCGCGAACGAGAGGAGAGCTGGCTATGTCTTTATGGGAATGGGAGGTGCGGGAGCCAATGCCAACCAGGACATGCTCGTGGAAGGTAACTTGTTGGATGGATGCCGGGGCTTTGACCTCGGAGTCACCGCTTATAGCGGTGCAGCGGTGACAGTGGACGCGGTCATTCGTGACAACACGATGACCAGGGCGGAAGACGGAGTCTACTTCAACGCTTATCTCTGGAATGCAGAGATGGATGGGGCCGTCGAGATGCAGGGAAACACGATCTCTTTGCTAGATAACGACGGGCTTGGATACCGCTGTAGCGCCAGTGGTCCGGTAGACATGGATTTTAATGTGACGATCTCAGGCAATGACGTCACTGGAGGGGATTATGGCCTCTCCTTGTACGCATCATTCACATCGATGACATCAGACATCTCGAACGACATTGATTTTGTCGTAACAGACAACACCTTCTCCTCGGCTAGCCGGCTTGGCATCGGAGCGGGTATGGGGGGGTTCGGGCAAGGGGAGTTGGACGGCTCCTTCTTGTTCGATGGAAATGTGATCCGTGCAAATGAGAGGGCAGGATTACAGTTGGGCCTCTATGCGAGCGGCGAAGTCAGCAATGACTATGAGGTGACATTAGAGAGGAACGAGATCAGTGGTAACGGAGCTTCCGGTGACTCTTATCAGCAGCTTGTGATGGGGTTTTCTGCATTCACATCAGCTGCTTGCTCCATCTCGATGGAGATGAAGGGGAACCTCATACGAAACGACGAAGCCTCCGCTCAATTGATTGAGTTAAATGCGTCAGCGTTTAGCAGCGGGGTCCCTACGATTACGATTCAGGGAGGCGGCTTGGCGAACGGCTTCAACACGATTGACGCTCACTCTCCTGCTGCGTCCACCTCGATCTATATCGGCGCTTATACAACTGTGAGCGCAGACATCGACTTCAAGGGCAACTGGTGGGGTACCGTTGACCCTGTCTTGATCGAAGACTTCGTCTATCACGGCCTTGACCCCGCTGCCGGGACCGCTCAGTTGGTCATTGCGGATCTCTCCAACCCTTTGTCAGACACGCTCGAATTCTCTGCGAGGGCAGTGGGTGGAAACATCAAGCTGACCGCTGCTGACGGCTCCGGCTTTGTCGCTTACGCAGGGGACACCTTGATCGAGGTGACTGTAGACGGCGCACCCGTGGACGGGGTTACAGTCAATGAGGACTACCTCTCCTTAAAGTTTCCAAAGGCTGACTACAGCGGAGAGGTGACCATTTGCGTCACGAATCCCGGCGGCCAGAGCGGCTGTACGACTTTCACCGTGCCAGAAGCGAGCAGCGGCGGCGGTGGCTGCGGGGTCATGCCCGTCGGCGGCGGGACTCCTACCGCCCAAGACTTCTTCGCGCAGTACTTCCTGCTCCTCTTGCCTGCGCTCTTCCTCATGCGCCGTCGCATGAGCGGCGTTCGCCCGCAGCCTGTGGGCTACGTGGGCTGAATTAGGCGCCCCCTCTTCAGGCGAGCTCTGCGAGGAGCTCTCGCCAGGCCGCGCGCTCGCGGTCGGGGGAGGCGATCCAGGCGCGCTGAGCCGAGCGCTCACGGAGGCGCTCAAGGAAGCCTCCATCCGTCTCTATGCGAGCGAGGAGTGCGGTGAGGGCCGCTGTGTCTCCCCGCGGGAAGAGCCCGGGGTGGGCATCGCCGAGGACCCCGACGTTCCCAGGCGCGTCGCTCGCGAGGATGGGGGTGCCAGCGGCGAGGGCCTCTGTGATGAGGCTCGCGCCGCCTTCACTCTTAGAAGGAAGGACGACGGCGTGTGAGCTCGCGATGAGCCGCAGAGCCTCCAACCGCGAGGAGCGGCCGCGCCACTCATAGCGAGCGCAGCTCTCTGACTCCCGCTCCAGCTGCTCGCTGAGCTCATCGTCAATGGCCTCGCCGAGGTGGAGCAGCTGGACTTTCGAGCTCTCAGGGAGCGCCTGGACGGCCCGGACCGCGAGCAGCGGGTCCTTGACTGGCCTGACGCTCGCGATGAGGGCGAGGCGTAGGTGATCTTTCGGAAGGGGCGGTGCCTCTGCGAGGGTCGGCGCTGATTGATAGATGACGCGGGCGCGCTCTCGCTGTGACTCTGTGAGCTCGTCGAGCATGCGCTCTTGGAGGACGATCACGCGATGAGCACGCTCCAGCAGCGCTTGGGACTCCTCGCGCGCCTCGTAGAGGTCGGTCCCAGTGCAGGCGACGACGAGCTTCGCCGCGGGGTGCGCCCGGAGGAGCTCCTCGACCTCGGCGCGGGTGTGCGTAGCGTGCAAGGCGATGAGGAGCTCGGCCTCTGCCTGCAGACCCTTGGAGGCGAGGGCGACGTGCCATCCGAGCTCGCGGAGGACCTTGGCCCAGCGCAGCGCCGTGGTGCGGTTGCCTCCTAAGGAACCATGGGGGAGCGAGAGCAGCGCTTTCTTCATCACTACGTGTGCCGTGCCTCAGCCTCCGCGGGGGCCGACGGTCTCAGTCCAGACCCCATGGCCGAGGTCGAGGCGCTCGGTGACGCTGATGGCGTCACCCCAGTACCAGTAGCGCCAGAAGTTCTCGACCTCCTCGTTCCGGTCGTAGCTCACCGAGATGTACTCGTTCCTAAGCTCCTCAAAGCTCGCGTGGCCGTTCTCTGTGAAGAAGGGGTCTAGGCGGACCCAGCCGCGCAGCGGCAGGTGCACCTCGACCCAAGAGTGCTTCGGCGTGTCCCCGGCGGAGAAGGGGCGCGCGAGCATGCCGCGAACGTGCCGCGCCGGGAGCCCGCGCCCGCGGCAGAGGGCGACGAGGACGTCGGTGTAGTCCGTGCAGTCACCGCCGCCCATCTTGAGCGCGCGATTGGCGCCGCGCTCGGCCTTGATGAAGCCCTGGTTCTCGAGCTCGAGGAGGGAGCCCTTGAAGAGCGCGCGCAGGAGCTCGAGCCCTTCTGTCCCCGTCGGCGCTAACTCCCGAGCGGCGCGCGCGACGCGCGGCGCGTGCTTCTCCAAGAACTCCTCGTCACGCAGGTAGGTGTCGAGGACGACGGGGTCGGCCTCGAGGTCTAGGGTTGAGGAGCTGAGGTCGAAGGGCGAGAGCTCCACGCTGAGGACGCAGCCGAGCTCAAAGCTCCCCTTGGGCTGATCAAAGATCCACTCGGCCTCGAGGCCGCCTGGCCGCTCGTAGGTCTTGGTGGGCGGGAGGATCCACTCGAGGCTTCGGACCCGCTGGCGGCCGGGGAGGTCTTTGGGGACGAGCAGGAGGAAGCGCGCGCGCTCAGTCTCTCCAGGCGCCCTGACCTCATAGCGCATCTCCATGTGAACGAGCCTCGAGCCGAGCGCGGCGGCTCCTGTGGAGGCGGCGCCCTCTGTCTGGGCCGGTCGCTCTACCATCGGATCGGTCACGGCGCAGGCCCCGCCTAAGAGCGCAGCGAGGAGGATCAGTCGAGGGGGCATGTCCCGCAGGCGAAGTCGATGAGCTGGAGCTCGAGGTTGGTCTCACCTCGGAAGGTGTTCCAGCTGTGGTGGTACACGGCGTGGATGGGCTGACCCATCTCGAGCTCGTCGAAGCGGTGGGCCATGCCAAAGGCCATGGCCTTGATGGTGTAGCTGCCCCTCCTGAACTTGAGCATCAGGTGGGTCTTGTCCGCGCCGATGATCCGCGGCGGCTCGGCGAGGCGCAGGTCGCGCGAGACGAAGATCGGCGCCTCGTTCCCTTGCCCGTAGGGCTCGAGGGCGTCGAGGCAGAGGATGTTGTCTCGGCTGACATCGGTGATGTCGAGCTCGGCGTCGATCCAGAGCGGGCGCTCAGGGAAGACGCCGCCGGGGTAGAGCTCGAGGGTCTTGGCGTAGAGGGCCGCGCGCATCTCCTCGATCCGATCTGTGGGGACGGTGAAGCCCGCAGCCGCGGCGTGGCCGCCGCCCTTGGTGTAGATCCCCTCTGCGCCACGCAGGATCTCGAGGGCGTCGACCCCCGGGACAGAGCGCACGCTGCCGACGGCCTCGTCGCCCTCGATGTGCGCGATGAAGGCGGGGCGGTGGAGGGTCTCAGCGACGCGCGCGGCGACGATCCCGACCAAGCCCTGGTGCCAGCCCTCGCCAGCGAGGAAGGCGACAGGCGCCTCGCTCGTAGGACCTAGGGCACCCGCGCGCTCGATGACCTCTTGAGAGAGCGCGGCCTGCATCTCCTTGCGCGTCCTGTTGAGCTCCTCCATGGCCTTCGCGAGGCGTCGCGCCTCGTCTCGTTCGTCGGCGAGCAAGACCTCGACGGTCTTGGCCGCGGTCTCGAGGCGCCCGGGCGCGTTGATGCGCGGGCCGACCTGGAAGCCGATGTGGTCGCCGCGCAGCTTACGCCCGTCGTCGAGACCGGAGACCTCTAGGAGCGCGCGCAGGCCCTCGATCCTCGTGCCGGAGAGGGAGCGCAGGCCGAAGTGAGCGAGGATGCGGTTCTCGTCTTCTAGGGGGACGACGTCGCAGAAGGTCGCGATGGCGACGTAGGCCATGCTGTCTCGTAGGAAGTCGGCGAGCTCGGGGCGCACGCGCTCGGCGCCGCTGATCCTCTGGCAGAGACCCCAGGCGAGCTTGAAGGCGACGGCGCCGCCGCAGAGCTCGCGGAAGGGATACGCCGAGTCCGGGAGCTTGGGGTTCACGATGGCGACTGCAGGCGGGAGTGCGCCGGTCGGCGGCTCGTGGTGGTCGGTGACGATGGTGTCGATGCCGAGCTCCTTGAGCTCGGTGATCGTCTCGAGGCTGGAGGTGCCGTTGTCCACGCTGATGACGAGGGTGGCGCCGGTCTCTTGGGCCTTGCGGATGGAGTGGTCGCCGAAGGCGTAGCCGTCGGTGAAGCGGTTGGGGATGTGCCAGGCCACCTTCGCGTCGAAGTGCCGGAGGAGGCGCACGAGGATCGTGGTGCCGGTGGTCCCGTCCACGTCGTAGTCTCCGTGGATGAGGATGGTCTCTCCGCCGTCGATGGCCTGCTGCAAGCGGGCCGTGGCGGCCTCCATGCCGGGGAGCTGGCTCGGGTCGTGGAGCCCGGCGAAGTTGGGCTTGAGGTGCGCCTGGGCGGTCTCGAGGCTCTCAATTCCGCGGGCGGTGAGGAGCCTGCCGAGGAGCGGCGGCTGGCCTGTACCCCGCGCCAGCTCCTCTCCGAGGGCGCTGTCTAGCTCTCTCAGCTTCCAATTCTGGGAGGTCGTGGCAGACGACATAGCACGAGTGTACTGATGCGTCGTAGACTTCGGATGTCATGTCTTCCCCGAACTCTGACGCGCGCCAGGCCGCCTTCCGCCTCCTGCCCTCTGTGGACGAGCTCCTGAGGGACGAGGCCGTGGCCGAGGCAGGCGCGAACATGCCCCACGACCGCCTCGTGCGGGCCCTAGGCGAGATCCTCGACGGCTGGCGCCAAGAGATCGCCAAGGGCCGCTTAGACGCCGACGCCCTAGGCGCCTCCCTCGCCGCGGGGGGGGCAGCTGCGGCGCTCCAAGAGCGCCTGGCCGCTGAGGCCCGCCGCGGCGTCGTCCCGGTGGTGAACGCCACGGGCGTCGTCCTCCACACCGGCCTCGGCCGGGCCCCGGTACACCCGGAGGCTGCTGAGGCCATGCGCCGCGCGGCGTCAGGCTACTGCGTCTTAGAGGTCGACCGCGAGACCGGCCAGCGCAACCGCCGCGACGATCACTTGGCCTCCCTCGTCTGTGAGCTCACGGGCGCAGAGGCAGGGATCGCGGTCAACAACTGCGCGGGCGCGGTGATGCTCGTCCTGTCGACCTTCGCCCGCAACCGCGAGGCGGTGGTGAGCCGCGGCGAGCTGGTCGAGATCGGCGGCTCCTTCCGCGTGCCCGCTGTGATGGAGCGCGCGGGCGCCACCTTGGTCGAGGCGGGCACTACGAACCGCACGCGCCTCTCGGACTACGCCGAGAAGCTCTCTGAGAACACGGGCCTCCTCTTGAAGGTCCACACGAGCAACTACCGCGTCGTCGGCTTCACCGAAGAGGTGAACCCGACGGACCTCGCGGCCTTAGGCGGCGAGCACGAGGTGCCGACGGCCTTCGACTTGGGCTCCGGGCTCCTCGAGTCCGAGGGCCTCGACCCGCTCCCCCTGGGAGACGAGCCGCGCGTCCTGGACGCCGTGGCCTCAGGGATCGACGTCGTGCTCTTCAGCGGCGACAAGCTCTTCGGCGGACCGCAGGCGGGCTTCCTCGTCGGCAAGCGCCGCGCGATCGACGCCCTGCGTGACAACCCCGTCTACCGCGCGCTGCGCTGCGACAAGGTGACCTTGGCC
>JAKVCD010000022.1 GCA_022446815.1 Planctomycetota bacterium
CGGCCCGACAGAGACCAAGAGCCGGCGCGCGCCGCTCGGAACCGGGAGCAAGATCTGCGCGTTCGCGTGGGTCCCGATCCCGCGCTCGAAGGTCTCGTCGCCGACGCGCAGCGGACCGTTGCTCGCGTTCTTGTCGAGTCGAGTTATGCCCCAGCCTTGCTCTGCCGCGTCCCAGCTCCGCACGGGGACGACCCCGCCGTCCTCCAAGACGAAGCGCGGGTCGATCCAGTCCGCCCAGTCGCAGGAGTCGCCGTCATCGCCGTCCGTCACGACGAGCCAGACCCGCCCCCCGCCCGTGACGTCCACATCGACGTCCGTGAGTCCCGAGCGGATGACGCCGCTCGACCAACGCTCAGTCGCGGCGCCGAGGTCGACGTCAGGGCGCGAGCCGGGAGGCGCATACTCGCGCCAGCTGTTCTCTAAGCGGTTGTTGAACCACCAGCGCGCCTTGTCCCTCGTGTCCGCAGGGCCCGCATGCCAGAGGACGAACATCGCGTCCGCCGCCTCGCGCGCCTCGCAGAAGGCGAGCCCGTCGATCATCTGAACCCGCGCGTCGAGAGAGAGCGCCTCATCCATGGCGTAGGCGAGCATGGGCTCGACGGCCTCCACCGGATGGAGTCGCCAGAGCAGCTCGCGGTAGGCCTCCTCTTGGAGACCTTCGATAGCGAGCGCTTCGGCGAGGAGGAGCGCCAGCTCGCCCTCGTGACCGCGCGCGCCGATCCCGATCGACTCGACGGACACACGATCTCCGACCTCATGGTGCAAGGCGATGGTCAGGAGGGCTCTCGCACGCTCCTCCCAGTCGAGGTCCCCGAGGAGGCGCGCGAAGGTGGCGCGCACAAGCGGTGAGGCGTCGGAGGCGAGCTCCTCCCATGAGGGCGCGATCATCTCGGGCGCGTGCAGCCAGAGCGTCCGCAGGGCGGCGATGCGCAGCTCCGGCGTCCAGTCGAAGTCGTGCGCGGCGAAGGCTGCCCTGCCCCCAGGAGAGTGCTGTATCGCGAGCTGCATGGCCCGAGACACGACACGCGGGTCCGGGTCGCGCCAGAGCTCGCTGACGATCGGCTCGGCGTCAGACCCCATCGCGATGAGGCGCGCCCGCTCGACCGCGCGGACGCTGAGACAAGGAGAGCGCAGCCCCTCTCTCACCTCGGCTGTGTACACCTCAGGCTCGACTCGCAGGATGCGCCCGTAAGACTCGCGGTCACCCGCGCCGTGCCCACCGACGCCCGGGTCATACCAGTCCGCGACATAGATGGCGCCGTCCGTTGAGACGCAGACGTCGCTCGGACGGAACCACTTACCCTTGCCGTCGTCTGCGGCGCGCCCGCTCGAGTCGGTGCGACCAAGGAAGACAGAGGGCTCTAGACGATATGCCGAGCCTTCGACTACGGGCTTGTGCGCATAGACGACGCCTGCGCCGGCGTCGCAGTTCAGCACCGCGCCCTCAAGTCCAGCGATCGGCCCACTTTCATAGATACACACACCAGTCGGACCGCCAGCGCCGTTGATGGTCCAAGTCGGCATCACGCCTGGGTCGTCGGCGTGCCAGTGCGCGGTCTGGACGTCCTGCCCCGGACGCATGTCTGCACGCCAAGTGCGCGAGCCGTCTTCCGAGAAGTAGCCATAGCGAGCGCCCTCTGCGACCCATGCCGTCCTGCAGCCCTGGTTGCCGTCGTCGTCATTGTCCTCGGTGTAGAGGTTGCCGAAGGAGTCGCGCGCGACCTCGTACTGGTTGCGGAAGTTGTCGGCGAAGACATGGAGCCCGGTCCCGTCAGGACGGACGCGCAGCATGATGCCTGCTGTCCAATCCATCCCATCGTCGCTCACGAGGCCCGGGCTGTTCCTGCCGTTGTAAGGAGAGCCCCCGGTGTAGATGCTCCCTGAGCGAACGGTGGCGCCGTCGCTGCCCGTGACGATGTGCGGGCCCGCGTTCCCTGCGGCGATGTAGAGCCAGCCGTCGTCGCCGGCGACGACCGAGTGGACGCCGTGGTCGTGGTCGAAGCCTCCGAAGCCTGTGAGGAAGGTCTCCCGCTTGTCGGGGACATCGTCGCCGTCTTCATCGGTGTAGACGAAGATGTGGGGAGAGCAAGAGACATACACGCGAGGAGGGACGACGCAGATCCCCAGGGGCGCGGTCAGGTCCGCGTCCTGGACAAAGACCTTAGAGCTGTCTGCGCTCCCGTCGCCGTCCGTGTCTTCTAGGATCACGACGCGGTCCCCCTCGGGGTGATCCACGCCAGGGTTTCTTCCCCCCCACCTGCGGTAGTTGACAGCCTCCGCGACCCAGACGCGCCCCTTCGGATCCACGTCGATGGCGGCGGGGTTGTACAGCTGGGGAGACTCAGCCCAGAGGCTCACCACGACACCCTCCGGCGCCTCAAAGCGCTCGGTCAGGGTCTGGGTATCTTGAGGGGCGGAGAGGGTCAGTGCGGCGATAAGGAGCGCTTGCATGCGCTCACTCTAACCGACCTCACACACCCCTCGCTCCGAGGCCCCGATCAGCCCTTCTTGCCGGTGAAAGGGACACGCTCCGAGTGACCGGTGGCGTGCTCCCAGGAGTAGCCCTTTCGCTCCCCCTCGCGGACGTGCATGCCCCGGCGCCGCGTGCGCGGCGGGTCGAAGGCCTGGAGCCCTGCTCTCAAGGCCTCGCTGAGCGCCTTCTCCTTCGCGGTCGGCTTGGCCTGGGACAAGAGCTCGCAAGTGATCCCGTAGGCGTCCGTTTGAACAACGTAGAGCCCGGGCTCTGCCGGCAGCCCCTTTACTTCAGAGAGCTCCTCTGTCCCTGCGAGAGAGACCCAGCGGAAGCGGCCGATGAGCTCATCACTCCAGGCGAGCGGCGCTAGTCGATCAGAGAGCTTCTTGGTCGCCTTCTCATCTCTCCCTACAGCGAGCACGAGCGGCATGGAGTCGCAGGCGGCGACGTTCATGGCCAGCTTGAGGCCCTTGATCGTCGGCAATGAGCGCTGCCTTGCCTTCGCTTTAGTCGGACGCACGTGCTCTTCTGCGAGCTCGTTGAGCAGCGCAGCGAACTCATCAGCGTCTTCAGAGATCCACTTCGGGGACCGACCGCTACGAGTGAGCTGCTTCTCACCTTCAGCGTCGAGGATCGTGAAGACCGTATTCTCTAAGCGACCGGTGCGACCGCTGAAGATCGACAGGAGGAGCTCCGACTCATCCCAGTCCTCGAAAGACTTGGGTCGAACACAGACGAAGCTTCTGGATGCCGTGACCACGGCAGGATCGGAGAGATATTTCTCGTTCGTATCCTGAAAGCCCGGTCACCACATCCCTGGGACACCGCCGCAGCGGGGGGCCGCTGAGTGCAAGAGGATGGGCAAGTCCAAGCGCTTCGCCTCGGCGAGGCCTTGCTCCCAAGTTCCAAACCAGGCGATCGCAGCGCCCTCTCCCTGCGAGTGAGGCCCTGAAGCCGCGAGACAAAGCAGCGCTGTAAAGAGGATCTTCATAGTGAACGAAGAACAGAGTAAGGGCAGAAGAGTTCTTCGCAGCGCCCTATTTCTCTGTGCGAGCTCGCTCTAGAGCTGCTGCTCAGGGGAGGTAGCTCGCGAGACGGTTCGACAGCCCTCCGCAGGCCCACAAGGGAAGCCGAGACCAGGTCTTCCTTAGGATCGCAGTCTTCGGGTTAGACGGAGTAAACGAGGGCATGCTCGCGTCACTCGAGAGGAGCGCGTGTCGGTAATTGAGCGGGATGGACTCGAAGCCTTGGTTGCGCTTAAAGGCGCATGCCCCAGAGTCTCTTCGGCTCCGACCAAGGTCGAAGAGCTCGTACCCATTAGACACACACCACTCCATGCACCTCTCGATGAGGAAGGTCGTCGCGTGGTACTTGCGGTTCGCGTCTGGTGCCGTCCCGATGTAGTACATCGCTGCCTCCTTCTTGTGAAGGAAGGTGAGAGTTACCGCCAAGATCTCCGAGCCCCGCCGCACAGCGTGTAGCACATAGTCGAGGTCACGCTGTGACTCGAGCGCGCCCCACCAAGCAGTAGGGAGTCCGGGAGATCCGAGGCTGCGCTTGCTCGTCAAGAAGAGCCGATGAAGGTCTCCGAGATATCCGCTCCCCTCTTCAAAGCTGAGGCCATGTCGACTCACCGCGTGCCTTACATATCTGCGCTCTGTCTTCGGGAATGTCCCAAGCACATCCTCCACCCTCCGAGGTAGAGATTTTCGGAAGGTCACGTAAAGGTCGGATTTGGAGAGCTCCGGGAGCTCTGGGTCCTCTAGGCATCGTAGGTCAAGGCGCTTGGCGCCTGCCTCGCTCGCGCGCTCAATCGCGACGTCTACGAGCGCTCTTGAGATCTCTGGAGTGTCAGCGATTGGACCCCCATAGACACCCCAGGGCGCCGAGATCCAGTTGCTGCCGCCGAGCGCGCGCCGACACTTTGAGAGCGGCAGGACACCGACCAAGGCGTCACCTCTCTTAGCGATCAGATCACGCCTCTCAGCTTGAAATGCCCCCTCGACAGCAGAGGCCCAACCAGAGAGGTGAAAGATCGTGGAGCTCTCGTGAGAGTGCACGTAGGCGTCCCTCGACACATCGTCTCCATCCATCGAGTAACGGATGACGAGTTCTCCACTCTCCACTGCAGATGAGGGAGAGGAAGAATCACCGCTGCCCCTACGCTCGCCCCTCTCACGAGCGAGGTCGTGAGGATCGAGCCAATTTGTCTGGCTAGAGCGATTGTGATGGATCATGGGAGAATCAGGCCGAGCTGCAACTGTGACGTGAACCTAGCCCCTTAAGGCCCCTCAAAAAGGCCTTATTGAAACCGTTTGCTCAAGTCATTACATAAGTTTATTAGGAATACGCTTTTGCTGCCTGCGGTTTCTTCTGAGAGTCGCACAGCATGCGAGATGCCCTGCAGAATGACCGCTAGGGCGGCCCCAGAGCGCCTCTCTCAAACCGATCAAAGAGCTCCGGCAGGAGTACGAAAGCTGAAACATTCCCTCACGCTGCTCGCTGCACTTCGAATCCCCCTCCCGCTGCGCTACCAGAGAGAGCAAACTCTTACCCGTGCCCCGACTCCCCTTCCTCATCGCCTACAGCTTCCCCATGCTCCACCTCATCGGGGTGGAGCTGCGAGGTGCATGGACCTACCTCATGCTCCTAGATGTGTTCCTCGTGACGCCTCTTATGGACGCATTCTCAGGCCACTCAACGAGAGAGGCGGACCTCGACGCCCCGAGAAGCCGCTTCCATGACCTGGCGCTCGAGCTCTGGGTCCCGACACAGATCGCCGTCTTTGCGTGGACCGTCGCTTCGATCTTGGAGAACAGGCCCGCGACCTGGGAGCTCATCGGAATCTGCATCTCCATGGGCGGCGTCGCAGGAGCAGGTGGGATAACGATCGCTCATGAACTGATGCACCGCCGCGGCCGACTCCATCGCGCCATGGGAGAGATCTTGATGAGCATGGTGTGCTACGCGCACTTTTGCATAGAGCACGTGCTTGGGCATCACCGCTTCGTCGGCACCTACGAGGACCCTGTGACCGCGAGGAGAGGTGAGAGCATCTACGCCTTCATCCCTCGCGCGGTCTTCACAGGCATGACCAGCGCGTGGCGCCTTGAGCGCAAGCGCTGCGAGCGCGCCGGTATCCCAGCCCTCAGCCTGCGTAACAGGAGGCTGCGGTACCTCATCACTCAGACCGCGCTCGTTACGAGCCTCTATCTCTTCGGCGGTCCGCTGATCGTCGTGTTCTTCTTCGGCCAGGCGGCGATGGCGGTCTTCCTGCTAGAGGTCACCGACTACATCGAACACTACGGCCTGACTCGCGCCACTCTGGAGAACGGTCGCTTGGAGCGAGTCGCAGACCATCACAGCTGGAACAGCACTCACGCCCTGACGAGCGCCTACCTCTTTCACCTGACGCGTCACTCCGACCATCACATGGAGGCGAGCCGGCCCTATGACCTGCTCCGGGCACGTGCCGACGCGCCATGCCTCCCAGCGGGTTACCCGACCATGATGCTCGCTGCCCTCGTCCCGCCGTTCTGGTTTCGAGTCATGAACCCTCGAGCAGACGCCGTAGAGCAAAGTAAGAGTCCCACGGGCTAGCTCAGGAGATAAATCCATAACGGATGATCGACCTGGTTTTGAGAACTGATTATCATTACTAAGTGGCTCAAATCAGCAAGAAACACAAGGCGGTCATGGCTGCCCTAGCCTCCGCGCAAGGTCCTATGTCCGCTACGGAGCTCCTAGCGAAGCTCAGCGAGGGAAAGCCCGATTCTGCAATCGGCATCGCTACGATCTATCGTTCCCTCAAGCTGGGCGTCGAAGAGGGCAGACTAGTCGCGGTTGAGCTGGAATCAGGGGCCGTACGCTACGAGCCAGCGGACCTAGAGCACCACCACCACTTCCTCTGTGTCGAATGCTCCCGAGCCTTTGACCTCAAAGGCTGTGTTAGCGACCTAGAGGACCTGTTGCCCGCAGGCTTTGAGATGACCAGCCATGAAGTCCTACTTCATGGGAAGTGCCAGGACTGTCGGAGAGCTGGATAATGACAAATCAAAGCGAAGCAACCTGTGTGCCGATCTCCGGCCGCTGGGACAAGATCGGCAGCATGGCCTCTACCCTCTGCGCGATCCACTGTCTGGTCTCTCCCCTCTTCTTCTTAGCGATGCCGGCCTTCGCTAAAGTCTGGGCGCACCCTGCCTCTCACGCTGCGATGGCATTGTTCGTCGTGCCGTTAGCGTTGACCGTCGTGATCTATGGCTATCGAGAGCACAAGGAGCGTTGGGTCTTATTGACTGCGCTGACGGGTATCACTTTCATCCTCACGGGGAGCGCCCTGCCCTATCTCCCTGATGATTTGGACCCCATCCCAGTGCTTGCAGCTGCTGAGCCCATCGAGGACGCCGAAGGGGCATGCACCGAGTGCTGCCCTTCAGTCGTCACAGGCGAAGATGGCGAGTCTCGGCTCCATATGCCTCCTGCCGGGATCGCGACGATCACAGGCAGCTTCCTGTTGATCGGAGCGCACCTAGGCAACCGACGCGGATGCACGAGGTGTCGCAAGCGGCGCGACGAAGAAGAGAGCTCTAACTGAAGCTCACAGGTCTGCCTAGAGATTGCAGAGCAGACCAAATCGCAGCGCGCTGGTAGGCTGGCCCTTCCATGTCGCGCGCTGCCTCAACTCTAGCTGCCTTGACGCTCCTGTTTGCAGGCAGTGCGAGCGCGCAGGAGGACACCTTCAGCTCTGATATGGGGACGTTCTTGGCAGAGCACTGCGCGCTCTGTCATGACGACTTCGAACCTGAAGCTGGCCTCAACCTCGCTCGCTTCACGACAAGAGAGGCTGCCCTCAGAGAGCCGGAGCTCTGGTTCGATGTGGAGCGCCGACTCCTCGCAGGCGACATGCCGCCAAAGTCTGAGGCCCGCCCCGAGCAAGACGAGATTGACAGCGCGCTCGCTTGGATCTCGCGTGAGTTCGGAGCGGTCGATGCAGAGACCGCTCCGCCGGGAGAGGTCGTGCTGCGCAGGCTCAACGCCGTCGAGTACGAGAACACTGTGCGCGACCTCCTCGGGGTCGATTTCGACGCGAAGAGCTTCTTCCCAGCAGATACGGTCGGTCACGGCTTCGACACCGTCGGTGAGGCCCTCTCGGTCTCGGAGCTCACGCTAGAGCGCTACCTCGAGGCCGCGGAGCTGATCGCTGAGGAGGCCATCATCGTCGAGCGACGCGGCGAGAAGCGCAAGCGTCGATACACCGGCGAGCTCAAGACGGACAAGGGAGAGTTCCGCAGCGGCGCGGTCTGGCTGCCCTGGGTCGCGGAGGCTCAGGCGACGTACGACTTCCCTCGCGACGGCGAGTACGTGCTCCGTTTCAGCGGCTGGTCTACGAAAGGAGGTGATGAGCTCGCGAAGGTCGCCTTGAAGCTCGATGGAGAGCGCCTGAGAGTCTTCGAGATCCCAGGGACGAAGGAGAAGCCTGACACGCTAGAGCTCAAGGTCAGCGTCTCCAAAGGCAAGCGCCTCATCGCTGCGCGCTTCATCAACGACTTCTATAAGCCCAAGCTCCCTGACGGGACCCGTCGTGACCGGAACGTCATGATCACAGCCATCGAGGTAGAGGGGCCCGTAGACCGACCCAAGATCAGCGCGTTCCAGAGACACCTCATGAGCGAAGCGGTCGCTGGTGAAGGGACCGCTCGCAGACGCCAGCTCAGGATCCTCGAACACCTCGCGGAGCGCGTCTGGCGTCGGCCGATCTCCCGCACTGAGCTTGGCCGCCTCGAGCGCACTGTCCCCGAGGGCTACAGCCTAGAAGAGGGAGTGCGCCTCGGGCTCACGGTCCTGCTCTCTTCACCTAACTTCATCTACCGCATCGAGTTTGGAGAAGACCTCGAAGAGGCCGCGGCATCTGCACCGCTCACCGACTGGGAGCTCGCCACGCGCCTCTCTTACTTCCTCTGGAGCACCAGCCCTGATGAGGAGCTCCGCCAGCTCGCCGCGCTGGGGACCCTCAGCGACCCCGAGGTCCTCGCGCAGCAGACCGATCGCCTCCTCCAGAGCCCACGATCGCTCGCGCTCGCGAAGAACTTCGCCACCCAGTGGCTGCAGATCGGCGTCCTCAACGAAGCGAGCCCTGATGACGAGCTCTTCCCTGAGTTCGATGAAGAGCTGCGCCTCTCCATGACCGAGGAGACCCTGCGCTTCTTCGACCATGTGCTTCGGAACGAACTCCCCGCCTCGACCTTGATGGACGCGAACTTCTCTCTGCTAAACGAACGCCTCGCAGAGCACTACGGCGTCGAAGGAGTGAGCGGTGAGATGATGCGCGTCGTCTCCCTCATAGAGACACCGCGTCGCGGGCTGCTCGGCCACGCGAGCGTACTCACTGCGACGAGCAACCCCACGAGGACCTCGCCCGTCCGCCGTGGCAAGTGGGTGCTCGAGGCTATCTTGGGCACGCCGCCGCCCCCTCCTCCACCAGGCAACGACTCCCTCTCACCAGATACCGAGATGTCTGGCGCGACCTTGAGGGAACGCTTTGAGCGCCACCGAGACGACGCCGCCTGCGCTGTGTGCCACGACAAGATCGACCCCATCGGCTTCGCCATGGAGAACTACGACGCGATCGGACGCTGGCGCGACGAGAGCGAGGGGAAGCCGATTGACGCCTCAGGCGTCTTCCCCGACGGGCAGAGCTTTGAGGGGCCGCTCGAGATGGGACAGCACCTCTTAGACGGTGACGCCTTCGAGCGCACCCTCGCTGAGAAGCTCTTTGTCTATGCCCTAGGACGCGGACTCGAGCGCACAGATCGGGGTCATATGACCAAGATCCTCGAGACCGCAGGCCCTACTCCCAGCCTCGCAGGCATGATCAGGGCTGTGATTCAGACGAGAGCGTTTACCATGTTGAGCACGGACTCGAACTGATGCGAAAGCCCCTCTCCAGACGCACACTGCTCCGCGGCCTCGGCACGGCGATGGCGCTCCCCGCCCTCGAGGCGATGAGCCCCACCACAGTCTTTGGCGCGACTCGGACCCCTTCAGTGAAGGCGCCCACCCGCGCTGTGTGGATCTACGTGCCGAACGGGGTCCACATGCCCGACTGGCGGCCGACGAGCCTTGGAAAGAGCTACGAGCTCCCTTGGATCCTGAAACCCTTAGCAAAGCACAAGCGCCACCTGTCCGTGCTCATGGGACTGGATCAGCAGAAGGCACGCGCCAACGGCGACGGCCCGGGCGACCACGCCCGCGCGAGCGCGGTCTTCCTGACAGGGGTCCAACCCCTGAAGACCGACGGCGCAGTCAAGCTCGCCAAGAGCGCTGACCAGGTCGCCGCGGACGCCATCGGCGCAGAGACCCCCTTCCGCTCCCTCGTCGTCGGCTGTGAGGGTGCGAGGGTCTCGGGTCAGTGCGACTCCGGCTACTCCTGCGCCTACTCCGGGCACATCTCGTGGCTCTCCGAGAAGACCCCCGCGGGTAAAGTGCGGAACCCGAGGCTGGTCTTTGAGCGCCTCTTCAGAGGAGGCGGCAAGGTCGAGACAGCCGCCGCTCTCGCCGTCCGCGAGGAACGGCGCCTGAGCATCATCGACTACGTCCTCGCCGACGCCCGGCGCCTGCGCCGCAAGCTCGGCAAGGCAGACAAGGACAAGCTCGAGGAGTACTTCGACGGGATCCGTGAGCTAGAGCGCCGCCTCGAGTTCAGCCAAGAGAAGCGCGCGCAGGAGGTCCCTCTCTCGAGGGCCCCCGAGGGCATCCCCGACGACCACGCCGAGCACCAGCGTCTGCTCTACGACGTGATCGCGCTCGCCTTCGAGACCGACTCCACCCGCCTCGCGACCTTCCTCGTCGGCAACGAGGGCTCCAACCGCGCCCACAAAGAGGTCGGAGTCACACAGGGGCATCACTCCCTCTCACACCACGGCAAGGATCCGGTCAAGCAAGCAGACATCCGCAAGATCAACCGCGCTCATGTGGAACAGCTCGCCTACTTCCTCGACCGCCTGAGCAGCATCACCGAGGGCGGGGAGACTCTCCTCGACTCGAGCATGATCGTCTATGGATCTGGGATCGCGGACGGGAACTCCCACGCACACCACGACCTGCCCATCCTTCTCGCAGGTCGCGGCGGCGGGATCAAGACAGGGGAGGCGGTCCGCTACCCTGAGAAGACCCCCATGAACGACCTGCACCTCGCGATGTTAGAGCGCTTGGGCGCGCCCGCCACCTCGCTAGGAGACGGCCGCGCGCCGCTCTTCTAGCTCAGATGAACTTCGTGACGCCGGGGATAGAGACCCGGCGCGTCTCAAGCGCGGTCCAGTCATAGCTCGGCGGCGAGAGGTCCAGCTCGCTGTTCAAAGCCGCTTCGCGAGTCACGCTTTGGCCAGTGTAGGCCGCCATCCGACCCATGATCGCCATCAGCGTGCTCTCGCACATGTAGTCACCATTGTTGATGACCTCCCCAGCTCGAATCGCCGCGAACATGGCGTCGTGCTCGTTCTGGTACATGTCGTCGGGACCTTCGCTCTTGTGGCGCCACTTCTCGTCAGCCCAGATGCGGTGCGCCTGAATGTTCGCCTTGCCCTTCGTGCCCCAGACCCAGTCCGAGACGTCGCTCGCGGCGCCTGAGATCTGCCGGCAAGAGCTGAAGGCGCGCACGCCGTCTTCCCACTCATAGGTGGTGTTGAAGTGATCGTAGATGTTCCCCCACTTCTCTTCCGTGCGCTGGATGCGACCGCCCGAGGCGACGCACTTGGTCGGGTAGGAGCCCTTCACCCAAGCGATCTTGTCGAGGCTGTGGATGTGCTGCTCCGCGATATGATCCCCCGAGAGCCAGGTGAAGTAGAGCCAGTTGCGCATCTGGTACTCCATATCACTCCACTCGGGCTTACGACCTCGGTGCCACAGGCCGCCTGTGTTGTAGGAGGTCTGCATCGCCGTGATCTCACCGAGCGCTCCGTCGTGGATTCGCTTGACCGTCTCCTGCTTCGCGAACTGATAGCGGTAGCAGAGACCTGAGACCACGACCGTGCCTTGCTCCTTCGCCTTGTCACATGCCTTCCAGATCCTGCGCAAGCCAGGCCCGTCGGTAGCGACCGGCTTCTCGACGAAGAGGTGCTTTCCAGCATCCACCGCTGCCTCGACGTGCATGGGGCGGAAGTGCGGCGAGGTCGCCAAGAGGACGACGTCGCAGGTGTCGATGACCCCTTTGTAGCCCTCAAAGCCGACAAACTTGTGGTCAGGGGTGACCTCGACCCGGTCAGCGATGTCCGCTGTGCCGGTCAGGGTTCGGAGGGAGTTCTCCAGATGGTCCTCGAAGGCGTCGCAGAGAGCGACGAGCTTCGTGTTGGGGTCAGCGCGCAGCGCCTGCGCCGCGGCGCCCGTCCCGCGTCCACCACAGCCAATAAGCCCGACCTTCAAGGTCTCCCTGCTCTCGCCACGGCGCCCAAGGACCGGAGTAGCGCCGACTACCGCCGCGGCAGTGCTGGAGACGATGAGATCACGACGGGTAGGCTGGGTGCGGTCTTTCATGGTGTTCAAAGAGGCCTCGGGGAGGGCTCGGCTTGGGTTGTTAGCGGAGACGGGGGCTCGTGACCCCGTGCTCAGGCGGGGCAGCCATCATCCAGCGAAGTCCCCCGGTTGCGCAAGTCCCATACTCGCCGATTCCGTCACCCCAGTAGCAAGCCTCGATCTCAGGCAGGAGCTCAAGGAGGGCGACCCCGTCCTCACCCATAACGCACAGCGCAGAGGCCAGCGCGTCAGCGGTCGCGCAGTCCAGGGCTGTGACCGCTGAAGCCTGGGAGCCCTTGAGCGCCCACCCGCTCCTTGGGTCCACGATGTGTGAGTAGCGCTGCCCCTCTATCAGCGCGAACTGATTTGCATCTCCAGAGGTCGCGATCGCGCGGTGCGCGAGCTCAAGCGGCCACCCTCGCCCCTCACCTCCCAGCGGTCGGACAGCGATGACCCATCCAGAAAGACCTGGAGGCGGGCCGCCCGCTAGGAGGTCACCCCCTCCATCGAAGAGCGCGCGCTCGATGCCCCGCTCCTTGAAGACTTTGAGAGCCTCATCGAGGGCATAGCCCTTGGCGATCGCGCCGAGGTCGAGCCGCATCCCCTCTGCGAGCAAGCGCGCGCGATCCTCTAAGAGCTCGAGCCGCTGCATCCCTACGGCCCGCGACGCCTCGCTGAGGCGCTCTGGATCAGGTAATTCAGAGAGCCGGTGCGCACGCCGCCAGAGCCGCACGTAGGGACCAACGGTCACGTCGAATGCGCCACTCGTCATCTCGTGGAGCTCTTGAGCACGAGTGAGCAGCACCGCGAGGTCATCAGAGAGCTGTGACCACTCGCCGACAGATCGCGCAGAGAGCAACCGCAGCTCACTCTCGGAGTCCCAGTCGCTGGCAGCGCGCTCGATCTCGCGCACTCGTGCGATCGCAGCTCCCCATGCGCTCGCAGCCTCCTCGGCGTCTGCCGCATAGAAGGAGGCCCGAAAGAGCGTACCCATGGCGGGGTCTTCCATCTTGAAGAGCTCAAGCTCTCCTCGTGGCTGTCCGCTCGTCGCGCAAGCGGCGAGCGCGGTCAAGAGGATCCCGATCTGCAGGCGCATCTCTCCGTTCTAACCCGCGCACCTCGCCCTCTGCCATCCCGCGAAGGCACCAATCGCTGAAATGAACCGCGAGCCTCGTGCTCATGACTTATAACCGTGTCTCCGTCGCGCTAGCCGCGAAGCCCTCTCTTATGCAGCTCCAAGCGATCCTCCCCTGCCTGCCCCTCATCGGCCTGCTCGCCCCCTCTGTAGATGACGACGGCCAAGAGCCGACGGGGTCCAACGAAGGTGTCTACCCCGAGATGCCCGAGGGCTTCCCCAGCCCCCGCGAGGTCGAGGGCGCGAGCGCCCAGAGCGCAGAGGAGATGAAGCCTTACGCTGAGGCGATCCCTGGCAGCGAGGTCAGCTTTCAGATGACCCCCATCCTCGGCGGCTCCTTCCTCATGGGGAGCCCCGAAGACGAAGAAGATCGTGATGACAGCGAGGGGCCGCAGGTCGAGGTCTCGCTCGACGCCTTCTGGATGGGCACGCATGAGGTCTCCTGGGATGAGTACCAGCTGTTCCAGTTCAAGCTCGACATCCAAGCGCGCGAAGGTGGCGAGGCGGAGACCACCCCGCAGGACGCTTGGGCGGACGCGGTCAGCAGACCGACGCCGCCCTATGTCCCCATGGACTTCGAGATGGGCGTGGAGGGCTACCCGGCGATCTGCATGACACAGTTCGCGGCCAAGCAGTACACCAAGTGGCTCTCACACAAGACCGGGCGCTTCTATCGGCTCCCTACCGAGGCAGAGTGGGAGTACGCCTGCCGCGCTGGGACGACGACCGCTTACTCCTTCGGAGACGACGTCGACCTCTTGGACGAATACGCCTGGCACTTCGACAACGCCGACGATCAGTACCAGAAGATCGGGACGAAGAAGCCCAACCCTTGGGGGCTCTACGATATGCACGGGAACGTGTCCGAGTGGGTCCTCGACGCGTTCACCAAAGACGGCTACGGCTTCCTCGGTGAAGAGAGCGTGCCCGCCCCCCTAAACAAACCCATAGAGCTCTACCCGCGCACCGTGCGCGGCGGCTCATGGGATGACGATCCAGAGATGCTGCGCTCCGCCGCGCGGCGTAAGTCTTCGAAGGGCTGGAAGGTACAAGACCCTCAGCTCCCCAAGAGCATCTGGTATCACACGGACGCGACCTTCGTCGGCTTCCGCATCGTGCGCCCGCTCAAGCAGCCCACGCTTGAGGAGATGGCCTACTACTGGGAAGCTGACCTAGACAGCGTCCGCGAGATCCAAGAGAAGCAGCGCCGAGGCGGCCGCTGATCCCCACCCCACTCACGAGAGACACCGCTATGTCCAACAACAAGAACTCCGAGCGCAGCGCTGGGACCTCACGCCGCACCTTCTTGCACTCCTCCGGGGCCGTCGTCGGCGCCGGGCTTACGAGCGGCGGCATCTTCCCTCAGGACGGAGAGCGCCTAGCACTCGCGGAGGGCCGAGCGCGCGGAGACGAAGAGCTCGGCGTCGCGCTCGTCGGCTGCGGCGGTCGCGGCACGGGCGCCGCTGGACAAGCCCTCTCTACGAGCGGGCCTGTGAAGCTCCTCGCCATGGCAGATGCCTTCTCGGACCGCCTCGAGGGATCCTTCAACACCCTCACCAAGAATCACCCGGAGCAGGTCGACGTCCCTGAAGATCGCCGCTTCACGGACTTCGACGGCTTCAAGAACGCCATCGACACCCCTGGAGTCGATGTCGTCATCCTGACGACGCCTCCCGGCTTCCGCCCCATGCACGTGGAGTACGCGATCGAGCGAGGCAAGCACGTCTTCATGGAGAAGCCGGTGGCCGTCGACGGCGCAGGCATCCGCAAGGTGCTCGCGGCTGCTGAGGTCGCAAAGCAGAAGGGGCTCAAAGTGGGCGTAGGTCTACAGCGACATCATGACCCGAGGTACCAAGAGACTGTCGGTCGTCTCCAAGCAGGAGAGCTCGGCGACATCCTCCTCTACCGGTGCTACTGGAACTCTGGCGGTGTCTGGGTGCGCGGTCGCCAGGACGGTCAGAGTGAGATGGAGTACCAGATGCGCAACTGGTACTACTTCAACTGGCTCTGCGGCGACCACATCGTCGAGCAGCACATCCACAACATCGACGTGTGCAACTGGATCCACGGCGGCCCGCCGGTGCAGGCCCAAGGCCAAGGTGGACGCCTCGTACGCACCGGCCTCGACCACGGGGAGATCTTTGATCACCACATGGTCGAGTTCACCTACGCCGACGGCTCGAAGATGCTCTCTCAGTGCCGCCACCAACCCAGCACCTGGTCTAGCGTCAGCGAGCACGTCCACGGGACCAAAGGGACAGCGAACGTCTCTGGCGGTCGCATGGAGTTCACCGATGGCAGCTCATGGCGCTTCCGCGGAGAGAACAAGAACCCGTATCAGGTCGAGCACGACGTGCTCTTCACCGCCATCCGTGAGGGCAAAGAGCACAACGAGATGGACTATGGGGCGTCGAGCACGCTCACCTCAATCCTCGGCCGCTACGCGACCTACTCCGGTAAGTCCGTCACCTATGAAGAGGCGCTCAACTCCGAGGTCGAGCTGAAGCCTGACGCCTATGCGTGGAGCGGCAACCCGCCGACGATGCCTGACTCTGAGGGTCACTACCCCATCGCGCGCCCTGGCTCCACGAAGCCTTTCTGATCACCCCTGAACCGCCCAGCCAAACCAAGAGGACCTCACCGTGAACGCTCTTCGACTCACCTCACTCTTCGTGCTCTCGCTTCTCGCGCTCTCCTTCGCCATGCCCTCTACGCCGAGCCAACCCGTGAGGGTTGATGATGGCGAGGAAGACTCTCCCCTCCTGAAGGACATGGTGGTCATCCAAGACCAGCTGAAATTCCTGCGCAGGAACCTGAAGAAGCCCGAGGAGAACCCCAACTCCCTCATCGCGTTGCAGGAGATGCAGCGCGCCGCGGTCGCATGCAAGGGCATGTCTTTCCCGATGGCTGACCGCGCAGAGGGCGAGGCGAAGGCCGAGCTCCAGAAGGGCTACAAGCTCGAGATGATCGGCTGCATCGAGGCGATGCTGCAGATGGAGCGCGCGCTCTTGGAGGGCGACAACGACAAAGCTCGTGAGCTCTACAAGACCGTGAAGGCCTTCGAGGACTCTGGTCACGAGAAGTACACGGAGGAGTGATGAACTTGAGCCGACTCGCCGCACTGGTCGCGCTCTTCGGGCTCGCGACCTGCAACTCCGTCAGCGT
>JAKVCD010000023.1 GCA_022446815.1 Planctomycetota bacterium
CTCCTCCAAGAGACTCTGCTCAAGAGCTACGGCCCCCACCAGGAACCAAGATCGTGCCCGTCTACCTCGACTGCAACGCCACCACCCCCATCGAGCCCCGTGTGAAGGACGAGGCGCTCCGCTACATGACCGAGGACTTCGGCAATGCGGGCAGTCGGACTCACGAGTACGGGAACACCGCCAAGAGAGCGTCGCAGAAAGCGCGAGACCAGGTCGGTGCAGTCGTCGGAGCAGAACGGGACGAAGTCCTCTTCACAAGTGGAGCGACGGAGAGCAACAACATCGCGATCTTAGGCCTCTTTGAGGAAGGTGAGCGCAGCGGGCGGAAGCACATCATCAGCTCCCCTCTCGAACACAAGGCAGTCCTAGAACCTCTGGAGGCACTGGAGAGCCGCGGTTTTGAAGTCGAGCTCTTAGCCGCGGATGACCGAGGCTGGACAGACCCAGAAGCCCTGCAAAGTGCCCTGAGACCGGACACCTTGCTCGTCTCTTTGATGCACGTGAACAACGAGACGGGGATCCGCCAACCGATCGAGTCCTACTGCGAGGCTATGGCGGAGAGCGAGGCCTTTCTCCACGTCGACGCAGCCCAGGGCTTTGGGAAGGACCTGGAACCTCTGAAGAGCAAGCGGATCGACCTCGTCAGCATCAGCGGACACAAGATCTACGGGCCGAAGGGAATCGGCGCCTTGATCGCCCGCCGCCGTGACATGTCAGCCTGCCCCTTGACGCCGCTCCACTATGGAGGTGGTCAAGAAGGTGGATTGCGGCCAGGCACTCTCCCCGTACACCTCGCTGTCGGCCTCGGCCTGGCAGCAGAGCTCTGCGTGAAGGACATTGAGAAGAGGAAGACCACCTGCCTGGCCCAGCGCGAAGCTGCCTTGTCTGCACTGATGCAGCTCGACCCCATGTTCAATGGGGATCCGGATAGCTGCATGCCGCACGCCATGAGCCTCTCATTCCCTGGCGTCGACTCTGAGGCCCTCATGGTCTTCCTCAAGAACGAGATTGCCGTTTCGAATGGATCGGCGTGTACATCGCACGAGTACAAGCCAAGCCACGTCCTAGAGGCGATGGGTCTAGAGCGAAAGCGGATTGAAGGGGCCGTACGCCTCTCCTGGTGCCACATGACTGAGAAGGTCGACTGGGAGCAGGTCGCAACAACGATCTCTAGGCTCCAATAGCCTCCCTGAGGCCCCCTCTCAGCGCGCCAATGACGCTGGGACTATGATGACGCCTCAGCCATGGCGACATCACCCTCCACATCCCGAAGCAAGAAAGCCCGCGTTGACCCCAAGCGCACGGCCATTCGCCGGATTGACTTCTCCCGGACTGTAAAGGTCGGCCTTGAAGAGGGCTGGATTACAGAGGAAGCCAGCTTCTTCGACTATGGCTGTGGCCATGGTGACGACCTGCGTCGCCTAGAGGCCATGGGCGTTGAGGCATCAGGTTGGGATCCGGGCCATCGCCCAGATGCTCCGAAGAAGAAAGCGGACGTGGTCAACCTAGGCTTTGTGCTCAATGTGATTGAGGAAGACAAGGACCGACGAAAGGCGATTCAGGAGGCATGGAAGCTAGCCAACAAGGTTTTGATTGTTGGTGCCCGACTGAATCACGACAGGAAGAGGCTGAAAGGCGTCGAGCTCGAAGACGGACTGGTCACGCGCAAGGGCACCTTCCAGAAATTCTTCGACCAGACCGAGTTGAGGGGCCTCATTGACCAAGCCCTAGAGGGTGAATCCCTAGCGGCAGCCCCCGGGATCTTCGTCGTATTCCGCGATGAGGCGATGCGTCAGACCTTCCTCGCGAAGCGCCAGCGCAGGGTTGCAGCGGCTCCCAAGCCGCGTATCAGTGACATCCTTTTTGAGGAGCACAAGCCTCTCCTCGAAGCGCTAATGTCTTTCTTCACCGAGCGGGGCCGGCTTCCCGGCCCCGGGGAACTCGAGGAAGCCCCCGCCATCGAGGAGGCAATCGGCACGCTCAAGCAGGCCTTCGCGGTGGTTCGCCGCGTCACGGGAAAAGAGGAATGGGCTGCAATCGCAGAGAACCGTCGCCAGGACCTCCTTGTGTATCTGGCTATAGCGCGTCTTTCCAAGCGGCCTCGCTTGGGCGAGCTCTCTCACGAGATGCAGTTGGACATCCGAGCCCTCTTCGGAACCCACAAGAAAGCCTGTGAGCAGGCTGATGAGCTCCTGTTTGCTGCAGGAAACCAGGAGAAGGTGCATGACCTGACAGCCAACAAGCCTTTTGGCAAAACAACGCCTGACGCCTTCTACGTCCACATCTCAGCGCTATCCTCTCT
>JAKVCD010000024.1 GCA_022446815.1 Planctomycetota bacterium
CGTGTCTCGGCTGTGCGAGCGCTCCGGCACATCAAGACCCCTGACGTGACCCAAGCGCTCGTCAACCGCGCGGCCCGAGACGAAGACTCCTACGTCCGCAAGGAGGCGATCAGTCTCTTAGCTGGACGAGAGCAGCAAGGCATACTCAACACCATCGGCGAGCTGCTCCAAGGCGAGCCCCTCACGAGCGTCCGGCGCGCGGCCCTAGACGCGCTCGCGGGCAGACCGATGGATGAAGAGCTCTTGGCCTTGCTCTCCGACGTAGTCTCCTCTGACCCCGACAGCTCCCTGCGCTCTTACGCGCTTGAGCTGCTCGGTCGCTGAGCTCCCGTCAGGCGCCGTCCTCTTGGACGCCGCGCTCCTTGAGGAGCTTCGAGAGCTCGAGCATCGCCTTGCCGTGCATCATGCGAGCTGCATCAGGTGAAGGGCGGCCGGTCTCTCTGGCGATCTCATCCCAAGATGCGCCAGCGTACTCCCGCAAGATGATGAGCTCCTTGTACTCCTCGCTCAGCTCTGCGACGCACTGCTCGAGCAGCGCCTCCTCCTCCGAACCAGCGACGTCGTCGATAGGCTTGGGTGCGTTCGCAGGGAGCTGGAAGCTCTGCGTCTCCGACATGTTCCCTGACCCAGACAGGGACTGCAGATGCATCCTGCGGTCTTGGTTTCGCTTCTGAGCGCCGTGGTAGTCAGCGGCCCGAATGATCTGGTTCTCTGCGAGCTTCGCGAGCCAATTGATGAGCGCAGCCTCCTCACGGACCTCGTAGTTGTCGAAGGCCTTAGCGGCGGCCAGGAAGGTCTCCTGCAAGATGTCGCCGGAGTCCATCTCTTGGCGGAGCTTGCGGCCTAGACGCATCCGAACCACCCGGCGAACCCGCTCGTAGTAGCGCTCGAAGAGGAGGTTGAGCGCGCCCGAGTCTCCCTTCTGGGCGCTGCGGACGAGGTCTAGTGATTGAGTGAGCTCGAGGTTTTCTTCTGACATGGGCCTCCCCGCCCCGAGCCACAAAGGCTCATAGGGCAGGACCAAAGTAGGGCCCCTCTCGTCGAACGGCAAGCCGCGGCGGTTGTCATGGGCCTAGCGAGCCTCTAACCTCCCCGCCTTATGGCACAGCGATACCTCATCCTCTCTACGAGCCTCAGGCCCGGGAGCCGCAGCAAAGTCCTCGCCCTTGAGTCCCAAAAGCGCCTCGAAGCAGCAGGCGTAGAGGTCGAGTTCGTCGACCTCTGCGATCATCCCCTCCCGCTCTGTGATGGCGGTGCGTGCTATGGCGACCCCGCGGTCGCTGAGTTCAAGCAGAAGCTCATCAACGCGGACGGCTACCTCATCGCCACTCCGATCTACAACTTCGACGGCAACGCTGCGCTCAAGAACGCCATCGAGCTCACTGGACGCGACGTCTGGACCCAGAAGGTCGTCGGCTTCCTCGCCGCCGCTGGCGGAAAGATGAGCTACATGTCGCTCTCAGGACTCACCCTGAGCCTGATGCTCGACTTCCGCACCTTCTGCCTCCCTCGCTTCGTCTATGTCACCGGCGAGGACTTCAACGAGGACAATGAGATCACAAACGAGAACGTGATCGAGCGCTTGGACGAGGTCGCTGCAGAGCTGGTCCGCGTGACCTCTGCGCTGCGCTGAGCTTGGCACGAGACGCTAGGCTACTAGCCATGCGTCGCCTCCTCCTCCTCTCTCTCCTCTCTGCCTGCGCCCTCCCAGGGGTAGACACTGGCCCGAGCCGGCCGCACATCGTCGTGATCCTCGCCGACGATCTCGGCCAAGGCGACCTCGGCTGCTACAACGCCGATTCCAAGATCCCGACCCCGCACATGGACCGCGTCGCGCGCGAGGGGACGCGCTTCACGGACGCCCACTCTCCCTCTGCGGTCTGCACGCCGACGCGCTACGGGCTCCTCACCGGTCGCTACGCCTGGCGCACGCGCCTCAAGTCCGGCGTCCTGAACGGGCGCTCGCGCGCGCTCATCGAGGAGGGCCGGCCGACCATCGCGAGCGTCTTAGGTGAGCGCGGCTATGAGTCCCACGTCGTCGGCAAGTGGCACCTAGGGCTCGGGGACGAGCAACCCACGGACTACTCGAAGCCGCTCAAGCCCGGTCCGCTCGAGGTGGGCTTCGACCACGCCTTCCTCTTCCCTGCCTCGCTGGATATGGAGCCCTATGTCTACGTCGTAGATCACCACGTGGTCTCGGAGCCCACCGATGACATCCCAGGCAGCAAGCACCGCAGGCAAAAGGGCGGCGGCTTCTGGCGCGCCGGCAAGGCCTCACCGGGCTGGGACATGCACGCCGTCCTGCCGAAGCTCGCGGAGGAGGCCTGCGCGCGGATCAGCGCTCACGCCGAGGGCGGGACAGACGACTCGCTCTTCCTCTACTTGCCCCTCACCGCGCCGCACACGCCCTGGCTCCCCAACAAGGAGTGGGAGGGCAAGACCGCCATCTCGCACTACGGCGACTTCGTGGCCGAGGTCGACGGCGTCGTGGGTGAGGTGATGGCCGCGCTTGAGGCTGGCGGGATGGCGGAGGACACCCTCCTCGTCGTGACGAGCGACAACGGCTCGCACTGGCCGGTGTCTGACATCAAGAAGTGGGGTCACGACGCGAACAACGGCTTGCGCGGTCAGAAGGCAGACATCCACGAGGGCGGGCACCGCGTCCCCTTCCTCGTGCGCTGGCCCGGCCGCGTCCCCTCGGGCGAAGAGACGGACGAGCTCCTCTGCCTCACCGACCTCTACGCGACCTTCGCTGCCATCACGGGCGAGGTCCCGGAGGCTGGTGGAGAGGACTCCTTCGACCTCTCGAGGCACCTCCGCGGCGAGCGAGCTACGGAGCCCATCCGTGACCAGATCGTCCACCACTCGGTGCGCGGCTTCTTCGCGATCCGCCAAGGCCCATGGAAGCTCATCATGAAGCGTGGCTCTGGCGGCTTCACCGGCCCCGCGAGCGTGGAGCCCAAGGAGGGCGAGCCCACGGGGCAGCTCTACCACCTCGAGCGAGACCCAGCCGAGACCACGAACGTCTGGGCCGAACACCCCGAGGTCGTCGCCCACCTCGAGGCCTTGCTCGAAGCGCAGCGAGAGCAAGGCCGCTCAGCGCCTGCGCGCTGAACGCTCAGTTCACGATCGGCCTGAGGACGATGTTCCGGAACTCGATATAGGCCCCCTCGGACTGCAGGCAGATCTTGCCGGGGACCTCCTCGCACCAGATCGCCTCGTTCTGCACGGCGCCGTTCACCTCGAGGCGGAAGTAGCCGCGGTCGCAGCGGATGCGGTAGTTGTTCCACTCCCCGAGGGGCCGCTCGCTCGAGGCGAGCTTGCCGCGGGTGTGCCTTCCGCTGGTGCGCTCAGGCGCGGCGACCATCGGGACCTTGTCAATGTTCCAGATGTCGCCGGCGCTCCCGGACTGCAGCTGAGCCTCCATGCTGTGAGGCCAGACTGTGTCTTCCCCGGTCATACGACAGAGGACACCAGAGTTGCCAGCGCCGCGGTCCGGGT
>JAKVCD010000025.1 GCA_022446815.1 Planctomycetota bacterium
GCTACATGGCTCCGGGCGGCTGGGTCGTGCAGACCGACATCAACGCCGATCACTGGGTGCTGCACGCCATCGGCATGCGCAACGCCTATGACATCGCCTTCAACTCCTTCGATGAGCTCTTCACCTTCGACTCCGACATGGAGTGGGACGTGGGCCTCCCGTGGTACCGCCCGACGCGGGTCAGCCACCTCGTGAGCGGCTCGGAGTCTGGCTGGCGACACGGCAGCGGCAAGTGGCCCGAGTGGGCCCCTGACAGCCTCCCCGGCGTCGAGGACATCGGCCTCTCTTCCCCCACCGGTATCAACTTCGGCTACGGCGCCGCGTTCCCGAGCAAGTACCAAGAGGCGCTCTTCGTCGCAGACTGGGCCTACGGAACGATCTACGCCGTGCACCTCGAGCCGTCGGGAGCGAGCTACACCGCGAGCTCCGAGGCCTTCGCCGTCGGCAAGCCGCTCCCGGTCACGGACACAGCGATCGGACCGGACGGCGCGCTATGGTTCACCACCGGTGGACGCCGCACCCAGTCCGGCGTCTATCGTGTGATCTACACCGGCGAGCCCACTCCTCGTACGGAACCCGGTCCTAGCGACCTCGCTCTCCTCCGCACACAGCTCGAGACGCTCCACAGAGCGGGCGCTGATGGCGCCGTAGAGGCAGCTTGGCCGCATCTTGGACACGCTGACCGCTACATCCGCTTCGCCGCGCGCACAGCGATCGAGCATCAAGACCCAGCACTCTGGCAGGAGCGCGCGCTCTCTGAGAGTGAGATGACGGGCGCCCAGAGCCTGATCGCGCTGGCGCGATGCGGTGACCCCAGCCTCAGACCAGAGATCCTCACCGCCCTCGCGCCGATGAGCCTCGGGATGCTCGACGCAGTGCAACCCGACGAGACCCTCGCGATCCTGCGCGCCTACGAGCTCACCTTCACGAGGATGGGGACACCCAACGACAACGCCGCCCTGATCCAGAAGCTCGAGGCTGCTTGGAACAGCCTGAGCTCATGGGACCCCGCCGTCACTAGAGAGCTCACTAAGCACCTCGTCCACCTCGGAGGCGAACGAATCGTCGCAGACTCGCTCGCGATCGCGCGGGCGACAGAGGACAAGGAGCTGCGCCTCGCGATCCTCTTCACCCTACGTCACGCCCACGTTGGCTGGACGCTAGACCTCCGGCGCACCTGGCTCGAGCTCTGCAGAGAGGCTAAGGCAGAGGGAGGCGGAGCGAGCTACCCCGGTTACCTAGAAGGCGCTCGTAAAGACGTGCTCGCCGGCATGACGGAGGGCGAGCGCTTCGTGCTCGGTGAGCTCGCAGCTGGGAAGGTCTCCGCCCCAGAGGCCAGCGCAGAGCCCACTCCGCTCGTTCACGATTGGACCCGAGCAGAGCTAAGCGCCATCGCCGCTGCGCGCGGCGACGAAGAGCTGCTACGCGAGGCTGGGCTCAAGGCCTTCACGAAGGCCCGCTGCGCAGAGTGCCACCGCTTCGAACAGTCCGGGGGGGCCAAGGGCCCGGACCTGACGGGAGCGCGACGACGCTTCAGCGCGACAGACCTAGTAGAGACTCTCGTCGCTCCCTCCAGCACGATCAGCGATCAATACGCTGACGAGGTATTCGAGTTGGGTGATGACCAGCGGATCATCGGGCGGCTCTTGATCGACTCTGAAGGTGTGTATGTGATCGAGGCCGTGTACCCCGAGGAAGCGGTGCTCGAAGTCGACGCGGAAGACGTCAGCTCCAGGACTCCTTACGGGACCTCACGCATGCCTGAGGACCTCCTCGACGTCCTCTCTGAAGAAGAGGTACAAGCGCTCTTCACACTCCTCTTAGGCTCTGGAGAGTGAGCCGCTGCACTCCTTATAGGCATCGAACCATGACTCAACGACACGTCGCCCTCATCACGGGCTCTTCCAAGGGCCTCGGCAAAGCCATGGCCTTCGCGCTCGGCGCGAAGGGCTATGCCGTCGCAATCAACTACTACAACGGTCGAGAGAAGGCTGAAGAGACCTTCGCAGAGTTCTCTGCGGCTGGACATGAGGGGATGCTCATCCAAGCCAACGCCATCGACCCTGACGACGTAAACCGGATGTGCGCAGAGGTGAGCGCAGAGCTCGGGCCGATCGACGTCGTCGTGCCCAACGCGACGGGGCCGCAGCCGCTGAAGCCGATCGAGGAGTACGACTGGGACTTCTATCAGGAGATGCTCGACTTCTTCATCAAGTCGCCTTACTTGCTCGCGCGTGCGTGCATCCCTCACATGAAGGAGGCGCGCTGGGGACGGATCATCAACATCGGCTCGGAGGTCTACGACCGCGGCGTCGCCCCCTTCTCCGCCTACGTCGCGGCTAAGGGCGGTCAGCGCGGGTGGACTCGCTCCATGGCTAACGAGCTCGCGCCTTGGAACATCACAGTCAACATGATCTCACCTGGCTGGATCCCCGTGGAGCGCCATGAAGACGACCCCGAGGAGCTCAAGGCCGAATATCTCGCAGGCGTCCCCTTAGGCCGCTGGGGAGTCCCCGACGACATCGGCGCCGCCTGCGGCTTCCTCGCCAGCGAAGAGGCTGGCTTCATCACGGGCCAAACGCTCGTGGTGAACGGCGGGGTCACGACCTGCTGATCATAGACGCAGCGAGTTGCCCTCGGCACCTCGGAGAGGCAAGCTGCACTCAATGAAGACCCGGCGCACTCGCAGCCTGCTCCTCATCGCAGCCGTCCTTCATGGACTCGTCTACATGCTCCTCCTCCCGCCGTGGATGGGAGAGGACGAGCCTTGGCATCTCGAGTATGCGCACCACATCTCCACAGGACATGCGCCGTGGGGCGGTGTTGAGATGTACGGGGCTGAACGTGAGGAGGACGACGACCGGCGCCTGATGCCGCTCTCCCAGCTTCAGGTGCGAAGGCGTATCGGAGGTCTCAGCACGGGGGAGATCCGTGACACCCAGGCACGAATCATCCAGTCCATGCGGGATGAGGACTTCTTTCGTCGCGTCGACTTCGCGCCGTGGCACGGCGGGGCGACAAACTTCGACCAGATCCAAGACGCATTCACTGCGACTCATCAGCCGCCCCTCTATTACGCTCTCGCCGCGCTGATCATGAAGGTGTCAGGCGCCGATGGGCCCCTCGAAGAGCTGAGACACGTACGCTGGCTCGGCTTCGCCTGCTATCTGGCGATGATCGCGCTCACCCTCTCTCTCGCACGTCTAGTCACTAAGGACCTCGCCGTCGTCGCCCTAGCAGGCTTCGTCTGCGCTTGGCTCCCGATGCATGCTCGCCAAGCCGCGGTCGTAAACAACGACGTCCTCGCGAAGGTGGTCGGCGGAGCGCTCCTCTTAGCTGGCGCTTACCAGCTCTCGATCAAGCAAGGTCGACTCTCGCTGGCTTCTGTGCTGACCCTATTAGTACTGATCGTCTTCGCCTTCGCGACGAAGACGACCACCCTCGCTTGCGTGGTCTGCGCAGGCTTCGCGTATGTAGCTGCGCCTGCGCGAGGCGACGCTGGGAAGACCCTCTTAGCCGCCCTCGCTTGCGGCGGGGTCCTCGCTTTGGGATATGGCTACTGGCGCTACATGCACAGCCCCTCTCTGCCTACGAACTGGGAGGACATGAGCGAGCGTATTGGGCGCGGGCTCTCCACGACGAACCTAGAGGAGCTGTGGCGGACGAGCATTGGTGCCTTCAACTGGTACTCCCGTGACCTCCCGAGCGGACTCTCATCTGCCCTGCTCTTCATGGCCTCGCTCATCTTCCTCGGCGCCCTCTGGCGGATCTACAGTCCTAAGAGGAGCGACCGTGTCATGCTCCTGATGTGCTTCGCCGCAGTCCTCGCACAGGTCGCGATGATCACCGTGCGCGGCGTCAGCGCAGGCCGGTACCTCTTCCCCGTGCTACCCGCGATCGCCGTCTTGGCCGCTGTAGGCATGAACGCCCTCGGCCCCATCATGACGCGCAAGCGAGTGGTCTCAGGCCTCGTGATCGGCCTCATCGCCTACGACGCCGTCTTCTTATGGCGCGGCCTCTTGGTCGAACAGTACCTGGTCTGGGGAGACTGAGATGAAGTCCACGATCGCCTGGGGCTACTCAGCCCTGATCGCTGCGCTCATCCTGGGCGTCTCTGTCATTGGGCTGCAGCGGTCACGCCCGATGATCGATGTGCGGACGATCCCCCTGATCACCCATCACGGCGGCATCAACCCACAGAGCCCCCCCGGTGAGATCTTTGAGTGCTCTCAGGCAGGCCTCCGGAGGATCGACGTCCTCCTCACCCTCGTAGGCCAGACCCTAAGAGGCAACGTCACGATGACCTTGCGCGCCAACTCACCGGGGGGCGTCGTCCTGCGTGAGGTCACGATGAAGCCTCCGGTCTCACCAGGAGTACCCAACTGGGCGAGCTTTGAGTTCGAACCCATCCTGGACTCTGCTGGTAGAGCCTTCCACTTCTCGATCGCACCCGCCGACGAGGCTGCGACCAAGCTCTCACCGTGGGTTCGTTATCACGGTCAGGTCGGGAGGAACGATCCGTGGGGTGACCGCTTCCTTGAGGCGGGCGCCACTCACAAAGGCGACCTCATCTCAGCTCACGCAGATCTGCGCGCGCTCGCCTTCCCCGTAGAGTCGATGTTCCCCGCGCTAGGTCGCGCGACCCTCTCCATCTTTGACGACCCAGACGCGAGCGCGCCGATCAGGACCTCGACCCTCGAACTCCCGGACGAGACGCACCTCGGCTGGGCCTTCTTCGCCTTCGAGCCGATCGCGGAGAGCCGCTGGAAGCGCTACTACTTCGAGCTGAACGCGCCGGAGCACTGCCGCTTGATCGGCACTCAAGACGCGTCCATGCGTCCGATCCCTGTGCTCAAGAGTTTCCACGGGCGAGAGCTCGAGCGCTCTCAACTGCGGGGCATGACGCGCGGCTCGTTGAAGCTGCCCGACCGCGACCTAGTCTTCCGCGCTTGGTGCGAGGATCCGTCGAGCGCGGTCCTGTCTCGTCTCAAGGAGCGCACCGGCGGCGCGCTTTGGCTCGCAGCACTCCTCTGGGTCGCAGCCACCACGATCTGCTTGAGAGTCTTCGTCTTCAGCCAAGACACGGATGAAGCAGAGACTGAAGACTCTGGGCCACAGCGCGAGGACACGCAGACTGCCGTGACCCTCGGTGAAGACTAGAAGCGCAGGTAGCCCACTGCGAACCCGCTCGTGTCACCGTCGCCGTTGACGTCACCCACGACACCACCCTCATCCACGAGGAAGGCCGCGCAGGATGCGCTCAAGGGGTCAGCCCAGATCGACGTCCCTGAGAGTCCGTTGAGGAGGGAGACATTCACTGTCCTACCTGTCGTGAGCTCGCTAGCCCAGAGCATGTAGTCGAAGTCACTGCCGTTACCGTTCAGGTCTCCGCCGTTCTCGACCTCGCTCACCCGGTAGTAGGCGTAGTTGCCTAGGATCATGATCCCCATCTCGTCGGGGTCGCCCCCGATCGCGAAGCCAGGGAACTCCATGAAGCCCGTGCCAGAGTCGAAGTAGGCGAAGGTGGGGACGCTGTCGACCTCATCGCCGTCACCGTTGAGGTCAAAGGGTGAGTCGTTCGACTGCTCGCTGAAGCCGACCCCGACGCGGGCAGTTCCGGGGATCTCACCGAGCCAGGTCGCGACCACCCATCCAAAGTCCGGGTCATCGTCGTGATGAAAGGTCCACGCCGTCTCACTGGAGGGCGCGAGCCAGGCGACGAGGTCCCGATCTTCCACCCCGTGCCCGTCTTGGTCTCTACCATCCGCGCTCTCGTTGACGATGATCACGAATCGGTCCCCCATCTCAGCGATCTCACCACTGGATCCGCCGATGTTCCCGAGCGCGTGCAGTCGAGAGTCGTCGTTTTCGTGCGTCAGGTTGTTTCTGTCCGCGAGCACCCAGCGAAAAACTCGATCGTTGAGGTCGCCGTCGCCGTTGAGGTCGCAGCCAGCCTCATCCCCCTCCCTCGAGACTGTACCTACGTAGCCGTCCGCGTAGATGATCCGCTCTCCGCCCACGAGGCCTGAGTTCGTCACTGCGACGCCACCGTGAGTGACCTCGAGGAAGCCCATGAAGTGCAAGACCTCGTCATCGATGTCTGCGTCTACATCTCCGGGATGACATGGAGAGAAGGACCCGCCGACCTGCCCGATGGTGTTCAAGCTGTTGGTGGTCCCGTTGTCTTGATCGGACTCATCCACGAGGAAGGCCACGACCCAGTTGTGGACGCCGTCTACCTCCGCAAGGAGCGGCGTGTCACCGGCCGGCAGGGCCATGCCCACGGTGTAGAGGGGGTCTGGGTAAGCACCGAGAGCGACCTCATAGCTCGCGTCAAGCAGCGCGAGCACCCGCTCATCGAGCGCGTCCCCGTCCCCATTGTGGTCGACGCCAGAGCTCGTCTCATCAATGCCGACGAACACGAGCCCGTCCTCCTCAGCAAGGAGTTCGAGGTTCGTACCAGCCGAGACATCTTGGTTCAGGACGTAGACCGGCGTGGTCGGATTCGTCACCTCAAAGACCGCTAGCGAGGTGTCTGTAATCGTGGTCGAAGAGGAGGTGAGGGCCACTGCGAGCTCCCCCGTAGAGACCAGAGCGAGGTCGGCCGCGAGGTCCAAGGTGACCACGTACTCGGGGTCTGTCATCCCCACGGTCCAGTGGAGGAGTACGCGCTGGCCGAGGCCACCGCCGTCGAAGTCCTCGACGCCCTCGACCTCCATGACGTCGATATAGAGGTGGTCTTCTACCCAGACCATAGCCTGTGCAGCGACTCCGAGCTGAAGCTCGTCCCCAGTGATCACATCAACGACGACGGGGAAAGAGTCCAGCTGATCGCCATCACCGTTCGCGTCAAAGGCGTCTGAGTGCTGCTCGGACGCTAGGTAAGCGAAGAGATCCCCCTCGAAGGCAAATGAGGTGGACTGATCCGCGCCCCATGTCGTCGTCCAAGTCTGGATCGTCGGCGAGGAGCCGGCGTCATCTGAGCCTGAGCAGGCAGCTGCAGTGAGGGTGAGGAGGAGCGCTAAGGGAGTTCTGTTCATGGCGGTGACTGAAGTTGCAAAGTCTGTACCAAACTCAACAGGATCCCCCTCTCTGCCGCTCTGGAGTGCAGGGAAGCTGCCTTCAGAGGCTTACTCTAGCAGGGAGTCAGGGCGGGCGCTTGACGGGCTTAAGTGGGGCACGGATCCTCAGGGAGACATGAGAACGCCCCTCTTGCTGTTCCTCGCGGCCTCCGCTGTTGCCGCTACGATCCCCCGAGAGATCCACCGGGAGGACCCAGAGTGGGTCCTCGAGACTCCTGCACCGGTAGACAATGGGGTCCTAGGCCCGCTCGAGGGCTGGGAACAACATGAGTGCGCAGCGTGCCACAGAGAGGTCACCCGGGAGTGGGCGAGCTCTCTGCACGCGCTCGCATGGGTGGACGAGCACTACCAGGAGGACATGAAGAAGGTCCGTCGCAAGAAGAGCTGCTACGGATGCCACATCCCTGAGCCCTTGCACGGCTTCGCAGGGTTCATCCCCACCCCTGACCCAAGAGATGAGCACCGTGTCCACGGCATCGACTGCGCCGCATGCCACCAGGGTGAGGATGGTCAGATGCTCGGGCCCTGGGGCGCCCACACCGACGCCCACCCCTCTGAGAAGAACAAGAGCTTCACCAGCGAGGGGGCGAACCGCCTATGCATCGCTTGCCACGCGACAAACATCGGGCCGGTTATCGGGGTCGCGAAGGGCTTCAACGAGACACAGGTCGCGAAGGACGGCGGGAGCTGTGTCGGCTGCCACATGGCCATCGTGGAGCGCTCTCACGCGATAGACCCCGAGACTGGCGAGGCCTCCCCTGTACGGGTGGGACGAAGCCACTTGCTCCAGACTCCGCGTGATCCAGCCTTCCTACGCCAGGCCTTCGGGATCAGGGCGCACCTTCGCGACGGCAAAGTCATCCTCTCGATTGAGAACCGCACAGGCCATCGGGTCCCAGGGCTCGCCCAGCGGACTCTAGAGCTCCGCTTCAAGCTGCTAAGCGGAGACGGAGAGACTCTTGAGGAGATCCGTCACATGATCGATAAGCGACGGTATCTACCAGTGGATGTTGCGCTTGAGCTTGAGTTTGAAGGGGTCGGTGAGGCAGTGCTCGCTGAAGGCGACCATGATGCGCCGGGCTTCCCCGAGCCTGTCCGCTTCCTCGACGAGACCTTCCCTGTGCAGCATGAGGGAGAGTGAGAACGACGTGCCCCGCTCTAGACCTGGCCTCTATCGTCGCGTCAAGAGAGCTGCAGGGATCAGCGCGCTCTTCCTCCTCTGTATATCCCCTGGGAGCGCGCAGGAGTCGATAAGTGACCGGCTGAGCGACCTGCTCCGCGCGCAAGAGGACACCACCGGCCCCCTCTCTAACGAGCAGCTCTCGCTGGGGAACGAGCTCATAGACCAGATCTCTGGAGCCTGGCCTACCAGCCTAGAGACTCGTAAGGCTTACGCTCGCGGGCTCCTGCGCTTCATGGGGAACGCGCGCGAGCGCGCGTGGTCTGGGAGCGGGATGCAGCTCCGCGGCAACAAAGAGGCAGAGCTCGCCGCTCGAGCGCAGGGCACCCTGCGGCTGCGTCTCGACGCACCCTTGACCTCATACTTGGAGTCAGAGGTGCTCCTCTTGCCAAGGCTCCACAGAGACGACCTCCGCGCAGGTGCGGCCCTCTTACTGGGAGACCTAGACTCTAGCTCATCGACCCTCGCCCTCCTGCAGGCGACCCGTGACCCTGATCGGCACGTGCGAGATTGCGCCGTTGAAGCTCTGACAGGCGCAGACTCCCCTGCTGTGCACGCTGCCCTAGTCGAGCTCTTGCGAGAAGTCGAACGCGGCGACCTCGAGCTCACCACACTCCCCATCGAGCGCCACTTTCAAAGCGTCACGCTCGCACCTGGCGGGGTCCCAGAGGAGCAGCTCTTTCAGTACGTACGCGAACGGCTCCCTTCGGGCGACTGGCACCTTGCGTCGCGGGCGATCGCGGTCTCACGGGCCCTCTCTGACCGGAGGGTCGCGCCGCCTCTGATCGAAGCTATGAGCGTTTGGCTCACGCGCCAGCGTGGCGGGATGCAGTCAGCTCGAACGCTCGGCGACCTCGAGGATGAGCTCATACGACGCTCAGGTCGAAAGATGGGGCAAGATCCTCAGCGCTGGCGCAGCTGGTGGCGGGCTGTTCGCGCTGGTGAAGCGAAGCTCCCCTCCGAGTCGGATTCGGGGCCCAGGACGATGGCTGCCTTCTTCGGGCTTCGACCTAAGACTGATCGCGTCGTCTTCGTCCTTGACCGCTCAGGCTCTATGGATTCAGCAGTGAGCGGCGCCACGAAGTCCGCGGGGGGTAAGACCCGCACCCGCTTTGACGAGGCTGAGAGCCAGCTCCTCAAGTGCTTAGAGGGCCTCGGTGAACAGACACGCTTTGACGTCATCCTCTTCAGCGACGGGATCCGTCGCTTCCGGAAGGAGCTCGTCCCAGCTAACGAGAAGAACCTCAAAAACCTCGCACGTTGGATCAGCCTCAACGGTCCTGAGGGCGGTACGCGTCTCCTCCCTGGCGTCATAGAGGCTATGAGCTGTCAGGACCCGGCCGCCTTGGAGGCTGACACTGTGATCGTTCTCTGTGACGGAGAGACTGCAGAGGGTCCGACCTGGGTCGGTCCCTTTCTCCGTGTTCAAAACGACCTCGCTCGCGTGCGCTTTCACGCGGTGCAGCTGGGTGGACGCAGCGACGGGACCCTAGAGGCTCTCTGCAATCTCTCTGACGGCGACTACGTCGAGATCGACCTCTCGCGCTGAGCCCCTGATACAATTCGCCACATGACCTACTCGGTACTGCTCTTCTCCGCCTTCGGACTCTTCGCCCTCTCTGCAGTAGGTCTAGGTGTAGGGCTCTTGCTGAAGGGCAAGCCGATCGCTGGCTCTTGTGGGGGCGTAGACGCAGACGGCCGCCCCCTCGCTGATTGCCTCTGCGAGCGTGCACGCGAAGAGGCCGCGCGGGCTGGTAAGCCCGAGCCGACGGAGCCAGCCTGCGAGCTGAAGGCCTGAGCTCAGCGCAGCTTGAGGGCGCGCGCGCCCTCGCTCCAGCGCTGCTCCAACACGCCAGTCTCGTGTGAGCGCGACACGAACACCGCCTCGACTCCTGGGGTGCCCAGCACCAGCTCCCACGCGTCTTCGTAGCCCATCGCCATCGCCGCTGTCGCGTACGCATCCGCTGTCGCGCACTCATGAGCGACGACTGTGACCGAGGTCAGATCACTCTGAATCGGCTCGCCTGTCTTCGCGTTGAAGATGTGAGCTCGGAGCTCACCGTCGACCTCTCTCTTGTTGCGGTAATCACCGCTTGTCGCGACCGCCATATCCTTGACCCGGAGAGCCGTGAGCGCACTAGCAGGGAGGAGGTTTGGCGCCTCGACCCCTACGACCCAGTGTCCTTTGTCGCCGCTCTCGCCGCGGCAGAGGACCTCTCCCCCGACCTCTAAGAGAAAGTCTTCAAATCCGGAGGTGACTAAGGCAGCGCCGGCTCGATCAACCGCGTAGCCCTTAGCGACAGCCGAGAGGTCGAGGCTCAGACCAACGCGAGCCTTGCTCAGCGTCCTCTCCCCAGAGTCGACCGTGATGAGATCTAGCCCGATCACATCCTCCGCCGCCTCACGCACGGCGCGCTCAGCTGGCTCCTCTGCGACGCCAAAGCCGCTGGCCTCTACGAGCGCACCTACAGTCGGGTCAAACGCGCCGCCGCTAGCTGCCCAGACTTCCCGGGCTAGCTCCAAGACCTCCAAGGTCTCAGGCGCGACCTGAACTGCGACTCCGACGTCTGCCCGCGCAAACCTCGAGAGGTCGCTCTCAGGCCGCCACGGAGACATCAACTCCTCGACGAGGTCTAGCTCAGCCTGAACGACGCTGAACGCCTCCGCGCCGTCTGCATCGACTGGCAGCGTGAGCTGCCAAGTCGTCCCCATCGTCTCTCCGAAGACCAGGGAGCTCTCATGCTCTGCGGCGCAGCTCCCGAGCGCAGCGAGGAGGAGGGCGGCCGCCTTAGGCATGCGCGCCATGCTAGCGCCTCACTCCTCGCTCAGCCGCCGAAGTCATCTAGGCGGATGTTCTCAGGGTCGACGCCGAGGTCATCGAGCATCTTGAGGACCGCTGAGTTCATCATCGGCGGGCCACAGAGGTAGTACTCGCACTCCTCCGGAGCCGGGTGGTCGGCGAGGTAATTGTCCATGGCGACCTGGTGGATGAAGCCTGTGTAGCCGGTCCAATTATCCTCCGGCTGCGGCTCTGAGAGGGCCACGTGCCACTCGAAGTTCGGGAACTCCTCTGCGAGCTTGTCGAAGTCTTCGACGTAGAACATCTCGCGAGCGCTCCGCGCCCCATACCAGTAGGACACCTTACGGGAGGTCTTGTCTGTCTTGAACTTGCGCATGATGTGACTGCGCAGCGGGGCCATGCCTGCGCCCCCACCGATGAAGATCATCTCAGCGTCTGACTCTTCGTTGACGTGGAACTCACCGAAAGGGCCGCTCACTACGACCTTGTCTCCTGGCTTACAGTCGAAGATGTAGCTCGAGCCCTTCCCCGGAGGCGTCCCCTCAGGAGCGCGGGGCGGAGGCGAAGCGATCCGCACGTTCAACATGACGAGGTCATCACCCTCTGCCGGATAGTTCGCCATGGAGTATGCGCGCTCTACCGTCTCGTCGTTCTTCGCCTTATATCGCCAGAGGTCGAAGCGATCCCAGTCCTCGCGATACTCATCCTGGACTGAATATTCCTTATAGGAGCACTCGAAGGGGGGGATCTCGATCTGGATGTAGTCACCAGACGTGAAGTCGATCTTCTTGCCCTCCGGCAGGCGCACGACGAACTCTTTGATGAAGGTCGCGACGTTGTCATTGGAGACGACCTCGCACTCCCACTTCTGCACGCTGAACACAGACTCAGGCACGCGGATCTTGAGGTCGTCCTTCACCTTCAACTGACAGGCGAGGCGGCAACCTTCTTTAGCCATGCCTCGGTTGATGTGGCCCTCCTCGGTCGGGAGGAGCTCGCCCCCACCCTCGTCGACGTGGACGAGACACTGAGCGCAGGTCCCGCCGCCGCCGCAGGCGGAGGGCACGAAGAGCTTCTGATCAGCGAGCGTCGCGAGGAGGCTGCCGCCGCGGTTGACCTCGAGCGCGCCCTCTTCGTCGCCATTGATCACGACCTTGACCTTTCCGCTGGAGACCAGCTTGGACTTCGCGAGCAGTAAGACGAGCACCATCGCGAGGATTACGGCGGTGAACATGCCGACGCTGAGGAGGACCGTCGGGTCCGAGGTCGCCTCAGCTTGGAGGAGCGCCAAGTAGATCACAGCTGGATCCCTCCGAAGATCTGGAAACCGAGCGCCATCAGCCCGGTGATGATGAAGGTGATCCCGAGGCCCCTGAGCGCCGGCGGGACGTTCGAGTACTTGAGGCGCTCTCGGATCGCGGCGAGGGCGACGATCGCCATCCACCAGCCGATCCCAGAGCCGATGCCGTAGACCGTGGACTGCGCGAGGGTGTATTCGCGTTGCACGGCGAAGGCTGACGCGCCGAGGATGGCGCAGTTCACAGCGATCAACGGGAGGAACACACCGAGCGCTGAGTAGAGCTTGGGCGAGTACTTGTCGATCGTCATCTCGACGATCTGTACCGCTGCGGCGATGGTGCCGATGTAGGCGATCGCACCGAGGAATGCGAGGTCGACCGCGTCTGCCCCCTCGACACCGAGCCAAGTCATTGCCCCAGGCTTGAGGAGGTAGATGTAGACCGCGTTGTTGATCGGGCAGGTGATCGTGAGCACGAAGATGACCGCGAGCCCCAGCCCCATCGCAGTCTCGACCTTCTTGGAGACCGCTAGGAAGGAGCACATGCCGAGGAAGAAGGCCAAGGCCATGTTCTCGACGAAGATCGACTTCAGCGCGAGGTTGACGAGCTCCATGGTCAGGACTCCTCGTTCATCTCAGGGGACAGGGCGCGTTGCACCCAGATGATCAACCCGATCAGGAAGAAGGCGCTCGGAGAGAGGACCATCAGCCCGTTGGACACATACCAGCCGCCCTCTGTGCTCGACTCCAGCACGGTGTAACCGAGGATCTTCCCTGAACCGAGGAGCTCTCGGAAGAGCCCGACAGCGATCAACACCCAAGAGTAGCCGAGGGAGTTGGAGAGGCCATCCAGCGCTGACTTGCCAGGCGGGTTCTGCATGGCGAAGGCCTCTGCGCGACCCATCACGATGCAGTTCGTGATGATCAGGGTCACGAAGACGGAGATCTCTTTGGCCACGTCAAAGAGGAAGGCCTGCAGCAGTTGATCCGCCACGACAACCAGCGAGGCGATGATCGAGAGCTGCGCGATGATTCGCACGCTCCCCGGGATCTTGTTCCGGAGTAACGAGATCGAGACGTTCGAGAGCACGAGCACGAAGGTGAGCGCTGCGCTCATCACGAGCGCGGTCTCTACCTTGGTCGTGACCGCCAGCGCGGAGCAGATCCCTAGCACCTGCAGGGTGATCGGGTTCTGAACGTGCAGGGGGTCGACGAGGATCTTCTTTGTCGCCTTGTTCATTAGAGCGCACCTCTCTGGGCCTTCAGGAAGGGCCCGTATCCGTCATCGCCTAGCCACAGCTTGAGCATGCTGTCGACGCCACGGCTCGTGATGGTCGCGCCGCTCAGGCCGTCAATCTCACGCTCGAGATCCATCGCGGGTCCCTTGACCACCTCGACGAGGACCTCCCCATCATCGTCCAGAGCTCGCTTGCCCTTCCACTGCGCTTTCCACTTAGGGTTGTCCACCTCTCCGCCAAGGCCGGGGGTCTCCTTGTGGGCGTAGTAGGTGATCCCGCGCACCTCTTTGGTGTCGGGCGAAAGCGCGATGTATCCAAGCAGCGTGGACCAGAGTCCGTTCCCGTAGATCTCCAAGACCAGGCACTCATGGTCCTCGACGCGCACGTTGAAGGCGCGCAGCTCATTCGCGAGGCGCCTGACGCCGGTCGCCTTGGAGTGCACCTCAGGGGCGTCGACGCCTCCCTCGGGCGTCTTGGCGACGCTACGCGGGTCTTGCGCGAAGTCACCGTCTTCGATCACAGCGCCGGTCTCGCGCGAGACGACGAGCTCATCAATCTCCTCAAAGTAAGCGGCGATCTCCTCACCCGTGAGCTTCACGCCGGGCTCGAGGATCCCCGCCACCTGCAGGACCTGTGACTTCTGGTCGGCCTCTGCGTTAGCGACCTGCATGTCGCGCATCGAGACGTGCACGAACGAGACGGCCAGCGAACAGATCAGGCAGAGCAGGAGCGCGAAGCTGAAGATGTACTTGTTACTGAACTCCAAGGCGCACCTCCCTTCGTTTGATGTTGGACTTGACCACGTAGTAGTCGATTGTCGGTGCGAAGACGTTCATGAAGATGATCGCCAGCATCACACCCTCTGGATAAGCCGGGTTGATGACGCGAACAAGAGGGGTAAGTGCGCCAATCAGCGCACCATAGATCCAACGGCCTGTGTCAGTCTGCGCAGCCGATACGGGGTCCGTAGCCATGAAGACCGTCCCGAAGGCGAAGCTGCCAAGGACGAAGTGCCACTCCGGTCCCATCGCGAGGTAGCCCTGGATCGCCGGGGTCGAGCCGCTCCCTGAGAGCGCGTTCAGCAGCAAGGTCATCCCTACCATGCCTAGGACGCTTGAGAGCATGATCCGCCAGCTGCCCACCTTCGTGAAGATCAGGAAGGCTGCTCCAAGGAGACAGCAGAGGACTGAGGTCTCCCCCATCGAGCCAGGCACGAGGCCATAGAAGTAGTCAGCCCACGAGTAGCCGAGCTGGGAGACGTCCCCGTGGCCGACCAGGTCGCCCAGCGCCGTGGCGCCGGTCATCCCATCGACCGCGCCTTCAGCAGGGAGGATGCGCCAGACGCTGCCCGAGAGATACGAGGGGTAAGCGAAGAAGAGGAAGATCCGGCCTGTGAGCGCGGGGTTGAGGACGTTCATCCCAGTGCCGCCAAAGACCTCCTTCCCGATCACCACGCCGAAGGCGATCCCTACGCCGACCATCCAGAGCGGGATGTCAGGAGGGAGAGTCAGCGGGAAGAGGAGGCTCGTCACGAGGAAGCCCTCGTTGATCTCGTGCTTGCGAACGGTCGCGAAGACGCCCTCGAGCATGCCGCCTACCGCGATCGTGACCGCGTAGACCGGCAGGAAGGCCCAGGCCCCGAGCCCAAGGGCGGTCATCCATGAGCTCTTCAGACCAAGGGAGACAGCCTCCGCGTGCGCGGTGTCAGCGACCATCTGCTGCCAGCCTGTGTTGATCATCGCCCAGATCGTGCAGGGCAGGAGGGCGATCACGACCGTGACCATAAGGCGCTTGATGTCCATCCCGTCTCGGACATGGACTGCGCCGTCGGTCTTCTTCCCCGGCGTGTAGAGGAAGCTGTCCGCCGCCTCATAAAGGGGGTAGAGCTTCTCCCACTTGCCCCCCTCTTCAAAGAGGGGCGCGACCTTGTCGAGGAGTCTACGCAGAGGAGCCATAACTAACCTTCCACCTCGATGCGCGTGAGCATCTCACGCAAGAGCCCTGTGATGTTGATCTTGGAGGGGCAGACGTATTCGCAGAGCGCGAGGTCTTCCTCAGCGAGCTCAAGGACGCCGAGCTTCTCCGCCATCTCTAAATCTCCGCTAGCGAGCGCCTTGATGAGCTGCGTCGCCATGATGTCCATAGGCATGACGCGCTCGTAGGAGCCCGTGGGCACGATCGCCCGCTCGCTGCCGTTCAGGTCCGTGTCAAAGCCCAGCTCTCTACCGAAGAACTTATCGAGGATCGCGTTCGAGACGCTGTGCTTGCCAGCGAAGGGCAGCGCCCAAGCAAGGAGCTTGCGCTCGACGGCGTCCTCAAGGACCGTGACTTGGTCGGTGTAGCGCCCGAGAAATGCCTGCTCTCCTGAGGCCTCCCGACCGCCGAGGACAGAGCCCACGATGACGCGAGGCTCTGCAGCGCTGAAGCTAGAGGCGACGTCTTCGATGCGCGCGCCGCGTCGAGTCCGCACTAAGACGGTCTCCGAGCTCGCGGGGCCTGAGACTCCGACGACACGCGTCGTGCTGAGGCGCTTGTTCAAGAACAGCGCGCCGATGTCAGCGACGTCTTGGGGGCCGACATGCCACACGAAGCGGCGGGGTCCGACAGGGAGGAGGGTGTGGATGTGGACGCCGACATTTCCAGCGGGGTGCTTCCCGCTGAAGCTGTGGTGCTGGACCCCCTCGGTGAGGTGGTTCGCCCAGTCCTCCCCAGATGGAGTGCAGACGATGACGTCTCCGTCTGTGAGGAGCTTGAGCGCGCGCAGCCCAGCTCGGAAGTCCTCCTGCCGGCCAGCGAGGAGGTCGAGCGCTGACGGCGCCTGCGGGTGCGTGTTTGCAGCAGAGACGAAGATAGCTGCAGGGCGCTCATCAGAGCGCGCGATGCGATCAAAGGGACGCCTGCGTAGAGAGGCCCAAAGACCTGATGACATGAGAGTCGAGCGCACGGCTTGTGCGCCTGCGCCATCAAGCTCGGGTACGGAGAGCTCATGGTGATCGTCGAAGCTCGATGCCTCGACTTGGACCGAGAGGACCTTCCTGCGCGCGCCTCGGGAGATCGCTTTGATCGTCCCAGCTGCGGGGGAGGTGTAGAGCACGTCCGGGTCGCGACGGTCGCAGTAGAGGGGAGTTCCGACTTGGACCTTGTCCCCCTCTGCCACGAGGACGCGCGTCTTGATCCCGAGGCTCTCCTCAGGAATCAGCGCGACCACTGAGACGCCGAGCCTGTCGACGATGTCCCCGCGCGGGGTCGCGCCGGGGAGCGGCAGGTCGAGTCCGTTTTGGATGCGAGTGGCGGTCATAGGGGGCGTGATGAATGCGAGCGTTGGTCTCTGGTCAGGACTCTCTGAGGCTGCAGCCGTCCCCCTCTATCTCAAGGGCATCGGCGTACGCTGCAGCTGCAAAAATGTGCTGAGTTATCCGTCTGGTTGCTGCTTTGAGGGCCGAGATTCTAGTGGCTCTTGGGCTTTCTGGCGATGAGGGGAACCCTGAATTCACGCGGAAGTTGAGGCCCGACAATTAGGGCATCCCTCTCGCTGGCCAGCCCGGCAGATCTGGGGCAGGATGGAGGTGTGAACGAAGCCACTGTAACCCTCCTTCAAGGCTCGGCAGACGAGGTCCGCCGGGTGCAAGCCCTCCTGAAGAGCCACGGAATAGACTCCCACCTAACCGAGCCCCCTGGCGGCTGCGGGAGCGGCTGAAGTACGAAGCTCTCGCTCGCGGTCGCGAGCGTTGACGCCCAGACCTGTGCAGAAGTTCTGAACGCAGACTGGGGGCAAGAGTTCTCCCCAGAGGTCCTAGAGCGGGCCGGCGCTGCCGTAGACCTAGACGCCGAGACCGCGAGCTGCCCTGCCTGCGGCGCGGCCCTCAAGCCGTCTAGCGGTCGCTGCCCGGACTGTGGTTTGCGCCTCTTTTGAGGCGAGGGAGGGGATCAGGCGTCGAACTCGACGGCCCAGCCCCTGCGTGAGTCGTGGATACGCTCGCAGCGCACCAAGCGACCTGTGCGCTTCATAACCTCCCCACCTGCGTCGATCTCAAGCTCTACATGGAGGTCTCCCTCTGTGAAGAACAGGATCCCGCTGCGTGAGAGGTTGTCTGCCTCACCGTTGAGAGCTTGAGCGTCGACCTTGAGGTGGACGCTCCCCTTCACCTTCTCACGCGGTGCACGGCGCCTGTTGGCGACGTCGGTGGTCTGGTGCTTCCCTGCGTACGAATTCGAATCGAAGTGTTTCATGGTTCCCCTATGGCTGAGCCCTCTGGGCCTCGCTCGATCCCTGTCTTCGACTGATCCTGTAGCAGAGCTTTAGCGGAAGTCCTCCCCATCCAGCCCAGGGCTGGGAAGTCCTCAGGGCGCCGCCTTGAGCGAGCGCCAGCTCCTCCAGCCCGCGCGCACATAGGAGGCCGTAGAGAGAGCAGCCACCCCCGCGCAGAGCACAAAGAGCGCATCTAGCCAGCCCTGACTCGCCCCCGCTGTAACCAAAGTGACCAAGAGAAACATGAGCGCGCTTGAGACTCGTCCGTGCCAGCGGTGCTCACTGTCCACCTCGCCGACACGGCGGCTCAGGACAAGAAAGCCTGCCAGCATCAAGATGTCTCGAGCGAGGATCAGAGCAAAGAAAGCGAGCGGAACCTTCGCGAAGGTGGGCTCGTAGTCCCCGAGAAAGAAGGCCAAGCAAGCGACTTGGGCGAGCTTGTCTGCGGTCGCATCCAAGGTCGCACCTAGGTCGCTGACGAGGTTCCAGCGCCTCGCGAGCCAGCCATCCAAGAGGTCTGAGAGCCCGATGAGCAAGAGAACGCCTAAAGCGATCCAGCGAGCGCTGGTGGCGCCTTCCTCTGCGAGGGTGCAGGCGTAGGCTGCCCACAGGAAGACGGGGATCAAGAGGATACGTCCGACCGTGAGCGCCATAGGGAGCCACGCCAACCCCCAAGGAGCGCGACGAGCTATGGCAGCTCGTATCCGCGAGCCGGGGAGGGCCTGAGTAAGACCTCCCTGTGAGTTGGGTCCGGTAGCTCTCATCGCTTTGTCCATCATCTAATTCCACCGCTAGGTAAGGAAGCGTCAGATCTCAGGGTTACGCACCAAACAGGGCGGTATTCGAGGCAAACAGGGCAGCCGCAGTCTCTGTATCCAAGTTTACAGGTACTCTAAGGCAAGGAGAGATGCTCTAAGCCGACGAGAGCGGCTGTCCCTTCTACTGTCTTCTAGCTTCACCTCCACGACTCCTAAACCCCAACACTTGTGCCTCCTGCACGCTTCACGCTCCTAGCTGGCCTCCTGCTCCTCGCCTCTGCTGCCCACTTCCGTGGGAGTGGTATCGAAGCTGGCCCCTACTTACAGGACCCGAGCCCGACCTCTATGTGGGTCTGTTGGGAGACCTCAGCGAACACTGAGAGCGTCGTCGAGTACGGGACGACTCCGCTGCTAGGGAGCTCTATCAGCGGTAGCTATGTGAACTCCTCAGCTGGCACGATCATTCATCAGGTGCTGGTGACTGGCCTGCAGCCAAACACCACCCACTGGTACCGCGTGAAGACCGGCGCTTGGTACAGCGAGGTCAGTCACTTCAAGACGCCGCCCCCCCAGTCCTCCGAGGCCCCTTGGCGCTTCGCCGCACTCTCCGACACCCAGATAGATGGGGGCAACTCTCAGAAGCACCGTGAGGTCATCGAGGATGGAATCATGGCCTACACCGCGCAGCAGTACGGCCCTGACATGGCGAGCGAGCTGGCCTTCCTTATGAACGTGGGTGACCTCGTGAGCACAGGCTCCAACCACTCTCATTGGCAGGACCATTACTTCGCCCAAGCCCAGTCTCTCTACGAGCTCGTCCCCTCGTACTCGGTCCTCGGCAACCACGAGATCGACGCAGACCTCTATTACGAGTACCTGCGCCTCCCACAGAACGCGCTCTCCGGAAGTGAAGAGAGATACTGGTGGGCAGATCGTCAAAACGTGCGCCTGATCGGGCTGGACTCCAACGGTTACACGAGCAGCTCCGAGCAGCTCAACTGGATCGACGGTGTCCTCGCAGAAGCCGCCACAGAAGACCGAATCGACTTCGTCTTCTGCTTCTTCCATCACCCGCACAAGTCAGAGCTCTGGACGCCTGGAGAGTCCGGCTTCAGCACGAGCGTGGTGTCACGTCTAGAGCAGTTCTCCACGGACACCGGCAAGCCCTCGGTCCACTTCTTCGGCCACACCCACGGCTACTCTCGCGGCCAAAGCAGAGACCACGAGCACCTCATGGTGAACGTCGCCACAGGCATGGGGAACCCCGACTATTGGTACGAGTACACGCAGGCCGACTACCCGGAGTTCCAGTACTCAGAGCCTGACTGGGGCTTCTGCATCATCGACGTCGAGGCTGGGAGCGACCCACAGTTCCGCTTGCGCAGGCTGAGCCGTGGCAACGAGTACGTCTCTAAGAACAACACCCTGAGCGATGAGATCACGATTCGGCGCTTCAACAACAAGCCGGCGAAGCCGATTGCGGTCTCTCCCGACCTCTCGAGCGGCGACCAAGCCTCTGGGAGCGTGCAGCTCTTGGGCTCAGCCTTCAGCGACCCCGACGGCGATGGCCTCCTCGAGGCGCAGTATCAAATCACAGAAACCCAAGGTGACTGGTCCTCCCCCATCGTCGATGAGTGGCGTCGTGTCGAGAACTGGTACAGACCACTGAATGGCGACGGCTGGTACAGCGTGAACAACGTCACCGATAGTCAGATCGAGGACGTCGTCATCACCCAGGCCTTGCCTGGCTGCCGCGAGGTCTGGTGGCGCGTCCGCTATAGGGACTCCTCGCTCGTCTGGAGCGACTGGTCAGACCCCGGTCTATTCCGCGTGGGCTCGTCATCAAGCGGCAACAGCGCGCCCGAGCCCGAAGACGGCGAGGTAGGCGTCGCCCTCAGCCCGACCTTGCGCTGGTTCCCATGCGAGACCCCAGACGCCTTCGACATCTACTTTGGGACAGACCCCACACCTGATGCCTCGGAGTACCAAGGCCAGCAGAGCACGACGATCTTCTCCCCTGGCGTGCTTCAGCCTGAGACGACCTACTACTGGCGCGTCGACATGGTGAACCAGGGCGCGTCTATGGCTGGTGAGGTGTGGGAGTTCGAGACCTCAAAGACCTTCCCAACGCAGCACACCTCTGAGTGGCGCTTCGACGACGCCTTCCCGCAGACTGGCGTACCACTAGTAGCTGCCATGGGCGACACGGTGCTCACGCCTCGGAACATGACTTATGGCACCGATTGGGCTATCGAGCCCACGGGCGGAGCACTCCCTCACATCAACGGCGCCCAGGCCAACTGCCTGCGCTTGGATGAGGTCTACGGGAGTAATACCGGCCTCGAGATGTTCTACAACGCGCCGGGGAACGGCGGCGGCGGCTGCTGTGACGTCCATCAGTTCACAATGATCTGGGACCTCTATATCCCCTCCGGATACACCGGCCTGCAAGCCCTATGGCAAGGCAACGCCACGAACTCCAATGACGCCGAGTTCTTCTTGGACTCCGGGAGTGGCGGCTTCTATTCCGCAGGCTCCGGATACGTTGGCGGGGGTGACTGGAGCTCGGGAGAGTGGGTGCGGATCGCAAACCGAGTGAACTGGGACGATGACACCTCCGCTGTCTTCGTAAACGGCGTGAAGGTCCTCTCCGAAGACGAGCTCGCCGCTCCTGACTGGCTCTACGCCGCTGGCACGGGGAACGCGTGCTGGATCCTCACCGACGATGACGGCGGCAGCGATGTTGGTGAGGTCTGGTGCGCCAATTTTGCCATCGTCGACGCGGTCATGCCCGACCAGGCCATCGCCGCCTTAGGCGGACCGGACGCGCGTGGCATCTTCATCCCTGGCGGCGGCACCCCCTACTGCATCGGCGCTCCCAACACGGCAGGCGACGGCGCGACCCTCGACTGGACAGGGACGACCTCCGTCTCTGCCAATGACCTCTCGCTCGCGGTGTATGGCGGGGTCCCGAACCAGTTCGGGATCTTCTACTACGGCGCCGGCTCGACCGAGGTCCCCTTCGGCCACGGCTATCGCTGTGTCTCGGCAGGAGGGGTCGGCCTCTTCCGTGTCCCGCCTGCACAGCAGTTCGACGCCTTCGGAGACGCTCAGATCTCTGCCTTCCTGAACCAAGCACCATCGAGCACAGGAGCAGGCGCCATCGCGCCCGGCTCGACCTGGTACTTCCAGTTCTGGTACCGGGACCCGGCCATGGGCGCCCCAGGCTTCAACCTCTCATCCGCGCTCGCGGTGAGCTTCGAGCCCTGAGCCGAGCTAGCGCGCCAAGAGGCCGCGGATCGCATCGGCGAGGACGTCAACAGCGACCTCGCTGGACTCGCCAGTAGCGAGGTGCTTGAGCTGATAGACCCCGCTCTCCCACTCTGAGTCCCCCACGATGACAGCGACCTCGTGCCCACGTCGGTCCGCGAACTTGAGCTGCGCGCCGAGCTTGCGCGGCTCAGGGTAGACCTCGACAGCGAGACCGGCCTTGCGGAGCGTGGCCGCGAGCCCGAAATACTCCGCCAGCCGGCCCTTCGCAAAGTACGGGATAAAGACCTGCGCGGGGGTCGCCCGTCGCTCTACCCGCCCGAGCTCTTCGAGGGCGGTCAAGATCCTGTCGACGCCGAGGGATGCTCCGATCCCCGGCAGGTGGCTCTTCGTGTAGAGGCCAGCCAACTCGTCATAGCGTCCGCCAGAGCAGACGCTCCCGATGTCGGGCAGATCTGTGAGGCGAGTCTCAAAGACGGTGCCGGTGTAATAGTCGAGGCCGCGCGCCGTCTTGGGATCGATGACGACCCTCGACTCGCTGATCCCCGCCGCGTCGAGGGCGCGGGAGACCTCACGCAGCTCTTCGAGTCCGCGCTCTCCGAGCTCGCTGCCAGACACCAAGGGGGCGAGGGAGCTCATGACCTCTTCTCGCGTGCCCGAGAGGGCGGCGAGCGCGAGGACGCCCTCCACCTCGCTATCGCTAGCCTGCGCCTCACGTCGCAGCTCCACAGCGACCTTCTCCGCACCGATCTTGTCGAGCTTGTCCAAGGCCCGCAGAGTGGGTGCGGCGCGCTCGCTAAGGCCGAGACCCTCTAAGTATCCGGAGAGGAGCCGGCGGTTGTTCATGCTCACGGTGAACTCTCCACCAGCGACCGCATCCAAGAGGTCGTGGATGACCATCGCGGACTCACAGTCAGCTGCGATGCTCTCGGTCCCCACCGTGTCGAAGTCACACTGGTAGAACTCACGGTAGCGGCCGCGCTGGGTGTTCTCTCCACGCCAGACAGGGCCTACGTGGTAGCGCTTGAAGGGGGTCCCGAGCGTGTTCTCGTGCTGGGCGACGAAGCGCGCGAGAGGCACCGTGAGGTCAAAGCGCATGGCGACGCGGCGACCACCGTTGTCTTCGAAGGCGTACATCTGCTTGTCGCTCTCTTCACCGCCCTTGCCGGTGAGGATCTCTTCGTACTCCAAGGCTGGAGTGTCGATGCCAGCGAAGCCGTAGGAGCGGAACACATCCCTGGCCGTCCCGAGGAGCCACTCCCGCGCGTACATAGACTCGGGGAGGGTGTCTCGGAAGCCCTTCAGGGTGCGGGGCTGGATGAGGTCGCGCTTGCTCGCCATGACGCGCATACCCTACGTCCCCTCTCCCTAACGTGGAACTCCGCTCCCCTATCAAGTCGAGATTCGAGCAGGCGCTGCGTATGCTCAGCCGGTATGCGACGTATGGCCCTTAGAAATTCCCTCGCCCTCACACTCGCCCTCACACTCTGCGGCTGCGGGGGGGAGGACCCCGCTGCAGGCGGAAGCGGCTCAGAAGAGCCCTTGAGCCTCCTCGTGATCGGGCTAGATACGGTCCGCGCAGATCGCTTGGGGTGCTATGGGCACGAGAACGCGGAGACCCCCACCATCGACGCGGTCGCAGCCGAGGGCGTCTTGTTCCGAAACGTCTTGGCCCACGCGCCTCTCACGCTCCCAACCCACGCCAGCCTGTTTACAGGGGCCTTCCCTCCCGAGCATGGCATCAGGGACAACGGTCGCACCGCGCTGCCGGGGAGCCTCACGACCATGGCGGAGATCTACCGCGAAGCGGGCTTCCGCACTGGGGCCTTCATCGCCTCCGTAGCCCTCGACTCAACCTTCGGGCTCGATCGTGGCTTCGAGGTCTACATGGATGACATGGGGCCCGAGAACGAGCGTGGGCATGCGCCCGTGCAGCGACGCGGCGGCGAGGTGACCGATGACGCCCTCGCGTGGCTGAACAGGCTCGATGCCGAGGAGCCCTTCTTCGCCTTCATCCACTACTACGATCCGCACGCGCGCTATGAGGCGCCCACGGACTTCGCCACGACCGGGGACCCGTATGACGACGAGATCGCCTACGTCGACTCACAGGTCAAGCGACTGATCAGCTGCCTCGAGTCCTCGCGGCGAGACGACAACACGATCGTCATCGTCATCGCCGATCACGGCGAGAGCCTCGGTGAGCACGGGGAGCCGACGCACGGCGCGCTCATCTATCAGGGCACTCAGCACGTCCCCTGGGTCATGAGCATGCCTGACGGACGCTGGGCCGGGACCGAGATCACCGAGCGTGTGGGCCAGGTCGACTTCCTCCCCACCCTGCTCGACCTCTACGATCTAGAGGTCCCGGACACCTCGAGTGGCGTCAGCCTCTTGCCCTTGCTCGAAGGTGAGAGCCTCGGAGAGCGCGCGATGTACGCAGAGAGCGAGTACTGCGCGCTCAACTACGGCTGGGCGCCCCTCGCCACGATCGTGCGCGGGAAGTGGAAGCTCATCGAAGCCCCGACGCCTGAGCTGTACGACCTCGAGGCTGACCCAGGTGAGCTCAACAACCTCGCGTCGGAGCGGCCTGAGGCCGTCGAGAGCATGATGGCCGAGCTCAACCAGCTGAGAGCTTCCATGCGCAGCTATGGGTCCCAGGCCATCGACAGCGACCCTGAGCTGCTCTCTGCCCTAGAGGCCCTCGGTTACGCGGGTGGTCAACCCGGGATCGTTGAGCATGACGGTCGCAATCCCATCGAATCCATCGGGCTCCTCGCGAGATATCACGATGCGGTAGAGCTCGGCCACGAGGGAGATTATGAGCGCATGGTCCCGCTGCTCGAGGAGATCGTGGCAGAGTGCCCCGGACCGATCGGCTTCCGCACCACCCTCGCTCAGGGCTACATCGACTTAGACCGCGCTGAAGAGGCCGTCGCGCTCCTGGACGCGGTGCTAAAGGAGAGCCCAACCTACGAGCCTGCCCACCTCTACGCTGGCGGCGCGCACCTGCGCCTCCAGAACCTCGACCGCGCCCTCGCTCACTTCCAGACTTGCATCAGGATGGTCCCTGGGAACTGGCGCGCGCAGGTCCCCGTGGCTCGGATCCTGACCATCCAAGAGCGTCATGAGGAGGCCCTCGCAGCCTGGCAGCGGGTCGTAGAGCTGCGACCTGATGACCCCGCTCAGCGGCTCGAGCTGGCTGAGGCCTGGCGACGCATGGGCTACTGGGGCGAGATGGTCGCGGAGCTTGACGCGTCACTCCGACTGAACCCTGATGACCATGTCACATGTGCCTACCTCGCTTGGACGCTGGCGACGGCGCCTACAGAGGGAGTCCGCGACGGCGCGAAGGCCGTGCGGCTCGCGCAGCGCGCCCTCAAGGTCGGAGAGTCCGCGGACCGCTTAGACACCTTTGGCGCAGCGCTCGCGGAGGCTGGTCGGCATCAGGAGGCTGTCGCCGCTATCGAGCGAGCCCTCGCGCTCCTTCCTTCGGACGCAGCGGAGCTCCGCTCTGAATACGAGACCCGCCTGGCCCTCTATCGCTCAGGCCGACCCTTCCATCACCGCTGAGCCTTGAGGCGCGGCGGGACCGCGAAGAGCCCCAGCAGGACCAAGACGCCGAAGGCGATGTAGATCCGCTGCAAGGTGTCGAGGTCAACCTCGACGAAGAGCCAATCATGCAGGAGGCGTCCCACAAAGCTCGCCTCCTCTATCCCCCTCCCCGCCATCCTCCTGAGATCAATCTCCCATCGCGTGAGGAAGCAGAGGTCTTGCTGCAAAGCGACGACGAGGACGACGACGAAGTGAATGAGGCGGAAGGAGCGCCCCCGCACCCACTCCCAGCCGCGCCAGCCGCCGAGTGGGATCGCGAGGGCTCCGAGCAAGACGAAGGCTACGATCCCGAAGTGAACCGTCACGACGAGGTCGGCGAGCAGGAGACAGCGATCGGGGTCACTCGTGAGCCAACCCAAGTCAGCGCGCCTCTCTCCATGCAGAGATGAGCTCCGGAACGAGCGCGCTGGAGAGCAAGAAGGGCTCCCTGATCAAGACCCTGTGGAAGCCGTCATCTTCGCTCCAAGCGGGCTCAGGCGAACCGCCTGAGCACTCGACGAGCAGCGTGCGCAGGTCAAGGCGGGGGTCTCGCTTCGCTCGCTGTAGGCTGTTGGACACGAGGGTCACGCTGTCGAGGGGGAGCGCTGGATGACGCGCTCGCATCGAAGGCACGAAGCCAGCGACGTCACCGAATGCGACCAAGTGGAAGCTGTCCTCAGGCTGTTCATCTCGGAGTTGGATGACCCGCTCCGGGAGCGAGAGCCCGTCGCGACGTGGGCTCAGCGGGAGCTGTAAGAAGACGAGCCTGAGTCCCTCGCGCTCTGCGAAGTTGAGCCATGCGCTAGCTGACGAGCCAGCGGCGAGCTCGAGCGGGCTGAAGCTGCTCCCTCCCGCGATGACTACTGTCCCCTCCGCAGCTCGCAGCGGCGAGATATGTAGCTCAAGGTGGCTCTCATGGAGGATAGGGCTTAGCCGTCCGAGGGAGCCGCCCTCTGCGAGGGTGAGGAGCTCGCCAGCTCCCAAGACAGGATGCCTGAGGCCCCGCTCACAAAGCTCAGTCAGCGCCATCTGCGGTGAGAGGGTCACGCTCTGAGAGACCGGAGGCGCTGGGAGCGCACTCCGACGGCTGGCCAGCTCGCTGACACAGTCCACGCGCACAGGGAGGCCTCGCGCCGCGCGATCCTCCACCCCCACCTCGCACACGAGCTGCCAAGGACCCGGCGCAGACGAGGGCGGCCTGATGAACATCTCTAAGGAGCCAGCGCGGAGGACAGCGAGGGGCATGACCTCTCTGCGCGCGCGCTGCTCTTCCCCAGCAGGGCTGATCCAGTAGAGGCTGAGGACCTGGTCTCCTTCAATCGCTACATCCTCAGTGCGCGAGATACGGACCGGCGTCGCCTCGCCCATCCCATCCTCTCGCGCCTCAAATGCGCCCGGTGAGACACTCAGCGCGAGCGCGTTCGCGAGCGCTTGTTCGGGAGTGGCAGCGCGCTCTGACCTGAGGGCGTTCAGCGCGAGATCTAATGAGCTGAGCTGCAGCGTTTCGCCCTCTGGATTGGCGGCGCTACGAATCCCATCAAAGACCGACAAGACGGCGACCCGCTCAGCCTCCGCTGACTCAAGATAGCCCGTGCGTAGGCGCTCGAGGCGTTCACGCTGGAGCGAGAGCGCGAGGTCTTGGGAGGGCGCCTGTGGGAAAGACGTGAGGGCGAGAGCGACCGCAGTGATCAAGCAGCTCCTCCTCGCTCGTACACCACACGACCGCGTTTGATGACCACGCTTACCGGCGAGCGGCCGAGCTCGTAGGTGATGTGCTCCAGTCGCGGGAGGTCCGTGATGATCACGTCCGCCTGCTTGCCAACCTCAAGGGTGCCTAAATAATCGCCACGCCGCAGAGAGCAAGCCGCGTTCAGTGTGCCTGCGACGAGACACTCTGCCGCGCTCATCCCATACCTCAAGGCAGCCCATGAGAGCGCCTCCGGCATGCTCTGCACATAACAGCTCCCAGGGTTGAAGTCCGTCGCGACGGCAGGGGCGAGCCCTGCATCGATCATCGCGCGGCCTGGCGCCTCTTCCTTCTGCCCGATAAAGAGCGGGACCAACGGGCACAGCATGGGGACGACGCCAGCCTCACCTAGGGCAGCGATCCCCTCTTCAGAGATGCACTCGAGGTGGTCCGCAGAGTCGGCGCCGAGCTCTGCCGCTAGCTCTGCGCCCCCCAGCGGCGTGAGCTGATCCACGTGCAGCCTGAGCCGCAGCCCAAGCTCCGACGCGCGCGTCATGATTCGACGCGAGTCTTGGATGCCGAAGACGTGGCTCTCAGTGAAGATGTCCGCGTACTCCGCGAGACCGCTCTCAGCTACGGCGGGGAGCATCTCTTCTATCAGGAGGTCTACGTAGTCCGGCTTGCGGTCTTTGAACTCCTGCGGATAGTCGTGCGCGCCGAGGAAGGTTGGGATGAGCTCAACAGGGTGCTGCTCTCCAGCCTCTCGAATCGCCTCTAGGCACTTCATCTCGTCCTTGAGAGTCAGGCCATAGCCCGTCTTTGCCTCGACCGTAGTGCTCCCCAGGGCGAGGAAGCGATCTAAGTGCACAAGCAACTGCGCGATGAGCGCATCCTTAGAGGACTCTCTCACGCCGCGAACGCTCGAGGCGATCCCACCTCCGGCTGCGGCGATCTCCACGTAGCTCTTGCCTGAGAGGCGCATCTCAAACTCGTCCTCTCTTGTCCCGGCGAAGACAGGATGAGTGTGCGCGTCGATGAGACCTGGGATGACCAGCTTCCCCGAGGCGTCGAGGGTCACTTCAGCCTCAAAGCCAGCGCGGACCTCCGCCTCTGCCCCCACCGCGACGATCCTCTCTCCCTCGATCGCGATCGCCGCGTCAGAGATACGCACAACTCGACCGAGCGCAGCCCCGCCGGCCAGCGCGTCACCCTCCGCCGTGGCTAGCTCACCGATGCCGGTGATGAGGAGGTCTACCTTCTTCGCGCTCAGCTCCATCGCGGACTAGGATACCTCCCCGGAGGGCCTTGTACCCGCTCAGCCCGCCGCCCGACCCTCTCTTCCACCCCACTCGCCCATGCGTCTCCAGATACGGCGGCGTGCGCGTAGGAGGATCATCTTCATGTTGCTGAGGCCTACACCAAGGCGATCTGCAGCCTGCTTGTAGGCCAATCCCTCGACCTCGACCAAGCGGAGCGCCTCTTGATCGCGTGGCTTGAGCTCCCTGAAGGCCGCCGCGTAAGCGAGGAGATAGGTCCTCCATGCGCGACGAAAGCTCAAGGCCTCTTCCTGAGTGATGCTCTGTTCGCGCGGCCCTTGTGAGCTGTCCGCGGGGTCACAGCCTTCAACAAGAGGCTGCATGGCGCGTCGGAGGTGCTCCCTCGCTTTCCTGCTGATCACGTTTCGTGCGATGGTCAGGCACCATCCCCTGAAGCCCCCTGCGTGCTCTTTGAAGCTCGAGGAGTAGCGATAGACGTTCAAGAACACCTCTTGCGTGATGTCGTCGGGGTCAAGCGCACGCGCCGAGCCACGCCTCCGGGAGCCGACGAAGGTGCGCACTTCGCTGTAAGAGAGCCGGTAGAGGGCCTCGAAGAGATCCGCTCTCTGAGTCTCCTGGAAGCCCACCATGAGCGCGGTCTGGAGCCACTCGACCCGGTCGCGAGCAAGCTCGTTACGTACCGAAAGCGCCCCCTCTTGCTTCAGAAATCTGGCGGCAGAGACAGACAGCGCGGCGGATCCTTGGGTCATGTGCATGGGAGGGACAAAGAAATGCCCGTGCCGAAGAGCATTGCCCGGTCCACAAAGTTCATTCCAGCGCGTCGACTACGCACCAAAAACAGGCCTTAAAGACCTATAGGTCCACATTTTCCCGCAACCAAGGTCCTATGGCAGCTCCGATTTATCTCCCACAATGAGACCACAAGCCACTCGAGTGACACGATTTCGTAACAAGCCGACCAATGCGTACAGCCCCTTATCGCACTCTGAGCGGGTAAATGACCTAGGATAAATTGAGACCCACGAGCTGCCCCATGCCCGACCCATCGACCCTGGCCCTCGCGGCCCCACCTTACTTCTCGCCTCCTATCGCCGAGGTCTTCACCTTCACTTGGCTGGGAGTGACGCTCTTCACCTCGGGCGCGATGGGATTGCTCCAAGCCGCCCTAGAGAGCACGCCGACTTCAAAGGTCTTGGCGCATGTCCCCGAGGGACGCCGTCGTGAGCGCCTCGCCGGTCTGCTCGCAAAGCCCGAGGTGCTGGCATTTCAGGCGAGCTTGCTGAAGCTCTCATTCGAGCTCGCCTTCCTCGCCTTCCTGCTCCCGCTCGTAGCGCCTGCGGGAGACTTGGATGTTATGACGCTCCTCACTGCGATCGCGGTCGGGGTGCCCTGTCTCCTCTTTGTGAGTGAGGCCATGCCAAACGCCATCGCGCGTCGACACGGCGGCAAGATCCTCGCCCATTCGCTCGCACCCTTCCACACACTCACCCTCCCTCTCTCCCCTGTCATCAGCCTCCTGCGCGCGCTACGCAACGCGCTGCTGAGAGCTTCGCGGATGGAGGAGGACGACCTCCCGCAACAGCAGGTGGTCGAAGAGCTCCGCGAGGTGATCGAAGAGACCGGTCATACAGGTGAGCTTGAGGAGTCAGAGCGGGAGCTCCTCGAGAACGTGATCGAGTTCCACGACGTTGACGTCTCAGCCATGATGACCCCACGAACGGAGATCATGAGCGTCGACGTCGAGGAGGGCCTAGAGGCTGCGCTAGAGCTCGCCGTTGAACAGAGCCTCAACCGCATCCCCGTATACGAGGGGAGTATCGACACGATCGTCGGTTACTTGAACGGGAGGAAGCTCTTGGAGCTGCTCGCCAAGGGAGAGCTCGCGACAGAGAGCCTGCGAGACCACCTTCAGCCAGCGCTCTTTGTCCCAGAGACCCAGCATGTCTCAGCGCTCCTCGCAGAGTTTCGAGAGGAGCGCCAAAAGATGGCGATCGTCCTCGACGAGTACGGAGGCACATCAGGGCTCGTGACCATCGGAGACGTCATCGAGGAGCTCGTCGGCGAGCTCCACGATGAGTTCTCAGACGAGGACGAGCCTGAGGATATCCGTGAGGTCGCGCCAGGCGTCTCAGAGATCAACGCCTCCGCCAGGGTCGACGAGGTGAACGAAGCCTTAGACCTCGGGCTCCCTGAAGAGGAGGACTATGAGACCTTGGCTGGCTTTGTGCTGAGTGAGCTCGGGAGGATCCCACGCAGCGGTGACGGGTTCGAGCGCGAGGGGATCCGCTACGAGGTCACTGAGGCCTCCGACCGACGTGTACTTTGTATCCGCGTCTCCACCTGAGGACCTCCGAACACTAGACTCACCTCGTGCACATGGTCCGTGACGAGGCGATCCTCCTGCGCCGCTTCCCTTACTCCGAGTCCTCACTCGTCGCGAGGGTGTTCTCGCGCAGGTACGGCAAGGTCGGGCTCCTCGCCCGCGGCGCGCACCGCCCGAAGTCTCGCTTCTACTGCGTCCTCGACCACTTCGACACCTTAGAGCTCGAGTGGCGACACCAGCCTGGTCGCGAGCTGATGGAGCTGCGACGCGGCGACATCAAGTCGCGGCGCGCGGTGATAGCGAATGATCTTGAGACCTACCGCGCAGGGTCCGTGGCTTGTGAGCTAGTCGATCTCGCTTGCCCGACCGGTCAGCCGGATCATGGCACTTGGACGCGCCTCTCACGTTGCCTGGACGAGCTGGCCACGGGCGCCCGGCCTGCCTGGGAGGCCACCGTCGCCTTCGAGCTCGGCTTCTTAGAAGAGCACGGCATCTGCCCTGCGCTGGAGCGGTGCGCCGCTTGCGGTTGCGACGCCCCTGCGCCGAACCCCAGCGAGGCTCGCGCCTGCTTCTCTGCCTCTTGCGGTGGCCGATTATGTCAGCCCTGCGCCGACGAAGCGCGCGACGCAGGGCGCCGCGTAGGTACCATGCCCCTCGATGTCCTCGATGCCGCCAGCAAGCTGTTGCGACGGAGCCCTGAAGGAGAGAGGATCACACCTCTGGATACGCCTCTTTTGGTCCGACTGAAGGACTTCGTAGAGCGCTTCCTAGATCACCACCTTGAGGTCCGCACGAAGGCGCGCGGCGAGTTCCTCGCCGTCGCAGACCGAAACACCCGCGCCGCGCTGCGCTCCCCAGAGCACTCCTGATGAACCGCACCAAGCACCTCACTCTCGCCCTCCTGCTTATCACCGGAGGTTCCTCCTGTCGTTCCTTGAACGACAACACGATGGACTTCGATGAGGTACCGGCTGCGCTCGCCGCGGCAGAGAAGGCCATCTCTAGGGGGGACAACGCCAGCGCGCTTGACGCTCTTGACGGCTTCTTCACGGTGGAGGGGCTGCCCTCTTCCCAACGCCTCCGCGCGACCCAGCTCTTCTCCGTGGCTGCGGCTGCAGAGATCCAACGCCTCTCGCAGGCGACCGATAGCGCCGATGAGCTCGCAGACTTCGTCAATGAAGAGCTCCCCCGCGAGATCGCTGTCGCCGCGGGGATCGCCTCTGCGCGCGCCTACATCGGGCGCGGCGAGGCAGAGGAGGCCTGGAAGATCTTGAGGCGACTAGACGAGCGCTTCCCGCTCCACCATGAGCGCGCGACAGCTGGGCGGCTCCTCGTGGAGTCTGGCCTCTCCCTCAGCTACGACGAGCGCGGCTGGTGGATCTTTTGGACTGCACGCGGCGATGGTATCGCTTGCCTCGAGTACTTGGTCCTAAATCATCCTGCAGAGCCGCGCTGTGACGAGGCCTATGCGCGCCTAGGCGAGCTCTACAGCGAAGACAATCAGCGCCTGCTCGCGATCGAGCGCTACTCCGACTTGGTGCTCTATCACCCAGAGAGCAGGCTCCGTGCCGCTGCACAGGCAGCGATTCCCATGCTGCGCCTTGAGCTCTTGGACAGCCCTGAGTACGACCGAAACGGGCTGCTTCTAGCGCTCTCGGAGCTCGACGACTGGGTCGCCCGCTTCCAAAACCACCCGATGTTGGGAGAGGTCCTCGAGAGCCGCCTAGATTGCATCCGCCGTCTCTCCGCGAGCGACCTCGGCATCGCCCGCTTCTATGAGCGCATCGGCAATGATGAGGGTCAAGCGTTCCACGCTGAGCGAGCGCGCGAGCTGGCCTTGAGCGCTGGAGACGACCCCCTCGCTGAGGAGGCAAGCTCGCTCCTCCCAGCGGAAGCCAAAGCGGGCTCATGATCAGAGCCAGCTCGCTCTGGGGCGCCCTCCTATACGCAGTCCTCCACGCTGCATGCGGCTACAGCGTCGGCCTAGTCGCGCCGGAAGGCTTCGAGACCGTCGGCGTTGAGATCTTCCATAATGACACGCTTGAGCCTGGCCTTGAGCGCGACCTGCACCCCGTGCTCTCCAGCGAGGTGCGCGATCGAGTCCCCCTCCCGCTCACCAGCCCTGCCGACTCTGAGCTCTTGATCCGAGGTCGCCTAGTCGACTTCAGCCGTGTGAGAGGGATCCGAAACCCCCAAAACCAGGTCCTCGAGTCCGGCGTCAGGCTCCTAGCGGAGGCGTGGACCGTCAGGGCCTCTACGGGTGAGGTGATCACGCCGAAGACCACCGCGCGGGCGACGGTCGGATATCCGGTCGGTAGCTCCTCTGGTGAGCGCGCCGCGCGCGCCCGAGCCATCCGCCAGCTCGCCCAAGCGCTCACAGTCGACCTCTTCGCCCGCGCAGAAGCGGGCGAAGGAGCCCCTTAGGTTTCTGAGGAGTCGCATGAACGGAACAGGGGCGCGCTGCGTACCCCCTGGCAAAATCACCGTTTCAGCGCCTGTGATCGCCGCGCACCCCCTCTCAACTGGTAGAAATAGGGCCTAGGGGAGGAGGCCATGGTCGGCTATTCCACCCCGAGAGGCGTACGTGAGGGCTAACCTCTGCCCCCCTAGGTGCCGATATCAGAGACATGGCCGAAGATCAAAACGCACAGCAAGACCCCAAGGCCAAGAAAGGCCGGTCCTTCGCTTCCTTCCTGCTGATCCTGACCCTCCTGGTGGTCTCCCTCGCATACGTGGGAGCCTCAGAGGTCACTTCCCCGAAACTGCTCTCTCAGGACCAGTACCTGCACTACCTGTACACAGGTCGGGTGATGGACCAGAAGTTCAAGGGCAAGCTCGTCATCGGGCACGCCCAGGATGGGACCCCCAGTGGGATGCCCTTTGAGGTGCAGTTCGACAACCTCGCGGAGCGTGAGAAAGAGTTCCGTGATCTGAAGGCCGAAGGGAACCACCGCAACATCAAGGTCGACCTCTTCAACAGGGCGCTCGCGGCTGGTGACTACTCGCCTCAGTCAGCGCGCATCATCGCGGCCAACGATGAAGAGATTGAAGAGCGGACACCCGGCACTAGCGGCGCCGCGATCACGCAGTCCACGCCGATCCAAGACATGGAGGTGCTCGTTCATGTCTACGCGAAGGGCTCGCCCACGGGTCGTACGCGTGACTATTACCTCCCCTCGCGGCCGGAGTCCCTCTGGCTGAACATTGAAGGGGTCGACGACATCGCTGGCTTCTCTGGAGCGCTCAGCGGCTACGGCGTCACCCCCGAGTCCTTGAACTTCGACCTCTCAGAGCGCCGCGGCACCTCTGCAGCAGAAGCGAGCGACCTCCTGCAGTCGCTGCTCTTCTTCTATGGCCCCTGGATTCTCATCGTCGTCATCTTCGTGCTCTACATGAGGCACCTCCGCAACCAGAGCGGCGCGGGAGGCGTGATGAACTTCGGACGGAGCCGAGCACAGCTCTATCAGAAGGAGAATCACACGAACGTCACCTTCAACGACGTCGCTGGAGCTGAAGAGGCCAAAGAGGAGGTCCGCGAGGTCGTTGAGTTCCTCAGAAACCCCGGACGCTTCACTCGTATCGGCGGTCGCATCCCTCGCGGCATCCTGCTGAATGGCACCCCCGGCTGCGGCAAGACCCTCCTCGCCAAGGCCATCGCCGGCGAGGCAGAGGTCCCCTTTTACTCCATCTCAGGTTCGGACTTCGTCGAGATGTTCGTCGGCGTCGGAGCCAGCCGCGTCCGCGACCTCTTCAAGACCGCGCGCGAGAACAGCCCCTGCATCATGTTCCTCGACGAGATCGACGCCGTCGGTCGCCGGAGAGGGAGCGGCATGGGCGGCGGACATGACGAGCGCGAGCAGACCCTGAACGCGATCCTCGTTGAGATGGACGGCTTCGGAACGGACGAGGGCATCATCGTCCTAGCCGCCACAAACCGCCCTGACGTCCTCGACCCCGCCCTCCTGCGACCTGGCCGCTTCGACCGCGAGGTCGTCATTGACCTCCCCGACGTGAAGGGGCGTGAGGCCATCCTCAAGGTCCACCTGAAAAAGGTGAAGCACGCGGAAGGCATCGACACTGAGTCCCTCGCGCGCTCGACCCCGGGCTACTCCGGCGCTGACTTGGCTGCCACCGTGAACGAGGCGGCGATCATGGCCGCCCTCCAGAAGTCTGAAGAGATCAAGCAGGAGCACCTCGACGAGGCGCGCGACAAGGTGCGCTACGGCCGCCAGAAGAAGTCACGCAAGATGGAAGAGGTCGATCGCGAGATCACGGCCTACCACGAGGCGGGACACGCTGTGATCGCTGCCAAGCTCGAGAACACGGACCGACCGCACAAGGTCACGATCGTCCCCCGCGGGCGCGCCCTCGGCGCGACGATGGTGCTCCCCGAGAAGGAGAGCTACCACATGCAGAAGAAGCGCCTGAAGAACCAGCTCGCCGTCCTTTATGGGGGTCGCATCGCTGAGGACATCTTCTGTGGAGATATCTCGGCTGGTGCGTCTGATGACATCAAGCGCGCGACAGACCTCGCCCGCGCGATGGTCACCGAGCTCGGTATGAGTGAGAAGATCGGTCCGATCAACTACGCAGAGCGTCAAGGCTCTGACTTCCTCGGCACAGAGCTGATGGCCGGTCGCTACCACTCCGAGGAGACCAGCCGAGAGATCGACGAGGAGGTCAAGCGCCTGAGCGAGGACGCCTACTCGATCGCCGAGTCCGTGATCAAAGAGCACAAGGAGGAGATCGATCAGCTCGTGGTCGCGCTCAAGCGCTTCGAGACTCTCACAGGTGACGAGATCGACAAGCTCCTCGACGGCGCCAGCGTGGACAGCCTGCGCGTGGAAGAGGAGACCGGAGACCCCGCCCCCATCGAGGTCGAGGGTGAGTCTGAAGAGGCCGCCTCTTCGGAGGAGGTCGTCGATGGTGAGGAGCTCAAAGGTGAGCTGCCCGGAGAGCCGGGCTTCTCGCCCGCATGACTCGAGGGGCGCGAGACCTGCGACAGCCAGAAGCCACCTGTGATGGCAATGGCTGCCGCCTCAAGCCCCGCGCCCTGCCCCGAGGGCTAGAGACTGGTGCGGCGCTGACCGCGCTCTCTGCACACGCTCTCTCCTCAGAGGAAGCAGCCAGCCTCCGATCGGATGAGAGCCTCTCCCTCGTAGGAGAGGGCTCTGAGCTCACCTTCAAGCTGAAGGAGGGCGTTGAGGCCTCCTGCGACCCTGCAGCGCGCCTCCACGCGGCCTGGGCGAACGCCACTGAGCCGCTCCCCACCCCCGCCCTCATGGGGGTCGTCAACACGACCCCAGACAGCTTCTCGGATGGAGGCGCTTACTACAGCGAGGCTGACCCCAGCGCCGCCGTGGAGCACGGCCTCGCGCTAGCTCAGGCCGGCTGCGAGCTCCTCGACGTCGGCGGCGAGTCAACGAGGCCAGGGGCGGCGCCGGTCGGTGAGGAGGAGGAGCTGCGACGGGTCATCCCAGTGATCAGCGGGCTGAGGGAGCGGAGCGACTGCCGCATCAGCATCGACACTCAGAAGGCCGCCGTCGCGGCCGCTGCGATCGACGCTGGGGCCACGATGGTCAATGACGTCAGCGCGGGCCTGGCGGACCCAGAGCTCCTGCCGCTCGTCGCTGAGCGCGGGGTAGAGGTCTGCCTGATGCACATGCAGGGGACGCCGCGAGACATGCAAGTCTCCCCTACTTATGAGGACGTCATCCGCGAAGTCCTCGACCACCTGCGCGAGCGAGCGCACGCTTGTTTGAAGGCAGGTATTCAGAGCCATAAGATCGTCCTCGATCCAGGGATCGGCTTTGGGAAGACGCTCGAGCACAACCTCGCCCTGATGCGTCACCTCCCCGCGCTCCGCTCCCTAGGCCTGCCCCTCCTCCTAGGCGTGTCCAGAAAGTCCTTCATCGCTCAGATCACTGAGAGCGCTGGTGCCCAAGCTGCTAGCGGGCCCGAGGAGCGCCTCGGCGGGACGATCGCCGCTGTCCTCCGCTGCATCGACGGGGGCGCGAGCGTCCTTCGAGTCCACGACGTCGCCGAAGTGCGAGAGGCCATGCTCGTCCACCGCTCCCTCTGCCCCGCGCGCCTCTGATCATGGACGGATGGGGAGTTCAATACTTCGAGCGGCTCCTGAGCCCCTCCGGAGCGCTGCAGGCGGTCCTCCTAGCTGCGGGGATCTACTTCTTCCTGAGCTTCCTCAGCACGAGCAGAGGCAGCGGGCTCTTCAGGGGCCTGGTCGTCGCTGTGGCCGTCATCGGCCTAGGCCTCCTCGGAGCAGCGAAGGCCTTCAAGATGGGCGAGCTCGAGCACATCCTCACGGAGAACTATGGCTCGGTCGTCCTCATCCTGGTGATCCTCTTTCAGCCTGAGCTGCGCCGCGGGGTCGCGCGCCTAGGTGAACAGAACAGGCTCGCGCGGCTCGTCCGCGGAGAGCGGCCAGAGGCAGCGGCGGAGGTGTCGGCCGCCGTGCTAGCCATGGCCAAGCGCAGGCACGGCGCGCTCGTCGCGTTCCAGCGAAGCACTGCGCTCGACGCTTGGACCCAGAGCGCTGTGAAGATCCAAAGCCTGGTCGACCGTCGCCTCCTGCAAGGGATCTTTCACCCTGGCGGGACCCTTCATGATGGCGCAGTCGTGATCGACCATGACCGGCTCGTAGCAGCCTCATGTATCTTCCCCCTCAGCGAGAACACCGAGCTACACACCACCATCGGGACGCGACATCGCGCAGCCCTCGGGCTCTCCGAGGAGACAGACGCGCTCACGGTCACGGTCAGCGAAGAGACCGGTGAGATCAGCGTCTGCGAGAGCGGGACGATGCAGCGTAACGTAGACCCGGAGCGCCTTGAGGGGCTGCTCAGGAGCCGCTTGAGGTCTGGAGACCCTGCACAGAGCCAAGAGGAGCATGGCGCAGCAGGCCTCATCTCCGGCAGCCTCAGCTTCCTCCACGCCGTCTTCATCGAGAACCTCGGTCGCAAGGTCGCTGCCCTCCTCATCGCCGGGGCTTGGCTCTACCAGGCTCATGAGAACATCACCAGGGAGATCAACCGCACCCTCTCCGTCACAGACGAGCTCATCTCCGCCGAGTCCGGACCGACCCCTGACACGATCTTCGTGCTGATGCTCCCAGAGGACACCCACCTGAGCTCTGCGGTCTCCAACGCTGAGTACGAGGTGCGCATCGAGGGCCCTGAGGAAGAGATCCGCCTCCTCGAGAGCAAGGAGCTCACGGGGACTTGGAGCATCAGCGAAGACTTCAAGAGCGGCGCGCGCCTCGACATCCGCGACGTCAACTTCGTCTGTGGCGGCGAGCCGCTCGACGAGCGCGTGAGCATCACCTGGACGAAGGGCAACCAACCTTATGTCGAGCTAGAGCGCACAGACGAGCACACGGTCATCCTCACAGCCAACCATGTCCCTGTCAGAGACGACCTGCTCGACCCACGCTTCGAGTTCAGCGCCGAGGAGACCACCTTCACCCTCCCATCTGTAGTCTTGCGTGGACCAGCGGCAGAGATCGAGCTCCTCAAGTCCGGTGAGCTCGACATAGAGGCAGACTCTCCCGCCGATGCGCTCGCGCTGTTCAAGCCGGTCGTCCTCGGCAAGGAGGATCGCAAGCCGAGAGATCAGCCGCTGTCCCTCTCCCCGCACCTTGAGGAGCTCGACTTGAAGCTCGCCGAAGACACCCAGGTGGAGGCGCGCCTCATGATCACCCCCACCGACTGGGACCTCGACACGGTCGTCATGGACATCCCCCTAGTGAGCCTCTCAGAGAGCGCCGGCGCAGGGGGCGCTCGCTGGCAGCTCAGCTCTCTCAGGCAGGCAGAGTTCGGGATCCAGACGAAGGCCGTCATCCCTGCGACGGAGAGTCCGGACACAAAGTCATTCCTAGAGCGTCGTACCGTGATCCGTCGCTTCGTGAAAGAGAACTTGATCGTCTTCGTCGACGTCTCAAAGCTAGAGAGCGTGGAGGGCGAGGACTCTACAACTGCGGCTGTTCAGTGGTTCTGGCCGCCTGCAGAGTGGCGCGCTCTCCTCGCAGAGGAGATAGGCCCGCTAGCCGAGCAAGCCAGCGTAGAGGTACAGCTCAAGACCCCAGCTGAGGGGGAGGTCCTCCTCCTCAAGGTGAGCGCGGCTCCTAAGCCCGCTGAAGAGACGACAGCAGAAGTTGGAGCGCCCAATTGAGGTACACCATGACAATGGAAGGGAAGATCTTCGGAACAGACGGAGTCCGTGGACGCTTCGGCGAGGGTTGGCTGACCCCCGAGCGTGTCTCTGCCCTCGGCCGGGCGGTCGCGAGCGTATGTGTGAGCAGCGGCACAGGTCGCGCGCTCATCGCCCACGACGGCCGCGCCTCTGGGCCTGTGCTAGAGCAGGCGATCGCTGGAGGGCTTCATCAGCTCGGGGTCGAGTCCGTGAGCGCGGGCTTGCTGCCGACGCCTGGCCTCGCCTGGCTCACTAAGACCGGTGAGTACGACCTCGGAGTGATGATCAGCGCATCACACAACCCCGCCGCAGACAACGGCGTGAAGATCTTCTCAGCCTCAGGCGAGAAGCTCGATGACGAGACGGAGGCGCTCGTCGAAGAGCGCCTCTGGGCCGAGAGCGAAGCTACAGGGAGCTCCATTGAGGTCCCTCTTGATGAGAGCTTACGCGAGGCCTACACGAGCTATCTGCGAGAGCGCGCCTGCCCAGACCTCGACCTCACCGGAATGCGGATCGTGATCGACTGCGCCAACGGCGCAGGCAGCTACGTAGCGCCCGCTGCACTTGAGGGTCTCGGCGCGACCGTGACGGCGCTGCACTGTGCCCCTGACGGAGAGAACATCAACTCAGGCTGTGGCTCGACTCACCCTGAAGACCTCCAGGCTGCTGTGCGCGCCGGAGGGAGCCACGACCTCGGCGTCGCCCTCGATGGTGACGGTGATCGCTGTATCCTCGTGGACGAACACGGCGCGCTGGTCCACGGAGATGGGATCATGACTGTCCTCGCGCGCTGGCGCATGGCCAACCTCCCCTATGCAGACCCGCGCATCGTCGCCACAGTCATGAGCAATCGAGGTCTGCACCGCGCCCTCAGAGAGGTCGGCGTCGGGGTCCTCACCGTGGGCGTCGGAGATCGTCAGGTCGTCGAGGCATTGAAGGCGGAGGGTCTAGACCTAGGTGGAGAGCAGTCAGGGCACATCATCTTTGGTGAAGAGAACTCCTATATCGGAGACGGCACCTACACAGCCCTCAGAGTCTTGAGGGTGCTGCGCTCAGAGAGCGCCCCACTCTCAAGCCTCGCGAGCCCCTACCAAGAGTTCCCGCAGATCCTGCTGAACGTAGCGGTCGACTCTAAGCCACCGCTCGAGGGCCTCGACACGATCAACGAGCGAGCTGCAGCACACGAGGAGGAGCTGGGCGAAGATGGTCGAGTGCTCCTACGCTACTCAGGGACAGAGCCGGTGCTGCGCGTCATGGTCGAGGGACCTGACGAGTCGCGCATCCAAGAGATGGCTCATGACCTCGCAGATCTCGTCGTGAAAGAGCTCGGCGCCTGAGATGGTCTTCGTCGCGTTCGAGAGCTCGACCCGCAGTCCCTCTGTCGCTGCGCTCATCGACGGCGAGCTCCTCGAGACAGACCTCGACGGAGCGCTCGCCCACGCGAGCGACCTGCTCCCCAGCCTCTCCGCGCTCCTCGAGTCACGCGGCAAGAGCCCAAAAGAGATCACCGCTGTCGCCGTCGGCGTCGGCCCTGGGAGCTACACCGGCCTGAGGGTTGGGATCGCGACAGCGCAAGGCGTCGCGAGGGCAGCGAGCGCGAAGCTCCTTGGGATACCCTCAGGAGAGGCGCTCGCATACACAGGACTGGCACGAGGAGAGCGCGGAGATCTCATCATCGATGCGCGCGGCGGAGCGCTCTATCACGCGCGCTTTGAGCGCACGGATTGCGAAGTCGAGACCCTCATCGCGCCGCGCGTCGTCCCTGCTGACTCCCTTCAAGACCTCGTAGATGAGTCAGTGGCCCTCTTCCTCGACGAAGCCCTCGCGAGCTCTGTCACGACACGCGATGAACAGCGAGTGATCTTCGAACGCACACCTCGCGCGCGCGCGCTCATTGAGCTCGCAGCGCAGCGTGTTGAGGGAGAGAGTCATAACGATCCTTCCGCGGTCCTCCCCCTCTACCTGCGGCCCTTTGAGGGGAAGATCCGCAAGCGCTGATCCGCGCGGCGCAAACACAAAGAGAGAGCGCGCCGCAGTCTTCGGAGTGGGGCGCGCTCTTGTCTGTTCGCCCCGAGCGGGGCTCGTCCTCCTAGAGGTCGTGCGGGCGCAAGGTCTTGCGGCCGTTGTTGCACGCGCGCTCTTCGGCTTCATTGATCATCGCGCGGACGGCGGTGTCGAGGGCGGCGTAGAACTCGCTGGAGACGTTGATACCAGCGGCGGCCTTGGTGCGGCTCTTGCTGATGATGAAGTCAGCGGCGCCCTTCTTCTTGGTGCGACGCGTGGTCTTCTTTGCCGCCTTCTTGGTTGCCTTCTTCTTGGTGGTCTTCTTCTTGGCTGTTTTCTTGGGCATGTTTGCCTTCTCTTTGGCCCCCGCTAGGGGCCTCTACGTTGTTGGTTCTATAGATGTTGGGAACCCGCTGTCGGATTCATGAAGCGGAGTGAGAATGGCGGGGACGGAATACCTTGTCAACGAGAAGAATCGACGAATCTCACAGTTTTTAGCGCGTTTCAAGATGGACATTCGAGTCACCCGAAGTCTTCAGATCGTTGGATCTTCGAGGCTGAATCCGTAGTCTCACAAAGTGATTCCCTATCGTGTTTGGGCAGAGGTAGACCTCGATGCCCTGAGCTCTAACCTCGCCGAGATAAGCAGACTCGCGGGGCCCGGCGTGGGCACCATGCTCGTGGTCAAGGCGGACGCCTACGGCCACGGCGCGGTTGCGATCGCACACCACGCTGTTCGATGCGGAGTCGCTGGCTTTGGGGTGGGAACTTCGGCGGAGGCCTTAGAGCTGCGGCTCTCAGGGATCAGACACCCCATCCTAGTCCTTGGGACGGTCGTAGACGGTGAGGTCCCTGCACTCCTCGGCCACAACGTCGAGATCGGCCTCCACTCGCTTGATCGCGCGCACAAGCTCCAAGTCGAAGGCAGCCGCGCTGGGCTCTTCGCTAGGGTCCATGTGAACATTGACACGGGCATGAGCCGCCTCGGAGTCAGGCCTCAGAAGGCGCTAGAGCTAATGCGAGCGGTACATGAGGCCTCACACCTCAAGCTCGCGGGAGTGATGACCCACATCAGCTCCCCAGAGGGCGCGATGGACCCCCGTACAGACGAGCAGGTCCGCATCTTCGAAGAGGTACTTGAGGCAGCGAAGGCAGAGGGTATGGAGCTCGGCACAGTGCACATCTCCAACTCGGCTGGCCTCTTCACAGGCCTCCATCCGCTGCACGACCTCGTGCGCCCGGGCATCAGCGCGTTTGGGATCTTGCCCGGGGAGCTCCCTGGCGCAGAGGCGCTTCAGCCGATCCTCGCCCTCAAGAGCCAGATCGTCTTCATGAAGGACGTCCCTAACGGACGCGGCGTCGGCTACGGATCGACCTGGCGCGCGAGGGGTGATCGTCGCATCGCCACCGTGCCGGTCGGGTACAACGACGGCGTCTCTTGGCGGCTCAGCAACCGCGGAGAGGTGCTCATTCGGGGCAAGCGTGCCCCCATCGTCGGGCGCGTCTCAATGGACTACACCACCATCGACATCACCGAGATCCCGGAGGCCTCCGTAGAGGACGTCGTCACCTTCATCGGCACAGACGGTGATGAGCGGATCAGCGTCGAAGAGATCGCCAGCCTCGCTGAGACTATCGCCTACGAGATCACCTGTGCGGTCGGGAGACGGGTGCAGCGGGTCTGCGTCGGCGGACAAGACCTGATCTTGCCCTCGCAACGCCCGACTCAGCAGGCCTCCAGCCCGGCTGCACGAAGCTATGAGCCGAAGGTGAGCCCCCCCGCGGATCCCGTCGCGCCACGAGTGAGGAGATGAGTTGAGCGGGTACAAGCGCTTCACCCACTGGCTCCTCGCTCGCTCAGGGACCCTGGGCTGGGGCACCCTCTTCGCTGGCTTGCTCCTCAGCGCGCTAGAGTGGACAGGCCTCGCAGCCTCTTGGGTTCACCAGATCTTGTCGGCCCGCCTCTCCGCCATTGGCGGTGAGCTCCGCCTCGGCACAGTGGACTTCCGCTGGTTGGAGCCTGGTCTCGTCCTTGAGGAGATCTCCCTCGTCACCGAGCGCGAGGTCATCAACGCAGAGCGTCTGCAGGTGGGTTTCGGATGGCAAGGCGGGCTAAGCCTGAGCCCAAACCGAGTCCACCTCGAAGGCGCTCGCGTCGTCCTCGCACCAGGTCTAACGAATGGAGTCCGCGGGCTCCTTGATGTCGGCGAGTCGGTGAAGACTCAGCCCATTAGAGAGGAGCGCCCGGAGCTCCCCTTCCTGCCGAATGTCCTCGTCGAAGATCTAACCCTACTGATCGAGACCAGTGACAAAGAACAAGTTGAGGTCCTCCACGTGGACTTCGCGCTCGAGTCTCTCTCAGGCAGACCGAAGGTCACTGGGCGTGTAGAGACGCCACGGCAGCGCAGCGATGACTCCCCCGGGAGCATCCGGCTCTCGGGAGGCGTGGACAACGCTGGCACACTCACCTTGCGCGGTCGCGCGCAGGGCCTCGAGATCAGCCCGAAGGACATCCCTGCGGTCCCAGAGCTCGACCTTGTCCGCGAGTGGCAGCCCAGTGGGACTTTAGATCTCGAGGCGGAGGTCGTCGTAGATCTCCTGAAGGACTCCTCTCCCCGCGCGACCTTCACCGGACGCCTGAACGATGGAGAGCTCCTCCCGCCGGAGGCGGTGCGCTTCTTAGACGACTTAGAGATCCTCTATGAGTTGAACTTCGCGCCCACAGATAGCGAGTGGCTTTGGGACACCTCAGCGTGGCGCGGGATCGCGCGGGCCAGCGGAGAGTTCGCTGGCGAAGGCTTCCAAGCCGGCGGACTCTTAGGAGACGCTGCACGTGAAGACTCACACTTTGAAGCCTGGCTCAGCCTAGAAGACATCGACCTCAGCGCGCCCCTAGAGCAACTGGCCCCGAACGCCCGCTGGCTTGGAGACCTCGACCTCGCTGCAGCGCCCCGCGGCGGCTTCTCCGCGCAGATCGCGACCCGGCTTCCACGAGGTGGCGCTGCAACTGAGCAAGCTCAACTGCGACCGGAGATGCTGGTACAGGTGACTCCACTGCCAGGAACAGAGGTCCAATACTCTGGCTGGCCTTCGAGGACACCTGGCCGCGTGCCTGTCGGCTTCCCGCTCCCTGCCACGCTCCGGCAGGGATCTATCACCTACGCTTACACGAGGCGCTTAGCGCGTCGTGGAATCCTCTCGCTTGACCTCGAGTTTGAGCACGCCAGCGGCCCCGGCAGCGTGCGCTACCTCAAGTGGTCAGCGCCTGTGGACACGCCCCCCTTCGCGAGCGGCTCAGAAGAGCACGTCACGATCAGAGTGCCTCAGCTCGCGGTCGATGAAGAGCTACGAGGATCTCTACGTGGGCTTGATCCCATCCTAGGGGGCTTGGACATCTGGGAGGAGTACGGCCCATACGGCGGCTCCCTCGGCGCAGACCTGTACCTCGCCAGACGTCCCGGCGAGTCGGAGCTCGGGGTGAGCCTAGACCTAGAGGTGAGAGGGGTCGACGCCACAGCCCGGGTGTTCCCGGTGCCCGCCGAGGATGTGTCCGGTTGGATCCAGCTGCGCCGCACGAGCCGTGGTGAGTTTGGCATCGCCTATGCCCTAGGCAGCGCAGCAGGCCCGCCAGAGTTCCAGCTCAGCGGGCGTGAGCGGAACCGCAGGCGCCCTGATGGGGATGGCCGAGAGCGCGTCATCAGCACCCTCGAGCTCAGCGCAGAGCGCCTCGATGTGAACGGACCGGTCTTTGAGGTGTTGGGCGAAGAGACGCGCGCCACCATCAAGGACTTGGTCTTGACCGGAGAGGTTGATGTAGAGCTGGCGACCTACGCTGGCGGGAGCTATCAGCGCTCGCTTGAGGTGCGCCCGAGCGGAAGGGTGAGCGCTGCTCCTGAAGCGTTCCCCGAACCCGTTGAAGAGCTCCACGGGACCCTGAGGGTCTCTTGGAATGACGGCGCTCCAGAGGGAGAGCCCGACACCCGTGTCTGGGCGCCAGGCGTCCAGGGGCGCGGACCGAACGGCGAGCACGTCAGCTTCCAAGGCGGCGGCTCCGCGCTCCGTTGGAGCGGGACCGTGCAGAGCGCTGGGCTCAAGGCCTCGCTGTGGGAGGCCTCAGACAGCCTCAAGGCTGCGACCACGGACGAGAGCGAGCTCTCTCTCAGCGGCTTCGTCGACATCGAAGCGATCTTCGGAAGAGAGCCCGAAGAGCAGCTAGAAGGAGACGAGGCCTGGGACTCCACCGTTGAGGTGAGCTTGCGCTCAAACGCGCTCATGGATGGAGAGCGGCCGCTCCTCAAGGAGCTTGAAGGTGAGCTTATCATGGGGTCAGGGCAGATCGAGGCGCCCCTGATCAGCGGCCGACTCAGCGAGACGACCGTGCTCCTCGAGGACCTGACGCTCGTGAGCAGCCCTGAAGAGCTCAACGTCAGGACGAAGGTGAGCGCGACCGGCGTACCGCTGGACACGAAGCACATGCAGGCGCTGCTAGAGGAGGAGCTGCTCAGCTCGCTCATCGAGGAGCTCGGGCTGCGAGGCACTGTCGACGTAGAGCAGGGCACACTAGACCTGCGAGTCGATCAGAAAGGCGGGCGCGAGGTTCAATTCGGCGGTGATCTGACCCTGACAGACATGGCCCTCGAGGCGGGGCTCCCCGTCGTAGTGCAGTCCGCACGCGCGCACGTCTACGACCTCGTGCTCGAAGACGGCAAGCTCAGAGGGTGGGGAAGGATCGAGAACCTCTACGGCGACTGCTTCGGGAGTGAGCTCGGCCCCGCCTCCGCTCTCGTGTCCTACGTCGGAGGGGTCCTCTCCGTCGAGGACTTCAGCGGCTCCTTCGAGCGTGGAGATATCCGCCCCCTAGATCAGGACTCTGAGCCCCTGACTGCGGCCAGAGGGCGTCCCGCCTTACGCATCGAGCTCCGCCCCCCCTTCGCCTATCAAGCCTCGCTCGCAGTCGAGGACGTGGACGCTTCGCGCTGGATCAACGGAATTTCGTCCGACTCGGTCACGAGCACCGGGACCCTCAGCGTCAAGGCGGAGCTAGACGGCAACCTCAGCTCTCTTGTCGACACCAGAGCCCGAGGCACGATCCACCTAGAGCGCTCGAGACTCTGGGCGATCCCTCTCTTCCGAGAGCTCCTGCGCGAATTCGGCTTGGACTACACCGTGATGTTCGACGAGGTCCACTTTCGCTTCGATCTCGCAGACGAGGTCATAAGCATGGAGGGCCTGGAGGTCCGCAGCCCCCTCCTCAAACTCGTGGGTGAGGGGTCGCTGGACATGATGGGCCGCCTCAACCACGACCTTGAGGTGCACTACAGCATCGTCGACAGGATCACGCCCTTCCGGCGCCTCTTCTACATGATCCAGAACGTCTTCGTCTCAGTCTCCATCCGCGGAGACCTCTCACGACCCGTGGTCCGTCTCAACAACGGGCTGCTCTCGGTGTTCAACAGTGAGCCCGAGCCGGGGCTAAACCTCCCATTGCCTGGACTCTCGCCGCTCCCGCCGCGCTTCTGAGTTCAGTACCCTGCCCACCTCATGCCTTCCACCGAGTTCTACTCTGTCCTCCTCGCCGGCGGCAGCGGCACGCGCTTCTGGCCAGCGAGTCGCCGCTCTCATCCGAAGCAGCTCCTCAAACTCCTGGACGGCCAGTCGCTCTTGCGAGCGACCCTCGAGAGGCAAGGAGACCTGGTCGATCCGGAGCACGCCTTGGTGCTCACCTCCGCCGCGCTGTCTGCCCCGTGCCAAGCAGATCTCAACGAGCTGCCCGCATCTAACTTCTTCGCGGAACCTGTCGGGCGAAACACAGCAGCGAGCGTCGCCTGGGCTGCTGTAGAGGTCGCGCGCCGGAACCCCGAGGCTGTCTTCGCCGTGCTCCCAGCCGACCACGTCATCCCCGACAGCGAGAGCTATCGGGTCTCCATGCGCGCCGCTATCGAGGTCGCATCCAAAGAGGACGTGCTCGTGACCTTTGGGATCCAGCCCACGTATCCCGCCACGGGCTATGGATACATCGAAGCTGCCGGAGAGAGTGACGAGAGAGGCTTCCAAGAGGTCGTGCGCTTTGTGGAGAAGCCTGACGGCGCGCGCGCGCGAGAGTTCCTCAGCGCGGGTAACTTCCTCTGGAACTCAGGGATGTTCGTTTGGCGCGCCGAGGTGATCCTCGAGGCCTTCAGAGCGCACGCCCCCGATGTCCTAGAGCCCATCGAGCGTGGCGCGAGCGCTGGAGACGTCGCAGCTGCCTTCCCCGAGGCGCCGGCGCTCCCTGTGGACATGGCCATCCTCGAGCGCGCCGACAACGTGCGCGTCCTCCCCATCTCTTGGCCATGGAGCGATCTCGGCGCCTGGCCAAGCCTCCCCGAAGTCCTCGGGACAGACGAACAGGGGAACTGCACAGCTGGCGGCGCAGAGCTCATCGCAGAAGACTCGCGCGACTGCGTTGTGTTCTCTGAAGGAGAAGAGCGCGTAGCCCTCCTAGGGGTCGAGGGCCTTGTGGTCGTCCGCTCCGCCGGTGTCACCCTCGTTTGCCCCGCAGAGCGCGCGCAAGAGGTGCGCCAAATCGTGGATCGCTTGGGCGACGAGGCGCCAGAGCTCCTTTGAGCCCTGCTGCCGCGGTCATCGCCGTCGACCACGGGACCAAGAAGACGGGCTTCGCGTCCACGGACGCCCTGCGCACCGCCCAGTGGCCCTTGGAAGCGTGGCATGGGCCGGGAGACAGCGAAGAGCTCCTCGACCACATCTCATCCCTCGTCGAGGAGCGAAGCGCCGCCACCCTGCTCGTCGGGCTCCCGCTGAACATGGACAGCACCGAGGGTGGTCAGGCCCGCGCAGTGCGGGTGTTCATCGAGCGCGCTCAGGCCCGGCTCAAGGGCGTAGAGGTCATCGCTTGGGATGAGCGCCTTACAACGCGTGAAGCAGAGGTCCTCTTGCGAGAGGCTGGCTTTCGCGGTGAAGACATGAAGGCGCGCCGTGACAGCTGGAGCGCCTTGGTCCTGCTGCGAGACTGGCTCGAGAGCGGCGAGCCCCGCTAGGCCTTGAGCCAAGCGAGGAGGTCTGCGATGACCTCGTCACGCACCGCGTCATGGAAGAGGTGGTGCTTCCCTTCGGGATAGGCCTTCAACTCAACGCCCGCTTGTTCTCGAGCTGCGGGCCAGTCCGTAGCGCCGATGGCGTCCGCCCCGCCGAGCTGGACGAGGGTCGGGAGGCCAGTGCCGCGTAGCAATCTATCCGCCTCTTCCGCGAGCCGCGCGAACTCCTCCCCTGCCCTCAGGGTGACGACGTCGTGTACGAGTTCGTCCGCAGACCAAGCACGCGCAGCCTCGGCGTCTGCACAGACGTCTTGTGAGTTCCGCCCGAGGCTGCCCTCTGCGTCTGGGCTGACCTTTCCGAGCATCTTGCCGAGGAAGCCCTTCTTCCCTTCGGGGAGGGTCTGCTTGGGGCTGAGCTCCGGCGCGACGAGCACGAGGCGCTCGACGAGGCCAGGCCTGTCAGCACAGAGCGCGAGCGCTTGCAAGGCGCCGCGGCCAACACCGATCAGAGTCTTTGGGGCGCCGACGAGTCGGTAGGCGAGATGCTGCAGGACCTCGTCGAGGTCCCTCACGATCTCCTTCCGTCCCGCAGAGTGCCCGCGCGCACCTTCGGTCTTGCCGTGCCCGCGCATGTCCGGGAGCGCTACCGCGTAGCCCTCCTCGGCGAGGAGCCCAGCGAGCCCCTCGTAGCGGCCGCCATGGTCTGCCGCGTCGTGTACAACCGCCACGATGCCCTTCGGCTCCCCACGCGCAGCGATCTCGAGGACATGGAAGAGAACGAGCCCTTCCGCCGTGTGACTCAAACCTGCTGCGACATCACCCTCTGCGTCCGACTCGCGGAGTTCTAGGTAGGTCGCGAATGATTCCAGCTCACTCATGTCAGCGGGCAGCGTAGGTGCCGCCGTTCTGCTCGGCAAGGCTGCGCATGAGGTAGGCGTCCTGGGCGCCTGAGAGCCCGATCGTGTGAATGGTGATGCCCGCGGCCTCATTGCGCTCCTTCACGAGCGCTAGGATCTCATCCGCGTCTGTGCTCAATCCCACAGAGGGGCGGCCATCACTCAGGACAAAGATCGTGTCGATCTCCGGCTCCTGCCACTTCTCTGATGCGTGCGCTCCTGAGAGATCGAGAGCGACCTCTAGGGCGCTGTAGAGGTTGGTCGCCCCGACGGCCTCGATGCCATCGAGGAACTCAGAGATCTTGGGGCGAGTGTCTTCCTCCATCTCTACGAGCTCGTCTTTCCAAGTCCAGACATCGCTCGCGTACATGACGATGTTGAAGATGGAGCCCTCCTCTAGGCCGCCGAGGGCGCGCATGAGCTCTGTCTTCGCTACGTCCAGACGCGAGAACTCGTCCTTACGGGGCATGTCGTAAGGCTTCTGGGGATCGTCATCAGGGTTGTCCCGAGGGACCATGGCGAAGTTCATCGAGCCAGAGAGGTCGAGGACGAACATCACCCGCCGGCTGTCAGTGCGGATCCCGAAGAAGGTGACCCCGATGCTCTCCTCTGCTGCAGCGCTCGCATCAGTCTCCTCTTCGAGCTCTGGGACGACGAAGTCGTCCTCGTTGTCTGCCCACCAGCGCCGCCAGAGCTCCTTGTTCCCGTGAAAGTTCATCCCAGTGAGCGAGGTCAGCGCCTCGCCACAGTCCGTGAGTTCGCGGCCATCTGCACTCGTCAAGCGGTCGATCAGCGCTGGGATCCCGGCGCGGACGCGCAGAGTAGCCAGCGCTGCGATCGCGTGGCTACGCACTTGCCAGCTCTCGTCAGCTAGCCCCACCTCCAGGAGCCAGCCGCCGAGCTCCGTATCCCCGGCTGCCGCGAGGGCCGCGATGACCTTGCCCTTCACGACCGGCTCCTTCACCTTCTCCAGCAGACCCCGGAGCGCCGCGACGACCTCGGCGCTGCCTGAGCTCGCGATCATCTCGAGGGTGCGCAGCCGCGAGTCCCCTTTCGCCTTCTTCTGGGCCTTCAGGAGCGCTGAGAGCGCGCGCTCTAGCAAAGGCCCCTCCTCTCTGCTGAGGGCGCGCCCGCCAGCGTCAACGCAAGCCTCCATCACTCGCGCGAGCCCGACGACTGCGCGCTGCACGCTGACAGCCTCTGCCTTCGCGCGCTCGTACTGCTGCATTGTGGCCGCAGAGCCGCGCCCGTCGTTCTGCTCTTGCTCCTTCTGCATGCGCGTCTCCATCTTGCGTACGTCGATCAAGAGCTTCGGGAGCCTGCGCCGCAGCGCAGAGCGCTCCTTGCCTAAGTCTGCGATCAGCTTCTGCATGTCGACTGCCGTGCCCTCCCCGCCAACGAAGCCCAACATCTCCACAGAGGCTAGGCGCTGATTCAGCTCTGCCGCATCTTCAGCTGTCTCCCAGAGCTCCTTCCGGGCGCTCTTGGCCTTAGAGCCCAGCGCTGTGAACAAGGTGGAGGCCCCCGACCCCATCGACTCGATCCAGGGCCCCATCTCTCTCGCGTCTCCGTGATGTCGCTGCTCTTGCGCCTCCAAATCACGGATCCGCTCCTGCTGAGCGGCGACGCTCTCATTCAAGCTCTCGTCACGCTCAGCTCTCATCTGCAGCGTGACGAGCAGCGTCCGCTTCCGCTCAAGCTGATAGCGCACGCGCAAAAGCTCGTCGTTGGCCTTTCGCAACTTGGTCGCTGCTCGCGCGAACTCTCCACTGAGGACGGTGACCGCGAGAGCGTCCCCCGTCTCCACAAGCCCCTGAAGCGCGCGCTCGCGCTCTTCCGGCGTGCCTGAGACTGCGACCCTCTCAAAGGCCTTGCGCTTTTTGTCAAAGTCCTCATCCGGAGCTACCGCAAAGGCTGGGGCGAGCAGGAGCCCAAAGATTCCGAGGCTGGTGAGGGTCTTGGCGAGGGTGCTCATGGTGAATCGGGTCGTCGGGGAGATCGGTGGCAGCGCTCGGCGCGCGCCTCGGGCTGAAGTGATACCATCCTTTCGGACGTGAGAGGTCTGGACGGTCGCTCGGGGGTCTTCCCCCGGGAGGAAAGTCCGGGCACCACGGGTCAGGGTGGTTGCTAACGGCAACCGGCCGCGAGGCCAGGGAAAGTGCCACAGAAACGATACCGCCTGCGAGGAGACTCGTTTCCCTGCAGGTAAGGGTGAAATGGTGCGGTAAGAGCGCACCGCGGTCCTGGTGACAGGGCTGGCAGGGCAAACCCCACCCGGTGAAAGACCAAATAGGGAGGGCCGGCGATGACCCGCGCCTTAGCCCTCCGGGTAGGTCGTTTGAGCTCAGCTGTGAGGTTGAGCCCAGAGAAATGACCGTCGACCCCCGAAAGGGGGTGACAGGACCCGGCTTACAGGGCCTCTCACGTCCTTCTACCTCCCCCTGATCTGTTCCCGATTGGGGCCGGAGATATACAACATCTTGTGTTAGGGGATTGCATTGCCTACACGATCTTGACGATCTTCACATTTGGCGTAGAATCACCCCCAAGAAGGGAGAGAACATCCGCGCGAGACCCCTCTGGCGAGGCCGCCAGGGCACCCCCACCCACAGGCCAAGTCGAGAATTCGTCCCCAGGATTGCCGTCCCTTCAAACCCAAATAGGGAGGAGTAATTCCGCACTCCGGCGGGACACGACCTCCCCACCGCGCACCCATGGAGTTTGTATTCGTCGTCCCTAGGGGAGACCTATTCCCCGACAGCTACCCGCACGGCCTCGTACCGTTCGGGGAAGACTGCTCTCTTGAGAGCTTCCAGCAGGCGGTCGTCGAACACGGTTTCTATGTGGAGCGCGCTCGCGCCGAGGTCGAGCCGACCTGGAAGCAGATCATCCCCTACACGGCGATCATGCGTGGTGAGGAAGTGTTCCTCGTCCGCCGCCTTAAGAAGGGCGGTGAGGCCAGGCTGCACGACAAGCTCTCCATCGGAATCGGCGGACACATCAACCCCGTCGATCTCCCTGCTGAAGGCCCCCGTGATCCGATCGCCTCCGCGACGACGCGAGAGCTAGAGGAGGAGCTGTATGTCGACGGCACGTGGACCTCGACTCCCCTCGGAGTCCTCAACGATGACACGAACCCCGTGGGCGCTGTCCACGCTGGCTTCGTGCAGGTGATCCAGCTCAAGGGCGACGCGCGCGTCCGAGAGACGGATCAGCTTGAGGGTGACTGGACCTCCCTCGAAGAGCTTGCTCGCCTGGCGGAGAGCGGCGCAAACTTCGAGACTTGGTCATCCCTGCTCCTCCCCCACCTCTCCGCCAAGCTTCCTGACCCGCTCCCCACAGCCTGAGTAGATCCCAACCCCACACATGAGCACCACCACGACCACCAAGACCCTTGTCCCCGAAAAGATCTACGACATGCTCCTGAACGCGCGCACCGCCGACAAAGTCACCGTGCACTTCAAGGACGGTCGGGTCATCACCGGCGCGCTCATCTTCAACCCCTTCAAGGGCACCGGCCGTCTGATCGACGTCGAGAAGGAGTCCTCGATCGACTTCGCGATCGAGAACATCCGCGACCTACGCTTCAGCCGCGCCTAACGATCCGCGCTGGAGTCGGGATACGGGGGCATCTCCGGCTCGAGGTCGACGTGCACAGCGTCGGCGATGCGATTGATGTAGTTGAAGTACGAGCTCACCTGGATGAGGTCATGGATGGCCACATCATCTAGGCCGAGCGCACGGAGGGCTTGAACGTCTGCCTCCGTCATCCTCTGCGGGGAGCGAGTCAACTTCTCGGCATATTCACAGAGCCCCTGCTCTCTTTGCGTGAGCTCTGCCGTCCGCCAACCCTCTATAACAGAGGCACTTAAGGCCGCTGCATCTCGGCTTGGCTCAGCCTTCTCGACCTCTGCACGGAGGTCTGCGGCGTGCGCGTGCGTTCAGTAATGGCACTCATTAGCGACGCTCACGACCACAGCGACCAGCTCTCGCTCAGCGCGACTCAGGCCCCCTTGTGCGTGCGCTATGGCGCCGAAGTGTCTCATCGACGCGTCGAGGATCCCCGGCGCGAGGCTCATGCTCTGGACGATCTGGTAGACCCTCCCAGCGCGCGCGACTGCGGCCTCGTACTGGTCCTTGAGGGGCCCCTCCGCGTCCTCCGGAGAGATAGTCCTGATCCATGCCATGGAGAGAGTCTATCAGCGAGCGCGGGGGAGATTCTCCACCCAAGTGTCGAGGGTCTGGGCGTGCAGCTGCTTCAGTCGGTAGAGCCTCCCAAACTGCTCAGCCGCCTCGACGTCGCCACCCTCTGCAAAGATCCGCTCAAATTCACGGTACCAGCGCGAGACCGCCTCTTCCGCTTCGCCGCAGGTCCGCAGCGCGAAGCGCGCCCCTGTGAGCAAGGTCGTGAGGGTCAGCCCCCACGCTGCCGCCCAACGACGCAAGCTCCAGCGCCGCGGTCGGGCTCCAAGTCTCTTGAGGAGTCCGCTCAGGATGGTGATCGCCTCTCGCTCCTCAGCGTGCATCCGTCGCAGGACTCCCTCGACCTCTGTCCCTGAGAGCCGCCAAGCCAACGAAGAGTAGGCCGTACGAGCGCCGAGCTCTGAGCGAAGGGCACCGCTCATCTCTTTGAGGACGCGCGCTTGGTCAGACTCTGCGAGGTGATTCATGAGAGGAGTGGCGCTGTTGGAGTCTGCACGATGCCAGACACCGACCTCGTTGTTGAGATCCGCCCTCTTTGAATGCTATCAGATCACCTCTTCGCCACTCCCATGCTGACGGCCCAGTGAACTTCCTCCTCGAATGCATCGGCTTTCCTCCTGACGCACAGGAAGCAGAGATCATCCAACGCGTCCTCAATGAGGGCGAGAGCGTTCCGTGGCGCGGACCTGAGGGGGAGCACTATCGCCTGTCGGTCGCTGGCGGGCTAGAGCTCCGCCTCGATCGGGAAGAGGGTAGTGAGCACTGGTCGCTCTTGCCTTGGTACAGGGAGGAGTCGCGCTTGCGGGTCGCCCTCCGTGACCTCATCCATGTCCCCGACTCCCCCTTCGACATCCTGCTCGTCGGCTGGGCTGACCCGCCAGTTCGCGCGCTAGGCGAAGGGGACGTCGAGGGCGGTGCCTACCTCTTCTCGACCTATCTCACGGACGCGCGCCGCCTGCCGCAGCGACTCCCGCAAGGACATGTCCTAGCGGTCAGCGTCTCTGGCTTCGCCGTCGACATCTCCTACCTAGGTCCGAACGATGGAGTGAGAGACCCGCGCATCCTCGACCTAGAAGCAGGCGCTTCGATTCAGCCTCTGGGCGGCGCTGGCTCTCCAGGCGGCTGCAACGAGGTCTCCCTGCGGATCCAAGAGGTCCGCCACATCCGCAACCCCCTCACAGGCCGCGACGTCGACATCCTGAGAGTCGACGCCCCCTCGAGAGCGCTCCACCTCTTCGTGAGCCCATGGGACCTCGAGCAAGCGGGGCTCCCCAAACCTCGGCCAGGAGACCGGATCGAGGGGGTCTTCTTCTTCAACGGCCGTATCGCGGGAGGTCTCCCCACCCGCAAGCGGCCGACGAAGCGCCCCTTCGGCTGAGCAGCTTTTCAGCCGTCCTCTGCCGGCGTTTCTGAGGAGGCAGCAGCCGTCGCCCACTTCAAGGCGTCGATGACTGCGTCGATCTCTCCCTCTGCCGCCTCGGGTGTGGCCCAGGTGACGAGGACGCGTTCCTTCACAGAGGCTCCAGGGAGGATGCGAGCGCCGTGGGCGCCGTCCTGACCTGCGAGCTTCGCGACGGCACCGTTCAAGGTGTTCTCGACGACAAGCTCCATCGTGCGCTCAAACTCCTCTGCCTCCTCCTCGCTGTCCCAGACGGTCACGAGGTGAAGTAAGTGCCCATCACCTTTCGAGAGGAGCGCCACGGAGTCACCGTCCCAGCCAGCCGCGGCGTCATTCGTGTACTTGATGCGCATCATCGACATCGGGTTGGAGAAGTCGATGGAGGGGTCACCATCTGCAAACTCTGTCACGAGGGAGAGCTGAAGCTCTCCGAAGACGTCCTCGTTCACGACAATCCATCCCTCTGGAAGCTCAGCGGTCGCGCGGACGACCTCGACCGGGTCGTCACGATCCTCAGGGGACCAATACTTCTCAGGGTGAAGGACCTGCTCCATCGAGACCGGCGGTGCAGTGAAGGCGCGCTCCAATGCGACGTTGGGATCACGGATCTTCTCGTTCCGCCTGAGGTGCGTCCGCCCCGCAGCGAGGAAGCGCTGCCCAGCCATATAGGAGGCCATCATGGGCTTCCAGATCACGGTCGGCGTGTTTTGCAGGGACTCGGTCCCCATCTTGGAGAACTCCCGCATGGCCTCCGGGTTGAGCCTCGCCATGTTCTTCATGACCCAGCGGTTCATGAGCTCGTTGCCACTGCCTTCGACTACGCTCATGTAGGCACCGGTCCTGTCAGTGTGCCCGATGCGCTCCCTCAGCGCGCCGTCGAGGTCATAGAGCCTGTCATCCAAAGCGTGCGTAAGCTCGTGAGCGAGGATCGCCCGCGCGAGGTCGCCGCTGAAGCCCTGCATTAGATAGAAGCTCTTCGTGCCCGGGTCGTAGAAACCGCCGACTTGCTCTTCTAAGAGCGTCATCGTGAGTTTCTCCAGGTCCGCGTCGTGAGGTAGAAGACCGAGGAGCTTCGCCATCCACTCGGAGTTCTGCATCGCGCCATCGAGCTGCATCTCGTCCATGCGCTTCACGGCGTAACTAATGAGGTCGGCTTTGTCGGCGACCTGCACGCGTACAGGGTCAGCAAACTCGACGTTCCGGAGCTCTCCGACCTCCACCTGAATCGCAGCAGAGGTCTCTTCGAGGGCCTCCTGAGTCCAGTCGTCGCTTTCCACGGCGCCGCCGAGGAGTGCCGCAATAGTGATCGCAGAGCTGAGGTGAATGTTCATGTGAGTTCTTAGGTTTGAGAGGGACCCCCTCAGCCTACGAGAAGAAGTCCTGGGTAGGGAGTACGCGCTAAGAGGTCCTTCGTTTGATTCCAATCGGGCGCCTTGGCACGATCTCCACCCTGCGGGGCAGCGCGCCCCCACTCCCTCGACTATCTCCCCGGAGCCTGCGTGAGCCGCCTTCTTCGCCTGAGCCTTCTGTTCTCTCTCTTTCTGATCGCCGCTCCCCACGCGCTCGCTGAGGCGTCAGGGCTCTCCCTTGAGCCTGCAGCAGCGGTCATCGAAGAGGGCGAGATCTCTGGGATCGAAAAGGCCGCTGATGACTTCCTAGGAGGAATCAACACAAAGCTCGCCGCCGTCTTCTTCTGGGACGTGTGGTTCTGGGACAACGGGCAAGAGCAGGATACCCAGCTCCCCTTCACGGTCGCTTGGCTCGTCCTTGGTGCCATTTACTTCACGGTCCGGATGGGCTTCGTCCAGCTGCGGCTCTTCTGGCACGCGATCCGAATCACCAAGGGAGACTATGACGACCCCGAGGACGAAGGAGAGGTCAGCCACTTCCAAGCGCTGACCACGGCGCTCTCGGCCACCGTCGGCCTAGGGAACATCGCTGGTGTCGCCATCGCGATCTCGATCGGCGGGCCTGGCGCCACCGTGTGGATGATCTTCGCTGGCTTGCTCGGTATGGCGAGCAAGTTCACTGAATGCTCGCTCGGGCAGATGTATCGGCAGACTCGCTCTGACGGAAGCGTCATGGGCGGCGCGATGTACTACCTATCCAATGGCCTGAGGGACATGGGGCTCGGTGGCCTCGGAAAGGTCTTAGCTGTCATGTTCGCCCTCCTCTGCATCGGCGGCTCCTTCGGCGGTGGCAACAGCTTCCAGGTGAACCAGTCCCTGAACGCCCTGCAGGAGACGATCCCCTTCTTCGGCGAAAATCGCTGGGTTTACGGCGCGATCATGACCGTCTGTGTCGGGCTCGTAATCCTCGGAGGGCTCAAGCGCATCGCGCAGACCGCAGAGAAGATCGTCCCTGCGATGTGTGGCATCTATGTCGCTGCCTCTCTGGTCGTGATCATCATGAACATCGCGGACATCCCCGCGGCGATCGGCATCATCATTGAAGGGGCTATGTCTCCCGCCGCAGGGCTCGGCGGCTTCATCGGCGTCCTCGTTACGGGCTTCAAGCGCGCCGCCTTCTCCAACGAAGCCGGCATCGGCTCAGCGGCAATCGCGCACTCTGCAGCGAAGACCCCTTACCCTGTCCGTGAGGGAGTCGTGGCGCTCTTGGAGCCGTTCATCGACACCGTCGTGGTCTGCACCATGACCGCACTCGTGATCGTGGTGACCGGCGCCTATGACAGCACAAACCCCGAGTTCGCTCAGTACATCGCCGACAAGAACGGCGCAGGATTGACCTCTGTCGCCTTCTCCCAAGCGATCCCGTGGTTCCCATACGTGCTCTCAATCGCGGTCGTACTCTTCGCCTTCTCGACTATGATCTCATGGTCTTACTACGGCGAGCGCTGCTGGAGCTGGCTCTTCGGCGACAAGAGCGGGATGGCCTACAGGGTGATCTTCCTGATCTTCACCTTCGCAGGCTCCATCATCACGGCCTCAAACGTCCTCGACTTCGGTGACCTGATGATCCTCGGCATGGCCCTCCCCAACGTCCTCGGCGTGCTGCTCCTCTCCGGCAAGGTCAAGAAGGCCCTCTCGGAGTACGAGGGCAAGCTCAACGCTGGAGAGTTCAAGGAGTTCAACGGCTGATGACCTCTCCCACTGTCGAGCAGGCCCCGATCGGGCCTGTCGACCTCGCGGCAGAGCGCGAGGCCGTCGGGCCTGAGCTCGAAGAGAAGATGCTCGAGTGCCTGCGCTCTGGAGCGTACGTACTCGGGCCCGAGGTGAAGGCCTTTGAGGCTGAGTTTGCCGCCTATCAGCGGACCGCCCACGCGCTCGGAGTCGCCTCAGGCACGGACGCGCTGATCCTCGGCCTGCGCGCGCTCGGCGTGGGCGTCTGTGATGGAGTCGTCACGAGCGCGTACACCTTCTTCGCCTCCGCCGGCACCATCGCTTGGATAGGAGCCCACCCGCAGCTCGTCGACGTCGACTACGACACAGGACTCATCACTCCCGAGGCCGCAGCGGCGGCCGTGGATGAGACGACCAAGTGCGTCCTCCCGGTCCACCTCTATGGCCAGCTCGTCGACGTCATGGGCTTCCGCGCCCTCGCGGACGAGGCGGGGATCGGTTTCCTCGAGGACGCTGCTCAGGCGCACGGTGCTGAGCGAGATGGCAAGCGCGCTGGCGAGGTCGGCGACGTGACAGCCTTCTCCTTCTACCCCACCAAGAACCTCGGCGCCCCTGGTGATGGCGGCGCGATCCTCACTCCCTCGGAGGAACTCGCCGCAAAGCTCGCCCAGCTTCGCGACCACGGCTCGAGGGAGAAATACCGTCACGACAGCGTCGGCACAAACTCACGCCTAGCCTCTCTGCAGGCCTGCGCCTTGCGCACCAAGCTGCCGCACTTAGAGGCCTGGAACGATCGACGCGCATCCCTCGCAGCGATCTATGACGAGCGCTTCACCGACGCTGACAAGGTCCGGCCGCTCACTCGCCAAGAGGGCACGCGACACGTCTACCACCAGTACTCCGTCAGGCTCCCAGCGGAGCTCAGAGACCGCGTGATTGAGCGCCTCCGCGAGCAGTCTATCTTTGCCGCCGTCCACTACCCGAGCCCCGTCCACCACCAGCCTGTGGCGGCTGAGTGGGGTTATGGCCCGGACGCCTTCCCCAACGCAGCCCGGCTTGCGACCGAGATCCTGTGCCTCCCGGTCCACCCTTTCCTCACTGACGAGCAAGCTGAGCGTGTCGCTGAGGCCCTCCTAGACGCTCTTAAGGGCTGATTTTAGGCAGACATCAAGCCTGAGGGCCGCAGAGGCCGATATCTAGGACCGACACTTCGCCCGCGCTGCGTGCGCCGTGCGGAATCCCTATCAGCCCCACTTCGGTCCCTCGCCGGTCTCCGGCTCCTATGGCCATGAGCACAGCCTTTAAGACAGCCTCACTTTTCTCCCTCGGTCTCCTCGCAGTCGTTGGACTCTCAATCGATGACGTCCAAGCTGGGCAAGACGGACGCGGCGGAGGTCGCGGCAGAGGGCGCGGCCGTGTCCAAGCGCCCGCCATTGACACCTCGATCGAAGCTGAGCTCTTCAAGATCTGTGACCACGACGGGAACCAGTGGATCAGCTTCCGTGAGGCCAGCCACAGCCTCCTCTTCGACAGGGGCCAGTTCAGCCGGGTCGACGCGAACACTGACGGGAAGTTCAGCCGTCCGGAGTTCGACCTCTACTACACAGAGACGCTCGAGCGCACAGGCTCCTTCCCAGAGCCTCGCGCTCACACTTCAGAGCGCCCCACCCCTCCGACAGACAGAGGTGAAGCTGCGCCGGGGGGCCCTGCTCCGAAAGAAGAGATCAACGCGGACAACGTCTTGTCCCTATTCAGCGAGCATCAAGCCCGCGCCGAGGGAGCGGACTCAGCCCCCCTCCCTCCGAGGATTCGAGGCCCGATCGCTCACTTTGATCGCTTGGACGTCACGAAGGACGGCAGCATCACCCTCGAAGACCTCGAGTGGCTGGCTAGGCCTGCGCACCTCGAAGTCCGCCTCTCCTCAGTCATCGCGATCCTCGACTCCAACTCCGACGGCGAGGTCTCCAGAGCAGAGTTCGACGCCGCGATGTTCTAAGCCGCGCCCTGCCTACAAGTAGGACACCAATGGCTCATGCCGAGGCGCTCCGCCCGCACCTGCGACGGAGAACGAGCCACCACCCTTGAGGGTCACGCCCGCGTACTCTCCTGTCCTTGAGAGGACGTAGAGCCGCAACGAGAACGCAGGGTCTCCCCCCTCATCCACGAGGGAGGGTTGCCATGAGGAGGCGCGACGAGCTTGGCGGCTCACCCGCGCCATAACCTCGAGCCCGGCCTCCGCGGGGCTCGCGCCCTGGCGCATGAGCTCGACGCACATCGCGCTCGCGTTGGAGAGGATGGCCGCCTCTCCGCGGCCTGTGGCGCCGGCGCTACCGACCTCGTTGTCGCAGTAGAGGCCAGCGCCGATGATCGGAGAGTCTCCCACTCGACCAGGGATCTTCCAGGAGAGCCCCGAGGTCGTCGTGGTGCAGCCGACGTCGCCTCTCCCGCTCAACACAGAGCAGTGAATGGTGCCTGTGACACGCTCTCCCTGAAACAACCTGCGAGCGAGGGTCTCGTCCTGCTCCGTCCAATTGGAGCCTGTCTCTTCTGGGTCCGTCTTCGGACGAGGCGGGAGGCGGTCGTCGCGATCGCTCATCGTCTCTTTCCAGCGCATCCAGATCTTTCGTGTCTCCTCGGTCAGGAGCTCCACGTGCGGATGGCCATGCGAGCGCGCGAACTTGTACGCGCCCTCGCCCACGATCATGCAGTGGTCCGTGCGCTCCATGACGAGCCGCGCAACCTCTGAGGGGTAGAGGATGTTCTCGATGCACGCCACCGCACCTGAGTTGTGAGTCGCGCCGTCCATGACAGCAGCGTCGAGCTGGACCACGCCGTCCTCATTGGGGAGTCCCCCGAGGCCCACGGAGCGGTCTTTTGGGTCTGCCTCCACGACCTTCACGACCTCGATCGCAGCGTCGAGGGGCGCCGTCTCTGTGGTGACGCTCTCCCATGCGACCTTCATGCCTGCGAGGGCATTCTGGCTGCCGACCATCACAGGGCCCTCGGGTGCAGCGCTCGCCCTCGCGGCGCTCGCAGCTTGGCAGCCTAAGGTGCCTGCTATGACCCCTGCGCCGAGGAAGCCTCTGCGCGTCGGCTCGACCCCGCTCACTAGGCGCCCTCGCCGAGGTACTTATCCAAGAAGAGCGCGAGGCGCTCTCTCGCTGCAGGGGTGATGGCGTCTGGAGCGGTCATGACAGCGTGCTCCAGAGCGTCATCCGCGATGGAGGCCCCCATACCTGCGATCATCGGGGCCGCGCGCCGGATGAGCTCCTTCGCGTGGGTCACGTTCTGCTTCATCGTCTCGACGACTGTCGCAACGGAGACGTCGTCGTGCTCGGTGTGCCAGCAGTCGTAGTCTGTCGACATAGCCACGGTCGCGTAGCCGATCTCTGCCTCACGGGCGAGGCGAGCCTCTTGGAGATTGGTCATCCCGATGACCTCAACGCCCCAGGTGCGATACGTGAGCGACTCTGCCCGAGTCGAGAACTGCGGCCCCTCCATGTTCAGGTAGGTGCCGCCATCATGGACCTTCACCTCGAGGCCCTGTGACGCCTCTAAGAGCAGCGCGCGCACCGCAGGGCAGATCGGGTCAGCGAACATGACGTGCGCGACGACGCCGTCCTGAAAGAAGGTGTCCGGGCGGTGTCGAGTGCGATCAAAGAATTGGTCCACGAGGACGAAGTCTCCCGGCGGGATCTCCTCCTTCATCGAACCCACGGCGGAGACGGAGATGATCCGGCTCACGCCGAGTTTCTTCATGCCCCAGAGGTTGGCGCGTGAGTTGATCTCTGTAGGCGAGATGCGGTGACCGCGGCCGTGCCGCGGGAGGAAGACCATCTCGACCCCCTCTAGCTCTCCCGTGATGAACGCGTCACTGGGACTCCCAAAGGGCGTCTCCAGCTCGACCTCTTTGATGTTCTCGAGCCCGTCAATGTCATACAGGCCCGAACCGCCGATCACTCCGACCGTGTGCTTTCCTTCCATACTGCTCCTTCAGCGCGCGCCCGGCGTGGGCATCGCTCTGTAGGAGTGTACCCCTCTTGAGGGGCGGATCGAATCGACTCCTAACGCCGCCGCGGCGGTCGCACCTTCGCGAGCTGCTTCAAGACCCGAGTCAGGTCCTTCGGGACGGCCGAATCGACGCGCTGACGCTCCTCCGGCGCCCCGGGATCGCTTGAGAACTCAATCGACTCCGCGTGCAGGGCGAGGCGTCCGAGGAGCGGGCGCTCGCTGTAGCCACGCTTGGGCCTGTAGTTGTGCTTGAACTCTGAGAGCATCAGGCCGCTGCGGCGGCCATAGAGGGGGTCCACCACGAGGGGGAAGCCGGTCGAAGAGAGGTGCACCCGGAGCTGATGCGTCCGCCCGGTTAAGGGCCTGCACTCGAGCAGGCTGAAGCCGCTGAAGCGCTCTCGCACGCGCACCTCAGTGCGAGCCGGCTTGCCGCGGTCGTCGACTTGCATCAGCCCGGTGCGCCTGCTGTCCGGCGCGATCGGGAGCTCGATCAGGTCGGACTCCCCCTCAGCGAGCGGGTACTCACCCTCAACGATCGCGAGGTATGTCTTCTGGATCGTCCCGTCGCCTCTCGCGAAGGCGTCACGCAGGGCCCGCTCTGCCTCGATAGTCTTCGCAGCGAGGAGCACGCCGCTCGTGTCTTTATCGAGCCTGTGAAGGAGCCTAGGTCTGAACTCGAGGCCCTCCTCCCCCTCGCTACGGTCGAGCGAGAGCTGTAAAAGCCCACCGGCGACGCTAGCTGCGTCGCGCTTCCAGCGCTCAGGCTCTGCGGCGATCCCTGCTGGCTTCTCCACGGCGAGGACGTGCTCGTCCTCATAGAGCACGACGAGCGGTTGGCTCGGAGCGACCGGTGCGCTGGCCTCAGCCTCCGCCTCGTCAAAGTCCACAAAGAGGACCTCGCCGCGCTTCACGTGCTTGCCAGGGTTCACCGACTGTCCGTCGATGAGCACCTTCCCCTCGCGGATGAGCGCGCGCACGAAACCCTTGTTGAGCAGCGGGAACTGCAAGCAGAGGAACTCATCGAGCTCCATCCCGACCCGCTCATCAGGGACCGCGATGTGATACGTCATATGAGGGGAGCCCTCGTCAGCCAGCGGGTGTGATGACGCTCTCTTTCAACGAGCCCACGAAGGGGAGGTTCCTATACCTGCCGGCGTAGTCGAGCCCGTAGCCCACGACGAAGAGGTCCTCGACCTCGAAGCAGCGGTAGTCGGCGTCGTACTCCACCGCGCGGCGAGACGGCTTGTCGAGGAAGACGCACGAGCGCACCTCTGCGGCGCCGCGATCCATGAGCTCCTTCTTCAGGTTCCACATGGTCTTGCCTGTGTCCAAGATGTCGTCCACGAGGAGCAGGTTGCGACCCTCGATCTCATTCCCTGAGGGAAAGAAGTTGAGCTTCAACTGACCAGACTCTGTCCCGTCTCGGTAGCTCTCTGCTGACACGAAGGCGAGCTCGAGGGGAATCGGGATCCTCCGGATCAGGTCGGAGGCGAAGACGCAGGAGCCCTTGAGGATGCTCACGACGGAGAACTCCTTGCCCCTGTAGTCAGCCGTGATCGTGTCCGCGACGCGGTCGATCCCCGCCTGGATCTGCTCTTCTGAGATAAGTATCTGGTCGACGTCTTCGTGCATGTTGGCCTCTAGGACCCGCTCTTGAGGGCTCTGCTCGCCCTCTCTTTGGCGGCACAGCATAGCAGCAGGCGGCCTTCTGGGGCTCCGGCTCTCCAGACGCTAGGGGCTCCCAGTCGTCATGACCTCAGAGATCCATCGAAAGCCGCCTTGGGCTGAGCAGAGCTCTCCGCTCTCGTTGAAGAGGTGCAGCGCCCCTGGAGTGGCCACTAAGAGACCTCTACCACTCCTCGCCCATGCGGTGGGCGCTCCTCGCAGGGCCTCGTGGAGAAGCGTCGGAGCGGGCCTCAAGCGCGGCACTGCGATTGGCGGATCACAGCGCGCTGGAATTGAGCCGAGCTCCAAGCGCCACCAGCCATGCTCACCATCGACTGCCCCACTCACGACCGCCGCTCTCCCCGAGGTCGAGAGCTTCGCAGGCTCAAAGACGACCCAAGAGGCCAGCTCGAAGAGCTGCTCATCCAAGGCGATCACGGAGCATGCCTCACGATCAACAGCCCAAACAGAGACCTCCTCCACAGAGGGGCGCGCACAGATAAGCGCTCCAAGCAACAAGGCGAAAGCTATGAGGGGATGCGCTCTCCTCACGCGCGACCAGATCGAGCTCTTCAATCAAAAGGAGAGACATCGCTCGACCGAGGGAGTCGCCCCTCAGCTCGACTCAGCCAAGGGCTCTGAAGCCTCTGTCCTGCCTCCTCGCTGCGTACACGTGGGGTTTTACGCTGTTGATCAAGCCTGGTCGGCGCTCTCGCAAGACTCATGCGCGAGCAAGCGCCTCTTCCACTCAAGGCCACCGGTGAAGCCACCAAGCCCTTCAGAAGAGACCACGCGGTGACAGGGGACGATCATGGGGATCGGGTTCCTGCCGTTGGCGCCCCCCACCGCCCTGCTCCCGCCGGGCTTGTCGAGCCTCGCAGCGACCTCACCGTAGGTCCGCTGTTCACCGAAAGGGATCTGCCGAAGCTGATCCCAGACGCGCAGCTGAAAGGGCGTCCCACGCAGATCGAGCTCGAGATCAAACTCGCGCAGCGACCCCGCGTCGTATGCCCGCAGCTGCGCCATCGCCTCCTCCAAGCCTGCGCTCGTCTCGATGACCTCGGCGCCTAGCGCGTGCCGAGAGACCCACGCGTCGAGCTGACCTTGAGCCCGCGCAGCGCCTAACACCGTCAGACACAGTCCCTCGGCTGTACGCGAGAGGTGGATCCTGCCGAGCGAGAGCTGGACAGAGCTTGTGTGGATCTTGAGCCGAGGGCTCACGACTCAGCGTCGCGCTCTGCGGCTTCCCGATAGCTCTTCTTGATGAGGTAGGCGAAGGTCATCGGGATAGCGATCACCACGCTCAACATGAACATGATGCTGTAGTTGAGACCTGCCGCGAGATTACCTGCTTGGGAGCTGACCGCTTCCTTGCACGACTCTCATGTGAAGCCCGCAGGCGCGGTCGCGATCAGCGCGGAGAGCGCGAGCGAAGCCCGCGCGACGCCTCGGATGATCCTGCCTTTGATCCCCATCATACCTGTGATTCTAAGCCAAGCTCGGGTTGAAGGGATAGAGGGCGAGGTAGACGACGACCCCCGTCACGGAGACATACATCCAAACAGGCCAGGTGAGCTTCGCGAGCTTGCTGTGCGCCTCCCAGCGCTCCTTGTGCGCGAGCCAGAGCACGCGGAGGATCAAGGGCAGGTTCACGATCGCCAACAAGACGTGGCTGATGAGGAGGAAGAAGTAAGCCGTCCGCGCGCCGCCGGTACCTCTGAAGCCGAGATGCCCCATCTCAGGGACGACCACAAAGTGGTACCAGAGATAGCAGCCGAGGAAGACCGCGCTGACACCGAAGGCCGCACGCATTAAGTTCGCGTGGCGGTCACGAGCGGCCTGGTCAGTACGCGCGCCCGGACGACGAATCACGATCCAGCCGGCCAGAAGAAGCAGCGCAGCGAGGCTGTTCAAGGAGGCGTTGATCGCAGGGAAGGGGCTCGAGGAGAGTCCCGCTTCGCGCGCGAGGCTCTTCATACGCTTCACAGCTGCAAGGCGGCCCTCCTCCGTCTCTCCGTCGTAGTAGCCGCGGATACGACCTTGGGCGTCCACCGTCACCAAGCGCGAGGCGTGGGTCACTTGCATCCCCATCTCGATGTCCTCGTCGCGCAGGCGCTCGACGCCCAGCGAGAAGCTCTCGCGCATGAGGCTGTAGATCGCGTCCTCTTCGCCGGTGAGGAAGGTCCACCGTGAGGTGTCTGCCGTCCAATCTCCGGCGTACCGGGCCAAGACCTCTGGAGTGTCATGGCCCGGGTCTACAGAGAGGGAGACGAGCTTGCAGGGGACGCCTTCAAGCTCATCTTGCGCGGCGCGCATCTGCGCCGTCATCTGCGGGCAAGGGCCCGAGCAGCGCGTGAAGAAGCTCATGAAGAGCCATGGCTCTCCACGGAAATCCTCTAGCGTGCGCGCGCCACCGTCCTGCGCGAAGAGGTCGAACTCTCCCACTTCTCCAAAGATGGAGGGGCTCGTCGGCCGCGCCGCGAGCTCCAATCCGCCCCCCTGCGAGGCCGCGGCGGGCGCGATGGCTACCGCAAATAGGATCGAGAGCAAGCTCACCCTGGTTTAACTCGAGCCCTTGGGGCTAGTGGCCTCCTAGCGCGTCCTGCTGGGCCTTAGTGATCGCCTTGGGCGCCGTCTTATCAGCCATCGTTGTGACCTTGCCGGTGCTGACCAGGCGCTCTTGGGAGACCATCACAGGGTTCCCCTGGGCGTCCAGGATGTCGTTCCCATCCTCATCTTTAGCGACGCGCTCACCGACCTCTACGAGCTCGACCTCAAGCTGTGAGCCGATCGGATAGAGCATGTCGTCGTTAAAGGAGGTGTCGGGCATGTTCGCGAAGATGACGATCGCCACGAGGGGGACCGTCGGGAGCATGAGCCCCTTCAAGATCCAGCCCTCGAACTTCATGTGCATGAACCACGTGAAGATGAGGTAGCCCTTCAGGTAGGCGAAGAAGAGGAGGCCACCCCAAAGGGCCCATCGTGGACCCTCATAGAACATCCCCCACGCGACCTCTAGAGCCGTGTAGAGGAAGAGGAAGCCGAAGATACGTGTCGCGTTGAATTCGTGCTCGTCTGATGCCATGGGTCGTTCTCCGGATTACATCAAGTAGACGATGGTGAAGAGGAGGACCCAGACGAGGTCCACGAAGTGCCAGTAGAGGCCTGCGAGCTCGAGCCGCAGATAGTTCTCCTTGGTGTACTCGCCCTTGACCGCCTCAAAGTAAGCGCAGATGAGCCACACGATCCCCACGAAGACGTGGAAGCCGTGGAAGCCAGTCATCGCATAGAAGGTCGACCAGAAGATGTCGACGTTCGGCAGAGCGCCGGCCTGGAAGAGCACGAAGTACTCATACACCTGAACCCCGAGGAAGACCGAGCCACCGAAGATGGTCGCGAGCAGCCACTTCTTCATGGCGCCTTGGTCACCCCCTTGGATCGCTTGGAGCGCCATCACCATGAACCAAGAGCTCGTGATGAGGATGAAGGTGTTGAGCGCCGTCAGGTCTACCGCCAATCGGTCCTCAGGGTTCGGCCAAGAGGCCGCCCCCATGCGGAGCACGATGTACGTCCCGATCAAGCCGGTGAAGAACATCACCTCCGTGCCGAGGAACAGCCAGATCGCGAACTTGCCGCGATCGACCGGCGGGCCGGAGTCGTAGTCGTAGATCGGATGGTGGTGCGCCGGGGCGTCCACTGCCGGGTCGTAGTCTTGGATGGCTTCGCTCATGAGCTCAGTTTCGGATCGCCAGTTGGACGATCGGGTCGAAGAGGGCCAGGGAATACACGAAAGGGATGTAGACCAGAGACGTGAGCAAGAGCCCGCGCGCTGTGGCCATGGATTGTTGACGGGCGAATCGCAGGGCGAAGGCCGCGTAGACCGCGCCTGCGAGGAGCGCGCCGAATGTGAAGACCGGGCCGGCTACACCGGAGACGCCGGGGAGCAGGACCAGGGGCAAGAGGAGGACCGCTTGCTGCAGCGCGTGGCGCCCGGCGATCCGTCCGCCGCCCTCTACGCCAGCCAACATCTGCAGGCCGGCGCCGCGGTACTCATCGCGATACATCCAGGCGATGGCCATGAAGTGCGGGAACTGCCAGACGAAGAGGATTGCAGCGAGCCAAACCCCCCAGCCGTCGAGGCCGCCTGTGACGGCAGCCCACGCGATCACCGGCGGGGCCGCGCCTGCGAAGGCACCAGGCACCGTATTGAAGGTGCTGTAGCGCTTGAGCGGCGTATAGACCGCGATGTAGAGGAGGATCGTGCCCGCCGCGAGCAAGGCGGAGAGCAAGTTAAAGCTAGCGGCCAAGCCGATGATCGAGGCCATGCCCATCGCCGCCGCGAAGAGGATCGCGTCTCGGCTCGCGATACGCTCGCAGGCGAGCGGGCGATCGGCTGTTCTAGGCATTAAGCGATCAGTGTCCTTCTCCAAGACTTGGTTGAGCACGCTGCCAGCGCCAGCGGAGAGGGTCACCCATAAGGCCACCTCAAAGGCCACGCCGATCGCGCCGCCAGGCCCACTTGCGATGAGCGCAGCGATGAAGGCGGTGAAGGCAACGAGCCCCGCGATCTTAGGTCGCAAGAGCTCGGCCCAATCAGCGATGAGGGAGCGCTCAGCGCCCTCTTGTGCGAGCGTCGTGACGCGGACGTCTCTCATGCTGCCACCTCCTGCTTGAGCAGACGCCCGACCCAGAGTCGGATCGCGAGGCACTGCCCGAGCAACAGCGCGCCACCAAGGACGTGCAGGGTCGGCAGGATCGAGTCGTGAACTCCCGTCGCAGAGGGTCCATACCAGACCATCACGGCGAGGAAGGCCAGGACACCGAGAGTCACCTGCGCCTTGATGATCCAGCTCAAGCGGCGGCCGCTCGTCGCGAGGTGAGCGAGACCACCTTTGAAGTCGAGGAGCCGCTTAAACAGAAGAACGACCGCAGCGAGGACCGCGAAGAGGAGCAAGAGATGCAGCGACAGCGCCAAGGGGTCATTGGTGTGCCGCAGCCAGGCACCTGAGACGATCATCACATACACAGAGACCGTCGCACGAGTCGCGAGCGCCTTGAGGGACGAGGCAGACTCATGAGCGACAGGCGCCGCTGCAGTCCAGCGGGGTGAGGTCACGACCGCAGCTGCCACGAGCGTCGCGAAGACAGCCTGACCGAGGGCGCCGTGCAAGAAGGCGAGCTGGGGGCTGTTTTCAAGGACACGGAAGCCACCGATCGTGCCTTGTACGCAGACCGCGACGAGGGCGAGGATCGTGACCTTACGCGCCGTACTCGAGGCGCCGGTGGCGAAGGCCGCGATGACCGCGCCGATCGCGAGGAGACCGACGACGGTTCCAACCATGCGGTGGCTGTGCTCGACGAACTGCCCGATGTTTTGGAACCAATCCTCGATGGGATACAGCCACAGCAAGCGCTCACCCTGCGAAGACTCCACCGTCAGCCACCCCTCGACCGCCATGCCGGCGTCGAGCGAGGTGATGCTCCCGCCGAACAGGATCAGCGGGAGCGTAGCCCAGACCACGAGACGCGCGAAGGTGTGCGTCGCGTCGCCTCGAGGCGTGCTCGGGAGGGCTGTGGCCTGGGAGAGGTTCATCGCTAGCTCGCGAGAGCGGTCAGCTCAGTTGACGCTCCGAGTCTGCTGGAGGTAGTCCTCGTCAACGAGCGGCGAGGCGTACTCGTAGGGCCCGTGGTAGACCTTGAGCTCGCGGTCGAAGTTGCCGTGTCCGGGAGGCGAGGGCGCGTCCCACTCCAGCGTGGTCGCTTTCCAAGGGTTACGCCCGACGCGCTGTCCCTTGAAGATGCTCCAGAAGAAGTTGAAGACGAAGAAGCCCTGCCAGAAGAAGAGGCAGAAGGCGCTGATCGAGATGAACTCGTTCAGCGGCTGCAGGTGGGCATAGACCTCGTAGGCATAAGGATCCGCGGTCCTCCGCATCAGCCCCGCTAGGCCGATCTGGTGCATCATGTAGAAGGTGCAGTTGGCGAAGATGAACGAACCGACGAAGTGAATCTGGCCGAGGCGCTCGTTCATGATCCGACCGAACATCTTCGGGAACCAGTGATAGATGCCGGCCCAGATCGCGAACATCGTCCCGCCGAACACCACGTAGTGGAAGTGGGCCACGATGATGTAGGTGTCGTGGATGTAGATGTCGACGGGAGTCGCCGCCATCCAGATCCCGGAGAGGCCGCCGATGATGAAGAGCGCCACGAAGGCGATCGCGTTCAGCATCGCTGAGGTCAGCTTGATGCGAGCGCCCCAGAGGGTCCCGAGCCAGTTGAAGACCTTAATAGCGGAGGGCAGCGCGATCATGATCGTCGAGACCATGAAGGTCATGCCCAGCGCCGGGTTCATGCCGGAGGCGAACATGTGGTGCCCCCAGACGATGAAGCCCAAGCCAGCGATGGCCATCATCGAGTAAGCCATCGGCTTGTAGCCAAAGATGGGCTTCCTCGCGTGCACCGACAGGATGTCACTCGCCATGCCCATGGCGGGCACGACCATGATGTAAACAGCGGGGTGGCTGTAGAACCAGAAGAGGTGCTGCCAGAGGAGCGGCTGACCACCAGCTGCCTCGCCTGCTCCCTCGGCGTTCAACTGGTTCACGACGAGGTTCGTCGGCGTGAAGAAGCCCGTGCCAGCGACGCGGTCGAGGATCTGCTCGATAGAGACCGCGGTCAGGACCGGCAGAGCGAAGAGCTGCAGGAGGGCTGCGATGAAGAGCGACCAGATCGTGAGCGGCATACGCATGAGGGTCATGCCTGGCGCGCGCATCTTCACGACGGTGGTCGCGTAGTTCACGGCCCCCGCCATGGAGGAGATGCCTGAGAAGGTCAACGCCAAGAGCCAGTAGGTCTGGCCTGACATGCTGCCTGGCGCCGCTGACTTGATCGTCGAGAGCGGCGGGTAAGCGGTCCAGCCCGCCGCTGCGGCGCCGCCTTCCACGAAGAAGCTCGCGATGGCGAAGAAGAGACCGGGCACCATCGCCCAGTAGCCGATCATGTTGAGGCGCGGGAAGGCCATATCTGGCGCCCCGATCATCAGCGGGATCAGGAAGTTCCCGAACGCCCCTGTGAGCATCGGGATGATCACGAAGAAGATCATGATCGTCCCGTGCATCGTGAAGAGCATGGTGTAGAACTCCGGCGACATGGCCCCGCCGGTCGCAGGGAAGAGCAACTCGCCGATGACGGGGACCTCAGTCCAAGGCCACGCGAGCTGCCAGCGGATGGCCATGGCGAGCGCGCCGCCGAGGCCGAGCATGACAAGCCCGGTGAACATGAACTGCAGACCGATCATCTTGTGGTCTACAGAGAAGATGTACTTCTTGATGAAGGAGAGCTCGTGGTGGTCGTGCTCGATATACACGCTGCCTTCGGCACCAAGCCCCTTCCGCTGCCCCTCAGGGGCACGGGGGTTCAGGCCTTCAGAAGCAGCTGCGCTCCCTTCACTGGGGATGGGGGGCACGCTCATGACTGATCCTCCTTACCGTTGCTCATGACATTGGCCTCTTGCTCGGCCATCCACTCATCAAACTTCTCTCTCGAGCGCACCTCGACGCGGCCGGCCATCTTGTAGTGGCCCCAGCCGCAGAGCTCGGTGCAGATCAGGTCATAGAGGCGGATCGCCTCCTTGTCCTCTGCGCCCTCTTCGTCGATCGCCTTGTCCACGTTGAACCAGACGGGGATCGCCATGCCGGGCACAGCGTCCTGCTTCAGGCGGAACGCCGGGACGAAGAAGCTGTGAAGCACGTCCCGCGAGTGAAGGATGAAGACGACGTCTTCGTCCGAAGGGACGACAAAGAGGTGCGGGCTCTCCACGTCATCCCAAGTTCCGAACTCGCCATCTGCGCCGGGGTACTGGACTCGCCAGTCAAACTGTGAGGCCCAGACGTGAGCGATCGGCGGGGTCTTCGGCAGGTTTCCCCGGTACTTGATGTCAGCCCAAGTCTCCATCTGGGAGAAGGCGATGACGAGCAAGAGGATCCCGGGGACGACCGTCCATAGGAGCTCGAGCTTGTGGTTGCCGTGGGAGTAGACACCTTTCGTGTCATCCTTCTTCGAGTACTTGAAGACGAACCACACGAGGAGGCCCTCGGTCAGGATGAAGAAGAACGCCACCATCCAGAGGATGAGGTAGAAGAGGTAGTCGATGTCCGGGCCGTAAGTCGTCACGGTCTCGGGCATCCACCACCCGTTCTCTTCAGCGGTCCAGAAGGTCCACACCCCCAAGACGGGGACGAGGAACAGGAGCAGGGTCACCAAGAGTCGCATTCAGATTCACTCAGGTTTGGGTGCTGCGAAAGGTTGGGTTTGTTGGTTGTTTGTTGTGAGGAGCTCTAGATCAGTGACCTTCAGAGTCGTGATCCTCATCGCTGTGGTCTGCGTGAGCAGCCCTCATACGCATCGAGTCAAGCCCCACGCCGTCATGCACGTCCGAGAGCGAGAGCACGTAGTGAACGATCGCCCATCGGTCTTCCTCGGTCAGGGTGTCGGGGACAGCGGGCATCGGCGTACCGGTGATCCCAATCGAGATGCGGCGGTAGATGTCGATGGGTCGACGGCCACCACGGTAGATGCCAGAGGTCAGGTTCCTGGGGATGATCTCTTCGCCCCAGTCATCCACGATGCGCTGCGAGACGCCGTCGACCTCTTCCCAGGCAGAAGCGCCGTCGCCGAGGCCGAGGTCGCCGTGGCAGCTGTAGCAGTTGCCGCCGTTAGCGTCCATGTAGAGCTCACGCCCGCGAGCGAGCAGCTCGGCGGTGGGCTCAGGCACGTCACCCTCACAGTGGACCACGCGCTCGTCGGCGTTGTTCCACTGCTCCCAGATGTCGGAGTAAGTCTCGGAGATGAGCGCAGGCGTCAGAGAGGCCCCCCCATCGAGCTCTAGCACGAGCATCCGCTCCGTCTCACCTCGGATCGACAGCAAGCGGACATAGTCCACTAGGCCGTGGAGCTGAGCGCGGGAGAAGCGCTTGAAGTTGGGCATCGCGGAGGTGTAAGCGCCCTCGCTAAGGATGTTGTAAAGGTCCACGCGGCGGGGCTTGGCCTTGTTCTCTACGGCGGCCCACTTGAACCAGCCAGGCTGATAGTTCCGCGGAGCGGGGTGCAAGAAGGGTGCGGTGGAGCCATCACCTGCGCCCTCGTTCCCGTGGCAGTGCATACACTCGAGGCGGTATAGGTCCGCGGAGTCTACGAGGCGGGGATACCAGCCGATGAGCAGCATCGCAGCTTCTTCACGGAAGAGCTCCTCGGAGTCGACCGCGACGTAATTCGGCGAGTCATCTTCCTCGACGACAAAGTCAGGTGCACCGTCCCCGTCTTCATCCTCTAGAGCGTCCGCGAGGAAGTCATCCCACTTCGCCTGGAGGACCGGCGCGCCTCGAAAGGGGACCACACCAGCGTAGTCACCCTCTGCGATCGCCTCGAGCTGTACGGCGAAGACGCGCATGTTGTCTTCCTCGATGAGCGCCATCTCATCTTCCGAGATCTCACCAGAGCCCATGTCTCCCACCGGGTACTCAGGGAAGTTCGGGTCGTAGCCCTCATCTACCCAATCCTCGAGGAGCATGAGTTGAGGTTCAGCTGGCGTTCCGCAGAGCATCTCCAGCGCGCCCATGAGCGGGGCGTCGGTGCCCTCGGGGAGGTCCTCGAGGAAGATGGTGTTGCTCTTGTCGAAGCGATACTCCTCCGCGAGGCCATAGGAGCGCTCCTTGGCCTGGGCTTGGATGTCACAGCTAGAGAGCAGCGCGAGGCCGCTCAAGGCGAAGAGGCTGGCGATATGGATGCGTCGCATGAGCGAGGCGAGGTCAGGGTTGGGGCGGTCGTTAGAGGCGCCCAGGGCGGAGGTGTCTACGCCATCAGACCATTGACCCGAAGGGCCATCAGTCGGATCGCAAGACCCATCGAAAAGGGATCTAAAGAAGAAATAAGAGCCACCCACTCATAGCCTTCAGAGATGCGGCTTCATACTCCTAGGCGGGAGATAGTAGTGACCTCCTCCATTTCCTCCAAGCCCCCTAGCGAGGATCCTTTGGCGGAAGTTACAGACTCTCCCATGAGCGCTCATCTGACGACCTCTAGACCTCTAAAGAGGAGGCACTGAAACACGCCTCTGAAGTGGCGAATGAGGGCCAAGAGACGCAAACTGGGCCGATCTTGAAGCGCACCACCCTTTATCACTTTCACGAAGAGCAAGGGGCACGGCTCCTCCCTGATTCCGAGCCCCGCCCCCTCCTGACCTATGGAGACGTTCCTGGGGAGTATCAGGCAGCAAAAAGCGCCTGGATCGCCTTGGATGAGACCGACAGGGGAGCTGTTCACGCAAAGGGAGCAGACGCAGCGACCTTCTTGCACGGCCTGCTCGCCAACGAGGTCCGGAATCTTGAGGTGGGCTTCGAGCTCCCAAACCTCTTACTAGACGCCAAGGGGAAGGTTCGCTTCGTCTTCGAACTGCAAAGACTAGCACCTGACGAGTTTCTAATGTCAGCAGAGCCCGGTCAGGCAGGAGCGCTCCTTCAAGCGCTCGACATGTATCACTTCAGCGAAGACGTCACGCTCACCGAGGTGACCGAAGAGCACTCCCCTATTACGGTCGCTGGCCCTGCCGCAGCTGAGGCCCTAGAGGGGCTCATAGGTCAGCCTGTGCCCCAGGAGGGCTCTCTCGAGATGGAGCTCGGCAGCGCGCAGGTGGTCATCACCCGCTGCGAGCGAGCGGGGCTGGCTGCTTGGCGGCTGAACGCTGGACCAGAGGAGTCTCTAGGCCTCTGGCAGGCCCTCATCGGCGCAGGCGCACGCCCTATCGGTCGCATCGTCTGGGACAGCCTCCGCGTAGAAGTGGGCGTAGCTCAGCCTGGCGAAGACATTGACGATACGGTCTACCCCCAAGAGGCGCGCCTCGAGCGGGCCTTCAGCCTCGACAAGGGCTGCTATATAGGCCAGGAGGTCGTGGCCAAGATCGACACCTACGGGGGCCTGAACAAGCGACTGTTCCTCCTCCGCTCCAACCACGACGACCCAGTCGCGCGCGGGACGCGGCTGTATCGACAAGACCCGGACACAGGAGAGTGGCGCGACCTCGGCGTCGCGACCTCCTGGGCCTACTCCTTCGCTCACGACTGCGGGGTGATCCTCGCCTTCGTCAAGCGCAAGCATCAGATCGCAGGGACCACCTTCCGCATCGGCGAGGGGCCTGCGGAGGCCTCCATCATCGAGCTGGAGGCGGACGCCGACTGATCCTCAGCCGCCCTCGGGGAGCAAGCCCTCGGGCGCGCCCTCCGCTCCCTTCAAGCGAATCTTCACGCTGAGTCCGAAGGGGAGCTCGCCGACGATCTGCACCATCACGCCTGTGCTCTCGTGCACCCAGAAGCTCATGGAGCCCTTCATACCGAAGAGCCCGCTGAACTTACCCTCGTGCGTCTCTGTCTTCGGCCGCTCCGCTTCGATGATGATCTTCTGACAGGCATATCTCCCCTTAGGCACCTCAACGACCTTGGCCTTGCCCCGCGTCATGGAGAGCTCCCAGAGGCGATCTTTCTCGAGGAGCGGGGTCTTGACCCCCTCAAGCCCCGCCGAGATGAAGGCACGGATGAGATAGATGCTGCTCAAGAAGTCGAGGCTGTATTCAGGGACAGCGCGCCTTCGTGGCTCTCGCCAGACTCGATGCTCAGCCTTGTCGCAGCCGCCGCAATGCCTCGGCTTCTCCCATGGGAGGTGCTTGTGAAAGTGCGCCTTATCCTCACAGCCGCCACAGTGCCCGTCGAAGCGATAGGTCGAGAAGTGTCCTCCATCGACGCGCTCTACGGTGATGAGTCGCTGCCGGTTCTCGCTACCGCGCTGGATGTCGGACGACTCGAGCACGATCTGACCGCTCTTCGAGTGCCTTGAGCGCAGCGTGTGGTCGAGCTTGTAGCCGAGATGGCTCGCCTTGAAGGTCGCGATGAACTCTCCAGTGGCGTCATCCCCTTCCCCCTCTACCTTTGTTGAGAAGACCGCCTCCCCTACATCGATGCCCCGGAAAGGGCCGATGTCCACCTCGACGAGGTAGGTCAACTTTTCAGCCCGCTGCAGCTCGAGCGCGGGCGCACCTGGGCCTCGGTCGAGAGAGAGGGCCTGATCTTCAGGCGTATTCGCTGCGCCCGAGCCACCGTTCGACGCTGCCGCGAGCGACAGCGCGGCGACCCAGAGCCGAGCGCTCACTCCTCCCACCTCGCCCGAACGCGCCGCTCCGCCTCCCGCATCGCAACTCTGACGGGAGCATCTCCGACCTCGCCGGCGACCTCGAGGACCTCTCGCACGGCCTGCCCGATGCGCTTGCCGATCACCTCTACAGGCAAACGCGTCCCCTCGAGGTGGAAGACTGCGCCACGGAGGAGCGCACCAGAGGAGACGAGGATGTCCGGCACGTAGAGGATCCCGCGCTCGTGAAGGTGATCTCCAGAGTCCAGACGCGCGAGGACATTGTTCGCGGCGCCTGCGATGACGCGGCAGCGAAGCCGCGCAAGAGTGATGTCATGCAAGATGCCACCGAGCGCGCAGGGAGCGAAGATGTCGCAAGGCTCATCGAACTCTGCGCGAGGGTTGACAAGCTCGAGCTCGAGCTCCCGGGCGAGCTCTAGGGCGCGCTCCTCACGAACCTCAGAGGCGACGACGCGCGCGCCAGCCTCCCGCAGCTTACGCGCGACACGACCACCGACCTCTCCGAGGCCCTGAACGACGACGCGCCTCGCCGGCCAGTCCTCCTCGCCGTCGAGAAAGCGCAGCGCCTCTCTCATCCCTTGGAAGACACCCTCAGCGGTGGACTCAGCGAGCTCGAGCGGGCCGTCCTCTCCAGGGCGGGTCACGCGCTCAGTCTTCCGAGCGATCCAACCGAGCTCACGCTCACCTGTCCCGATGTCAGGCCCCGTGTAGTAGGAGCCGCCTTGCTCCTCCACCGCTCGGCCGAGAGCCTCATAGGCCCGCTCCCACTCGACCGCGGCGGAGTCCATGAGGCAGGTCTTCCCCCCGCCTGCAGGGAGCCCGAGCATCGCACACTTCCAAGTCATCGAGCGTGCGAGGCGCATGCAATCTGCGAGGGCTTCAGCCTCGTCCCTATAAGTCCTACGGCGTACGCCTCCGAAGGCCGGACCTGCGCTCGTGTCATGAAGAACGATAAAGCCACGGAGACCCGAGCCTCTGTCTTGCAGGGCGACCACGCGCTCAAAGCCCTCTTGGGCCATCCGATCAAAGAGGTTTCTTTCCATGTGTCTCCAGCCTCGCTCATGAGGCCTGTTGAGGCTAGCCCCCATACGCAGCTTCCTGCTGAACCTGTGACTTCGGAGGAGCATCTTTCGGGATCATGGGTACCTGAAGGGCTAAGCTCAGGCCCGGGGAAGAAACGCCCCCACGCTTCGTCTGCTCTCATCGTGTCACAGCTCCGCCCCCTCCTCCTCTGCCTAGCCGCCGCATGCGCCGCCCCTCCGGCCGTTCAGCCGGAGGCACTGATCGATCCGAACGACATCGACCCGGCCGTCCTCAACCCCGGGACGCCAGAGGAGGTGCCGCTCGGTAAGTTCCTGGGTGATATGGCCGCCTCCATCCAGGCTTGGTCTCACAAGACCTGGTCTGCCACGAGCGGCGCCGACCTACGTAAGCAGAACCTCCTCGAGCACCACATCACCCAGGAGGCGCGGAAGCGCCAGGAAGACCTGCTCTACTCTTTGGAGGCAGGCCCGCAGCGCAACCGCGTGATCGCTGCCGCCGCGCTCGGCTTCACGCGAGACCCTGAGGTCTTGAGTCCGCTCCTTGACGCCCTCGAAGACCCAGACCCGCGCCTTGTCGGGAACGCGCTCCTCGGGCTCACGATCCTGGAAGATCCGAACACACCCACCGAACGTATCGCCTCCATCCTTAAGTACGACAAGGACGCCGAGCTTCGATGGAGCGCCGCCTACTGTGCACGCACGCTGGTTGAGCGTGGAGTGCGTGATGAGGGGCTCCTAGACGCCGCTCGGAGCGCGCTCCTCGACTCCGAGCCGGTCGTCCGGGCCCAGTGCTGCCTGCTCCTCGCGGCTCATGGTGACGCTGGCTCCTTCGAGGCCATGGAGGCCCTCATCCGCGACTCCGTGCCGCTCGTTGCAGCAGCTGCCGTCACAGCGGTGGGGATACTCGGCGATAAGGCCCCGGAGCGTCGTAGTGACTGCCTGCGCGCCTTAGCTCGTGAGCTAGACGCGCCAAACGTTGAGCAGCGCCGCAGAGTCCGCAAGAGCCTCGTGCGCTTGTCCGGTAGAGACTACGGAGACAACGTGGACCAGTGGCGCGCCTGGGTTTCGCGCCTGCCCTGAGAGCTTGATGCGCCGCCTGCTTCAGCTCTGTCTCCTAGGCGCCTTCTGCGCATGTAGCAGCGGAGATACGCCTGAGGGTGAGCACGCGATCACCCCCATCGAGGTCGACACAGAGGTCCTTCAGGAGCCGACTCCGGCGCTTATCCCGCCCCCTAGAAGGCAGCCCGTCTTAGGAGTCTTCGGCTTCACATCGCGCTCAAGCATCCGCTTCGAGGCGATGCCTGACGCCCCTCACCAGCTCTCTGCCACCTATGCATTCCCCGACCGCGCGCGCTGGTATATCGAGCCTGCAAACGCTCAACGCGGCCAGCGCTCCGTCCGGTACCGGAGCGGACCACAGGTCTGGGAGCTCGCCCCTGGAGCCAGCCTAGCTGCGAGCTATGAGGGGCTGCAGAAGACCCAAGCGCTTCTGCAGCTAGAGCTAAGGAGAGCAGCCATGACCTGGCCAAACGGGCTGGAGTGGCGCCTCAGCGAGGATGGCGATGAGGCTGTTCATACAGCGTCGCTCGAGACCGGGGGCTCCCTGAGCGCGCTCGCGCCTTCGACGGGCACTCTCCCCACCACGTTCACAAGCCTCCTAGATGACGGGAGTCTCTTCGAGGAGCTCCGAGAGGTCGAGTGGACCGATGGTCCCCTCGGCCAGCGACCCGCGCGCTGGCTCCTCGTGAGCGGTGGCCTCCCCGTCTGGCAAGAACAGATCGAGAGCATCGACACAAAGGTCCGCTTCGTGGACTCACACTTTCTACCTCCACACCTGCGCGCGCTCCCTAAAGACTCTGGCGCGGCGCCGATCCAAATCGTCGAGGTGCCTGCGAGGCTGAGGAAGCGCAGCGCTCTCCGAGCAAAGACTTGGCCTGCTGCCCTCGTGGAGGCCGAGCGCCTCCTCGCCTCTGCTGCCCCTCCTTCAGCAGGAGACAGACTGGACCGGAACCCGGTCTTCGAACTGGATGCTGAGGGACGCCCTGCTGCAGTCATCCTGCGATTGATCTCGAGATCTGCGGAGACTCCTGAGGGTTGGGAGCTCGCGCCAGGAGAGAGCGCGCTCTCACAGCTCTCTGCGGAAGGGGCGCTCCCAGACCTGGGCATGCTCCAGGCCCTCTCAGCCGCTACCCCTGAGGGCGCGATAGGAGGCCGAGCGCGCCTGCGTGTCACCCTCGCGGATGGTGAGGTTCAGCGCACCCAGCTCCTCATCCCCTTGTCTCCTAGTGACCTCGGGGACTGACGACTCCAGAGGACAGCCACCCCCTGGGCCTAGCGCAGAGGCCCTCAATAACCCGGAAGTATGTCGTAAGTGACTGCTGTAAAATAACTTAAATCCATTTGGGGTGACTGCCAACATCGTAAACCCGCGATGGACCTAAAATTATTTCCGATAAGCACTTAGGAGTTTTTTAGACAAAGAGAAGAACTTCCCCGCTTTCACGCAGGTCGGCATCAGGTTTGCACAAAAGTGTTCATCACCACTTAGCCTCAGGCTCTGGGTGCCCCTCCCACATGCGAACTGCACTGAAAGGAAACGCGATGCGACAGCTCCTCCGACTCTCCTTTGCCTTAGCCACAGTCCTCTTTGTCCTCGACGTTCCAGTTGAGGCTCAGCGTGGCTCAAGAGGGTCCAGCGTCTCCCAGAGCAGCAGCCAGAGGGGGAGCAGCAGCTCAAGAGGCAGCGTCTCGCGCGGGAGCAGTTCAAGAGGTAGTAGCTCGAGAGGAAGCAGCTCAAGAGGGAGCAGCACCTCCATCGGATCCATCATCAAGCCCTCGCGGGGCATCTCTTCACGGCCGAACAGCTCTTCCTCGCGAGTCAGCACGAGCGGCGCGAGCACCACCAGGGGCTCTTCCGTGTCTCTAGGCTCTTCTAGCGTCAAACGCATCCCCATCTCTACGGGTGCGCGGGTCAACACTGGCTCCACCTCCTTCGGGCGGAGGTTTAGCGGAACAAATATTGTCCGCATCCCGACGGTCAAGACTCCCAAGGTGACCCCGAACCCCACCCCGAAGTCATCTTCTTCAGGTGTCAGCGTCCATCGCGCGAAGGGCTCTGCTCTGAGCACTGGAACGAACAGCTGGATACCTGCGACCCCTAAGACCAGCGCGAAGGCCCCAAAAAACGTCTTCGTGATCCCCCCGGCTGCGAAGACCCAGCGGGTCCGAGTCCCCAAACTGTCTGGGTCCTCAAGCAGTGAGCTCTCCCACGCGCGTCGACGTGCGCTGAGCGCCGTCGAGCAAGAGATCAAGCTCCCCGAGCTCAGAGGTCAGCGCCCCAAGCTCCTAGCTGTCCAGCCTTCCTCCAGCAGGCGTGTCCCCGTCGCTGGCGCAGAGCTTTTACGCCGCTATGAGCACACCAAAGGAGCAGCCCAAAAAAAGGTCGAGCCCTCGCCCAAGACTGACCGAGCGGTCCAGAAGCGCGCTGAGCTCGCTGACATGCTCCGTCAAGGAAAGCAGAAGCCGCCCACTCAGGTGAAGCCCCTGAAGAGCTCTGGGAAGGGAGATAGCGCAAAGACTCTCTCCCTAGCGGGGGGTGGCGCCCTGACAGACATGGCGGCTGCTCCCGCCACCGCCAAGCTCCACGCTGGAGTGAAGAGCTTCCCGAACAACGACAGCCAAGGTAGCAGCCACGGTCACGGCGGCGGGGATGGCAGCCACGGCGGCTGGGATGAAAACTTCGGGGACGGCACAAGTGACCACGGCGGTCACAGCTCTGGCGACTACAGCCACAACCACTGGTGTGATGACCACTGGCACGGTGGTTGGGGTCACCACTGGGGTTGGGGACATCACTGGGGCCACTGGCCGCATTGGGGCTGGCACGGCGGTTGGGGTCTCTACTTCGGCTCTTGGTGCAGCTGGTATGGGTGGTACGGCTGGTCTCACAGCCCCCTCTACCACCGCTACTATGGCTACAACCCGTGGTGGTTGAGCAGCTATCACACGCCCACGGTCGTGACCTCAACGATCCACACGAAGGAGATCATCGAGATCCCCGTCGTGCAGCAGGTCGAGCTGCCGGTAGAGCACGAGGTCATCGCTGGCGCGGAGGTCGGTACGCCCGCCGAGGTCCAGAGCGCCCTGCAGCGCGCGGCGGTCGAGTACCTCTCTCTCGGTGACCGCGCCTTCGCCGAAGAGCGCTATGGCGACGCCGTCCGCCACTATGCACGCGCGATCGAGTGCTCACCCCAGGACCCCGTCTTGCACCTCGTCCTCTCCGACGCCTTGTTCGCGACAGGCGATTACCACTACGCCGCCTACAGCTTGAGGCGCGCCCTCGAGCTCCAGCCTGATCTCCTCGAGGTCGAGTTCGACAAGCGCAACTTCTATGGCGACCCGAGCGGCTTCGATCACCACCTCTTGCTCCTCGAGAACTACCTCAAAGATCACATCCTCGATGACGACGCACGCCTGCTCCTCGGCGCGAACTACCTCTTCGGTGGAGACCCCGACAGCACCGTCTCGTTGTTCTCCGACACCTTCGCTGAAGAGGTCGGTAACTCAGACGCTGGGCGCATCATCCTCGCTGCAGCGCAGCGCGCGATCGCCGCGCGCTAGAGCGCGATCTCGAAGGGTCCGCCACCAGCCTTGAAGACCGCGACCTTCGGGTCGCGGTCGAAGGAAGCTCTGAAGCTCTCGATGAGTCGTGCGCTCACCGCCTCCTCTCCCCCACGCTCGACAAGGAAGACGCACGCGCCCCCAAAGCCCGCGCCCGTGAGCCGCCCGCCAAAGACCTCGCTGCAGCGACCAGCAGCCTCTACGAGCCGGTCCAGCTCGGGGCAAGAGACCTCGTAGAGTCCGCGCAGCGAGGCGTGCGCCTCCATCATCTGCTCACCCAAGACCTCGGGTCGCCCTCGCCGCAGCCCCTCCCTAGCAGTCGCAGTGCGCCCAACCTCTGCGATGACATGGGCTGCCCGGCGCCCGAGGACTGGACCAAGGGCCTCAGCGCAGACACCGAGAGTGTCCATGCTGATCTCTGCGAGACACGCAGCCTCAGGCTGCTCAGGTCTAAGGATCTCGAAGGCCTCCCGGCACTCGTTCACCCGTTGATTGAACTCGCTGGCCGCGAGGTCACGACGGACGCCAGTGTCTGCTACGAGGATGCTGAGTCGCTCGGAGTCCAGGGGCACGTGCTCATAGCGCACGTCTCTGCACTCCAACCAGAGCAGGTGATTCTCACGAGCGAGCCCCACGGCATAGGGGTCCATGATGCCGCACTGCACACCCACGAACTCACGCTCAGCGGAGAGCGCGATGTGTACGTGATCGATCGGCGCGAGCTCGAGGCCCCAGATGGAAGCGAGCGAGTGTGAGGTGCCGACACAGATCGAGGCTGAGGAGGAGAGCCCGGCCCCAATCGGCAGGTTCCCTCCGAAGTGAAACGACGCTCCCTCCGGTGCGGCGCCGACGTAAGAGAGCATCGCTCTGGCTATACCGAGCGGGTAGTCAGCCCAGGTACCTGTGCGCTCGGCGGGGAGACGGGCGAGGTCGAACTCGTGTTCACCGCCCTCTAGAGATGAGGTGAGGCGCAGAAGGCCGTCCTTACGAGGTGAGACCACCACGATCGTCCCTCTGTCGATGGCAGCGGGCAGCACCGCACCCCCGTTGTAGTCGAGGTGCGCCCCCATGAGGTTCACACGTCCAGGCGCAAAGAACGCCCGCGGAGCGCTCGCGCCGGGGTGGCGCTCACAATGCTCTGCTAAGACCTCAGCGACCAGCCCTCCGGGCAGGCCCTCGCCGCTGCTCTCTGCCAATTGCTGCATGGATGCACTATCCATCCCGGGGGGCCGCTCGCCAAGGCCTTGCTCCTCCTTCCACCTCAACACCCCCGGAGCTATGGTCTCCCTATGCTTCGATGGATCTCAACAGCACTGCTCGTCCCCGCCCTCCTCTGCGCAGCCTCCAGCTGCTCGAGCGTCAAGTTCGAGCGGACCTCCGAGAGCGCCGGCACCTTCGTCTCCACTGGCGTGGCCTTCACCCTCTTCTCGATCGACATCCCGAAGAGCGCACTCAACATCGCGCGAGAGAACGCCTCCGACGCCAACCTCTCCAACATGGAGGTGAAGGAGGCCGTCGTGACGCCCCACCTCGGCTGGTTCGACTGGTTGCTCGACATCATCGGCATCCGCCGCGCGCGCATCGAGGGCACCTGGGGCTTCCAGGACGTCTGAGCCAACGCGCGCCTCCCCACAAATCCTCAGAGAGCCTCTGCCTTGAGCGCTACCATCCGGACCGCACACCCCTGCGAAGAGCCCGAGCTCGCAGAGCTCGTCGAGCTCGCCTTTGATCGCGCAGACCGCGAATCTTGCTTCCTCGAACTCCTCGCGATCCATCACCCAAACTTCGACCCGGGGCTCTCCCTCGTTTCCGACGTCGATGGAGAGCGCGCTGGCTACGCCCTCTTCCTCCCCCGAGAGATCATCATCCGCGGTGTCCGCGTCCCGCTCTCTGTCGTCGCCCCTCTTGGTGTCCACCCCGAGCGTCGCGGGCAAGGGGTCGGCAAGCTCCTCATCGAGACGGGTCTCGCAGCGCTCGCAGACCGCGGGATCCGAGGCGCGATCGCGATCGGCGCGCCGGACTACTACGGGGAGCTGGGCTTCGCGAGCGCCTTTGACCTGCACGTCGTCGATGCGCGGCCAGAGCACCTCCCCGAGCCGGACGCTCGCACGCCCTGGCGCGCGATCACAGGGGAAGACCTTGAGGCCCTCTGCAGACTTCAGACCGAGAGCTATGAACAAGCCTCAGGCACAGAGCATCGCCTGCCCTCCCCGATCGAGTGGGACGGCCAAGCGCCCGGCTCTCACGCCTTAGCCATCGGCGCCAAGGGTGACCCGAGCGCCTACCTCCGCTTCCGCGTCCGCGAAGAGCTGGAGGTCATGGAGTGCTGCGCCAACGACTCCGACAGCGTTGAGGCCATCCTCGCCTTGATCCACCAACTCATCAGAGAGCATGGTCGGGCTCGGGCGCTCGTACATGTTCCGCCCGAGACCCGCACCTCGACGACCCTCTTACACCGCGGCGCCATCCTGGAGCACTCCACCTTCGGGGGCGGCTCTATGCTCGCGATCACAGATCTCCCCGGTCTGATGAGAGACCTCACGCCATGGTGGGCCCCCGCGCTAGGAGACGCCTCGCTCTCTATCGGTGTCGGTGGGAGGCCATGCCGTATCGAGTCGAAGGGCGGTCGCCCGCAGGTCTCCGAGGGGCGCGCGACGCATCACCTCGAGGTCCCTTCCCCCGCGCTTCCAGGCCTCATCACAGGCCAGCGCAGCGCGCGCGAGCTCCTCTTTGATCCGGTGGTGCGCCACCAGAGCGGGCTCTCAGAGGAGGGGCGCGAGCTTGTCTGCAGGCTCTTCCCGAGGAACTCCTCCATGTGGACCTACTCCCCAGCCTTCGAGCTGGTGGACGCCTGAGCTCGCAGGCCTAGCGCTCGCGGCGGATGATGATCCAGCCCACCTGAGTCTCCGCGGGCATGGCGACCTCGCCAGGCTCTAAGAGGAAGGCTGTGGTGAGGTGCTGAGGCAGCCCGGGAGTCTTCCGATGGACCCAGCCGAGATCGCCCGCGCGCTCTTTACCGCCAGGGTCATCGTTGGAGAAGCGCGCGATCGGCTCAAAGGGATCTCCAGCCTCCAAGCGAGCGTGGATATCGCTTGCGAGGATGCGCGCCTCCTGAAGGCTGCGCTCAGGGTTAGGGACGACAGAAGAGCCGGCGTGAGTGATCAGCACTCCGCGGAAGCGGCCCCAGTTCTCTTCGACCAACTCCGGCGCGAGCTTCGATGGATCTACGCGCTGCAAGAGGTGCCAACCGAGGGGCGTTGCGACCGGCTGTGAGAGCTCCATAGGTGAGAGCTCGAAGGCCGCGCGCTTGAGCTGGGAGTCACGAGGACCCCGCTCGAATACGGCGTAGTCTCCGCCGCGCTCAGCAGAGAGGAGATCCATGGAGTGCTCGCGAGCAAGCTCGCCAAAGGCGGCGCCCGCCTCAAGCTCTGCACGCAGCTCCAGCAGGCGCGCTCGCACCTCTGCTCCACGGCCCTCTAAGAAGAGCTGACGTACAGCGACGTAAGTCTCCACGCGCTGCACCAAGTGCAGCGCGCTCTCTGACTCGATCACCTCACTCACCTCGTCAAGCTCAGCGCTCCAGAGGAACTCATCGAACTGCGGTGAGAGTACGCCCGCAGGGAAAGAGCCCAGGACACCATCCCCTCCAACACCAGCAGCTGCACGAACCTCGAGCACGAGCTCCTGAAAGCTCTTCTGCGCCGGCCCGTCAGAGTCCGCGCCCCGTCCGAGCACCCGCAGCCACTGCTGCGCCTGCTCGAAGGCCTGCTCACGCGCTCTGCCGCGCCCTTCTCCAAAGCCCAAGCTGAGGACCCTCACGCTCCGGAGCGGGGGCGCCTCCTCGCTGAGGTGCAAGGTGTTGACCAGCAGCGATCCCTCTCGTTCGGCCGGAGCTGCCCCGCCGCCTGTGATGAGCGCGAGCGCGAGCAGACCGCACCAAGCGAGGGGCCCCCTGAGAAAGTTCACGGCAGGCTGACGGTGACGTCTTTGATCTCGGAGTCGGGCTCGAGCACCACCTCAGGGACGTCCACTCGCTGGAAACCGCGGTAGACCTCTAGGCGGTACCTCCCAGGTCGGTAGCGACCGAGCACAGAGCGGCCATCCTCACCAGTAGAGCCTTCACCGGAGAAGAGCCCACCGAAGGCACCGCCCACGTCTGTGACGACCCCTTCACCTCCGTCGAGGGGAGTGAGTTGCCCGCGCGCGCCTCGCACCGGCGCGCCAGAGCTGCCAAGGACGAGCAGCCGGACCTCGACACCAAGGTCCATGACGATCCTCGCCTCCCCGCCGGACTCGTCCACCTCGACCTCCACAGGAAGCGGAGCGGAGTAATCCTTCGCAGAGCAGGAGAGTGAGTAGGTGCCTACAGAGACAGGTCCCAGCTCAAAGCTGCCATCCTCTCGACTTCTCGTCCGAACAGGGCGTGGGTCCCGGGTCCCGCTGCGTGCTCCGGCGATGCGCGCGCCTTCAACAGGTGCTCCGGTCGAGTCAACGACCATACCCTTGATGCTGAGCGCAGGGGGCAGCTCGACCTTGAGGCCGCGCTCGATGCGGCCGTCGAAGACCTCGATGATCAACGGATCAGATGCCGCGAGCTTCGGGCCCTCATCGCTCCAGCCAGGACGAACGATCAGCTCGTACTCTCCAGGCGCGACGCGCTCGAAGCCGAAGCGGCCGTCTGAGTCCGTGCGGTCCTCGCTGCTCACGCCCTCAGAGGCGATGAGGGAGCCGAGCATCCCGCTGAACTCGGGCTGCTTGGTCGGGCGGAGGAAGACCCGCGCACGATTCACGGGCTCGCCAGTCTCGCGCGCGACGACCTCGCCCTCAACGCCACCCTCAGGCAGGTGGAGATCAAACTGCATCTCAGGTTGATCGGGGACGTCGAGGTCCATGCGGATCTCACGGCCGACGCCTTGAACCTGGAGGGAGTACTCGCCGGAGCGCAGACCCGGGAACTCATAAGAGCCGTCAGAGCGAATCCGTGAGAGCTTGAAGTCGACACCGAGGACGTTGTCGCCTTCGAATGAGATCGCGGTAACAGCCCCTCTTCGGACCGGCTCACCTCCATCGTAAACCACCCCATAGACCCTGCAGCCCGAGGCGTTGTCATCGACGATGTCGTAGCGGATCGAGCGACCTTTGGGGATCGTCACGAGGTCAAAGTTCATGTTCCCTAGGAAGCTCGTGAAGTTGAGCTGCTCGTCTCCGCGGCTGACCACGAAGATGTAGGAGCCTGAGACCATGTTCTCGATCTTGTACTCGCCGTTCTCGTCCGTACCGGCCTCGTACAGGCCGCCCGGGACGTTCCCACCGCGACCTGGAGTCATGCGGTTCGGAGACAGAGCGAAGACGACAGTCCCGGGCATCGGACGACCGAAGCCGTCCTCGACGGTTCCGTAGGCGCCGCCGCCTTTCATGAGCTCCAGGACGACACCCTCGATCGGCTCTCCTGCCGCGACCTCAAGCTCCTCCTCGCTGACAGCCCCAGCGTAGTCCTCATGCAGCGCATAGAGGCGGAGCCTCCCAGGCATGAGCCCCGTGAGCTCGAAGGCGCCTTGTGCGTCACTCAGGACGGAGTTGTCCGAGAACATCCCCGCGCCCGCCGCGTAGCTGAACAGCGCCGGGGGCATCATCGACGCCCCGAAGCTCCCGTCTACGTTCATCATTGTGTTCATGTCGCGTCGACGCTCACGCTCTGTCGGCGGCTCGACCTGGCCACTCTCCGCTGCGCGGCGCATCCGCCCACGGTCGCTGCGGCGGCGGTCGCGTCCGCGGTTCATGTCTTCGCGAGAGACAGCCACGACTTGAGCGCCTCGTACTGGGAGTCCATCAGAGTCGAGGACTAGCCCGCGCACGACCCCACCAGCTTGCATGCTGACGATCACGCCGCGCGTCGGCTCACCCTCTTTGACCATAATCTCCTCCACGATCTCGGTGAGATAACCCTCAGCGCGGAAGGTGAGTTCGACCTCTCCGGGCTCGACGCCCTCCAAGCGGAAGCGGCCTGCTGGATCCTCGAAGGTAGTGCCACCGGAGAAGGGGTTGTACTTCCCAGGTTCGCCCGCGCCAGCCATCACCCGGTCCATCCCAGAGATAGTGAACTCTGTCACAGGCTCCGCGCGCTCGAGGTCCATGACGATGCCCTCTACGAACCCGCCTCGCTGGAGGACGACCTCTAGCTCCCCCTCTTGCTCCTCTGGGTTCCACTCCTGGCGCTTCGTCTCATAGCCAGGCTTCATGAACCGTAGACCGTGCGGGGCATCACCAGCACAGGGGCCAGCGACGAAGCGCCCGTCTTGATCAGTCACGGGGAAGTCCCAACCTTCGACGGCCTGCGAGACCATCGGCGCTAGGGTGAAATCGAACTCCATGTTTCGGAAGTTCACCATGCGCCAACGAACCTGCACCCCGGGGAGCGGCGCACCTGCCGAATCGACTACGCGGCCAGCGACCATGGGACCGCTCTTCAGGCGGATGTCTTGGGCCTGGACGAGGACGCTGTCGACTGCGATGAGTGGCACGCCTTGGGCAGGGATGTGGCCAGGACCGATAGCCACGATGTCCACGTCTCCCTCCGGAACACCTTCGATCACATAGCGCCCTTCGGCGTCTGTGGTCGCGTGGGTGCGCTGGATGATCTCTTCGAGCATGCGGATGTCACGCAGCCCGCGCGGGACCGCGCCCACCTGCGCACCAGCTAGGGGGACCGGATCTCGATCCTCTTCCTCATCACCCGCGACCGAGAGCACCTGACCAGCGATGCGCCCGCCAGCGCGGATCCTCATCGTGACGTTGGTCTCTTCGCCAGCCTCCACTTCGAGGCCGACGGCGTGGGTGATCGTGTGCTCAGAGCTAGCGGCAGAGAGCTCGTATCCTTTGCCAGGAGCGACCCCCTCGAGACGGAACGAGCCGCTCTCATCGACTTGGACCTCCACGAGGCGCAGCGAGCCCTCTCGGAGCTGCCCGAGGAAGTGACCGGGACCAGGACTCAACACGACCGTCGCCCCGATTGCAGGGGTCCCATCAGCCGCGAGGACCTCGCCGCTGATCGAGCCGGCGGGCTGGACCTCTACTGTCGCCGGACCACCAGAGCCAGACTCAACGACTGAGACCCGCACGGGGCGCGTCGCAGTGTGCGCGGGCCCGAAGGCGTCGAGGTAGTAGCGCCCGCTGCGGATCCCCTCGAAGGAGAAGTTGCCCAAGCTGTCTGTGAACTCCACCGCCGCAGGCTGGGTCCGCTCTGACATGTCCTCGTTGAAGGCCGCCAAGCGCAAGATGCGCCCGATGAACACGTCACCGGAGGGAGGCGTCGTGAGCAGCTCGACCCGCACCCCTGCTACCCCGACCTCTGTCCCCTCCTGAACGACGACGCCTGTGAGCGCGCCGCGCCCGCGGAGGCGGACGTAGGCGTCGCCCTCTGCCACCGCGCCGAGGTCTCGCTGATCGAGCTCTTCCTCTAGCCCGTCACCTCGAGCGATCTCAAGATCTTCAAGGGCTGAGGTGTCCGCAGCGCTGCCGTCGATGGTCGGCACGCTGAGATCGAACTCTGCCGGCTCTTCTCCCCCGTTGATGACGACAAGGAGGAGCGCGACGAGGCCTAAGGCGAGCGGGATGAGGAGGAGCGGCCGCTTTACAGCGCCGCGGGTGTGCTGAGGTAATGACATGTGCTTGATCAGGTCTTAGGACCTCGAGGGATACGCTCAAGACCTGTATTGATTCTCTCTGAAATCACCCCGATCGCCTAGCCCAAGGCCCGATCGCCTAACCCAAGGAGCGAGAGAGCCTCAGCTAGGAGCCTCACCGATGGGGAGCACCACGTGGGCCCTCGTCCCGTCGCTGTCACGCCTAGGGCCTAGCTCAATCCGACCGCCCATCTCGTCCACCACCCGCTTACAGATAGCGAGGCCTAGCCCCGTGCCGTGGGACTTGGTCGTGAAGTGCGGCTCGAAGAGGTGCGTGAGCGCTGTCTCGTCTAGACCTGAGCCCTCATCTAGGACCTCGATAGAGACCTCTAAGGCCGACCGCTCCACGCGGACAAGCAGAGTGCCCCCCTTACTCATAGCCTCGAGGGCATTGGAGATGAGATTGATCAAGACCCGATGCAGGCGGGCAGGGTCCACCATGAGCTCGCCGCCCTCTCCCTCTCGGACCACCTCAACCTTGAGCTCTTCCGCCCAAGCGGCCTCGAGCTCGAGCACGTCCTGAATGAGCTGGTCGAGCGAGATCCACTCTGGGGCGAGCGCTCGCGCGCCCGCGAAGTCCGAGAACTCCTTCGCTATCTCGCGCATGTTGGCAACTTGCCGCTCTACAAGCTCGAGCGTGCGCGTGAGGATCTTATCAAGCTCAGGGCTCTGCTCATCGCGCGCTCGCCGAAGGAGCTTCGTCGAGAGCAGGATCGGAGTGAGCGGATTCTTGATCTCGTGGGCGATCTGCTGCGCCATCTCTCGCCACGCCGCCTCCTTCTCCGCGCGCACGAGCTGCTCACGGCTTGACTGGAGATCTTCCGTCATCTGATTGAACGCGCGCGCGAGCTCAGCGAGCTCATCCTTGCCGCTCACCTCGATTCGTGCGTCTAGGTCACCAGCCGCGACCCTGCGAGTCCCCTGCTCCAGCGCCAAGATCGGCTGAGTGGTGCGGCGGGCGATGAGGAGCGTCCATAAGACGACGATCAAGAGCACGAGCAGCGTCGCAGAGATCAAGAGGCGCGACAGCTCCTCGATGGTCACAGAGATGTCCTCATTGTTGATGCCGATCCCTACGACCCAGCCCAGGCCACCCTCCTCCTTGCTCGCGCAGTGTTTGAAGGCGGCGTTCTTCTTGTTCCCTCTGAATTCATACTCCGGGAAGAGATCCCACTCCCCAGCGCGCGCAGACTCGACCAAGATCGGCAGACCGACGTCCTCCTGGACACGCATGCCGTAGAGCCCACGATCCTTGTGCGCGATGATCGTGTTCGCGTCATCTCTCCACAGCCAGGAATAGGAGGAAGAGCTCAGGTCTGCCCCAATGAAGCCGCTGAAGGGGTCTCGTTCGCCGACCTCATCGAGCTCAGCCTGAACCACCGACCAGTTCAGCAGCCCATAGATCACCCCGACCGGCAGGGTCGGGTCGTTCGGTCCCCAGACCGGCTCAGCGAAGCCGACGTGGTAGTTCGCAGGGTCGACCACGTCCTCCTCCGCTCCCTGAAAGAGCTGAGCCTGGTGCTGGTCTACTGCGCTCTGGTCTCCAGCCATGGCGTCCGCGAACCATGCCTCGCTGGTGTACTCACGCCCCATCACGAGCGCCAACAGCTCTGGAGACATCTGCGCCCCAGAGCGATCCATGGTGTTGTGTGCGACGACCTCGCCATCCGCGTTCACGACGAGCAGGAGGTCGAAGGCTCCGCCGCGAGAGACGAAGCGGTTGAAGCGCTCTCTCAGTGGGCGGACGAACACGGCCTCGTCGCCCTCATAGTCACCTAAGGCCCACTCGACGAGCGGATCCTCAGCCCAGAGCTCGATGTCGAGACGCCGCTCCTCGACGAGGTCATCGAGCCGGCCAGCAAGGTCTCCCGCGAGGCTGACCAAATAATGCCGCGCGACGTTCCAGGACAGCCGCTCAGCGAGCTGCGCGTTGACGAACCACGCGAAGCCTAGGAATGGCACGACCACCGCCGCGAGGACAGCGAGAACCCACTTCGTCGAGAGCCTGCGAATCATCTCCCTAGTATCCTAGAAGCCCGTATGCGCGAGCCCAACTTCCCTCATGCTCCCAAGCGAGTCCTCCTCGTGCGATTCTCGCACTTGGGTGACGTCGTCTGTGCGCTGCCGCTCTATCACGCCCTGCGAGCGGCTCACCCAGCAGCGAGGATCGCCTGGGCCACTGAGGCCCCCTTCGCGCCCCTCCTAGAGGGCCTGCCAGGCCTCGAGCGGGTGATCCGCTTCGACCGCAGCGCGGGCCTAGCTGGCGCCGCTCGCCTCATCCGAGAGCTGCGTGCCTTCGCTCCAGACCTCTGCGTCGACGCCCAGGGGAACTGGAAGAGCGCCGTCGCAGCCCTCGCCTCAGGTGCCTCCCGTCGGGTCGGACTTCACCCTCGAGACTGGCGGGAGCCCTCGGCTCGTCACCTGATGTCAGAGCACGCACCGCCAGCAGCCGGCCCGCACTCAGTCCAGCGTGGCGCTGCCCTCTCACAATACCTCGCCTGCGCGACGCCTGTCAGGCAGGACCCCGTAGTCTCAGCTTCGGAGCTTCAAGCCGCCAAAGCAGCCCTCGCGACGCGCCTCCCTGGAGACAAACCCTTCCTGATAGTCCACCTCTCTCGCCCCGGAGATCCGCGCTCTTGGCCTGAGCAGCGCTACCGTGAGCTCGCGAGCCAAGCAGCCAAGGCCGATCATGGTGTGCTCTTCCTGTCAGGGCCTGAAGAGGCAGACCTCGGAGCCCGGCTGGCCGCAGAGGTGCCTGCTGTCCAACATTGGGTCGGGCAGCGCGGACTCCGTGAGCTAGCAGCGCTCTTCACGGCTGCAACCCAGAGAGGTGCAGCCCTCTTAGCCTGCGACTCAGGCCCCATGCACCTCGCTGCAGCTTGTGGCTTGCCTGTGACGCTCCTCGCAGGCCCCCAAGACCCCGACGCCACAGGCCCCATGGCGTGGGGCTCAGCGCACTCTGCTGTGCGCGCTGCCCTCCCACCAGCCTGCGCGCCCTGCCTGCGCAGGCGCTGTCATCACCCCCGCGGAGCAGTTTGTATGAGCGAGCTCTCCGTGACCCGTGCCCTGTCCGCGCTCAGCGAGAACACAGGAGGAGCGCTCTCATGCGCATGACCCACTACTTCAAGGTCTTCGCTGGCCTGCTCGTACCCGCGCTGGGCTTCGCTGCCTGGACAGGCATCACCGAGGCGGAGTCTCACCTCACCGCAGGGCTGATAGCCTCCGTCCTGGCCGTCGGGACGCACTCTCTCTTGCTGATCTTCATGATCATCACAGGCCGAATCCTCCGAGAGGCTGTGCGAGTGCGGCGACTCCCAAGCGAGTTCCTGGAGGAGCTGAACGTGTTCTTCGCAGATCGCCGCGCCTACCCGGCGGCGGGGTTCGCGAGCTTGTTCATCGTGACAGCGGCGGTCTTAGGGTATGGAAACAGAGGCTTCGGCCTCTCCCCCTCCATCCACATGCTCATCGCCCTAGGTGCGGTCTTCTACAACGTCTACGCGCTCACCCTTGAGCTCCAAGCGCTCCTCGAGAACCAGCGCCTCTTGGACAAGGTGAAGGCTGAGCTAGAGGCCTCGGATGCGCGAGGAGAGGGGCCCATCGCCGAACCTAGCCCTGGGGTCGTCTCCCCCATGCCTTGGGGGCCGACCCTCGCCGCGGGCGCGTGGCTCCCCTACCTCTACTGGGGTCTCGTCACATGGCGCGGAGACTTCTCCAAGGTCAACATCCATCCTTGGGTCGAGCTCTCCTTGCTGGGCCTCTTACTGATGTTCCTCTCAGCGAGGCGCGCAGGGTCGCGCAGCGACTAAGAGCCGAGCGTGTGCTCAAGGCGCTGGATGCGCTCTTGGATATCGCGATACTCCGGCCAGAAGATCTCGATCTGCTTCAAGAGAGAGAGCTTGCCCTGGGCGTCTCCGGCCTTGGGGATCTCGCCGTATAGGCGGCCTGCGCTCTCGACGTAGTCGACAAGGGTTCCCCGCCGAGCGCGTGAGTCCTCGTAGTAGTCCGTGCGCGCGAGGAGCTCGTCGTACACCGCGATGGCCTCTTCGTAGAGGAAGTCGTACTCATAGGCGAGCGCTCGCTCATAGATGATGCGGTTCTTCTCGTCATCGATCTCACCGCGAACGAGCTCGAAGTCCTCGGTCTGCATCGTCGTCATCGCGACGCCCTCATCAAGCGCAGCCAGTGCCCCGTCAAAGTCTCCTTTGAAGACCAGCATCTCAGCCTGTAAGAGCTGATCACTTGCTGTGGCCTCGCGCGTCGCCTCCTCGAGTCGCTCTTCCAAGCCCTCTGTAGAAGGGTGAAGGATCTGCGCTAGGCGGAACTCATTACGCGCCGCCGCGTAGAGCCCGCGAGACATGTAGTCGTTGCCGAGGATGAAGCGCTGCCCGGCGAGCATGCCGTCGACCTTGGCGCGTCGACTCAGCGCGCGCGTGTGATCCGGGAGGTATTTGCGCGTATAGCCGAAGCGCGACTTGGCCTGCTCCAACCAATACTCCGAGAGGGCGCGTACCCCCGCGACGTAGTAGCCCTTCGCCAGGTCAACCCTGTACTGACTCTGACGCCCAGCGAGCTCTCGCGCGCGGAGGGCGCTCTGATGATCGGGCGTCATCTCTAAGGCTGCGTCGTACTTCTCTACCGCTGCTGCGTACTCCTCGAGTGCGTGCAGCTCGGTCCCCTCTTGGTAGAGGCGGTTCGCGATCTTCGAGCGAGTCTTCCCCACCCAAGTGAGCACGACCTCGGACTCCGGCCTGAGCAGGAGGGCCTGCTCGAAGGTGAGGAGCGCCTCGTAGTCCTTGTCATCAAAGGTCTGCTTCCGACCCTGCTGCAGATACCAGGCGACTGTGGCGAGCTCCTGCTGAGCGAAGTTCTCCGCGCTCGGACTCCGCTCGACGAGCTCTTGAGAGAGCTGAAGCGCTTCCTCATAGCGAGTGAGCTCGATCAATCGGGCGACAGTGGGGCCATCGGTCGTCTCTTCGGGTGTAGAAGAGCAGGCGCAGAGGGCAGCGAGAGCAGGCAGGAGATAGGTTTGAATGCGCATAATGGTCGCTCGAGGCAAGTTCAGTGGACGCCGCAAGGCCCGCTTCCTTCCCCGATTTCCAGAGCACAGTAGCGAAGGCCAGCTGGGCCGCCAAGAGCTGCTCAGCGCCCCTAGGAGAGGGATCAGGTCTGAATCCCGTCGTAGAGGGCCACTCCAAGGCTCCCAAAGGTCAGCAGGGGCAGCCAGCTGGCGAGGAGCGGGTCTAAGGTGCCCTGCAAGCCGAAGTTCCTGCAGGCGAAGTCTGCGGCGAAATAGAAGACGCAGAGGAGCAGGCCGCGAATCAGTCCATCTGCGCCGCCGCCTCGGTCTAGACGGAGCTGGAACGGGAGCCCCACCAGCAAGAGCACGATGCAGGCGAGCGGGAAGGTGAGGTGATAGTGCAAGAGGGTTTGGTAGACGACGGTCTCGGGGTCGCGCTCGGAGAGCACGAGGGTCTCACCGATCGAGAGGTCCAGCGGATTCTCCCTCGCGCGCTGATAAGAGAGCGGGAGGTCAGGTTCAAAGTCAAAGTCATGGAGGCGCTCGATCCTGGTGCGCTTCTCTTCCCCCCCGACCTCATAGCGCTCTCCACCCTCGAGCCACCAAGTGGTCTGCCCCTTGCGCTCCTCATGAACCATGCGCTCTGCCACGACGCTGATCCACTTCCCCTCCCGCTTGAAAGTCGCGTCAAGGCCGCGGACCTCCGGGGGCGCCCCGTCGCGCGCTGGCCTGAACTCCTGTAGGCGCAGGATCCCGCCGCCGACATCACGGACATAGAGGTCCTCATAGACGAGCTCTGCCTGCTGGTTTCGTAACACCCAAGCGATGCCGTCGCGCTGTCTCGCGACATCCGAAGAGCCCAGCTCTCGGACGACGACCATCAGCATCATCGAGAGGACGCCACCAGCGAAGATCGGGAGCAGGACCCTCCGTGCGTCCAGCCCTGCGGCCAGCGCCGCTTGGACCTCGTTGTGCTTGGCGAGCCTCCCAAGGGTGAAGAGCCCCGCGGCGAAGCAGACGAAGGGAGCGCACTGCAAAAAGAGGCTGGGGATGTTCAGGAGGTAGTAGGTCGCGACCAGCTCCGTAGTGGGCTGGGTCCCGTCAGGCCAGACCTCGAGGAAGTCGTCGAAGTTCTGGGCGAAGTCCATGATCAGGAACAGGCCGACGACGACGAGGAAGCTCGTCGCCCACGAGGCGGCGAAGAGCGAGGCGACGTAGCGGTCGAGGTGACCGCCGAGGGCGAGGCGGCGACCGCTCATCGGGAGAAGGCCTTCCTAGTCAAGATGACCCCGACAGTACCGGTGAGCAGCACCGCGGACCAAGCTCCGAGGGCCGCGGGGATATCCCCTGAGATGGCGAGCTCCTTGCCCAGTCGAAGCGCGATCAGCCAATAAGCCAGCGCGTAGCCGACCGCGACAGCGAGCGCGGCCATGCGCGTACCGCGCCTGAGGAGGAGCCCTGTCGAGGCTCCTAAGAGGGCGAAGACCAAGCACGAGGCCGCCTGCGCGATGCGCTGGTGAAACTCCCAGCGGTAATGACGCTCATCCTTTGGCCTCAGCTCCCCCGCCTCAAGCGCGGCCATCAGCTCAGAGGAGCGTTGATACCTCGCGCCAGTCCAGCTCGGATCCTTGCGATCTACCAGCGCGGCGAAAGGGATCGAGAGGATCGCCTCTTCGCTTTGAAGCTCGAAAGGCTCCTCGTCGTCTCTCTGCACATGCTGTACGTCACCGAGCGCGACGTGCATCCGCTCGTAGTCGAAGGTGAACTCCACCTCGCCTGCTAGGAAGTTACGAGCCGGAGACTCCTCCGTCTCTGGCACTTGAATGAACGCGTCGCGGAAGACGTCGCCGTCTCGCGAACGCGCGGTCAGGTAGAACTCGCCGAAGCTCAGCTCCGTCCTCCCAGGGGAGAGGTTGCGGACCGCGTCCCGCAGCGCACGGATCTGATAGGCCTTCTGCTCGTACTTCATCCGCGGGAGCACCTCCGCGTTCATCACGAGCGCGAGCGCTCCGACAACTCCTGCCACCAAGAGCGCAGGTCGGATCATCCTCCAGGGGCTGACTCCAGCCATCTGAATCGCGGTCCACTCTCTGTCTGCGGCGAGCCGTCCATAGACAGAGACGAGCGCGAGGAGGAGCGAAACCGGCGTCGCGTACGGGATGAAGCCTGCCAACACGAGGGGCAGATAGGAGAGCACAGCGAGGGTCCCGACCCCCGAGAGCTTGTGCACAGCGCTCACCGCCATCGCTGGGGTCGCGATGAAGAGGATCCCTGCTGCCGCGACGAAGAACGCGAAGGCGAGCTGGGCTAAGACGTAACGCTCGAGCCGCAAAGCGCCGGGATTCTAGCAGCAGAGCTCACGCACCCGTGACAAGCGTTAGCATCTCGGTGTGGTGACGCCCGTGGACAGGAGGGAGGCAGGCCGGGAAGGCGCTGCTAGAGGGGTCTCGAGAGACCCTAGGAGCCATGTGGGCTCCCCGACTAGCGGCGATCCGCTCCTAGAGCGCGTCGCGCGACGTCTCCCTCGCCCCGTCACCGCGGCGCTCATGCAGGCCGCCGCGAGAGCGGCAGGGAGAGGCTCTCTCGGCAGACGCGCGCGCGCCAACCTCGAGCTCGCCCTCGGCGACAAGCTCGACGAGCGCGCTAGGCGTGAGGTGGAGCGCGGCTCTCTCCGGCACGCCGCGCGGGTCGCGACCGAGTGGGCCCAGC
>JAKVCD010000026.1 GCA_022446815.1 Planctomycetota bacterium
CGGTTGCCGCGGTTGCCGCGTGCGGGGGCCGGCTTCGGGCCGCCGTTGCCGCGCGCTCCGCGTGCGCCACGCGTGTCGCGCGAGCCTCGCGCGCCACGACTGCCGGGCTGGGGCTTGGGTCCGTTGCCGTTGCCGCGTGCGCCGGGCGCGGGCTTGGGTCCGTTGCCGCGTGAGCCGCGTGCGCCGCGGCTGCCGGGCTGGGGCTTGGGTCCGTTTCCGCGACCGCCTACGCCGGGCGCGGGCTTGGGTCCGTTGCCGCGGTTGCGGTTGCGCCACTCAGCGATGCGCCGACGGCCAGCGAGCTTCTCGGCGTCCGAGAGGCGACCGTCACCGTTGGTGTCGAAGCGACGGAGCAGGCCAGGGTCGATCCTGGGGCCCGGCTTGGGCTTGGCCCCGCGCACGTCCTTCTGCTTGCCTTTCTGATCTTGACGCTTGGCGGAGGGTCCCTGTGTCGAGGGGGTGTCCTTGCGGCTAGCTGTGTTCGGGTTCTGGGCCATCGCAGGTGTGGCGATGAGGAGACCCAAGAGGAGGGCGATGTATTTCATGGTGAAGAGATCCTGAATGTCGTGGATCGGGCTGATGGAGAGGTGCGCCCGAAGGACACACCCAACACCTAGGCGCCGTGCGGTTCTGCTCCGACTTCCAATTTCAGTCTATCCGCAGTTTGGGAGCCGGGCGGAAGGAGCCGATTTATCCCTCCCAATCAGGGTTAGGGAGGGGGATTTTCGCGCCAATACCCTCCCTCCAGGCCCTCAGACGGCCGTGTAGCGTCTCGACGAGGTCCGGATGTTTCTCCACGAAGTCCTGCGTTTCGCCGATGTCATTGGCCAAGTCATAGAGCTCTAGCTGCCCCGTCTCGAAGGTCTCAATGAGCTTCCATCCGCCCATCCGGATGGCGCTCGCAGGGGTCTGGCGACCAGGGAGATAGTGAGGGAAGTGCCAGAACACAGCGTCTCTCTCGAGGTGCTCTGCTCCTGCAAGGAGCGGGACGAGGCTCTCCCCGTCGACGCCACCGCGCTCTGCAGAGCCCGCGAGCGCAGCGAATGTCGGCGAGAGGTCCATAGAGAGGATCGGCTCTGAGCAGGTCGTGCCCGCCTCGATGAAGCCAGGCATGCGGGCGATGAAGGGGACTCGGATGCCGCCCTCGTAGAGCATCCCCTTGCGGCCGCGCAGCGGAAGGTTCGAGGTCACCGAGTGCCCGCCGTTGTCAGAGGTGATGATGACGAGGGTCTCATCAGTGAGCTCGAGCTCCTCCAACAGGGTGACGAGTCGGCCGACGCCCTCGTCCACGGTCTCGACCATCGCCGCGTAGCCGGCGTTTGAGTGGTGGCCGACTGGCTCCTTCGCGTCGTACTTCTCCTTGAGGTCAGCGCGCGGCTGGATCGGCGTGTGCACTGCGTAGTACGGGAGGTAGACACAGAAGGGCCCGTCTTGGTTCCTGCGGATGAAGTCGAGCGCGCGATCGGTGATGACGTCCGTCAGGTAAGATCCCTCGGGGGCGTCAATGGGGACGCGTGTGTTCGGCTTACCGAAGGGGTAGTGGTAGGAGGCGGGGTGGCCTTGGTGTGTCCCCCCGACGTTCTCGTCGAAGCCTTGGCCTAGGGGGTCCTCTCCGTTCTTCCTCTTTCCGAGGTGCCACTTGCCGAGGGAGATCGTCGCGTAGCCGGCGTCGCTCAAGACCTCTCCGAAGGTTCTCTCGGAGGCAGCGAGCGATCGCCGCCTGGGGAGCTCCTTCAGGGCGAACTCGTAGATCTTCTTGTTGAGCACTGTCGTGACGCCCGTCCGCGTCGGGTAGTTCCCTGTGAGGAGGGCGGCGCGGCTCGGAGAGCAGTTAGGTACAGAAGAGTACGCGTCTGTGAAGCGCATCCCTTCGGCCGCGAGCTGATCAATGTTGGGGGTCTCGTAGTACTCGCTGCCTTGACAGCCAAAGTCTGTCCAGCCGAGGTCGTCGATCACGACGAAGAGGATGTTCGGCTGCTGGGGAGGGCTCGGCGTGTCGCTCCCTGGCGGCGCCGCGCAGGATGCGAAGAGGAGTAAGAGAGAGAGCGCGCGCATGAGACTCACTCGTCGAGGTCCCTTGTTTCGAGCCTGCCCTCATCACGCAGGCGCGCGAAGTGCTCCATCGTCATCCGAACGCCATCAGCGAGCCCGGTCTTCGGGAGGCCAGGGATGACGTCGTCGATCCTGCTCCCGTCGAGGCCTGGCGGTATGGGGAGGGTGGGGCCGTCGACGGTGATGCCGTCTGCCCCCTCAGGCGCGTTCTGGCGGATGAGCTCAACGACCTGCGACATATCTGTGGACTCGCCGTGCAGGTTGAAGATGTGCGCGCCCTGCGGCGCTTTGTCAGCGCACTCGAGGAAGGTCGCTGCGCAGTCGGACGCGAACTGATAGTCCGTCGCACCAGAGAAGCGGATCTGGAAAGGCCTACCGAGCACAGCGGCCTTCATCGCGCGGGTGGGGTCGCTCGTCATGCCTTGGTCACGACCCACTCCGTAGACCGTGAGCGGGCGGATGCCGACGCTGGAGACCCCTGAGTCAGCGAAGAAGACCTTGGCGTTGCCTTCGTTCGCGCGCTTGTAGACGCCGTAGTGCGTCGTGGGGTTGAGGGGGGTGTCCTCGTCCGGAGCGCTGCCGCCGGGTCCGAGGTCGTCCGGCCCGTACACCGCTGCGGATGAGGCATAGACGACACGTGAGATCTCACAGGCCGCCGCCGCCTGGAAGAGATTGAGGGTGCCTACGACGTTCACGCGCGCGCCGAGCACCGGGTCCGCCTTGCAGAAGGGGACCTGCAGTCCTGCTAGGTGCACGATGCGGTCGGCCCCTGACTCTCGGACCGCGGCGAGCACAGCGTCGGTGTCGGTCACGTCTCCTTGGATGAGGCGCACGCGCTCGAGGTCCTCGGGCTCGACGAGGTCTTGGATCCTGCGCATGTCGTTGCCGAGGTCAAAGACCACCGGGTCCTCACCACGGTCGAGGACGTGCTTTACGACCCAGGCGCCGATGCAGCCGAGCGCCCCCGTGAGGAAGCAGGAGCGGTTCATCTAGGCAAGCCGTACCATCGAATCGCGTTACGACCGAAGAGCTTCTCGCGTGCCTCTCCGGAGACCCGCGCAGCGTAGTCCGTCGTGACGGCTGCCATCTTCATGTAGCCGCCCGCGAGCTCACACATCGGCCAGTCCGAGCCGTAGATGAGCCGGTCCTCTCCGAAAGCTTCGAAGGCGACGTCGAGGTAGGGGTGGAAGTCTTCCTTCCTCCACTCTTCCCAGTCCGCCTCCGTGACCATGCCTGAGACCTTGCACGCGACGTTGGGTCTCTCCGCGAGCGCCTGAAGCTCACTCTTCCACGGATCGATCTCGCCCTTCTTGATGTAGGGCTTGGCGATGTGGTCGAGGACGAAGGGCGCATCAGGGAAGCGGTCGACGAACTGGACCGCGGCCTTCAGCTGGTTCGGGTAAACGAGGATGTCATAGGTGATCCCGCGGTCGGCGACCTCTTTCATCCCTCGGCAGAAGTCATCCCTCAGGAGGAACTCTTCGTCTTCCTCATCTTGAACGAGGTGCCGCACGCCGCAGAAGTTCGGGTGGTCTTTGAACTCATCTAGCTGCGCACCTGCCTCCGGGGAGCAGAGGTCGACCCAGCCGACGACGCCGAGGATGTACGAGTAGTGCTCAGCGAGGTCGAGCATCCAGCGCGTCTCGTCGAGGTTCTGTCGAACTTGGACCATGACCGCTCCGTCCAGCTCGTGGCGCTGGAGGTGCTGATGCAGGTCGGGCGGCATGTGGTCTTCGCGGAGGATGGACCACTTGTCCTCTGCCATCCAGGCGTACTCCTCGGGGTCGTACTGCCAACAGTGTTGATGAGCGTCGATGCGCATGGGGACTCTAGGGGGTATGGGGTGAAGCCGAGAGCAGTCATCAACTTCGGAGGCGTGGATTGCAAGGGGAAAGTGCATCCACCACCTCGTCACGACGCGGGATGATGCGGCGCATGCAGAGGTGGTAGATTGGTCGCTCGCGAACGCCACCCGTTAGCACCCCTCCGGAGTCCCCATGCCTCTACGCGCTCTCTCGCTCTTCATTCTCCTCCTCGCTGCGGCTTGCACCACAGAAGACTCGAGCGAAAAGCTTCAGATCGCGGTGATCCCGAAGGGGACGACCCACGAGTTCTGGAAGTCCGTGCACGCTGGCGCCGAGACCGCGGCGCAGGAGTTGGGCGTCGAGGTCATCTGGAAGGGGCCGCTCATCGAGAGCGATCGGAACGCTCAGATCCAGGTCGTGGAGGACTTCGTGACCCGCGGCGTCGACGGAGTCGTGCTCATGCCGCTCGACAGGGTCGCGCTCGTGCGCCCTGCGCGTGAGGCGCAGCAGGCGGGGATCCCCGTGATCATCGCCGACAGCGACCTCGACTGGGACGGTCGCCTCTCTTTCGTGGCTACAGACAACAAAGAGGGCGGGCGCATGGGCGGCGAGAAGCTCGCAGAGCTCATCGGCGGAGAGGGCAAGGTCATCCTCATGCGCTACCTAGAGAACTCGGCGAGCACGACGCGTCGAGAGGAGGGCTTCCTCGAGGCGATGGCCGCGCACCCGGGCATCGAGGTCGTGAGCTCAAACCAGTACGCGGGCCCGACGATCGAGGGCGCGCAGCAGACGGCAGAGAACCTGCTCAACTCCTTCTCAGAGGTTGACGGGATCTTCGCGCCCTGCGAGTCCGCCGCCTACGGGATGATGCGCGCGATTCAGGACGCAGGCAGGAGAGAGCAGATCAAGTTCGTCGGCTTTGACGGCTCAGAGAAGCTCGTCGCGGGCTTGGCCGCGGGGCAAGTGGACGCCCTCGTCCTTCAGAGCCCGATCGCGATCGGTGACCTCTCGGTGCGCGCCATGGTGAAACACCTCAAGGGTGAAGCGGTCGACGCGCGCATCGACACAGGCGTCGTCATCGCGACGACCGCGAACATGAACGACGACAAGATCCAAGCGCTCCTCTCACCAGACCTCTCGATCCTCGGCGAGTGAAGACGGAGAGAGACTCGAACCCTCTGCTCTTGATGAGCGGGGTCCAGAAGCGCTTCGGCGGCGTGATCGCGCTCAGCGGCGTAGACCTAGAGGTCCGGCGAGGTGAGGTGCACGCGCTCCTCGGCGAGAACGGCGCGGGTAAGAGCACGCTCATGAAGGTCCTCTCTGGCGCCCACGCAGCGGACGCGGGCGAGTGCCGCTTTGACGGCGCGCCTTACGCGCCGCGGGGGCCGGTGGACGCCCTCGAGCAGGGCGTCGCCATGATCTACCAAGAGCTCAATCTCGCGCCAGATCTCACCGTCGCACAGAACGTGCTCTTAGGCAGGGAGCCTAGAGGGACGATGGGCTGGGTCCGGGCTGATGAGGTGAGGGAGAGGGTAGGTGGCGCTCTCGCGGCCCTCGGTTCGGACGAGCTTCAGCCAGAGACCTTGGTCAGCGAGCTCGGCCCAGGACAGCGGCAGCTCGTTGAGATCGCCCGGGCGCTCGTGGAGGACGCGCGCTTGATCGTCCTCGACGAGCCGACGAGCTCACTCTCTCAAGAGGACACACGCCGTCTCTTTGAGGTCGTGAAGCGCCTCACGCGGGAGGGCGTGTCTGTGATCTATATCAGCCACTTCTTGGAAGAGGTGCAGGAGATCGCAGACCGCTTCACCGTCTTACGTGACGGAGAGACGGTCGGCGCTGGCGTCGTATCCGAGACCTCCCTGGAGGAGCTCGTGGCGCTCATGGCAGGTCGCAGCTTGGACGAGTTCTTCCCCGAGGTGCCGCACGAGGCGGGGGAGGTGATCTTGGAGCTGGACGCTCTCAGCGGAGAGCGGCTGCCCAAAGAGGCCTCACTCTCGCTCCGACGCGGCGAGATCATGGGGATCGCAGGGCTCGTTGGTGCAGGCCGGACAGAGCTCCTGCGCGCGCTCTTCGCCCTCGAGCCGGTGAGCTCAGGCCAAGTGAAGATCAAGGGTGGGGTGAGTCCGGCGCGCTCTCCAAGAGAGCGGCTCGATCAAGGGGTGGGGCTCCTATCAGAGGACCGCAAGGGCGAGGGCTTAGCGCTCGACCTAGACCTCGCCACGAACGCCACCCTCTCTCACATGGACCCCTTCTCTTCACGAGGCTGGATCCGAGAGCGCGAGCAGCGCGCCGCAGCGCAGCGCTGGATCGACCGCTTAGCTATCCGCTGCACTGGACCGGAGCAGCGAGTAGGGGATCTCTCTGGCGGCAATCAGCAGAAGGCGGCGTTGGCTAGGCTCCTTCATCACGACGTGGACGTGCTGCTCCTCGACGAGCCGACGCGCGGCGTCGACGTGGGCGCGAAGGTAGAGGTGTATCGCGTGATCGGTGAGCTCGCCGCCGCCGGTAAGGCGATCCTCGTCGTGAGCTCGTATTTGCCAGAGCTCTTCGGCATCTGTGATCGGATCGCGGTCATGCACCGCGGAGTCCTCGGCCCATCGAGAGCGGTCGATGAGTGGACGGAGGAAGAGGTGATGAGCGAGGCTACGCGCGGCGTCCAAGGAGAGGTGGCCTGATGCCCAAGCGCCTGATGACGCTCCTCGGCCCGTTCATCGGGCTCATCGTGGTGGTCGCGCTCTTTGGCGCGATAGAGCCGGCCTTCCTCTCGACGCGAAACATGATGACGGTGGCGATCCAGACGGTGATCGTCGGGCTCGGCGCGATCGGGATGACCTTCGTGATCGTCTCCGGAGGAATCGACCTCTCGATCGGCTCTGTGATCGCGCTCTCTTCCGTTGTGACCGCGCTGTGCGCTCGGGCCGGACTCTCACCTGCTGCCTCGTTCGCCGCGGGTGTGGCGGCGGGCGCGCTCTGTGGAGCGCTAAACGGCTGGCTCGTGACACGGCTCAATATCGTCCCCTTCATCGTGACGTTGGGGATGATGGGGGTCGCACGCGGTGTCTCGAAGTGGCTCAGCGGCGAGCAGACGGTCACGCCCTCTCCCGAAGCCAGCGAGGCCTTGGCCTCTCTCGCGACAAAGTCAGCGACCTCTCCTGGGATCTGGATCACGATCGCCTTGGCGGTTGTGATGGCGCTCGTCCTGAAGCGCACGGTCTTCGGCACTTACACTTACGCCCTCGGCTCGAATGAGGACACGGCTCGGCTCTGCGGCGTTCCGGTAGAGCGCACGAAGGTTTGGATTTACACCCTCTGTGGGCTCTTCGGCGGGCTCGGTGGCGTGATGACCTTTGCGCGCCTCTCTGTCGGCGACCCGACCACTGCGATAGGGAGAGAGCTCGACGTGATCGCTGCTGTGGTGATCGGCGGCGCATCCCTGGCTGGTGGCAAGGGGTCGATCCTGGGCTCGATGATCGGCGCCCTCCTGATGGCTGCGCTTGCCAATGGCTGCAACTTGACGGGCGTCCCGAACTTCGTCCAAGAGATCTTGATCGGCGGGATCATCGTCGCCGCCGTGGCTGTGGACAGGCTCCGCAGCGCGAGAGCTTGAGTCTCGGTGAGGCGCGATGTCCTAGGATCGAATACGCTCTCGCCCATGAACACGATCATCGTCCTCAACCATGACCAGATGGGTCTCGGCGACTCTGAGCTGGGCCGAAAGATATTGGGCACCTTCCTGGGGAAGACCCCTTCGATTCAGGAGGTCACGGCTATCTGCTTCTACAACTCCGGCGTGAAGCTTCTCGCCAAGGGCTCCCCGGTCCTCGCAGAGCTCACCATGCTCGAGGAGAACGGGGTGGACCTCTACCCCTGCGGAACCTGCGTGAACCACTACGGCATCGAGCTAGGCGCGGGTGACATCTCTTCGATGGATCAGATCGTGCAGGAGCTCGACAAGGCAGAGAAGGTCATCACTCTCTAGAGAGCCGCGGCTCGGGCGCCGCCACCTGTCGCGTGGAAGACGAGCTGCTTGGTCGGCACGCGCACGTGAGGGAGACCCCAGCGATCTAGGTCGCCCGCCGGGTCGTGAGTCTTCACGGTGTCGAACCCCGCCGAGAGGAGCTCTTCTGAGATGTCTTCGCGAGTGCGGTCGTCTCTAGCGAAGGTGCGCCCCCGGGTCATGAATCGTAGCCCACGATTCAGCACGTCCCCGCCGCGACCCGTCGGGGGCTCTTCGCATGAGGGGACTAGGTCGAAGGCGAAGGCGGAGCGGGGCTGCACGCAGACCGCTCTGAGTCGGCTCCAGAGGTCTCGTTGTTCCTCCGCTTGAAGATACATGAAGAGCCCTTCTCCTATCAGGAAGACCGGGCGCGTGGGGTCGACGAGCGTGATCAGGTCGAGCTCCGCTAGGTCGGCAGCAATGAAGCGCAGGTTCGGCCTCAGAGCGGCCTCCTGACCATGCGGAGATCTAGCCAAGAGTTCGCGCTTTCGCCCGAGGACGACAGGGAGGTCGACCTCTGTGTAATCGACCTCGGGGTTTGCGCTGAAGCGAACGCCGCGCGCGGAGAAGCCTGCAGCGAGCTCTACGACCTGTCCGCGCTCTCCCTCCTCACGCAGCCAGTCCGCGAGGAGCTTGTCGATGATCGCGTGGCGCTGCACGAGTGAGTGAGGGAGCGAGGGCGTAGTCTTCCTGCTCGTGAGGTCCAGAGCGGCGTTGGTTATGTCGAAGAGGAGCTTCGCCTCGTGAGTGTCGAGGAGCTCGGCGCGCTCGAACTTCCCAAAGCGCCAGCAGTGCGCTGTGTACTTAGCCGTGACGCTGAGATCCTTCATCTCTCGGTCTCGCTTGAAGCGGAGCTGCTTGTACCAGGGCCGTCCGCCGTCTCGAGGGCGGCCTCTGCGGAGGATCATCCCGAGGAGGGCGTTCACCTCCATGAAGTAGCGGAACATGACCAGGCTCTGGAGTTGTTCGCTCGCCCAAGGGAGACGCCGCAGGATCAGGTAGGCCTGGGCATGTAGGCAGAGCACCGTAAAGGCCCCCCAGGACGGTTCCTGCCAGAGGAGCAGCCCGATGAAGCCGAGGACTCCGACCTGCAGCGCGATCGCGAGTTCGCTCTGCTCTCCTAGGAATGCGCGCATGACTCCTGCGCGCTCGCTCATCTCAAGGGGGGAGTGATAGAGCTCCGGGGCGAGCGCAGCAGAGGCGGACGCCTCCGCGCCTCGCTTCAGCGCGACGACAGCCTGAGCGAACTCGACGCGGCCTCTCGCGCCTCCCTCGACGAAGCTAGCGGCGACCTCGCCTGCTTCGTCTAGGCGCTCTTGAGTGACGAGGACCGCGGTCGCAGCGGTCCGTCCGGCGCTCGCGGAGCTGTCCCGATACTCGTTCGGATCGAGGACCTCGAGCAGGCCGATGAGGTCGACTCCGCGGCAGTCCCCGGGGATTAGGTCTAGGACATCGAGGCCGGCTGCATGGGCATAGCGACTCGCTGCTCGTCTCGTCTCCTCGTTGAGCTCTACCCCCTCGGGGTAGAGGAAGCGATGGCTGGTGTGTATCGGCTCATCTGTCTCTGGGAGCGCCGTGAGGTCGCGAGCGCGCACCCTCAGGCGGAGTCCGTTAAGGAGGAGCAGCGCGCAGAGAAGGCCTGCGAAGAAGATCAAATCTCTACCTCAGCGTTCACAGGCGAAGATGCGGGGTGTCTTGAGAGGTCCATAAGTGTCGATGCAGAGCACGAAGCTAGAGCGTATGAGCTGCAGAGCTCTGGAGGCGGAGAGTATTTGCGCCCCATCTACGCTCTTCCCCTAACTCCATCTCTCTATTTCTTAGATCTGTCCGGCTGATGTAGCCGTTGGGGAGGACCTCTGGCACGGATCCTCTGCGGGTGGGTTGTCCCCGAGACGGTCTCGGCCGATGATGGGCGCATGGTCGAGCCTAGCGAGATGACCCCTAGCGGCTGGCGGCTGTCCCCCCTCCAGATCCCCACCCTCCGGAGACCCATTGTGGTCCCGCAGAGTGGTCTCACCGTTGGTCGGGACCCGTCCAATGGCCTCTGCCTTCCTACAGACAACTTCCCTGGCGTCTCAGGCCACCACGCTCACTTCTTCTTTGATGGGGAAGAGCTCTGGGTGGAGGACCTCGGCTCTAAGAACGGCACGGTCGTCTTGGGGGAGCGGATCGAGCGTCGGCGACTTAACAATGGCGACGTCTTGCAGTTCGGCTCAGGCGGCCCGCGCTTCGCCGTGCTCTCAGCTGCAGGCTTAGAGGGGACCGTCTCGCTCGCTAGGACGGCCTTCTTTGGCGCGCGCGCAAGCAACAGCATCGGAGAGGAGACCGTCGAGAGGGTAAGAGCTCAGCTGGACCTCCCGGACAAGCTCGAGGTCGCGCAGATGATCGCTGGCGGTGAGCGGAAGAACAGTAACCGGCTCATTCTCAGCCTCGCGCTCCTCATCGGCTTAGGTGGTGGTGGTGGCTACTGGCTCTACTCCAAGAGCTCTGAGGAGCAGGCAGCGAACCGAGCGTCGCTGGTGAAGCTCGAAGAGGAGCAGCTGACGATGAAGGAGCGGCTCGTCACCTCAAGATCTCAGCTCGAACAGCACCAGAGCATCCTCGAGACGCGCCAGCGGGAGTTCGAGACCGCCCGCGCTGCGTGGGACTCTGACCGGAGCTCCCTCATGGAGGAGCGAGAGCGCCTCGTGGGCCGGATAGAGACGCTCGCGAACAAGAAAGAGACCACGAACGTCGACCTCGAGGTCTTGCGGGAGCAGCTCGAAGAGACGACGCGTCACCTCAGCCTCTATGACCCCGTGAACCTAGAGCAGGCCCGTCTTCGAGAGGTCGCTCGCATCAACCGCGCGGTCGTAATGGTGGAGGCCAAGGAGGTCCTCAAACAGCGCACGACTGGAGAGACCCTCTACATCTCAGAGGACGAGTACGGCTTCGCTGACTTCAACTTTGACGGCGAGGGTGAGCCCCTCGCGAAGGAAGCCTCCGGCTCCGGCTTCTGCTTGAGCGATGACGGCTACGTCCTCACGAACGCGCACGTCGTCTTTAAGGAAGAGTATGAAGACCAGAGCTTCATGGACCTCGCGGAGGAGATGGATTTTGAAGCTGAGCTCCAGCTCACGATCACCTTCTCCGGGAGCTCTACGAAGCACCCTGCCGTGCTCGTGGATTACATCCGGACTCGCGACAATGACCTCGCGCTCTTGAAGATGGATCAGGCCTTCAACGGTATCCCGACGGTCGGCAAGCTCTCGCTCGAGACGCCGGAGCCCTCTGGCGGGACCGAGGTCTTTTGCATCGGCTTCCCGCTCGGTCGCTCAGTCATGCAGCAAGGCGAGACTGTCATCGCGAGCACCTTCAGAGGCATCGTGAGCCGCAAGGTCCAGGGCTACCTTCAGGTCGACGCAGCGATCCATCCTGGCGCGAGCGGTGGACCAGTCATCGATGGGACGGGCAAGGTGGTCGGCGTCGTGACCGCGATCCATCCGGTAGACCGTGAAGGCAAGGCGTCCGCAATCGGCTATATCATCCCGATCGGAGCCGCTGAGGTCCTTTGGCCTCTCGATTGAGCGGCTAGCTCGGACGCCTGTGCGTATGATTGAGGCTCATCCCACGAGGTGCCCCTGATGAAATCGATGAAGCTAGCTCTCCTTCTCACTGTCTCTCTCGCCCTCACTGCGTCTGCGCAAGACCCCGCGAGCGACGCACGCAAGGCCGTCGAGGACGCCGGTGGCATGGTCATGGAGACCTCGATCGGAAGCGGCGAGTGGGTCGTGGGATTCCACATCCATGGCAAAGAGGTGAAGGACGCAGACCTTGCCCATGTGGCTCAGATGGCTGGAGTGGTCGAGCTCAACCTCGGCGGTACCGCGGTCTCAGACGTAGGCCTCGAACACCTCGCAGGCATGACAGGTCTGAAGAAGCTCTACCTTCAGAAGACAGCCGTCACGAGCGCAGGCTTCGCGCCCCTAGCGAACCTAGACTCGCTCGTCTATCTCAACCTCTATGACACAGCGGTCGATGACGCGGTCATCCCGCACCTCTTGAACCTCGGCGCGCTTGAGCGCGTCTTCCTCTGGGGGACTCAGGTCTCCGATGAAGGGGCCGCGACCCTCCGCGAGGCTCGCGAAGGCCTCTACGTGAACACGGGCTTCGAGAAGATCCAGCCCCCGAGCTTGCCGGTGGGGGCGGCCTCGAAGGAGGTGCGCTTCATCCGCGTCGACCTGCCTGGTGATGGGAAGATCCTCTCACTCGCAGAGGTTGAGGTCTTCTCGGGTGAGGAGAACGTCGCGGCTGCTGGCAAGGCCTCCCAGTCGAGCGTCGGCTCCAACGGCACCCCAGAGCGCGCTATCGACGGCAACACGAGCGGCGTTTACGAGGAGAACACCGTCACGCACACCGCGACTGAGGCGAACCCCTGGTGGGAGGTCGACCTCGGCGCCGCGAGGAGCGTCGACAAGGTCGTGTTGTACAACCGAAACACCGCGATGGAGCGCATCAACGGCGCGATCGTCCGCGGCCTCGCTGAGGACCGCTCCGAGCAGTTCTCTGTGGAGGTGGCCTCTGTGTCCACCCTCGGCCTCGCGCTGATCACGAACACTGAGCTCCCTGTCTCCGCTGCCGGGCCTGCCTCGGACCCTGGGGCGGTGGTCGCGGCGCAGGCGCCCTTCTATCCCCTGACCGCCTGCGTCGTCACCGGCAAAGCCCTCACTGCTGAAGAGCCGGGCGTTGAGTTCGTCGCTGCTGGCCGCCTCTTCAAGACCTGCTGCACGAACTGCCAGGCGAAGGTGGAGGCAGACCCGAGCACATACGCGAGCAAGCTTGACGAGGCGCTCGTCACGCTGCAGCTCGCGAGCTATCCGCTCGACACTTGCACGATCACTGGCAAGCCTCTCGCTGATGACAGCCCGTATGCCATCGTCAACTCGACCCGCGTCATCCGCGCCTGCTGTGGGAACTGCGTGAAGTCGATCGAGGAGGAGCCCTCAGCTCACATTGAGAAGCTCAACGCTGCGCTCATCGCGAAGCAGGCTGAGGACTATCCGCTCGACAAGTGTCCGGTCAGCGGACAGGGGGTCAGTTCGAAGGGCGACCCGATCGATGTCCTCTACGGGAACACCCTCGTGCGGCTCTGCTGCCAAGGCTGCGTCGGTGGCTACGAGAAAGATCCCGCGAAGTACGCCGCCGAGGTCCGCGCAGCGCGCGGCATCTAGCGGGCCAGAAGGGCCTTGTTCCCGAGGATGGCCGCATCGACGACGTCGGTGTACTCGTAGAAGTCGACGGAGACGACGTTAGGCCTGAGCCCTGCCTCTAACCACTCAGGGATCCACTCCCCAGGTAGCTTGAAGAGCGGCTTGCTCAGCGATCGCAGCCCGCTGCCGCCGAAGACGCTGCCAGCGATGATCGTGCGCGCCTTCGGTGTGAAGGTGAGGTAGGCGCACTGGAGGCCGTCGAGATCTCTAGCGCGCAGGCGGGCGTCTAGACCCTCTCGGAGCGCGGAGACCTCTCTGGTGTTGGTCCAGACGCTGTCGAGGAGTCTGCGGCTCCTGTACTCAGGCGCGCGGGCTGCGAAGTCTGAGTAGCTCGTGATGCAGATGAGGGCCCGCTCGCTCGCCCAGAGCTCTTTGAGCGTCCACTTGGCGGGAGAGCTCTCTCCACGGAAGAGGTGCTCGCCGAGGGTCGCCTGCAAGAGCTCATGCAGCTTTGAGTGGGCGCCTCTCGGGGGCATCGCTTGCAGGTCGAGCAGGACGGGCTCCTTCGGGTGCTCTGCTGTGAAGCGCCTCACGCCGGCGAGCGCGTCGTCGAGGTCGCAGGAGACGAGCCCGTGCACGAGGACGAGACGATCTTCGAAGTCAGCGACGCGGAGATCGAGATAGCGGATCCCACCGCGCAACTGCTCCTCGAGCGTTTGGTCCTGAGTCTTCGCCCACTTCGCTGCGATCGAACCAACCTGTGCATAGCTGGCAGGAGCACCTGGAGCTGGTGGTGAGGTCTTCGTGATCGCGTAGGAGCCCGAGTCGTGCGTTCCAGGCAGGATGAGATCTACCAGGCGGGTCTCGGGCCGAGCTTGGAAGAGCTCTTCTACCCAACCCTCGCGTGGCTCCTGTGTCTTCGCGTCATCCTGTACCGCAGAGGTGAGCGGCAGCAAGCTGAGCAGTGTGGTGGTGATGAGTCCCATAGGCGCACTCAAGGCTACGACGGACTCGGGCGAGTGTTCACCCCTAGGCCATCATTCCTCTCTCCCGCAGCTGGCCCGATTGCGATCTACCCTGATGGAATCACATCCGGTGAACGCACATAATCGCCGCTCATGTGTGCCAGAGGTAAACCTGAGAGCAGCGTGAGGGCCGCCTTGCGGCTCGGAGCGTGCGTTGTCGCCGCCGCGCTCTCAGGGGCATGTGGCGCAGGCGGACCAGAGGTCCTCGGTAAAGAGACAGCCTGGAGCGCGGAGCGCTCGCTCCTCATCCCTGCAGCAGAGTATGTGGTGGTGGGAGACCTCGATGAGTCCGCGGTGCGGATCGGAGAGTTCAACAGCACAGCCAAGCGGCAGGGCAGCGCGGGTCCGCGTCCGGGACTCCTCATCCCCGCTCCCGGGGCCGTTCAGTTCAAGCTGCCCGAAGGCCTCTCGGCGCGAGCGCGCCTGTTCTTCGAGCTAGGGATTCAGCGGCAGCTCAAGGCGACGAGCGGAGAGGGGACAGTCACCTTTGAGTTGCTCCTCGACGGCGAGCTCGCTCACTCACAAGAGCTGGCCATTGGTCGAGACACACCCTCTGCAGAGCGCTTGTGGGTCCCTGCTGAGATCGAGCTCGGCGGGGCGGACACGCTTACTTTGAGAGCTAGCGTCCTCGGCGCGGACGCTGGGACAGTCGAGGTGATCTTCGCGACCTTAGAGCTCCGTGAACCCAAAGAGGTCTCTCGGACGAAGTCCTCCGAGGAGCACCCGAACATCATCGTCCTCGTGATCGATACCCTGCGCTCAGATCGACTGGAGCCTTATGGCTACGAGCGCCCGACGAGCCCGCACCTCGCAGAGGTCGCGTCGAGGGGCGTCGTGTTCGAGCGCCCGATCGCCCCATCTTCGTGGACCCCACCCTCGACGGCGTCAATCCTGACAGGCATGGACCCCTTGAAGCATGGGCTCATGGACACCAAGACCGCCTTCCTCTCCTATGAGGACACGACGATCGCGGAGATCTGCAGGGCGGCTGGGATGCGGACCGCCGCAGTGATCGCTAACCCCATCCTCTCGCCAGGCCACAACTATTGGCAGGGCTTTCAGCAGTGCATCGAGCTCTACGACGAGCCTGGGATGAACCTCGTCGAGGAGGCGAAGGAGTGGATTATCGAGCAGAAGGGCTCTCGCTTCCTCCTGTACCTCCAGCTCTTTGATCCCCACAAGCCCTACAGCCCGATGGAGCCGTACGCTTCTGCCTTGAGCGGGCCAGCGCCGGCGGGTTATCGACCCGGCGCGCTCGTAGAGATGATGAAGGAGCGCTATCAAGGAGTGGACGTCGACCTCGACGTGCTCGAGCAGTACATCGCTCACGAGTCCGAGAAGTACGACGCTGAGATCGCGGGCTGTGACGTCGCGATCGGCGCGCTCTTCCAGGCCCTTGATGAGCTCTCTCTTCGTGATGAGACGCTCGTCGTGATCACCTCTGATCACGGCGAGGCCTTTGGCGAGCGAGGGCGCTTAGATCACGGGAACTATCTCTGTGACGCGATGCTGCGTGTGCCGCTGATCTTCAGCGGGCCTGGCGTGCCTGAGGGCGAGCGGAGGAGCGACCGAGTAGAGCTTCGAGATGTAGGGATGACGCTCCTTGAGCTGGCTAAGGTGTCCGACGCACACCGCTTCGACGGACGCAACCTCTTCGCTAAGGCTGTGACCGAGGATCTCCGTTTCAGCTCGACTTGGATCGGCCAGCTCCCCCTGCCTGAGGAGCAGCGGGTCGAACAGGTCGGCAGAGTCTTCAGCGCAGAGTCTCCTGAGTGGACCTTAATTTGGGTCCCTCGCGATGACGGATGGGAAGATGATCACTACGAGCTCTATCGGAACACAGAGACCGCCGACACCTCAGCAGAGGTCTCCGACGAGCACCCTGAGCTGGTGGTGAGCTTGAGGGATGCGATCGCGGATTGGATCGAGAGGACTCATCGAGACCGCGACGGGTGGTCCTCGGGGGAGGGGACTGTTGAGCTGCTGAAGGCCCTCGGATACATCGGAGACGACTAGCCGCTCCTGCTGCTCGAACCCTCACCGGCGCTGATGATCGAGTCCTACCACGTCCTTGAAGAGCCGATCTCACACGAGATCGACAAGATCTCGGGGAGTCGCTTCATCGCGGAGGCTTCTCCCGCTCAGAGCGAGGAGGAGGCGCTGGCTTTCTTGGAGGCCATGCGCGCTAAGTATCACGACGCGCGCCACCACTGCTGGGCATACCGACTCGGGGTCGGGGGGGAGACCTGGCGCTCTAGCGATGACGGTGAACCCTCCGGCTCGGCCGGCGTACCGATCCTCAAGCAGCTCGAAGGGAGCGAGATCACGCAGCTGGTCGTCGTCGTGACGCGCTACTTCGGCGGGACAAAGCTCGGAGTCGGTGGGCTCGTGCGCGCCTACGGCGCCGCCGCGAAGGAGGCGCTAGAGCTCGCGAAGGTCCGTGAGGTCATCGTGACAGAGCGCGTAGTCGTGAACCACGACTATGACCTCTCCTCTCCAGTCCAAGGGGTCTTGGCGAGAGCCGGCCTCCAGCCGACGGAGTCGGACTACGGTGAGATGGTGCGCCTCGTATTAGAGATCCCCATCGCGAGAGCTGACAGTGTCGTGAAGGACCTCGAAGAGTCGACAGCCGCCCGCGCATTGATCACGCGCGCGAGCTAGCTCACTCAGGGAGCTCGATGAGGGTGTAGTAAGCCTGCTTATGCAGGAGTGATCCTCCAGCAGCTGAAGCCACGCCCTCCGCGGCGAGCTCGTGGACGTAGCCCGAGCGGAGCCCCTCCACCATGAGATCGATTCCGCGTCCATCCTCACTCGCGATGACGTCGGTGATGGCGAGCTCCTTCACGTCGACCTCAGGGCTCCCATAGCCAGAGTGGAGCTTGTAGGTGTAGCTCTTCATCTTGAAGCAGCTCGCGTGGGCGCTGACGTCGGTGTTCACCTCAGAGGTGAAGCGCAAACGGAATCCGCCAGGGATGGCAGACATCGTGTGGATCTCAAAGGGGGTCTCGCCAGTCCAGCGCAGTCGCTGCAGCCCAAAGGGGCTGTTGCCTCTGCCACCCCAGCCTCGGTTGGTCATGCCTACGAGGAGGGAGTTGTCCGGGCCGAACTCGCAACGGATCGCGCCACACTGCAGGCCCATCCGGAAGGGGAAGCAGGCCCCCTGCCAGTTGCCGTTCACCTCTTCGAGCGCGACCCGCAGGACCGAGGCGTCGTACTGGTCCGTGACGAAGAGCTGCCCGGCGAAGGGCCCGAACTCGCCCTCGGTCATGTCCCAGGCCATCCCCGCGGGCGAGCGGCCCATCTTGTCGTAAGGGAACCAGACCGCGGGCATGCGGAGCTCGGGGATCTCCTCTTTGACCTCAGGGAAGAGCTTCCCGTTCGGGACGTCGTCCACGATGGAGAAGGTCCACTCTTCGTTCTTGCAGGAGCTGATGCCGTGCGGGTGACCGTGGAAGTCTCCGGGGAGCATGATGGACAGCTTGCTAGCGCCGCACCACTCGCCCTGGTTGTCTGTGTAGAAGGCGTCGCCCCAAGGGCTGGTCTCGACACCGGCGGGAGAGCGGAGCCCGGAGCAGGTCGGGGTCATCTGGCCGTCAGGTGTGATGCTCATGGTGAAGCCGCGCCACTCCGCGCGCCCGAAGGGCTCGTCCCCGAAGGGCTTGTTCGTGGTGACCCAGAAGTTGCCGTCCGGACCGATCACCGGGCCGAAGTTGTACTCGTGGTAGTTGCCGCTGATGGGGATCAAGTCGCAGACCGTCTCGAGCTCATCGACGCGCCCGTCACCGCGCGTGTCACGCATGCGCGAGAGCTCGCCGCGTTGCATCACGTAGATCCAGCCGTCGTGGTCGAGGAGTCCTAGCGGCTCCTGGAGTCCCTGCGCGAAGAGGTTGAACTGCGCGCCGCTGACGTCGTCTTCCCAAGCGCCGGTGACGCTGTAGACGTTCCCGCGTCGAGTCGCGATGAGGGCGGTCCCATCCTGGAGGATCTCTATCCCGCTGACCTCGAGCACGATGTCCTCAGGGATCGGGATGGTCGCGATCTCGTAGAAGTCCTCCTCTCCAACGGAGAGCGAGAGGGCGACGGCGCAGAGGGTCGTTGTGATCACCATGTGTAGGTCACCTCGATGTTGGCGGGGAGCTCGTTGATCTCTATGAGCAGCTCAGCTGCGTCGCCTCTTCCGCGCAAGAAGGCGCGGCCTCCTCTGGAGACTTGGACGCTCATCTCTCCATCGCGAACCCACTCTCCCTCAAGGGCTTCGATGGAGCCTCGGTCTGCTCTCATGAAGAGGGTCTCTCCTTCGTTCACCCAGCCTCCGATGGAGAGGGAGCGGATGAGTCGAGCGCCGCCGAGTCGTAGCTCGGGTCGGATGGACTCCTCGATGACGACGTCGCCGATCGAGTAGCGGAAGGTCGGCATGTCCGACTCATCCATAGTCCTGCCGAGTGAGCGATAGCCCGCGTCTCGACCCATCTCGCTAGGCCAGCTCGCGCCGTCGTCCGAGAGGAGGGCGAAGGGGGCACCGGGAGCGAAGTCCACCCAGGGCACAGGCGGCAGCTCGAGCTGACCCGCGCGACCCTTCCATGTCCCCGCAGCGTCGAAGTACTCGCCCGCCCATGCGCGGCCGAGGCGAGAGTTCATCATGTCGAAGGCGTAGTGGATGCGCTGAGGGGTGCCGACGACGAGCGTCCGCGGGCTCATGTCGCGCATGAATACGCCCGTATGAATCGGACCCTCTGTCGGGGTGAGCTCGAACTCTCCTGGCGAGCTCAAGAGGCCCTTCGGGTATGGCGCAGCGTCTCCAAGCGAGAGGTAACTCCAGATGGCTTCGATCTGCTTGTCGATGTCGCCTTCGTGAATGTCCGTGACCGGGCTCTTTCCGTTCAGCCAGAAGTCAGGCATACGGGTGTTCATCTTCAGCGCGACAGGGTCCACCAGGAGCTTGTGGAACCATGCCTGGTTGAGGCGCGTATACATCGCTGACATGTCCGTCGCCGGGACCCCCAGAGACTCGTGTCCAGCGAAGGTGTGGCAGTTGATGCAGCCGAGGCCGTCCGTCCCGACGAGCCGTTGACCGTGGGCCACCTCGACCTCATCTACTTCGGTCAGTTTGTCGACACCTCCACCGCCGTCCTCTTCGATGAAGGCGTCGGCGAGGTGTGCGACGAGCTCGTGGTTGTACTGAGGCATGCGCGTCTTCATGTATGGGCGCGCGGTCCCGCCGTCTAGCAGGACAGCCTTGAGCCAGTCTGGTCGCAGCTTCGCGCCGACCCCTTCAAGGGTGGGGGGGATACGCCCCTCGTCGCCGATGTCCGCGTCGCCGACGACCTCAAACCAGACGCGACGATCCGCGGTCGGTCCACCGACGCCGCCGCGGTCGTGACAGGCGGTGCAGCGCAGCGCCTCGAGTTGGCTCACGGTCGTGTGGGCGAGGGGCTCGCCCTGTTGCATAGCGTCGATCGCAAAGATGATCGCCTCGATCTCGGACTGGGTGATGTCGTAGAGAGGGACTGTCGGGTTGATGTCCGTACCGATGCAGCTGCGCTCCTTCGAGAGGTCCAGCTCAGCGATGCTCCGCAGCGGCCGCAGGTTGATGTGCTCTACGCCTGTCTCGTGACATGCATAGCAGCGGAGCTTGGAGAAGTTCTTTGTTCCGACCTGGATGCCGTCCGGATGGAGGTCGAAGGAGTTGGGCGGCGGACTGAGGACAATGGAGGAGTGCGAGAGGTGCTCGGAGTTGATGAAGCCTCGCGGAACCTCGGGACCTTCCCACTGCAGCTCGACCATCTCTCCCCCAGAGCGCTCGAACATGCGCACCTCGATGGAGTGAAGCCCAGCCTCTAGGTTGCGCTTACCGGAGAGCTCTTTTGGGCCGTGATTGCCGTCGTTGTTGATGAGCTCTTCTCCGTCGATCCACAGGCGTGAGCCGTCGTCCGACGTGAGGTAGAAGGTCCACTCGCCTGCAGCAGGGACGTCGACCTCTCCTGTGAAGCGGAAGCAGAAGTTGTCGCCACGGTGCTCCGGGAGCCCGTCGATCGTCTCAATTGAGCCGGTGCGCACCGCTGTGTACTCGTCGAGGGTCATGACGGTCTCGAGGCCGGGCTCCTCGAAGTACTCGTAGCGCAGCCCTGGCGCGGTCGCTGACTCAATGAGCTGGTGGCGCAGCAGGTAAGCGGCGATGGCCTTCGCCTCGCCCTCGTCGAGGTCCATGTCAGGCATGCGCCCCGCCGGGCGAGCGTCGTGAGGCGAGAGCAGGAACTTCGTGAGTGCTCCCACTGTCGTCTTCCTTGAGAGGTCCCCGAGATGGACGATCTCTCCGAGGTCCCCCTCGCTCGTGGCGAGGGCGTCGAAGGTGGGCGGGGTCTCCCACTCCCACCACGGCACCTCGAGCTCCTCGGGCGTCTCAAGCGGCGAGTGGCAAGCGACGCACCCGACCCCGTGGAAGAGTTGGCGGCCACGCTCGAGCTCTGCGTTGCTAGTCGGGACTGGCGTCGTGTCGATCGGCTCTCCGAGGCTCCCAAGGAAATGGGGGAGGGCGCGCGCCATGCTCCAGGCCATACGGGGGTTCTCTTCTCTCCCAGCGAAGAGGTTGGGCATCTTCGAACGCGGCTTATGACCTGCTGGATCGATCAAGTAGTCGAGGAGGTAGTCTCGAAGGACGCGCTCGCCCACCTTGGTGAGGTCGGGTCCTGGCGGAGCCTCGATGAGGTCAGCGTACTCATCGGGCGCCTCGTGGCATGCCGTGCAGCGCAGCTCTCGGATCAGGCGGAGGCCCTCCGAGATCTTGGGGTCTTGGGGTTCAGCGAGCGCAGCGAGAGCGAGGAGGGATGAGAGTGCGATCAAGAGAGGCTCCTTAGACCCACAAGGTACCAAGAAGCGCTTGATGCGAGGCTGACGGGGCAGGAGCTAGGCGATCAGGTCGCTGAAGACGTGCCCGTGCACGTCCGTGAGGCGCATGTCGCGGCTCGAGAAGCGATAGGTGAGTCGCTCGTGATCGAGGCCTAGCAGGTGCAGCATGGTCGCGTGCAGGTCGTGCATCTCCATCTTGTTCTCGATGGCGTAGTACCCGTACTCGTCAGTGGAGCCATAGGCCTGCCCAGCCTTCACTCCACCGCCAGCCATCCACATGGAGAATCCGTGCGGATTGTGGTCGCGGCCGTCCGTGCCCTGCGCCATAGGAGTCCGCCCGAACTCTCCCGAGAACACGACGAGGGTTGAGTCGAGGAGCCCTCTCGCTTTGAGGTCGGTGAGGAGGCCCGAGATGCCGTGATCTACCGCGCGAGCGTTGTCTTCGTGTCCCTGCTTCAGGTTCTGGTGCTGATCCCAGCGGTCGTGACCTACGTTCGGGCAAGTGAGCTCGATGAAGCGCACGCCGCGCTCGGCGAGCCTCCGCGCCAAGAGGCACATCGTGCCGTAGGTACGGGTGTGCTGATCGGGGGCCTCGAGCCCGTAGATCTGTTTCGTGAGCTTCGTCTCGCCGCTCAAGTCCATGAGCTCAGGCACAGCGGTCTGCATGCGGAAGGCGAGCTCATAGTTCGTGATCGCTGTCTCTACATCGCCATCACGGCCTGCGCGCTCGAGCGCGCCGCCGTCTAGATCGCCGAGGAGGTCGAGCTTGGCGCGCTGCTCATTTTTGGAGTCACGAGTTGAGTTGAGGTTCGCGACCGGTTGCGCGCCGCGCTTGAAGACCGAGCCCTGGAAGCTCGCGGGCAGATAGCCCGAGTTGAAGTTGTCGAGGCCTCCAGGAGGGATGAGCCCGCCGTTGAGGACGATGAAGCCAGGGAGGTCTCTCGACTCGCTCCCGAGCCCATAGGTGAGCCAAGAGCCCATGCTCGGTCTCCCTTGGAGACCATTCCCCGTATGGAGGAAGTAGTTGGCGTTGGTGTGCTCTGGGAACTTGGAGGTCATGGACCGCACGACGCACAGATCGTCCGCGTGCTTTGAGAGGTGCGGGAAGAGGTCGCTGATCCAGAGCCCGCTCTCGCCGTACTGGTTGAACTTCCAGGGAGACGCCAAGACGCCGCCGACGTCGTCGAACTGCGTCTTTGGAATCTTCATCTTGATGGGCTGCCCGTTCTCGCGCGCCAGCCGCGGCTTGGGGTCGAAGGTGTCGACCTGCGCCGGCGCGCCGTCCATGTAGAGGAAGATCACGCGTTGAGCGCTGGCAGGGAAGTGAGTCGGCCTAGGTGTCAGCGGGTTGTCGCCGTCACGCAGGAGGCCAGCGTAGGCGCTCTCAGCCATCAGGCTTGAGAGGGCGACACCTCCGAAGCCGCAGCAGGTGCGGCGCAGCAGCTCTCGCCTAGACCAGGCGGCGGGTTCTCTCTTCGCTTGGCTCATAACTAGTTCAAGAAGATGAACTCCTTCACGTTAAAGAGCACGTGGCAGACGTCACCCCAGGCGTCCTCGTCATCACGTCCATCGAGGAAGGTGAGGAGACGCTCGGTCTCAGCGGCGGACGGCGCGCGAGAGAAGGCCTCTAGATAGAGGGACTCGATCCTCTGAGCCGCGGGTGCCTCCCCTTCCTCTAGGGCGCGCTCAGCCCAGCGCTCAGCCAGCTCTTCAAAGAGGGGATCGTTCATCATCGTCAGCGACTGTGCAGGGACGTTTGAGACGCTGCGCCTCCCCTGTGTGGTGAAGGGGATGGGCCGGTCGAAGACCTTGAAGAAGGGAGAGAGGAAGTTTCTCGGGACAGAGATGTAGATGCTGCGCCGGCCCGCGCCGTCAATCGGACCGCTCTTACCCGGCCTCCCGCGCCCATCCATGAAGGGGTCAAGGTGGACGGGGATGCTAGGACCGAAGAGCGTGCGGTCTAAGGCGCCAGAGACCGCGAGCGCCCCGTCCCTGATCGCCTCGGCGTCGAGGCGGCGCACGGGTGAGCGGCCCAGCAATAGGTTGTCAGGATCGAGCTCGAGCCCGCGCGGGTCACCGTTTCGGGATTGTCGATACGTCGTCGAGAGGACTACATCACGGACGAGGTCTTTCATGGACCAGCCGCTATCGACGAAGCGCGTCGCGAGGTGATCTAAGAGCTCCGGGTGCGTAGGGGGCGTGCCCTGCTTTCCGAAGTCGTCCACTGAGCTCACGATCCCGCGGCCGAAGAGGTGGTGCCAGATGCGGTTCACCATCACCCGGGCGACGAGCGGGTTCTCAGGCCTCGTGAGGCGGCGCGCCAGCTCTAGGCGCCCGCTGCCCTCAGCCTCGATAGGACCAGACTCGGGGAGCGCGACGGGCAGGCGTCGCGGGGCGAACTCTCCCGGGGTGTTGTGATTACCTCGCACGAAGACCCGCTCGTTGACGCCGTTCCCATCGAGCATGGCGGGTGCTGTGCGTGACCGGCTCTCGATCATGTTGAGCAGCTCGAGGCGCTCTTCGATGTGCGGAGCGGCAGCGCGCCTGAGGGCGTCGCGGTCTGCCTCCGGGAAGAGCTCCGGGTGGAGCGCGACCCAGTCGAGCAGGGCGGCCTTGTCGCGGCCAGTCTCTGCCTCGAGCGGCTCCGCAGCGCTCAAGGCTTGGAGTGAGGCTGCGAGCTCCTCAGCAAAGTCGGCGGGGAAGCTCTCCGAGCTCTGAGCCTCAAAGCTCCACGGCGCGCGGTCCGCAGGCCGGCTGGGTCCCTCAACGACGAGGGCGAGGGCGAAGTCTGAGACGCCTTCGACAGGGGTGAACTCTAGGTGGACTCTCTGCCCTACGTACCTTCGGAGGTCATGGGTCTCCCACCTCCAACCACCGAGGCCCTCAAAGCGCTTGATGGACTGACCGTGCAGGGGCCCGGCGATCACGCGATGAGAGTCGATCGCCGCGAAGCAGCGTCCTGCGCCTCGCACGAGGTAGTGGACCAAGCCGTGCTCAGGCACAAAGGTCGGGGTCCTGAGGGTCCTGCCAGAGCTGTTCCAGTTGTGGACGCTGCCGGGGGTGGCGGAGGAGGGGCCCTTGGTGAAGCCGGCGACCCCAAAGCCAAACTGGAGCTTGGCCCAGTCCGGGTCGACGTAGGCGCCAGGCGCGCGCGTGAAACCTTGGATCGGCCACGCGGGGTCGAATCCATAGGAGGCGGCGCCCAGCTCCCTCGGTCCAGGGCCAAAGAGGTTCCCGTCTTGGATCCAAGCGGCGGGCGCAGAGGCGTCCTCGTAGGAGAAGAGTGCGGCGGTCTCGGCGGGCATAGCCCACGCTGCTGGCGCTGGCTCAGCCTCGAGGGGCTCTCCCTGGCAGAGCTTGGCCCAAGCATGCAGCGGGTCTGCCGAGTCATAGCTCGCGTCCCTGACCGCTAAGGTCCAAGCGCTGAGAGCGTCCGGGTTCAGTCCGCGCCGAGCAGCGACCTCTCTCACAGCGATGAAGTGAGCACGCTGCTCCTCCGCGCTACGCGCTCGCGCGAGGGCGCCCGAGTCGCTCCGATCACTAAAGACGAGGTGGTCTACGCCGATGTGCGCCCAAGCGCCGCCACCTTCGTCCGCGATCTCGACGCGCGCCTGAGCTCCACGCCACTCAGCCATATGGAAGAAGGCTGGACGGAACACGCCGTCTTCTGTGGCTGCGCGTGAGAGCACCACCTCTCCGTTGACGAGCAGCCGGACCGCCGTCATGTCGGCGTCATCACCTCCGCAGATGAGGAAGTGGAGATAGTCGTGCTCGATAGTGAACTCCGGGCTCAAGAGCCTGCCGGTGCGCGCGTCTACCCCGACGGGGTCATAGTGCGAGGGACCTTCGCCTTGTGGCGTCCGGTGCGTGCAGACGAAGCGCTCACCCCGCCAGTCCTTGAGCTTGCCCTTGTGGTAATCCGGGATGTCCGCGAGCAGCGGCGGCGCCTCTCCGAGGGCGTCACCCTCTACCTCCCAGGCGCCCCATGACTCACCCTCAAAGTCTTCAAAGATGATCTCTAGACCGCTAGGTAAGGGCGCGCCAGCTCCCTCCTCTTCGTGCTCGTAGCTGAGGACCTCCCGCGCCGCCAAGAGGCGCTCCTCGACTCGCTCCAAGCTCGGCTTAAGCGCCTCTGCGAAGGCGCGTCGTGTCGCTGGCCCGTGGTCTGCGTCCAGCCCAGAGATGGCGTCGGCGACGAGGGTGTTCTTGTGCAAGCTCTCGAACAGGACCTGCCGGTACGAGGAGCTGTGGAGGAAGCCAGCGAGGGCGTAGAAGTCCTCGGTCGGGATCGGGTCGAACTTGTGATCGTGGCAGCGCGCACAAGACACGCTCATCGCCAAGAAGGTGTGCGAGAACACCTCGATCTGGTTTGAGACTCGGTCAGCCTCGTCGCCCTGGATGTCGACAGGCGAGTGGACCTCTTCGCCCAAGTGCCAGAAGCCGGTGCCGAGGATGGACTCGTCGTACCCATCGGTGGGGTGGAGGCGCGGCTCCTCTACGAGGTCACCAGCGACGTGCTCGGTGAGCAGGCGGTCGTATGGAACGTCGGCGTTCAACGCGCGGGTGAGGTAGTCCCGATATTCAAAGGCGTTGGGGATCACATAGTCGAACTCGTGCCCACGGCTCTCGCCGTATCGCACGAGGTCTAACCAGTGTCGCGCCCACCTCTCACCGTAGTGAGGAGAGGAGAGGAGCCGGTCGACGACGTGCTCATAGGCCTCGTTCGATTCATCTGAGAGGAACTCGTCCAGCTCTTCAAGGGTGGGGGGGAGCCCCGTAATCCCGTAGCTAACGCGGCGGAGCCAGGTCGCACGATCCGCTTCGTCCGCAGGCTCAAGCCCTGCATCCTGCAGGCTCCGAGCGATAAAGGCGTCGATGGGGTCAGCGCCCCAAGCGCTCTCGGGGACCTCCGGGTCTGTTACAGGTTGATAGGCCCAGTGCTCAAGGCGCCTCTCTAGGTCGAACTCCTCGACCTCAATCGCGCCCGCCCCCTCGGTGACCGGGCCTGGCGCCCCCATCTCGACCCACTCCTCAAGCCGCTTGATCTCCTGCGCGGAGAGCTGATTACGCGGCGGCATCTGGAGGAACTCGTCCTCATAGCGGACAGCGATGAGGAGAGGGCTTGAGTCGACATCTCCGGGGGTGACGACCGCGCCGCCCTCTCCGCCCTCCATGATCGAGCCGTAACGGTCGAGCCTCAGCTCAGCCTTCTGTTTCTCCTCGCCGTGACAGCTCGTGCAGTGCTCCGCGAAGAGCGGCCGGATGTGCGCCTCAAAGAAGTCCGCGCCAGGGTCTTGTGCTACGGAGAGGCTGAGGAGGATGAACCCAAACATAGGACCCCAGATTAAGAGAAGACCCCCTCACGCGCTCGCGTCAGGGAGTCTTCATCTTGTTAGCGCGTGTGCTAGCGGCTCTCTGCGCGGAACATCAAGCCTTTCGCTGTGCGTAGGAAGCTCGAGATGGTGGAGCCAGAGATCTCTCGCTTGACGTCGTCCAGGTCTAGGCGCGGCGCCTTCGCGAGGAAGCGAAGCTCAGGAGTCATGTCCGCGGCGAGGTCGCTCTGTGCCAGGAGCTTCCAAGCGGCGAGGGCTGTGTCCTGATAAGAGACGTAGAAGCCGCCAGAGCCGTACTCAATGATCTGTCGACCAGAGGTGCCCTCGAGCACGCTCTGGGAGCCGGGGGTCTTGGCGTGGTCGATGACCTTGTTGAGGTCGTCGCTGTTCATCGCGAAGAGGATTTCGCTGTCTAGGAAGGCGACGCCCGGGGAGAGCCCTTCGACATCAGCGACCCAGACCTCTACGTCCTTGTAGTCCCGGAAGTCGATCATCGCGTCCATCCCGCCGATGCTCACGAGGTCGTCAAAGACCTCGAGCATCTCCTCGGAGTCGTGGACGCCGATAGAGAAGACGCCTTGGCCCGAGACTAGGCTGACGATGTCTACCGGGTCTTGCGGGGGCTCGAACTCGTAGGTCGCGAATGAGCCGGTCATGCCGAGGAAGAGGTCCTCGATGAGGTCACGGCCCGTCGCGCCGATGAGCGCTTGTCGGACCCCTTCGAGCTCTTCTTCCGCGTCCGGGCCGCCGGCCTCGAGCGCGCGCTGCATGAGGAGCTCGAGATCGATGCTCATCGCGTGGAAGGTGAGCGCACTAGAGGGGATTCGGTTCAGCTCTTCTTTGGAGACCGGTCGCAAGACGTCGAGGAAGCTCGAGACGATCCCGCTCTCCGGGAGACGGAGCTCGACGACGGCTTCAGCTTGAGTAGGCCCGCCAAAATCGAGGCGACCATAGATCCAGCTGTCTTGGTCGAGGCCGATCTGGGGGACGTCAAGGTCGTCGCTCATGCGCATGGCGCGCGAGAGGTCGAACATGAAGTGCATCGCGCTCTGGGAGCCCTTGCCGCCAGCTTCCAAGCGGGCGTTCGAGAGCTGCACCTCGATGTCGGAGCGGGTCTGAGCTGTGTAGCGGCGGATGCTGTCCTTCGCCGTAGCGAGCACATCACCTTCGCCCATAAAGATGCCGGTGATCCCAGGGGCCTCTGCGCGGATCATCTTCTCACTCTGCGGCCCACGCGGCTTGATCGAGCGGAGCTGGAAGCCTTGGTGTGTCCCCTGATCTCGTATCTCTGCCTCGGGCATCTGGGTGAGGATCTGATCGAGCGCTGCGCGCAGGTCGCCACCTCCGGAAGGGGAGGAGCTCAAGAGGCCGAAGCTCTGTGAGTTGGCGAAGGCGACGATCGGACCGTCAAAGCTCTCAGCGAAGCGCTTCGCGAACCCGAACGCTGCGATGGCTTCCGCTCCGTCTTGCTCGCTGACGATGAGGTCTGTGACGGCAGAGATGTAAGGGGTCCCTGAGCCGCCGTCAAAGAGGCGGACCATCTGGTTTGCGACCAAGTTGGCACGCAGGGCGCTCGGGTCATCGCAGGAGGCGATGAAGACAGAGTCAGCGGGCACCGCTGACATGAGGCGACTTGAGAGCGCCTCCGCGGCCGGTTCAGCGGCACTGAGCGCGAGGGCTAGAGAGCAGAGGGGTTGGATCATGGCGCAGAGTTGGTGCGGGGAGAAAGAGAGTCAGGTCAGTCAACGGAACCATTTTTGATTACGAAGGCCGAGAGAGAACATTCTGGCCGATGAATCGAATTACTGGGAGGGTCAGAGCTGTGGATTACTCATTTAGTCCCCTCCTTCACTCCATGAGCTCGATCCGCAGCGATCTGAGCAGTTTAGGAGGGGGCTTTAAGCAGACGTTAGGCCCTATCAGCGACGCGACACGGTGAAGTGGTTTCGACCGTCGCGTAAACGTGGTTTGCGTATGCTGGAGTCATGACTCAAGACAAAGCCCTCTCCAGCGCCGAGTTCGACAAGCGAGTGATCGATTACTTTTGGCTACAGGCAATGTTCCTGTGCGTGATCACCTTCATCGGGATCCCGCTTGTTCCTGTCTGGTTCCTCTTCGGTAAGAGTTGGCACAGGCGTCAGTACGAGAACCTCAGCTGTGAGCTGACGCCGCGCTCTCTCAACCTCCGTAGCGGTGTCTTGATCAAGGTCCAGAAGAACATACCTCTCGACAAGATCACTGACCTCGCGGTGAACGAGGGCCCGCTGCTCAGGTACTTCGGACTCTGCTCGCTCATGATCGAGACCGCCGGCAGCGCACAGGGTTCGACTGGACACCTCTTCGGCGTCGTCGAGCCTCTCGCGTTTCGAGACAAGGTCCTCGCGCAGCGTGACCTCGTCATGGACGCCGGCAGCGCGCCGGCCTCAGCTCCTTCTGCCAATGGCCAAATAAATGATGGAGTCCTCGTCGAGATTCGGGACACGCTGCAGCGAATCGAGAAGAGCCTGGCTGAACGCTCCTAGTCGCGGCGCCTCCTCTTGAGGAGGGAGGAGTGGAAGAGGCAGGGAGCGCCGCAGAGCTTGGTTGATTAGGAGTCGTAAGGTTTCGTACCCGCGAGCTTCCCTGTCCCTTCCAAGATGAGTTGCGCCGAGCGGCGGGGAGGTGGACGGCTTTCTCAGGAAAAACGCTGAGAGGCTCCAGAGGGCCAGCGCCTATTCCTTTGCGCGGCGCGCTCGCTCTTCTTCAGAGGGCTTCCGCTCAGGGGCAGGCGCCTCGCCAGAGCGAAACACCCTCAGCCACTTAGCGAGGCCGGCGTTAGGGACCGAGGTCGGGACCTGTTGGGCGCGAACGACCCCAGAAGGGTCGATGAACAGGAAAGAGGCGCGGTCAGTTCCGGTCGGATCCTCAGGAGTCCAGCCGGCCTCTCCAGGGCCAGCGTGCAGGTGGACTTCCAGCGGTCGCGTGCAGAGCTCAGTAAGCCGCGAGATGTGCTCAGCTTCGAGCGCGCCCTCCTCCTCCTCTGTGAGAGTGCGCCCGAGCGCGTCCTCCTCTCGCAGGATGAGCTCGTCGAGAACGACGAAGGCTTGGGTCTCCGCGTCCTCCTTGAGCAAGGACATGGCTAGCTCCCGCATCTTGCTCTGAAGCTCTCCACCCGCCTGCGTCGGGAGCAGGAGATGCAGCGGGACTCGGGCCTCTAGCTGTGAGAGCACCTCGTTTGCCTTGGTCACATAGCGCTCGGTCCTGCGCCTTAAGCGCTTCCAAGCATCCTCCGCGCTCTCCTCTTCGTCGCGCTCGGGCATGGGGAGCCAGACCGCGAAGACGCCGTTCTGTGACCGAGGCAGGCCTTCTACCGGGATGCCGGAGAGGTCGCCGAAGTCGGGGACCTCCGCTTGGGCAAGGTCCAGGGCTTGCGGCAGCCGGCCGAGCAGGCCCGCTGAGCTCGCGCGATCCAAGCGCTGCAGGGTCGCGCCAGCGACGCGGACGGCGCCACGGCTCATCGCGAAGCCGACGTAGCCTTCGATAGCGGAGCCGTCAGGGGTGCGATAGCTGCCCTTGAACTCTCCATCGATGAAGCAGAGGACGAGCGGGCCATCGACGAGGAGCTCGACCTCGAAGGAGTTGGTCGGACGATCGAAGCGATGGCCGCCGCTGCTGCGGATCGCGAGCGGGCCGGCGCGCTCGAAGCGACCGCCTAGCGACCAGCTGATCTGCTCGATCCCGTCGAACTCCTCCTTCTTCCCGATGGAGTAGTTGTAGTCACCAGCAGAGAAGCCAAAGCTCACCTTCCAGTCGAAGCGCTCATGGCCGAGGATGATCGCGCCATCGATGAAGGAGGTGGTGATGTTGATGTCTGCCTTCAGGCGGTAGCGCCCTTCGATCATCCACCGGTCGGCGTAGCAGAAGGCGTCGCGACGGCGCGCGCTGCGATCTAGATCGCCCGTACCTTTGCGCGGTTCGCTCCTCCCGACGTGCAGGTCGCCGTAGGTCTCGTCGTAGTACCAGAGCCCTTCCGCGCGCCGCTCCTCATATCCCACGAGGTCACCCTCCGCCCAAGCGGTGCTGCCGGCTAGCCACTCAGGCTCGGAGAAAGGGACGAAGAGCGGGAGAGACTCTGGAGCCTCCTCGACAACCTCCGGAGGTCCGAGCAGCGCCAGCCCCATGCGCTCTGCGAGCAGGTCGTGATCGGCTCTCAAGGCGCGACGCAGGAGGGTTCGACCTCCGCGCTCTCTTTGCTCGCCATCTTCGAGCTCGGCGACGCCTTCCTCGTGATCGACGAGGAGCGCGAGAGCGCCGAGAGCCTTCATCGTCTGTGGGAGCTTCTTCAGGAAGGGCGCCTCGCCGACGGGCTCGCCGTATCGACGTCGCATGAGCCAGGCCTCGTCCTCGCTCCCCATCCCTTCGAGGACCTCGAGCAAGCGCAGGTCACGGTCTGGCGTCCGAGGGTCCACGACCATAGACCAGAGGAAGGCTGCGATAGCGTCCTCTTCGCGACCTAGATCTGCGAGGAGGTGCCCTGCGTCGCGGGCATGATGCTGACCAAAGAGAGGTTGGGTACGACCAAGCGTCCACGGCCAAGTCTCACGGTCATAAATGAGCGGCGAGCCGGGGCCGCCGCCGTTATCGGACGTGTAGCGTTCCGCGACCCAATCTGCAGGGAGTTTGTCTGGCGGGTCGCTCCACCAGCCGTCGAGGTACTCGTTCCACTCTGCATTGAATGCCTCGAAGTTCGCAGGTCTGCCGTCCTTTCCATCGATGAAGCAGGTTGAGAACCATTCTAGGGGTGGACGAGGCCACCACTTCGCAGAGCCCACCATCCACTCTTCAACCATCGGTTCGAAGACGCGTCGCCCGCCGATCTGCCAGGAGTCGAGGAAAACCCACATGGCATAACCGAAGGTGTAGTTGTCTCGATATCGCTCGTTCTCTCCGTCAAGGATCTCTTTGAGCCGGCCCTCGCCCTTGTATCCCCTCACGAGAGACTCATTCATTGAGCCGCCCGTCGCGAAGTCCTCAACGAACTCGGTATCTCCAGACCAGCCATAAGCTGCGCCAGTCCAAGTCGCACGGCCCTCGACGCTCCAACCCGGCATCTTCGGGTAGATAGCTCCATCGAATCGGTGTGTGAGCTCGTGCGTCAACGTGCGACCCAGCCCCTCGATGTCTCCGAAAGCGAAGCGTATCACTGTGGTGTTCCCAGCTTGGAAGCCGCCGGCCCACCACCGAGTGCCGCCCTCTGCTTCTAGCCCGTTGATGTCGGGGACGATCCGTACCGTGCCTTGTCGCCCCTCGAAGGGGTCGTGCCCGAACCACCCTGCAAGTCGATCATGATGAAGCTCGATCGTGTCTGTAACGCCGAGCAATGTCTCGTAACCGCATGAGGTCTCGATGCGGTATTTGCCCGTTGGAGAGATCGCGACGGCGGGGAAGCCGAACTCGGTGTAAGTGTCCTCGAATTCAGCCTTCTCTGTCTCGGTCATCGCCTCCAGCTCTTCGAGAGTGAAAGGCTCACCGCGCTGGGCGCTCAGGCGCCTGCGCGCATCAGCGACGGTGTCTCGCCCAAGCTCACCTACACCTGCGAGTGAGATTGGGACCTCTCCCCGCAGCTCCCTCGTGTTGGCTTGTGCATTCAAGCCAACGAGGATCCTGCCGGCGCGGATCGCGTCTTCGAAGTCACCTCTTGAGAGCGAGGCGCGCGCGACCTTTGAGACAGCTTCGACGACGCGCTTGGCGAGGTCTCGCTCGCTCGCAGGGAAGGGGCGGAGGTCCTCCTCGATCTTCGATCCGAAGCTCTCATGGAGCGCGGGAGCGTTGCTCAAGAGCGTTCGAGCGGTCTCTGCCGCCCACTCGACCATGAGGAGTTGCGAGGCGTTACGCCGGGCACCGCGTTTGGCGGTGTCTCGCAGGCGGGCGAGCTCCGTGAGCGCGGCGACGCGCGCTTGGTAGGCCGCGCGCGCGGGGTTCGCGAGCTCAGCGAGCGCGTCCGTGGTGACCTCTGGAGCGCGGCCTCGACCCTTCGCATCCATCACATGCTCAAGCCCGCGCATAGCCCACAGGGTGGCGACCTCGTCATTCGGTGCGGTCTGGATGAGGTCCTCGAGCAAGCCCCCTTCGGTGTCACGACCAGGCTTCCAGCGCAGGGCCTCTACGAGGTGATCACGCGCGCCCTCTTTGTCGCCGCGCTCGATGCTGCGCTCTGCAGCTTTCATCGCGCGGCGCCAGATGGGCTCCTTAGAGTTCGCCTCGCCGTCCTGCGAGAAGGCGAGCGCGCCACCTAGGATGGGTGCCAAGATCCAAGCGCGTGAGAACATGATGGGCGGCTTAAGAGCCGACCAAAATTCTAGCGACTCGTCCGCTCGAAGACGGCGAGGACTGGGCGATGGTCTGAAGCCAGGGGCTCAGAGATCACCCGGGTGTCCACGAGCTGCCATCCTGGGAAGTGACTCCACATCACGTAGTCGATGCGGCGCTGAGGAAGCTCTGCGGGGAAGGTGGGCGCGGGGTCAGCTGGGATCGAGAAGACCTCGTCGAGGATGTCGAGGACCTCGCTCTTCGGTAAGGCGTTCAGGTCTCCTGCGAGGATGACGGGGAGAGGGGCCTTCCTCGCGAAGTCGGCCACCAAGCGCGCCTCCTCCACGCGCGAGGGGTTGTCGCGACCGTGGTCGAAGTGAGTAGAGCAGACCAAGACAGGGTCGTTGCCAGGGGCGACGACGACGCCGAGCAGCCCGCGCGGCTCTCGCAGTCCGGGCAAGCTGAGCCTCTGTACATCTCGCACCTTGAGCTTGGTCAAGATCGCGTCACCGTACTCGCCGCCCTGGTAGTCGATGCAGCGGTTGAAGAAGGGCTCCATGTCGAGGAGATAAGCGAGCTCTACCGCTTGATCGATTCCGCCAGAGCGGATGGTGCGGCGGTCGACCTCTTGTAGGCACACGACGTCGGGGTCGGCCGAGGAGATCACGCCCGCGATCCGTTGGAGGTCGTACTCGTTGTCGAGTCCTTCACCGTGATGGATGTTCCAAGACAGGACGCGCAAGCTGGCCGGGCCGAGCTCCGGTGTGGCGCAGCTCTGGAGGAGGACCGTGATCGAGAGTCCGAGGGAGAGGGCCTGCAGGCTTCGCATAGACACAAAGCAACGCATCGGCGGCTTCACTGCAAGGGTCGGCTTCGCTCATCTCGTGGGTGAGCGCTGGCGCTTACCTTAGAATCCAATCATGAAGACGCTGCGAATCGAGGCGCTCCTCCTCCTAGCCTTAACGCAAGTCCAATGCGCAGCGGTGCCCGAGGTGAGGGTCGGACCTTCTGGGCTCTTGGGAGAGGGGACAGCGTTCGAGACGCCTTGGTTTGACCACCGCGGCGCAAAGGACGGACCGACGATCCTCATCACCGGCGGGATGCACGGGAACGAGCCCGCGGGCGTGGCCGCTGCGGACGCCATCGCGAGCTGGACCGTGAAGAGGGGGCGCCTCGTCGTCGCTCCGCGTATGAACCCTCCCGCGCTCGCCGCGAGTCAGCGCCGGACCCCAGGCCTTGAGGGATCACTGGGAGACCTCAACCGACACTTCCCCACCGGGGGAGAGGTTTTCGAGGGGGTCGCGACAGATCTCTGGGAGCTCTTCGAGCAGGTTCAGCCGGACTGGCTCTTGGATCTTCACGAGGGCTACGCCTTCCGCAGGCTCAACCCAGACTCCGTCGGGAGCTCCATCATCTCCTGCGCCGATCCTCGTGCAGTGGAGCTCGCCGAGGCGATGATCGCCGCGGTCGACGCCACGATCGTCGAGGAGGACCGCAAGTTCACGCTGCTCCGAAACCCGATCGAGTCGAGCTTCGCGCGGGCCGCGTGGGAGAACGCAGGCGTACCCTCGATGATCCTTGAGACGACCTACGGCAAGTATCCGCTGCCTGAGGGGGGAGAGCGTCGTTACAGCGTCTCTCATCGTGCGAGGCAGCACCGCTTGATGGTGCACACCTTCCTCACTGAGCTTGGCATGGAGCCCTGCAGCTCGGAGGTCCTGATTGACCCCCGCGTGACCGGCGAGCGGGTTCGCGTCGCGATCTACGACGACCTCGGCGCCTCCGTAGGCGGCGCGAAGGGGCTCGAACGCGTCCTCTCCGAATATGATCGTGTCGAGACTCGCCGCGTCTGTTCAGTCGATGTGGTCGCGGGCTCGCTCTCACAGTTTGACGTCGTCCTTCACCCCGGCGGCTCAGGGAGCGGGCAGGCGAACTCTCTGGGTGAGGCTGGTCGCGTGAGAGAGGTCGAGTTCATTCGTAGCGGCGGGGGCTATCTCGGGGTCTGCGCCGGAGGGTATCTCGCCGCCTGCAACTACCCGTGGTCCCTCGCGATCCTTGACGCGCGCACGATCGATACGAAGAACGGAAACTGGCGGCGCGGCCGAGCGGAGCTAGAGATAGAGCTGACTGCGGCGGGGCTCGGGCTCTTCGGAGACATGGACCCCAACTTCGACGTGAGGTACGCGAACGGTCCGATCTACGCGCCGGGAGAGCGCGAAGAGATCCCCGACTACGAGACCCTCGCGGTCTACCGCGGCGAGGTGGCAGAGAACGGCACCTCGAAGGGGGTGATGCCTGGGACGCCTGCGCTCATCCGCGGCCGCTTTGGGGCCGGACGAGCGGTCGCCTTTTCGCCACACCCAGAGTCCACTCAGAGCCTCCAGCACTTCATCCGAGACGCTGTGCTCTGGGCCGCGGGGAGGGACTGAGCCTCAATCTAAGAGGACCTCGTGAGCGCGCGCAGCGACGTCTACGACGCCGATGAGATTCGCTCCGTCCATGAGCACAGCGCGCTCCGCGAGGTTCACTGTCGGGCAGACGTGGCGTGGGACGAGCGAGAGCGCCGTCCCCCGCGGCGGTAGCTCTCCCTGGACGCGTATAGGGAGGTGCTCCTCGTTGGGCTGGGTCGCTTCCCAGCGCGGATGTCCGAGGATGACGGCGACTGGGTCGCCAGCCTCCGCGGCGATCGCCTTCGAGCCCGCGTCGCAGGTCGCGAGGTCGCTGGTGGGATGACTCACGACTCGCGTGAGCACGGTCGCTGCGGGCAGGAGGTCGAGGTCTGGGTTCTCCTCCTCGGAGCGCTGATCGTGAAAGACGACCGTTCCAGGTGAGACGCGGTGAAGCGTCCCCTCGAGTCGAGCAAAGGGCTGATAGCTTGCTGCCTGGAGCAGGGCGGGCGTCCCGCTAGTGATGAGCTCGGGGATCACTCCGCCGGCTTCGAGCAGGCTCTCCCTTAGCTCGAGGAGCTTGTCATAGCCCGTGTGGATCGCGCGCGCTCTCGCCTCGAGATCGGCCTCATGCTGGTGACCATCGTAGAAGTGGAGGCCACGAAGGCGTGGCCCAGCGGCGGAGGCGAGCTCGTGGACTCGAGCTCTATCGGACATCGGGACGCCGGTCCTGTTCATGCCCGGGTTGAGGTCAATAAAGACGCCGAGGGTTTCAGGGATGGAGTCTAGGAGGGAGGCGTCCTCGCAGAGCACGGAGTAGCGGACAGCCTGGTGTCGAGCAGCGATCCGTCCTAGCTGTGTGAGCGCAGGGCCGACGTGCGGGTATGCGACGAGGACGTCTCCTCCTTCGACGCCTTGGCTGCAGAGGGTCGCGCCGAGTACGTCCGCCTCACGGGTCGTCGCACACTTGAACTGTCGAACCCCCGCGACGAAGAGCTCGTGCCAGACCTCAGGAATCTTGGTCGTCTTGACATGAGGCCGCCAGCGTTCAGGGTCGCCCTGAAGGTGCTCGAGGATGCGCTTGATGTTTCCACGGACTCGATCGAGATGAACGATGAGGCAAGGGGTCAGCAGTCGCTCGAGGTCACTCTCAGCTGGCTTCCAGTGGGCTGAGTCGAGTTCGGAGATCCGAGGCATGTCATGAGTGTAGGATGGAAGCGACGATGAGGCTCATGAGACATCGCATGATGCTTGCCTCGGCGCTTCTGCTCTTCTCGCAGAGCGCTGCGGCAGAGGAGCCTGTCTGGAGCGAGTGGCGCTATGCCATGCCCTTCGCTCACTCCGGCGGAGCAGCCGTCGTCGGGACAGCGCACGCGCCAGAGGAGGGCCTGCTGATGATGGGCCTCGATGGTGAGGGGCCTGACTTGACGGCCTCTCTCCCCGGCGGACTCGGCGATGAGGACCTCCGCTGGGAGCGATTTCAGGTGAACGCCGCTCCAGACGGCTGGTTCGACACAGGACGGATCGACTTCTTGCGGGAGCTGAAGGTCTCTTCGGTGAGCGAGGCATGCGCGTACATGTATCGGAGCGTGCGCTGTGCTCGGGACACCGAGGTCCCTGTCACTCTGGGGAGTGACGACTCGCTCAGGATCTGGCTCAACGGTGAGATCATCCACGAGTTCATCGGCGGGCGAGGTCTCAACATCGCTGAAGACGAGGTGACGCTCCCGCTGAAGGCTGGCAAGAACCACATCCTCGTCAAGGTCGTCCAGTCTGGTGGAGCCTGGGGCTTTGGCGCTCGATCGGTGGACTACCTTCACACTGGTGACCGCTTGCGCGCGCAGGGGGACATCAATGAGGCGATTGACAGAGGCGTTGACTGGCTTATTGGCGCCCAGCTTCGTGACGGCTCTTGGCCCTTCGAGCAGCATCGCTTCCGCAATGGGCAGACTGGGCTTGTCCTGTACGCGCTGCTTAAGTCCGGGGTCAAGTCAGACCACCCAGCGATCCAGCGTGGCTTCGCCTTCCTTGAGGGGCAGATGCCACGCATGACGTACTCGGCCGGCTGTGAGCTCTTGGCGCTGGCCTCCTTGCCAGGGAGCGAGGGTGTCGAGCGGATGGAAGAGATCGTCGACTTACTCTTTGATTGGGAGCGACGGGGCTTCGGCTATCCGGAAGGTGAGGAGGACCTCTCCAACACGCAGTACGCAGCCCTCGGCTTCCTCGCTGCGGCCTCTAAGGGGATCAAGATCCCGACCAAGTCTTGGCAGCAGCTCGTCCTATACACCCTGAACTTAGCGGACGGGGAGGGCGGCTTTGGCTACAGGCCGTCCTGGGAGGCGAACGGTTCGATGACGTCGGCTGGGCTCACAGTCTTGAGCCTCTCGCTGATGCAGCTAGGCGAGAAGGGCAACCTCGCTGGCGCGAAGCGGCGCGAGGCGCGCCGCGCGATCGACGATGGCATCGAGTGGTTCGCAAAGAACTTCTCTCGTGAGCACAACCCGCACGGTGGGCAGCGCTGGCACCCGTATTACCTCTATGGAATCGAGCGGGTGTGCGCGATCGAGAAGATCGACATGATCGGAGAGCACCCGTGGTACTGGGAGGGCGCGAGCTGGTTTGTCACAAACCAGAACCCTGATGGGACCTGGCTAAGCGGCGGAGACGTCTACTTTCAGACGAGCTTCGCCCTCTTGTTTCTCTCTCGCGCGACACAGTCCATGACCGGGGGCTCTACGCACTCGTATGAAGACCTCTGGTGGACGAGGGACGCCGCGGCGGAGGTCCGACTGCGCGCGACAGGCGACACCCCGATGACGGTCTGGTTGGATGACTTCGGCGAAGAGTTCGTTGGCGAGCACGAAGGAGTGCGCGTCGCGAAGGTGGAGTATCTCGTCGGCGGTGAGCTTGTCGGCGTGGTCGTGGGTGATGTCAGCAGGAAGTGGGACGCGGAGAAGTACGCCATCCGACACAGCTTCCCGAAGAACGGACAGTACGAGGTGATCGCGAGGGTTCACTACGTCCCAGGACTGCACTCCGACGCTGCCGGGGTCCAGACGCAGACGGTCGACTCACCGCCGCTCGGAGTAAGCGTGGACGAGGTCGCAGAGGACTGGATGCTCGCCTCAGCTGAAGGTGACCTCCACAACTTGATGCCTGAAGAGGGCTTCGAGGTCAGCGCGACGAGCGTGAACATGAATGGGCAGGAGCCCGCCAAGGCGCTCGATCGTCACGAGTTCACCGCTTGGTTCTGTGCGGCGGATGACCTCGAGCCCACGCTGACGGTCGCGATCCCGCGCGCTGTGCGCGCTAACCGAGTCATCATCGCTCAGGCCCCGCCCAACCCGCTGAACATCGGGAAGGCGGATTACGCGCAGCGGGTGAGCTTGCGGATCAATAAGACCAGCACACGCTATGAGGTCACAGCGCCTCAAGATCGCAGGGCGCCTACAGTCATCGACCTAGGTAAAGACGTGCGCATCAAGCACATGGAGGTCTTCCTTATAGATCGAGTGAAGGGGACAGACTGGCCTGGCCGCGCAGGTGTCAACGAGCTGCAGCTCCAGTACGTCGAGAAGGATGGTTCGCTCAGAGAGCGGAGGAAGAGATGAGCATGAGGTCTGCTTGGTCACTGCTGGCTCTCTTAGCGGCGGCGTCATGCAATATGCGTGAAGATGCGCCTGCGCCCAGAGAGGGGCTCACTTATCTCAAGGGAAACACGCACTCCCACACCATCTGGAGCGATGGAAACGCTCCTCCAGAGATGGTGGTCGATTGGTACGACGAGCGCGGCTACGACTTCTTGTCGCTGTCAGAGCACAACGTCGTCGCGGATCATGAGCGCTGGTTCCCGGTCAAGGATGACGGGCGCCTCAGGCCGAGCGATATCGACGCGCTCACTGAGCGATACGGGACTGAATGGGTGAAGGTTCGCCCGCGGGACGGTTTTACGGAGATGAGGCTCAAGACGCTCGGCGAGCTGAGAGAGCGTCTGCGGATTGAGCGCTCGCGCATGATGCTCATCACCTCAGAGGAGCTCACGGACGACTATGAGGGCAAGCCCGTCCACGTGAACGGGATCAACGTTAAGGGTGTCATCCCGCCGCAGGGGGGACGGAGCGTCCTCGAGACGATCGAGAACAATATGGGCGCAGTGGCGGCGCACGGGGCGGCGAACAAGCGCGCTGTCCTCTCTCAGTTGAACCACCCGAACTTTGGCTGGGCGGTTCGCCCGGACGATCTCGCGCTCGTCAGCCAGAGCCGCTTCTTCGAGGTCTACAACGGCCACGCAGGGACGCTCAACTATGGAGACGACACGCACTCGGGGATGGAGGCGATGTGGGACATGGCCTTGGCCTCACGCGTCATAGACCACGGGATGGGGATGCTCTTCGGGGTCGCTGCAGACGACAGTCACGACTACCGAGAGTTCGGGATCGGCAAGCACAACCCCGGCCGTGGCTGGGTGATGGTTCAGTCGGAGGAGCGCAGCCCTGAGGGGATCATCCGCGCGATGAACCTAGGTCGTTTCTACTCCTCAACGGGCGTCTACCTGAAGGATGTGCAGTTTGACGGACAGACCATGCGTGTCTGGATCGAGAGCGAGCCTGGCGTACGCTACACGACCCGCTTCGTCGGGACGCGGCGCACACGGAAGGGCGCCATGCAGCCCTCAGAGATCTTCCTCTCTACAGAGTCGAACCCTGCGGCCTTCACCTTCCGGGGCGACGAGCTCTATGTGCGGGCCAAGATCACGAGCGACCGTCCGCACCCCAACCCTTACAAGGCTGGCGACAAGGAGTGCGCCTGGGTGCAGCCAGTCCGCGGTCCCTCAGGGCGCTGACCCTCAGGTATCACAGACCGCGCAGCCCGGGCGTCTGCTGACGCGGTGCTTGCGGAAGGTCATGGTGCGCAAGTCCATTGTTAAGAGCTCGCCGCTGAGGCTCTCGCCGACTCCAGCGATCAGCTTGATCGCCTCCATCGCAGCGAGGCAGCCGACCGTGCCCGAGACCGCGCCGAACACCGGAAACTCTCGCTTCCATGCGGGGGGTCTTTCGGGGAAGAGGCAGGCGAGGCAGGGGGTCTCGCCAGGGATGATCGTCGTGATCTGAGCTTGGAGCTCAAACATCGCGCACTCGACCATCGGCTTGGACTGGCGTACGGCCTCACGATTCATGAGGAAGCGCTCTTCGAAGAGGGGGGCGCAGTCGATGACGAGATCTGCCTCGCCGACCCATCGCGCCGCGTTCTCTTCATTGATGTTCTCCGCGACAGGCACAATCTCGAGGCGTGGGTTGAGCTCGCGCAGCCTCCGCTCGGCGCTCTGGATGCGCGGCTTCCCGAGCTGTGCGTGAGTCATCAGGAGCTGTCGGTTGAGGTCGGAGGCCTTCACGTCTCCTGCGTGCGCGAGGATCATGCGTCCGACTCCAGCCGCGGCGAGCTCATAGGCGACGACGCTGCCAAGTCCGCCAACGCGCGAGATGAGCACGGTCGCGCCCTTGAGGCGCTCCTGCCCCTCTTCCCCGAAGTCAGGCACCCAGGTCTGCCACTCGTAGGTCGCGCGCTCTTCGTCATTGAGCGGTCGCGGCTGGATCGGGAGCTCGCTCAAGCTCATCCCCCTGCGATTGGGGTCGCGACGAAGAGGGACGAGCCATCTCGCGCAGGGGCAGGCTCAGCCCAGAGGATGGGCTCCTCATCGAGGAAGAGGAGGATCGTGGGCTGCAGCTCGCCGCCGTCTGTGAACAGCAGCGCGCGAGCGGCCTCTGTGGTGGAGTCGGCGAAGGCGCGCAGGGCGTCTTGGGCTGTCGCTCCTTCGTTGAGCTCTCGCGTGTGTTCACTCGCGCCGGCGGCCTGGGCGAGTTGGGCGAAGCATTGGATCGTGACCTTCATCGTTCGTTCTCCCGGGGGGTGGAGGTGCGGATGCTACCCGACTCGAAGCGCAGCAGCTGAGTGGCGAGCTCTTCTGCCTCGTTAGCTGAATGAGTCACATGGAGAGCGGTGACACCCGACTCAGCGTGGATGGACTTGAGCAGCGCACACATCTCTCCGTGCATGTCTTCGTCGAGCGCGCCGAGCGGCTCGTCAAGGCAGAGGACCTTAGGCCGGAACGCCAAGGCGCGACCGAGGGCGACGCGCTGCCGCTCACCGCCAGAGAGTCCGTGGGGAGAGCGACCGAGGAGGTGCCCGACCCCTAGGAGCTCTCCGAGCTCTGCCACCCGCGCGACCACCTCGGCTTCGGGCGCGCGACGCACCCGGAGGGCGAAGCCGATCTGCTCACCGACGGTGAGCTTCGGAAAGAGCGCACCGTCTTGTGGGACGTACCCGACGCCGCGGGCAGCCGGTGAGAGCTTGGTGACATCAGCTCCGTCCAAGTGGATCTTCCCGATCAGCGGAGCGCGAAGTCCGCAGAGGAGTTCGAGCACTGTCGTCTTGCCACAGCCGGTCGGGCCCATGAGCACGGCGTAAGCGCCAGCGGGAACCTCGAAGGAGACGTTCGAGAGATGGAAATCGCCCTGGTTGAGGGCGACTGAGTCAAAGCAGATCACCATCCCCTCCTGACGCCGAGGGCACGCGCGGTCACTAAGACAGTGATCGCGGCGAGGACCATGAGCAGCGAGACCGCGACGGCTGCCTCTAAGTTGCCGGTCGAGAGTTCGAGCCAAACTGTAGAGGGCAAGACCTCGGTCTTCATGCGGGTCGCACCGCTGAAGACGAGGATGGGGCCGAACTCACCGAGAGCGCGGGCCCAAGCGAGGAGGCCGGCTGAGAGCGCGCCGCCGCCTGCCTGCGGCAGAGTGACTCGCCAGAAGGCCTGCGCGCGGCTCGCTCCGAGGGTCAGGGCGACCTGCTCGGGGCGCACTGGGAGCTGGTCAAAGGTGACCCGCATGGTCCTGACGGCGAAGGCACAGGAGACCGCGAACTGCGCGAGGATCACGCTGGGCACGCGATAGGTCACAGGGACCTGCGACTCGATCGCCTCTCCAAGGGGGCTCTGGAAGAGGATCAAGAGCGAGAGTCCGATCACCATGGGGGGGAGGACGATCGGGATGTCGAGGACTCCATCCACGAAGCTCTTGCCTGTGAACTCGGTGCGAGAGAGCAGGTACCCGATCGGCACGGCGAACCAGACAGAGAGGAGGGCTGTGATCGTCGAGCTCGTGAGTGAGAGCTTGGCGGCGTATCGGATCTCCTCACTCTCTAGCGCGTTGAGCAGGTCTCTAGGGGTGGTGTAGGTCGCGTCTGCGACCAGCATCCCTAGGATGAGCGCGACATAGAGCCCCGCGAAGAGCGCGAGGAAGGCGAGGAATCCGCGGTCTCTCTTGTCAGCGGGTTGCCTCACTTAGACCCCTCTTTGTGCTCTCGCTCCCAGCCGAAGCCGAGTGCGTCGAAGCGCTCGCGCGAGCTTGCGATAGAGATCGCGTCTAGGAGCCGAGCGAGCGTGCGCTTGTGCTCAGTCGCGTGTGAGATCGCGAAGGGCTGGGTCGCCAGTGCGCCGGGTCTGTCGATCTCTACGAGGTCGACGTCCTCGAGAGCGGCAGCTGCGTTAGACCGATAGACGATGACTGCGTCTAGGGAGCCCGTGCGCATCTGATTGACGAGGAAGTCGCCGGTCGCGGAGTCGAGGATGACGTTGCCCGAGGCCTTGAGGCGCTCGCTGAGGCCGGCCTCCTCAAAGACATTGTAAGACAGGGCGCCTAGGGCGGATTTCTCCGGGTGCCCGAGCCCGACCTCCAAGCCCGGGACGCAGAGGTCCTCTAGGCCGCGGACCCCCGAGGGGTTGCCCTTTCGAACTAAGATGACCATCCGGTTGGATGAGACCGTCGTGCCGGGCTGGAAGCGCTCACTCACGACGTCTAGGAAGGTCTGGTCGCAAGAGAAGTATGCGTCCGGTGAGGCGCCGGCGTTCATCTGAGCGACGAGGATCCCGCACCCGTTGTAGACGCGCGTGACACTCACGCCCTCGCGCTCTTCAAAGGCTCGAACGGTGTCGTCGATCGCGGCGTTCAACATCCCGCCGCTGAAGAGCAAGAGCTCAGGTCGCTCCTTCCAGAGGTCACCCTCGACGGGCTCATAGCCCATCTCCTCGAAGAGAAGGAGACCCGCATCTCTTGCAGAGAGGAAGCGGCAGAAGCGCAGCGCGGCGGTCGGCTCTGTGGAAGATTCGAGCACGCAGATCGTGACGGACTTACTCCAGCCTTCGAACTCAGGGAGCTCAACGCCTACCAGTTCGTCGAACTGATTCACGGTGGAGTCCCACACGAGCGCCGCGTCTAGGCTCCCTAGGTTCAGGTCGTTGGCGAGGTCCATCACGGTGGGCTTGGTGACCTTGGCTGCGCGCTGAACGTCGTCCCAGTCGCCGCTGTCTGTGAGCGCAGAGCGTACGACGCGCCCGGCTGCCGCCGCCTCCGGGTTCGCGACGCCGAGCCGAATCTCTGGCCCCAAGAGGTCTGCGACTCGAGCGATCCCCCTAGGGTTCCCGCGCTGGACGCCTACGACGGGCCTCATGGTGGCGAGGGGGAAGCTCTCGCGAGCGAGCCCCTCTGCGCGCGCGAGCTCGCAGTAGCTCTCGTCGGCTGCGAGGTAGAGGTCTCCGGACTCTGCCACCTTGAGGCTGCTAAGGAGGGTGCCTGAGCCGCCATAGGTGATGTCCACGCGCACGCCGTAGCGCTCCTCATACTCGCGGGCTGCTGCCTCAACAGGTGGCTTCAGGCCCGCGGCACAGTAGAGCGTCAGGCTCCCTGCGAGCGGCTGCTCCTCGGCCTCGCCCCTCAGGGACCAGACGAGAGCGGCCAGCAGTGTGAGCGAGCCCAGGACGGTGAGCGTGACGCCGTTCGCGCGGCCGAGTCGTTTCTTGGAGAGCATGCTTCGCTCTATTTGCCTATCCCACCGACGGGGCGGAAGGCAGCGGTGGTCTGGATCGGGTTGTTACAGGAGCAGCCAGAGCTCGCCTCAGGCGTGAGGAGCAGCCCCCCGGCAGGGATCATGTTGAGCCAGCAGCCGCCGCGCAGCGCGTCCCAATCATTCCGCTCACGCGTCTCGGGGTTGTACATCCCGTGGTTGTAGTCGCGGAAGAAGAGGTTGTCTGCGGAGGCTGACATCGTCCCGCAGCCGCGGCGCGAGGGGATCGGGATCTGCAGGTTCTCTCCGGTCTTCAGGTCGAAGACCTTGTCGTCAGCGAAGACCTTCCCCCCGAAGACCACGGGGTGCTGCACCTTCCCACCGTGGTGGTCTCTGGCCCAGCCGAACTGCTCATCCCACATCCGCGTGCCGTTCTCTGTTCTGAAGGCTTCGAGCTTGTAGTCGCTCTTTGAGCCGAAGAGGACCATCACGCCATCCTCCACAGAGGTGTAGAGACAGTTGGTGTAGCTCCCGAGGTCGTGTTGCTTCTCCCAGCGCTTCGTACCCTCAAAGAGGTCGAGGCTCACTAGGTATTGGTCTGTGCCGTTGCGGTCAACCAAGCGACCCTTCGCCAGGCTCGCGTCAGAGGGGACGCGGTCTTCTGCGAAGTAGATCTCTCCGTCAGCGATCGCGATCGAGGAGTGGATGACTAGACCGCCGGTGTGGCGCCAGAGGACCTCGCCGGTCTCAGGGTTCATCCGGAAGAGCTCCTCCGCGACGACCTGTTCAAACTCCCAACCGCCGCCGTCGTACCACTCGCCGCTGCGGCCCCGGAAGACGCCCTCAGACCTGGTGATCGATCCGATCAGCGCCCCCTCGGTGAGGGCGAGGTAACCCCACACCCGCTCAGCGCTCCCGAAGCGTGGGTTGGAAGGCGCTGGGACCTGGAGCTCGCGGAGCACCTCTCCCGTGTCGCCCTCGATCACCCAGCAGGAGTCTGCCACAGCGACATAGAGGTGATCTTCGTCGCAGATCATGTTCGTGGAGTCAGCCTTCACGTTGGTGCGGATGAGCTCGGGGATCTCGACGGTCCAGAGGATCGAGCCGTTGTATGCGTCCATCCCGAAGATCCGGTCGTCCCCTTGGACATACATGATTCCGCCGGCTGAGAGGGGCGCTGGGTTGCGGGCCCCGCGGTCACGCATGGGCCGCGGACCGGGGCGACCAAACCAGGCGATGGTCATGTCGCCGGTGACGAGCTCGTCGCCGCTTGAGGAGGTGTTCGCTGCGTCGCCGTACTGTGTCGTCCATGAGCCTGCGCCCTCGAGCGCCGCGCGCTTCAAGACCTGCACTCCCTCTGCAGCCTCTTCCCGGAGGAAGGCGACGCCGCCGTTCGGAGTGAGCAGGCGTCGGATCTCGCCGCCCGCTCCGCGCGGCCCCTCACCCAAGGGGGCACCTGCAGCGACGATCACGTTTGCAAAGTAGTCGCCATAGGGCAGGTCGCTGCGCTTTCCCCTGTGAATGCTGATCCTCGAGCCGTAGAGGCCGGTCCCTTTGAGGTGGCGACGCGCCTCGCTCCGTAGCTTAGAGCTCGACTCCACGCAGATGATCTTGAGGTCGGAGCGGACAGCCAGCTCGTAGGCGAGGCGGCAATCGCCTGCTTCAAGGACCAGGGCCCAGCCGCGGTCCCGAGGGGTCTCTGCGAGGATCTCCTCGGCGAAGGCTGCGAGGGTCGCGCCGCGCTCGTCGTCCGGGTAGGTCGCGGGTCCGGTGGCCTCCGGGAGGAGCTCGTAGTTGAAGGAGGTGTCGAGCAGCCAGGTCTGCGTCTGTGTCGAGAGCCCGGCCTCGCTCTGTCCCTTGATGAGGAAGTGGTAGGGGACCTCGAGGGCGAGGTCTGTGAGGGTCAGGCTGTGCTCGGTCTTGGGCTCGTCGGAGCGGGCGGTCGACATGGCGCGACCCGCGGCGGTGGCCTCGATGAAGGAGGCGGTAGGCGCGCTGGTCGTCCATGAGACTCGGGCCTCTGTGGGGGAGAGGTAGCGGACGCTCGGCCCGGAGGCGAGCTTCAGCGGGCTCGGGAAGAGCGGCGCCTTCGCGGCGAACCGCTCCGCCGCTTCTGCGGTCTCCATCTGGCGGTCATAGAGCAGTAGCTCTTGGATGCGCACAGGGGAGAAGTGCTCACCGACGTCATCCTGCCACCAAGCGGCAGCGGCCAGAGGCGTCACGGGGTTCCGAATCGGCCCCAACTCTCCTCGCCCGATCGCAGCGTCTCTCCCGTCTACGATCAGGGCCTGCTCGCTGCCGTCGTAGGTCCCGACGACGTGGTACCAGCGGTGGTGTTCGATGTTGACGTTTGAGGTGACCCAAGTGAGCTCTCCAGGGTTGTCCTCTGAGGAGAGCCCGAAGCGGAAGCGGCCGTCTTGCCAGCCGAGGATCCAGCCAGCGTCGCGCCCCCCGTGCTGATCAAAGGCGGAGGCGATGCAGCCTGAGCCTTGCGACTCTTCTATGTAGACGAAGCTCTCGATGGTGACCGCCTCGCTCGGGAGTCCCTCGAGGCCCGGGTTGAGGAGCGCACGGCCGGAGGTCCCGTCAAAGCGCGCACAAGCGGGCAGCGACTCTCTGTGAACCACCGCGCCGTCGTCGAGCTGAGCGCTCTCGGGAGAGAGGGAGTCATCGAAGGTCCAGGCCGCCTGCGCGGGCGTGCGCTCGCCCACAGTCGCGCGAGTCATCGCCGGGTGGAGGGCCGCGCCGGCCTCGTACCGCGCCGCGACTGCCTCGCTAGAGAGCGCGTCACGCCACAAGGTCAGCTCGCTGAGCCACCCGATCATGGGGTAGGCCTCGTTCTCGTCGTGATACGAGCCAACCTCGAAGTACAAGTTCGCTGGGTAGTTGATCGCGCCGTGCTGCTGCTCGGACTCCACGTCCAGCTGGCCGTTCACGTAGATGCGGGTGAGCTTCCCGTCATAGGTTGCGACGACGTGGTACCAGCGGCCGCTCCGGAAAGGTGTCTTACCCGTGATGTAGGTCATCAAGCCGTCGCCGTCATCGACCCCTTCGGTGGAGAGCCCGAGGCAGAACTTGTCGTTGACGTAGCCGAGGAGCCAGCCCTTCTCAAAGCCCCCGTTGTCCTGCATCGCCGTGATGATCGCGCCCCACGGCTGGGCCTTGTCGATCGTGACCCATGCCTCTGCGCTGAACTCCTTCTCGGGGAGGGCGCTCGAGGAGACCCCGGCGTCAATCACCGCTCGGTGTGCGGCGCTAGAGAACATGAGCGCGCCAGGGCCTGCCGCCGCAGAGACACGAGCGCCGCCTTCAAGCCGGAGAGGGTTCTTGCCGCGGAGGTCACGGACCTCGCCCCCTTCGACCTCTTCCGGCCGGAAGCTCCAGCTCGCGAAGACCTCGCTTGGCTTGGGCTCTTGCGCGGGGGTGCAGGCAAGCGCCGTCAGTATGAGGGAGATCATTTGCTGTCCTCCTCTTCGCTGGGGGTTCCAAAGCAGTGGATCGCGCCAGTGTCTGTGCTGACGTAGAGACGGCCTGCGTCAGCGGCGAGCCCGTAGGCACGGCCGTCCACCGGCGCTGTCCAGAGCTTGGCGCCGTCCTTCGCGGCGTAAGCGGCGATGTAATCCTCACCGCCGGCGATGAGCGCGTCTCCCGCGAGGATCACGTCGAGCGGCTCGTCGCAGACGCGACGCCAAAGGATGCACTCGCGTATTTCGACCTCGATCTCTCCGAGGCGCTCTGTGCTCCGTTTGAGCTCGCGCTCTGCCTTGGCCTTTTCAGCGCCGCTCAGGTTGGGGAGTGAGCTCGTGAGCTCGCCGCGGCGCTTGTTCAGCTCGCCGCGCTCCTTAGTGAGCGACACGAACTCTTCGCGTTTCAAGGCAGAGAGCTCGTTGGTCGTGTGGATATAGCTGACGCCGCGAGTGACGATCATGTGTTGACCCTTAAAGCTCGCGATCTGCGCGCCGCTGCCGCTGGCCTCAGTCATGTCGCCGGCCTTGCCAGGGCCGAAGATGAGGTCGTCATTCGCGACGATAGCGAAGGTGCCGCTGTTTCCGCCGAGCTGCCGCAGGCGCTTGCCGTCCCTGCGGTCGAAGACATAGGGCGTCGAACGGCTGGCAGGGACGAAGAGGTGGTCTTTGCTCGCGAGCAGGTAGCCTTGCGGAGCCATGTCGTCGTAGCTGTTCTTCCAGACAGTGTCCCCAGTGGAGACCTTGAGCGCAGCGACGTAGGAGCCCTCCGAGGGGAAGAGCCCGGCAGTGACGTAGGCCACGCCGTTCGAGACGACGACCCCTGTGCGCACAGGCCAGAGAGAGATCATCCGGCCGTTCCCGGGGAGGCGCTGATCCTCTGGGGCGACCCTCTCTCTCCAAACGAGCTCTCCGTTCGAGGCTCGGACGCAATAGACGACGCCGTCGTCGGAGCCTGCGATGACTTTCCCGCCTACGATGGTGGGGGCGAAGCGGACCGGCGCCTCGGTGTAGTAAGACCAGAGCTCCTCGCCGGTCTCCGCGTCGAGGCAGTGGATCTGTTCATCTGCGGAGGAGCCGAAGAAGAGGCGACCGTCTGCGATAGAGACGTAGAAGGCGCGGTCAAACCAGAGCCTAGGGGTCAGGTTGATGACCTTGTTGTAGAGGTCATGTCGAGCTGGCCCAGGCCAAGCGTTCTGTGGGCGTCCGGAGCTCTTGTGGACCCACTCCTCCGTGAGAGGGAAGGCGAGCTCGGTCTTGCTCGCGCCGGTGCGGGCTGCGTTGCCCCGGAAGGTCGGCCAGTCGGCGCCGCAGAGGGTGGTCGCGGTGAGGAGGAGAGTGATGTGGAGCATGGAGGTCAGCTGGTGTGCAGGGTCCCGTCGCGTAGCCACAGCGTACGGCTCGCTCGAGATTCTGGCGTCTGGGAGTGCGTCGCCATGAGGACGGCGCCCCCTCCTGCTGTGTACTGAGTCAAGAGGTCGAGCACGACCTCTGCTGAGTCTGGGTCGAGATTCCCCGTGGGCTCATCCGCGAGGATGAGGGTGGGCTTGTTGAAGAGCGCGCGGCAGACGGCGACCCGCTGTCGCTCACCAGCGGAGAGGGCCGCGGGGCGATGGTCTGCTCGGTGCTGAAGGCCAACGGACTCAAGCAGCTCATCTGCGCGCGCTTCGCGCTCCTGGCGGGAGAGATCGGAGCGGACGGCGAGGAGGTTGTCTCTCGCGCTCAGGTAAGGCACGAGGTGGAACATTTGAAAGACAAAGCCGACCTGCTGCGCGCGAGCGCGAGCGCGTGCGCCGCTGGAGAGTGAGTACAGGTCTTCCGAGCCGATCTGAACGGTCCCACCGCTAGGTCGCAGCATCCCGCCTAGGGCGAGGAGCAGGGTCGTCTTCCCGCTCCCGCTCACACCGCGCAAGCAACAGAACTCACCGGCTTCAAGCTCGAGATCTAAACCCCTGAGACAGCGCACCTCAGCGCTCGCGTCGCGCCAGGTGTGTTCGATAGAGCGCGCGCGGATCACGGGCCCTCCTCCCGGAGAGTCGCGGCAGGATCTTGCATGATCGCTGCGAGGGTGGAGGGGAGGGCAGAGAAGGCCGCGAAGAGGGGCAGCCCGATGACCGCGTAGGTGAGGAGGTTCCACTCGACCGTGATCTTGCCCGCGGTGACGGGGAAGACAGCGGGTCCATACTCAAGGGCCAGCCAAGAGCCTGCGGCGAAGCCGGCGATGGCAGCGTCTATCCCGAGGCAAGCAGCCTTCAAGAGGAAGAGGCTAGCGATCCTCCCAGAGCCGTGGCCGAGGGCGCGCAAGATGCCGATCTCTGCGCGCCGCTCGCGAACGTTGATCGCGGTGAGCAGCGCGACGACGCCGGCGCAGGCAGCGAGGATCCAAGGCAGCAAGAGCTCGAAGTACTCTTCGCTCAGGCGACGCTGCCTCTCACGCACCTCAGCGGCCGCATCCATACGCAGGACTTGTCCTTCAGGGACGATGGTTTCGAGCTCAGCGCGCAAGCGCTCGAGATTGTCGACTCCGGCGTCAGCGCAGTAACACTCGAGGGCTTGGATCTCATTCACCACTGCGGGCATGCCGAGGATCTGCTGCGCGTCAGACAGATGAACCCAGGCGCGCGTGTCGTCGATCGTGCCAGCTTCAGAGAGAGTGGCGGCGACCTTCAGCTGGAGCCCGCCGAGCTCGATCTGATCGCCCGCTCCCACGCCCTCGGAGATCGCGTGTCCGAGGTGCACAGTCCCGGGCTCGACCTCGAAGATCATCGACCCCTTCTTCTTCGTTTGGGGTGCGACCTCAGCTGTGAGCCCTGTCAGCAAGACGGAGACGTCACGGAACTCGACTCGACCCGCGAGCATGGCGAGGAGGTGGTTGTAGGAGAGGTCGTCTGCTGTGGTGAAGCGCTGCACCGCGGCCTCGGGGAGCGCTCCATCAGCGAAGCCTTGCGCCCAGTAGCTCGTGAGCTCAGCGTCCTTCGGGAGGATGCGGACGTTGTATCCGAGGTCTCGCATCAGGCGGCTGGTCTCACGCTTAGCCGCGCCGCCGGTGGTGTGGAACGCGACAGGGAGCGCGGTCGCGATGAAGAGCGCAGCGAAGAGCAGGAGGGAGTGCACCCAGCGGTGGGTAGCCTCCGCGAAGATCTGTCTAACGAGGTTCATGCTCTCCGCCTCCTTCGCGCTTGGAGGAGGAAGAAGAGCGCTGTGATGATGGCCGGTGTGGCCAAGGCTGCGACCATGGCGAGCCAAGAGATGCCGAGTGAAGGGCCGCCGTCCTCGGGCGCCTCTACGGCTTCCGCCTTGGGCGGGACTGGGGCTGGCGAATCATCCAACTCCCTGGCGGGGAGCTCGATCTCTTCGTAGGCGAGCAGCGCCTCCTCAAGGCTTACGCCAGCCTCTCCCTCACGATGTTGCGGCCCGCGCGCGAGGATGCCGGAGATCTCGGTCTTGATGAAGGGGCTCTCTGCGTCGAAGGAGAGGTCTTGCACGACTCGCTCCTTAGCTGCGGCGTCCCAGCGCAGGGGGATGCGAGGGCCTTGCATCCAGGAGCGGTCGAGGTCGCACTCACAGGATTGACCGATCGCGTTCAAGATCCCGAAGACGGCTGTGGGTGAGATCTCCTCGTCGGTGAGGACTGGACCCACGCGGCGGCCCCGACCCATGATGACGGCGAAGGCTGGCTCCTTACCGGCCTCATCGATACCCAGCCCGAAGAGCAGGTAGCGCTCGTCGGCGCGGCGGTCATGGGCGAGGGTCGTGAGGCGTGGCCTGTCACCTACCGCCTTAGGCATCTGAGCGAAGATCTTCCCGAGCTCTGTGAAGGCGCCGTCGATGACCTCACGAGCTCTGGCGTTCTTCTCTGGGTCTTCGCCTTCGACCAAGAGGCAGAAGGCATAGCGGGCGAAGACCTCATCGAGCATGCGCTCTCTGAGCGGTGAGCTGGCGATGTCGTTCAGCTTGACCGCGTCCAGTGATTCCTCACCCCAGATGTCCACATCCATCTCTCGTCCGTCTGGATGGTGCAGGGTGACCTTGGAGCGCTCTGAGCTGAAGTCCTCGAGCTCATCGACCTCATAGGTCACGTTCGTGTCGAGGAGTGAGGAGGCGATCGCGCCTAGAGTCTCAGCCTCAGGCGCTGTGGCGCGCAGCTCTAGGCGGTAAGACTCGTCCCCGAGATCGACGAATGCGACGTCTCGGACCGTGTAGCGGCAGAGCCCCGCGACGGCCGGGATGAGGAGTAAGAGGGAGCGGATCACTGAGGCAGAGGATAAGGGATCCTGCACCTCTCAGGGTCGCCTCACGCTCTCAGAGCACCCAGGTGATCTCGTAGCCGTTGGAGAGGTTGAAACCCGAACCGCAGAGTGTGGTGTTCGGGTTCCTGTACCAGAGCTGATAGCGCCGCACGTCCCCTGCCTGGACGCCGCCTAAGCTCGAGATGGAGGCCGTGGTCTCAGACTCTCCCGAGTCGCTGGCCACGCGGACCTGCAGGCGGATGACTCCGCCGCCCGCGCAGCGGAGACCGTCTCCGAAGTGGATGCCCGCTCCGCCCGCGACGCGGTTGTTGCCTTGGAAGTAGAGCCCCGGCTGACCTGGATCTAGACCGACCGCTGAGAGGACGAGGTTGTCTGCCGCGATGCTCGAGGAGCCCTCACCGAAGAGGTACGCGCCGCTGCCTGTCCCGTTGAGGCAACCGCCAGAGGTGCTTGGGTTTCCGCATGGGCAGATGAGCCCGTCCGTTCCGTCACCCGTGCAGTACTCGGTCCCTCCAGCTCCGGTGGGGATGAAGAAGGTCTGGTCGTGGAACTGGGTGGTCTGGCCGGCAGCGTCCCTGCCCTGCAAGTGAATGGTTCCGGAGATGGTCTCTCCGTAAGTCACGGTCAGCTGCATGAGCAGGACGCGGCCACTCGCGTCCGGAAAGTTCTGCGGCGTATCAGGGACGCAGAACCAGGCCCCGTCGTCAGCGTCCAAGCTCCCGGCCGCGTTCCACGGACCAAAGTCGATACCGATGTTGAGGAGCTGGTTGCCCTCATTGTCTTGCGCGCCGAGAGTCACCCACGAGTCGAACTCAAGATCAGGGATGAACGGAAAGGAGGCGGGGTTGATGGCTAGGCTCGTATCGCCACCAGCGGGGTGTTGGTAGAAGCCGAGCGGGTCGCTCGTTGAGATCGAGAGCGGATGAGTTGAGATGCCGAATATGGCGTTGAGCTGGCTGTTGGCGTCGTCATATCCCGCGTAGATACGAACGACTGCGCGGGGGACACCTTCGATGATCGGCTGCTCCTCTGCGATCTCATATTCGAGGCCGCGGTACTGCCCCTGTGAGACTGAGGACAGAACACAGAGTGCGAGGATGGCAGAGGGAGCTCTCATCATGCGTGCGAAGGAGTGGGCCTAGGTGAAGTGGAATAGGGAGTTCGATGATACAGGAGCAGAAAAAAAGCGATGCTTTCACCGTACCCCGTGGCCATGTAAACCCCCCTCCATCGCACGGATAGTCCTCTCCCTGGTGTGTGTGAAAGCATGCGCAGGGCTAGAAGGGGCATCGCTCGCTCTAGTAGATCCTGAACAGCTCCGGGTCTAGAGCACTAGCCAAACGTCGAAGACTGAGCTGCCCTCAGCGCTTCGATCGAGGCTTAGGCAGCTTGATCCCCAGAGCGGAGAGTTGCCGCTCCGCCTGCTCAACCCAGCCGCGATTGGCCGCGGGGCTCGCTGGGCTTGGGTGAAGCACCGTGCCTATGGGGGGCGCGTCATCTCCAAGAGCTGCGATCGCTCGCGCCTCAGCGAACTTACCGACGCCGATCACCCGCTTGGGTTGACACCATTCGACGAGGCGACGGAGAGCCTCGTCGCAAGCCTCGAAGAGCGGCTCGCGCTCGGAGGCAGGGAGCTTGTCAGGGGTGCGGTTGCGACCGGAGTCCTCCATGAAGACTAGGGGGCAGTAGTTGGACAGCAAGAAGTGGTCGCTGAAGCGAGCGGCGGTCTTGTACCTGTCTTGAGCCCAACCCCAGAGCCGGCGACCGCTGACCTCGCTTCGGGTGCAGGCGAAGCCCTCGATCGGGCGCTTGGGGTGGAGGACCTCAGGCTGATCGACGGGCTCCTCAATCCCGAGGAAGTCACGTACCAGGTTCACCTCACCGAAGGGCACGCCGGTTTGAGCCATCCCCCAGGGCCCGGGGTTCATACCGAGGAAGAGTGCATCGACGCCCTGCCTCGCGTAGCGCTCAAGATATGCCTCGTGCGGTCTGCGGGCGTGGACGAGCGGGTTGTAGGTGCAGGCTGTGGGAGGAGCGAAGCTGAGCGCATCGACCTCTTTTGAGAGCCAGCGTGAGATCTTGATGGGGTGCACAGCTTTGAATTCTAAAGGCGAGAGGCCTGGAGCCTACGGCTTCAGGCCTCTTGGTCTCCGCTTGATAGCGGCGGCAGGGGAGAGGATCAGTCGACGGCGCGGGCCTGTCGGACGACGTTCGCGATGAACTCATCCTTTTTCGTCAGGTCCACGTCCTTGTCGTCGAGCTGCTTTGTGAGGTGGGCGTACTCCACCGCGGTCTCGCGGTTCTCCCTGAGGAAGTTCCGGAAGAGCAGCTGCTCTCCCCAGAACTCGCCAGAGCGCTCAACGATGTGAGCCCTGACCTTGAGGCCATCTGGGTATACGCGCATTAGGAAGCGCTGGTCAGGCCCTCCGCCCTCATCTAAGGCTTCGTAGCCTATGGAGACCATGCGCTCAGCGCAGGAGTCTGCGGCGGTCATGCTTGCGACGCCGACCATGACGTCGAGGGCGCTGGTGGTGATGAGGTTTGAGAAAGAGGTGTTCCCAATGTGTTCGATCGCGAGGGCCACATCTCCGATGGCTCCTCGCAGCTCTTCATGGATCTCCTGGTAGCGCTGCTCCCAGGCAGCGTCGTAGGACTCCATCCGTTTCTTAGACATCATGGCGGTATTTTTTACGCAGGATCAGGGCCATCTCGGCCAGTGCATTTGCGTGCGATGCCCCATATTTGACCGTATTTGTCGGTTTTTTGGGGCACTTAGGGCCTTCAGAGATGAGTACGCACGGGCTGCCATCAAGGTAGTCCAAAAAACCGCAGAACTAGGGCGGCTTGGATGTCGCAATTTGGGGCGAGGAGGGCCTCCGCCCACGGGCGAGCTCTTGCTCAGACTCGGATCTTTTTAAACGCGAGGAGGTCGGCTCCCCGTGTGTAGGCGACACCTGTCGCCCCGTTCACCATCAAGTCGAAGGTCGCTCCGCGCCCGGGGAAGCGGAACTCACCGCGTGCGCCGTCGGCGAACTCTACGACGAAGAAGTAAGTGGTGCGTCCATCCCCGCCAGAGATCTCGGTCTCACTCCGTCGGTCGAGGACGATCGCTGCGCGCTTCAAGAGCGGCGCGTCCGGATTCAGAGGGGAGATGGGATCTTGGCGCAGATGGCGGGCGAAGAGAGTGATCAGGACGAGCGAGCCCACGACCAAGCCTGCGACGTAGTTGACGATCGCCGTCGTGATGAGGGCCGCGAGGCTCCCTCCAATGAGCGGGATGGCGACAGCGTTTCCACCGGGATAGCGAGAGGTCGCGAGGGGCTCCCACTCTATGGCAGCTGCCCACTCGTCCTTCTCTGGCATCCGGCCAAGGCGCTCTTGGTTGATGCTCCGCTCTTCCTCAGCGCTCTGCTGCGCTCCGCCGAGCTGGAGGGGTGAGCCACAGTATGAGCACAGGGAGAGATCTTCCCTGGTGATCGGTGCGCCGCAGGTGGGGCACGACTTGGGGACGGCGGTTGCAGTCATGGCGTGGGCGGGATGATACCTAGCAGGGGGGGGCCGAGGCTCGCTCCTTTCAGGGCGTCTCCTTTGGGACGTGCTAACATTCATTAACTCTACCCTGTGAGTTCAGGCCGTGATTTCTAGGCACCTTTTTCGATGCTCCATCGTCATGGGCCTAAGAGTGCTCGACCGGAAACCCCCACAGACCCCCTCAAAGAAACCGAAGATGACCATTTTGGGACGTATCTCAGCACGATCTCTTGTCGTCCTGTTGTTCGCTCAAGCGATCGCTAGCGCCCAATCAGGGCCCCTATCACCTCAGAGGCCGCAGCCCTTCACGGTCCCGCTTGAGCAAACAGAGGAGCCCATCTATGGCGTCCGGCTCCCCACTTCGGAGGCGGTGATTGAGGGCCTCGGCCCTGCGCTGGAGCGAGAGCGCCTCCGACCGAAGAACACCCCTAATAAAAAAGATAGGAACGGTCGCCCTGGCGCTTGGCACATCGCGAGCCGCCGCTCGACCTACTACCCTCACTCAGGCGTCCACAACGCTTACAACAAATGGGGTGATGTGCGTTTAGGGATCGGCTTCAAACGAGCGGTCGATCTGCACGGGCTTTGGATCTCGGGGCAAGCCGATGCGGGTGTCTGGGCCAAGCGCGTCCGCGCGATCGGCTACCGCGATGGCCAACAGGTCAATGAGAGCGAGTGGTTTCGTGAGATCTCAGACAAACCGCGTTGGTTCCCCATCGAGCTTGAGAAGATCGACCGCGTCGTCTTAGAGGCAGACCCTGTCGTAGGGCAAGCAGCTTGGTATGCCATCGATGACATCGTCTACACGCGGCGAGACTCGCAGGTTGCTGAGAGTGAGCGCACGATCGTCGTCGACTTTGAGGACGGCGAGTTCGGGCAGGCGCTCTCTGGTACGGACTACCGGGACCTCATCTGGGAGACCGGTACGGGCTTCACCGACGAGGGCGTCCACGCCCCGGAGGCCCCTCTGGAGGAGGACACGATCGAAGAGGTAGAGGCGGAGAGCCTCTTTTACGGGGTCTCTGTCATGGGCTCTGGGCCTGATCTCCTGGATGACTTTCAGACGCTCCGGATGGGGCAGCACGGGTTCTCCTATCCGCCTGATCACTGCCTAGCTGTTGGCCCTACTCAGGTGCTGGTCTGCGTCAACAGGGCTTGGGCTGTCTATGACAAGGCAAGCGGCTCGACCCTCGCGAGCATGGGCCTAGGCTCCTTCTTGCCAGGCTCCAGTGGTGACCCACGCGTCGCATACGACCAGCACCACGACCGCTTCATCGTCTTGGTGTCGGACTTCTCGAATGAGCTCTACCTGGCCTACTCGCTCACGAGCGACGCTACAGGGAGCTGGATCAAGACCAGTGCCAACGTCTCTCAAGGGACGGACGCCGGGACTTGGCCGGACTATCAAACCCTTGGTGTGGACGAGCACGGCATCTACTCGGCGGCCTACATGGTCGGCAGCGGCTCAGACATGTCCATCTTTGCGATCGACAAGGCTCCGCTGCTAGCGGCTAACCCGAGCCTCGGCACGGTTACGGCGTTTCGTGATGTGCCTTGGGAGGGCGCGATCCAGCCCTGCCACACCTACGGCTCACCGGACTATCAGTACTTCGTCTCAGTCAACGGGAACAATCGCATCCGGGTCCGCCGCCTCAGTGGATCGATGACCAACCCGACCCTACAGAACTTAGGCTACATCACGGTCGGAAGTCATCCGAGCCCGCCTGAAGCGCCCGCGCTCGGCAGCTCGACGGGCTTGGACACGGTGGGCGACCGCTTGATGAACGCCGTCTATAGAAACGGCTCTATTTGGACGGCGCACACCGTCAGTCAAGGCGGGCGCGCCGCCGCGCGGTGGTATGAGCTCGATCCAGTCTCACTCACAGTGGTCCAGTCTGGAACTGTCAGCGACGGCACCCGCCATTACTTCTTTCCGAGCATCGCTGTGAACTCTGCGAATGATGTCGTGATGGGCTTCTCGGGGTCTCACGCGAACGAGTATGCGGGCGCCTGGTACACGGGGCGGAAGTCGAGCGACCCAGACGGGGTCATGGCTGAGCCTGTCCAGTATCGCGCTGGCAGCGCTGCACAGAACAACATCGACGGAGCAGGCCGCAACCGCTTCGGTGATTACAGCCTCACCGTCACTGACCCGACAGACGGGACCTTCTGGACGGTGCAGGAGTACGCGCACTCGAACGATATTTGGGGCACCCAAGTCGCTCATCTCGACCACGGCTCTGGCGGCGGCGGTGGCGGCGGCTGCGACAACCCAACCAACTTCTGCTCGACGATGCCGAATAGCGCGAGCTGGGGAGCGACGATGGGTTTCAGCGGGAGCGCTAGCTACTCCGCTAACGACCTCACCCTAGAGTGTTACGGGGCCGTCCCCAACCAGTTCGGGATCTTCTACTACGGACCGAGCCAAGTCCTCGCGCCCTTCGGGAACGGCTTCCGCTGTATCGGGAGCGGCTTCCTCGGAACCTTCCGGCTCCCGATCACGATGACCGACTCTTTCGGAGACGCCTACTACGCCCTGGACTACAGCCAGCCTCCGATGGGTAGCGGCAACGGGACCATCGTCGACGGCACAGAGTTCAACTTTCAGTTCTGGTTCCGAGACCCGCCCGCTGGCGGCTCTGGCTTCAACCTCTCTGATGGCTTGAACGTTGTGTTCTGCCCTTAGGAGGCTTGCCAGGGCGAACGCCGATAAGCTCCTAACACACAAGTTGGGGATGTGTGGTTACGCTGAAGGCATCTCATGCGTTCACTCGTCCCGCCTATCTTCTCACTTGCTCTGCTCGCACAGCTCTTAGTCCCAGCTGGGGACTTGGTGGCCTTCACTACGATCGGTGGCTCGCTGTCACAGGGGCAGCGCGATTTCAGGGTCTACAACAACTTTGCGGACCCGGGCGCGAACGAGAACGACGTCGAGCATCCGAACTTCCCCGGCGCGCTCGGGGCCGAGATGTCTATCTGGAAGGCTTGCGTTGAGTGGTCCTCACGCATCTTCGCTGATGGCACAGGCGACCCCGCCAACGGGAGCGCCTTGGGTTCAGGCGGCGCAGACTTCGACCCCTACTGGGCGGGCAACGCCGACGACATCGGCGGGACAAATGACAACATCATGTCGGCGGTAGGCTCATGCGGATCGGGTGTTCTCGCCTACTGTGAGACTCCGATCTCAAACGGCTGGCGCATCCGCTTCTGTGAGGGACAGACTTGGGATGACGGCCCGGGCTACGCCATCTTCGGCTATTGCCTCCAAGGCGTCGCATGTCATGAGTACGGCCACGCGCTAGGTCTAGGTCACTCGACCTCTGCCGTCGCGACCATGTACCCGACGGTCTCGGGCTCAGGGATCGGGCAGCGCTCGATCGCTCAAGATGACATCGACGGAGTTCAGTTCATCTATGGCACGGCCGACTCGAACAAGTGTGAGATCACCGGCGTTGAGGTCGTGGGAGACACCATCACGATCACTGGTAACAACTTCTCCGGGAACGACAACGACATCTGGTTCACCCGCGCGGCGGTGACCAGCGCTGGCAGTAACCCACGCCTGAGGGTCCAGAACATTCCCTCGAGCAACGGCGCGATCACAGTCACGATCCCCTCCGAGGCAGGCCCTGGAGTGGTGATGGTCAAGCGCTCGGGCAGCGGCGGTGATGACCTCTCGAACCCCTGGCCGACGGACTTAGTCGAGGAGGGTCTGTGCGACCCTGACTACTTCTGCGTTTCGACGCCGAACAGCACGGGGAACGGAGCGTTCATCGCGCACAACGGGACACTCAGCGCCTCGGCTGCAGACCTGAGCTTCGATTGCTACGGGCTCCCTGTGAATCAGTATGGCGTCTTCTACTACGGTGCGGCACAGACCAACACGCCCTTCGGTAATGGAGTGCGGTGTGTCGGCGCTGGCGGGGTAGGAACCTTTCGCCTCCCGCTCCAGCAGAGCGACTCCTTCGGCAGCGTCTCTTACGCGGTGGACTTCAGCGCGCCACCTGTCTCTAGCGGGGCAGGGGCGCTCACCGCGGGCAGCACCTGGTACTTCCAGTACTGGTACCGTGACCCGCAGGCTGGGGGCTCGAACTTCAACCTGAGCGACGCCTTAGGCGGGACCTTCTGCCCCTGAGCAGCGCTGGTTCAGGCCTTGACGGGCCGCCTTGAGAGCTTCGCCGCGAGGGAGCGCCAGATGAGACTGCCCAAGACGACGGCGACGCAGTCGACCCAGAGGGTCTCTTCGATCGAGCTGTTCCAGTCGTAGAGCGCGCCGGTCGCGAGCGCGCCCACGGTGAAGGAGATCGTGAGCAGGAGGAACTCAACAGAGAAAGAGCGCCCGCGGAAGGAGTCGTCGATCTTGCGCTGCCACCCCGTCGTCGACCCGACCCAGAGCGCGCTGCCGCCGCTGTGGGCGATGACGATCATCAAGAGGGCGAGCGGTAGCGACTCCAGGGGGGCGAAGAGCGCGTAGCCACCCGCGCCCACGAGGAAGCCCGTGAAGATCTGTCTCATGAGGCCCTCGTCCGTCTGGCCGAAGACTCGCCGTGTGATGACCGGGCCGACGCCTGTGCCCACGCCGCGCGCCATGTAGAGCAGGCTGGTCGCGAGCCCAGCCGCAGCAGCCTCCTCTCCGAAGAGCGGAGCGAAGCGCACCTTCCCCACGACGGAGAGCATCACGATGTAGCCGCCGCACGCTCCCCAACAGCACTTGGCTAGGGAGAAGTGCAGCGCGCCGCGCTCGCTCAGGTGTCCGACCGCGCGGCGGAGGTCGCGCACGAGGATGACGTCCTTCCAAGTCATTGGCTCCAGAGGCGCTTGGATCGCGGGCAGTCGGAGCCATATGACGAGGACCGCTGAGACGAGGTAGGTCACCGCGTCCAAGATGAACACGCCGGTGAGTCCGACGATCGTCAGCATGAAACCGCCCAGCGCCGCTCCGAGTGCGAGCATCAGGCTCCAGGTCGCCGCCGAGAGGGTGTATGCGTCGTGGAATGACTCGGGCGGGATGGTGTTAGGGACCGAAGCGGAGCGCGCCGCGTCGAAGAAGATGCCGACGCTCATCTGAGCGAAGAGCAGGCCATAGAGCAGCGGGAGCTCATGGGCCTCATCGACGAGGAGGAAGCCCAAGACGATCCCAGCGCGGAGGAGGTCAGTCGTGATCATCACGCCGCGGCGAGAGAGCCGGTCGGCGATCGGGCCTGCGACGGGGCTGAAGAGGGCGGTGGGGAGGAGCCGCAGGGTGAACTCGACAGCGAAGAGGGCGCCGAGACCTTGGCCAATGGAGGGACCTCCAAGGTCGCCGATCAGGGCGAGGACCGCCATCCGGTTGAACCAGTCCCCTGCGCTGGACACCACCTGCGCGAGCCAGAGCTTTCTGAACTCGGGGTTGTCTTTGAGGACGGCGAACACAGCGCAGATTGTAGGCCTAGGGAGACGACCTCCCGAGCGACATGGCGTTGAAAGGGCCCGCCTAGTCCAGGTAGCCGAGGGCTCGGAGCTTGGCCTCGACGTCGGAAGAGATCTCAGCCTCCTCACCAGAGCGGATGCGTACGGCGACATCTGTCGCAGCCGCCTCGAAGCGCGGGCGCCACTCTCGCATGGCGCGCTCTATGGCCTGCGCGTGGTCACTCGCTGTCACCTCAGCGTCTCTCACGAGATCTCGCTCTTCTCGAGGGTCTGAGCGCAGGTCGAAGAGCTCGTCGGGCTGGTCATTGGTGTAGTGGATGCGCTTGTGGGTTGCGGAGCGAACCGAGAGGACCGCTCTGTCGAGGTGCGGCGCGCGCTCGTGCAGGCCCTGCTTCACCGCCGTGACACCGAAGGGCTTGAGCAGCTCGGAGTAGGCGAACTGTCGCGACTCGTTGAGGTGGTCGATGGTCTCGCAGCGCTCCGGGCGATCGACGCCGAGCAGGCCGCAGAGGGTCGGCAAGAGGTCAGCGTTCTGGATCAGCTCGCTCTGAGGTCCAGTGATCCCGACGGACTTAGGCCACTTGACGATCCAGGGGATGCGCAGGAGCTCGTCGTAGCAAACGAACTGGTGCCCGAGCACTCCGTGACGCCCTACGCAGTCCCCGTGGTCAGAGGTGATGACGACCATGGTCTCATCCCAGCGCGGGGTCTTTGCGAGGTCGTCCAGGAGGCTCCCCAATAGCTCGTCCATGTAGGCGATGCACCCGTCATAGAGGCCGTGAAGGACCGCGAAGTCCTCTTCGCTCATGTCCACGAGTCCGACCGCGTGGGGGTTGGGGCGCTGATTGATCGCCGCGAAGTTTTTGCTCCGAAGCTCGGGAGGTACGAAGCGTTTGCGGTAGCGGTGGGGCGGACGGTACTCCCCGTGCGTCTCCATCAAGTGCGCGTAGACGAAGCGCGGTCGCTCGTCATCTTCCTTGAAGATCTCACGCACACGATCGAAGCAGCTCGCCGCGCCGTCATCATGCAGGCCCGTCATCCAGAAGGAGAGCCGCGATCTCAGGCTGGCGCGCTGGTGCAGCTGGGCTTCGGCCTCGAGGTCGAGGTCATGGTCGATACGACCCATATCCGCCGGGCCGTCATCCGCGCTCTCTTCGGCTGCGGGCGTGCTCGGACGCAGGGCAGCGAGGGCGCGGCGCCAGGCTGGCGGCGGCGGCTCAAAGTTCTCCTCGAAGCCTCGCTCCATCCCACTGAATTCGGAGACGTAGGGGACGTCACCCATGACCTTCGCGGTGCGGTAGCCCTCACGCGCCAAGAGCTCGGGGAGACTCACATAGGACTCGTCTAGACGATCCCCGTCGATCACCAAGCGATGGGTGGAGGGGTAGGTGCCCGTAAAGAGGCCCGCCGTGCTCGGTAGCGTCCAGGTCGCCGTGGAGATGCACTGATCGTAGAGCGCTAGGCCGCTCGCGAGCCGCTCTAGATTAGGCGTCGTCGGACGGTCGTAGCCGTAGACCGAGAAGTTCTCGGCGCGCGCCGCGTCGAGCACGATGAAGAGGATGTCGGGTCGTTGATGAGGCATGGAGAGCAAGCCAGCACACGCCAGTATCCCGAGCGAGCCCTCCTATAAGCAAGCACGGCACGGCATGGATCGCTGCGCCTACAATCTCACCATGGATCTCCAAGTCAGCCTGGAAGGACACCCGCTCCTCGACGCAGCCTGCTTCTCTGTGAGCCTCGACGCGCCTCTCTCTGAGCGGCCGAGCCCTGAGTGGCTCCTAGGGCTGCTCTCACTTGATGCAGAGGCGCCCCTAGAGCGCAGCGAGGAGGTGCGCGCCGCGACTCGAGATCTCCTTAGGCACGGCGGCTACAAGCCCACGGGGAGGGGCAAGCCTGCGAGTGAATACCTTGTCCGCGCTGTGGGTGAGGGGAAGCTCGGGTCTATCAACCTCCTCGTCGACGCATGCAATGTCGCGAGCCTGCACTCTGGCGTCCCTATAAGCATCGTCGACACAGATCTCGCTACGCCGCCCTTGCGGATAGGCATCGCCCCCGAGGGGACTCGCTATGTCTTCAACGCCAGCGGGCAAGAGATCGACGCTTCAGGCCTCCTCTGTCTCTCGGACGTAGAGGGCCCATGCGCGAACGCGGTGAAGGATGCCCAGCGTACGAAGACACACCCGGGGACGACCCGCGCCCTCGTGGTCGTGTGGGGGTCGGTGGCTCACGAGGGACGGGCAGCCGAGACAGCCGCTTGGTACAGAGCGCTCCTTGAGCGCGCAGGCGTTCAGACCGCTGACGTCGCTATGGCGTGAAGACGAGCGAGTAGCCGTTCGAGAGGTTGAAGCCGCCGCCACAGGCGGTGACGGGGTTGTTTCGATACCAGACCTGGAAGTGACGCGTGGTGCCGGAGGTCCAAGGTGTGCTCGGGAAAGGTGAGGCCCAAAGAGCCTCTCCGGCGAGACCACTGAACTGCACTCCGAGGCGGAAGACTGCTCCTCCAGCACAACGCAGCCCGTCGCCGAAGGTGAAGCCCTGCCCGGACTGGATCTTGTTGACGCCGGTATAGAGCAGCGCGGGTTGTCCGGTGGGGATCCCTATTGCTTCGAAGGTGAGGCTGTCTGCTAGGACACTCGAAGAGCCTCTCGCTCGGAGATGCGCGCTGCTCCCATCACTGTTGGAGCAGCCGTGATCCACCTGCCCAGTGTTTCCGCAGGGGCAGGCTGCTGCGGTGCCATCGCCAGCGCAGAAGACCTCTCCCAGTTGGATCGAGTCTGAGTAGACCGTCAGAGAGCCGTGGTCATTGCTCCCGCCGAGGTCTCGGAAGGGCGCGCTCGCGACCCACTGCGGAGCGCCGGATGCGCCCGCACCGGAGAGTGAAGCCACCGCGTACCCGAAGGAGGCGTTCTGCTCGGCTTCCTGCTGTCGAACACCTAAGAGCGCGCCGCTCTGGCCTGAGAAGAGGAACACGGCTCCTCCAATCAGGCACTCAGGAGCTCCGACCAAGAGGTCGCAGAAGCCGTCAGCGTCTACGTCCCCGAGCGCCGTGAGGCTCGCACCAAGTGAGACTTCAGGGCCGCCGTCGATCCCGAGGAAGAGGCCCCCAGTAGCGCCTGAGCGCAGCTCAACCCGCCCACAGTTGAGCCCTATCTGGCATGAGACAGAGCCCGGCGCTCCCACAGCGAAGTCGGCGCGGCCGTCTCCGTCGCGGTCTCCGATACCGCAGAGGGCTGTCCCATAGCGCTCGTTTGCGTTGACCCCAAACCAAGCCCCGAGGAAGGCGCCGTCTGCTCCAGAGTAGAGGCGAGCGGAGCCAGCGGCTGCGAGGCCATTGACGCTCTCGTCAGGGCTCCCGACGAGGAGGTCGGGGACGCCGTCTTGGTTCGCGTCTCCTATTGAGCACAAGCTGAAGCCGAACTTGTCACCAGGGTTCGCGCCGCTGAGCACGCGGAGGATCCCTCCGCTCCCAGTGGAGTATGCGTACACGGCGCCAGAGTCGGGGCCGCTGGGGTCTTCGTTGGGCGCGCCCACCCAGAGGTCATCTCGCCCGTCGCCGTCGAGATCGCCAGCGTTCGCTAAGGAGAAGCCGAAGACTCCGTAAGGGGTCGCGCCCTCCCATGAGTGGATGACGCTCCCGTCGCTGCCCGAGATCACGACCGCTCCGCCGGATTGAGTGCCCCCGACAGATCTCGTTGGAGTGCCGTAGGCAAAGTCCATGACTCCGTCCGCATCGACGTCTCCGAGGGCGGCCACTGAACGACCCGCGCGGTCTCCAGTGAGCTCTCCGTTCACGCTGAGGAGTGTCACGCCCGTCTTAGCGGAGCGGACCATCACCCTCCCAGTGTCCGGGACAGCGTCGTCATAGTTTGGGACGCCGACGATCAGGTCGACGACCCCGTCCGAGTCCCAATCGCCTGTGACCGCGAGCGAGTAGCCGAGGCTCTCGCCAGCGCTCTCACCATAGACCGTCCACGATTGCTCTTGGGCGAGGCCCGGGCTAGCGAGGAGGAGGAGGAGGAGGAGGAGGCATCTCATGAGGTCAGTCCAAGGTGTCGAGACTTATGAGTCTATCGCGTCTGAGCGATCTTGGATCGGAGCGTGGGGTGGGAGGCTTGAATTCGTAGGATCCTGGCTGTGCGAATCGCCCTCTTCTGGATCACCATCGCAGCGCTCCTCTTTGTAGTGGAGGTTGTCAGCGGTTCGGCCCCCATCAGCGGGGCGCCCGTCCTCGCCCTCGCTCTCGCGAGTTACACACGCGCGAAGCTCCAGAAGAACCCCCTCCGTCGTCACCTCTTCGGCGGGCTTCCTGGCCTGCAGCTCATGTTGCCAGGCCTGCTCTATGCAGCTGCAGCTATGGCGCTCCTCTTGGAGCAGACAGGGCGAGAGAGCTCCAGCTTTGCCTTCCTGGGAGGGGCCGGAGCCGCGACCATCGGTGTCCTGTGCATGGCCGTCATGCTCTCCGCACCGCCGCGCGACGGGGATCGAGTCCGCTACGTCTGCGCGCGCTGTGGCCTCGGCTCAGATCGCACCTCAGGCCGTGAGCCTTGCCCTCACTGCGGTCTCTTCACGCGCATTGAGTGGGGAGTCGAGCTGCCAGAGTCTTGTGAGGAAGGGGGACCGCTCACCCGCGTCTGGTGCCCAAACTGTGGAACTGAGCGGGCCGCGCCGCGTGGCACGAGCGCTTGTGGGGTTTGCGGTGAGCGCCTCCACATCGAGTTCAACGATCACGCCACAGGCGCCTCAGCTGCTGGTGACGGGCGGGGCCTAGAGGCTCGCTGAGAGCAGCGCTGCGGCGGCCTCGGTGAGCTCGGCGTCGACGGTGGAGTTCACCGCCGTCAGACCTGCCTCGTACTCCGCGAGCTGCTCTGAGGTGTAGGCGTTCCGATCGAAGCCGTTCGCGTGACGGAAGGCCTTCATGAAGTGGTTCCGATCGCGGTCGAGCGCGTCGGAGCGCTCTACCCAGGCGCGGGTGGTCGCCCGTATCTCGTCGAGCGTGGCCTGCTGCATCTCGCCAGGCCAGAGCTCGTCATAGATCCCACGCGCCTTCTCGCTCAGGTCGAGATTGGCGACTGGACCCTCACCTAGGCCGCAGTTGCTCTTGCCCTCAAAGACAGAGCTCAGGCCTTGGCTGTTGCGTGAGCGATAGACCGCCTCCAACAAGAAGGCGCGCGCGAGCTCGATGCGGTCTGCGCTCATGGGCGCGGAGAGGCTTAGCAGTGCGCGTCGTACGCGTCGGTCAGGTTCTTGGCGACCATCGCCGGGTCTCTCCCCTCGATGTCCTGACGCTGGATCATGTGGACCAGCGCGCCGTCCTTCATGAGGGCGATCTGCGGGGAGCTCGGCCGGTAAGGGGTGAAGTGTTCACGCGCCTTGGCGGTGGCCTCTGCCTCCATGCCGGCGAAGACGGTGACGAAGCGGTCGGGCTTCTTCTCGTTCATCATCGAGAGGCGCAAGCCGGGGCGAGCACCGGCGGCGGCGCAGCCGCAGACCGAGTTGACGAAGACGAGGGTGGTGCCGGACTCGGCGATAGCCGTGTCGACGTCACCGGGGGTCATGAGCTCTTGGACGCCGAGGGCGGTGAGCTCATCGCGGAAAGGTTGGACGAGTTGCGGGTCGTACATGATCGTTCAGGGGTTTGGGCCTTCGATTTGGCAGAGAGTCTAACGCGCGAGAGAGCTTTCGTCTTCAGACCGCCGCATCTCTTGGAGGCGGCGGTCGTAGGCGCGGCCGAACTCGTTCCGGTCCAGGATGCAGAGGATCTTACCCTCACCCTCGGAGTCCAGGATCGGCAGGGCGTTGATGTGATGGGTGGTCATCCTAGTCAGGACCGTATGGAGGTCCTCCTCCTTGGTCGCGGAGATCACGCTGTCGACCATAAAGTCCCTAGCGATGACCACGTCCTGAGCCTCGTCCTCGAGGTAGATCCGGCGCAGATCGGTGAGAGAGAAGATCCCGACCAAGCGCTCGTCGGCGTTTACGACGGGAAAGTAAGACTCTTGTGAGTCTGCGACGGTGCGCAAGACCTGCCTGAGGGTGGTCGTCTCATGGATGAGGTGGGGCTCGTGCGCATCTGTGATGACGTCAGAGACCTTGAGGCTCTCGAGGATGTCGACGACGAAGTCACCCTTGTGAGCCGGCGAGTCGACAGGGGCCGGGACCTGCGCCTCGTACATCGACCAGCGCTGGGAGAGCATGGTGTGGATGACGGCGACCAGCATCAGCGGCGCGAGGAGGCTGTACGAGCCGGTCATCTCCGAGACCATAATCACCGAGGTGATGGGGACCTTAGCGACGCCTGCGAAGAAGCCGCCCATGCCGACGAGGGCGAAGGCAGCGGGGTTGATGTCCAGCCCTGGGAGCAGCTGCGCCGCTCCTTGGCCCACAGCGGCGCCGAGGAGCGCGCCGATAGCGAGAGCAGGAGCGAAGACTCCGCCAGAGCCCCCGGATGAGATCGTTGCGGAGGTCGCGACGATCTTCGCGGCGAGGAGCAAGAGCAGCGCGGGGATCGTGAGGCCGCCGGAGATCGCCGTCTCCATCAGCCCGTAGCCCCCGAAGAGGACACCATTCTCTCCGGTGAAGCTCGAGAGCCCGAGCGCGATGGCGCCGACCACGAGTCCACCGAGCATCGGCCGCAGGTACTTGGGCGCGCCGCCGGTGCGCTGGTTCAGCGCGTGGACCCCGTAGAAGATCTTGGTGTAAGCCCAGCCCACGAGGGTGCAGGCGACTCCGAGGATGAGGTAGATCGCGAGCTCACGGGGATCGGAGAAGGACAAGCTCGAGAGGAGCTCTGGAGAGAGCTCTACCGCGCGGTGGTCTCCTGAGATCGTCGTGTAGGTCGCGTACGCGAAGATCGAGCTGATGATGCAGGGGATCAGCGCGTCAGCCTCAAGGTCGGATTTCTTGTAGAGCACCTCTGGCATGAACAGCGCGCCGCCCAAAGGAGAGCAGAACATCGCGCCGACGCCGGCGCTCCCACCGGAGAGGAGGAGCAGTCTGCGATCTCGAACAGGGAGCTTCAGCGCGCGCGCGACGGAGGACCCGATCCCTGCGCCGACCTGCGCCACGGGCCCCTCTTGCCCAGCGCTCCCGCCGCTCCCGATCGTGATCGAGCTCGCGAGCGCCTTCACGAAGATGACCCGCTGACGGACTTCACCCTTCAGGCGATGGTAGGCGTGGATGACCGAGTCTGTGCCGTGTCCCTCAGCCTCAGGCGCGAGGCGTTGTACGAGGAGTCCGACGAGGAGTCCGCCGCCGGCTGGGATCAAGAGGAAGAGCCACCAGTCAGGGCCCGTCTCTGCGAGACCCTCGGTCGTGACTCCGGTCGGCGCGTGGAAGAGGAGCCTGCTGCAGGCCTCGATCAGCCAGCGGAAAGCGACCGCAGCGACGCCGCCGCAGACCCCAACTACGGCGGCCAAGAGCACCCAGCGCGAGGTCGGGCCGAAGAGAGCTTGGCCGAAGGCGCGGCGCGTGGTGTGTAGGGCTTGTCGAGTGGGGCTCATGTACGGGCTCTGAGCCGGGCAGGTTATCGCTGCGCTCTCCGCTTCGGATGGAATACCCCTAGCAATTCGAGCCAGAAGCCTCCCCATGCGAGAATCTGGGTCCGTTGGTATAAGAGTGAGATGAGTCGCGCAGGGAATCAGTCACCGATCGGCCCGCAATCTGAGCAGGAGCGAGTGCGTCGAGACGCTGCCTATCACTTGCTCAATCGGGCGACCTGGGGGTTCAGCCCCGATGATCTGGCTGAGCTCGAGCAGCGCGGGTACTCGGGTTGGCTGAGCTGGCAGCTTGAGCCTGACCTGATCGACGACTCGATCTGTGACTCGATGCTTGGGCAATACCCCACGCTCTCGCTGTCTGCGTATGAGATTGCGCAGGGGTACTTTGGGACTGGCGGGGGACCACTCGGGACACACTGGGGGATGGCCCAGGAGCTGAGGAGCGCTCGGCTCACACGCGCGGTTCACTCCAAGCGACAGCTCTTCGAGCGGGTCGTTGAGTTCTGGACGGATCACTTCAACGCTACACAGGACTTAGGGTCATGGCAGCGCGCGTTCCGGACGGTCGCAGACAGAGAGGTCTTCCGTAAGCACGCGCTAGGCAACTTTCGCGAGCTCTTGATGGCGAACGCGAAGAGCGCGGAGATGTTGAGGTACCTCGACAACGTCTCGAACGTCGCTGGCGCGCCGAATGAGAACTACTCCCGAGAGCTCCTAGAGCTCCATACGCTCGGGGTGGACGGTGGATACAGCGAGAATGACGTGCGCGAGCTCGCTCGCTGCTTCACTGGGTGGAGCATCTACTCTGCGACGGGAGACACCAACTGGGGTGACTTCCGCTTCAAGCATTGGGATCACGACTCTGGCTCAAAGCTCGTGCTCGGAATGACCATCCCGGGCGGAGGCGTTGAGGAGGCAGAGGGGGTCATCGACTACTTAGCCGGACACCCTTCGACTGCACGCTTCTTGGCCGAGAAGATGTTCCGCTTCTTCCTCCGATACGAGCCCACGACGCAGATGATCGACGAGGGGGCGGCTGCCTTTACGGCGAGCAACGGTGAGATTAAGGAGCTCTTGCTGGTCGTTCTGGACAAGAAGTGGGTCGGCCATGTGAACCCGCAAGGCGACCCGAAGCTGAAGCGGCCGATGCACTTAGCCCTGTCTCTCGTGCGATCGCTTGGAGATGCAGCTCGTCTCTTAGACCCTGCGGGTTTGGACATGACCTTAGTCTCGCTAGGCCATCGCTCTTACAACTGGCCAGATCCGGACGGTTATCCGGATGAGCTCGAGGCGTGGGGCTCCAACATCCTCCCGCGCTGGAACCTCGCGCATGACATCTGCCAGAACACGATGAGCGGGCTCGATACCCCGAGCTGGATGATCGGCCAACTGCTAGGGTGGCCGAGCGACGATGGGCTCGCGGACGCCCTGAATCAGCACCTCTTCAACGGCTACATGACGCGGAACGATCTCCGTGCCCTGCGCTCTTACATCAGCTCTTCTGGCTTGCCCAGTGTTTTGCTGCGAGCTGAGGCCTTCGCTATGGCTGCCTGCAGCCCCTCCTTCCAATTCGCCTAGAGGTCTATCTGATGAACAGCGAGCACAAGATCAGAGCGGGGGGCTGTGGCGAGTACGCCGAGCTCTCGCGGCGTGGCTTCCTCGGTGTTACGGCGAGCGCAGCGGGCGCGATGAGCCTCTCGCCCTCGCTCGCTATGGGGGGAGCCCGGGGCGGGAGCGGTCGCGACGTCCTAGTCGTCGTCTATGCTCGCGGAGGGATGGACGGGCTGACGGCTGTCGTCCCTCATGGCGACAGCGCGCTCTACTCTGCGCGCCCCAACCTCGCGGTCCCGCCACCGGGGCAGAGAGACGGAGCGATCGACCTCGACGGGCTCTTCGGGCTCCCGCAATCGCTCGCGCCCCTCATGGCGCCATACAGCGCTGGAGACCTGCTCTTCGTACATGCGGCAGGATCGCCTGACCCGACGCTGAGTCACTTCTCGGCGCAATACTACATGGAGTCTGCGACGCCAAACATGCCGCACTCGGGGGTCAACACTGGCTGGATAGGGAGGCATCTCTCCACAGTCAGTCCGCTCGGTGACGGCCTCTTCCGAGGTGTCGGTTGGTCTCCGATGGTCGCCCTCGGCCTCGTGGGGTCAGGCGGCGTGCTCTCGATCGAAGACCCGAGCGAGTTTGTCTTCCCTGGAGACGCTGCAACCGAGGCGCTGCGGAGGAAGCTCTATCTAGACATGTACCGAGAGACCGTCGAGCCCTTAAAGGGTGCCGCGGCGTCCTCTTTCCCGACCGTAGACCTGCTAGCCTCAGTGGACTTCTTGAACTACACGCCTGCGAATGACGCGAGCTACCCTGCGAGCCCTTTCGGTGAACAGCTCGCTTATACGGCGGCAGCGATCAAGGCAGACATCGGCCTCGAGGTCGCGCACATCGACATTCAGAGCTGGGACACCCACGCCGAGATGGGCCCGGTGGATGGGATCTTGGCGACGAAGTTGGATGACCTCGGCCGAGGGCTGGAGGCCTTCTGGAGAGACCTCGGCGGGGACTTGGATCGCGTGACGCTCGTGGTCATGACGGAGTTTGGCCGGCGAGTCGAGGAGAACGATAGCGGTGGGACAGATCACGGGAACGGAGGCTGCATGTTCGTGATGGGCGGCCACATCGCGGGAGGACGGGTGCTCACCGATTGGCCTGGCCTCGATTCATCCAGCCTCGGGAACGGGAACCTCCCGGTCACCATCGACTATCGAGACGTTCTCGCTGAGCTTTTGGAGGTGAGGCTCGGAAGCCCCTCAGCGCAGGACGTTTTCCTCGGATATCAGCCGACGAACCGAGGCGTAACGATCTGAGACTTCAGGCCTCGCCGCCTTCATCGAAGCCGAAGAAGTGCTTCACCTCATTGGCGGTGTGACGGCAGATGTAGCAGCGGCCCTCTCCGCCATCGCGGTCGAGAGCAGAGGAGTACCCCCTGGAACTTGTCGTCTATTGCCACTGTGTGCTCCTTGACTGGGCGTTGAGGATCAGGCTCAGGAGTGGACCTTGCGCTTCACGACCTCCGCTTCAAGAGGTGCGCGCGGGTCAGCAGTGGTCCTGTACACGACCACATGGGTCTCGCCGCTGAAGGCGCGATCGAGGACGCCGACCTCCTCCGTCAGGGCGTCGAGATCGAGCTTGGTCTCAGGGTGCAGTACGCCAGCGACGCCGCGTCCATCGGCGGTGCGGGCAGCTGCACGGATGAGCTCTCCTGGGTGGCGGCCAAGCTCGAGGAGCTCTGTGCCTAGGAGGTCCGCGGCGTGATGAGCCATGTGCTCTAGGACAAAGTCCGTCCGAGCGTCATCCAAGAGCAGCGGCAGGTCAGGCAAGACCTGTTCACGAAAGACTCGTTCGCCGCGCCCTGCTGCGATGAGGCTCAAGTTCGGCTGGACGTAGCGTCCGTGGAAGGCGACGAAGCGATCTGAGAGATGGTAGGTGCCACGCCTCGAGCGCAGCGGATCGGGGTCGGTGATTGGGATCTGCCGCTCCACGATGCCAAGGTCACGCAGGACCGTGAGGTAGCGGTTCGCTGTGGTCCCCTCGACGCCGATGGCGAGCGCGATGTCTCCGAGCTTTCGCTCACCGCGCGCGATCGCCGAGAGGATCGAGTTGTAGGTCGCTGGGTTCGAGAGCTCGTTCTTCAAGAGGAACTGCACCTCGTCGTGCAGGTAGCCCTCTGGCCGCAAGGCCTCGTTGACGACGTTCTCCTCAAGAGAGAGGCCTGTGCGGAAGCGCGTCAGGTAGGCGGGCATACCTCCGAGGATGGCGTAGGCCGTGAGCGCGTCCTCGAAGTCCCAAGCATCGAAGAAGCCGAGGGCGTCGCTGGGGGAGAGCGGCTGGAGCCTGCGCTGCGCGGTGCGCCGTCCGAAGAGCGGGGAGCGCTCGGCGAGGACCTCTTCTTCCATGAAGGAGACCTGGCTGCCGCAGAGGACGAGCATCAGCTGGGACTTCTTCCCCTTGGAGTCCCAGAAGCGCTGGAGGATCGATGGCAGCCCCTTGTTGGCCTCGCAGAGGTAAGGGAACTCGTCGAGGACCAAGACCAGGCGCTCGGTCTCGGCGCGGCTCGCTGCATAGAGGAGAGCCGCGTCCCAGTCAGGGAACTCGACGCTGGCGACGAGCTCGTCCTTGAGACCGTCGGCCAGCGCGTCGCGGAAGGCGCGCAGGTTATCCTTCTCGCGCACCTGCGCTGCTTGGAAGCACACGGCCCTGCGCTCCTCGCAGAAGCGCTGGAGGAGCTCCGTCTTCCCGACCCTGCGGCGCCCGTAGAGGACGAAGAGCTCTGGCCTGCCGCTGCCGTAGAGCTCCTCCAGGAATCCCTGCTCTTGATCGCGTCCTAGGAACATGGGCGCAGTATACGCACGAGTATAATACGAGCAAGTATCCTCTCTGCGCTCAGCAGCTGGCCTTACTAAGTCAATTGTATATAAGGACTTGTGCGAGTTTTAAATGCGATCTATTCGACCTAGGGTGGGTCACTCTTGCCCCTCCAGGCTCGGCTGCGGACGATGAACACATGCAGGAAGCGAGCCTCATCCAGCGAGGGATCAGCAAGGTCTCGGGCGCACAACCAGACGAGGCCCGCGCGCTCCTGTGGGGCTTCGCTTGGTTCTTCTGCCTGCTCCTCGCCTACTTCATCCTGCGTCCTGTCCGGGAGACCCTCGGAGTTGAACAGGGGATCGGCGGGCTCAAGTGGCTCTTCACTGCGACCTTTGTCGGGATGCTCCTAGCGGTTCCGATTTACTCCGCGCTGGTCACGAGGTTGGGGAGGCGCCGACTCGTGCCTGTCGCCTACCGCTTCTTCGCTCTCAACCTCCTCCTCTTCTGGGCGGCCCTGAGCGCTGGAGATGGGCTGCGGACGCTCGCAGCGAACTCGTTCTTCGTCTGGTTGAGTATCTTCAACCTCTTCGCGGTCTCGATCTTCTGGAGCTTTCAGGCGGACCTCTTCTCCAGCGAGCAAGGGAAACGACTGTTTGGCTTCCTCGCTGCTGGCGGGACCCTCGGCGCGATCTGCGGTTCCATCATTGCTGCGGAGCTTGTGGTCGTCGTTGGCACGGCGAACCTGCTCCTCATCCCCGTGCTCTTGCTAGAGCTCTCGTTGCTCTGCGTTCGTCGCTTGGACGCTCACGCCTCAGCTCTCAATGCAGAGTCCGGGCCTTCCCCTCTGGAGGGGATCGGAGGCGGACTCCTCGACGGCTTCTCGGCGACCTTTCGTTCCCCGTATTTGCTCTCGATCGCCGCCTACATCCTCTTAAACGCGCTCTTGGGCACGACGGTCTATTTTCAGCAGGCGGAGATCGTGAAGGAGGTCATTCAGGAGGAGGCCGAGCGAACCGCCTTCTTCGCTCGGGTGAACCTCTGGGTCCAGTGCGCGACGGTTCTGCTCCAGGTCCTCATCACTGCGAGGCTCCTCAAGGTCGCAGGCGTAGCGGTAGCGCTCTGTGTGTTGCCTTGCATCTACGCCTTGGGTGTGGGCGCACTGGGTCTAGTCCCGACGATCACAGCCCTCGCGATCGTAGATGTCGCCAGGCGCTCGGCCACCTACGCGATCTCAGGCCCCTCGCGTGAGGTGCTCTTCACCTCGGTCTCTCGCGGTGAGAAGTACAAGGCGAAGAGCTTCCTCGATACGGCCGTCTTCCGAGGGGGAGATGCGCTCGCAGGTCACGCCTTCAACGCGCTGCGATCAGCCGGCGTCGTTGGGGTGGGGCTCGCCGCTGTCATGATCCCGGTCGCCGGCCTGTGGGCATGGATCGGCTACAGAGCCGGGCGCATGCACCAGACCTTCGGGAAGAGTGGTTTGGAGACGAAGGCGTGAGGCCTCCGGCCTAACTCGATCAGTCGGCGGCCGGAGTCTCAGCGGCCTCTTCGCTGCACTCGGCAGCGCAGGCTGCATCGTCACCGCAGTCTCCGCAGAGGCTGGCGATGCAGTCGCAGGAGGCGAGAGAGAGGCTGGCGATGATGGCGAGGGGGATCAGCTTGAACATTTTGAAGGCTCCGTAGAGTTCGGGGTCGAGGCTCTATTGTTGGCCACGAAGCAGATTTCGGCAATGACCAACTCGGCCTGTGCACCCTTATGCGGGGTAGTTTTCTGTAAGGGACTCCCTCGGAGTCCCGGGAGAAGGAGGAGTTTTGATGGTCAGACAGCGCCTGGGGGCTCTGCGGTGGCGGGCCGCGGAGCCCCGCCGGGCCTCAGCTGCGCGCGAGCTCGCGATCGAGGAGCCCCGCTTTGAGCAGCGCGCCCTCGAGCAATCGCTCGCTCTCCGTCTCCAGCGGAGCGAGGGGAGGGCGAACTTCCGGGGTGGTGCCGAAGATGCGCGAGAGGGCCCACTTCACAGGGACGGGGCTCGACTCGCAGAAGAGGGCCTCCGCGATCGGCGCGATCCTCGCAGCGAGCGTGTTTGCGCGTTCAGGGTCGCGCTCTGGGCCCCCAACGCGGAAGAGGTCGCTGATCTCTTGAGGTAGCAGGTTGGCGGTCACTGTGATCGAGCCACGCGCGCCTAACGCGACGTACTCCGCGAGGAGGGAGTCCTCTCCACAGAAGAGGTCGAGCGCTCCGAGGGCGAGGTGACGTCGCGCGCGCTCAAGGCCCGGGGCAGCCTCCTTCACGGCGACGATGTTCTCGTGAGTCTGAGCGAGCTCAGCGGCGAGGTCGGGGTCGAGGTCACACCCGGTACGACCGGGGTTGTTGTAGAGGAAGATCGGACGCTCGGTCGCAGCGGCGACCTCACCGTAGTGCAGGCGAAGTCCGTTTGGGGAGGGCTTGTTGTAGTAAGGGGTCACGACAAGGATCGCGTCGATACCGACCTCGTCCGCATAGCCTGCGAGCTGAACGGTCTCAGCTGTGCTGTTTGTACCGACCCCTGCCATCACAGGTAGGCGTCCAGCGGCTTGCTCCGCTGCGAAGCGCATGAGCCTGCGCTGCTCGAACTCCGTGAGGGTGACGGATTCACCGGTAGTGCCACAGACAAGCAGCCCGTCCGTCCCCACCTCGGCGTGATAGTCGATCAAGGCGTCGAGCTGGCGCAGGTCGAGCGTGCCGTCGCGGAAGGGCGTCGGCAGCGCGACGAAGCTCCCGTGTAGCGGGGAGTGAGGGCTCAAGAGACGGCCTCCTCGATCGCGTCTTTCATCTCGCGGACGGCTGCTTCCACACCCACGGTGAGGGCCCGCGCGACGATCGCGTAGCCGATGTTGAGCTCTTGTATATGAGGTAGGCGGGCAATGTGGCCGACGTTCTCAAGCGTAAGCCCATGCCCAGCGTTCACCCCTAGACCCAAGGCGTGAGCGCGCTCGCAGGCTTCGTGCAGCCGCTCGAGCTCCTGCTCTACCTCCTCTGGGCCAGCGTTCGCATAGGTCCCTGTGTGGAGCTCTACGTAGGCGCAGCCGGCCTCAGCTGAGGCCTCAAGCGCGCTCTCCTCGGGGTCGACGAAGGCGCTCACGATCCCGCCTCGTGCGCTGAGGGCCGCGCTCACCTCACGGACTCGCTCGAGCTCAGCGTGGACGTTGAGTCCGCCCTCGGTCGTCAGCTCTTCTCGGCTTTCGGGAACGAGGCAGAAGAGCTCTGCGCCCGACTCGAGCGCGATCTCAACCATCTCGGGTGTGAGCGCGAGCTCGAGATTCAGCGGTGTAGTGACCGCCTCCCGGAGCCTGCGAACGTCCTCGTCTTGGATGTGGCGTCGGTCAAAGCGCAGGTGGCAGGTGATCCCGTCTGCGCCGGCGGCCTCGCATGCGAGCGCCCAAGAGACGGGGTCGGGGAAGGCTTCGCGCCTAGCCTGACGCACGGTCGCGATGTGATCGACGTTGACGTGTAAGCGGACGGGGGGCATGCCTCGGCATCCTAAGGATCACGAAGTGTCGATCCAAAGAAGTCCTAATCTCAACGAGGACCTCAGGCGTTGGAGTGAGGGCGATAGGGGCCCGCTCAACGTGTGACTCTGCTGGAGGATGTCGGCGCGCTCGCTGAGCCCGTATCCTCCCTCCGTGCGCATCATCTCAGGAGAGTACCGAGGCAGACGCATCGCTGCGCCCCCTGGGCGAGGGACGCGACCGATGCTGGACCGGGTGCGCGAGGCCGTCTTCTCGTCACTAGGCGAGCTAGTACATGACGCCGCAGTGCTCGACCTCTTCTCTGGCTCGGGCAGCCTTGGCTTAGAGGCCCTGAGCCGCGGCGCGGCGCACGCGCGCTTCGTTGAGCAAGGGCGTGAGGCCCTCAAGGCGCTCAAGGAGAACGTCGCGGCGCTTGGTCTGACCGAACGCGTGGAGGTCCTCTCCTGTGACGCCCTCTCCGAGCGCGCGCGCGCCGCGTCGCCTGGAGCCGACGGGCCTTGGGCTGACCTCGTCCTCTTAGACCCGCCCTATCCGATGATCGAGGGCGAGGAGCGCGCCGCAGTCTTGGAGCTCGTCGAGACCCTGCGAAGCGAGGTCCTCCGTGATGGGGGAGTGATCGTATTGCACGCCCCGAAGCGCGCGCTCAAAGCAGAGGAGTTCGGACCTGAGAGCAGGGTCGAAGAGCGGACCTACGGCAGCACCGCGATCTGGTACTTGAGCTGAGCCTCAGCGCTCAGTCTTCGCCGCGATCAGTCGGTCGGGAGAGGATGAACCAGACACCGAAGACGCCGATTGCGGCGACGAAGGCGCGGAGCCCGGTCCGTTCAGAAGGGATCCCGAAGAGGACCGCGTAGCCGATGAACAGGCTGGCGAGCGTCGAGCCGAGGAGCTTGATGCTTGGGCGCAGACCGTGACCCGCCCGGTACCGCACGACCTGAGCGCCGAAGATCGGGTTCGTGATGACCCAGCTGTAGAAGCGCTCTGAAGAGCGCGCGAAGCAGGCAGCAGCGAGCAGCATGAAGGGGGTCGTTGGGAGGCCTGGGATCACGATCCCGACGGAGCCTAGGGCGACGAAGGAGAGGCCCAACGAGAGCCACAGCCCGCGGGTGAGCGGGTTTCGTGAGACCTGAATCTCAGCGGGTTCTTCTCTTTCTGTGCTCATAAGGCTCCGGGGCGCTCCGAGAGTGTGGGTTCCTATAAGGGGTCTATGTCACGCAATCTAGGGACTTCGTTGCAACCGGCGCCTCTCTTGCTGATCCTTCCAGGGCTGTGTTGGTTGAGCTCTCCATCCGGGACCTCGCGCTGTTCGAGGACGCGACCTTCTCCTTCGGGGGAGGGTTGAATTGCATCACTGGTGAGACAGGGGCTGGAAAGAGCCTGTTCATCGGCGCCTTGAAGCTCCTCCTAGGGGAGCGCCCCAAGGGCAAGCTCGTGCGCGAGGGCGCGCGAGAGGCCCGCGTTGAGGGCTTGTTTCAGTTCGGCGCTGGAGAGGTCCCGGCGAGGCTGCGAGAGCTCCTCACCGAGCACCTGCCAGAGATCCTTGAAGACCTCTCTGCCGATGAGGACCTAGAGCTCGTCTTGGTCAGGCGCTTGCGCGCGGACGGGAAGACTCAGGGAAAGCTCAACGGCCAGGTCGTCACGCAGCGCCTCCTCCGCACCCTCTCCAGCTCCCTCGTTGAGATCCACGGTCAGCACGAAGGCCAGAGTCTCTTCGAGGCGCGCGAACAGATCTCTCTGCTCGACGCCTACGGCGGACATGAAGAGCTCGTCGAGACCTACCGAGGGCTCAGGTCCGAGTGGGCTCGGCTCTTAGATGTGCTCACCTCTTTTGAGGAGGGCGCGCGCAGCCGCACAGACCGTCTCGACCTCGTCCGCTTCCAGTTCAGCGAGCTCGATGAGGCGGGGCTCTCTGTTGAGGCGGGCCGTGAGCTCAGCGAGGAGCGCGAGCGCTTGCGCCACGCCGAGGACCTCACTCGCGAGGTCGGCGGCGCGCTTGAGGGGCTAGACGGCGAGGAGGGCTCTGCTATCGCGCGCGTGCACTCTGCGCTGTCTGCGCTCGAGCGCTGGGAGGTGAAGATCGCAGACCTCAGCGAGCCCGCGGAGGCGCTGCGCGAGGCCTCCTTGCACCTGTCTGAGGCCTCAGAGTCTCTCGCTCGCTTTCTCGGTGGAGTCGAGGTCTCCCCTGGTCGTCTCGAAGAGGTAGAGAGCAGGCTCGCGGGCTACGAGCGCCTCGCCAAGAAACATGGGACAGACCTCACAGGCCTCGTCGCTCTCCAAGCGCGGCTCGCAGAAGAGCTCGCAGAGCTCGAGGCTGGCGCGGGCAGCCCCGAAGAGCTCGAGCGAGAGGTGCGCGCCGCTGAGACAAAGCTCGGCGAAGCCGCCGACGCGTTGACGGAGCAGCGGCGCGGCCTCCGGCAGAAGCTCAAGGAGGCCGTGGAGGTCTCACTCAAAGACCTCGGGCTCGAGCGCGCCGAGTTCGGCGTCTCTGTGGAGGAGCGCGGACAGCCCGCCGCGGACTCGCCCAACGTCAGCCCTTCGAGCGCCGCTCGCTTCGGTCTAGACGGCGCGGATCAGGTCGCCTTTCAGTTGGCCGCGAACCCAGGCGAGGGGCTGAGCCCTCTCTCAGAGGTCGCCTCGGGAGGTGAGGCGGCGCGCATCCTCCTCGCCCTGCGCGGCGCCCTAGCAGCCCGGCAGACCATCCCGACTCTGATCTTTGATGAGATCGACTCAGGCGTCGGCGGACGCCTCGCACCGCGGGTCGGGGCGCACCTGCGTGAGCTGGGAGAGCACCACCAGATCCTCTGTGTGACGCACCTCCCCGCCGTCGCCGCAGCCGCTCACCGCCACCTCAGGGTGGAGAAGCGCACTGAGGGGGGCAGGACGAGGACCTGGGTCCAGGAGCTCTCCGAGGGAGATAGGGTCTCAGAGGTCGCTGACATGATCAGCGGCGGAGCTGACGCGGATACGGCTCAGGCGGAGGCTCGCAGGCTCCTCCAGGAAGCCGTGGGGTGAGCCCAGAGAGGGCGATCTCGATGTATGAACCTGGAGCGCGGGCAGCGCTCGCGCCCTTTAGCCCTTAGACTCTCCCCGTCATGAGTGATCCTGACACCGAGCGAGAGAGCATCAGAGAGCCGCTGCAGCTGACCCGAATCTTCATGGAGAAGATCTGGGGCGGGCGCGTGCTCGAAGAGACTCCGGGGATCGAGATCGAGGTTGAGGGCCCCGTCGGCGAGACCTGGGAGCTAGTTGACCGGGAGGACCACGTCTCCGTGATCAGAGGCGGAGGCTTCGCTGAGCGCTCTCTGCGCGGGCTGATGATGTCCTCCTCCGAAGCGATCTTGGGTAAGACCTCTCCCTCTGAGAGCGGTCACTTCCCTGTCATGATCAAGTACTTGTGCGCGACCAAGCCGCTCTCGGTGCAGGTGCACCCTGACAACAAGGCCGCGGAGCGGCTGGGCTTCAAGGGTGAGGGAAAGCACGAGTGCTGGTATGTCCTCGCGGCAGAACCTGACAGCTTGATCTACCTCGGCTTGAAGGAAGGTGTAGATGTCTCAGAGTTCGTCGACGTAGCGGACACGAGCGGGGTCGTCGACAACCTGCAGCACTTTGAGGTGAAGACAGGTGACTTCATCGATGTCCCCGCGGGCACGCTCCACTCCATCGGGGAAGGGATCACTCTCGTCGAGGTGCAGGACAACGCAGACGTCACCTTTCGCCTCTACGACTGGGATCGCTCTGGCTTGAACGGTGAGCCGCGAGAGCTCCACAAGGAGTCGGCCTTAGTCTCCGTAGATTGGGATGCTCGCCCTGTCGGCCCGACCCGGCCTGAGTTCCAGAGCTGCGGCGGCGGTAACCACTATGCGCAACTCATCGAAGCTGAGCGTTTCTCTGTGAGCCTCTACGACTTGGCGAGCTATCACGAGTTCGAGGCGTGTGAGCGCGCCGCGGCCTATGTGCTGATCGAAGGCCGGGCGCTGATCGCGGCGGGCGAGGAACGCTGGTCGATGGAGGCCGGAGACACCTGGCTCGTGCCAGCCTCCTTGGGATCGCACCGAGTGATGCCCGAGGGCGGGCAGGCCAAGCTCATGCGGGTTGAGACGAGGGGGTAGTTCGTGAGTCCTGCGAAGAAGAAACGCTCCGCCAGACAGAAGCGCGAGCTGCTAGATCGTCGCGAAGCTGGAGCCCGAGCACACAGCGCGAGGGTCGCAAGAGGGCGTGGTAAGAAGAAGGCTGTGACTCGCCGGAAGGCGCAGTCTGGCAGCGGTCGCCCTGCGGCGCCGTCGGTCCGAGAGGACGGCATGGTCCGCCTCAACAAGTACCTCGCTGATCACGGGATCGCTTCACGCCGCAAGTGTGACGAGCTCATCTCCAGCGGGATGGTCCTCGTGGACGGAGAGCCGGTCGTCGAGCTCGGCACTCGCATCGACCCGACGACACAGACCGTCGAGGCGGGTGGGACTGTCCTCAAGCCTGAGGCAGCCCTGGAGAAGCGCTACTACCTTCTCAACAAGCCGAAGGGTGTCGTCTGCACGAACCAGCCACGTGAGCAGCGACAGCGCGCGGTGGACCTCGTAAATGACAAGACGAAGGGGCGCATCTATACGGTCGGGCGCCTCGACGAGGAGAGCGAGGGGCTGATCCTCCTGACAAATGACGGAGACTTCGCGCACCGCGTGATGCACCCCTCTTTTGGGATCGAGAAGAGCTATCGTGTGAAGCTGCGCGGGCAGCTCGAAGGTGAGGCGCTAGAGCGAGTCCGCGCAGGCGTACAGCTCGCAGAGGGTAAGACCGGCGGCGCACGGGTCACCGTGCGGAAGCGTGGTCGCGACTTCACACACGTCGTGGTCACCCTCCATGAGGGGATGAACCGAGAGATCCGGCGTGTCTTCGCGAAGGTCGGCTACAAGGTCATGAGCCTCGAGCGCTCGCGCATTGGAAACCTCACTGGCCGCGGTCTCCGCTCAGGCTGGTGGCGCCGCTTGAAGCCCACAGAGGTCAAGGACCTGCTCGCGGGTGCTCCCGCACAAGAGGAGCGCGATGCGCCTCGTAGAAAGAGCAGCAGTCGAGGGATCGGGAAGGTCAAGGGTGGCAAGACGCGCGTGACGGCGAGCCGCCGTGGCGCAGCGCGGCCTGCTGGTGGCTATGGGACAAAGAACGCCAAGCCCAAGAAGAAGCACCTCGCGCCGAAGAAGGGGAAGAGGGGATGAGCGCGAGACGTTCAAAGCAGGCTGCCGTGAAGCCGACGAAGGCAGGCGCCGTCATTCATGAGCACCGCCTGAAGAACGGCCTCCGCGTTCTGATCGCCGAACGTCACGATGACCCCGTCGTCGCCTCGATGGTCTTTTATGGGGTCGGGTCGCGTCATGAGGCTGAGGGGGAGGCAGGTGTCTCCCACTTCCTCGAGCACATGATGTTCAAGGGGAGCGCGCGCTTCGGTAAGGGAGAGGTGGACCGGATCACGACCGTCCTTGGCGGGAGCAACAACGCGTTCACGACGCCCGACCACACCGCGTATTGGTTCGAGCTGGCCTCGGATCGCTGGGAGGTCGCGCTCGACATTGAGGCCGATCGCATGCAAGGGCTGACCCTCGACCCGCATGAGTTCGCCTCAGAGAAGAAGGTCGTCCTCGAAGAGCTCTCAATGGGACAAGACGAGCCCTGGCGTCGACTTACGCAGGCCGTGACCGAGGCGATGTTCAAGCGGCACTCCTACCGGCGCCCCGTGATCGGCTACGAGGACGTCTTGCGAGGGATGAGCGTCGAGACCATGCGCGCCTACTACGAGCGTCACTACCACCCTGGGAACGCAGTCCTCGTGATCTGTGGTGACGTCAACCCGCGGCGGGCGCTTAAGGCTGCGCGGGAGCGCTTCGGCTCGATCCCCGCGGGGCCGAAGCCCTCAGAGAGCGCGGCTGGGCTCATCGCAGAGCCCGCTGGTGAACAGCGTGTCACGACGCACTGGGATGACTCGAGCCGTAGGCTCGTGATGGTCTGGCCAACAACGGTGGTCGGCTCGGATGAGGACTACGCCCTCGACGTGGTCACGGCGCTGCTCACCCACGGGCGGCTCTCTAGGCTCCAGGCTCGACTCGTTCATGATGAGAAGCTCGCCATTAGCGTCTCGGCTGCGAATGACGCCCGCGTGGACTCAGGGGTCTTCTGGGTCTACGCAGAGTGCGCAGACGGCGTCGATCCTCGCACGCTCGAGCGCGCGATCGACGATGAGCTCGCGCGCTTAGCTTGTGAGCGACTGCCACAGAGCGAGCTCCGCAGAGCGAAGAGAATCCTAGAGGCTTCCGATGCGCACGAGTCGGAGACGGTCAGTGATATCGCTGAAGAGCTAGGCGAGTTCGCGGTAGACGCGCACTGGCGCTTGGCTGTCGAAGGCGTCGAGCGTAACGAGGCCGTGACAGCAGTGGCCGTGAAGGAGGCGACCGCTCGCTTCCTTACACCCTCCCGTCGCGTGATCGGCTGGTCGCTGCCCGAGGGGGAGCGCGTATGACGACTCAAGCGCGCCGCCCCAGCGGTGGAGTCCGACTCTCTGTCCCTGTCGAGCGCTACGAGCTCAAGTGTGGAGCCTCTCTCTTGGTCTCGCCTAGGCCTGGCGCGCCGGTGACAGCGCTCGAGCTGCACCTCAAGGGAGGCCCATCCCTTGACCCCGCCGGCAAAGAGGGCACGGCCTACCTCACGAGCGCGCTCCTTTCACAAGGTACGGAGAAGTGGTCTGAAGAAGAGCTCGCGGCTCAGCTTGAGCCTATGGGCGCGCAGATCATCGGCTCAGCCTCAGGCTTGGCAGCGCGGGTCGAAGGGAAGGAGTGGCGGTCTCTCGCCGCGATCTTGGCAGAGATGATCTTGAGGCCGACCTTTCCCACGGATCGCGTGAAGCTGCAGAAGCAGCGCCTGCAGCATCGGCTGCTCGTAGAGCGCGAGAACCCGCAAGCGCAGGCGCGCCTCGGCTTCCGAAGCCTCATCTATGGTGACCACTGGATGGGTCGGGCGCCCTATGGCTCGCTCGAGACCGTCTCGAAGATCAACGCGCGGACGCTGCGCACACACCACAGCCGCGCCTGGGTCAGCAACCGCGCAACGATCGCTGTTTGTGGTGACGTGGAAGGGCCGGCTGTGAAGCGGCTCTTTGACCGGCTCCTCAAGGGGTGGGCGCCCGGCAAGCTGCTGCAACCTCGCAAGCCGAAGTTCCCCAAGCGCGGGGTGCGGGTCTCCTTGCATGAGGCCCAGCGCCGACAGGCGCACCTCTTCCTCGGTCACCTCGGGGTCCGGCGCTCAGACCCGGACTACCCCGCGCTCGTCGTCCTGGATCATGTCCTAGGTACGGGGCCGGGCTTCACGAACCGGATCGCCCGACGCCTGCGTGACCAGCTCGGGCTCGCATACACGGTCCACGCGAGCATCTCTTCCTCTGCTGGCGTCAGCCCTGGAATGTTCACCGCTTACATCGGGACGAGCCCTGAGAATGTCGAGACCGCCATCGGAGGCTTCCTCGACGAGATGGAGCGCATACAAACAGAGCCCGTCACCGAGGCCGAGCTGGACCTCGTCAAGGGGTACCTGATCGGCTCCTTCCCGATGGGCTATGAGCGCGCCGCGCGCAGGGCCTCCTACCTGATCGCCTCGCACATCCACGCCTTCCCGGATGACTATCTCGAGACGCTCCCGCGAGCCTTTGATGAGGTGACGCCAGACGATATTCAGCGGGCGGCGAAGAAGCATTTGCACCCCCAGGCGTGCTGCCTCTCTGCCTCTGGGCCAGTGAAGCGCGCGACCTTGAAAGCTGCGCTGCGTCGCTAGGTCGGGAGAGCTCCGCGGCGCAAAGGTGAGGTATGTGCAGGCCTCGACCGATATGCTTGGGATTCGCGAGAACCCGACGCATACACCGAGATCATGTCCTCCAGACTCTCACGCCTCTCTGCCCCCCTTGGGCTCTGTTTTGCTCTCTCCCTTTGCGCATGCTCGGAAGAGCCTGCGCAACAGCCCGCTGACCAAGGCGGGTCAAGCTCACCGGCAGAGCTCCCTCTAGCGATCGAGGTGCCCAAGCCGAGCGAGCCTGTCGTTCACCTTGAGACGGTAGAGGACCTCTCCGAGGAGATCGCGGACTGGCTACTCGACTTCTCGGATAAGCTGCGCCGTCGCGACCTCTCTGCCGCCTCAGAGTGGCTGCGGGAGGACTTCGCAGGGCACTCGATCGCTGGATTGGGCGTGGCTCAGGAGACAGCGCTCGAGCTAGATGCGGTCCGCACGGAGTACGACGTCTCCGCACTCGAGGTCGTCGGGCGAGGAGACTTCCTCGACGGGATCGAGGAGCACATCGGGGCCTGGGAGACTATGGACTCCGTGATCTGGAAGACCAAGGGCGCTGAGTTTCAGAGCGGCCGCGAGCGCTGGGGGAAGGTCAAGGTGTGGATGCGTTACATCGGCACCCACGCGAGCGGTGGCCGCGCATCTCTCTCGGGCTATGCATATCTGCTCGTCCGCAAAGAGCGCGCGAAGTGGGGGATCGAACAGTTTGAGCTGACCTCGCTGCAGCTTGAGCGTCGCGAGGGGCCGATCTTCACAAACGTGGCGACCTCTACGGGCGTTGCTCACCAAGGTCTGCGCTTCGGCCAGCCGGGTAACCAGAGCTACGCTTGGAACGGCTCGGCATCTGCTGACGTGAACGGTGACGGCCTGTGGGATGTCTTCCACCCGAGCGACGGCCGGAACTTCCTCTATATAGCGACGCCGGAAGGGACCTTTGTTGAGGAGGCCGAGGCTCGCGGCGTGCTACAGCCGGACATGGGGACCGGCGCGGTCTTCTTCGACTTCGACAACGACGGCGACCAAGACCTCTTCGTCGCGCATGAGGGGTGGCTGACAGATGAGGGTGAGCTGCGCGGTCAGACCTCGAAGCTGTATCTGAACGACGGTGAGGGCGTCTTCGCGTTAGTCACGGAAGACATCGGCTTGGAGGTCCCGCTGGTCGGCTACTCGGCGACGACCTTCGACTACGACATGGACGGCTGGCTGGACGTCTACGTGTGCGGCTACGGTCGCCTTGAAGCGGAGCACAACAACTCGTGGATTGACGCGACAAACGGCAAGCCCAACGGCCTCTTTCGGAACATCAAGGGCGAGCGCTTTGAGGAGGTCGCGGAGCAGGCTGGCGTTCAGGCTGGCTACTGGTCTTACGCCTCAGCCGCAGCGGACTATGACCTCGACGGTGACCTCGACCTCTACGTCGCGAACGACTATGGCCTGAACCGTTTCTACCGCAACGAGGGCGACGGCACCTTCGCCGAGGTGGCTGAGGAGCTCGGCCTCTTGGACCGCGGCAATGGCATGGGCGTGTCCTTTGGCGACCTCAACAATGACGGTCTCTTGGACATTTACGTCGCCAACATGTCTTCCACAGCGGGGAACCGCATCTTGGATCGCCTCAAGGATGAGGTCGACGCTGAGACCTTCGAGATGCTGAAGAAGACGGCTGCAGGAAACACGATCTTCATCCGCTCCGGGGATGGCTTTGAGGCGCTGCCCCTTGAGGCTGGCGGAGTGAACGCGAGCTGGGCGTGGGCGCCGATCCTCTGCGACTTCGACCTAGACGGTCGCACGGACATCTTCGTCACGAACGGCTTCGTGACAGGAGAGCTCGCGCACGACACATGAAGCACCCTCTGGCGCCACGTGGTGGCGTCCACGGCAGAGTGTGAGACCGACGGCGTATTTGAGAAGCAGCAGGTCGGGAGCGACGCCTACGTCTCCAGGCACATGCGCCAGATGTCGGAGGGAGGCCGTAGCTTTAGCGGGAACGAGCGTGACAAGCTCTTCATCAACCGCGGCGACGGCACCTTCGCAGACTGCTCGGACCTCTCTGGTTGTGACGACCCGAATGATGGGCGCGGCGTCATCGCCGCAGATTTCGATGACGACGGAGATGTCGACATGTTCATCCACCACACCCAGCGTGAGCGCCACTCCCTGCAGCGCAACGAGCTAGGTCATGGTGGCGGCTTCATCAAGGTGCGCTTGCGGGCGACCACCACTCAATACGAGGCCATCGGAGCGACCGTAGTCGTCCACGGACCTCACGGCCCCGTAGCGGATGTCTTGAGCAGGGGCGCAGGCTTCGTGTCATGCCAAGCCCCAGAGCTCATCTTTGGTCTCGGCGAGGCTGAGAGCGCGCGGGTCGAGGTGCGCTGGGTCGGCGGCGGTAAGGAAGACTTCGGCGTCGTCGAGGCCGGCAGCCGCGTGCTCCTCGTCGAGAACGCTGGCGCGCCTGAGCCCTTCGAGGCGCGGCCGCGCTCGCTGCCGGACCCGCTCCCCTTAGGGTTAAACATCGAGCTAGGGAAGGACATCGGCGACCTCTTGTTGAAGGACGCAGAGGGCGAGGTCCGCACGGTCAACACCCGCGAGCTCACGAGTGACGGAGAGCTGTGGATCAATTTCTGGGCGAGCTACTGCGGGCCCTGTGTGGCCGAGTTGCCGCTCCTCGATGAGATCGACGGGACGAAGGGACGCCGGGTCCTCCTCGTGAGCGCTGATGCGCCCGGTGATGTGGAGCGCGCGAAGACTCTCGCTGCTGAGCGGGCACCGAGCCTCGCTCCTTACTTCATCGCCACCGACGGTGAGGAGACTGAAGATGCTCGCATGATCACTGCTCTCGTGGACCTAGAGCGCCTCCCCATCCCGACCACACTGGTGTTCAACTCCGAAGGTGAGCTCATCCGCGTGATCCGCGGTCCGGTCGAAGAGGAGTGATCCCGGCATCTCTGCGGCTAGCATGCAGATCATGAGGACCTCACGTACAGCAGCGACGCGCTCTCTCGCGCTCACCGCAGCGCTCTTCTCGGCTGCTTGCGCTGAGCCTGCTGCTGAGCGTCCTCACGTCGTCCTCATCAGCTTAGACACCCTCCGGGCTGACCGGCTGTCCTGTTATGGGCATGAACGGGAGACCTCACCGCGCCTCGACGCCTTAGCGCGCGAAGGCGTGCTGTGTGAGGAGGCCGTCTCGACTAGCTCGTGGACGTTGCCCTCTCATTGGTCGATGCTCACGGGCCTACCTGTGAGCGTTCACGGTGTCTGCGATGAGCAGCTCTGGAACCTTCGACCGGGAGAGGAGGAGCTAAAGCTTCCGTCTCGGGGGCGCTTCGTGAGCGAGCTCCTGCAGGAGGCTGGCTACGCCACGGGGGGCTTCTATAGCTGGATCTACTTGGAGGAGAAGTTCGGGCTGGGACCGGGCTTCGACATCTACGAGCGTCACGGGCTCTTTGGCTGGGATCATCCGAAGATCAAGCCGCGGGCTGACGCTGCGAGGGAGCTCGACGATCGCGCAGCGCAAGAGGCCATAGGCCGCGCTCTCCAGGAGGAGTATCCGGAGCTGTTCGACATCGGTCGGCCTACAGCGCCAGAGGTGGTGGACCGTGGCCTCGAGTGGCTCCGAGCTGAGGTCGCCGACGGTGACGAGCAGCCGATCTTCCTCTTCCTGCACCTCTTTGATGTGCACGACCCCTACACCCCGCCCTCCCCTTACGACGAGCTCTACGATCCAGGTTACGAGGGGCCGATCGATGGGCGCGACATCACTGGTGCCGGCTCACTCGTTCACAAGGACATGCCTGCGCGTGACCTCGAGCACCTCCTCGCTCTCTATGACGGCGGCATCTCGTGGATCGACTCTGAGGTGGGGCGTGTGCTTGACGCTCTCGAAGAGCTCGGCCTCACGGAGGACACCCTCGTGGTGATCACCTCGGACCATGGCGAGGAGTTCTTCGAGCACGAACGAAAGACGCACCGTAAGCAGCTCTACCGCGAGTCTGTTCACGTCCCGCTCCTCTTGCGTTGGCCCGGGGAGCTGCCCGAGGGCGCGCGCATTACTGGACCGACGGGGATCATCGATATCGCACCGACCATCCTGAGCGCTGTCGGTCTCCCGACCCCTATATCCTCTCCAGGGGTCGATCTCGCTCGACTCGCTCACGAAGGCGGAGAGAGCCGAGGCACCTATCTGACCGAGCTCCTGCTTTTTGAGGCAGGGCCTATCCCCACTCGCAGGCTCGGTCTCTTGACCCGTGATCGGCACTACCTCTTCCGAGGGCATAAGCCTGGTGAGCCTTGGCAGATAGAGGCTTACGACCTCACAGTGAACCCTGAGCAAGCGGGGCCCCCGCAGGCCTTGGACGCTGACTCTCGCGAGGCTAGCGCTGCGCTCGCGCTCTTAGACGAGCTCCGGGTGGAGTACACCGAGCGTCGCGAACTCGCCGTTCCCCGCGGTGAATCGACTGAGGCTCTCGACGCCTCCGACCGCGCGCAGCTCGACGCCTTGGGCTACACCGGCGGCGACGCGGCGCTCTCGGGAGTCGACTCCGGACGCCTCTGCCTCGACGGTTGCGTCTGGCCGGGGGGCTGAGCGCGGGCCCGAGGTAGGATGCCCCCATGGCAGCCCAGCTCTCTCCGGTCTTCATCTACTCGGAGCGCTACACCTTCGTGCTCCCGCCTGGATACGGGAACGTTCACCTCTTTGACGGAGAGAAGTTCCAGAGGGCCCTCGCTGTGCTCGAAGAGCGTGGCGTCTCCCTTCAGGGCCGCGTCATAGAGCCGGTCGAGGTAACCCGTGAGCAGCTAGAGCTCGTCCATGAATCGGGCTACCTCGACTCGCTCACCTCGCCAGCGGTCATCGCAAACATCCTGGAGGTTGAGGCGCTCGCGCAGGCCCCCTTTGAGACGCTCGATGAGCTCGCTCTCACTCCGATGCGCCTAGCGAGCGGCGGCACCATCCAAGCCGTGCGCGCGGCCTTTGACTCGGGGGTGGCGGTGAACCTCTCTGGCGGCTACCACCACGCGAAGCGCTCGAAGGGAGAGGGCTTCTGCGTCTACTCTGACATCGCCGTCGCGATCGAGGTTGCGCGCGAGGAGCGCCGGCTCGAGCGCGTGATGGTGGTCGACCTCGACGTCCATCAGGGCAATGGCGTCGAGGCTATCTACCAAGGAGATCCAGGGGTCGAGGTCTTCGATATGTACAACTTCCAGATCTACCCCATGGGAGACGCCGACGCTCGCGGTGGGATCCGCTGGGACCATCCGCTCCCGGGCGGGATCGATGGGCCGGAGTACGTCGAGCGGTTGAGAGCGCACCTGCCGGCGGCGGTCGAGGAGTTTCAGCCTGAGCTCATCTTCTACAACGCCGGCACTGACATCTTCGCAGGAGATCCGCTGGGTGATCTGCAGGTGGATGAGGCACACGTCCTCGAGCGCGACCGCTTCGTGATCGAGGCTGCGGTCTCTCGGGGCATCCCCGTGGCCATGGTTCCGAGCGGCGGCTATACGGACGACAGCCACCGCCTCCTCGCGAACGCCCTAGAGCACATCGCGGGCTTGGCTTAGAAACGAAAGAGGCCCGCGCGGCGGATGCCGAGCGGGCCTCTCCTAATGGGTTGAGGTCGTCTAGTGCACGTGCCCGGCGCCAGCAGGCTCCGGGTCCCCAGGCATGTCGGAGACGAGGGCGTCTGTGGTGAGCAGGAGGCTCGCCACGGAGGCCGCGTTCTCGAGCGCGGTGCGAACGACCTTTGTCGGGTCGATCACGCCAGCGGCAACGAGGTCCTCGTAGGTGTCCGTGGCCGCGTTGTAGCCGTGGGTCCCGCCCTCAGAGCGAACCGTCTGAACGATCACGGAGCCATCTTGACCGGCGTTCGCGGCGATCTGGCGGATGGGTGCCTCGATCGCGCGGCGCACGATGCTCGCCCCGACCTTCTCGTCGCCTGAGAGGTCGAGCCCCTCGATGGCGCTGATGCAGGAGAGGAGGGCTACGCCGCCGCCGGGGACAATGCCCTCTTCGACGGCCGCGCGGGTCGCGTGGAGGGCGTCCTCAACGCGGGCCTTCTTCTCTTTCATCTCAGCCTCAGTGGAGGCGCCGACGTTGACCTTGGCCACGCCGCCGGAGAGCTTGGCGAGGCGCTCTTGGAGCTTCTCGCGATCGTAGTCAGAGCTCGTGTTGTCGATCTCTGCCTTGATCTGCTCGATGCGACCCATGATCGCGTCCTTCTCACCGGAGCCCGCGACGACCGTCGTGGTGTCCTTGTTGACGATGACCTTCTTGGCCGTTCCGAGCATCTCGAGGGTGGTGCCCTCAAGGGTGCCGCCGGTTGCCTCGAAGACCGGCTGGCCGCCAGTCAGGACGCCGATGTCTTCCATCATGGCCTTGCGGCGCTCCCCGAAGCCCGGCGCCTTGATGGCGCAGCAGGGGAAGGAGCCGCGGAGGCGGTTCAGCACGAGGGTGGCGAGCGCCTCACCTTCGACGTCTTCAGCGACGATGAGGAGGGGCTTGCCGGTCTGAGCGATCTGCTCGAGGAGCGGGATCATGTCCTTCACCGACGAGATCTTCTTCTCGTGGATGAGCACATAGGCGTCCTCGAGGACGCACTCCATGCTGGCGGTGTCCGTCACGAAGTGCGGCGAGAGGAAGCCCTTGTCGAACTGCATTCCCTCGACCCACTCGACCTCAGTCTCGGTGGTCTTGCCCTCTTCAACGGTGATCACGCCATCCTTGCCGACGCGGTCCATGGCCTTGGCGATCATCTCGCCGATCTCACGGTCGTTGTTCGAGGCGATGCAGCCGACCTGCGCGATGTCTTCGCTGCCAGAGACGGCCTTCGATAGCCCCTGAAGGGAGCCGATCGTGGCGTCAACAGCAGCGTCGATCCCGCGCTTGAGGGCGACGGGGCTCGCGCCTGCGGTGACGTTCTTGAGGCCCTCGACGAAGATCGCCTCTGCGAGCACGGTCGCCGTCGTGGTGCCGTCGCCTGCCTGATCGTTGGTCTGGCTGGCGACCTGCTTCACGAGCTGAGCGCCCATGTTCTCGTAGGGGTCCTCGAGGTCGATCTCCTTTGAGACGCTCACGCCGTCCTTGGTGACGGTGGGAGAGCCAAAGGACTTCTCGATGATCACGTTACGCCCGCGGGGGCCTAGGGTGATCTTCACGGTGCGGGCGAGCTGCTGCACACCATTCTTGATGTGCTCGCGCGCCGAAGTGTCGTAGCTGATCTGCTTGGCCATAGTCTGGCTCCTTGTGTTGGGAGGTTCGGCCTAGCTCAGCCTTCGATGATCGCGAGGACGTCGTCTTCGCGCATGATCATGTACTCGTCGCCCTGATACTTGACGTCGGTACCCGCGTAGGAGCTGAAGAGGACGAGATCGCCAGCCTTCACGCTGAAGGTGGACTTCTCGCCGTTGTCGAGGGTGCGGCCTTCGCCGACGGCGATGACGCGACCTTCCTTCGGCTTCTCCTTGGCGGTCTCGGGGAGGATGATGCCGCCGGCGGTCATCTCTTCTGCCTCGACGCGCTGAACGAGGATGCGATCGCCCAAGGGGCGGATGGAAACGGCTGTGGTTTCGGACATGTTGGTTGCCTTCTTCTTTCTTGGTTAGTGGGAGTTGGCTTGCTTTGTAGCCCGCAGCGAACGCCGCGGGTGGATCAGTTGTTGAGCCCGAGAGTCTTCAAGACCTCGGCGCGCAGAGCGATGGGCTCGACGGGCTTGCGGAACACAGCGCGAGCGCCAGCGTTCATAGCCATTGAGGCGATGTCTAAGCCTGAGAGCAGGATGCATGGGATCTCTAACAGCTCGGACTCAACGGCTTTCAGTACGTCGATGCCGGTCAGGCCGGGCATCTCGTAGTCGAGGACCGCGAGGTCGAGGCGCTCGCGTCGCACGATCTCCAGCGCGTCGTCGCCGCGGCCGGCTTCGACGATCTCAAAGCCCGGAGCTCCGAGGAGATCGCAGACGCCGGCGCGGAGCTCAAGGTCGTCATCTGCGACCAGGATGCGGCGGTTGAGGTGCTGGGGTGCCTTCATGTTTGGGGTGCTCTGTAGAGCTTCAGGGGCCAATAAAGGCAAACGCTGTGCCATGAGGGCGAACGGGCAGGCCCCCTAGGATCACGCTCAATCCCTTTGTTTATAAGGGCTTAAGGTTGCGGGCCTCTCTCCGATTTGGGGCCTCTGAGAGGTGGAGGCTGCCTGAATGGCAGATGGTAGAGGTCGACGGGGGAGTCGCTGTCAGGTTGGCAGGGGGGAGGAATGTGCCCTCTAGAGGGCTAGGATCGACGCATGCGAACGCCCGTCTTCGACGCTCACGTGGACTCGCTCCAGCGCGCCCTCGACCTCGGGGACGACCTCGGCAGCGTCACTGGTGGTCATTTAGACCTCGTACGCGGGCGCGTCGGAGGCCTCCAGGCTGTGGTCCTTGTGTGCTGGGTCGACCCAGTACACATCGAGGTGGGCGCGGCGAGAGCGCGCTGCTCGCAGCTCCTTGATCAGTACAACGCGCTGCTCGATCGGCACCCGAAGCTGGTCACCTTTGGCGGGAACGGTGCGCTGGTAGAGGAGGCGAGGCGGCGTGGCCTCATCGCGGGCATCGCAGGGATCGAAGGCGGTCACTCCATCGAAGAGAGCCTTGAGCACTTAGAAGAGTTCTTCGAGGGCGGCGTCCGGGTCATGACGTTGGTGTGGAACAACCACCTCTCTTGGATCAGCTCATGCCGAGAGGGCGCGGGCTCGAGCACCCCAGCAGGCCTAAGCGACTTCGGGCGCGATGTCGTTCGGCGGATGAACAAGCTCGGGATGCTGGTGGATCTCTCTCACGCCTCAGACCAGGCCTTCTATGACACGCTTGAGGTCAGCGAGCGCCCTGTCGTCGCGAGTCACTCCGGGTGCCGAGCGGTGAATGACCACCCGCGCAACTTGAGTGATGATCAGCTGCGCGCGCTCGGGGAGAACGGAGGAGTCATCGGGGCGGTCTTCTGCACACCATTCTTAGATAGAGACTGCGCACAGGCGCTCGTTCGATTGCGAGCGAGCGCGGAGCATGAGTCGATAGACGCAGGCAGTGAGGCCGCAACGTTCTTTGCTCGCGCCAGCTTCTTACAAGAGGCTGCGCCGGCGCTCCCGCTTGAGCGAGTCTGCGACCACATCTGCCACGCCGCTGAAGTCGCAGGCGTCGAACACGTGGGGATCGGGTCGGACTACGACGGCATCGATCACACGCCAGCCGGCCTAGAGGACGCGAGTCGTTACCCGGCGCTCGCTGCAGCCCTCCTCGAGCGTGGCTTCACGGAGGCGGAGATCGAAGGGATCTTCTGGGGCAACATGGCGCGGGCCTTTGCCCGAGCTACCGGTGAGGGGACGAGAGCGAGCGAGCTCCAAAGGACGAGCGTCACGCTTTATGGTCACCGGCGAACCTAGCGCCCGACTGGGAAAAAGCCTTAGCGAGGCCTCTTTGAGCTTTGGATTAAAGTCCTGTCACCTCGGTCTCTCGCCGATTAATAATTAGGACATGACAGACCTCAGCCTCATCGCGCAGCTCTCAGCTGCGGTAATCATCTACGCAGTATGGATCTTCAGGCCCAAGATGAAGACGCCCTTTCGGTGCGCTGATGCAGGGGACCTCAAGGAAGAGTTCGAGGCCTATGGCCTGCCGGGCTGGTCTCTCTATGTCATAGGTGCGCTCAAGCTAAGCATCGCGACTGCTCTGGTTGTAGGCGTTTGGGTGCCCGCTTTAATTGCGCCTGCGGCAGGTGCGCTCGCTGCACTCATGCTCGGGGCGGTGCTCATGCACTTGAAGATGAGGGGTGACAGTCTGGTGAAAGCTGCTCCTGCCTCGCTGATGCTTTTGCTGTGCCTCTTTGTGCTCATGCAAAGCCAAGGCTGATCTCCCATGTAAAGGAGGGTGCGCAGCTCTCGTTTCTCGTCCTAGAGATCTCGAAGGGGGGCGTCAGCCGCGGACCCGTGTGAGAGTGCTCTGCCTCATGTGTGTCAGCAGTCGCCTCAGTAGGCGGGCTCTTCTAGGTTAAAGCTTGTGCCCTCTCTTCTGAGGGACAGTGTGGTTTTGCCCGGCCGAAGCCGGGCTCACCATCAACAAGCGCATTCAGTCGCGACACTTCATACAGATCTGCTCTCTCTTCTCCTTCTCGACTAGGCCAGGGTGTATCCGCCTAGGTCGTGTGGGCGGCGACTTCGACGTCAAGAGGAGTAGGAAATAAGGTGGGGTCATCAAGGGCAGCGCGCAGGATGAGGGTCGCGGCCCCTCGCGCTGTGCCTTCGATCCCAAGGGTGCTCGTGACGAGCTGTGACTGTTTAACCGAGGCGGAGGGGCTGCGCTCTCCTAGTGCATCTTTTAGCGGCCTCAGGAGCAGCTCACCTGCACGGGTCAGGCTCCCGCCGAACACGACCTTTGCAGGGTTGAAGAGGTTCAGCATCGCGGCCACCCCGATCGCGAGGTGGCGGCCAGCGTCTTCGACGATGAGGCGCGCGAGACGATCTCCCTCGCAGGCTTCCTCGACTAGGCGGCTCACTGTGAGGCCTCTGCGCGGGAGCGTGCTCTTGGGGTGCTCGGGCCTGAGGTCATGAGCTCGTTGTACGAGCTTCTCAGTCCCCATTCGAAGATTGAGGCAGCCGGTGAGTCCGCAGACGCACTCGCCAGCTGAGGGGTCTACGGGGATGTGCCCGATCTCGCCAGCGATACCTGTCGTACCACGGTAGATGTCGCCGTTGATGATGAGTCCTGCACCTACGGCGGTAGCGACTTTGATGTAGGCGAGGTCTCGGCCGTCTCTGCCGGCTCCCCACCACTGCTCCGAGAGAGCGCCGAGGTTGGCGTCGTTGTCCATTCCAACCGGGACGCGGTAGATGTTCTCTAGATGCTCGACGATGTTCAGGTCCTTCCACTTCGGCACGAAGAGCGGGGACAGGACCGTTGGGTTCTCAGGGTTAACGGGGGAGGGGACTGCGATTCCGATGCCAACGAGGCGCTCACGGTCTATGGAGGCCTCGATGAGAGCGCCGTCGATGAGCCCACGCATGAGGCTCAAGGCTCCCTCTGGGTCTTCGCGCACGTCGAAAATCTTTGAGCGCCAAGCCTTTACCTGAGAGCGGAGGTCTGTGACCGCGACTGCGATGTGCGTCGCGCCCATGTCCACGCCTACGATCGCGTGAGCATCATCGTCGAAGCCGAGCATGATGGGCCGACGTCCTCCGCTTGAGTCGCCAGCGCCGGTCTCGCTCACTAAACCTGTCTCTAGGAGGTCAGCGACAATGGCTGAGATGGAAGAGCGGCTCAAACCTGTCCTCCTAGCCAAGTCCGCCCTAGAGATCAGCTTCTCACGCCAAATGAGGCGTAAGAGCAGGCCCCTGTGTTGACTTCGGATCTGTGAAGCTCCGAGTACTTGGGCGGTGGCATCCTCACTTGAGCCGGCCCAGTGGGCACCCGAGCTAGGTGCCAGGGGATTTTGGAGTCGTCGAATCACTCTGTTTGGAGACACTTTGTGCGACAGGCGAACAAAGAGAGTGCCCCTTACGCACGCTTAGGGGCACCTCGGCCAGCGGGCTTGGCTGAAAACATACTGCAAACCCGCTGAAAACAGCATAACACCTTCCGGGGCTGAATGCTTGGCGAGCTACCGGAAATCGTGAGCTGTGTTAATCTATCTCGACAGCTTTGTTCACCTGAAGTACTATCTGGGTGAATGGAATAACCTACAAGGTTTCATTACGGATCCACACCGGTGTGCGCGACGTCAGCTGGGGCTTTGGGAAGCCCCTGGTATCGCGCCTCCAATCCCCTAACCAATTTCTTCTCATGCAATTTCGCATCAACAAACTTTTCCTCTCTTCGGCCCTGGCTTGCCTCGCGGCATCCACGGGTTGGGCTCAGGTAGGAACCTATAGCCAAGACTTTGAAGGCCTCGACATCACCAACCCTACAGCTCTCGGCGACGATGGCTGGCTCGTTGGCGCCAACGTCTTCGATCCAAACGGCAACTATCTCTACAACTACTTCGCTTTCCCCGCACCCAACGGTGGCCCCGCATTCAGCGCGATCGTCCCTGACGGTCAGGGCGCTGGTCAAGGTGCTCAGTCGATCGTTGTCTACAACGACTACAACAACGGCGACCACAACTTCGGAAACCTCATCGAGGCCAACTTCTTCCGTGAGACCACGGTCGACGCGTCTGACGTCGGCAAGACCATGGTCTTTAGCTTTGACGGCGCATACAGGGATCTAGTGTCCCCCACGACCGCGGCAGCGTTCATCAAGGTCATCGACACGAACACCTGGGGTCTTAGCGAGTACCAAGCTATCGACACGACCAACTTGCCTGCTGCTTGGGACACCTACACGATCTCGACAGAGATCCGTCCTGACCAGGTAGGTCACTTGTTCCAGATCGGCTTTATGAACACGACGAGTTTTTACACTGGCGCTGGCGTGCTCTACGACAACATCAGTCTCAGCGAGGCGGTGGCCGGTCCGGACGAGTGCAGCGGCGCGACCGCTATCTCCGGCGACGGCGTGTACGCCTTCGACGCCACCTCGGCGACGACCGGTGCTGAGGGCCAGAACGAAGCTCTCTGCTACAACTTCGGCAGCTCTGCCATCGAAAACGACGTCTGGTTCGAGTGGACCTGCGCCGCGGACGGCACGGTCACTGTCTCGACCTGTGACGACGCCAGTGCGGACACTCGCCTCGCAGCATATGACGGCGCTGGTTGCCCGAGCGATGGCTCTGCGATCGCTTGCAACGACGACGCTTCTGGCTGCTCAGGCTTCACGTCTGTAATTAGCTTCGCTGGCACCAGCGGCTCGGTCTACATGATCCAGGTCGGCCACTTCCCCGGCACCGCCGGCGGCACTGGCAACATCACGGTCACGACGACTGCGCCTCCGACCGGTCCCAACCCGGACAACTGTGATGAGGCGACTGCGATCGCCGGT
>JAKVCD010000027.1 GCA_022446815.1 Planctomycetota bacterium
CCGCTGCTTCCACGGGTTGCCGTCCTTGTGATAATGAACCTGCGCAGAGACGGGCCCGATAAAGGCGAGGAGACCGAGGACGATTGCGAGGAGCTTCATAAGAGAGACGATACGCGACGACCTCGCCCTCCGCGACTCTCCAGAGAATGAGCCAGTACGCATCTACCCTGCCTCCATAGCCGGCAGCTTCACTACAATGCCCTCATGAACCAATCATCACGCACATGGACGATCTACCTCTCCGGAGAGATCCACACCGACTGGCGGGAGAGGATTCGGGCTGGGGTTGAGGAGAGAGGTCTCAACGTCGTCCTCACAGGGCCTGTCTGTGATCACGAGGCTAGTGATCTCGTCGGAGAGCGGGTGCTCGGGGCGGAGGAGTCGGACTTCTGGCGTGATCACAAGGGCGCATCGATCAACGCCATCCGGACGAGGACTCTGCTAGCGGAGGCTGATGTCGTGGTCGTGCGCTTTGGTGAGAAGTACAAGCAGTGGAACGCAGCCTTCGACGCAGGGCAGGCGGCTGCCTTAGGGAAGGCGCTCATTACGCTGCACGGGGAAGAGCTCACCCACGCGCTCAAAGAGGTCGATGCCGCGGCGAACGCGGTCGCAAGCACGCCTGAGCAGGTCGTCGAGCTCTTGAGCTATGTGATGCAGGCTTAAAGTCTCTGTCAGCTCTCCCTGAGACAAGCGCTCTCTCAAGGTGAGCGCCCGGCTCACTCGAAGGGCTCAGGCTCGAGGTCCTTGCGCTTCCCCATCAGCAGGGCGAAGAGCAGACCGAGCCCGACTACGAGGAAGACTCCACCGATAGCGGGCATGAGGAAGATCATGGCCGAGAGGCCTGGCTCAAGCACCGACTCTTCGGGGTCAGCTGGGTCGTAGTAGACCGCGACCTCGGTCCCCTCTCGGTACTGGTCCGTGATCTTCATAGCGGCGCCACGATTCGAAGTGTTGGCGCTCCCTGCGAAGCTCACGCGGCTCCCGTAGTGCGTGACACCATCGATCGCGTACTGATACTCGACCTTAGCTTGATAGGTCGAGCCGCCCCCATTCCTAGCGCGCTCGCGCACGATGTCTGTCCTGATCACTTCACCTTTGACCATGGGCCAGCCCTCGCTCTCGCTCGCGCGCTCCATAGCAGAGATCCCCAAAGCCAAGATGACACCCCCCACCAGAGTGAAGATGGGAGCCCCGATCTTTAAGACCCCGTTGGACGACCTCTCCTTGTGTACCGCGCGAAGGAACTCCAGCTCTTCTGCGCTGGCGCTCTCGAGCACCTCTCTCTGCGCCGCAGCCCCTTTGACCCCGGCCCGCACAAGGAAGAAGCCCAAGAGAACAAACACGAGGAGGAAGGCGCCGAAGGCGATGAAGATGAAGGAGGATCCAACCATGAGCCTATGTTGAGGTCTGCGCTGCCCTAGACCAAATAAGCCCACGACACCCGGCCGAAAAAGCCACTATGCTGCGGCTATGAACCGCATCGCAATGCTCTCTCTCGTCACCCTCTGTCTCTCTGCCCCCCACGACCTCTACGCCCAAGGCGGCGCGGCGGCAGGAGATGTGCGCTACCTCCCGGGCGACGTCGAGGTCGGAGACAAGTCCTATCCCTACATCGTCCTGCCGCCCCTCGAGGTCGTCGAGGGCAAGGAGTACCCGCTCTTCCTCTTCCTGCACGGCGCCGGCGAGCGCGGGAGCGACAACGAGCGCCAGAAGGGTCACTTCCCCAACCGCATGAGCAGCGAGTGGTATCGCGAACGCTTCCCCTGCTATGTGCTCGCGCCGCAGTGCCCGAAGCAGGTCAAGTGGGCCGACGTCGCGTACGGCAACCCGCAGAACAAGCCGGAGCCCTCAGATCCGATGCGCGCTGCGATCGCGGCGCTCAAGGAGGTCGTCCGCGATCACCCCATCGACATGGACCGCATCATGCTCACTGGCCTCTCCATGGGCGGGTACGGGACCTTCGACCTCGCCTCTAGGCATCCCGGCTGGTTCGCAGCAGCGGCGGCCGTCTGCGGCGGCGCGAGCCCCAAGCTCGCACCGCGCTACGCCGGACTCCCCATGCACGTCTGGCACGGCGACGACGATCGCGTGATCAACGTCGAGCGCTCGCGCGTCATGGTCCGAGCCATGAAGGAGCTCGGTCTCGAGGTCCACTACACCGAGCTGCCGGGCGTCCGACATAACTCCTGGGACAACGCCTACGGCAAAGACGGCTGCATCGATGAGCTCTTTCAAGCACGGAGGGACCCCATGAAGATCCAACGAGCCACGGCCAAGCTCCTCGCAGACGTCATCGCTCCGGACGAGCGCGTTGCCTTCCTCGGCGACTCCATCACGCAGGGCGGCAACAACCCCGGCGGCTACGTCGACCTCGTGCGCCAAGTCTTGAAGGAGCAGAAGCCCGACTCGGTCGTCATCCCAGCAGGGATCAGCGGGCACAAGGTCCCGGACCTCTTGAAGCGCTTCAAGCGAGACGTGATGGACAAGGGCGCCACCCTCGTCTTCATCTACATCGGAATCAACGACGTCTGGCACTCGACCTCCGGAAACGGCACGCCCGCTGAAGAGTTTGAGGCTGGGCTTCACACCCTCATTAAGGACCTCCGCGCCTCGGGCGCCGACGTCGTCCTCGCCACCCCGAGCGTGATCGGCGAGAAGCCCCACGGCGAGAACTCCCTCGACGCGATGCTCACCGAGTACGCCGCTATCTCCCGTAAGGTCGCCGCGGCAGAGGGCGTCGTCCTCTGCGACCTGCAGCGCGCCTTCCACGAGCACCTCGGCGTCTTCAACCCCGAGGACAAGGACAAGGGCATCCTCACGAACGACGGCGTCCACCTGAACAAGGAAGGGAACATCTTCCTCGCGACGGAGGCCGCGCGCGCGCTGCGGGAAGCCGTTATGAAGCGCTGAGCGCGCTAACCCTCTCGACGGCCACCGCGCAGGAGCCGGATCACGCCATAGAGGGACGCGATGATCGCGCCCCCATAGCCGACCCGGAAAACCATCGCACCCTCTATCCCAGGCTCGTAGGTCGCGAGGTAGCCAAAGGAGCAGAAGGCCGTGAAGCCGAGGAGGATCAGCGCGAGGAGGACTCGCATGGGCTGGGTCGCTCTCCCCGTAAGGATCGAGATGACGATGGCGAGAGAGACGAGGCCGAGGCCTGCGATGATGATGAGGAGCAGAAAGTTCATAGATGTGTAGGCTCTGACGGTAGAGCGTAGTGACTCGAGTTCGTGAGGCCTCAGGACATATTTTCAGAGTCTTTGAATCTCTGGAGATGGGGCCGCGAGGCCTCCCCTCAGCGCCTGATGAGCGCGCTCGCTAGGATCACAACCCTGAGCTCCTGCCACCCAGACTGCACCTGAGCCCCATGAGACACCTCTGCGCACTCTCCGTCGCCTCGCTCCTCTGCCTCCCGCTCTCAGCGCAAGACCCTGAAGGCGAAGCGCAGGCAAAGCATGAACGACACATGACCCCTTGGGTCTCGCTCTTTGACGGTGAGACCCTCTCCGGCTGGACACAGCGCAACGGCTTCGCCACCTACCGGGTCGAGGAGGGCGCGATCGTTGGTAAGACGGCGATAGGGAGCCCGAACTCTTTCCTCTGTACGAATCGCGACTACTCCGACTTCGAGCTGAAGTTTGAGGTCAAGGTCCACGACGAGCTCAACTCGGGCGTCCAGCTTCGCTCGCGCACTAAGGGGAGTCTCCTGGGGAGAGTCAACGGACCACAGGTCGAGATCGAGGCCAGCGGCGCGAGCGGCGCCGAGAGTGGCTATCTCTACGCAGAGGCGGTGAGCGGCTGGATGACCCCGAAGGAGCTCCGCAAACCGCACAAGCACTTCAAGGACGGCGAGTGGAACGCTTACCGCGTGCTGGCCGTCGGCGCGAAGATTCAGACCTGGATCAACGGCGTGATGATCTCAGATCTCACTCATGAGGAGATGTACCGTTCTCATCCGCGCGGTTTCATCGGACTTCAGGTCCACGGCATCGGCCTCGGTAAAGGGCCCTTTGAGGTGAGCTGGCGAAACATTCAACTGCGCGAGATTCGAGACTCGCGCGCCGGCTGGGCCCGGCTCTACAACGGCCGCGACCTCGAGGGCTGGACGACGACTGGGAACTGGCTCCCCCAAGAGGGAGGCGAGCTCCTCATTCAGCCGCGACCTGGCGAGCGAGGCTGGCAGCGCTTTGGCGACTACCTATGGAGCGAGCGCAAGTACGCTGACTTCATCTGGGATCTCGAGTACTCCTACCCACCCAAGGGCAATAGCGGCGTCTTCTTCCGGGTCGACGACACGAGCGACCCCGTGCAGCGAGGCATCGAGGTACAGCTGCTCGACTCCACAGAGAGAGAGGGCGAGCTAGGCCCCCATGATCACGGCGGAGTCATCCGCACAGTCGGCGCGTCAAAGAACATGTCCCTGCCGCCCGGCGAGTGGAACCGCATGATCGTGACGGCGAGGGGGAGCCACCTAGAGGTCATCCTGAACGG
>JAKVCD010000028.1 GCA_022446815.1 Planctomycetota bacterium
TCGGTGCCTGGCAGGCAGCTGGCTTTCATGTGGCGCCCACTAGCCTCGTGCTCTCGGGCCGCAGTCACACGCGGCGAGCGCCGCTCTGGTTTGCGCCGCGCTGGTTTACCACTCTGGGTGACAGCGACCTCTGCTGATGACTATGACCGAAGAAGCCCGCTACGTCTTTCGAGAGCTCCGCGCCGAAGACCTCGACTCTTGGTGTGAGACGAGGCGCCTGTGCTTTCCAGCGGACGCGGTCATGGACGAGGAGGGCTTTCACCGCGCGCACACTTTGAACCCGGCTGGCGGGCGAGTCCTTGTCGGGGTCTGTGGTGAAGAGGTGGTCTCTTCCTACGTCGCCCAGCCGATGCGTGTGCGGCTCGGCACAGAGGACGTCTACTTCTGCCACGTCGTCGACTCGATGGTGCACCCCGAGCACCGCAAGGGCCTCAAGAACCCGGGCCTCTTCGTTCGCACGGCGCAGGCCTTCTTCGATCGCTTCGGTGATATGGACGCCGTGCACTACGGCTGGCCCGTAGAGCGCGCGCAGCGTATTGGTCGTCGCTTCCTCGAGTACAAGGTCGTGCGCGAGGAGCTAGCGCTCGTGTGTGAGCTGGGGCCGGACTCCGGCGCTGCCAAGGGAGACGTCGTCGAGCTCACTGAGGCCGGCCCTGAGGTCTTCGCTCTCTGGGAGCGCTGCGCCCTGCGCTGGGAGGCTTCGGCCGTGCGTGACGCGGACTACCTGCGCTGGCGCTTCTTCGAGCACCCGAATAGGCGCTACACGGTCCTCGCCGCCCGAGCTGCGGACGGCTCTCTCGAGGGGCTCTGCGTCGTAGGAGAGGACGAGCTTCATGCAGAGGGCACGCGAGCGCTGGTGGATTGGCTGGTGCCTGCGGATGAGTCGGAGGTGGCTGCGCGGCTTGAGGCGGCTGCGCGCTCACGCGCTGCGGCGAGCGGCGGCGTCCACCTCGTCGCCTCGCTCCCGCCTTGGAGCGCGGAGTTCGCCGCGTTCCAGGCGCGGGGATGGCGCGTACAGGCCACGCCTTACTCCCTCTGCGCCCGCTCCTTTGACCGCCGCGTCGACCATGACCTGCTCTCGAGGGGGTGGTGGCTGACCCTCGCGGACGGGGACTTGGCCTGAGTGTTCAGAAGATGGCTGGAATGGGGCATACCCCTCGGCTTACATTCCTCTCTAGCTCCATGCGCCGCCTGTCTCACATGCTCTCTCTGGTCTGCTTGGCCTCCTTAGCCCCCCTCGCGGGCGCCGCTGACGGCGTGACTCATGTGCGCGTCGAGGGACAGCTCGACGTGGGGACCCTCGGCCTCCTCGAGCGCGCCTGCGACAGCGCCGAGGCAGCGGGGCACGGCGCCCTGATCCTCGACATCGACACCCCCGGCGGAGAGATCGAGCTCATGTGGCAGCTCTCCAGGCGGCTTGACCGCGCCGCAGAGGATGGCCTGCTCACGACGGCTTGGGTGCATGACCGCGCGACCAGCGCGGGCGCGCTCTTGGCGCTCTCCTGCGAGCGTGTCTACATGTCTCCTGCGAGCACGATCGGCTCGGCTGCGCCGGTCACTCCCGGTCCTGGAGGGATCGCGCCGGTCCCGGAAGAGGGCGGCGTGCGCGAGAAGGTCAACTCGCTCCTGCGCTCACAGTTCCGCGCGGTGGCCGAGCGCCACGGCAGACCTCCGGCCTTGGCCGAGGCGATGGTCGATGAGGCCGTCGAGGTGCGTGAGGTGCGCCACGATGGCGAGCTCAAGATCATCGATGCGACCGAGTGGGGCGACCTTCGCATGAGCGGCGGTGACGTCGAGCTCGTGCGCACCCTCGTCCGCGAGGGCGAGCTCCTGAACGCGACGGGCACCGAGGCCGTGGGCCTCGGCCTCGCCGATGGCGTCGCGGCGACGCTCGAAGAGGTCATGGACCGCGTCGGACTCCAAGGACAGCCGGTGGTGACCCTCGAGCGCTCTGCCTCTGAAGACACGCTCGCTTGGCTCACGATGATGTCCCCGATCCTCCTCATGGCGGGGCTCTGGCTCGGTTACACCGAGCTCAAGCAGCCCGGCTTCGGCGCGCCGGGGATCGGCGCCGTGATCTGCTTCGCCGTGATGCTGACAGGCCACTGGTTCGTGGGGCTGGCGGACATCCCGCACATCGTGCTCGTCGGCGCGGGCCTCGCGCTCCTCATCGTGGAGCTCTTCGTCCTGCCGGGCACGATCTGGATCGGGCTCGCGGGGGGCGTGGCCGTCGTGCTCGGGCTCATCTCTGCGCAGGTCGGCCCCGGCTTCACCTGGGAAGACCCCCTCGCGCGCGGAATGGCCCTCGACGCGAGCTTCCAGTTCATGCTGATGGCGACCGTCGCGATGGTGGGAGTGGTCGTGCTCTCCAAGTTCCTGCCGGACACTCCCGTCCTGCGCCACGCGGTGACGGGGCCGACCCTAGCAGGCACAGGCTTCGGTGAGGCCGTCCCTGAGGCTAGCTATGAGGTCTCCGTAGGGGATCGTGGCCAGACGCTCACTGCGCTTCGGCCCGTAGGGAAGGTCAAGCTGCAAGGTGCGAGCGCCCAAGACATCGAGGCTAGGGCCGCTGGAGACGCCCTCGACGCGGGCGTGGCTGTCGTGGTCGTCGAGGCCTCCGGCGGACGCGTCGTCGTGGAGCAGGCTGAGGGAGGTGCAGCGTGACGCTCGCCATCGTGCTCTTGGGGATCGGGCTCTTGCTCATCATCTCCGAGGTCCTGATCCCGAGCCTCGGGCTCCTGGGTGGGCTCGCGACCGTCTGCCTCATCGGCAGCGTCGTGATCGCTTGGCAGGAGTCGCCTGAGCTGGGTCAGAACTTCCTCCTCGCGGTCTGTGTGCTGGTGCCCTTGATGATCATGCTGGGCTTCAAGCTCCTGCCGAAGAGCCCCTTCACCAAGTTCATGGTGACGGAGGGCTTCAGCTTCGAGGACGGCGCGGCTGTAGACGAGCGTGACAAAGATCTTCTGGGCAGGCGCGGCGTCGTCGAGGCGCCGCTCCGACCTGCGGGCGCGGCCCGCATCGAGGGTCGCAGGGTCGACGTCGTCACCCGCGGCGAGATGATCGATACAGGAGCCTGGGTCGAAGTGATCGGGCTCAGCGGAAACAGAGTGGAGGTGTCGGCCTGCGAAGCGCCTGAGCCTCCTGCACAAGAAACACAAGACGATTCGGCTCACGTAGAGCCCTAACGCTAGAAGGACCCATCCATGGATATGCTCAAGATCATCGGCGGAGTCGTACTCGGCATCCTGCTGCTCATCTTCCTGTTCGTGTTCCTCAGGTACGCGAACCTCTACCTGCAGTCGATCCTCACGAAGGCCAAGATCGGCCTCTTTGAGATGTTCGCTATGGGCCTCCGGAAGGTGAAGCCTGGGGTGATCGTCAACGCGAAGATCATGCTCGTGCAGGCGCGCATCGAAGGGATCGCCACCCGTGATCTCGAGGCGCACTACCTCGCTGGCGGGCGCGTGAACCGGGTCGTCCAGGCGATCATCTCCGCGAACAGGGCGGGCATTGAGCTCGACTTCCGCACCGCGACGGGCATCGACCTCGCCGGCCGGGACGTCCTCGACGCCGTCAAGACGAGCGTCACGCCCAAGGTCATCGACTGCCCGAACCCCGAGAGCGGCAAAGTCACCATCGCGGCGGTGGCTAAGGACGGCATCCAGGTGCTCGCTAAGGCGCGGGTCACGGTGCGCACGAACATCGCGCGCCTCGTCGGCGGCGCGGGTGAGGAGACCATCATCGCCAGGGTCGGTGAGGGCATCGTCTCCACCATCGGCTCCAGCGAGACCCACAAGAAGGTCCTCGAGAACCCCGACCACATCTCCAAGGTGGTCCTGACCCGCGGCCTGGACTCCGGCACGGCCTTCGAGATCGTCTCCATCGACATCGCGGATGTCGATATCGGTAACAACATCGGCGCCCGTCTCCAGGCGGACCAAGCCGAGGCCGACAAGCGCGTCGCTCAGGCGAACGCCGAGAAGCGGCGCGCGATGGCTGTCGCGGCAGAGCAGGAGTTCACGGCCAACGTTGAGGAGAACCGCGCGAAGGTCGTCCTCGCTGAGGCGGAGGTCCCGCTGGCGATGGCGGAGGCCCTGCGCTCGGGCAACTTGGGCGTCATGGACCTCTACCGCCTGAAGAACATCGAGTCGGACACAGAGATGAGGCGCTCGATCTCTGACGGTGACGCGACGCCGCCCACTGGCGGGGACGGAGCCCAGTAAGCGATGAACCTCGCGGCCTTCGACGCCGAAGCGATCGGCCAGCTCGTCATCCTCATCCTCTTGGGTGCGGGGAGCCTCGTGAAGAAGTTCTTCGAGGCGCGGCAGGTCGTAGATGACGAGAAGGGCCAAGGCGAGATCAAGCGGCGGGTAGAGGAGCGGAGTGGCTCAGGCATCTTTGATCGCCTCGCAGAGATCGAGGAGGAGATGGGGAGCCAACTCCAGGACCCGTGGGGGCGCGCGCCAGAGGGGCAGGCGCGCGCTGAAGCCCCTGCAGCCGTTCAGCTTGAGGAGTTGGCGAGCGAGGCTGTCTTTGTTGAGGATGCATATGACCCCGGCGCACCTACGAGAGAGGTCTCCATTGAGGGTCCTTCGCTCGAGGGCTCGAGTCTAGAGGGCGCCTCCTTTGATCAGGGGACCGTCTCCAGTGAGCCTTGGAGCCCTGAGGAGCGGATTCGCGCCTCTGTGTTTGAGGACATCGAGCGCTCAGTGGCCAAGGACATCACTGAGCACGTCGCTGCGGACATGTCTGGTGGTGTCAGGGGAGAGGCCAGCGCGGTGAAGGCGCAGACCAAGCTACAGAGCAAGCGCGGCGCACACCGAGGTTGGCGTGATGCGGTCATCGCAGCAGAGCTCTTGGGTCAGCCTGTCGCGCTGAAGGGCCCCGCAACGCAGCCTGCGGGCCTCCGAAACGAGTGAGGTTGGTCGGCTCATGGGAGCCGCCCTTAGGGGGTCTTGACGCGGGGTCAACGGCTCTCAATGGGCCCAGAAGGGGGTTTCGGAGCCCTCTGAGTACTGTCCGGAGAATTTTCCCTAAGTACTTGCTATTGTTCTACTTACGGTTAAATCGGCCGTAAAATGGGGATTTGAGCTCGGAGGAGCGCTTGATCCCAGGTCAGAACTGTGGTCATTGAAGGATGTGCGGGGCCTTCCAGGGGCCTTCAGGCCACCCCCCCGCGGTCGCCACACCCACCGAGACCCCCGCTAGGGGGAATCCTCATGACCGAGCGCTACGCTCGCCGCTGCGCCATTATCGAAGACGCACGCGCGGACGTCGAGAAGGCCAGCGGTGGCAACAAAGCCGCCACGGCACGCGTTCGCAAGGCCATGCAAGCCGTCAAGGCTACCGCACAAGACATCCGCAAAGAGATGCTTGAGCTCCGCGACGGCGGCGCGGCTAGCTGAATTAGCTTTACCTTGGGGTCGGGCTGCAGCCTGACCCTCACAGGGCCCTGCGGCTCTGAGCCCGGCGCGAGTCGGGGTCGGGTCGCATGGGCCCTTGTTCGTTAGAGGGGCCTGTTTTGCCCCTCAGGGCGAGCCAGGCGTGCCCTGGGGGTCGTCCGCGACGCTGGATGTGGCGAGCTCTGGGAGGAGCCAGCGACCCCCTAGGTGCTCGAGGGTCCACCAGCGCAGGACCTCACAGGCTCGCAGCGCCCGATAGAGATGAGGGAAGCCCTCGCCGCCTCTTGAGCTCTCAACGCGAAGGTCTGAAGCGATGGCAGTTGGGTCGAGTTCGATGAGCAGGAGCCGAGGGGGAGTCTCCTTCGCGCTGGGGTCAAAGTGCACAGCCAGCGTGCCGGGCAGCTGAGCAGCGAAGGAGGCGTGCAGGAAGCCTTCAAGTTCGAGCGAGGGGGGCGCGTGCGGGCTGCCATCGGCGGGCCACATGGAGGGCTCTACGAGATGGAAGAGCCGCTCAGCCACCAAAGATCTCCAAGGGCGCGCTCTCCTCATTGAGGAGGCCTGCGCGACGCGCCCGCTCGCAGAGCATCGAGAGCGCGCCCTCACCGACCTCGCCCAGGGCCGTCGTGAACTCGTTCACGTAGAGCGTGACGTGCTCACGCAGCACGTCGTCCTCAAACTCTTGGGCGTATCTCCTCATGGAAGTGAGCGCCTCGTCTGGGTTCGCGCGACCGTAGGCCAGCGAGGCTTGGATGAGCGCGGTCATGCGCGCCGTCTGCTCATCGCCTAGAGAGCGACGCGCGAAGATGCCCCCGAGAGGGAGGGGGGCGCCGGTCTCTCGCTCCCAGGTGGCGCCGAGGTCTTCGATGAGCTCGAGCCCGTGCGCCTCATAGGTGAAGCGCGCCTCGTGGATACAGACACCTAGGTCGCTCTCCCCAGCCTCAAGGGCTGGGATGATCTCATGGAAGGGGCGCTGTTCGAGCGTCCCCTCGTCCGGGTGGAAGAGCTGCCATAGCAGGGTCGCCGTGGTCCAGCGTCCGGGGCAGGCGACCTTTGGGGAGGCCGCGCCCGCTCCGCCAGGTCGGCTGAGGACGACCGGGCCCACGCCGAAGCCGAGGGCGGCGCCTACCGGGAGGGTGAGGAGCTCCTCTGCGAGGAGCAGCCCTGCATGAAAGCTGCCCTTGGCGACATCGTAGCGACCCTCGGCGAGGCCCCTGTTGAGCTCCTCCACATCCAAGAGCTCGAACTGCAGCTCGAGCTCTGGGTCCCGCACGGCTCCGCTGAGGAGGCCGTGGAAGGCGAAGGTGTCGTTCGGGCAGGTAGAGATCCCGATCCGAAGAGGGGTCGGGCTCACGCTCCCTCCGCTCCCAAGAGCTCAAGGCTGAGTCGGCGGGCTGCGCTGAGCGCGCTGGGGATCCGCCAATGAGTGGGGTCCCGGTCTCCTACCTCGTTTGAGATCCCGCGGACGATCCAGCAGGGGGTGCGGGCGAGGTGGCAGGCTAGGGCGACGCCGAAGCCCTCCATGTCCTCGGCCACGGCGTCTGTGTAGCGCTCTCGTAACGAGGCGGCGCGGTCTGGGGTGTCACTCGCAGCGCAGGTGGTCACGAGGAGTCCCGCGCCACCAGGGGTCTTGAGCTCGAGTCGCTCCTCAACGACCCCCGCCTCGTCTGAGGCAGGCCACTGGGGGAAGCCCAAGCTGGTGGGCCCTTGGAAGTGCTCTCCCTCGCCTGCCCCGATCCCATGGGAGCACACAGCGCGGAAGGCGTGGGCGCTGCCTAGAGGGTGCGTGGCGACGTCATAGGCTCCAGCGATACCGACTAAGAGGACTTGGGCGGGGCTGTGACGGGCGAGCAGGTCGCCCGTTCTCGCGGCGGCCGCTGCGACGCCGAAGCCGCAGACCGCCGTCCAGGCGAGCTCTGAGGGGAAACCGCCGGCGTCCTCCAGCCGGGCGCGTTCAAGCTCGGTGGGCACAAGAATGAGTGTTTCAGGTGCGCTCATACTCTTAAGTCTCTCTAGTTCGGCCCGCCGGGTCCATTCAAGAGGCCAAGGCATGTTGGCTTTAGGGCGACGTAAGCCGGAAAAGGCCCTATTCTGGGTCCTCTCAGGAGTCACAGAAGGCTCCTCGCTCCACAAACGGACCATCGCGTAAGGCACTTGCATGAGACTCCACACCTCCGCTCGCCTCCTCCCGCTCCTCCTCGCTGGGCTCACTCTCCCGGTGCAGGGACAAGACGCTGCCCACCCGAACGTCAGCGCGGAGATCTTGAGGCAGATCCAAACCGAGGCCATCGATAACTCGAAGGTTCAGGAGTGGCTATGGACCATCACACAGGAGTATGGCCCGAGGCTGACGGGCTCTAAGTTGCTTGACCGAGCCCAGGAGTGGGCTGTGAAAGAGTTTGAAGAGATGGGCCTTGAGGTAGAGCTCGAGCAGTGGGGGACCTTCCCCGTAGGCTTCGATCGGGGTCCCTCCTACGGCAAGATCGTCTCTCCCATGGAGAAGGACCTAGTCTTCCAGACCACGTCATGGAGCATGGGGACCAAAGGGCCTAGGCGCGGTCCCGCGATCGCAGAGCCGCAGACGGCTGAGGAGCTCGAGGCGGTGAAGGAAAAGCTCGTCGGTGCGTGGGTGGTGCGGCGGGTAGAGCGACCTGACCGCAAGGTGCGGCGTGAGTTTGACAAGCTCTGCAGAGAGACTGCGATCCTGGGCACGCTTCGGGCAGGGCCCGAGAACGACCTACTCGTCACCAGCGGAAATCACATGGTCAAGTATGGCGATCTCCCCAAGGACGTGAAGATTCAGGTCTTGCGAGGGCAGCTGGCAGACTTAGTTGAGCTGTGCGATAGCTCGGAAGAGCCCGTAGAGCTTGAGTTCGACCTCGATCATAGATTCACCAAGGGGCCAATCCCGCTCTATAACGTCGTTGCGACGCTGAGAGGTACAGAGTTCCCGGATGAGTATGTCTTTGTTCAGGCGCACATTGATGCCTGGGACGGGGCTGAGGGCGCCTGCGATAACGGGACAGGGACCTCCACGGCCCTGGAGGCTGCCAGGATCCTCTCCGGCTTAGATGTGAAGCCACGCAGGAGCATTCGCTTCCTCCTCTACAGCGGTGAAGAGCAAGGCCTCTATGGCTCTAAGAAGTATGTCGAGAACCACCCGGAGCTCTTGCCCAAGATCTCTGTTGTCCTGAACCATGACCATGGGACGAACTACTTGCGAGGGATCAACGCCACGGCCGCGATGAGGCCGCAGTTCGAGCGTGTCTTCGCCCCTGTCCAAGCTCTCAACTCTGACTTCCCGTTCACCATTCACCACGTAGACGCTATTCGCGTCGGTGGAGGCTCAAGCGATCACGCACCCTTCTGCAATGTGGGCGTCCCAGCATTTCACTGGGACCAAAGTCCAGAAGGCTATCGCTTCATCCATCACACGCAGCACGATGTCTTTTCCTCTGCGAGCCCTGAGCAGCAGGTCCACTCTGCCGCTGTGATCTCACTGAGCGCGTGGGGCTTTGCGAACGAGGATGAGATGGTGGACCGTACGGATATGCAGGCACCACCTCAGCGCAAGATGGGTGTCTACCTCGACGGCCTCTCCATTCGTAGGGTCCTCGACGACACACCCGCAGGCCGCGCAGGGTGGCAAGCTGGCGATGAGATCCTCGCTGTGCACGGCGAAGAGATTGACTCCCGCCGTGAGCTCAGCCCCGCGCTGCAACGCGGCGGTCCTGAGGTCCCTGTCCGCCTGAAGCGGGGTGATGAGGTGATCGAGACGGTCCTCGACTACAGCGATGACCCTGATGAGGAGGCGCGTGCGCGCTGGCGAGAGCGCAGGGGCCAGGACGGCTGAGGCTGAGCTTGAGAGGAGGAGGAGACAAGGCGCGGGCGCTCTTCGCCTACGCGCCCCACGCTGACACCTTCGGCTACTCCATGCCGCCGCCGGGGCTCTTGCGCTTAGGCGGCGCGCTCGAGAGAGAGGGCCTCTCAGTGGCGCTGGAAGACCTCGCCTATCGCCTCGGCGCGGGGGAGCTCAAGGGAGATGACTCCTTGGCCGCCGCTTCGGCTCGGCTCCTGCTCTCCCGCGGCGAGTTTGAAGTGATCGGGCTCTCGACAATGGGCGCGACGCTCCCTGTCTCTGTCGCGATCGCGGAGCAGCTGCGGGCGACGAAGCCAGGGCTGCGCATCGTCCTCGGAGGTCCTGGTACGACAGGGGTAGACGAGGCGCTGCTCGAGCGCTTCCCCTGGATCGACGCCTGTGTGCGGGGCGAGGGAGAGGTGACGGTGCCGGAGCTCCTCAGGCGCTGGGGGGCAGGCGAGAGCCTCGCGGGTGTCACGGGCGTGACCTGGCGTGACGCTCATGGTGGGGTGCAGCGTGAGGAGGACCGGGCCCAGCTCAAGGACTTGGGAGAGGTCGCGCCGTATGCGAGACACCTCCTACCGCCCCTCACGGATTACAAGCTCATCACAGGCGAGGCCGACGGCTTGACGCCCATAGACTCTGGGAGAGGCTGCGCCTACGACTGCTCCTTCTGCACCATCGGGCGCTTCTGGTCACGGCGCTCGCGGACGCTGCCTTATGAGCGCCTGGCTGATGAGGTGTGTGAGCTCCAAGAGCTCGAGGGCGCGCGCAACGCTTACCTATGCCACGACCTCTTCGGCGCAGACCGCGAGCACGCGATGGCCTTCTGTGAGGAGATGATCGAGCGTGGCAGCCCCTTCCCTTGGGAGGTGAGGGCGCGCTTAGATCACCTCGACGATGAGCTCCTGGCGAAGATGAGCGCGGCGGGCGGCTATCGCGTGCTCTTCGGAGTCGAGTCAGCGGACGCTGCGGTCCTCGAGAGCTGCGACAAGAACACGCGCGAGGGCTGGGACCCGATGAAGGCTGTTGAGCGCTGCGCGGCGAACGGCATCACTCCGATCCTCTCGCTAGTTCTCGGACTACCCGGAGAGGGCGATGAGGAGCTTGCAGCCTCTCTGGAGCTCTGCACCCGCGCCGCGCTCATCGCTGGAGTGAACATCTCCTTGCACCTGGTCAACCCTCAGCCCGGCTGCACCCTAGGAGAGGAGTTCGCTGCAGAAGCTCGCCCCCTCGATGGTGTCCCGCCAGATATGGCCCTCGGTGCTGGCGAGACCGGGCCAGAGCGCGCGCTCATCGAGGCGCACCCGGACCTCTTCTCTAGCTTTGCGCTCTTGCCTCAGCCAGAGGAGCGACTGAGAGAGCTGGCCTCGATCTCTCATACGCTGCCTGAGCTCTACCTTCGGGCGCCGCGCAGCTTCGCCTATATGAGCCTCTCCTTAGGCATAGACTCCCTCGCCCTCTTCCGTCGCTGGAGAGCTGCTGGGGGTGCTTGGGAGGAGTTCGTCGCGGTCGCAGGTGATGAGGCCGCAGCTGAGCTCCTCGCTTGGGATGGCGTGGCAGCGCAGGTCTCTCAAGAGTCCTTCGCCGAGGGGGCTGCAGGGCTCCTGCCTCGTCCCACCGGCCGCATCTTGCGCGCAGCCCATGACCTGCCCCGCTTGGCGGATGGCCTCGCAGAGGGGCGGATCGACCTCTCAGCCGAGCCTGTCGCCCTCGCAGTCCACCGCACCGAGTCGGGGGTCGTTACGACCAAGGTGGAGCCGCGGGTTGCTGACCTCTTAGAGGAGCTCAGGGGGTCCCCAGGGCCCGTCCCAGAGGGCCTCCAGCCAGCATTGGACACCCTCGAAAAGGCAGGCCTGATCAGGTACACCTGATCCAGGCTCAATACACACATGATCGACACTGCACAGTTTCCCATCACGCTGATCTTCCCGCCCCAAGGCCACTTCACGCAGCCATACCTCGCGCTGCCGTGCATCTCGGCCTATCTGAAGGCGAACGGCTTTCCGGACGTGGAGCTGATCGACGCGTCGATCGACTCCTACGACCACTTCCTCACGGGCGAGCAGCTCGAGCGTGCGAGGGCCCGCGTCCTAGACCGGACACCGCTCTCAGGCTTCGACGCTGAAGGTGCCCTCGGCTTTCGAGACCTCGACGGCTTCCGCGCAGCTGCGGAGAGCGCTGCTAGCGCTGGGCCGCTCATCGACCGCATCGAGGAAGCGAAGGAGGTCGTGCGCTCGAAGGCCTTCTACGACCCGGATCTCTACATCCCCGCGGCGCGCTCCATCTATCACGGGCTGCGCCTCTTCTCCTCGGCGTGGCATCCGACCCGCCTGACGCCGCACAACTTCACCATGGGGTACGCCAACGACCGCTCCGATGAGGTGCTCGCGGCGGTCCGAGACGAGGAGCAGAACCCCTTCATCTCATACTTCCGTGAGGAGCTCCTGCCCAAGCTCGTCGCGCGCAAGCCGCGCGTCGTAGGCATGAGCGTGATCTATGGCAGCCAGCTCATCCCTGCGCTGACTCTCGGGCGCATGATCAAAGAGGCGCTCCCGAACTGCCACGTGACCGCTGGCGGCGGCTTCCTGGCCTACATCGGAAAGAAGCTCATGGTTGCTCCGGGGATGGACGCCTGCCTCGACTCCATGATCTTCCACGAGGGTGAGAAGCCGACCCTTGAGCTCTCCCAGGCGCTCTGCGCAGGGACGAGCCTCGAGAACATTGGGGGGCTGATGTGGTTCTCTCGTACAGCTGAGGGAGTGAGCGCAGTGAACAATGGTCTCGCTCACCCGATCCGCCTCGACGAGGCGCCCTGCCCGGACTTCGAGGGGCTGCCCATGGAGAAGTACTTCTCGCCGGAGGTCGTGATCCCTTACGACATCAACCGGGGATGCTATTACGGGGAGTGCTCCTTCTGCACGCTCCCGACCGTGATCGGTCCTGGGTATCGCACGCGCTCAGCCGAGACGATCGTAGATCACACCATCGAGCTGAGGGACCGCCTCGGCGCGACGAACATCAACTACATCACAGACTGCATGCCTCCTGGCATGATCAACGACCTGCCTGAGGAGCTCATCAGGCGCGAGGCTGGGATGAAGTGGTGGTGCGACGCACGCGTCGAGCCGAAGGCGTACACCAAGGCGGGCGCAGAGCGCCTGTATCGCTCCGGCTGCCGCAAGCTGCTCTTCGGCTTTGAGTCCGCGACCCCGCGCATCCTCAAGCTGATGAAGAAGGGGCAGAGCCTCAGCTCTGTACAGGAGGTCGCGAACAACTGCTCAGACGCGGGCATCAGCGTCACCTTCTACGCGATGGTGGGCTTCCCGACGGAGACCCGGGAGGAGGCACGTGAGAGTCTCAAATTCCTCCGTGAGAACTCACCGCCGGTGCGCGAGGTTTCCCTTCAGACCTTCCACATCGACGAGGTGGCGCAGACCTACCACGAGCCCGAGAAGTTCGGCATCGAGATCTTGGACGGGGAGGGGACGGACCTGCAGCTTTACCACGACTACGTCGCTGAGGAGGGCATGAGCCAGACCGAGGCCGCGGAGATGTTCGACGAGATGATGCAGGGCTTCCGCGAGTTCCTGCCGATCTTCCGCGGCGACACCATCCTCTACTTCATGCAGAAGAGTCACTACTTCCTGCACCTCGCGAGCGGCAAGACGCCGGACGAGTTTGCGCAGCTGTGCGTCGACCGTGCCGCAGCCCGCGAGGAGGGGACCCCCTCTCGAGAGGCTCGCGCCTCAGACGGGCTCAGCTTCGTGGAGCTCTCGCACAGCTACACCGAGACCTGCGAGCGCCTCGGCTCTCCCTTAGCCCGCGCGGTGCGCCCTGACTTTCTGACGGGCCGCTTCGTGGAGGGCGCCCTTGAGCGCGCTGAGTCAGAGCTCGACGGCGTGGCGCCTGCAGAGTGCGTCTTGGCTTACGACCCAGAGAGCGGAGAGTTCTGTGAGCTCACCACCGGCGCGCGCGCCTTTTTAGAGGCGCTGCAGCAGGCTGGCTCCCTAGGGGGGCTCCTAGACGCCGCTGGCCGAGCTGGGGCTGACACGACCGCGCTCGAGGCCTTCGCCCGCGAGCTTCACCAGAGCGGCCTCCTGCACGAGGGGACGCCCCACACGATCACGCCGGCGCGAAGGAGCCCGGCGGAGTCTTCACCCAGACCTGAGGAGGTCACCACATGAGCCCGAATGACCCGGACGCACAGCCGGACAAGAAGAAGCCCGGTGAGGAGGAGGTCGAGGCCTCCGAGAAGAAGCTCGAGGACATCGCCCTTGAGCTCGCCAACCGCAAGCTAGAGATCCGCAAGGTCGATGAGCGCATCGCGCCGAGCGAGACGAACGTCTTCGACAAATAGCCGAAGCAGAGAACGAGAGAGGCGCCAGGACCCAGCGGGCCCTGGCGCCTCTCTTTGTGCCTGAGGTGACGCGGCGCGCATCACCTCTCGACTCTCAGACTACGGCGTGAAGACGAGCTCGATGCCGTTGGAGAGGTTGAAGCCAGCGCCGCAAGGGCTGGTGTTGGGGTCGCGGTACCAGAGCTGGTAGCGCCTGAGGTCTCCTGCAGCGACCCCGCCTTGAGCGACCAGGTTAGCGCTCGTCGCGGAGGTGCCCGCCGCGCTTGCGAAGCGGACCTGGAGCCGGATGACCCCGCCGCCAGCGCAGCGGAGGCCGTCACCGAAGGCGTTGCCTTGGCCGCCGTTCACCGCGTTGTTGCCTTGGAAGTAGAGTCCAGGCTGGCTGGGGATGAGGTTCGCCGCCGCGAGGCCGAAATCCGCAGCGCTCACCGAGTTGGAGCCAGTCGAGGTCATCAACGCGCCAGCGCCGGTGCCGTTCGCGCAGCCCTCGCCCGTTCCGCCGAAGTTACCGCAGGGGCAGAAGGCCCCTGAGCTGTCGCCGAAGCAGAAGCTCGTACCTGAGGCGCAGTCGTCCGGGATCCCGTCGTTGTCGAGGTCTTGGCTCGTGCCGTTCGCGATGTCGAGCTCATCAGAGACGCCGTTGTTGTTGCAGTCCTTAGCGGCGCCGACGTACATGAGGACGTTGTAGTCCTCGTCGGGGCTGGTAGCGTCCGTTGTGTAAGAGACGAACTGACCGTCGTTGTTGACGTCGTAGATGATGTTTAAGGAGAGGACGAGGCCGCCGAGTGACTCAGAGGAGCTGTTGGTGACGTTCGCCGGGTTTTGCCCGTTGAAGGCGCCAGCGGAGATGTTCCCGCTGAAGGGCGCCGCGGAGTCGATCGAGTTGGTGTCCGCGAGCTTGAAGAAGCGCACCTGGTAGTTGTGCGTCGAGTTGTGACCCTTGAACACGTCGCCAGAGCGGAAGAGGAGCTCGAGCTTGTACTCGAAGTTCGCCTCGTCGAGCTCGGCGCGGATGAGGCCTACGCCGTAGTCAGGCGCGCCAGCAGCGTCGAAGGTCTGGATGGAGCTCACGAAGAACATGTTGCCGCCCGAGTCCATCATGGGAGAGGAGATCGAAGGGCCGCTCGCAGTGGAGAAGGTGCCGAGGGAGACCATGCTACCGACGACGTTGCCGCTGCCGTCGAAGAGCGCCTTGCCGTCCGCGTTCGCGGTGTAGCCAGCGGTGGTCCACTCCTCATTACCAGCAGTGTCGAGGCGGCAGACAGCGAGCAGGTTGTTGCCATCGTCGTTCGAGGTGTACTGCGGGTGGATCGCGAGGGCAGAGGCGAGGAGGCGCCCCTGGCTGTCGCTGCCCACGGCGATCTGACCGTTGCCGCCGCGGTAGGCGACCTGGCTAGCGAAGTTGCCGAAGCTCAAGGTGCCGGTTCCGAGGGCGGTCGTGTCCCAGCCGTCGTTGTTGTCCGTGATCACGGCGGGCAGCTTCATGTTCAGCGGGGAGACCGGGGCGCCTGCAGCGTCCAAGCCCCACAGGGCCATGCTGTCCGGGATGCCGTTCTGACCGAGGATAGCGCCCGTTCCGAGGACGCTCCCAGCGAAGAAGGAGGGGAGGTTCGTAAAGGAGTGCGAGACGTTCCCGCGCTGGTCGCTAGAGGGGCCGAGGTGGATGTTAGAGGTGCCTAGGACCGTGCCTGAGCCGTAGCGGTACTCGGTGTCGAAGTTGCTGCCGATCACGATCGGAGCTCCTCCTGCGATAGAGCCGGGGATCAGGGTGCAGGTGTTGTGCGTCGTGCCTGCGCCGGCGAGATGCCAGGTGGTCGCTCCCACGTCCGTGGGGCCTGCGCCAGAGATGATGTTCAGAGTCCCGTTGTTACGCGAGAGGCTGGAGACGCCGAAGTAGTTGTTGCCGAGCAGCTCGGTGAAGGAGTTGCAGGGGCCTGAGCCGAAGCCGTCGCCGCGGAAGACGGCGTAGCCAGCGGCGTCCACGCCGCCGGTGCCGTACTGCGAGAGGTTGCAGTTCCAGCCGTCGCCGTTGACGGCTGCGGTGACTCGGCTCACGTAGAGACGACCCGGTGAGGCGGGGTCATAGTTCACGACGCCCGCGATCACTCGGTTGAAGGAGTAGGTGTCCGTAGGGTCGCTCGACCACTCAGAGAAGTTGAAGCCGAACTGGTTGCCGACAGCGTTCGAGGTGTCGACAGACTGACCCGGATCTTGGGCTTGGGGGTTCGAGTTGATACCTGCACCAGAGGCGTTCCACTGGTCGTAGCTAGAGCGCGCGAAGGGGACCCCTATGAGGGTGTCCTTGCTGATGGTCTGCCCGCTCATCTGCGCGTTGTAGAAGACCGGTGCAGGGCTGTGGTCGTCGCTAGCCTTCGCGATCGGCGCCATACCGAAGGTGTTCCCTGCGCTCGACCGGAACGTGGAGAGGTCGACGACGAAGTCGTTTACCTGCTCGTTGGGGTTGAGCGGGTCGATCGCGTCGCCGGGGAATCCGCCGGTCTTGCTGACCGAGTCTTGTGCGATGGCAGCGCTAGAGAGGAGAAGCAGAGTAGAGAGTGTCCGCATGTGATTTGTTGGCTCCGAAGCCTTGAATAGTGTGGTGAAGGGCCTGCGCGAGCGAGCTGGCTCGGCCCCTTAAGAGGATACGCAGGTGGGGCTGTCTTGGGGAGCCGGCGCACAAATTTGAGCGGCTAAGGGGCGGTATTTTTTTCCTATGCATCTTGCATAAAAAAGGATCGTGTATTTTTGATGTCTCCCGTATAGGGGCGATAATTCAGGGCTCTTGACTAGGTCCAGGGCGTGATCATGTCCAGCACAGGGAACAAGTCGTCCGGGCACCTCTTAGCCATAGGGCTGGCGCTCAGCCTCTTGGCGTATTGGTCGGGCTGCCCCGCGGGCGATGTCTTTCAGGACATCACCCCGAAGATCGAGCGCGGCCAGTTTGAGGAGGCGCTGGTAGAGCTCGCCGCGCTGGAAGAGCGAGGGAGGGGAGGCGGCAAGCGCGTGAGCTATGAGGCGATCTGCTTGCTCGCCATAGGAGAGCAGCCCAAGGCTGTGAAGGCGCTTCAGGAAGGGATCGAGGAGCACCCTCTGCACCACGAGCTCTCGGTGATTTTGGCCGAGGTCTACCTCTCTCTCGGCCAGTCTCGGTTAGCAGTCCCGGTTCTTCTGGAGGCTAGGGATCGCGGCGCTCCTGACAAAGTTGTCTCGGTCACCTTGGCCATATGCCATGGACATCTTCGGTCCTTCGAGAGCGCCCTGGCTGAGCTGGAGCGGGCTGAGCGGAGCGGGGCTCCGGCGACTGATGTGGGTTACAACCGCTCCCTTATCCTCCTCGAGGAGGGGCGGGCGGATGAGGCGAGGGATATCCTTGAGCAGGTCTTGGAGCAGAGCGGTGAACACCTCGCGGCGCTCCGAGAGCACGCGAGGGCGCTTGTCCTGACTGCAGAGGGAGAGGAGGATGAGCGCCTCGTGCAGGCTGTCACCCAGGTCAATCAGGTCCTCGAGATCAGGACTGAGGATTGGCGTGCATACGAGATTCTTGGGGACGCCTTCTTTGCTCAGGCTGATCCGATGGCAGCTATCGCCGCTTATACGGAGGCCCTTCGCTTCGGTCGTAACCCCGCGGTGGTGGAGGATAAGTATCGCGCTGCTGCGATTGAGGCGCGGCGGCTCTACGGGGACTCTGTGGACCTCCCTACGGTCAAGCCTGAGCAGGCGCTCCCGCCCCTGCCGCCGAGCATGGAGGGCCTAGAGCACATTCTGAGAGGCGGGAAGGGCTGAGCAGGGCGGCCTCTTCGCGCCCAATGGCGCCAACCTCTTCTGCGCATGATCTGAAAAAATCCGCCTTTTTTGATTCGTTAAGGCTGCCTTGAGCCCCTGTCAGGCTTGGGTTTAGATGACCCACAACAAAATGCAACTTCTTTGATACGGTGTCCTCCTCAGGTCTCTAAGCCAGAGGCCCGTGATCAACACGGCCCCATAGCCAAAGCGCGCTGCGTTCTATCGAACGAGAGCGATGGGGCACCGAACCACATCCTCGAGCAGGAGCCTCGAGCCCATGAGACAGCTAAAGACGAATCAAGCCCGTCCCTTTTTCCAGTCGTTTGCCTCTTCGGCATTGATTTGCGCCAGCCTCGCCGGCTGTGGTGGAAGTGATGAGGACTCTATTAACCCCGGAAGTGGAAGCTCGCTCGAGCCGATCGTGACTCTGATCGAGCCCTCCTCAGGTGATTCCAACGGGGGGACTTTGGTCACGTTGAGCGGAGAGGGCTTCATGGACGGCGTCGATGTTGGCACGGTCGTCACCTTCGGGAGCATCGCCGCCACGGACGTGGAGATCGTCGATGACAGCACGATCACATGCGTGACCCCCAGCGGGATGGCGGGGGATCAGGTCGTGGTGGTCGTGATCAACTCCAACGGCTCTGGCGCAGCCTGCTGCTATGAGTACATCGAGTCGACCGAGGATGACCCCGTCATCACTGGGTTAGACCCAGACAGTGGAGGGCCAGAGGGGGGGACCTCTGTGATGATCTCTGGCGCCAACTTCACAGAGGAGGTCGTGGGTGAGACCTCTGTGAGTTTTGGAGGGCTCGAGGCCCTCGATGTAGTCGTCGTAGACGACTCCTTGATCAGCTGCATCTCCCCTCCGGGCATAGACGGGGACATCGTCGAGGTCATGGTCTCGAACCCCCGCGGCGTCGCAGTGTTCGATGGCTTTGCTTACATCGACACCTCGGACGACCCCATCATCACGAGCGTCGAGCCGAACGTGGACCTCCCCGCAGGTGGCGCGCTGGTCACGATCACGGGCGCTCTGTTTACGGAGGAGACGCCTGGTGAGACGAGCGTTCTCTTTGGTGACATCCCCGCTGAGGGCGTTGCGGTGGTGGACGACGAAACTATTGAGTGCGTCGCACCAGCGGGTCTAGACAACACGATGGTGTCCATAGCTGTCAGTAATCCCCGCGGCACAGCTGTCCTCACAGATGCCTTCAGCTACCTCGACCCAAGCGACGACCCGGTCATAGACGCCTTGGACCCTTCAGAGGGGCCTGCCGAGGGAGGTGAGCTTGTCACCATCACGGGCTCCCTGTTCACGGAGACAGTCGCAGGAGAGACCAGCGTCACCTTCGGCGGAGTCGCGGCTGCAGACGTCGTGGTGGTCGATGACGTCACGATCACGTGCACAGCGCCTGCGGGAGAGGCTGGTGACGTTGCAGTGGTCAGCGTCTCCAACACGCGCGGAACGGGCAGCTACTCAGGCTATACCTACACCGGCGGCGCGCCCGTCTTAGCGTCATTGAGCCCGAGCGCAGGTGCCGAAGGCGGCGGCGAGCTCGTCACGCTCACGGGGGAGCGCTTCAGCATGACGAACGCTGGGATGACCAGCGTCCTCTTCGGCGGCGTGCCTGCGACGGATGTCGTCATCATCGACGATATGACCATCACCTGCGTTGCGCCGCCCGGGCAGGGCGTAGTGACGGTGAGCGTGAGCAATGCTCTCGGCTCTTCAGCCTTGGGCGAGGGGTACACCTACCTCGCGAGCACAGAGGCCACCGCTGCCGATGTTGACGGAGACGGGCTCATGGACCTCGTGGTTGGCTCCCCGATGCATCAGGGTGGTGGTGAGCGTGCAGGGGCTGTGCACCTCTACCTCTCCTCTGGTGCGCTTACGAGCGAAGAAGACATCTCCTCCTCTGCTGCGGACCTCGTCATCATCGGCGCCGCCCCTGGCGATCACTTTGGCGCAAACGTGGCGACCGGCGACCTGAACCAAGACGGGCAAGAGGACCTCATCGTGGCCGCCCCCCGCGCCGCTGGGGACGGAATGGTCTACGTCTTCAACGGCCCGCTCAGCGCAGGCGTGGTCATGGCTGACGTCGCGGATCACATCATCAGCGCGGCGGGGACTTCCGCCACGGACTCCCGCATGGCTGACCGTCTCGGCGCGGCGCTCGTCGTCCAAGACCTCAACGGCGACGGGGCCGACGACCTGATCATAGGCGCCCCCGGAGTGGACTACGGCCCCTCAGGGACCTCTGTCTATGCCGCGGGCTTGAAGAGTCCGATGGGGCTGCATGTCGCCGCTGACGGCTCCCTCTGGGTCGCCGAGTCAGGCTCTGGCAGCGCAGATCCGAATGACCCCGAAGGGTCTGCGTTGGATGACTCCGGCGTGAGTCGAATCCCTGCTGAGGGAGTGATCGAGCAGGTCATCACTGGCCTCCCCTCGCTCACAGATGAGGGCTTCGCAGGCGGCGCGAGCGACCTCTTTTTTGACTCGATGGGCAGCCTTGTCCTCGTCCAGCAGGACGGCGCTTCCGCACTCTCAAACTCCGTCTTGGAGTTTGACACCTCCCTCTGGAGCCCCGGCGCGCCGGCCTTAGGGCCCTCAGATATTATGGCGCAGTGGGAGATCGCTAGCTTTGGCGAGTCTCTCGGCTATGACCACAACAACGCCTACGGCGTAGCAGAGGGGACGGACGGCCATCTCTATGTGGCGAACGCTGGCTCGAACTCCATCTTCAAGATCGAGCGCCCCTCCGGCGTGATAAGTGAGCTCGTGAGCTTCCCGCAGATCGAGCAGCCCAGCCCCTTCGGGCCTCCCTTCACGGACTCTGTGCCGACGAGGATCCTCGCTCACGCTGACGGCTTCTATGTCGTGAACTTGACCGGCTTCCCCTTCAATGAGGGGGCGGCGAGCGTCTTCAATGTGGACTATGCGGGCAATGTCACAGAGCTCGCGAGCGGACTCTCGCGGGCGACAGATGTGGCGCTCAACCCTGTAGATGGCTCGCTATATGTCGCTCAGTTCGATGTCTTCGACCTCACAGCTGGTCCGCCCTGGCTCTTCGGGACCGGGTCGGTGGTGCGCGTTTCGAGTGAGGGCTTAGAGACCGTCGCGACCCTCACGACACCGACCGGAGTCGCCTTCGATGCGAGCGGGAACATGTACGTGAGCTCGATGATCACAGGGCTCGTCTATCGCTACGCCGCAGAGGAGCCGGCTGTGAGGGCGGACGTCGGTGCAGCCTATGTGTTCCACGGCGGGGTGGGCCTCGCGGCCTCCCAGAGCGCTGCTAGTGCAGACGTCATCCTGGCAGGGGAGGTCACTGGAGATCGCTTCGGCTGCTCCGCAGGTGTGGGAGACTATGACGGCGACGGTCAGGCTGACCTCTTCGTCGGCGCCTCGAGGGCTAACCCTGTGACGCCTAACGGGCTCATAGATGACGGCGCCGTCTTCCTCTGGCTCGGCCCGGTGAGCGACTCCCAGACCTACCAGGCTGCGGACGCCCACTATGCCCTGCTGGGTGATGATGAAGGGGCCATGGGCGCGAGCCTCGCGGTCGGTGATGTGAACGGCGATGGCTTAGATGACCTCGTCGTGAGCGCTCCAGACGCCGACAGCGAGGTCGCCTACGCGGCCGGGCTCGTGTTGATCTTCTACGGTGACGCCGTCGTCTACAGCGAGAGCGCAGACAACGCCGACGTCCTCCTCCACGGCGCGACCGCCAGCGGGGACTTCGGAGCAGGGCTGCTCGTCGCTGACCTCAGCGGCGATGGGTTTATGGATATCTTGGCGACCGCGCCAGATGAGTCCGCAGGGGCAGAGCGAAACGGACAAGCGTATCTCTTCAGCGGTGGGCCGGTCCTAGGCGACACCTGGGCCTTGGCGGCTGACGTTGTCCTCACGGGACGAGCGAGGGACTACGAGCACTTCGGTGAGAGCGTCGGGGCTGTAGACCGAGACGGCGATGGCGTCTTAGACCTCTGTGTCAGCGCCTATGGCAGCGCTCTAGAGCTCTCGAGCTCTGGCAGCGTCCACCTCTTCTCTGGCGATGGATGGCTAGCCGTAGACAGTGACGCTGACGAGGCGGCGCTCAGCATCGCGGGAGAGTCGGGAGATGGTCGCTTCGGCGGCTCGCTCTCGAGCGGCGAGTAGCCCTAGCGCGCTCCTCTCAGCGCTCTGTCCAGGCGTCGTCGGAGTTCAGGAAGACCTGGACTCCGCCGCCGTCGGGGATCGACTTCGTGGCGCCGTGCAGCATGCAGATGTCGACGAGACCATCGCCGTTGGCGTCTCCAAGCGCGATGCGCGGGTTCGGTGCGCTCGCGATCTGCCCTGCGAGGGTGAAGCGCAGCGCGCCGTCGCCCTTGTACACGACCACCCCCTCCTGGATGGAGGCGAGGACGATGTCTGCGTGACCGTCGCCGTCCATGTCTGCAGAGGCAGCGTCGGTGACGCTGAGCTGTGAGGGGAGTCCGCTGTCCACGAGGCTCCAGCCAGAGCTCTCAGGGTTGAAGGAGTAGACCGCGGCGGTGAGGCGCTGCTCCTTGGGCATCTGTGGGTCGGTCAGCTCTCCTGTGATGAGCTCAGGCTTCCCGTCACCGTCTAAGTCGACAGGAAGGCAGGCGCGTGTGATGTTTCCGATCGACGTCTTCGGGAGCCCTCCAGAGGCAGGGGTCCAGGAGAGGCCGCCCTCCGACTGGTCCGTCAGGAAGACGCGCGGACCCGCTTTGCAGCAGAAGAAGAGGTCGTCATCTCCGTCACCGTC
>JAKVCD010000029.1 GCA_022446815.1 Planctomycetota bacterium
TTTGTGTTCGGGGGGGGGCGCGGTCTCTCTTTCGCCTCGTGTCTTCCTGTGTCGGCTCCGCATAGACGCGCGCAATAAACATCGGGGCCGAGCCGGTTTCAGGCTCGGCCCCGGCTGAGAGCGAAGACTTGTTCGGATCTCAGGCGGCCGGATCTTCGACGATCGCGTGGACGCGAGTGTCGCCGAGGTCCCAGGCGAAGCCGTTCTCAATGGCGCCGTCATCGCCAGGGATGAGCACTCGGAAGGGCCTCTCTCCGTCAAGCGCGCAGCCCAGTCGCTCGAGCTCTCGCTCGGACATCCGTAGCTCGCGGCGGTGGGTCATCAGCTCAGCTTGGAGAGAGGCGAGGCGGGGGTGATCTTTAGCGCGGCGCTTAAAGACACGTGCCGTGTTCTCTAGGCGTAAGATCTCGTCGCGGCGCTCGCGGACCTCACGCTGGATGGAACGCAGGAGGGGGATGAGCTCGTCGGCTCCCTGGTAGCTGTAGGCTTTGTTCATCGTTGTTGTCCTTCGCTGAGAGGCGCTGATTGCACCCACATTGACACTGAGCGGGAAAGGGTGAATCAACCGAAGGAGAGAAGCCCAGATTCCTGTACGGGCGGCTCGGCCCCTGGCTAACACCCCCTTAAGGGGCGCAAGGGCCGTTTCCTTGTGGCCGGATTCCGGCTCTGCCGTTATTGTTTTCGGCCCTTACGGCGTGAATTTCAGCGTTCTCTCGCTGTTATCCGCTAAGACTGCAGCAAGCGAGCACACCTCATGTCATCAGAGTCAAGAGAGCCCAAGACCCGCAGGGTAGAGATCACCCGCCGTGAGGAGTTCTCCGCCTCTCATCGCCTCCACGACCCCAGCCTGAGCGATGAAGAGAACGTGGCCTTATACGGCCCCTGCAACAACTTTCACGGCCACGGCCACAACTACGCCCTAGAGGTCTGCCTCATCGGCGAGGTGCCGCAGAGCGGTATGGTGATGGACCTCAACGTTCTTCAGGGGATCCTGTGCGAGGAGATCATCTCAAAGGTCGACCACAAGCACCTCAACCACGACGTGGACTTCCTCCAGGGCCTTGTGACGACAGCTGAAAACCTCGCGATCGCGTTCTTTGAGCGCCTCGAGCCCCGCATCAACGACCACCCCGGCTGTGAGCTCTCTTGCGTCCGCGTCTACGAGAGCGCAGCCAACTTCGCCGAGTACCGAAAGGTGTAGGCGAGGTCGCATAGGCAGCCCACCTTTGCATGATTATACGAGGGGTTCAAAAGCAGAACTCCTCCACCATGACCTCATGCGTCTTAGGGAGCTTCCGCTCCGATCCGCGCACGCGCTCTGAGTTCCTAGACCTCGTCAGGAACAAGCTCCGCTGAGCTCTACGCCGGCGGCGCGACGTCGAGGTCTGTGACCTCATCGCCAGCAGCTGCAGCCCCGAAGATCACCTCGGCGACCTCTTCGACCGTGTTCATCGAGGCGCGGTCCCAGTCCCCCTCGACGTCGTCAAAGATTGTGGTGTCGGTCCCGCCAGGGTAGACGGTGACGACACGCACCCCCTTCTCTGCGAGGTCGAGACGGAGCGCGTCGCCGAAGCCCTTGAGCCCATACTTGCTAGCGCAGTAGGCCGTGTTGCCAGGGAAGCCTCGCTTCGCTGCACCAGAGGCGACGTTGATGATGACAGGCCGCTCGCCCTCCTCGAGCGCGTTGAGCGACTCCTGGGTCACGTAGTAGGCCCCAGTGAGGTTCACATCGATCATCTTGCTCCACGCCTTGTGACCCATCTTCTCGAAGGGGATCACATCAAAGACACCAGCGTTGTTGACCAGCACATCGATAGGACCGCCAGTGAACTCGGTAGCGCGCCAGACTGCGGCCTCAACAGAGCCGAGGTCTGTGACATTCATCTGAGCTGCGAGACCCTTCCCGCCTGCAGCTTCGATCTCAGCGACGACCTCATCAAGCTCTCCCGAGGTCCTCGCCGCGACCACGACATGAGCGCCCTCTCGGGCGAAGCGAAGGGCTGCAGCGCGGCCGATACCGCGCCCGCCACCGGTGATGAGGACTCTTTTTGCTGTCATGGCTCTTGGTCTCCTCTCTGAGGTTGCCGCCATCCTACAGATGCCTCCCCCTATCCCCACAGAGCAAGGCGCTGAACTTCGCCGATGGTCGAGGACGCGGGGCCCCAGGTCGGTAGAATCCCCGCCATGTCCTGGACTGACCTAGGCGCACAGTTTTGCTTCGTGCTCGGCTTCGGCGTGCTCTTTGCGCTGGCCTTCGTGCATCCGGCCCCCGTCGGCAAGCCCTTCTATCGGATGATGGCGGGGACCGCCGCGCTCTCGCTCGGGGTCGGCACCTCGCTACCCCCACTTGCTGAGACCCGCCCTTGGGGTGACCCAGACCTGATCCTAGGTTGGGTCTCGACCGCAGCAGCGCTCTCCTGCATGCGGCAGCCGCTCAGAAAGTCCTGGTGGGTCGGGCTCATCGCAGCCCTCGCCGCCGCCGGATATGCGACCAGCCTCACGGTCCCAGTCGGCGTCCTGCAGGCAACGGCCCTGACGACCGGGGTCGTCGCTGGGTCGGTTGGGCTCGCGATGGTCCTCGGGCACTGGTACCTCACCGTTCCGAAGCTCAAGGTCGAGCACCTCATCCGACTCAACAAGGTCTGCAAGTGGTGCATGGCTGCTTCTCTCGTGCTAGTAGCGCTCACCTGCCTCGTCTACAAAGAGCAGATCATCGCTGCAGACGCGCGGCCGCTGTTCGGTCCTTGGGGTTGGTTCTTTCTTGGCACCCGGCTCACAGTAGGGCTCGTCCTCCCGATGGTGTTCGCCTATATGGTGGACGGGTCCTTAAAGCTCGGTAACACCCGCTCCGCCACGGGGATCCTCTACGCCTCTACGGTCCTCGTCCTGATCGGCGCGGCGATCTCTATCTCTCTACAGCAGTCTTACGGGGTCCCACTGTGACCTCTCTCCTCTGATGAGCGCCCCCCAGGAATCTACGACGCCGACGAGCACCAAGAAGCTCTCGGTCCGCATCGCCTGCGAGTGCGGCTACTTCACACAGACGAAGGTCCTCCCTGGCGAGACCACCGCTAGGACTCTCCCTTGCGAGCACTGCGGCGCTGAGCTCACCCTCAGCGGGCTCGAGGCAGAGACTCCTGCCATCGACGGATCCGGGGGCATCTGGTCGTGCGCCGTCTGTGGGCACCCTGAGCTCTTCACGCGTCGAGACCTGCCTCAGAAGATCGGCGTCAGCGTCGTCATCATCGCGGCGATCCTCGCCCCGTGGACCAACTATCTCAGCCTCGTCGCCGCGGCGCTCATTGACTGCGCGCTGTACTTCCTCATGCCTAGCGTCGCCACATGCTACGTCTGTCTCTCAGAGCACCGCGGGTATGGGCCAGCGCCCACCCACCCGCGATACGACCCTGAGATCGCAGACCGCGTCCGCTTCGGCGACAAAGCCGTCATGGGAGTGCCGATGCGTGAAGGCGGGACGGCGAACGCGCCTGAGCCCCACCACTGAGCGCGCCTCAGGTTCAGAAGCTGAGCGACATCCCGACACCCCACCAGGTGATGTCGTCAGAGTCGTCGAAGCCGTCCCGGCTCTCCTTGAGCTGGCCGAGGTGAAACTTCATGTCGTGCTCGTGGACGTAGTAGTTGAGACCTACGTAGAGGTTCTTGCGGTCGTAGTCCGCATCAGCGGGGTCGCCGGTGTTCGTAAAGCCCGCGCCGCGGACGTCGTCGAAGTCTTCCCAGCGGACCGCGAGCTCCACCAGATCAGGGATGAACATGTATGAGCCTGTGAGGCTGACCGGGTGCGTACCGCCGCGCCGTTCGCCCCAGATAAAGCTCCCCGGGTCCGGAGACCAGGGCCCGACACCTGCCTCGCTGTCATAGTCATTACCGTAGCCGAGCCACTCCATAGACAAGCTGTAGCGGCCGCCCACATAGTGAAGCTCAAGCGCGCGCGCGATCCCGCAGCCGAGTGCATCCTCATTCGAGACCGCAGCGGCACCCCAAAAGCGCGACTTGAAATCTGAGCGGAGCGCACCCTCCCAAGGGAGCGCTCCAAGGCCAGTAAAGTCATAGGTGAAGCGGAGGGTGGCGAGGTGCTCTGAAGGGTCCAAGACCCCGTCCTGCACCGCTGCGGCCCAACCCAAATCCCCGTATGTCCCCTCTGCGCTGATGCCAGGTGAACGCACGCTGTAGAAGAGGCCGTTGCGAGTGCGCGCAGGGAAGAGCAAGCGGTCGCCATCGAGCAGACCGCTCGTGAGGAAGGGAGCGCGGAATCGCCCCATGGTCACCTTCGCGTCGATGTCATCGTCAAAGGCGGAGTCGTGTGAGATCCAAGCGTCCTGCAAGCTGAGCTGGGAGTTCAGCGCGTCGACGTCGACCCTCCAAGAGAAGTCCCTGATCCCGCCCCTCATCCGCAGGCGCGCGTGATCAATGTCGGTCCCTTGCTCGGAGTTCGTGACTGGTGATCCATCTGTAGCGTCCAAGCGCGTCGCGCGCAGGAAGCCATCGATCTCGACGCTCCCAGCGTCATCGTTGGACATCAGCGAGAGCGCTCTAGAGAGCTCCTCCGGGGTCAGCTGCTCAGGTCCGGAGGGGAGCTCAGCGGCGGGCGGGAAAGTCAGGATGAGTGCGCAGGTCCAGGAGAGTGTCATGATCGCAGCGGGTGAGGGCTCGTGAGGTGCCTGGAGGTCTTGAGAGGTAGCTTCATCTGTATGGGGAGTGAAGCGAGTCTGTCAGAAAGAGAAGGTGACGCCTGCTTGAAGGAGGGTGCTCGAATCTGCGGCGCCCTCCTCATCTACGCGTCCTAGCTCAACGCACCAGCGCGAAGAGCGGGTCTGTTGATAGCGGGTCACGGCGAGCGTGACCCGCTCTTGGAGCTCATCGTCTTCGAGGCGGACGCCTGCCTCTACCCTCGGCGCGACCATGCATGTCATGGACGCGCTCCACGGGCTAGAGTCTCCAACGCTCGCGTCGTTATCGAGGATCTCGAAGGCAGCTGACATGTCCGCGTAGGTCCAGAAGGCCTCAAAAGCCGCCCTGCGGCCTCCGACGAAGCTGCTGTCATCCTGGAATGCGCCCGCGACGGTCAAGGTGGGCGTCTCTGGGGCGCCCCAGGCCCCCTCTGTGGTCTCTACGACGCCGCCACCGATGAGGTGGACAGCCACGCGAGCAGTGCTCGTGAGCCCTTCAGCGCCGCCGTTGGAGCCGTCTTGCACAGAGAGCCACCAGTCCAAGCGCTGCCCACGGCCTGAGAGCTGGACGCCATCCATCCAGCCGGAGGTCTCCCCGACGAGGCTTCGATCCAGGAAGACCAGGCGCTCGCGTTCGATCAAACGACTGCGCGTCAGCGGTGTCTCGAACCGCCCGAAGAGCGCCCTGAACCCTCCGATGTCCGCGCCTAGATGCGCGTCGAGGAAGTCAGGAGCGTCACCTGCGGTCTCGAGCTCCAATTGAACGAAGGCGTCCCTTGTAGGGACGAAGAGACGCACTCGTGCTGCATCAAGCGAGAGCGGGTCCGCGCTGTCCTGTGTACCAATGCGCGCACCGAAGAAACCCGAGAGCGCGGGCTCGTCGCCCACGCCGCCAGTCACTGGCTGAGCTACGCCGACGAGGGCTAAGGAGAGGAGCGCGGTGCTGATCATGGTGAGGTGTGAGACTGTGTGGCAGCCAGACCCCGTCGCTGCGCGCGCGGCCGGCAGCTCACGCGACCTAGAAGCTGACGAGGAAGCCAGCGGAGATCCGCTGATCTTCAGAGCCGTCCGCGTCGTAGTCGTCACCGTCGTCGAACTGCAAGGTCCACTTGCAGTTATGCCCAGAGACATAACGGCTCACTGCGATGCTCGTCGCGGAGTCTGCCCCGTCATCGGGGTCCTCTGTACGGAGTCCGACCTCGTACTGGGTGCTGATCGCGTAGGTCGCAGCGAGGGTCACGGGGCTGCCAGTCTCTGCGTCAACGAGCTCGAGGTGCGCCCAGAAGGGGCCATTAGCCCACGTGCCCTCGATGTAAGTCGTGTCTCCGCTACTACCGCTGTCTAGGGCGACCGCGAGAGAGAGGTTGGTCGTGCCGAGGGAGTCATATGAGCCTTCGCAGTCCCGATGCGCAGAGCCCATCACGTCGAAGGTCACGCGCGCGTGAAAGTCTTCGTCATCGTCGTTCGGATCTGCAGGAAGGCCCTCGTCGTCCATCACGGCGAGCGCCCAGCCGAAGCTGTCGAAGGTCCCGGAGGCCATGAGGCCCGTCTGCCGCAGGCCTCCCCCCCCGAAGCCGGTGCGATCCATGAAGAACTGATGCGACTCGGTCACGAGGTGGCTCGAGGTCGTGGGGGCGCGGAACTGCCCAAAGGTCCAACCGACGCCCGCGTAGCTCGCGGTAGCGTAGGCGTCACGGAGTCCGACGCTGCTCGTGGGGTCGTCGTAATCGACCGAGATTACGTAGCCATAGTCGTTGAACTCCCCTCCGACTTGGACGCGGTTCCTGCCGACAGCGAAGTTACCTGCGAAGTCGTTGTATGAGGCCTCTAGCCAACCATCGATCGTGGGGCCCTCTGCGGGACGCGTGAGCGCCATGAGGGAGACCGGGTCAGGCTCGGCCGCAGCAGCGACGGCGGAGGCAGTAACGCTGATGAGAGGGAGCAGAGAGAGCGCGGAGAGTGTCGGGTGAGTCATGGTGGGTATGTCGCTCGGGACGGCGGTGCAACGGAGGGGATGCGAGCCCCTCAAGTGCGGATGATGCGCCTTATGCGGCCCTAAATGAAGGATCTTGAGAGGGAATCTCTGAGATGCACGCTCCTAGTACTCCGAAAAAAGAACGGAGCCCGACGCAAAGCGCCGGGCTCCGTAAGTGCTCTCTCCCTTTGCTTACGCAGAGGGAAATCTTTGGTAGTCGTTTAGAAGCCGACGATGCAGCCGACCATCAGGTCCTGGTCGTCGTTCTGCTGGAAAGTCCAACGTGCGCCGTCACAGTTCCAGGTCAGAGCGGCATCCATCGTGGTGTCGTTGCCGTCATCGTGATCGGTGTGACGGAGGCCGAGGGTGATGTCATCGTTGATGTCATAGGCCGCGACGTAGACCGCGGCGCTGTCGCCACCGCCGGAGTCATCGTCACCCATAGTCGCCGAGAGGCTGAAGGGACCATTCGAGAGGTGCGCCTCGACCCAATCGCCGATAGCGGTGGTCTCACCCACAGAGTAGGCGAGAGAGAGGTTCATGCCGTCTCCGCTCAAGACGTCGTAGGTGAAGCGACCGGTGAAGTTCTGATCGCTCCCGAGGTGGATGTTCCAGCCGACGCCGCCTGAGTTGCCTGTCGCCATGATACCGGTCGTGCGGCCGCCGCCGACCTCAGCTCCTCTCGCGCCGAGGGCGCTGCGATCCATGAAGTGCATCTCGCCCTCGTTCTCGAGGTGGTTCGTGGTCGTGGGACGACGGAAGACCCCCATGGTCCAGTCCATGCTGCCCTTGCTGAAGGTGATATAAGCGTCATCACCCTCGGAGGCCTCGTCATCTAGGCTGACGTGATAGCCGAAGCCACCGCCAGAGCCTGATGCTGTGATACGGGAGCGGCCGGTGCCCCAGACCTCTGCCTCGGTGTCGTAGGTGGCCTCGAGGTATCCCCCTATGCTGAGGCCGTCGCCAAAGTTCAGGGAGGAGGAGAGCTTACTGAGTTCGCTGTCCAGCCCAGACCAGTCGGGGCCTTCGTTTGCGCTTGCAGTGCCCGCCGCCACGGAAGCGACGAGGACAGAGAGAACGAGCGTTTTCATGTTCGTATGTGTGACTCCAGAGAGAGTTCAGAGAGGGTGGGAAAGGGTGCCTTTCAGCGCGGGAATCATGCCGCGCGAACCATCCTGAAGGAAGGTTGAGCAGACAGATTCCGCTCGTAATCGGCCCTGAGGGCATGCGAGCGCGATTTTTTTGTGGGTGTGCATGCCCCTCACCTCAGCTACGAAAGAGCGGGGCCCGGCGACGCGCGCCGAGCCCCGCTTGTGCTCGATCCTCTGACGACGCGCGCCAGAGGATTTCTTAGGTGGGCTTAGAAGCCGACGAGGCAACCGATGGCCACGCCATCAGCGCCGTCGTTCTGCTGGAAGGTCCAGCGGGCAGCGCCGTCACCGTAGGTGACAGCCCAGTCCATCGTCTCGTCAGAGCCGTCGTCCAGATCGGTCGAGCGGATGCCGATGGCCCATGCGTCGTTGACCGCGTAGGAGGCGGTGATGACCATGGGGCTGTTGCCGCCTTCGTCGCCCATCGTCGCGTGGATCCCGAAGGGACCGCTGGAGACGTTGGCTTCCATCCAGCTGTCGTCGGCAGCGTCGTCCATGGAGTAAGCCACGGAGAGGTTGACGCCGTCGCCGCTCATCACGTCATAGGTGATGCGAGCGGAGAGATCGTTGCCGTTACCGACGTGGATGTGGTAGCCGAGGGCGTCCATGCTGCCGCTCGCCATGAGACCGGAGGAGCGAACTCCCTGGCCACCGATAGCGTCGCGGTCCATGAAGTGCATCTCAGACTCGCACGCGAGGTGGTTGCTGTTGAGGGGGGCACGGAAGTTACCCATGGTCCAGCCGATGCCGCCCATGGTGAAGGTGATGTAGGCGTCGTCGCCCTCAGAACCTTCGGAGTCGATGCTGGCGTGGTAGCCGTAACCGCCGTGATCACCGGAGACGGTGATACGGGAGCGGTTGGTGCCCCATACTTCAGCATCAGTGTCGTAAGAGGCCTCGAGGTAGCCACCAATAGAAGGGTGGTTATCAAGAGCCGTGGTAAGAGAGTTGAGCTCGGCGTCGAGGCCGGCCCAGTCGCTTTCAGAAGCGTTGGTGGTGCCCACTGCCACCGTCGCGGCGAGGGCTGAGAGAACAAGCTTGTTCATTTGAGGTATCACTCCAAACAGAGAGACCACAGAGAGAAAGGGTTTGGGGGATCTAAAGCGCGCGGATCATGCCGCGCCCCTGTCGCCAGGGGAAGAGTCAGCAGGAGAAATTCGAGTCACTGTTGTGACCCAAGATCCTGATCCTCTGATCGCACAAACCATCGGCGCGGACCGTGATGGTGCGTCCAGGAATCCTGCTCTTCACCCGAAGTTGAGACTCAACTCCAGGTATTAGGCGGGGTTTATACCAGAACGCAAACCTGATTGTCGCCATGAATGGCACTTTTGCGGCATGCGATCGGGCGGCCAGCCTGCCGGCTCAGGAGGCCTCTTACGAGCATAAGTCCATTTATTTAAAACACTTACGGAGCAAGCGAGCTCGACACCTGCCGTCTTGTGCCCTTCTAGCGGCCTAAGCCAGAGACTCCTTCGGTGTCTCAGGTTCAGGGATCAGAATGACCCAGAATTCCCACCACTGCACCCAGCAGAGCCCCCAACCACTCTCTCGAGGCGAGATTTTGCCCTTCTAATCGCCCTCCTGCGTATTGCGCCAGCTCACTTAGCCATGCTCCCAGATCAGCAAAAGGCGAGTATCAGGGAGAAAATGGGGTATCCGAGCCTCATTGAGGCCGCTCAGGGCTCGTGTTGAGGCCGCTCAGGGCTCGTGGCGACTCCCCCGCTCTCGCTTTCGCTGACTCCTCTGGCGCTTGGACTCCATCCTCCGCTCCTTAGAGGCCCGCGTTGGCTTCGTCGGCTTCCTCGACTTCCTAGGTCTCAGGGCCTGCCGGAGAGCTTCGGAGAGCCTCAGGCGTGCGTCCTCTAGGTTCCTTGCCTGCTCTCGATAGCGTTGCGCCCTGATCAAAAGCTCACCAGCGTCCGTGAGGCTGCCTCTGAGGGCCCGCAGGAGGTGCTCACGACGCCTCTCTCCTAGGCAAGCACTCTCTCTAATAGAGAAGCGCAGCTGCACCTGACTGGCGGTCTTATTGACCTTCTGACCGCCTGGCCCGCTGGAACGTACGAAGCTGACACTGAGTTCCCCAGGAGGGATCACGAGGCGGGAGTTGACGCGTAGAGGTTCCATATCTCGTTGAGCGGGAGACAGTATATATAGGGGGCATCTGCCGAAGAGCATCCCAAGCCATCTGAAGGAGGTCCTCAGGGACTGCGCAGACCGCTCTATGGCCCTCTCAGTCAGGCTCATTTTGGCGAGAGGTCGAGGCGCTGCGGTCTCCGCGGCACCTTGATACCTATCGAGAAGGTAGACGGCTCAGCTTACACGAGGGACTCCCCTTCCCTTCCGCTGCCCCCTTGACCCAGGCCTCAGTGGGCAACTCCCACAGCGGCACACTCCTCTCGTGGCGCTGGGACTACCGACTCAACCTCGACGGCACACATGGCCCAGCGGCCATCGATGCGGTCGTCATAGAGCTGGTCGAGACTCTAGAGGTGCCAGCAGGAGGCTTTCTGGCGCAACAGGAGGTCAACCTAGAGCTCTCTAGCATGGTCGAGACCCTCGAGATCCCTGTGGAAGGATTCCACTTCGGGGTCATTGAGGTCCTACTCGGAACCGCCAGCATCGCCGGTGGGGTCAGGAGCCATGATTAGCTCTCTATCGCCGATGCTGGCGAGTGATTCGGGCTTGAGAGCGCGCCCACACCAGAGTTCCTCAGCAGCACCGGCCTCTTCGAGGCTCATCATCAGCGCTGACTGGGCGCAAGCAGACCAGTGGAACCCCTGCTTGGTGATCCCATCCCCTGGCCAACTACACCTTAGGCATGGGGCCTCAATGCCCTCTCTCTTCTACGCGCTCGGCTATCACACAGCCGACTGAGACTCCGCCTCAACCCGCAGCAGCTTCGCCAGCGCGACGTAGGTGCTCGAAGGTGAAGATCCCCGTGTCATGCCCGTCTGAGAAGTGGATCGAGAGCGCGTAGTGACCTACGAGCTCCACAACTGTGGTGGTCAGATCAGCCGGCACGCTCGCGGGGTCGTGGACTCTCCGGCCGGTCACCTCATCTACACAGTTGGCGCATTGACAGACGGAGCGTAGGAGTTGAGCGCTCAAGCTCGTCTTCACCCCATCCGCCCACTCGATGTCGACGCGTGACGGATCGCTCTTGGTGATGACTAAGGGTGTGTCCGGTCCGCTCATGATCTCCCGTACTGCTCAAGCCTGCTCGGCGGTGGTGGGCGGGACCGGACTTGAACCGGTGACCCCTTGATTTTCAGTCAAGTGCTCTACCAACTGAGCTACCCGCCCGCAGACGCACCTTCACGGCGTCCAGCGAGGCATGATGCCCACAGAGGCCCCGGGGGTCAATCCGTCAGAGCGGATTCAGTCAGCGCTGAACGGGCCGCCTCGACATCTCGGGCTATCTGCGCCTTCAGAGCGTCCAAGCCATCGAAGCGCCGCTCAGCTCGCAGGTGCGCGACGAACTCGAGCTCGAGATACTCCCCATAGAGGTCTCCATCGAAGTCGAGCAGCAAGGCCTCCACCTGCGGACGCTCAGGCGGCTCCTCGTCCACGGTCGGCCTGTAACCGATGTTCACGACCGCAGCGTAGCGGGCCCTCTCCTGGCTGAGATCCCTCAAAGAGACTCGCTTAGCCTCACAGGCATAAACCCCTGTAGGCGGTGAGAGCTCATGACGCAGGTCTAGGTTTGCTGTCGGGAAGCCCAGCTCTCGCCCGAGGCCCTTCCCGCCGACGACCTCGCCGAGGACCGAGACTCGCCGGCCCAACATGGCCTGAGCGCCTGGGAGGTCGCCGAGCTCGACGGCCTCACGGATAGCGGTGCTTGAGACCGCCCGACCCGAGACGACGACCTTCTCCGAGACTTGCACTGAGTGCCCGAGCTCACGCAAGAGGGCAGGTGTGCCTGCCCGATCGAGTCCGAACTTGCTGTCAAACCCGAGGACGAACTCACGAGCGCCGAGGCCCTCTACGAGGGTCTCGGAGATGAAGCGTTCTGCGGGGGTGCTGCGGAGCTCCTCGTCGAAGCTCAGCACTAAGGCGTGCTCCACCCCTGCGCGCCTGAAGAGCTCGAGACGGTGCTCGATGGTCGTCAGGGTGCGAGGCGCTCGACCCAACAGGAGCTCCTTTGGATGACCTGCGAAGGTCACGACGCACGAGCGCGCGCCCACCTCACGTGCGCGCTCGACGTTGTCAGAGAGGATCCGCTGATGCCCGAGGTGGACACCATCGAAGACGCCGATTGAGACGACCGCGCCTTCGGGGGAAGGCTCCGGGAGCTTGCTCCTTGAGCGGGTGATGATCACGGCTAGACGCCGCCTGAGCTCAGGCGGGGCTCTCCTCTCGCTTCTTACGCTCTTGATAGCGCGCGACGAGGTCTTGGAGGACGTGCTTGTTCCGGACCTTGTCAGCGGGCGACATGCGGTCCACAAGGAGCACACCCTCGAGGTGGTCGAACTCGTGCTGAATCACGCGGCTCGTGAAGCCGCTGAACTCCTCTTCGTGTTCCTCACCTTCCAAGCTGAAGAAGCGCACCTTGCAGCGGTCCGGCCGCCGAACGTCTGCGTAGACGCCGGGGAAGGAGAGGCAGCCCTCCTCATAGTGTGTCTCACCGCCATCGCGCTCGAGGATCTCCGGGTTCACGAGGACGCGATCATCTCCTTCTTCGCCCGTGGGGTTCATAACGAGGACGCGCGTGCGCACGCCGACTTGGGGCGCGGCTAGTCCAACGCCGTTGCTCGCGTGCATCCTGCGCAACATCGCAGCGGCGAAGGTCGAGAGCTCTTCGTCAAAAGAGGTCACAGCCTCGGCGGGCTTTCGAAGCAGCGGGTCGGGGTAGAGGGTGAGGTCGTACTCGGGGAGCTCTTCAGTCATGGCTTTTCTTTGAGGGAGGTGCCCTCACAGGAGGCCCCCGCTCCAAGCAGGGCCCTTGGCTATCGTCCGGGGGTGTGTCGGGCCCCTGTGCAGTGCAGGATAACCCCTTCGTTGACGCTCTCCCGCGCTGCCCCTATCCTTTTTCGCCCATTCCTGCGCTATGGAGGCTCCTCCGAGCGCAGAGAGCTCGGGCACGGCGGCTCCTTCTAGTCGCCCCAAAGCAAAGTGGTCGACTACTCAAAGCACATCCAGAAGGCCGAAGAGGCCACGCGCAGGCGAAACTACGACTTCGCGATCGAGCTTTATCAGCAGCTCTTAGAGATCGAGCCTGATCAGGGCGACGCTCGGGCGGGGCTACGCAGGGCGCTGAAGCTCCGCGCCGAGCAAAAGAAGGGCGGAAAGCTGTTCGCCAAGATCGGCGGCGCAGGGCCGCTCGCTGCAGCCAAGACCATGGTGAAGGCCAAGCGCTGGGACTCCGCCATCAAGAGCTTGGAGAAGTTCCTCGCTGGGAACCCGCTGGACGTCTCCGCGAACCTGCTGCTCGGGGAGTGCTGTGAAAACGCCGAGCACTTCCACTCCGCCTGCGCTGTCTATGAGTTCATCGCTGAGATCGCGCCCAAGAACAGCGAGGGGCTGCGGCGTGCAGGTGCGATGATGTACCGCACGGGTGATCACGTGAGAGCCCTTGAGTTCTATGAGCGGGCGCTTGAGATCGACCCGCGCGACCAAGACGCCATCAAGGCGCGCAAGGACCTCGCCGCAGAGACAGCGCTCTCGCAAGGTCGCTACGAGTCTGTCGGGCATAGCCGCGAGCAGATCAAGGACAAGGAACAGGCGGCCTCGTTGGAGCGTGGGCAGCGCATCCATAAGAGTGAAAACGAGCTCCAAGAGGAGCTAGAGCGCCTCGAGAGCCGCCTCGCCGAGAACGCCTCAGACCCGGACCTGCTCAAAGAGATCGGTGAGCATCACCGGAAGCTCGGAGACCTCGAAGCAGCGCTCGAGTTCTTGGAGCGAGCGATGGAGTATCGCCGCGACTCTTTTGACCTCGCGAACGAGCACGGTCAGCTCAAGGTGAAGGTGCTCAAGAAGCGCATCGCCAAGGCGGACAAGCTGGAAGACTCTGAGCGCGCGAACAAGATCGAGGCTGAGCTCAAGGCCTTCGAAATCTCCTTCGCCCAAAGCCTGCTCACCTTTAGGCCTGGTGACTCTGGGCTGCGCCTGGAGCTCGCCAAGAAGCTCCTGAGGTCGGGAGATCACGACGGAGCGATCTCAGAGCTCCAACAGGTCACAAATGACCCCCGTACGGAGCGTGACGCCCGATTTTTCCTAGGCCAGGCCTTCCACGCGAAGGGCTTCAGCGACCTCGCGCGCAAGGAATTCAAGCAAGCCTTGCAAGACGAGGCCCGTCTTGACGACCGCGGCAAGGAGATCCTGTATAATCTCGCCTCCATCGCAGAGGCGGCTGGCGAGGCCGAGGAGGCCCGCTCTTACTATTCCCAAGTGTTCGAGGTGGATATCTCGTATCGAGACGTCGCCCAGAAGATGGAGAGCTTCAAGTAACCCATGCCCAACACCAAACAAGCAACCAAGGTCGTCAAGCGCGACGAAGCCCGTCGTCTTCACAACAAGGCGATCACCAGTGCCATGCGGACTGCCGTCAAAAGCGTCCTCACAGCAGAGACTCCTGAAGCTGCTAAGGAGGCCCTCCCCAACGCGATGAAGCGGGTCGACAAGGCAGCGAAGAAGAACCTGATCCACGCGAACGCCGCCGCTCGCGTGAAGGGTCAGCTCTCGCGCGCTGCCCGCTAAGGCACCTGGCAGCAATGGGCGGGTCGTTTCAGACCGAAGAGGGACACTCAAACGAGCGCTTACAGCCGCTCCGCGTCCCGATGCGCGGGGAGCACTTGTTCGGAGCCGCGCGAGAGCTCGTCGATGACCTCTCCGAGTGGGAGCTCAGCTCCGCTGATGAGAAGTCGATGACCATGATCTGCACCCTAGCGGGAGGTCTCATGCGAGGCCCAGCTAAGGTGACGATCCAAGTCGAGGGTCCCGAGGACCTCCCCACCTCCACGATCCGGGTCCGCTCAGAGACGGAGAGCGGACTAATGAAGCGCGACAAAGCGAACGTGCAGGAGTTCATGACTCTCTTGCACCGCCGAGTCTGCTGAGACTCACTGGGGGTCTGCGAAGTCGACATCCCTGATCGACTTTTCAATATTTTCTGCAATTGCTACTTGCTTGGAAACCCCAACTTTTACGGGGCTTACAGCAACCGAATGCGGCTTGCGCTTGGAAGAGTGTAGATGGGTCTAGTTTGTCGATCCGGACCTTGCCATCACTAGTTTCTCGGATGGCCGGTCGTCCCACACACCGCCGGCGCCGTCCCCAACTTCAACCCCACTTCGTCCCCGCTCCTCCCGGAGCAGGGAGAGCTCCTCTCCGGTTTTTTTGAGTCCGGTCTGGTACCTCTCCCCGGCTTAGTCGGTCTAAGGGAAGGGGCGGTCGCAGGACCTGGGTGGGAAGAGGCCTCCCCCTCAATCATGAGAGAAGGAGACAAGTGAGACCCTGGGTGCTGATCTTTGCATTCTTAGCAGGTGGCGCAGTCGTGCCCCTGCTGGTGCCCTCAAATGAGAGCAGCGACACCGTCACTGCTGCGCTAAGAGACTTTGTCACCCCTTACAACGCGGAAGAGACTCGCCAAAGAAAGGGCAGCATTGGTGAGTCGCGTGAGGGTCGCCCTCTCCTCGTAGAGGACTTCGGAGAGGGTCCGATCAAGATTTACGTGGTCGGCGGCGTCCACGGCGAGCCCCCGGCTCTTCGGCCGATTGATGAGCTATCAGCCTTCTTCAGGAAGCCCTCTACAAAGCGCCGGATGACCGTCCGGATGCTCAAAGACCTCAACCCCGACGGGACGGCCAGAGGCCTTTTCTGCAACGCGAGTCAGGTCGACATCGACCGCAACTTCCCCTCCAAGGACTTCAACCCCTCGGCTCGCCACGGAATGAGCCCGCTCTCAGAGCCTGAGACGAAGGCCTTCTGGGACGACGTCAGGGGCTTCAAGCCTGACCTCGTGGTGGTTCTCCAATCTGCGCTCGCAGGCCCCTTCCTTGACGGAGACGGCCCCTCTGACGCATATGGCATGCAGTTCGTGCGCGGCGCGGCCTCGGCTGATGACCGCTGGACGCTCCTCGGAGACCAAGGATATGCCTTCTCAGGCTCGATGGGCTCGGCCCTGGGGAAGGACCGCGGCATCCCTGTCCTGAACCTCAGGGTGCGACGCGACCAAGACGCTGACAGCGTCCGTGAAGCGATCATCGCGGGCTTCGACGCCCTCGGTGGGAGCTACCCTTGAGCGCCCTCTAAAGGAGCTGAGGCGATGCCCTGCGCGCCCCTCAACCGCCCGAGCGAGCCTCACGCTGCGCCCTCGTGAGCAGCTCATCACGCTCCCGCTCGAAGGCCTCCCGAGACATGCCAGCCTTCTGGGCCCGGGCAATGAGCGCGTTCATCGCGCGCTGATGTTTGGCGCGGGCCTCTGAGCCCAGGACGCCTGAGACCGCTGACAAGCGCGCTAAGGCGACGTTGAAGTCAGCCTGGGTCGCATTCGGACCGCTCGGCTCACCCTCTCCCTGGCGCTGCTCCACGGCGCTCTTTGCACGCTGCAAGAGCTGATCACGCTCTGCCTCGAAGGCGCCGCGTGCCATCTCTGCGCGCTGCGCCCTCAGGATCAGCGCCTCCATAGCCCGCTCGTGCTTGGTGCGCAGCGGGTCCTCCTCCTGCAGGCAGAGCAGCTGGGTGTTCATGCTCGAGCGAGCTCGCTTGTATAGCTCTTCAGAGATCTGCTTGTGCTGATCTCGCCCCATGCCTGCACGGCGAGCGCGGTCATCCAGCGCCCCCTTTGCCCGCTGAACCTTGTCGCGCACGCTGCCGTCAGGGGCCTCTCCCTCTCCGTCCGCGCCCCTGCTCGACTCTCGGATCTTCAACCGCCCAGCGAGCTCGGCGCGCTCGGCGTCGTACCGCTCACGGCTCCAGCCGCCAGCCTTAGCCCGCTCATCTAGCGCCGCTAAAGCTCGCTCATATGTGCGGCGTGATTGAGTCAAACCGCCTGAGAAGACCTCTCCTTCGACCTCGCCCTCGCTCTTGAGCTCGTCCTTAGCGCGCTTGAGGAGGTCAGCGAGCTCAGCCTCGTACTGCTCACGAGACCACCCCCCGGACTGCGCGCGCTCAGTGAGAGCTACGAGGGCGCGCTCATACTTCGATCGAACCGGAGCCGGGAGCTGCGTCAGGTCCACTCCCTGCTCGGCAGCACGGGCACGCTCGATCAGCCTCAGGTCAGCCGCCTCAAGCTGCTCACGACTCCAGCGCCCCTCCTTAGCACGACGCTCTAAGGCTGCGCGGGCCCGCCGCAGCTTGACCGCCCACTCATCGTCTGTGAGGTCGACCGAGTCACTCCCCTCAGCAGCGCCACGTGCGCGCTCGGCGAGCTCCCCGGCCTTCCGCTCGAAGGCCTCTCGGTCAGAGTCTGCGCGCTTCGAGCGATCTTTCAGCGCTTCTCGAGCTCGGCGGAGCTTCTGCTCGATGCTCTCTTCCTTGCTCTCAGTCTCTGGACTCTCACCTTTAGTCTCCTGTGCTGCTCTCGCCTTGGCCGCAGCATCCTCCCTCGCCTTGAGCTTGCGCAGCCGCTCCGCCGCCCTTCGAAGCTCCTCCTCTTGTGCACGCCGGACAGCCTCTATGCGCGTCACCTCATCTTCGAAGGCCTCATCAGGTTGCTTGCCAGAGTTCTTCAGGAGCCCGTGGTAGTAGAGAAGGAACTCCTCACCAGTCCACGAGCCGCTCTTGTCCTTATCCCTCTCGGCGAACTCCCGTTCGGGGACGCCGGCGGCCTCCGCCTCCTCCTTTGAGATCAGGCCATCCATGTCAAAGTCCGTCGTGGCGAGGGCCATCCGCGCAGCCTCGAGGCTCGCGGGATCGCCCACCTGCGGGCTCTGAGCCGAGCTGACACCGACGAAGAGGATCGCCCCGCCGACGGCGGCGAGGCTGCGTTGGAGCGTGCGGAGGGAGCTGAGCTTGTCTGTGAACTTCATGACGAAGGGTGGCTTGATTCCGTGTGAACAGCCGGGGAGGAGCCCCCGGGGAGAGGCTTCAAGCGAGACGCGTGCCAAGCTGAGAAAATTATGAGTGTCCCCAAGCGTGTGCTGGGGCGTGGTTTGCGTCCGTCCCGACCATGGATCTGCGCTGGGCGTCCTATGGAGGGGACACCCGTTCTACATCGAGGGCGGAGCGAGGACGCTAAACACGGACTTGAGCGTTCAATTGAAGGGCCCCGCTCAGACCGCTAAAACGGGACTTAGAAGCAGGCGATGGTAGGGAGCAAATACAAGGCTCACGTGCTGTCCGAAGCTCAAGCACACAGGCAACACACCCACAACCGCTCCCATGCTCCAGACGATGGCTCGAGAACTCGCTCCGCTCCACCAAGGCGATCCGATCAAGGCCGCGACGAGGGAGGCCTACGGCAAGGCCCTCCTTGAACTCGGCGAAGAGATGCCCGACCTCTGCGTCTTAGACGCCGACCTCTCGGGCTCCACAAAGACCAAGGCCTTTGGCCAGGCGTACCCCGAGCGCTTCTTCAACTGTGGGGTCGCCGAAGCCAACATGATGGGCATCGCTGCGGGCCTCGCCTCGATGGGGAAGACAGTGTTCGCGAGCTCCTTTGCGATGTTCGCTACGGGCAAAGCCTGGGAGCAGGTGCGACAGTCGATCGCGGTCCCGGAGTTCAACGTGAAGGTCGCTGCGACACACGCAGGGCTCACCGTCGGAGAAGACGGCAAGTCACACCAAATGCTCGAAGACATCACGCTGATGCGCGTGATTCCGGGGATGCGAGTCCTCGTGCCCGCAGACGCCGTCGAGGCTCGGCTCGCCGTGAGAGCTGCGGCTGAAGCAGACGGCCCCTTCTATGTGCGCCTCTCTAGAGCTTCGACACCGGTGGTCTTTGGAGAGGACTACAAGTTCGAGATCGGGAAAGGCGCCGTCGTCCGAGATGGCCATGACATCGCGATCGTCGCCTGCGGCATCGAGGTAGGCATGGCCCTCGCCGCCGCTGAAGAGCTCGCGCAAGGAGGCATCGAGGCGCGAGTGATCGCGATGGCCTCGGTCAAGCCGATCGACGCAGACCTCATCACCGAAGCCGCGCAAGATTGTGGCTGCGTCATGACTGCGGAAGAGCACCAAGTCATGGGCGGCCTAGGCAGCGCTGTAGCAGAGGTCCTCGCGACCCGCGCACCTGTCCCCATGGCCTTCTGCGGCATGAACAATGAGTTCGGCCAATCCGGAGATGCCTGGGATCTCGTGAGCCACTACGGCCTAGACGGCCCAGGTCTAGCAGCTAGCGCGCGCAAGCTCATTGAATCCAAGAAGTCCTGAGGACACACGACATGACGCTCACAGACCAACAGAGAGAAGAGATCCGCGCCGCAGCGAACACCGTCCGTCAGGACTCAGTCCGCATGACCAACGCCGCCACCTGCGGGCACCCAGGAGGCCCTATGGGGATGGCCGACTTCATGTCGACCTTGTTCCTCGCCCACCTCAACCTCGACGCTGACAACCGTCACGACCCCGAGCGAGACCGCTTCATCCTCGGCAACGGCCACACCTGCGCAGGGCTCTACTCGCTATTAGCGCAGAAGGGTCTCTTCTCCAGAGAGTCCCTCTTGGAGTTCCGCAAGTTCGGCTCTCCCCTGCAGGGGCACCCGCACCGGAACCTCGACCTCGGCATCGACATGAGCACCGGCAGCCTCGGTAACGGCCTCTCCGTCGGCGTCGGGATGGCGCTCGCAGCCAAGCAGAACGGCTGGGGGACGCGCGTATACGTAGCCTCGTCTGACGGTGAGAGCCAAGAGGGACAGATCTGGGAGGCCGCCACTGCGGCCGCGCACTACGGCCTCGCCAACCTCACCGTCATGGTCGACTTCAACAACATCCAGATCGACGGTGTCATGCGCGAGGTCATGGACGTGCTCGACCTGCGTGAGAAGTACGCGGCCTTCGGATGGCACGCGGTCGATGTCGACGGTCACGATGTCGACGCGATCGATGCGGCCCTGTGCTCCGCGAAAGAAGAGACCACTCGCCCCAGCGCCATCATCTGCCACACCACGATCGGCAAAGGAGTCTCCTTCATGGAGGACAAGGCGGCGTGGCACGGCGTAGCGCCCAACGACGAGCAAGCCCGCGAGGCCCTCGCCGAGCTAGGCGCATAAGGCGAACAGGATGAGCTTGCGGGGAGGGAGCCCTGGAGCGCCCTTGGTGTTCACCTTGGGTGCAGCCATCGGCTCCCTCGCGACCATCGCCTGGATCTCCATCGGTGGAGAGATCCAACTCATGGAGCGCTGGTCGTCGGAGTATGACGACCTCGCACACTACAGAGAGGTGCGAGACTTCATCAGCGAGCGCTATGTCGGAGACAGCGACCCTGATGCGCTCGTGCGCGTCGCCCTCTCGAGCATGGTCGAGAGCCTCGACGAGTATTCGCGCTACTACCACACGACCGACGCACTCGACGGCTTTCAGCGCGAGACCCGCGGCTCCTTCGCAGGGATCGGGATCGTGTTCATGAACAGCGCTGAGCCAGGCCCGATTCGGGTCCTCTTCCCCTGTGAGGGCTCTGCTGCCGAGCTCGCAGGCGTGCGGGTAGGTGACCTGATCGTGAGTGTTGATGGGGAGACCCTAGAGGGCCTCACGCGCAGCGAAGCGCGCAGCAGCTTCCTCGGAGAGGTAGGGACAGAGGTCTCTCTGGGGATCGTCGGGCTGGACGGAGAGGAGCGCGCGTTGACGGTGACGCGCGAGGAGCGGACAGACCCCTCTGTGCGCCACCCGCACTTCGTCGATGAGGAGCTCAAGATCGCCTACCTCGCTATCACCTCATTCACGACTGAGACTCCAGCAGAGTTCGGCTTCGCTATGACCGCGCTCGGCGAAGTGGGGATGCAGGGCCTGATCCTCGACCTCCGCGGCAACCCAGGCGGAATTCTCAAGTCCGCTGTGGAGATCGCCGAGCACTTCGTACCTGCCGGCGTAATTACCCAGACCCGTGGGCGAGATGAACCCGTGCTATATGAGCGCGACGCGCTCTCTGAGCGTAAGGCCCTCGCCCTCCCCCTCGTGGTCTTAGTGGATGGCGGCTCCGCCAGCTCGAGCGAGGTCTTAGCAGGCGCGCTGCAAGATCACCGCGTCGCGGTCCTCGTCGGGAGCCCGACCTACGGGAAAGCGCGCGTCCAGAGCGTCCGTCACTTCGTGGAAGCAGGCGCGCTCGCAAAGGTGACGAGCAGTTACTACCAGACGCCCTCAGGGAGAGACCTCGATCGCTCTGATGAGCGGCCTTGGGGGATCAAACCCGACGTAGAAGTTAAGGTCGACAGAGCGACAGAGGGGCGCATCCACCGTCACATCAACCGCTACGACCCGCCAGCCGAGGCCTTGAAAGCCCTCTTCGCATGGGAGGACTCCACTGATGAGGCCATCCTCCCAGAAGATCCAGAGGACCCTCAGCTAGAAGCCGCCATCGCACTCTTGCGCGGCGGCAGTTCAGCGGGAAACTGAGCGACATGGGCGACCTCATCCTCGGCATCGAGTCCTCTTGCGATGAGACAGCAGCGGCTGTCGTAGAGAGCGGCAAGCACGTGATCTCCTCAGAGATCCACAGCCAGGTCGCACAGCACGCTGTCTACGGCGGCGTGGTCCCAGAGATCGCTGGCCGCTCTCACCTTGAGAAGATCCTCCCCGTGGTCGACGCGGCCCTCTCCTCGGCAGAGCTTGAGCTCGAGGACCTCGACGCTATCGCGGTGACCCAGCGCCCAGGCCTGATCGGTTCGCTCCTCGTCGGCCTCTCTACCGCCAAGGGGCTCTCCTTCGTGAGCGGCGTCCCCCTCGTCGGGGTGCACCACATCGAAGCCCACGTCTACGCCGCGACCATGCCCCTCGAGGCGCCGCCCTGGCCTTGTCTCGCCCTGGTTGTCTCTGGAGGTCACACCTCGCTCTACATCGCGCGCTCCCCCCTCGAGCTCGAGCCCATCGCCGAGACCCTCGACGACGCTGCAGGTGAGGCCTTTGACAAGGTGGCGTGGATGTTGGGCCTCGGCTACCCCGGCGGCCCAGAGGTCGCGCGCCTCGCCACAGAGGGAAACCGTGGCGCGATCGCCTTCCCCCGCTACCGCTCCAAGGACGGCTCAGTGGGATTCTCCTTCAGCGGGCTCAAGACAGCAGTCCTCTACCACATCCGCGGGGGTGACGCCCTCGCCCCCACTCCGGCGCCAGAGGACATCCCCGACCGCGCCGACGTCGCCGCCTCCTTTGAAGAGGCCGTCGTGGACTCGCTCGTCGAGCAGACCTTAAGAGCAGCCAAGGAGCACTCTCTAGAGCGGATCCTCGTCGCCGGCGGCGTAGCCTGCAACCGCCGCCTGCGCGAGGTGATGCAGCAGCGAGCGGAAGACGCAGGGCTCTCAGCCCACTTCCCTGCGCCAGAGTGGTGCACCGATAACGCCGTCATGATCGCCGGCCTCGGCTGGGAGCTTTGGCAGGCGGGCTCGCTCGCTGATCTCAGCTTAGACGCCAGCCCTCGTTGAGGGGGTCTCCACTCACCGCTGCGGATCTCTCGCTACAATAGGCGGGCTCGGAGATCGCCGAGCGCAGCGAGCGCAGAAGGAGGCGTCAGAAAAGAGATGCAACGTGAGGAGCTCCGGGGAGTCCTGAGCCAGGTCGAGCGAGGCCAGCTGAGCGTGGAGGAGGCCGTGTCTAAGCTCGGCGCCTTCCCCACCGCGTTGGACCTAGGACACTCGACGATAGATACCGCGCGCGAGGCGCGCTGCGGCTGCCCGGAGGTCGTTTACGGTGCGGGTAAGACCCCTCAAGAGCTCTTGGAGATTTCTCGCTCTGTCATCGAGCACCACAATCGCCTGCTCGTAACTCGCGCGACAGACGAGGGCGCGGCCCTCTTAGAGGCCGAGCTCGAAGATGTAGTCATCCACGAGCGCTCACGCGCGATCACAGTTGGCCTCCCGGAGGAGCCCGATCTCCAAGGCCTCGTGGCGGTCGTCTCAGCAGGGACCTCCGACGGGGCAGTCGCTGAGGAGGCCGCGGTCACAGCACAGTTCATGGGAGCGCGCGTCGCCCAGGTCCGTGACGCCGGAGTCGCTGGGCTGCACCGTCTCCTAGCTCATGGCGAGACCCTGCAGCGTGCCCGCGCCTTGGTCGTCGTAGCGGGCATGGAGGGCGCCCTTCCGAGCGTTGTAGGCGGCTTGGTCGCCCGTCCTGTGATCGCCGTGCCCACCTCTGTCGGGTATGGCGCATCCTTTGGTGGAATCGCCGCTCTGCTCGGTATGCTCAACTCCTGCGCATCGGGGGTCACAGTCGTCAACATCGACAACGGCTTCGGCGCCGGCTATACGGCCGCGCTGATCAACAGCTGCGCAGACACCACACAAGAAGGAGGCTCAGAGTGAAACCTGCATGGATCGCTGTAGAGAACGGCGCTGTCTTTGAAGGCCGCTCCGTCGGAGCAGACGGAGAGGCTACCGGTGACCTCGTGTTCAACACCGCTATGAGCGGCTATCACGAGATCCTGACGGACCCCTCCTACTCGGGTCAGGTCGTGATCATGACCTACCCCTTGATCGGAAACTACGGCGTCCCAGAAGAGGACGCAGAGAGCGACAAAGCTTGGGCTGAGGCCTTCGTCATGCGTGAGATGTCTTCGGTCGCCTCAAACTTCCGAAGCAACACCCCGCTCCCCGAGTGGCTCAAGGCGAACGGGATCGTCGCCATTGACGGTGTAGACACCCGCAAGCTCACCCGCATCACTCGCGACGAGGGCTCGCTCCGTTGCATCGTCTCTACGACTGACAGCGACCGCGACTCGCTCGTCGCCAAGGCTCGCGCCGCAGCCTCGACAGACGGGCGTGACCTCGCCTCCACGGTCACATGCAGCGCGCCTTACTCCTGGACGGAGGCCTACCAAGAGTCTTACCCGGACTTGGTGAGCCCTTTTGAGGGAGCCCGCAAGCGCTGCGTCGCTTACGACTTCGGCGCGAAGCGGAACATCTTGAGAAGCCTCGTCCATGCCGGCTTCGACCTCACAGTCGTCCCGGCAGGCACGCCCGCTGATGAGGTGCTCGCGATGGAGCCTGACGGCGTCTTCCTCTCCAACGGCCCCGGCGACCCCGCGGCCGTCACGGGCGCGATCGACGCGGTCTCTGACCTCATCGGAAAGACCCCCATCTTCGGCATCTGCCTCGGGCACCAAATCCTCTCAATCGTCTTGGGCGCTAAGACAGAAAAGATGCCCTTCGGTCATCACGGTGCGAACCACCCTGTCCGCGACATCCTCACCGGCCGCGTCGAGATCACCTCGCAGAACCACTCCTTCGCCGTGCGCGCAGACACCCTCCCGGACGACCTCGAGCTCACGCACATCAACTTGAACGATCAGACAGTCGAGGGCATCCGCCACAAGCAGCTGCCGGTCTCAAGCGTTCAATATCACCCTGAGGCGGCCCCCGGACCCCTCGACTCATCGCACCTCTTCATGCGCTTCCGTGACGCCGTTGATGGCGTCCGGATCTAGCTCTAGAGCATCGAGACAGCGTCCACGTCGACTTTGACGGCGACGGACTTCTCCGCAGCTGCGAGGCGCTTGAGCGCCTCTGTGGCTCGCCGGACAGCCTCATCATTCGGGACCTTCACCATCAAGTGATGGCGATGCCTGCCTCTCAAGAGGGCAAAGGGCGCGAGCGCGGGGCCTAAGACTATGGCGCCAGAGTCCTCTAGGGCCTCCCTCAGGGCCGCCGCTAAGTTCGCGGCAGCCTCGGTGACCGCCTGCTCAACCTCGCCCTCAAAGACGACGCGAATGAGCCTGCCGTGCGGAGGGTAAGACAGCGCTGAGCGGATCTCATCCTCAGCCTGCGCGAAGGCGTCGTAGTCATGAGCCGCGGCATGTATGACAGCCGGGTGACTAGGCGCCTCCGTCTGCACGACGATTCGACCGCCAAGTTCGGAGCGACCAGCCCGTCCAGCGACCTGCGCGAGGAGCTGGAAGGTCCGCTCAGCCGCACGAAAGTCCGGCAGATGGAGGGCCGTGTCAGCGGAGATGATCCCCACCAAGGTCACCCGCGGGAAGTCGAGCCCCTTCGCGATCATCTGCGTCCCGACGAGGACGTCGAGCTCCCCCCTGCCGAAGGCCTCAAGGACCTCTTCATAGTCCTCGCGCCTGTGCATCGTGTCTGAGTCCATCCGCGCCACACGTGCTGCGGGCATCAGCTCACGTAGTGCCTGCTCAACTCGCTCCGAGCCGCTGCCCAAGTACTGAAGCGAAGGGGAGCTGCAAGAAGGGCACACCCCAGGGCGTCGCTGCTCTTCACAGCACGAGTGGCAGACGGCGCGGTCGATCTTTCGATGCCAGGTGAGGCTCACGTCACACTGCTCACAGCGCACGACTTCACGGCATGAGGAGCAGTAGAGCACCGGCGCAAAGCCGCGCCGATTCAGGAAGAGAATCGCTTGCTCGCCTCGCTCTACGCAGCCGTCCAAGAGCGCCCGCAGTCGCGCCGAGAAGATCCCAGAGTCTGACTTCGAGCGCGGTTCCAAGCGCATGTCGACGATCTCCACATCTGGCATGGGCTTTCCGCCGACCCTGCTGGGGAGCTCGATTCGCTCAAACTCGCCAGAGAGCGCGCGGGCCCTCGACTCTAAGGAAGGCGTCGCAGAGCCGAGGATGCAGACAGCGCCCTCAAGGCGCGCTCGCTCAGCGGCGACATCCCTGGCGTGATACCTAGGAACGCTACCTTGCTTGAAGGAGGGCTCGTGCTCTTCATCGAGGACGATCACGCCTAGGTTCACGACCGGCGCAAAGAGCGCCGAGCGCGCGCCTACGACGACCTTGACCTCTCCCGTAGAGACGCTGAGCCATGCGTCGAGGCGCTGCGCGTCAGTCATCCGGCTGTGCAGCACTGCGACCTCACCGAAGCGTGAGCGGAACCAGCCCACGGTCTGGGGCGTGAGCGCGATCTCGGGGACCAGAACGATGGCGCTCTTGCCAGCCTCTACCGCAGCCTCGATCGCTCGGAGATAGACCTCTGTTTTTCCAGAGCCTGTAACGCCTCGGAGGAGGAAGGTCTTCCCTGAGCGCGCATCAAGCGCTGGGAGGATGCGCTCTAAGCACGCCGTCTGCTCATCCGTGAGCTGCTCTGGCCTGCCTTTATCGGACTGCGCGCTCGTGAGCGGGTCGCTAGAGACCTCCACGCGCTCGATGACCACGAGCCCCTTCTTCGCGAGGGTCTGCGCGGGCGCGTCTGAGAGGTTCAGGCGTCGCGTCAGCTCCCGCAGCTCCACAGCCCCACCGATCTCCATGAGGGTCCTCAAGAGCCGGTGCTGCTTCTCACTCTTCTGCGCGAGCTCTTTCAGCACCTCAGGCGAGGCGGGCTGGCCTGCGCGGATCATGCGGATGACACGGCGGGAGCGCTCCCGCTTCAAGCCTGCAGGGAGAACCGCGGAGAGCGCCTCACCCCACGAGCAGGCGTAGCGATCCGCCATCCAGCGGGTGAGGCTGAGGAGCTCAGCAGAGAGCAGCGGGCGCTCATCGAGCACAGCCTTCAAGGGCCTCACCTTACCGGCCGGGAGATCGCAAGTGGTGTCACGCCCGACGACCACGCCGACCTCACGCTTGGGTCCGAACTGGACCGCCACGCGCGCGCCAGGGAGCGCGCTCTCTGAGAGCTCGCTCGGCACCTCATAGGTGAACTCGCAGTCTAGAGGTCTATTGAGCGCGATGTGCGCGAACTCACCGCTCAGAGGCTCGCACTTCGGCGCCTCCTCATCTATCGGAAAGAGAGATCCTGTCTGGCTCACAGCTAGCCCTTCAGCACGCGCACGGCGTCCCATCACACCGCGGGCAGCCTGCCTCGTATTTCTTGCGCACGGCCTCTTCGAGGTCGATCTCTGCGATCGAAGCGAGGGTCGAGAGCCACGCGAAGACGTCAGCAAACTCGCCCTCGAGCTCGTCACGCTCGTCCCTACGCAGCGCCCGCGTCAGCTCCCCTACCTCCTCCATAAACCACATGTGGGTGCCGGCGAGTCCGCGCGCAGAGTCTCGCTCAAAGTAGATCGACTCGATCTTCTCTTGGAAATCCCTGATCTCCACGCTCACGCCTCCCTACGAATCGTGATGAGAGACAGGTCGTTGGGGTAGGGCTCCTCGCCCGCGAAGCTCTCCAGCCCCATCAACACGCCGTCTAGCATCATCTCTGAGGTCTCACCGGAGTAGCGCACGAGGAGCTTGTAGAGCCCCTGATCACCGATCACCTCTCCCTCCTCACTCGTCACTTGAGCGGGCCCGGTGTTTGCGAGGATGACTCTGTCACCCGGCTCCATCTCGAAGCTCGCGAGCTGCAAGGTCTGGTCAAAGACCGGCCCCTCATCGAAGCCGAGCGCAAAGCCGTCAGGGTGGTGCCTGTGCAGCTTTCCATCTGCAGCAGCGTGGCGGATCAAGGGAACCTTATGCCCAGCGCAGGCGAGCCGAACATGGCCCGTCTCAGGCTGGAGGAGCGCATAGAGGGCCGTCACAAACATTCCGTCGCCGACGTCGCCAGCGAGGTGACGATTCACTCTCTTGAAGGCTCCCGAGATGTCCTCGCCACAGCTCGCGAGCTCTGTACGGAGGTATGCGCGCGCCGTGGCTCCGACGAGGGCGCCCGGGACGCCCTTACCGCTCACACCACAGACAAGGAGCCCGACCTCCCCAGCGGCGGTCTCCACGAAGTCGTGGAAGTCTCCGCCAGGCTCAGGGCAGCCTTGGTGTTCGCCTGCTATGTCATAGCCCGCGACGAGCGGCATAGCCTGCGGCAGGAGCGCGTCTCGCACCTCACTGGCGACCTCCATCTCCCGCTCCTTCATCTCGAGCTCGATCTCTGCGTCCTGCGCCTCAGCCAGGCTCGAAGCCATGCGATCGACCGTCCGCGCCAAGAGAGCGATCTCACCGCCAGCCTTCACCCGCGTCCGGTGGTTGAAGTCGCCCCTCGCGATCTGACGGATGTCGTTCACGAGCTTCTCGAGCGGCCTTGAAGCCTGCTTTGCGACGAGGAGGGAGGCGAAGGCGACGGCGATAAGGACCACGATGATCACACCGACGATCAAGCGCAGGAGGTCCTCACTCTTATCTCCGGAGCCTACAGGGACGAGGAGGTGCTGGTTCTGAGCGCCCTCCGCATCATTTCTGTAGAGGTAGAGGTTCGCCTCGCTCTCGCCCTCTCCATAGGTGACCTTCATCCGGCTCACCTCACCGGGCCTGACTTGGTCCCAGTCCACCATGCGGTTCCAAGGACCGTCTGCCTCTTTGGCCGTTAGCTCCATGGACTCAACGATCACGGAAGAGCGCGCGTTCTGTGTCGCCTGGGTCGCTGCGTTATAGAGGAGGAAGCCAGCGATGCTCATGACGACGACGACGACGGCGGAGGTTGTGAGCGCAAAGCGCGCCCCCAGCTTCAGCCCGCCGACGCGGATGTCATGTTCATTGCTCCCTCTAGCCATGCGATCACCACTACAGACCGGGCAGGACGAATCGTGCGGCGACCATGAGCACGAGCCCATGAAGTCCGGCGACCACGTCGTCTAGCAGGATACCGTCTCCGCCTGGGAGAGACTCTGCTCGACGGGCTAGGGGCGGCTTTAGGACGTCAAAGAAGCGGAAAACAAAGAAGGCGACGACCAGCGCCATGAGGCTGGGCGCATCGATCCAGAGCACGGTGATCAAGTAGCCGATGACCTCATCGATGACGTAGATCCCTGGGTCTTTCTTGCCCGCGTACTGCTCTGCCCAAGCTCCTAGAGGCCGGCCGAGCGCGTAGAGCGCTGCCGCGATCACGAGCACCCAGACCGGGAACCAAGTCCCAGTACCCATGAGCGCATATGCGATCGCGACCCCACCGAGAGTCCCGACCGTACCTGGCGCGAAGGGAGAGCAGCCGAGGAAGCCGAAGGAGACGATCGCGAGGCGGAGCTTGTTCATGTTTCTAGCTCTTTCAAGAGGGTGCGGGTCTTCTGCACATAGGAGGCACCCGAGAGGAGCGTGATCACGATCGTCCCCCAAATGAGCACATGCGAGAGTCCAGAGACATAAGGGAAGAGCGCATCTGGCCAAGGGAACGCGTTCACGAACAGCACGGAGCCCACAGCGAAGCTCTGGAGGACCATCTTCACCTTCCCGAGCATGTCCGCACCAAAATCACGACCGAGGCTCTCGACCCAGCCGCGGATGCCAGTGACGAGGAACTCCCGCGCGAGGATCAAGACGACAGCCCAAGCAGGGACCCACGGCTTTGACCAGGGCAAGACGGCCAGGAAGATCAGGGTGCCTAGGATGAGCACCTTGTCCACGAAGGGGTCAGCGATGCGCCCGAAAGCGCTCACGAGGTTGTCCCGCCGCGCGAGATATCCATCGAGGAAGTCCGTCGCTGCCACGACGACGAAGACCCAGAAGGAGATGTGGATGAGGGTCATCTTCCCGGCGGGTCCCTCGTCGCCGATCACCATGAGGAGCCCGAAGAGGAGGAATGCTCCGAGGAAGCGGAGCGCGGTGATCCTGTTAGGCCAATGCGAAAAGACGCTCAAGGTCAGCCCTCCACCAGCTCACAGACGTGATTGCAGTGTTCGTCTAGGCCGACAGCCTCTACCTGAACGATGTCCCCCGCGCTGAGCCCCTCCGCCTCTATCCTGGCAAAGAGGTCTACCTCCGGGGCGTCCCACTCCGCGCGCGCGACGGCCGTCCCAGTGCGCTCCGAGCCCTCATCGACGATCACCTCGAAGCGCTCTCCGAGGCGCGCGGCCTGGGCCTCCTCAAGGACCGCGTCACGCGCCTCAAGGACCGCCGCGTGGCGCTCCTCTGCGACCTCCTGTGGGACGATGCCCTCGAGGGTAGCGGCGTGAGTCCCCTCCTCCTGGGAGTAGGTGAAGGCGCCGACACGGGAGAGCTTGTGGTCTCGTACGAGCTGGATCACCTCCTCAACGTCCTCATCTGTCTCACCAGGAAAGCCCATGAGCAGCGTGGTGCGGATCGTGATCCCAGGGACCTCCTCCTGAAGCCTCCCGAGGGTCCGCTTCACGACCTCCCCGCTCCCCGCACGCCGCATCGCGCGGAGCATCGGAGTCGCGGTGTGCTGAATCGGGATGTCCAAGTAGGTCGCCACGTTCGGGTGCTCACGGAGGAGGGTCGTGAGCTCCCAAGGGAACCTGTTGGGGTATGCGTACATGACGCGGACTCGCTCGACGCCGTCCGTCTCTGCAAGGGCCTCGACGAGCTGCGGGAGCTCCAACTCCATGTCCCTACCCCAAGCGGTGGAGTCCTCAGCGACGAGCACGAGCTCTCGCACGCCCGAGCCGACGAGCTCCTCCGCCTCCGAGACGAGGTCCACGAGACGCTTCGAGCGGTGCGGTCCTCGAATCGAGGGAATGGTGCAGAAGGAGCACTCGTGATCACAGCCGTGGCTGATGCGCAGGTTGGCATATGAGCGCGGCGTCGCGAGGAGACGCGCAGCGTCACGCTCAGGAGCCCTGAGTCCGCCGGCCTCGAGGTAGGCAGGCGTGGTCTTACCTGTCGCCATGTCCGCGATAGCGCTTGCGAGTCCTCGGTAGTCAGAGATCTCAGCGAAGAGATCCACGGCAGGGAACGACTCAGTGAGGTCGCGGCGGTAGCGCTGGACGAGACAGCCCGCGACGACCACACGCTCGATCTCTCCGTTCGCCTTACGCTCGAGCTGCTCATTGATCGCAGCCTCAGACTCGGCGCGAGCTGGCCCGATGAATGAGCAGGTGTTGATGACAACTGTCCCAGCGCCTTCTAGGCCTCCGGAGATCATCAGACCTCGCTCGCTGAGCCTGCCGAGGATCAGCTCAGAGTCGATCAGATTCCTCGCGCAGCCGAGGTGGACGAGGGAGACTACGCTGGGATCGCTCAAGGTTTGGTGGTGCTCTCTGGAGCCGCGGCTCAGGTGGCACCGCCGACGCGCTCGAGCCACTCCTCACGGGTGAGAAGGATATCGCGCCGGTTGCCCCCCAGATAGGGGCCGATGAGGCCTCTCTCTTGGAGCTCGTCCAGGACAGCGCAGGACTCCTCGAAGTCGAGCTGAAATTGCCGCTGGAGGAGGGAGACCGCGACGCGGTCCCGCTCTAGGAAGAGGTCTGCCGCCTTCAGGAGGAGCTCCTCCGTCGCATCATCCGGCCTAGCTTGCGGCTCAAGGATGACCTCGGCCTCCTCTTCTGGCTCTCCCTCTTCGATCTCAGGCTCTTCCTCCTCGAGACCAAACAGGTCGCCCTGCTCCTCCGCAGCTGTCACCACCGAATCAGGCTCGGGGCTGGCCTCCTCCTCGAGCTCGCTCTCCGAGCCAGGTTCTGAGTAAGGCTCCTCGTCCTCAGGCTCAGCCTCTTCCTCGGAGTCCTCCTCTAAATCGGGGAGCTCGGCGGCGTCTTCATACTCAGCCTCCTTGAGCTCCTCTTCTTCGTCGTACTCTTCCTCTTCGAGCTCGGCGGCGTCCTCTTCGAGATCCTCCTCTTCCTCGAAGTCCGCCTCGTCCTCTTCAAACTCTTCTTCTTCGAGCTCAGCCGAGTCTTCTTCGAGCTCTTCCTCTTCTTCGAAGTCTGCCTCGTCCTCTTCCGACTCTTCCTCTTCTAGCTCAGCCGAGTCTTCAGCGAGCTCTTCCTCTTCTTCAACCTCTTCCTCCGAGTCTTCCCACTCACCCTCGTCGTCTTCGATCTCAAGCTCTTCCTCTGAAGATTCGATCGCTCCCTCATCATCGGGTTCCTCTACGAGAGCGCTCTCATCGAGAGCCTGCCCCCCCTCTACGAAGGGGTCCGTCTCCTCATCTTCGAAGCCCGGCTCAGAATCTTCGACGCCCGGCTCAGTACCTTCGAGATCGGGCTCAGGGTCGTCTAACTCTGACTCGAGGCCTACTTCGAGTCCGGTCGATTCTTCGGCGACAGCCAGATCTTCGCTAGGGAACCCTGCGTCTCCATGCTCGGCCGCCAAGACGAGGTCATCACCTTCAGCGAGGGCCTCATCTGCACCTTCAGCCCCGTCGGGAGCATCCTCTGCTCGCTCCTCTGCGGTATCTGTCTCGGCTGCTCCGTCATGATTGGGCGTCTCTTCGGCACCTAAGGCAGCGGCCCCCTCAGGAATCTGCCCACGAACTCGTACGTCCTCCGGATATGGGGACTCCGCGACCCCGGGGTAGGCGTTCGGTTCGCCGTCAAAGGCGAGGGCCGCAGACTCCTCGATAGTCACCCCATCTGCCTTGGCCTGTAGTGGGGCCGCCGGGTTCTCGATCTGCTGCGCTCGCTCCCAAGCCGTGGTTTGAGCAGAGCCCATCCAAACAGCCCACACAGAGACGCAGACCATGCCGAGGCCGATGAGCGCCGCTAAAGGTGCAGCCGCGAGCTCAGCGATCCCACCGCCCACGAGGACCCCTAGCCGACCGCCAGCGTCCGGGGAGTACGCCCCGAGCACAATGGAGAGACCTAAGGTGACGCCTAGGGTGCCAGCGAGATGACGTGTCGCCCGCTGCGCGTCCTGGTAGCCCAAGAACTGGAGCGCTCCGAGGAGCAGGCATGCCAAGCTCATCAGGGACACCGGGACAGGCCCTGTCGCCCACAAGAGCGCGAAGCCCATCTGCACAGCCCAGTTAGCGCTCTCCTCGGGACCCGCTGTGTGGGTCAGCGTCTTGAAGAGCAGCGCGCAGCTGACGCTGCCGATGGCGAAGAGGGCGAGCCCGAAGGCGTCGCTCCAAACTCGATCTCTCTCATGGGTGTCATTCATCGATGCTCTCGCTCGCTTCAACGGAGACTCCCTGACGGGCGTCCCAGTCCTCCATAGTGATCAGGATCTCGCGTACCTTGCTGCCTCGGTGGGGTCCCAAGACCCCGCAGGTCTCCATCATGTCGATCAACCTCGAAGCCCTCGTATAACCCACGCTGAGCGCGCGCTGCAGGAGGCTCGCGGAGCCACGACCTGTCCGGAGGACGACTCGAACCGCCTCATCAAAGAGCGGATCGTTGAAGTCTTCATCAGACCCAGCACCTGCGCCACGGGAGCCCGTCGCAGCCTGGACCATCTCTTGGTTGAACTTCGCCGGCGCCTCATTAATGACGTGATCAATGATGGCCTGGAGCTCGTCGTCCTCGACGAACGCGCCTTGGACGCGGAGCATCTTGTTACTCCCTGGCGGCTTGTAGAGCATGTCACCGCTCCCGAGCAGCTTGTCAGCGCCCCCCTCATCGAGGATGACGCGGCTGTCGATCTTGCTAGTGACCTGGAAGGCGATGCGCGTGGGCAGGTTGCCCTTGAGGACCCCCGTGATGACGTCCGTTGAAGGCCGCTGAGTCGCCAAGATGACGTGGATACCAACCGCACGCGACTTCTGCGCGAGCCGAGTGATAGCAGCCTCGGCCTCTTTCTTGGAGACCATCATCAGGTCTGCCATCTCGTCGACCACGATGACGATGTAAGGCAGCTGTCTAGGGGTGCGCTCTTCGCTGAACTCATCCCCAAGGCGCTCGCGGAGCTGGTTCTCGCTCAGCGCGTTATAACCCTTGATGTTCCTGACGCCGACGTCCTTGAGGAGCTCGTAGCGGCCCTCCATCTTCTCGCAGACCCAGTTCAGCACGTTCGCTGCCTGGGAGGCGTTCGTCACGACGGGGAGCAGGAGGTGCGGGATATTGGAGTAAGGCTGCAGCTCGACCATCTTCGGGTCGACGAGGATCATCTTGACCTCGTGGGGAGAGCGAGTGAGCAGCAGGCTCCCTAGCACGGTGTTGATACAGACGGACTTGCCCGAGCCCGTCTGACCGGCGATCAGAAGGTGCGGCATCTTCGTGAGGTCTCCGATGATCGGGTCCCCCTCCGTGTCCATACCCAAGAGGAGCGGGAGACCGAACTTCTTCTGGTCGTAGATGCCGTCCGTGAGGAGCTCGCGCATCCGTACGATGCGTCGCTTGGAGTTGGGCACCTCTACCCCGACTGTCCCCTTTCCGGGGATCGGCGCGATCACGCGCACGCTCTCAGCCTTGAGCGCAGCGGCGATCTCATTCGAGAGAGCAGCAATCTTGTTAAGGCGTACGCCGACCGGGACCTCCAGCTCATAGAGCGTCACCGCGGGCCCCACCTGCGCGTGGACCACATCCACATCGAGGCCGAAGCTCAAGAGCGTATTCTCTAGCTTCGCAGCCTCATCCAATGAGCCGCCTTGCGCCTGACTCGGGTCTCCAGAGGCCTGCAGCAGCTCGAGCGCAGGCAGCTGCCACTCCCCATCCGGGACGTCCGGGACATCCATCGGGACATCTGAGGCGCCGCCGAGGGAGATCGTGGGAGCCTTCTTAGGGGCCGGAGGGGTGATCTCCTCCTCGCTGAGGGCCTCATCTTCCCACTCCTCCTCTTCGTCTTCCTCCTCTTCTTCGTACTCCTCGTACTCCTCTTCGTCCTCGTCCTCGTCGTAGTCCTCGTCCCACTCCTCCTCTTCTTCCTCGAAGGGCTCTTCCTCGACGATCTCTTCCTCTGCTTGAAGCGCCTCACGAAGCTTCTTGGCCTGCTTCTTAGGCTTCGGAGTCGAGGCCGCTACGGGCGCAGCCACGGCGACTTGAGCAGCAGCCTCTTCCTCAATTCCCGCGCCGAGCAGGAAGCCCCAGAGGCCAGCCGCGAGACGCTTGACCCACTGCCAAACGGCCTGCCCCGCAGACTCATCTCGCTCTTCGCGGCGGCTGCTGATCCAGGCCCCGAGCGCTGCGAGCGAAGGGTAGAAGGCCATCTCCGTGGCCAAGGTGAAGGAGGTCAAGCAAGTCGGGATGAGGAGCATCCAGATGCCGAAGCCACCGAACTTCTCTTGGAGCGCCGGCGTCATCTCACCAGCAATCCAGCCACCAGAGCCGTAGGGCGAGTGCGCAGTGACCACGTCCTGGAACATCATGGAGAAGGCCAGGGACATCGAAAACAAGAAGGCAGCGCCGCCGAAGAGTCGAAGCGCCGGGAAGGCCACCTCTTTGCGCGTCACCAGCACCACGCCCCAAGCGACCCCAAGCGGCGGGAGCACATAGCTCGCCCAGCCGGTGAACTTGAACACGCTGTCGGCGAGGTAGTAGCCGACACCACCGGCCCAGTTGTAGCCCTCCGTACCTAGAGCCCCGAGAGGCTGACGAAAGCTCACCATCGCGACGAAGAGCCACAAGGAGAAGCCGACGAGGAACAAGCCTTTGATCTCTTGCAGTCGATCTCTGGTCACCTCATCGACCTCACGACCAAAGAGCGAGGATGCAACCACGCTAGCCAGGCGACGCCATGCGCTCTCTCTCTTGGGCCCTTTACGGCTCATCCTTGGCTCCCCATCTGATTCCTAGCTCCTGCGTTACCCCGACTCGCGGGGCGTCCTCTCAACGAGCCTGGGCAGGAGCGGAGAGCTCCACGAGCACCTTTGCCACCGCACGCTTTGTGCGGTCGGCGAGGCGCTCTTGGCTCCCGTCCTTCCCGAGGATCGTCACGGTGGTCTTCGAGGCGTTCAGGGCCGAGGGCCCATTGAGCACGACGTAGTCCATCCGCTTCTTCTCTAGTTTGTTCTTCGCGCGGCGCAGACCGTCTCCAGTCTCCAAGGCGAAGCCGACCACCAGCCGGTCCCCTTTGCGCCGCGTGACAGAACTCAGAATATCGGGGTTGGAGACCAACTCAAGAGAAGCGCGCTCTTGTCCGGCCTCCTTTTTACGCCACTTCCCACGGAATCGCCTCAGAGGTCGGAAGTCGCAAACTGCCGCGGCCATGAAGAGGGCGTCACACTCTCTGAAGGCCTCCTTCAGGGCCACTTCGAGCTCTCTAGCGCTCTCAATATCGATCCGCTTCACCCCCTTGGGGGTCGTGAGCGAGACCGGCCCCGCGATGAGCGTTACCTGGTCTCCGCGGGCGGCGGCGGCCTCAGCGATGGCGAAGCCCATAGTCCCTGAAGAGTCGTTGGAGAGGTAGCGCACAGGGTCGATGCGCTCACGGGTGGGACCCGCGGTCACGACCACCCTGCGGCGCCCCCCCCGGCGGGGACTCATCAGCCGAGGAGCTCCCCGGCCCGCGCGAGGATCTCTGCCGGCTCGGGCAGGCGTCCAGCGCCCTCTTCACCACAAGCCATATGACCTGTGCCAGGCTCCATGACCTCCCAGCCGTCCTCGACGAGAGTCGCGAGGTTCCGCTGGACTGCTGGGTGGGCGAGCATGGTCGGGTTCATGGCGGGACAGGCCAGCCTCGGGGTCCCCGCTGCCACCGCGAGAGAGACCGTCGTCAGGAGGTCATCTGCGATTCCGAGGGCGAGCTTAGCCGCGAGATCTCCGGTCATCGGCGCTACGAGGAAGAGCTCTGCCTGGCGCGCGAGCTCGATGTGGTCCATCGCCCCGCGTCGACTCTCGCTGAACTCATCGACATAGGGAGCCTCGCTGGTGACGGCCTCGAAGAGCTGCGGCGAGACGAGCGCTGCTGCGCGCTGGGTCATCACTGTGTGGACGCTGTGCCCTGCCTGAGTGAGCTGACTCGCGAGGTCGCAGGCCTTGTAAACCGAGACGGACCCGCTGACACCGAGGATGATGGTGCTCACGACACGCCCTCCTGAAGCCCTGCGAGGTTCCGGACTTCTTCCACAGCTCGCTCTAAGTCGTCGTTGATCACGACATGATCGTACTTCACTCGCTCCCGATACTCGTCCTCTGCCTTCTTGAGGCGTCTCTCAAGCACCTCAGGGGACTCTGTGCCCCGCCCCACGAGCCTGCGCTTGAGCTCATCGAAGGAGGGCGGCGCGATGAAGACATAGACCCCGGGCTCACCTAGGGCGCGCAGCTGAAGGGCTCCTTGGACGTCGATCTCGACCAAGAAGACCCGTCCACCAGCGATCGCCTCCTCCATCGGAGCGCGCAGGGTGCCGTAGAGGTTGCCGTATACCTCCGCGTACTCGATGAACGCGCCCTCCTCGACCTTGGCGCGGAACTCCTTCGTCGTGAGGAAGTAGTAGTCCTTGCCAGACACCTCCCCATCCCGAATCGGCCGCGTCGTGGCTGAGACCGAGAACTCGACGCGCTCATCCGAGATGAGCTGCTGAATGATAGTGCTCTTCCCGCAGCCCGAAGGCCCCGAGATCAACACCATGCGCCCGAGCGATGCGCCCTGTTGAACGTCACCGCTCACTCGATGTTTTGCACCTGCTCGCGCATGCGCTCGATGTGTGTCTTGAGGTCGACGACCATGTGCGCGACCTTCGCGTCGTTGCACTTCGAGCCGATCGTATTGCCCTCTCGGAACATCTCCTGGACGAGGAAATCCAGCTGGCGACCGAGCTCTCCGCCCTTATCAAGCTGCGAAGACATGCGCTCCACGTGACTCTCGAGGCGCACGACCTCTTCGCTGACGTCTAGCTTGTCTGCCAAGACCGAGATCTCACGCGCGAGCTCACCGTCATAGGGTCCGCGCTGATCCATGAGTGCTGCGACACGCTTGGAGAGGTCGCGTTGCCTCGCTCTCACCACGCTAGGCATACGCTTGGCGATCCGGACTCGAAGACGCTCGACAGCAGCGAGGTTCTTCCGGAGGTCTCGCTCCATGCTCTCACCTTCGGCCTCCCGGGAGCCCAGGAGGTCGTCGATGGCAGCCTTCAGAGCTCGCAGGACGACCTTGGACTCATTCCCCCTCGAGCCCTCACGAGAGGAGACCTCCACGACGCCAGGGAGCTGCGCGAGCTCACCGGCTGTGAGCAGAGCGCCCTCACCGAGCTCCCCTCTGAGGGACTGGAACTCCTTCGCGTAGCGCCTAGCGATCTCGTGGTTCACAGAGACGTCGCCAGCAGCGAGGTCTCGCTCCACACGAACTGTCACGGTCACGGAGCCGCGCGCCAGCGACCGCTTCACAAGCCCTTCGAGCTTGGACTCGAGCTCGGAGAGCTCTGAAGGGAGGCGGAGCTTGGTCTGAAGGTAGCGGTGGTTGACCGATCTCAGCTCTACTCGCGCCCGAAAGGGACCTTCAGAGGCCTCGGCCAAGCCGAAGCCGGTCATCGACCGAATCACCCCGCGCCTCCCCCCGTCGCGTTGAGGCTCTTGCTGCCTGGCTTGACGGCGACTGAGCCCTGCATCCTGGGCGGGGCGTCGCTCGGGTCCCAGGTCTCGACAGTGACCTCTGCGAGAGAGATGAGCTCCAAGCCGAGGTCTTCATAGGGGTTGCCGCCAGAGCGGTTGACGAGCGAGCCCACCCCTGACACCTCGACCCCCATGCTGCGCAAGAGGTCGATGACCTCGCGCGCGCTGCCGCCGGTGGTGATTACGTCTTCGACGACGAGCACCTTCGTCCCGGGCTCAATGCTGAAGCCGCGACGCAGGAGCATCTCGCCGTCCTTGCGCTCTGTGAAGTACGCGGGCGTCCCGAGGGCTCGCCCCATCTCTTGCGCCCAGACGACCGCTCCGAGGGCGGGCCCCACGACGAGGTCTACCTCGAAGGGCAGCTTGGCGGCGAGGGCGCCTGCGAGGGTCTCAGCGCGCTTCGGCTCGCAGAGGGCGAGCGCGCACTGGAAGTAGCGGTCGGAGTGCAGGCCGCTCGAGAGCTCAAAGTGCCCTTCGAGCAAGGCTCCAGACTCTCTCAGGAGGTCGAGGACCTCTTCAGTGCTCACGGCTCAGTTCCCCGTCTCGCCGACGCCAGCGGGCTGCTGAATCACTCCCTCAGTGTCGCCGATAACCGAGCTGGAGACTGCGGCCTTGTTGTTGATGTGTATGGCGACAGCGCTGACGAGGAACACCGCCGCGGTCGCCGCAGTGAAGCGCTGGATCCCTCCAGCGGCGACGCCGAAGGTCTGCTGGCCATGGCCGCCCAGAGACTCGCCGCCGAAGCCGCCGCCCTTGCCTTCCTGGAGCAGGATCACCACGACGAGCACGATCGCCGAGAGGATGAAGATGAGGTAGAGGAGGATGGAGATGAGGTCCATATGACTAGGCGTGGTCGAACTCGATGATCGGGATGAACTTTTCGGCGCTGAGTGAGGCGCCGCCAACGAGGGCTCCGTCGACGTCCGGGACAGACATCAACTCGGCGACATTTGCTGGGTTGACGCTACCACCGTACTGAATGCGGAGGGACTGGGCGATATGCGCCCCGTGAAGTCCCGCCACAAATTCGCGGAGGTCAGAGTGTACCTCCCCGGCCTGCGCAGGGCTCGCGGTGTGCCCCGTACCTATGGCCCAGACGGGCTCGTACGCCACCACGAGTCGCGCCATCTCGCCCTCATTGACCAATTTTAGGCCCTCAGAGGTCTGTCTGCGGACCACCGCTTGTGTCTGACCCGCCTCACGCTCCTCGAGGAGCTCTCCTACGCAGAGGATGACGTCGAGGCCCGCGTCGAGGCCTTGGCGAACCTTCTTAGCGACCTGCTCATCCGTCTCTCCGTAGACGTGCCGGCGCTCAGAGTGCCCCACAATCACGAGCTCAGCGCCAGAGTCCGCGAGCATCGCGGCTGAGACCTCTCCGGTGAAAGCGCCGGAGCTCTCCTCACAGCAGTCCTGCCCGCCTACGCGGACCGGGGAGCCGGCGAGGGCTCGCGCGAGTTCATCGATGTAGACGGCCGGGGGGAAGATGGCGACCTCGACGTCCTTCCGGTCTCCGACGCGGTCGCGGAGCTCGGCAGCGAGGGCGAGCCCGCCCTTTCGGTCGAGGTTCATCTTCCAGTTCCCCGCCATAAAGGGGGTACGCTCAGTCATTGGATAGGCTCCTTCGCGCTCTCGTTAGAGGCAGAGGTGGTCTCGTTAGGGAGAGAGAGCGTGCGCCCGTCGAGCGCGATGAGCTCTCTCGTCTCTTGGATGAGGGCACGGAGCTCATCGATCGAGATCGCTTGCTCTCCGTCGCTCTTAGCCGTGGCCGGGTCATCATGTACCTCGACCAGCAAACCGTCTGCGCCAGCAGCGAGGCCAGCGCGAGCTATAGGCCTCACGAGGTCTGCCCGCCCGGCCGCATGTGAGGGATCGACGATGACAGGGAGGTGCGTGGCTGCCGCTAAGTGAGCGACCGCGCCGACGTCGAGGAGGTTTCTCGTTGTCGAGTCGAAGCTGCGAATGCCCCGCTCGCAGAGGACGACTTGCGCGTTGCCGGCGTTGAGCACGTACTCGGCTGAGAGCAGGAACTCTTCCACCGTCGCGCCGAAGCCGCGCTTGAGGAGCACGGGCTTGTTCATCCGGCCGACCTCTGTGAGGAGCGGAAAGTTGGTCGCGCTTCGGGTGCCAACCTGGATCCAGTCAGCGACCTCCGCCACGCGCTCGACATCGCGCGGATCGAGGACCTCCGTGACGATGGAGATGCCTGTCTCAGCGCGGACTGCCGCGAGCATCTCGAGGCCCACCACGCCGAGGCCTTGGAAGGAATAAGGCGAGGTTCGAGGCTTGTAAGCTCCGCCTCGCAGAATAGAGACGCCGCAAGATTGGACACCGCGGGCGAGGCGGAGCAAGCGCTCGTAGTCCTCTACAGAACAGGGTCCCGCAGCGACCCCGACGCTCTCGCCCCCGATAGAGACGTCCCCCACCTCGACGACTGTGTCGGGGGAGTCTGAGCCGCGCGCGTATAGTTCATAGGGCTCTCCAGGCGCGATCACCTCGACCACGTCGGGGTGCCCCTCGAGGCGAGCCCAGTGGGCCTGGTCGCCCTCCCCCGAGAGCTCAAGCAGCCGCCTCCCGTCGTCGAGAAAGCGGGTACCAAAGCCCAGATCGTGGCAGAGGGTGAGGAGCGGATCGAGCTCAGCGGAGGTGAGCCCATGTCTAAGGCGGACCAGCATGGTCTAAATCGATGGTTAGGAGGGCCCGAGAAACACTCGTAGAGACTGGGATCGAGTCCTCTAAGAGGAGTATAGGATCGAGCGCACCCCAGCACCATTCGAAGACTCCCAGTTGAATACACTCTCTGCCCTGACCTCCCTCCTCGCCCTCGACCGGCTCCCCCGCACGGGGTGGCTGCTCGCCGGGATCGAAGACCCTGAGACGATCGCTGGGCACGTCATCTCTACGGCCCACCTAGTGCTCGGGCTCGCCCCCGCAGTCGAGCCGCCCCTGGAGGTCGATCGAGTCCTCGCCCTCACCATCGTTCACGACTCACCTGAGGCCTGGACGGGTGATCTGCCCAAGCAGGTCTCAGCGGCGCTGCCCCCGGGGGCTAAGCATGAGCTGGAGGCTCGGGTAGCCGATGAGCTCCTCGCCAGCCTCTCTGAGACAGCCCGCGCACGCCACTCTGAATATGCCGCAGGGGAGACACGCGAGGCGCGCTTTGCCCGAGTCTGTGACAAGCTGCAGCTCGGAGTGCGGCTCTTGGCCTATGTGAGGGCTGGCCGAGGTGGCCTCGAGGACTTCATAGAGACCTTCCGGGGCTTGGATTGCGGCGAGTTTGAGCCTGCGAGAGCGCTGCACGCGGAGCTGCTCTCCGCCCTCAGCGAGCTCGAATAGCCCCGGGCATCACTTGCGACCTGCGCCGTCATTGGACTGAATGTCCATATGGAGAGAGAGGAGGCAGAGAGCGGAGAGGAGCCCGCACGCGCTGAGCCGACCAAGCTCACTCGCAAGGACCTCATAGGCGTGCTCATCCTCGGAATGTTCATCACTCTGGCGAACACCGGGGACGACGCGGAGGCCCCCGCGTGGGCGCGAGAGCTCCCGACGCGGATCGCTCCACCACTTGAGACTCCCACTTCACCCCTCGGAGGCGCGAACATCACTGGAGTCGTCCTGAGCAGCGCAGGCTTCCCTGTCCGGGACGCCCTCGTCAGCTCTGGCTCTGGGGAGCTCTTGGCATGGGACTACTCCGACAAGGACGGGCGCTTCACCCTCTCGGGCCTCCCTGATGGAGCCGTCAGCCTCCGGGTCATCGGTGATGATCACCACCCCGAGGAGTTCACCGTCTCAAGCGGCGAGGCCTCGGTCGAGCTCAAGCTCAGTGAGCCCTTCCAAGAAGCACCCTCTCTTCCAGCCATCGTCGAGCTCGACGTCACGGCTGAGGTGAGCTCCCCACGCTCACGCTGGGGGGTCGAGGGATATGAGCTGTGGCTCGAGCCTCTCAGCCCTGCACACGAGCTCGGCGCGCCAGTCTCTAGGCGAGCACCTGTGGGAGCCAACCGCTCGATCACCTTGGACGGTCTCATCGCAGGGCGATACCGCGCCGCCCTCCTCCCCCCCTGGGCGCAAGCAGGCACTTGGCCGAACCTCCTCGACCCGGAGACACCGATCTTCACGATCGGGCTGTCGGAGGTGGATCACCTCGAACTCAAGATGGTCGCTGGCGAGATCGAGGGAACCGTCATCGATGACTCAGGCAAGCTCGTGGCGAAGGCGATCGTCGCCATCCACCCCGAAGGCAGGCCGGACCAAGTCTGGCCACAGGCCCACACGGATGAGCGGGGCCACTTCGCCCTTAGAGACCTCCCCGTGGGGTCCTACATCTTGAGCGCCTATGCCGGAGATCTCTCGGTAGAGCTCCCGATCCAGATGCCCGGGCCCTCCACCCTCAAAGTAGACCTCTCACTTCGTCGGTAGCCTTAGCCGAGAGGGGTTATCCTCTAAGGCCATGGAATCGGTCCACTTCGATCACGCTGCCTCCACCCCTGTTGATGAGCGGGTCCTCGAGGCGATGCAAAGGTGGTGGCAGGAAAACTACGCCAACCCCTCCTCACGCCACGCCGCTGGTGTCGCCGCTGCGGAAGCGCTCGACGAGGCCCGCAGGCGCGTAGCTTGGGCTACAGGTGCGCAGCCCGATCGAGTGATCTTCACCTCTGGTGCCACAGAGGCCAACAACGTCGCGGTGTTCGGGCACGCCCGCGCGCGCAAGCAGCACGGAAGGCACGTGCTCGTAGGCCCCCTCGAGCACCCCAGCACAAAGATGCCTGCCCTCGCGCTCAAAGAGGAGGGCTTCGAGGTCGAAGAGCTCACGCTCGACTCGAGCGGAGCGCTCGATATCGAAGACGCGGGGGCGCGCGTCAGACCGGACACAGTCCTCGTGACAAATATGCTCGCGAATAACGAGTACGGCTGCATCTTCCCTGTCCGCGAGTTGACCCGCCGCGTGCGCAAGGCCGCCCCGCACGCAGCGATCCATGTCGACTCTGTGCAAGCCCTCGGCAAGGTCGAGGTCGATATCGAGACCCTCGGCGTGGACTCGATCGCGATCTCAGCGCACAAGATCAACGGACCGAAGGGCGCGGGAGCCTTGGTCCGCGCCAATGACGCCGCCATGCAGCCCCTCACCCTCGGTGGGGGTCAAGAGAGCGGGCTGCGCGCAGGCACCCAAGACGTCCCGGCCATCTGCGGCCTCGGACTAGCCGCGAAGCTCGCTGAGTCTGAACGCGAAGAGAGCGTCGCCCAAATGACAGAGCTCACAGGGCTCCTGAAATCCGAGATCAACGGCCGCGGGCTCGGCCGCCTCATCGAGCCGGGCGCGCCTACCCAAGCGCTCCTCCCGAACATCCTGAGCTTCATCGTCGACGGCCCGCCTGCAGAGGTCTTCCTACACCACCTCGACGCCCGCGGCGTCATGGCCAGCGCGGGCAGCGCCTGCCAGTCGAACAAGCGCTCGATGAACCCCGCCCTCTTCGCCATCGGCCTCGAAGAGGACGAGGCGCGCAGGCTACTGCGCCTCTCCATCGGCAAGAAGAGCAGCCGCGAAGAGGTCCTGAGGGGTGTAGAGGTCCTTGAAGGGGTGAGGAGTGAGCTCGCGCGCCACGTCTGAACCCGCAGGGCGAAACGCTGAGCCGGAGGTCCATCCCTGGCTCATCCTCGTTCGCTATGGAGAGATCGCGCTCAAAGGTGGCAACCGCGCATTCTTCGAGAAGACCCTCGCGCGGAACATCAAGTCTGCGTGCGCCAGCATCTCTGACCTACGGATCGAGATCCGCCGCGGGCGAATCCTCGTCTGGCCCAAACGTCGGCCCGAGCGCGTAGCGAGGAGGCTCCAAGACGTGATGGGGATCCACAACGTCTCCCTCGCTCAAGGCATCTCACACGACCCCGAGGAGATCGCTTCGGCGGGCCTCGCCGCTGTTCACGATGCGCTTGAAGAGCTGCCCAAAGAGGGCGCGACCTTCCGTGTGAAGACAAAGCGTGGATACAAGGGGTTCCCGATGACCTCTACTGAGCTCGATCGCTTCGTCGCTGACCGCATCCTCCCCCAGATCGGCGGTGGTCTCAAAGTCCAGATGAAGGGAGCTGACCTAGTCCTCGGCATCGAGGTTCGTGAGAAGAGCGCCTTCGTCTACACAAAGCGGCTGCCCGGCCCGGGCGGGCTCCCCGTAGGGACCCTCGGGCACGTGCTCTGCCTGCTCTCTGGGGGCATCGACTCACCGGTCGCCGCCTGGATGGCGATGAAGAGAGGCTGCCGAGTCAGCTTCGTCTCCTTCCACTCCGCGCCCTACCTAGGCGAGTCTTCTAAGAAGAAGGTCGCCGACCTCGTCCGTGTCCTCGCGAACTATCAACCGACGAACCAGCTCTACATCGTCCCCTTCGCTGAATCCCAAGAGGCCATTCGAGATCACGCGCCAGAGCCATATCGAACAGTGCTCTATAGACGCATGATGCAGCGCATCGCGACGCGCATCGCGAAGCGCGCAGGCTGCGGCGCGCTCGTTACGGGAGAGAGTCTCGGTCAGGTCGCGAGCCAGACCTTGGAGAACATGAGCTGCATTGAGGACGCTAGCGGGCTCCCTGTGCTGCGACCGCTCGTCGCCATGGATAAGCAGGAGGCGATAGATCTCGCGCGCCGTATCGGCACCTTTGACACCTCCATCAAGCCAGAGCCTGACTGCTGCACGGTCTTCCAGCCGTCGAAGCCCATCATTCATGGGAAAATCGAAGACTGTGAAGCAGCAGAGGCCTGCTTTGACGTGGACGGCCTCGCTGAGGAGGCCGTGAAGGGCACTGAACGCAAAAAGATCGGCGCGCTCGACACCTGAGACGGCACAGGGGGAGAACTGCCGGCGAGCGCGGGATAGATTGTTCCCTAGATGAACCGCTCGGTCGCGCTGTTCGTCGCCATGGCCCTCTTGGTCGCCCACGCGTTGGCGATCCACACGACGGCCTCTGGTGACTTCGCCCCTCCTTACGATATGGCCTTCGTGGCTTTTCGGGTGGGACACTCCCTCGTTCACGAAGGCCACTTCGCGTGGGGAGCAGATGCTGGAGGCATCGACAGCTACCCGTCCTTCCTCTGGGTGATGGTCTCCTACGGCCTCCAGCGGCTCTACCTGTCGATCAACTTCTGGTCACAAGTCGTCGGAGCACTCTGCGCGCTCGCGACGATGCTGATCTCCTCCCGCTTTCACTCGGATCGAGTCGCCAGCCTCGTCGCGCCACTCCTGCTCGCGATGTCGGGCTCATACGCCGCGGCCTCTCTGAGCGGCACTGAGACAACGCTCGTCGCGCTCACCTTCACCGCGGCATTCGTCGCGAATGAACGGGGCTGGTCATGCACGCTCGGCCTCAGCCTCGCCCTCGCTGGTCTCGCACGACCAGAGGCGTGGGTACTCACGCCGCTCTTCTTCAGCATGCGCCTCTTCCCCTGGCTGAAGCACAAGGCAGAGCGCGGCCCAAGCCTACGAGCCTATTGGGTGCCTCTGCTCTCCTTCGTCGCTCTCGCCCTCCTGCGGCGGTGGCTGGGTGGCGACTTCCTCTCCAGCTATACAGCGGGGCTCCTCACCTTCAAGCAGAGCTCTCTCAGCGGGGTCAGCTCAGCCCTACGAGACTTCCTCGTGTCTAGCGTCAGTCCGGCGCTGCTCGTGTACTCCCTCTGGTACCTCCTGCGCAGGCGACTCTCGATCACCGGCCGGCGCGCGCTCTTCATCGGGACGTGCTGGGCGCTCTTCGCAGCGACGCGAGAGACAGAGTCTCTCCCTCTCAACGAGTCCATGGTGCCGGTCCTCCCCTTGCTCTTGATCGCGGTCCAAGAGGGCCTGATCAACGCTCTCAACTCCCCTCGCCTGTGGGTGAGGCAGCTCGCTTGGTCCTCGTTTTTCCTCACCGGACTGCTGACGATCCTGGTGAGTCGTGCGCCCCAGAACCTCGGCTCCATCCCTTTCGCGCAGCATCAGTACGCCTGGCTCGAGCCTTCACAGGGCGAGCAGCTCGGCGCGCGCGGCTGGCTCGGTCGCCCGGGGCTCGTCGAAGAGATCGAGAAGACCCAGTATCTGAGAGCCATGGGGCTCTTCCTCAGAGAAAACGTGGGCGCGAATATGACGGTCCTCACCCCGTGGCCTGGAGCGATCGGATACCTCTCACGTATGGACGTGAGGGACTTCCGAGGCCGCGCAACAGAGCTCCCCGGCGAAGAGCGCCTCCGCTCTTGGCGCAGGCCCGGGCGCACAGACGTCTTGGCGGCGCTCCGCATGAAGGCCGGCTACATCGTCTCTAACTGCAGGCCGACGAGCCTCCCCCCGACCCCTGTCTCGCTCGCTACAGAGTGGGTCTTGCACCTCGACACGCTCCAAGACGCCAGAGGACAACGGCTCTCGCAAATCCTCGAGGCGCTCGCTGAGTACGAGCTCGTCACGGTCCCGCTCCCCTCTCCCTCACGAATCTCTAGCAAGCGCCTCCACGGCAAGGGCTACCTCCTGCGGCACAAGGAGCTCTCGAAGGCACCCAAGCTAGAGCTCGAACGAGACGGTAATTACGTCCGCGTGAGCTGCACTCACGACGGCCACCTACAGCTCGCCGATCTCCGCCTGTCGATCGTCGACGCTTCAGGAGACGTGCTGATGGTCTCTCCTACAGGCTCACTCTCGACCGATCGCGCGGTCCTCGCGCGGAGAGAGCTGCTCCTTACGCGCACGGGTGTGAACGCGGTCGAGCTGATCCACACACTCCTTCCAGAGGGTGACTGGAGCGGCAAGGAGCTTAGGGCGACGCTGATCAACCCCTCCGCGAGGGGTCAACACCACTTCCTCAAGGCCTCCAAGACGGCGACCCTGAAGCTCTGACAGCCCGCGCTACTTGATACCGAAGCGCTTGAGCTTCCGATAGAGCGTGCTCTTGCCCACCTTCAAGAGACGGGCAGCGGCGAGCTTGTCGCCCTCCACGTCGTCGAGGGCGCGGAGCAAGCACTTCATCTCGTAGAGGTCGAGGCTGATGGGATCTTCCGGCGAGATGTCCCACTCGTGCTGCCGAGGGTGACGCAGGGCCGCGCTCGGCGAGCCCACAGCAGCGCCAGGTAACACAGAGTGCGTAGACGGCGCCTCACGGCGCGCCATCGGTGTCAGATCGTGCACGGGCAGCTCACCAGCGGCCTCACGTACCACCTGCGGCAGCGCCTCGATACCAAGGACTCCCTCGGAGGCGCCCAGGCAAGAGGCCCGCATGGTCGCCTCAAGCTCGCCGACGTTCTCCGGCCAGGAGTAGCAGTCGAGGTAGCCGAGGGCCTCGTCCGTGATCTCGTGCACGCCATGGATCGGGCCATAGCGCGAGATGAAGCGGATCGCGAGGGGGACGATGTCCTGCGTGCGCTCGCTCAAGGGGAGCAGCTCAATGGCCTGCCCGTTGAGGATCTCAGCGAGGTTGCGCTTGAACTCTTTGGCCCGGACAAGCTCCGTCAGGGGCTGGCTTGTCCCGCAGATCAGGCGAGCGTGGGACTCTTCCATGACCTCTGTGCCTTGGCGATGGAATCGCCCAGACTCCATGAGGTCGCGCAGGCGGTCTTGGAGCTCAAGGGAGAGGGCGCCGACCTCCTCCAAAAAGAGGGTTCCGTCCGCTGCGTAGTGCAGGAGACCAGGCTGCTCCTTTCCTCCTTCGCGAGAGCCGAACAGCTCGCGCTCGATCGTCCCAACATCCATTCCTGCACAGCAGACCTCGATCAGGGATCCGGTGACCCCTGAGTTGAAGTGGATCGTGCGTGCGATGTGAGTCTTGCCAGAGCCTGTGGGCCCTACGAGAAGCACTGTGTCACGACTTGCGCAAGCTGTCTTGACGGCGCGCCGAACGCCGTCGGTGCTCTCGCTCTGACCGACGAGGGTCTCGAGCGCGTACATCTCTCGCGCGGCATCGAGGAGCGGCCCGAGCTGACGGCGGTGCGGGACGGGGTCCTCTACACCGAGGAACTGCGCAGAGAGGCGACGCCGCTCCGCATCAGTCAGGAGCACGACCTTCATGCCCCCCATCGCAGCAGCGCTGCCGCTTGAATCCGAGACGAGCGGGATCACCGAGGCGAGGAGGCTCCGCGCCGCGCGCCCTCCGAGGGGCGTGAGGTCGAAGCGGAAGCCGTCACGGGTCTCCGTGCGAGCGTCCCTGACGAAGGCCTCGAGCCCAGTCGCTGGAGCGAGGCTACCAAGGTTCTTGCCCTCGATACGGCTCCCGAAGAACTCACAGGCCCCACGATCGCAGTGCCGCACGAAGCCGTCGCCATCAACGAGGAGGAGGCCGTCGGTCTTAGATGAGGCGAGCTCACGCAAGAGGTCGCGCGCCTCGCCCTCAAATGAGGCCCTCGGCTGGGCTTGCTCGGTGCTCTTCTCCTGCCCATCCCTGAGGCGACGAAACTGTTGGTCGAGCATCTGGTTCTGCTCGATGATCTCGTCGACAGTGGCCTTGTGCTTCAGGTGAACGCCAACGATCCGGTCTAAGACCGTCATCTCCTGCTTGTTCACAAAGCCGTCGCAGCCCGCCTCAAAAGCGCGGGTCATCTCTTCAGGGTTCGGAGCCTGGTTGCTGTAGAGCACCACCGGGACCTGGGCAGAGTCCGGCATCGCCTTAAGGCGTCTGCAGACCTCCATGGCAGAGATCCCTGTGTCTATGGACGCAGCGACCAAAACGAGGTCTAGCTGGACGCCGCGGGCTTCCATTAGACCGCTGGCGCCCGTCTCAGTGGTGATGACCTCATGTCCGAGGTCACTCAGGCGGCTCTTGACGATCAACCGGTTACCGGCGTCGTCATCGATAACGAGGATACGGTTCACTCGAACCCCTCCGGGGACGATTCAGGGTGTAGCGACGCGGGCACACTGACGATCGTGACTCGACCGGAGTGAAGGGGATTCCCGCGACTGCGTCGAAAGTAAGAATCAAAAGACCTCGGTTCCACATCAGAATTTTCGTTCATGTCACAGCCCAGCCCATACCACTCCGACCCCCTCTTTGGGGAGCGCGCACAAGCTGCGTTGCGGGAGCTCAACGGTGAGCTCGATCCACTTAGGGCTGCGACCAAGCTGCAGGCTGAGCTTGAGCCCGAGCTCGCTCGCAGGTGCGCAGAGCTGCACCAATTGAGACTTCGTTCTAGGTCTCGATTTCCTAATGAGTTCCCTCTATTCATGACGGCCCCGGGCCTGTCTAGAGCCAGCTCCGAAGCCGCCGCGAACGCTCGGGCAGCACACATTTTGGAGCGCTTGCCACGCGCCAGGGTGAGCGACGCGACATGCGGTATCGGCGCGGACGCCATGGCGTTGTGTAGGGCTGGAGCAAGGGTCATCGCCTCCGACATAGATTCATTTTTAGTCGCCTGCACACAGGCCAATCTGCACGCCTGGGGACACGAGGCGCACGTCGTGGTCGCTGACTGTCGTCGACATCCTGCGAGCGCCGACGTCCTCGTCCTAGATCCAGACCGTCGCCCAAACGGAGAGCGAACCCTAGACCCTGCTCGCTGGAGCCCGCCTCTATCAGTGGCGCTCGAGCTCGCAGGGCGACATGAGGGAGCATGCATCAAACTCGCCCCAGCGATGGACACGGGCAGAGCCGAGCTCCCACACGATCTCTCCCACCATTGGGAGTGGGTCTCAGTGAATCGCAGCCTCGTCGAGCTCTGCCTGTGGACTGGCTCGCTCGCTACGCAGGAGGGGCATCACGCGACGCTCGTCCGAGATGGAGCGGTCCTAGCGCGCTACAGCGGCTCTCCGGTCCCCATTGACCCGTTGCCAGAGGTCGCCCTCGACTCGCCGAGATTCCTCCACGACCCCGACCCCTGCCTGGTCCGCTCGAGGCTCCTAGGGACACTGGCCGCTGAGCTCGACCTTCGCGGCCTGCACCCCATGATCGCGCTTCTGGCAGGAGAAGCGCCGGCTCAATCACCCTTCCTAGACACATTCCGTGTCCTAGGCAGCGCCCACTTAGACAAACGCCGCGTCCGAGAGCTCCTTCGCGCCCACGACGTCGGGGCGATCGAGGTCCGCAAGCGTGGACACCCAGACCCAGCGGAGGTCCTCGCAAAGCGCTTCAAGGGGCCTGGAACGCGCCGGGGGACGCTCTTCGTCGTCCGGCTCGAGAGCGGACACCGCGCCTACCTAGCTGAGGCGCACCCAGCGCAGATGGTGGGCGATGAGGGATTCGAACCCACGACTTCCTCCTTGTAAGGGAGGCGCTCTAACCAACTGAGCTAATCGCCCTCTGCTTGGGACAACTCTAAACGGTATCCTGCCGCGCGCTCACCCCAAAGGTCTCATTTCCCCACCAGCAAGCCAGCCAAGGAAAGTAAGGAAGCGAAAGTATGCGAGTCGCAGTCGTCGGAAGCGGATATGTCGGATTGGTCGCGGGCACCTGCTTCGCAGAGAGCGGGAACGATGTCATATGCCTAGACATCGATGAGGAGAAGATCGAGCGGCTGCGCTCGGGCGAGGTCCCGATCTATGAGCCAGGCCTCTCAGAGCTCATGCGCCGAAACATCAGCGACGGCCGCCTGAAGTTCACGACTCAATACTCGGAGGCCATTCCTGGAGTCGATGTTGCCTTCATCGCAGTCGGCACCCCCCCTGGCGAAGACGGCAGCGCAGACCTCCAGTACGTGCTGAGCGCAGCGCGCTCCATCGGTGAGCACATGACGGGCTACGTGACGGTGGTAGACAAGTCGACCGTCCCCGTCGGCACCGCGCGGAAGGTGATGGCCGCATTGAAGGAGACCACTGACCACCCCTTCGACGTCGTCAGTAATCCCGAGTTCCTGAAGGAGGGCGCAGCGATCGACGACTTCCTCAAGCCCGACCGCGTCGTGATCGGCGTAGAGAGCTCCCGAGCAGCCGAAGTGATGATGCAGCTCTATGGACCCTTCGTCCGTACGGGCAACCCGATCTTGGAGATGGACATCGAGTCAGCCGAGATCACCAAGTACGCGGCCAACGCGATGCTCGCCGCGCGCATCTCCTTCATGAATGAGATCGCGAACCTGTGCGACCGCGTAGGAGCGAACATCGACGCGGTGCGAAAAGGGATCGGGACAGATGCCCGCATCGGCTCTCGCTTCTTGTTCGCGGGCTGTGGATATGGGGGCTCCTGCTTCCCTAAAGACGTGAAAGCGATCATCCGCACTGCGAGCGAGCACGACTATGACTTCCGGATGCTGCGCGCCGTAGAGGAGGTCAACGAGCTCCAGAAGCTTGTACTCGTCAACTACGTGAAGGAGCACTTCGGTAACGTCGCTGGCAAGCGCTTCGCGCTCTGGGGACTCGCCTTCAAGCCTGGAACCGACGACATGCGAGAGGCACCCGCTGTCGTCATCGCTAACGCCCTCCTCGACGAAGGCGCTACGGTCTGCGCCTACGACCCAGAGGCTGTCGAGATGTCTCGCCAGCACTACCTCGGAGACAAGATCGACTACGTCGAGCGTCCGATGGACGCGCTCGATGCCGCGGACGGGCTCATCCTAGTCACCGAATGGAACGAGTTCCGTAACCCCGACTTCGCGGCGGTGAAGGAGCGCATGCGCGAGCCAGTGCTCTTCGACGGGCGCAACATCTGGCGTCGAGACATCCTCGAGAAGCTCGGCTTCACCTACTACGGGATCGGCTGCTAGCGCTTGGAGCCTGCTGGCCAGCGCAGGACGAGCCCAGTCAGCCAATCACGCAGCGCAGCGGGCGCGAGGAGCCCTGCGTAGAGCTGCAACCAGATGAGATGCCCCACCGGATAACGTCGACGCGCGAAGGGCGACTCGAGCGCGTGTGAGACACAGCGCGCGACCTTGGAGGCCTCAGGCGCGGTGCGTACAGAGAACTCTGCGACCTCCTTCATCCGCTCGATTCCCTCCCTGTAGAGAGCCAGTTTCTCTGAGGAGATCTCGCCCTGGAGAGCGGCCGCCGCCCGGTTTGACTTCTCCCAAATGGGCGTCTTGATCGGGCCGGGCTCAATCAGAGAGACCCGGACACCCCAAGGCGCGAGCTCCATTCTTAGAGCATCTGAATAGGCCTCAAGCGCGAACTTAGAGGAGCAGTAAGCCCCCATGAACGGGTTAGAGATCCGCCCCGCGATCGAGCTCATGTTGATGATGCGGCCCCTCGCTGCCCGCAGGCTCGGCAAGAGGGCCTGGGTGACCGCCGCGTGGCTGAAGAGGTTGACCTCGAACTGTCGCTTCAGCTCCTCGAGGGGGAGCGCCTCGAGCGGGCTCGCGACCACGATCCCGGCGTTGTTGACTAGTCCGTCAAGGAGGACCCCATCAGCCTCGAGGCGCTCTGCCACGGCGTCGATGTCAGACTCCGAGGTGACGTCAAGCTGAACCGGCTCTAGTTTCCCTCCCCCGTTGAGCTCCGAAGCCTCCTTACGGATGGACTCGGCGTCCTCTTCCCTGCGGACGCCCGCGAACACGCGGTGACCACGCGCCGCCAACCTCTGAACGGTCGCGCGCCCGATCCCGGTGGAGGCGCCGCTGACCAAGACGGTCTTCTTTTCGCGGGCGACCAAGGCGAACTCCTCCAGCTAAAAACCAGGCAGCCCAACCCGGAAGTGCGAGCTGGGCCACCCGTTGATGTTGTGTCTGCTCTGCGCACTCTTCAAAGGTCGTCACCGACAGTGGTGACGAAAGAGCCTCACGAAGTGAGCGCTGAACAACCTCCTCATACACTTTCGTGTGCACACACTTCGAAGAAAAAATGAACGCGAAGTTTTTTGCTGAGCGCGACAAAGCGGCGTCAACCTGCGCGCAGCGCGCGCCTAATCGAACGCGCAAGCGACGAGAGTCGTAAGCGACGACGCAACTCTAGACCACTCGATGTCTCCGCAGCAGCAGCGAGACTCAAGGCGCACCGGCACTGATGCAGAACTCCTGCCGCTCCCGCGACATCCCCGCGACGTAAGAGTTCACTACCCCAGCGCTCGAAAGCATCAATGCGTACGCGAGGTGTCACGCCAGTCAGAGCGACCTCACGCCACACGCGAAGCGCTGACTCCGGCTCACCGCTGCTCGCGAGCGCGACGCCCCGCAGAACCCGCGCGCGCTCTTGAACACGCGAGGGAGCCTGCACTCCAAACTGCTCCTCCATATATCGCGAGGCCTCCTCAAAGCGCTCAGACGCGATCAGCGCAGCGCCTACAGCGAGCCACGCACGTTCGCTCCACTCTCCGCCCTGCTGGGTCACGCTCGCCATCAGCGCCGCGACACCCGGCTCATCTAAGCCTGCAGCGAGCAAGAGCTCTCCCGCGCGTAAGCCGCAGAGCGCCCTGCACTGCGCCGTCTCTCCTCCCCGCGCCCCCACCCTGTAGGCGCGCACCGCAGCGACTCTAGCGGCCTCCCTGCGGTGAGGCGCAGCGCCACGCATCTCTGCCTTACAGCTGCGTCCATGCTCCGAGGCGTCACAAGCAGACTGCTGCGCTGAGAAGCTGACACAGAGCAGCCAGCCGGCGATCAACACTGAGCTCCTCCGAGCGCCTGGATCACCCTGCGACGGAGCTTCTGTCGAATTCGATAGAGACGACTCTTCACCAAGGCACGCCGCACCCCAAAGAGCTCGCCGATCGCGGCGGGGCTCATCTGCTGGGTGTAGGCAGCGCGGATCATCCTGCGCTCATGATCAGGGAGCGTACGAATCGCGCCCTCCAAGAGCGCGGCCAAGCGGCAAGACTCAACCTCCATGTCAGACACCCAGTGGACCGCCTCAACGAACTGAATCTCCGGATCCTCTTCACGGCCCTCAGCGACGTCGAGCTCTGCGTGCTCCATGAGGGAGATCCCACGGCGAGCCTCCCTGCTCAAGTGACTCTTCAAGACATTCCACGCGATGCGGTCGATCCAAGAGTCGATGCGCTGTTCCTCGCGCAGCCCGCCTCGGTAGCGGGCTGCGCGGATCATTGTCTCTTGGACGACGTCATCTACGCAGCTCTTGTCGCGACTCCAACCAGCGACCTTCTGCTCGATCCTCAACCTCCGCTCTGCGAGTCCGTCCCAGTTTGCATCTCCCTCACTCACGATGACCTCCTCCTTCGTTTTGGCGTTCCGTTCGTGTCCAAACGAACAGACCACACAGAGCGCGGAGAGTCGTGCGAGCCTGATGATGTGGAGAACTTCAACCCTCAACAGCGGAGGGCAGAGCGGTGACCCCTACGCGTGAGGCTTCCTAGCTCTTTGCTAGGGTGAGGGTCTGCGACCCGCGAAGCCCTTCTCCACATGCGAGCGGGGCGCTCGCGTGTCACCGCAGAGCACCCCGCTTGTCAGGCTCGCCGTTGAAGCGGCCTGCGTTCCCCGATCAGCGTCGTCTCGCGAATCCGCGGGCTTCTTGCTCCCACTTCGAGCCAGGGAACTGCCGGATGACCGCACCGAAGAGCTTGTTCGCGTTCTCAGTCGCCTCCTCAGTCTCCATCATCATGTAGATCCGGCCTGAGTAGACCATCGAGCGAGCGACGTAGTTGCTCTCGCCCTTGTGGAGAACTACGACCCTCATGTACGCCTTGAGGGCGTCATTAAGAGTCGCCTTGCTCGCGTCAGTGGTGGGATTTTTGGCGCCCTCCTCGAAGAGGCAGTCTCCGAGGCCAGACCACGCGATCGCCAGAGTCCGCTGGTCCGACTTGGGGTCCTTCGCGACGCGCTCGAACACGGCCCTCGCCCCCTCGAAGTCTTTCTCCTGAAGCAACGTCTCGGCGCCGATCGCCTGCGCGCGGTTACGCACGCTCGCAAACTTCGAGCCCGCCTGGTTGGCGATGCGCTTCAGAGCGTCACGGCGCTTGTCACCGCTCAGCGAGTCGTCGTACATGACCGCTGCGATCTTCGCGTCGAAGTCCCAGCGCTCAGAGATCCCCTTCTCAGCGACGAGCTGTGAGACGCCCTCGAGGGTCTTCTTCGCCGCGCCGCCGTCTCCGTTAGCGAACTGCACCTCAGCTTTCAGGAGCAACGCCGCGGGGATATAGCGAGAGTCAGTGAACTTGGAGATCAGCTTGTTCGTCGCGGCCAAGGTCTCTTCGACCTTCCCCATCGAAGCGTTCAGCTCAGCGAGTCGCCAGGCAGCGTAAGCCGGCGCCCAGGCAGGTCGCACCCGGCTGCCGCTCTCGATCTTGTTCAGCGCGCCATCGAGATACACCGTTAGATCGCTGACCGCGTCAAAGAGCTGGTCATCAGCGACCGCGGTCTCGGCGCGATCGACGAGAGTGGGCATCGTCGTGAAGTCGATTCGGAGCACATCGCTCGAGGGCATCGAGGTCTTGTTGCCGCCATCCCTGCGGTAGGTGACCTCCAGGAGGGTCTCCTCAAGGACGGTGCAGTCTTCGATCGTGCTCCCCTCCGTGGTGTGGATGGTGTCAGCGCTGGAGAGCGCGATGAGGAGTGCAGAGGCCAGGGGGGTCAAGCTGAGGGAGCGATAGGACATGTCTGTTTGGGCTTTGGGCCCATGAGGGCCGATGGTGTCCGGAGATACCGCGCTAGGAGCCGCTGGTAACGCCTCAGGGCGGCGCTGACCCGGACAAGTGACCGGGCAGGATATGTGCGCCCTGCGATCGCTGTCAACGTGGAGGGGCCAACGCAGGTAGGCATAGGCGCCCTGCAGGGCCCTCTGTTGGGGGTTAGAATCGGTGCGCTCGCAAGAAGAAAGAGGAACAGCCCCTTAGGATGCCTCCATGTCACCTGAGGGAGAGCGCGAGCTGCAGCCAGTCCTGGTCAGCGCATGCCTGCTCGGGGCGGAGTGTCGCTATGACGGCGCTCACAACCATGACGCAGCCCTCACGCGGCTGCTTGAGGAGCGCGGTGAGCGCGCCGTCCCGTACTGCCCAGAAGAGCGCAGCGGTCTAGGGACTCCTCGACCACCCGTTTGGATCGAGTCCATAGACGCCGACGCTGTCCTGGCTGGCGAGGCGAGGGTAGTCACCGAAGGAGGCCAAGATGTGAGCGCAGAGTTCCTCACCGGCGCGCAGGGCGCCCTCTCCGTCTGTGAAGAGATAGGGGCGACGCGCGCTTACCTCAAGGAGCGATCACCCTCTTGCGGGGTCTGCTCGACTCATGTCGGCGGCGAGCCCACCGACGGGCCCGGCGTGACGACCGCGCTGCTCCAAAGCGCCGGCGTCGAGGTCGAGGGCGTAGAGGGGCGGCGCCCCTAGGTCAGTCCTTAGGCTCCGCTACGACGACGACGTGAAAGCCCAGCAGAGAGAGGCCAGGGATCGCGCAGATCACTCGATCGATCGCGAGGAAGAGCCTCGTGAGGAGCGCGCTGCCTGGGATGAACCTGAGCACACCTAGGTGATCAGGAAAGCCAGCAAAGACATACGCGAGCACGCCATAGCGCTTGACCTTAGTCACGCGAAAGCCAGCTCGTTCGCAGAGCTCGACGATGCCCTTCTTCGTGAAGCCTTGGTCTCCCACGTCAAAGTGCTCGCTCTTTCGATAGAGGACCCAGCGCGCGAAGCGGATCAACGGGTTGTCGTTGCAAGGCTCGCTCATAATGAGCCTCCCTCCGCTCCGCAGGGCGGCGCAGCAGTGAGAGAGGAAGCCCACGTGGTCTCGCGTGTGGTGGAGGCTGCCTTTACAAAACACCACATCGAAGCACTTCGGTTGGAAGGGGAGCCGCTCCGCGTCTCCCGTCACGAGTCGCGCGCCAGGGATGTACTCCTCAGAGACGCAGAGCATCGCGTGGCTGATGTCCAGCCCCACAGACCCAGGGTGCTTCTCCTCAAGCTCAGCGAGGAAGAAGCCCGTCCCGCATCCTAGATCCAAGATCCGAGCCGCTCCTTCAGGCACGTGAGAGATCATCTCAGCGTGCCAGTCCTGCTGAAAAAGCCGCGAGAACTCGAAGCTGTAACGGAACGCATAGCGCGGGGCGAGGGTGCGGTGCAGCTCGATCTGGGCCTGTGCGTTGGTCACTGACATGTGGCTTAGAAGAGGTTGAGGCGATCCTCTTCAGGCCCTCCATCGTCCAACTCAACGCTTAGACCATCGTGATCTCAGGCTGAACAGCGCCCAGATCCGAAGAATGAACTGGGCGAGCGTGGGAACCGACCCCTCTAGGTTGGCACCATGCGCCTGACGTCGTGCTGAAACACATCGGATCAAACTGGGCCCTGAGCGGCCTCCAGCTCGCCGCGATGATGTGGCTTACGCCCTTCATCCTCGCAGAGCTCGGGCCGGAGTCGAACGGGGTGTGGGTCACCATCATCTCGATGACGGGCTTCCTATCCCTGTTCGTCATGGGCGTGCCCATGAGCACGGTCAAGCACATCGCGGAGCACGTCGCGCGGGGCGACACGCAGCGGGCTAACGGCGCGGTCGGGACCAGCGCAGGGATCAGCTTCGCCCTCGCAGGGTGCGCCCTCGTCGTGAGCGTGCCGCTCTACTTCGCCTTCGAGCGCGGCCTCCTCCTGAGCGACTCTTGGTCTCTCGACGAGGCGACCCTCGGACAAGCGCGCGTCGCCTGGTGGATCATCACAGCGCAGATCTGCAGCGCCTTCGTGATGCGCTTGCCACTCGCGATCTTCGACGCGCACCGCGACTTCGTCACGCGCAACTTGCTCCTCGCCGTCGCCCTCGGGCTACGCGTCGCCTTGGCATACGCGCTCCTCACTTGGCGTCCGAGCGTCTCCGCCCTCGCCTGGTGCCCGGTCGGGGTGCAGCTCTTTGAGTGGGCGGGCGCGCTCATTCTCCTCCGCCGCCGCCACCCAGACATCCGCTTCTCCGTAAAGGCCTTCGACAAGGGCATGGTGCGCGAGATCGTCGGCTTCAGCCTCTTCGCGACCCTCGTGAACGTCGGGACCATGCTGGCCTTTCGGTCGAACGCCATGGTCATCGGGGTCTTCGGGAGCACCAGCGACGTCACAGACTTCGACATCGGCAATAAGTTCTTCGAGCCCCTCGTCGGGATCATGATCGCGGTCGCGTCCGTGGTCCTCCCGACGAGCGCTCGCCTAGAGACGCAAGGGAGGCGTGGAGAGCTCTCACAAGTCTTCCTGAAGTGGTCAAAGGTGTGTGTTTCGATCGCCCTGCTCGTCGGGGTCTACCTCTTGGTGTTGGGCCCGCGCTTCCTCGGAGTTTGGATCGAGCCGCGCTATGAGGAGGCCTCCGGCGGCGTCTTGCGCGTGCTCATGGTCTCCTTCCTCTTCTATCTCCCCATTCGTGGCGTCGCCCTCCCGATCCTCCTCGGGCTCGGCGAGGCCAAGCGACCAGCCATCGGGCTCCTCAGCATGGGCCTGGGCAACATCGCCCTCTCCGTCTATCTAGTGCAGAGATACGGGATCATGGGGGTGGCCTACGGCACAGCGATCCCGAACGTGCTCTACGCCCTCTGGGTATTGCGAGACACTTGCCGTGAGCTCGGGGTCGGCGTCGGCGAATGGTGTGCTCACGTCTTGGGGAAGACGGTCCCGGCCGCGCTCCTTCCAGCCGCGGGGCTCTACTGGCTGCTCATCGAGCGGCCACCGACCGACATGCTCGGACTCTGCATCGCTGGAGGCGGGAGCGTGGCGCTCTTCGGGCTGCTCTGGGCAGGCTTCGTCTATCGAGGCGACCCTGACTTCCGGGGCGGAAGCTCTAGTTAGCGCTCGCTCTTAGCGGGAGCGGCCATCCCGAGGTGCCCGAGGAGCCCAAAGAGGATGAGGTTTCCGAGCTGTACCAAGTGAGCACTGAGCCCCACCGCTAAGGCGAGCTCTGTGTCGATGCCCCAGAGGCTCATCCCTAAGACCCAGCCACCCTCCTGGGTGCCGAAGCCGGCGAAGCCGTTCACCGGCAAGGTGTTGGCGAGCGACGCAAAGCCCGAGGCCAACACGCTCGGCACCACGACCGCCTCCCCCTCCGGCCAACCAAAGGCAAAGAGCAGGACCGAGTAGAAGGCGACCACGCCGCTCCAAAGCGCGACCGAGAGGAGCGTGGCCTTGAAGATGCCGCTGCCCGCTCCGGCCTGTTCGAGGGCCTCCCCGAAGCGACTCACGCCGGCCAAGAGCTTCCCGCCGAGCGAGGTGCGCTCCAGCTGGATCAGGCGAAGGAACCAGCCGAGGAGTGAGACCAAGCGAGTGCGCAAGATGCAGACCGAGAGGGTGCTGAAGCACATCACCGTGAAGAAGATCCCGTATCCAAAGAGCGCGGAGAACTGGTCTGCGAGCCCTGATGGTGTCTGCTCCTGGGCCGTGGCCTCACCTCCAGCGTCAAACAAGAGCAACGGACCGAGCAGGGTCACTGCGGCCAAGCAGGCGGATAAGACAAAGAGGTCAAGGAGCCGGCTCACGAGCAGAGAGGCGACGCTCGCGCGGGCAGGGACCTCGCCCACCTTGGAGGAGTAGAGAACAAAGGTCGCCTCACCAGATTTGAGCGGGAGCACATAGGCGGCGAGGTTGTGAGCCGAGCTGACGGATAAGACCTTCCAGAAGGGTGGACGGAGCTCTGTTGGCGTCAGGACTGAGAAGCGCCAGGCGCGGAGGAGGTAGATGCCTGAGTGGACTGCGAGCGCCGTGAGCCACTGGGCCAGGGTGATGTCACTGATGGTCTCCGTGATATCTGAGAGCTCGACCCCGCCCCAGCGGATGAGCGCCCATAAGAGCCCCCCTGCGAGGGCTACTGAGGCGATCAGGCGAGTGGCGCTAGCAAACTTCATGAGGACGACGGCTCCTCGCCGCCCACTCTTTATCGGCCCCTCAGTCGTAGCGCACGTGCGTCCCGCCTGAGTCCTCTGCCAGCCACTCCAGAATCTGGAACGAGCCGCCGACCGCGATCGAGTTGATCTCGATGTCCCTCTCAGCGTTCCAGCGCTTCACGTGCTCCCTGATCTCAAAGGGATCAATGACATCCCCGGTCGAAGGCTCGCCGTCGGAGAGGACGAAGATCGTGTCCACGTCTGGGTCCTCAAAGGCCTGGCGCAACGCGCCGTAGAGGTTCGTACCCCCCATCGCGCCGAGGCGATCTACAAACTCCTTCGCCTCGTCCCTGCTGCGCGCGCCGGCATCTCTGACCCCATCCTCGAGCCAGGGGTCGACGCCACCTGAGAAAGTGAGGATGTTGAAGAGCGCCTTCTGATCGAGGCCCTCGATGCAGCGCTTCAGCTCACGCTGGGCTACGGCCATGCGCGGCTCACCTTGACCTCCGACGTACTTCGCACGGGTGACCTCATTCATCGATCCAGAGACGTCGATGATGAAGATGACGCGATGAGAGATGATACGGATGCCAAAGAACTTGACGGCCGTCACTTGCCGCAACCGGCGCTCCTCCTCTTCCTTGCGACGCTTCCGGAGCTCACTCTTGGAGATGGGCTCGAAGCCCTGCCCCTCGTTCTTCCACCACGCGTCCCAGTTCCCCCAGCGGGTGCGAAAAGGCTGCCCGGTGAGGTCGAAGAGCGTGTCAGCGAACTCATGTGCCATGCGGCCCTCCTCGCTCTTCATCTGCGCGATGATCATGCCGACGGACTCCGGCACACGCGCCTCCTCCAAGAGCTTGAGGGCCGTGAGGCGCGTAGACCAGTCGCTGTGGTTGAGCGCGCTGAAGAGATACTCGAGCTGCTCTGAGCCGCGCTCCGCAAGCGCGCCGAGCGCTGCATTCCTGACGATCGCCGCGTCTCCCTCGAGGTAGCCTAAGAGCTGCGTCTCCCACTCCTCATCGCCCTTCATGATGCCGTCGAGTGCGACGACGCAGGCCGTGACCATGAGCGGGTCTTTCGCCTTCTTGAGCGCAGACTCTAGGTCCTTCTGCGCCGCCTCGTCCTCGCGCTCAGCCAGCGCCTCGGCAGCTGCGAGCGCGACCGCGAACTCCTTGTCCTTCAGCAGCCGACCGATGGACTTGGTCAACTTGGGGTCATCGAGCCCGCGCGCCGCCTGGAGATAGAAGAGCTTCTCGTGTGCCTTCCCCTTGCCAACCTTCTTACCGAGTGAGCTGTTGATCTTGTCATCACCGAGCGAGACGAGCATGTCTGCTAGAGCTAAGCGGAGCTCCATCGGAGTGATGAAGGCTTCGCCGACCTTGATGAACTCCTTGGAGACAGAAGCACCGTTCAGCTTCATCAAGATTCGCGCCGCGACGATGCGATTCGGAGCGAACTCTTCGAGGCGCTCAAAGGTCTCTGTCGCGAGCGCCTGGAGCCGCCCGCTCGAGTCCTTCTCCCCGACCTGCTCCAGAGCCAGGCGGCGAATCGCGGAGTTGCGATCCTCCGTCGCGCTGTAGAGCTGCTCGAGGTCGAACCTCCTGTAGATCGCTCCAAAGGCGAGCTCTCGAATCACTGGGAGGTTATGGACCTTGAGCTCCTTCGACTCCTCCTCTTCATCATCACGCCCGCGCTTGCGGTTCTTTGGCTTGCGTTCACCTTCACCTTCAGAAGAGTCGCCTGCCTTGCGGTCATAGAGCTCTCGATACCAAGCGTGATCCTCGTCCGTTGAGAGCCGCGTGTGCGCATCCATGGCGTCCTCTCGGACCTCGTCCTCCGCCGAAGACTCGATGATCATTCGCAAGAAGGCGCGCCCCTTGCTGCGACAGCGGCCGAGCGCGTCGATCGCGCCGTCTCTGAGCTCGCGCTCCTTCGAACCGACGGCCACGTCCATGATCTTCTGCAGCGCAAGCTGCTCGCCATCAGAGACGCCGTCGAGCTTCCCGAGCGCCTTGAGCGCTTCGAGCCTCATGAAGATGCTCGCCATCGAGTCATAAGCCTCGACAAGCCCCTCTGCCGCAGCCCGGGACTTGAAGTCCGCGAGCTGCTCGAACAGCGCAGGGTCTGCTTGGTCGGTGTTCTTAGTGAGCTCTGCTACGAGCTCGGCCTCATCAGCTGAGCGGAGCTCTGCGTGAGCACCCGACGGGGCCAGTAGGGGGCAAGCGAGGGTGAGGAGGATGATCTGCTGCATGTACTTGAGGCGCTAAGTGTGGAGGTCTAGTTCCAAGGGCGGACCTGATTTTCGGAGGCCCCGACCGAAGGTGTCAACTTCTACGCTCTCGCGGGTCGATAGATCGGATCCGCCTCTTCACCTCCTAAGGAGACCCTGTGATCCGCCAAGACCCTAACCGCCTACGTGAACAAGCCGCCCGCCGACTCTTGCGCAGGATCCGAGACCTAAATCTCGGGGACGGGATCGTCCACCTCCAGGACGGCCGTGATGTGCGAATCACCGGCTGCACGAGCTTGGATCACCCTGTCGAGCGTGGGGTTCGCTACCGCCTCAGCTTCGAGGACGGCCAGACAGAGGTCGTGGAGCTCGAGTGGCGAGATGGACGCATCTACACCAAGCGCGCTGTAGAGCACGACGGCAACTCCGACTGCGAGGCCTCCTTCGGCTTGAACGGGCACCCCACGGGACTCGTCGAGCTCGCTGGCTTGCGTTCCTCAATCGACCTCTCGAAGGCCTCCCCCGAGGACTTTGAGGCGCTCCTCGGCCGCATCGTAGAGGCCGTCGTCAGCGTCGCCTGAGCTAGAGGCGAGCGCGCTTACAGATGAGGTCCGCGACGAGACCCATCGTCAGGATCTGCATCGTCGCGACGAACAAGAGCACGGTCTTGTCGCCGAGGTTCGGCGGACTCTCGTAGAAGAGGTCGTAGCCCAAAGAGGCCGCGAAGCCGAGTCCTACGAACCACGTGAGCGGGTAAAAGACCTTCAACGGGTTGAAGTAGAGCACCGTCTTCACGATCAAGGCGAGGAAGCCGAGGGTGTCGCGGATCGGTCGGATCTTGGAGCGCCCCTTCCTAGCCGCGTAGTCAATCGGCAGGTACTCGATCGGGTGATGGTTCGTCAGCGCCGCGAGGGTGATCGTGGTCGTGAAGCTGAAGCCCTTAGGCAGGATGGCCCGGTAGGTCAGGACGAAGTCTCTTCGGAAGGCGCGCAGACCTGAGTTCAAGTCAGGGATCGGGTACTCGGCGAGGAAGGAGGCGAGCTTTCGGAGGAAGGCCTTCGCCGGCCGGCGAATAAGCGGGATATGGACCTCAGAGCCTGTCCGGGACCCGATCGCCATGTCAGCCCCCCCCTTGACGATCTCTACGAGCTCACCGATTCGATCCTCTGGATAAGTGCCATCGGCATCCGTGATGACGACCACGTCATGCTTGGCCGCAGCGAAGCCTGTGAGGAGCGCTGCGCCGTAGCCCTCGTTTCTCGCCTTGTCGATCACTCGCAAGGCGCTGAACTCTCCCTCGAGGCGCTCGAGCGCTGCGCGGGTGCCGTCGGTCGAGCCGTCATTGACGACCAGGATCTCGAGGTCTCCTTGATCGAAAGCGAGCCCACCGAGCCGGCGTACGACGCCCTCGATCCCGTCCTCCTCGTTGTAGGCCGGGACGACGATCGAGGTCCCGGTATACGCAGGGCGCGGCTCTGCGTCTGCGCGTTCTGCCAAAGGGCTCTCGGTGAAGTGTGTCATGGTCTCGGTCATTGGAAGACTCTGCCGACGGCTCTGGCCGACGTCTTGAGCATACCCCCCCGGGCAGGGCGAATTACAGGGAACGACCTCTTCCGAGGGTGAGCGCCTTCTTCGTCATGCCTGTGAGGCCTAGCCCTGAGAGCTCTGCACCGGCGAACCAGGCGCATCTAGGAGGTAGCTCGCTGTCCCCTAGCACAGCCTTATGGACCTTCGCCGTGATCTTGTGACGAGTGATCGTGTGACGCAGCTCACCTAGCTCCTCACGCGCAAGGAGCGTCAGCTCCAGCTCCGCAGGGAACAACCGAGGCGTGCCGCTGGCAAGCTCGCGAGTGGGGAGCTCCCAGAGCCCAGCCATCCGATCACCCGTCCCCCGGCGCTGCAAGAGGACCCGGCCGCCCTCCTCCACCAAGAAGAGCTCGAGCTCGACGTCGATGGGTGCTGGCCTGCGAGGTAAGACCGGCACGGCGTGCTCTGCCCCTTGTGCGCGCGCTTCGCAAAAGGCTTCGACTGGACAGCCTCCACACCTGGGCTCGCGCGGTAGACAGATCGTCGCGCCAAGCTCCATGAGCGCTTGGTTCCATGAAGCTGGGTCGCCGACCCCTCTGACGAGGGCCTCGGCCAATCCCTCCAGCTCCCGTCGCGTAGCCGCGCGAGAGACCAAGCCCTCTACGTGAAACCAACGCGCGAGCACTCGCTGGACGTTTCCATCTATGAGCGGCTCCTCGAGGTCATACGCGATAGAGAGCACCGCGCCCGCCGTGTATGCGCCGACTCCTGGGAGCGCCTCTGCCGCCGCCCGATCCCTCGGGAACTCACCCTCGTGGAGCTCGAGGAGCTGGGCCGCGGCGGCGTGGAGCCGACGTGCCCTCGAGTAGTAGCCGAGCCCGCTCCAGCGCGCGAGCACCTCGTCCACGTCTGCCTCCGCGAGAGAGCCCACTGTGGGGAAGCGCTCCATGAAGCGCCTGAAGTAAGGGATCACAGTCTCTACGCGAGTTTGCTGCAGCATCGACTCGCTGATCCAGACCGCGTATGGGTCATCCGATCTGCGCCAGGGGAGGTCACGCTTATTCGCGTCATACCACGAGAGGAGCGCGGCCCAGAGCGCGGCCCTACGCTCATCACAAACTCTCTCCCGGATCTCTGTCACGCTTCAGCGATTCTCCGCTCGATGGCCCTCCTCTGCCAGAGATCCTTAGCCATGACGGTGAAATGTTTTTTGCAGTGGCGCGAATCAGGCGGCGCTTACCATGCAAGCACCCTTAAGGCGTGACATGCGAACACTCTCACTCGGACTCATAGCCGGCCTCATGGCCTCAGCCCTGCGCGCGCCGCTCGGGCTGGAGCTCGTTCAGGTGACCGCGACTCCGGCCTCCGTCGCTGTGGCCTACCGCGCAGCCGCCCTGCTCTGCCTCGCTGTCGCGCTCCTCGCCGGCAGGGGACGCGCAGGAGAGGGGCTCACGCCGCTCCACTTCCTCTCTGGCTTACTCCTTGGCGTCGCCTCGCACAGCCTCCTGCTCGGCTACACCCCCAAGAGTCACTTCGGCGCAGTCCTCTTGATCGCGGCCCTGGGCGCAGCGCTCTGGTTTGTGGCACGCAGCGCCCTAGGACCCGAGGTAGAGGCTCTGGAGCCCTCGACGCCTGACGGCGAAGAGGACGCGGACGAGGTCCCCACGGCGACCCCCGCTGCGCACGCGCTGATCGGAGCGGGGCTCGCCCTCTCTCTTGAGGGTGTCTACAGGCACCTGCGCCTCTTGGGTGCGGGCACGTCCACGGACGACAGCGTCTTCGCGACGACCTTCCTCACCCTCATTTTGATCGGCGCCTTCTCCTTCCGGAGCGTCGTCCGGAGCACCACTTCCAAGACCCTCTGCTTGGCCGGCAGCGCCCTCGGCGCGTGGGCTTCACTGCAGCTCTTGGCAGGGCTCTCGACCCCGAGAGGTCTGGACCGGTACCTCCGCTGGTTCGACCTAGACACCTCACTGCGTGGGACCCTGCTCTATGACGCGCTGCTAGCGAGCGTCGTCTTCGTCATACCCGCCTTCCTCTTGGGCGCAGGCTTCCAAGGGCTGCATCGTCGCTCCAACCTCGCGGGGCTCAGCGCAGGTGCGGCAATCGGCCTCATCTTCTCTCCCCACTGCCTGACGCCGCTCATTCTCAACAAGACTCTCAACCACCCCTTCATCGCTCACGAGTTCCCCGCGAGCCAACTCATCCCTTGGGGCGCTGCTGTCGCCTTCTTGGGTGCCGCGTTGCACCTCGTGCGCCACCCCGGCTTCGCGCGCTGGTCGGCCCTCTCTTTCTTCCTCGTCTCCCCCCTGCCCTTCATCGCGCCACCTGAGCCGATCCGGATCTTGACCCCCTGGGCTCAGCGCGCAACCCAACCCAAGCTCATCGTCGACACCCCCCAGGGCCTCATGACGCTAGAGCCGACCGAGTTCAACGTCGACGCCCTCACCCTGGACCGCCGACTTCTCAGCCCGACAGGCCTCGACGCCTCCACTGACCTCCTCCAGATCGAGGCCTCCGTCGGGGCCCTCCCTCCCGAGATCCGCGAGAGCTATGACTTCCGCGTGCTCCTCTTGGGCCAGCTGACTCCTAAGCGCGCGCTGGCGCTGCTCTACCTAGGTGCCGGCAGCATCGACCGCACCGGGTCCTGGCACGAGCTCATGCCGCTTGTCGAGTTCCACATGTTTCACTCCGTCCCGCTGCCGGAAGGTGTCGTCCTCTCCCCGAGCGAGGCGCGCGCCAACCTGCGCAGGGGCGACTATGACCTCGTGATCGCCCCATCTATCCGTGGCGAGCAACCCACAACTCGTAACTTCGCCTCCGGTCCTGACACAGTCACTGTCGTCTGGTTTGACGCGGCAGGAGGGATCGCCCACGAGTCTCTCGGGGCTGAGGTCCTCCTCTCCACTGCGACCCTTGAAGACCTCTCCATCGGCGTCATTCATGGAGTAGAAGAGCGACAGATGCGTGGAGACCTCATGATCGATGCTGGTCCGGAGCTGCGCCGTGCCTCTCCGTGGAGCCTCCTCGGTATGCGGATTCAAGAGCGCGAGCAGAGCGCACGGGCTCAGATGGCCCGACGGCTTGGAAAGGCCGAGAACGCGGGCGTTGGCGCTCTCCTTGCAGGTGGCCTCGACCTGCACTTCAACGTCCAAGAGCACTCCTCTCCTTATGAGACCCTCGCCGAGCGCATCGAGCTCAGCGATGAAGCGCTTAAGCGGTGGAGCGAAGCTGGTCGCGTTCGGCCAGCTAGCCGCGCAGCTAGAGAGATCCTGGAAGCCGCTGGGCGTGTGCTGCGTGGAAAGCGAGGGGTGACGCGTCTCTATGAGCACCTCGAGCCAGTCTCCGAGGTCCACCCCGACTGGACAGAGCTCATTTCCTACCTCGCGTACGCCGATCTCGAGGCACTCGACCCCTCCAACTGCATCCACAGAATCGAATCCGCCCTCGCGCTAGGGGTCGATAACCCTGTTCTGCGTGTCCTCCTCTCAGACGCCATGGTCCAGCTGGGCCGAGCAAAGGACGCAGTTGAGCAGCTTTGGATCGCCTATGAGGACATGCCAACTCACGATGGCGTTCGAGAGCGGCTAGCGATCGCCCTGGTTCGGGCCGGCGATCCTGAGGGTAAAGCCATGGTCGAGGACCTAATCCTGGAAGACCCTGACAGGGAGCACCTCAGGCCGTACTTAGAGGTCGGGCCACTCCCACCCGTCCCAACAGGCTATGTGCCTTTGGAGATAAAGCTCACTGGCGGGGCCCACGCCGGGCACGGCCACTAGGCATAAGATCAATATTTACAAGCACTTATGGCCTTCTACCGGGGCCCTCTTTGACCTAAGAGGTCCCTGCCTCCCGGGGATCACCCCATCAGAATTTGAGGAAAGGCGAGGAAAGACCCTGTTCTCAAAGGCAAAAGTAGCAAGTGGGATATAGTTGAGTGAGCCTCCGCTAACTCATTGGGAACATCTCTGAGACCTCCACCCTCCTACATATTTGATACGTTGATCCTGAAATGGGGATCAGCTTTATCAGCCTCTCTAGGCCCTGAAATCAGGGGCTTTAGAAAGTACAAGGACTCAGAGTCAGGTTTCAAACAGCCACCTCAAGACCAACGAAAACGACTAATGAAGAATCTCCTAGGCAAGTTCGCCGCCGTCAGCCTCTTCCTTGGTACGGCCGTACTCGGAACCGCGCAGATCGAGCGGCTCGATCTCCCGACCATGCTCGCGAAGGCTGACGACGCCATCTTCGGCACCATCACTCACTCTGAGGTCATCCGCATCGACCACCCTGTCGATGGCCCAGAGCTCTACTACACGCACATCACCATCGAGGGGCGCTCCTTGAGCACTGGCCTGAACGAGAGCAGGGTCATCACCTTCCATGGCGGGTTCATCGATGACGAGAACGGCGTCTACAACTCCGAGTCTCCCTCGGCGGACGATGTCCGTATCGGCTCAGAGGTCGTCGCCTTCTATGCATGGACAGAAAACATGGGCGGTGACCTCGCGGCCAATGCCTTGTATGCAGGGCACGGGGGCATCTACCGCACTGTGAAGGGGCGCAATGGCACCGTGGTCCTCGGCCGGGGTGACGGCTACGCCGTGAATAAGAACATCAAGCTGAGCGACCTCGACGGTGAGGTATCGCGTATCCGTGTTGAGCAGCGCTGAGGAGATAGAACTCATGAAGATCACAGCGATCACGAAGCTCCTCCTCCCTGCGACAGCCCTGGCAGGTGCAACGCTCTTGCTCGTCCCTGTTGAGCCCGCAGTGGGTTACTCGACCATCGGCGGCAGCCTCGGCTACACCCAGCGCGACTTCCGGGTCTACGACAACTTCCCTGACTCCCAGTCGAACAACAACACTACGCCTGACCCGAACTTCCCGGGCTACACCGGCTGCTTCCTCGCCTTCTGGAAGGGTGCCATCGAGTGGGCCAGTGAGCCTCATGGGGGCAGCGGCGCTCTCGGCTCGGGCGGAGCGAACTTTGACCCTTTCTTCGCCGGTGAGACCAACAACTCCGGCGGCACGAATGACAACATCGTCTCCTCGGTCTCCAGCTGCTCGAGCGGCGTCCTAGCCTACTGCGAGACTCCGATCTCGAACGGCTGGCGAATCCGCATGTGTGAGTCTTGGACCTGGGCTGATGGCCCCACCACGAGCATCGGCAACGCGATGGACATCCAGGGCATCTTCTGCCACGAGTACGGTCACGCGCTCGGGCTCGGTCACTCGACCGTCGGCTCAGCGACGATGTACCCCTCTGCGAGTGGTAACGGCACCCCTGCCCGCTCCATCGCTGCGGATGACTCGGCCGGCGTGCAGTTCATCTACGGCGTCCGCGCCGCAAACAAGCCGAAGATTACGAGCCTCGGGATCGGCAACGGCAACATCACGGTCAACGGCTCAGGCTTCTCAAACAACGGAAACCAAGTCTGGTTCACTCCTGCCAACCCTACGGGCACGGGCGGCAACCCGATCATCCAGGTCACCAACCTGAGCTCGAGCTCTAATGGCACCTCCATCACCTGCGCCATCCCCAGCAACGCTGGCCCTGGCAACGTGATGGTCCGCACCAACGGCACCGGTAACGACGACATGTCGAACGCTTGGCCGACGGATCTCGCTGATAACGGCGGCGGCGGGCCAGGCCCCGACGACTGCGATACACCGACGAACTACTGCTCCTCCACACCGAACAGCACGAACCCATTCGGGGCCTTCATGGGCTATTCGGGGAGCACGAGCTACGCGGCGAACGACCTTACGCTCGAGTGCTACGGCGCAGTCCCCAACCAGTTCGGGATCTTCTACTACGGCCCGAATCAGATCTCGACGTCCTTCGGTAACGGTATCCGCTGCGTCGGCGCTGGCTTCCTAGGGACCTTCCGCTTGCCGATCATCACGACCGACTCCTTCGGCGATGCGTCCTACACCTTGAACTACAACGCGCCTCCGGCGAGCTCTGGAAACGGCATCATCGTCGACGGCCTGGAGTACAACTTCCAGTTCTGGTTCCGGGATCCCCAAGCAGGCGGATCAAACTTCAACCTCTCGGACGGACTGAACATCGTCTTCTGCCCGTGATCGGTTGAGGCCGGCGCTGCGCTGGCCATAGGCAAACAAGAGCGGGTCACCTTCGGGTGGCCCGCTCTCTTTTTGCTCACAACCTATGGAGGTCTCCGCCCCCTTTGGGAACGGCGTCCACTGCGTTGGCGCGGGCATCCTCGGCACCTTCCGCCTCCCCGTCATCCAGACGGACAGCACCGGTGACGCGAGCTATTCCCTCGACTACAGTCAACCACCCATGAGCTCGGAGGGCGGCGCGATCGTCGACGGCGTGGAGTTCAACTTTCAGTTTTGATTCCGCGACACCGCTGGAGGCGGCTCGGGCTTCAACCTCTCAGACCGTCTGAAGGTGGTCTTCTGCCCCTAAGACACCTCTCATGGCCTCAAGCCGTGTGGAGAGCCCCCCACTACATCATTTTTTGGGCGACCAACGGTAGGCAGGAGGGCCTGCGCGCGTATCTCATGTGCGCTGATGGCTGCCTCAACAGACCTCCCCGATCGCGCCACCGTGCGCTCCACTTGGCTGATACTGCTCGCCACACTCCTCGTCTTCGCGCGATGCCTAGGGGGTGAGCTCGTCTATGACGACCACCTCTTGATCAGCCAAAACGCGCTCATCGCAGATCTCTCACGTTTAGGAGAGCTCCTCACCGGCTCCTACTGGGACTTCCTCGACCCACACACTGCACAGCACGTCGGCTACTACAGACCCCTCTCCATGCTGGCCCTCGCGCTGACCTATCAGCTCGGTGGCGCTGCCCCAGAGGTCTTCCACGCTGCCTCAATCCTCTTGCACGCAGGCGCCGCCCTCGGTGCCTACGCCATCGCGCGACGCCTGATGGAGAGCGAGCGCGCAGCACTGTGGGCTGCGCTTCTCTTCTCGCTGCACCCTGTCCACTTAGAAAGCGTTGCCTGGATCTCAGGGATCTCAGACCCGCTCGCGATGTGCTTTGGCCTATCCGCCATCGCTGGCCTCCTCAGCTCCCCAAGACATGAGCGCGCAGCCGGCTGGAAGGTCGGCGCGCTCTTCTTAGCGGCGCTGTGCTGCAAAGAGTCGGCCATCGGCCTGCTCCCTGTCGCGCTCGTCCTCGGTAGGCTCGCAGTTGGCCCAGAGCACAAGACTCCGTGGAGCGCGTTCCACCCGCTGCTCGTGGCGCTGCTGCTCTGGTACGGCGCACGCGTCGGCGTCTTCGGCGACCTCTTCGCTGGCTTCGATCGCACCACGACGGACTTCGGGGTGGGCCAGGGCAGGCTCATTCAGCTGCGCGCTGAGCTGCTCGGCGGCGCCGTCTCCCTCCTCGCGCTCCCGCTTGAGCTGAATTTGTTCCGCTCCTTTAGCCCTGCGCTGCCCCTCTCAAGCCCATCCTTCCTCTGGGCCGTCGCTTGCTCTGCGCTGCTCCTCTATGGGGCGCTCCGCGCACACAGGAGCGGCGCACACCTCCTCTGCGGCTCTCTCCTCGTGATCCCCGCTGCGATCGCACCCGTCCTGCTGCGGGTCGAGTCTGTAGGGACCTTCCCGCTCTCCGACCGCTTCCTCTACCTGTCTGCCCTCGGAGCCGCGCTCGCTATCGCCCATCTCGCGACGACTCGACTCCCCGGTCGAGCAGGAGCAGCTGTACTCAGCGCGCTCGCTGTCGGCTACGCCGCGCAAGACATCTCACACGCGAGCACCTGGCAGAGCGACCGCGCGCTCTTCAGCGCAGCCCTCGAGCAGAACCCACGCAACCCGAACGTGTACTGGGGGATGGGCAAGGTGCTCTTGGAAGAGTTCAAGGAGAGCGGCTCCCTAGAGACCCTCGCCGAGGCCCAGCGCACCTACGAGGCGGGGATGGAGCTCCTCGCTGAGGCCCGCGACACCGACTTCTCGATCTTCGCCTCAGAAGATGACGAGATTCAGATGAACCTAGGCCTCGGCTGGTGCCTGATCTTCACCGCGGAGTCCGACGAGTTCCGGGACTTCGCGACCCCTGCCCTCATCTTCCAACGCATCATCGACGAGCTCGACCGCGTAAGGGAGATCCGCGGGGAGGATCCGAACGCCGCTAACCGCGCGCTAGCGCTCACGGGTCTGGGTGTCGCACGGATGGGTGCTGGCCTGGTGACCGAGGCCTCTGAGGCCTTCCGCAGGGCCATGGACGCCAACCCACAGTCCGTTGAAGCTCACTTCAACATGGGGCTCCTCCACCTCCGAGTCGGACGCCCCGAACAAGCGGTCCCCAACCTAGAGGTCGCCCTCGAGAACAGCCCGCGAGATCTGCGCTATATGGTCGCCCTCGGCGCCGCGTTAGAGCGCTCGGGCGACGACGCCCGAGCGAGGATCGTCGCTAACGACGCGCACAGATATCACCCGAACTCCCCCGGCCCGAAATCCATCTTGGGCACGTTGGCAGCCAAGCGCCGCGACTTCCAAGAGGCTGAGCGTTGGCTCACCGAGTCTCTCAGGGAGAACCCGACCAACTCGCAAGCCGTCTTCGATCTCGCCAAGGTCTTTCTCGCCACCAGTCGCGTCGGGGACGCGATGCCGCTCCTGGAAGACGCCTGCCGAAGGATGCCGGACAACTTCGAGGCGCACTACACCTTTGGCGTGCTGCTGTATGAGGCCGATGAGCACCTGCGCGCCACGCCTTCGCTGCTCAACGCCTTCCGCCTGCGCAACGTCGGCAAGGTCGTCCCTGAGCTCGAGGAGCTGATTGAAGGCTTTCGCTCGGATGACGTGAACGTCCAGTGGGCCATCGCCGCGATCGAATACGACCGGGGCACCTATGAGGAGTCCCTGCGCTTCGCCAACAAAGCTTTAGAGCTCGAGCCTAGGCACGGCCCGAGTCACTACCTGCTCGCGCAGATCCTCGCCCGCGCGGGTGACCTTGAGGCCTCCATTGAGCGCTTCCGCTCCGCGAGCGCCTACCTCCCAGACGACTACCAGGTCCAAGCTGACACCGGGGTAGCCCTCTCCTCCTACGGCCTAAAAGACGAGGCCAAACCCCACCTCGAGCGTGCCCTCGAGCTCCTGCCCACCCAAGAGTTGGACGCTGGACACCGTAAAGCCGCAGAGCAGCGCATCTTAGAGGCCTTGGACGGGATCCGGGAGCAGGGCTGAGAGGGGCTCTCTAGGGCATCAGCCCTGCCCTTGAAGCGTCGATAAGGAGGATGTGAATAGGTCCTCCTAGGCCTATGTCTCAGCATGTCTGACCCTCTCCGTTCCCAATTTAGGCCCGTTAAAACGGCCTTTAGCGCCACCCTGCTCGCTCTCGCGCTCGGGCTCTCCATCCTGAGCTGCGCGGAGCCCGAGAGCTTTGAGGCAGAGAGCTATTTGGACTCTCTCATCACCAAGACAGAGCGCAGGGCTATCTCCGCCCTGCCTGAGGGTGGCGAGATCAAGCCGGGCACGATCACCCCGGTCCCAGGAAAGAACTCTCACGCCGGGATGCGAAGCGCCCTCCTCATGCCCCCCATGAGCGAAGTCGTCTACACGATCCCTGAAGACATCGGCCAATCTACCTACCTGAAGTTCGCGACAGGTGTGGACTACAGCTCCTACGTCGGAGGAGAAGGCGCAGAGGTCCGCTTCGTGATGCTCCTCCGAGGAGAGCCGGTGTTCCACGCAAACGTCCCCTTTGACCAGGCGCTCCCTGAGATCCAGCGTCGCTGGGAAGAGGGAGAGATTCCACTAGCCGGAGGAGGGAAGCTCGTCCTGCGAGTCGAGGGAGACGGAGAAGGCTTCGAGCAGGTGAAGTGCGGCTTCGCAGAGCTGAGCGTCATCAAGAAGCTGCGCAGGGTCCGCGCAAAGTCGACCCCCGAGGCGCCGAACGTCATCTTGATCGTCCTCGACACGCTGCGCGCCGATCGCCTTGGCACCTATGGCGACCCCTTAGGGCTCACCCCCGGCCTCGACGCCTTGGCAGAACGAGGCGTCGTGTTTGATCGCGCATACGCCTCCTCCCCCTGGACTTGGCCCTCAACCGCGAGCCTCCTGACCTCTCTCTCCCCGCCCCAGCATGGCATCATCGGGTCCAAGTCAAGCTTCCTCGTCGATGAGCTCAACACCCTCGCAGAGGCCTTCCTGCAGCACGGCGTCGCGACTGCCGGCTACAGCGCGAACCCCTTGATCTGCGCAGAGCGCAACTTTGACCAAGGCTTCGAGGGCTTCTTCGAGCACGCCCAAGAGAACGCCGACTCGATCTTGCTCGATGCCGTTCAGTGGGTCCGGGAGAACAGCGAGAACCGCTTCTTCCTATACCTGCACCTCATTGACACCCACACCCCATACAGCCCCGATCCGATCATGAGGGAGCGCTTCTGTGAGGAGCCCCCAGTGGGCTTCACCGAGCAGATGACGTACGCCCTCCTCGGCGCGCACCTCAACGGCGAGCTCGAGGACACAGCCAAGCTCGACGAGTTCGTGGACCACTACAGCAACCTTTACAACGCTGAGATCGCGACCCTCGACGCGAGGCTCTCCTCCTTCTTTGCGACCCTGACCGCGATGGGCCTCGACGACCAGACCGTGATCGCTATCACGAGCGACCACGGCGAGGAGTTCATGGAGCACATGATGCTGGGCCACGGCCGACAGTTCTTCTCCGAGTCGACGCAGATCCCGCTCATCATGCTCGGCCCTGGTATCCCCGCCGGAGAGCGCATCACGGCGCGAGTTGAGAACCGCTACCTCGCCCCGACCCTCCTCGCCGCAGCGAACCTCGCGCCGCCCGAGAGCATGCCGATGGTGAATCTCTTGGAGACGACCGGCGAGAGCAATCCAGAAGAGAAGTCCATCTTCTTCACTACCTCCCTCGGCCGCTGGCCGAACGGTCCCGTCGAGCACCGCACCAAGATTCTCCAGATCCACGGCTGCTTGAAAGAGCGCTGGCTCTTCGTCTGGGCACCTGAGCAGAAGAACCTCGAGACAGAGCAGCACCAACTCTTCGATCTCTACGAGGACACGGAAGGAAAAGAGAACGTGGCGACGAGGAACGTCGTGCGAATGGCGGCGCTCAAAGAGGAGGTCGTTAAGTGGCTGGAGGAGGGCGCTGTCACACGAGTCGATGCGTTCACAGACCAGGCGCTCGCTGAAGAGCTGATGCGCGGCCTCGGCTACATCGGCGAGGCCGAGGACGTCCCCAAGTAGGTGACTCCGGCGCTCTCTAGAGCGTCACGTCCGCGATCGAGAACACCGGGCCCTCGACGCAACACTTAGCGTTAGGCCAGTCCCCCATGGACCCCTCAGGCAGCGTCGGCACAGGGCAGCCGTTGCAGATTCCGACGCCGCATCCCATGAGGTCCTCCAAGCTGAGCCAGCACTCGAGCCCGCGCTCTCGGGCGAGGCGCTCGGTGGCGTGAAGCATGGGGTCGGGACCACAGGCGTAGAGCTTGCAATCCTCAGGGATCTCACCGGTCTCCCAGCCCTTCTTGAGCGCTTCGAGCGCGTTACCGTGAAAGCCCTCTGTCCCGTCGTCTGTCGCGGCGACGACGCGCACGCCTAGCGAAGCGAAGCGCTCGATGTCGTAGAGGAAGCCCTTCGTAGCCGCGCCATAGACAAGGGTCATGTCGCTGGGATCGAGCTTGCTGCCGTGGCTTCCTGCGAGCGCCTGCTCGATCGCCATGTAGAACGGCGCAGAGCCGATGCCGCCAGCGAGCATGACAGCGTGAGCGCTGCTGTCGATGTCGGGCCAGCCATTGCCTAGGGGGCCCGTGACTCGCACCTGGGTGCCCTCTGGCAGGCTCGCTAAGGCGCGGGTTCCGCGTCCCATGACCTTGATGAGGAACTCGAGCTCGCCCCCCTCTTGGCGGTAGATCGAGAACGGCCTCGGGATGGCCGGAAAACCAGGCACGTCCGCGCTCAGCATGAAGAATCGGGCCGCTCTCAAGGGCGGGAGGTGCTCCTCTCGCCGGAGGCGGAGGACCACTCCGTCCTCACCACAGGGCGCTACTGAGGCGCACTCGGCGGTGAAAGTGCGGGCGTCATCGGGCGGCGCGGGCATAGTGTGACGATCTTAGTGGGACCCTTGAGTGCGCGCACGGCCAGTCCCCGCTAATCTCCCGCCATGCCGAGCATTTTCTCACAGATCATCGCAGGGGAGATCCCCTGCACCCGCGTGTGGGAGGACCCCGATCACCTGGCCCTCCTAGACATCCGTCCGGTGCAGCCCGGGCACACCCTCGTCGTCCCGAAGCGAGAGGTCAGCTACCTCTTCGACCTCAACGAGGAGGAGTACGAGGCCCTCTGGAGCGCGGTCCGAACCGTGGAGGCCAAGCTGCGCGCGGCGCTCGACTGCGAGCGCGTCATCGTCTCTGTCGTGGGCTGGGAGGTCCCCCACGTCCACGTCCACCTGATCCCTACAAACGGGATCGGTGACTTCGCATTCCCCGGCCCCTGCGAAGCTCCCGAAATAGAGCTAGAGCGGGTGTCCAAGCTCCTCTCCATCTAAGCCTAGGAGCCCCTGTGACCCTCGTCGTAGTTGAGGACTTGCGCAAACACTTTGGCGCGCAGGAGGTGCTCTCAGGGGCCACGCTCCAGCTCGACGAGGGCGAGCGCGTCGGGCTGGTCGGGCCGAACGGCGCAGGCAAGAGCACCCTCGTCTCCATGATCGCAGGGCTGGACACTCCTGACTGGGGAAAGGTGCAGCGTCGTAAGGGGGTGAAGGTTGGGCACGTGCCGCAGCGCCCAGAGTTTGGCCCAGGGGTCACCGTTCGCAGCTATGTCGAGAGCGGGCTGGCATATGCGCAAGAGCTCATCCAAGAGTTCGAAGAGATCGGTGACTCGATGGGTGAGGCCGAGGGGGAAGAGCTCGACAAGCTGCTAGAGCGCCACACCGCCCTGTCGGAGCGGATCGACGCCGCCGGTGCCTGGGAGATCGGGCGACGCGTCGAGGCCGTCCTCTCTGGTATCGGCCTCGGCGAGGTCTTCTGGGATCGTGAGGCCGCGACCCTCTCGGGTGGCGAGAAGAACCGCGCAGCCCTCGCACGCGAGCTCGCGGCTGGGCACGACCTCCTGCTCCTAGACGAGCCCACAAACCACCTCGACCTCGAAGGCATCGAGTGGATGGAGGCTTGGCTCAGCGAGCTCAAGACCGGCGTCCTCATCGTCAGCCACGACCGGCGACTCTTAGAGAACGCCGTAACGAACATCGTCGAGATCGAGCGCGGCAGCCTCACTCGCTACCCGGGGAAGTACTCCAAGTATCTCGAGCTCAAAGCGGAGCGATTTGATTCCGCCCTCCGTGCGTGGGAGATCCAGAGCGCGAAAGTCCGAAGAGAGGAGACCTTCATCAAGAAGCACATGGGGAGTCAGCGCACCGCTGAGGCTAAAGGCCGTATGAAGAAGCTCGAGAACCTCGAGCGCTTGAAGCAGCCTTACCTCGACGTCCGTCGCCCCGTGATCCAAGCCCCCAAGGCAGAGCGTGGCGGAGAGCTCGTCCTCGAGGCGCGCGGGCTCAAGGGCGGCTATGACGACAACGTCCTCTTTGAAGGGGTCAACCTGCGCATCGGGCGTGGAGAGCGCGTCGGGATCGTCGGCCCCAACGGAGCGGGTAAGTCGACCCTCTTGAAGATCATCACAGGGCGAGCGGCGCCCATGTCTGGCGAGGTGGACATGGGCCACGGCGCTGTCTGCGGCTTCTACGATCAAGACACCAGCGCCTTACGTGATGACGGGACCCCGATGACAGAGGTCCGGCGCGTGCGACCGGCATGGACCGACCTCGAGGTGCGCAGCCACCTCGCGAAGTTCCTCTTCCGCGGTAACGAGGTGGAGAAGTCTGTCGGCGCGCTCTCTGGAGGGGAGCGCGCGCGGCTCTCCCTCGCGAAGCTCATCGTCACAGAGCCCACCTGGCTCGCGATGGATGAGCCAACGAACCACATCGACCTCGCTGGACGCACTGCGCTCGAGGAGATGCTCGGACAATTCTCAGGGGCCCTCGTCTGCGTCAGCCACGACAGAGAGTTCTTGGACGGCCTTTGTGGACGCATCATCGAGGTCTCACGCGGTGAGATCCGCGAGTACAAGGGCAACTACACCGACTATCGCCGCGTGAAGCTCGAGGAGCTAGAGCGCGCCCAATCAACCCGGAAAGACGAAGAGCGACGCGCAAAGAAGGCTGTCCAGGAGGCCGCAGCCCAAGCCAAGAAGGCCGAGAAGAAGCGGGCCAAGAACCCCTGGAAGCTGGAGAAGGTCGAAGCCCGGATCATGGAGCTCGAGGAGGAGCTAGAGCGCCTGCGTGAATCTCTGGGTACTGAGGAGGTCTACAAGGACCAAGACTCGACCCGTGAGGTGCAGTTCCAGATCGCTGAGCTCGAGCGAGAGCTAGAAGAGGCGAACGAGGAGTGGGAGCAGTGGGCGAACTGATCGCTATCCTCTTGGGCAGCGACCTGAGCCCCGAGCGCTCGAGATAGATAGAGGAGAAGATGCAGGAGTTCACAGACAAGATCCGAGCCGCCCTCAGCGAGAGGTCCGGTCTCCCAGCCCAAGGCCTCAAGCTCGAGCAACCCCGAGATCCGAAGCTCGGAGACTTCGCCTTCCCGTGCTTCCCCCTCGCGAAGGCCCTCAAGAAGGCGCCCCCTGCGATCGCGGCTGAGCTCGCGGGCGAGCTCGCTGAGGACCTGGACGGGATCAGCGTCGAGGCCGCGGGCCCCTACCTCAACTTCCGCGTCGACCCGGCCCGCCTAGCCGAGTCCGTCGTGAGCGCGGCTGTGGAGGCTGGGTCGTCCTATGGCTCCACGCGAGACGGGGAGGGCAAGAAGATCGTGATCGACCTCTCCTCGCCGAACATCGCCAAGCCGATGTCCGTCGGGCACCTGCGCTCGACCGTGATCGGTGGCGCGCTGCAGCGCATCTTTGACGCGCTCGGCTATGAGACCGTCGGGATCAACCACATCGGAGATTGGGGCAGCCAGTTCGGCAAACTCATCGCCGCCCTCGACCGATGGGGCGCCGAGACAGACCTCGAGACGGACCCCATCCAGGCCCTGCTCGCGCTGTACGTGCGCTACCACGAGGAGGAGGAGTCCGACCCCGAGCTAGCCGAGGCAGGTCGCGCAGCCTTCCGCGCCCTCGAGGGTGGCGAGGACGAGGAGGTGCGCAGGAAGTGGGAGCACATCACCGAGCTCTCGCTCGCTGAGTTCGACAAGATCTACTCTCGACTGGGTGTGACCTTCGACGAGGTGCGCGGCGAGGCCTTCTATGAGCCTTACCTAGAGAGCGCGGTCGACCGCGTCGAGGCGGCTGGGATCACGGAGATGAGCGAGGGCGCGCTGATTGTCGACCTCTCACACATCTCAGAGAGCACTCCCCCATGCCTGCTCCGCAAGACAGACGGTACCACCCTCTACGCTACGCGCGACCTCGCTGCGGTGTTCCACCGCTGGGAGCTCTATGAGTTCACCCGCTGCCTCTATGTCGTGGGCGGCGACCAGCGACTGCACTTCCAGCAGCTGAAGGGCGTCTTGGAGCGTATGGAGCTCGACTGGGAGGAGCGCGTCGAACACATCGCCTTCGGGATGATGCGCTTGCCTGAGGGTCGCATGAGCACGCGCAAGGGGCGCGTGATCTTCCTAGAGGACGTCCTCGATCGCGCCGTCGAGGAGGCCCTGAGGATCATCCATGAGAAGAACCCCGACCTCTCCTGTGCGGCCGAGGTCGCAGAGCAGGTCGGCGTCGGCGCCGTGGTCTTCAACGACCTCCGGCGTGAGCGCATCAAGGACGTAGAGTTTGACTGGGACGAGATCCTCTCCTTTGAGGGTGAGACGGGTCCCTATGTCCAGTACACCCACGCGCGCCTCGCTTCGATCCAGCGCAAGGCCAAGGATCGCGGAGAGGGCGAGGGTGAGCCGGACTGGGCCGCCCTCGAAGACGCGCGGGGCGTCCTCCTGCGCATAGGGCGCTTCCCAGACGTTCTCCGTTCTGCTGCGAGGAACGCAGAGCCCTCTGAGGTCTCGACCTGGCTCCTCGGCCTCTCCAGGGAGGTCAACGGCTGGTACGCCTCACACCGTGTCCTAGGGCAAGATTCTGGCGTAACGACGGCACGTTTGGCCCTCGTGAGGGCCACCCAACAGGCGCTCGCAGCCGGCCTCAGGCTCCTTGGGGTCGCCGCGCCCGACGAGATGTAGACCCGGAAGGGATCACCCGATCGTAGGAAAAGCGCGCCTACGTCCTTCAAGTCAGGGGGTCAGGTTTCCGATGATGGGTGAGCGACCTAGCAGCCCGCTGCCGCCCATCCTTGGGTGAACGAGAGCGCTGGTCAGAGGAGCCACTTGATCGAGAACTACATCCGAGACGTCCCTGACTTCCCCAAGCCTGGGATCGTCTTCAAAGACATCACGCCGCTCTTGCAGAGCCCTGACGGCCTCAAGGAGTCCATCGATGGGCTCCGGGCCGCTTGTGACCCCTCGTCCTATGACGTGATCTGTGGGATCGAATCGCGCGGCTTTATCTTCGGAACAGCGCTAGCGCACGCGGTAGGGAAAGGCTTCATCCCGATCCGGAAGCCCGGCAAGCTCCCTCACGAGACGATCAGTGAGACCTATGAGCTCGAATACGGAACCGACACGGTCGAGATCCACTCTGACGCGGTCAAACCTGGTGAGAGAGTCCTCATGGTAGATGACCTTCTCGCTACCGGGGGGACCATGTCAGCCGCGCTCAACCTAGTTAGACGCATAGGCGGAGAGATTACTGCGTGCGCTTTTGTCATCGAACTTGGCTTCCTCGGTGGGCGAGAGAAGCTCGGCGATGTGGAGATCCACTCCCTGATGAACGTCGAGTGAGATAGGCCGCGGAGGACATCCAAAGACACATGGGAATCGAAGAACAAAACAAAGAGCTCGAAGTCGCGACTGAGGCAGACGCCACGCCGCTCAGCCAAGAGCCCTCCTACGAGGAGACCTTGCGAGAGCTCACGACTGAGGAGATCTGGGAGCTCTACCACAAGAAGGCCAAAGAGACCGGCCCTCGCTCTAAGGAGATCGAGCCCTACCGGAACTCACTCATGGAGCGGCACCTCCCGCTCGTGAAGTACATCGCCGAGCGGCTCCTACAAACCCTGCCAAAGTCCATCGAGCTCGACGACCTCATCAGCGCCGGCCTCTTCGGCCTGATGGACGCGATCCGAGGCTTTGACCCCGAGCGCGGGATCAAGTTCAAGACCTACTGCACGACGCGGATCCGAGGCTCCATCCTCGACCAGCTGCGCAGCCAGGCCTGGGTCCCCCGCCTCGTGCGCCTCAAGGCCAGCAAGATCGACAAGGCCCTCAACCGCCTCACGGCCGAGTATGGGCGCGAGCCCACACACAATGAGCTCGCCGAGGCCATGGAGATGGAGCCGGACGAGCTCACGCGTGAGATGGACGCTGCGAGTGCCCGCAGCATGTACTCCCTCTCAGAGAAGTGGGAAGACAACGACGACGAGGGCTCTGGGGAGAAGATTGAGGTCCTCGAGGACCATCAGGCGAAGGACCCCATCCAAGAGCTCAACCAGAACGACCTGCTCGGCTACATGACGCGCTCCTTGACGCCCAAGGAGAGGTTCATCATCGAGCAGTACTACAGAGCCGGACACACGATGAGGGAGATCGGCGAGATGCTGAACCTCACAGAGAGCCGGGTCTGCCAGATCCACTCCAACGTGATGGACCGTCTGAAGGCGCTCCTCGGGCAGAAGTCCGGCTCGCTGCTCATGTAGAGCAGCCTGAGTATCTCCGCGGGAGCTCCGTGACGCTGATACCATCGTCGCGTGGATCGAAGAGTCATCCGACATGGGGTCACGGACTCCACCTCAGAGCGAGCCTTTGCAGCCCTCGCTGAGGGGAGCGCTTCTCACGGCGACGTTCACCTCGCGACAGCTCAGACCAGAGGGCGCGGGCGCCTCGGCCGCGAGTGGTCCTCTCCAGAGGGAGGCGACCTCTACGCGAGCCTGGTGCTCCTCCCTCCCCCGCCAGGCTATGACCCTGTCGGGCTGACAATGGCCGTGGGGCTGGGCGTCCTGCGTGGTCTAGAGCGCGCAGGCGGCGAAGAGCTCATGCTCAAGTGGCCCAACGACGTCGTCGACGCAGCTGGGGCTAAGCTCGCTGGTGTCCTTGTCGAGAGCCGCGGGCTCCAGCCTGACGCTCCGCATTACGTCGCAGGCTTCGGCGTCAACATCACACGCACAGAGTTTCCGGCTGAGCTCACTGCCGAGCGGCCTGTGACCAGCCTGAGACTCTTGGGGATCACAGCGGACACTGAGGGAGTGCTAGAAGAGATCTTGGGTGAGCTGGAAGCTGCCCTCACACAGCTCATAGCCAACCCCAGCGCACTCTGCAGCACGTTCGTGAGGCGCGCGGGGCTCTTCAACGGGCCGCTGGAGGTGCAGCGAGGGAAGGAGCTCTGCAGAGGTCGCCTCCTCGAGCTCGACCTAGAGATCGGGCTCACCCTCGAGACAGCTGAGGGTGCAGCGCTCACGATCCCCCTCGAGCACGTATCGGCTCTGCGGCAGGTCTGAGGTCGAGCTGGGTGGCGTATACTGTCTCGCCCAAATCTCCTCAGACCTTCTCATGAGCAGCAGCAGAACAGACGGCCGCGCCCCCGAGGCCATGCGCCCCATCAGCTTCCAGCGGCGCTTCACCTCGAAGACGCCGGGATCCGTCCTCGCCTCTTTCGGTGACACGCAGGTCCTATGCACCGCCAGCCTGATGGACGGCGTCCCGCGCTTCCTGCAGGGAAAGGGCAAGGGCTGGCTCACCGCCGAGTACTCGATGATGCCCTCCTCTACGGACACCAGAAAAGCGCGCGACCGCAACGGCCGCGTCGATGGGCGTTCGGTAGAGATCCAGCGTCTGATCGGGCGCTCCGTACGCGCTGTCACAAATCTAGAGGTCTTCGGCGAGCGCACCATCTACATCGACTGTGACGTGCTGCAGGCCGACGGAGGTACACGCACGACCTCCATCAGCGGTGCCTGGGTCGCCCTCCACGACCTCTTCCTGCACATGGACTCAAAGCGCCTGCTCCGCCAATGGCCGCTCGAGCAGCAGCTCGGCGCAGTGAGCATCGGAGCAGTCAAGGGCGAGGTCCTCTGCGACCTCTGCTATGAAGAGGACGCTGGCGCCGACGTCGATATGAACGTCGTCATGACGAGCGCCGGAGAGTTCGTCGAGGTTCAAGGCGGCGCAGAGGGTGCGACCTTCTCGCGCGAGACGATGGACAGCATGCTCGCCTGCGCAGAAGGCGGCATCCGCCAGATCTTTGAGGCCCAGCGGGCTGCGGTCGAGGAGGGTTGAGGAGTGGAGCTGCTCATCGCCAGCGGCAACCCTAAGAAGCTCGCTGAGATCGAGCTCTATCTCAGCGAGACCGAGGTGAGCCTTCTCGCGCCGAGCGACGTCGGTGGGCTCCCCGAGGTTGAGGAGGACAAGCTCACCTTCGCTGAGAACGCGGACAAGAAGGCCGCTTCTGGCGCCATGGAGAGCGGGCGCTGGACCCTCGCAGATGACTCTGGCCTCGAGGTGGACCACCTCGGCGGAGCGCCCGGGGTGAGGTCTGCGCGCTTCGCGGGCGTCCATGGGGACGATGAGGCAAACAACCAGCGGCTCTTGGCAGAGCTCTCAGAGGTCGAAGACGCAGCGCGAGGCGCTCAGTTTATCTGTGCGCTCTCCCTCGCCCGGCCCGACGGGTCCATCGCAGCACGATTCGAGGGGAAGGCGCGCGGGCGCATCCTCCGTGAGCGACGCGGAGACCGCGACTTTGGCTATGACCCCTACTTCCTGTTCACTGAAGAGGGCTATCCACAAACTGGGCGAGGCTTTGCAGAGCTGAACCCCGAAGAGAAGTCCGGCGTGAGCCACCGCGGGAGAGCCCTCGAGCTCCTGCGTGAATACCTCATGACGGCGACGCTAGAGGCTTAGGAGAGCACGTGCAGACTGAACGGATCCGCAACTTCTCGATCATCGCCCACATCGACCACGGTAAGTCCACCTTGGCCGACAGGATGCTTGAGCACACAGGCGCGGTGCAGCGTCGCGAGATGCGCGACCAGCTGCTCGACGACATGGAGCTCGAGCGCGAGCGGGGCATCACCATCAAGGCCCGCGCCGTGACGATCGAGCACGAGGTGGACGGCGAGACCTACCAACTCAACCTCATCGACACCCCCGGGCACGTGGACTTCAGCTATGAGGTGCAGAAGAGCATGCAGGCATGCGAGGGTGCCCTGCTCTTAGTAGATGCCTCTCAGGGCGTCGAGGCGCAGACCGTCGCGAACGCCTACCTCGCTGTAGAGCAAGACCTCGAGATCATCCCAGTCCTCAACAAGATCGACCTCGCTCACTCGCGACCGGATGAGGTCGCAGAGGAGATCGAGCACAGCCTCGCGATCGACGCCTCCGACGCTCTCGCGGTCTCCGCAAAGTCAGGCGAAGGCGTCGGCGCCGTCCTCGACCGAGTGGTGAGAGAGATCCCGCCCCCGGAAGGAGACCTCGACGCGCCGCTGCAGGCCCTGATCTTCGACGCCGTGTACGATGAGTATCGCGGCATCATCGTCTATCTCAGGCTCTTCAACGGCGTCCTGACGAAGCGCGCGATGACGCGCATGCTGGGAACAGGCAAGGTCTACGAGGCCATCGAGATCGGCAAGTTCTCGCCGAACATGACCAAGTGCGATGAGCTCCGCGCAGGAGAGGTCGGCTATCTCGTCTCCAACATCAAGTCGCTCGGAGATGTGCGCATCGGGGACACCTTGACGATCAACAAGGGGCCTGAGGTCGAGATGCTGCCGGGCTACAAAGAGCCCGTTCACATGGTCTTCGCGGACTTCTACCCGACCAACCCGGGTGAGTTCGAGGCCCTGCGCGACGCCCTCGAGACCCTCTCGCTTACGGACTCTTCCTTCTCCTTCCACCCGGAGACCTCTGACGCGCTGGGCTTTGGCTTCCGCTGCGGCTTCCTCGGGCTCCTGCACATGGAGATCATCCAGCAGCGGCTCGAGCGCGAGCACGACATGGACATGATCCAGACCGCTCCGTCGGTCACGTACATGATCCGGAAGGCTGGCGGTGAGGAGGAGATGATCCGCTCACCAGGTCAGCTGCCACCGCGCGACCATTACGAAGAGCTCCTCGAGCCCATCGCTCGCGTCTCCATGCTGGTGCCGACTGAATACCTCGGCAACCTGATGCAGATCTCGGTGGACCACCGCGGGACGTTCGTGCGACAAGATCACCTCTCTCCCACCCGCGTGCAGGTCGAATTCGACATGCCAATGGGCGAGATCATCTATGACTTCTACGACAAGCTGAAGTCCGCGACCCGCGGGTACGGGACCCTGAACTATGAGGTGACGGGCTTCAACGCGGACGACCTCGTGAAGCTTCAAATCCTCGTCAACGGGGACGAGGTTGACGCGCTCTCGTGCATCGTCCACCGCAGTCAGGCAGATATGCGCGGGCGCGCTGTCCTAAAGAAGCTGCGCAAGGAGATCCCTCGCCACATGTTCGAGGTTCGACTGCAGGCCGCGATCGGCAGCAAGATCATCGCGCGCGAGTCCATCGCGGCACTCCGCAAGGACGTCACAGCCAAGTGCTATGGCGGCGACATCACTCGGAAGCGGAAGCTCCTCGAGAAGCAGAAAGCTGGTAAGCGCAGGATGCGGCAGGTCGGAAACGTCGACATCCCCCAGAAGGCTTTCCTCTCGGTGCTCGGAGGCGACGACAAGTGAGCGCTGAGCCGGCTCAAGGCGGCGGCGAGAAGCCGCGTCGGCCTTGGCGTGACAACGTCGAGGCCGTAACGATGGCCATCATCGTCGCGGTGATGCTCAAGTACTTCCTCATCGAGGCGTACAAGATCCCCACGGGCTCCATGCAGCCGACGCTGATGGGGAACCCCGACACGGGCATCTTCGACCGGGTCCTCGTCGACAAACTCTCCTACCACTACCGCGCCCCTAAGCGCTTCGAGGTGGCGGTCTTCAAGTACCCCCTCGACCGCTCGATGAACTACATCAAGCGGATCGTCGGCGTCGGTCCGGAGTGGCTACGTATCCAAAACGGCGACCTCTGGCGCAGCGACCGCCCCAAAGACGACCCCCCCCGCTACGAGTCCGACTGGGAGATCGTCCGCAGGCCCGAGAACGTCCAATCGGACACTTGGAAGGCCCTCGACGAGGGCGCGCCTGGCAGGCTGCAGTGGCTCCGTATGGGAGATGCCTCATCCTGGGAGGTCTCAGAGGACCGCATCGTAGCGCGAGGCGACGGGGGGCTGCGGCTGCCTGCCTCGAGCTCCTTCATGGACGATTTCAAGGACGGCTACCCGCGCGCAGTCCGTGAGAGCCTGCGCATTCGGCGTGGGATCCCCTCAGGGATGAATCCCGTCGGCGACCTGCGCTTTGAGGCGGTGCTTGAGGCCCAGACAGACTGTCGAGAGGTAGTCATCGAGCTCCGTGAGGGCAGCCGGATCTACAGCTTCACGCTGCCTGGCCCAGCCGCACCCGAGGGCGAGGCTCCCGTCATCCTCGCGAGGGACCTCTCCCGCTCCGCCCGCTCGCCACTAGCTAGGGAGAGGGAGAGCAAGCTCTCCTCGCCGGGCTGGAGGCTCCCTGAGGGGAGCGGGGTTGAGCTCGCAGTGGAGAACCTAGATGACCGGCTCGCGCTAGAGATCGAGGGTGAAGAGCTCCTCTCCCTCGAGATCCCTGCCGCCACAGACCAGACCTCTAACATCCAACTGCAAGTCCGCGGAGGCTCGGCGACCTTTGATGAAGTCGAGGTCTATCGAGACATCTACTACCTCTCGAACCAGGTCAAGGCATCAGAGTGGTACGTGGAAGAGGACCACTACGTAATGCTTGGTGACAACACCCAAGACTCGAGCGACAGCCGCGAGTGGACCCTCGCCCGATATCACATCCCCGGCGTCGATGGCGTCGTAGAGGGAAACTTCCGTGGTGAAGAAGAGAACCCCCAGCGCGTCCCCGGCGGCGAGAACGGGACCATGTTCTTCTTCCGGGATGAGTGGGGCACCATGCACTCTTGCCTCGACTCTGAGCGGAGGAACGCGGCGCCGACAAATGAGCTTCGCTCCCTAGTGCCGAGAGAGATGATCACAGGTCGCGCATTGATCGTCTTCTGGCCCCTGAAGCCCTCGCTCAAGCTCTGGCGATTGAAGTGGATCCGGTAGCCAACGGGCCCGGTTTTCAACAGGTTCATAAGAATGAGCATATCCCTAATTTGGGACATTGGATCCTGTTGGGCTCATCAGACCACCGCTCCTGGAAGCGCCCTGGAAAGTCGCAGCATTGAACGGTTAAGCGATTGCTATGAAAGGCCTTAGAGGGATTTCGCGGGAGCTCGTTGGCCCGCGCGGAGGGCCCGTCTAAGAGTCCACAGAGAGCCTACGAAGAGAAGAATGTCTCAATCGAACCTGCCCAGCTCGGTAGCCCACAAGTTATCCACACGGCCTAACGGGCAGTGTGAAGAACACCCAGCAGCCAAGACCGCGACGCCGAGAGCACACTCTCATCAAGACGGAGAGCGAGTGCCTCTCACCGGAAGCTAGACTCACCCTCTATGCCTGCAAGACGAGAGATCCAAGCCGGAGAGCTCCTGCTGGAAGCGAACGGCCTCGCCAAGAGCTACCACGGGAGGCGCGTCGTGGACGGGGTCGCCTTCAACGTCTGCGCAGGTGAGATCGTGGGCCTCTTAGGCCCCAATGGCGCAGGCAAGTCGACGACCTTCAGGATGACGGTCGGCCTCGTCACCCCCGATGAAGGGAGCGTCAGCCTCCTCGGCCAAGAGTGCTCGCGTCTCCCGATGTACAAGCGCGCACGCCTCGGCATGGGCTACCTGCCGCAGGAGCCGAGTATCTTCCGCAGGATGACCGTAGAAGGGAACCTCATGGCGGTCTTGGAGACTATGCCGTTCAGTCGCAGCGAGCGGAAAGCGGAGTGCGCGAGGCTCTTAGCAGACCTCGAGTTGACCCACCTCGCCGGGAACCTCGCAGAGACCCTCTCGGGAGGAGAGCGCAGGCGCCTCGAGCTCTCTAGGGCCCTCGCGACTCGCCCTGCTGTGCTCCTGCTCGATGAGCCCTTCGCTGGGGTTGACCCGATCAACGTCCACGAGATCCAGGAGCTGGTCGAGAAGATGCGCGACAAGGGGATCGGGATCCTCATCACAGACCACAACGTACGGGAGACCCTCCAGACGACGGATCGCTCGTACATCATCCACGCGGGCAAGATCCTCCGGGAGGGCGACGCAGAGTTCCTCGTGAAAGATGCGGCAGTCCGGGAGGTGTACCTCGGCCGCAACTTCGACGTCCCCATCACGGGGGGCGTCTCAAGCGCAGAGGCCGACGCCCTCATCAGTGACGAGGGCGAGTGAAGGCGCCAGCCCCCTTCTCCAGCCCTCCGTTGAGCAAATTGGTAGCCGTGGATATCATGCTTGCCCGTTTTCCGGCCCCTCCTCCCTGTTAATTAGCCCTCCATGAAGATCATCGCCTGCATCAAGCGCGTCCCCGCTACCGACGCCCAAGCCAAGATCGACGCGAGCGCGAGCAGCCTCGACACGAGCTCCTTCCAGTACATGACCTCCTTCTACGACGAGATCGCCGTGGAAGAGGCGGTCAAGACCAAGGAGAGCCACGGCGGCGAGGTGACCATCTTGACCCTCGGCCCCGCTGAAGCCTCGAAGGAGGTGCGAGAGTGCATCGCCAAGGGCGCCGACGCCGGCGTCATCCTCACCGATGACGACTGGCAGGCGCGCGACTGCCGGAGCACTGCCAAGGCTCTCGCTGCGAAGATCCAAGAGCTCGGCGCAGACATCGTCTTCTGCGGCAAAGTCGCGACCGATCGCGACAACGCTGCTGTCGGCCCGATGCTCGCGACCTACCTCGGCTGGGCCTGCGTAACGGACGCGTGCGAGCTCGAGCTCGACGGGTCAAGCGGAACAGCCAAGCGCGCTACCGAGGCAGGCCTCGAGTCCGTGAGCTTCTCCCTTCCTGCAGTCATCACCTGTGACAAAGGCCTGAACGAGCCTCGCTATGCAGGGCTCAAGGGAATCATGGCGGCGAAGAAGAAGCCCCTCGACGAAGCTGCACCCCAAGCTGAAGAGTCCCATGCAAAGGTCGTCTCGCTCGAGACTCCGGCACCCCGCCCCGAGGGTAAGATCATCGGCGAAGGAGCAGCCGCCGTCGAAGACCTCATCCAAGCTCTCCGCAACGAGGCCAAGGTCCTCTAAATCACATGTCAAAGGCCATCCTCTTCATCGAACACGCTGGCGGCGAGCTTCGCCGTGCATCCCTCGAGTGCCTCGGCGCAGCCCTCTCAGCTGGGCTCGACGTCACCGCTGTTGTGATGGGCCCTGGCGCTGACGCCGCGGCCTCAGCGCTCTCCTCTAGTGGAGCCAACGCGATCTGCCACCTCACAGGGGCAGACACATGGAGCCCCGATCGCGCCGCCGCTGACCTGGCCGCGCTGGCCAAGGAGTCTGGCGCCAGCGCCTTCCTCGCGGCTGCCACAGCCACGGGCAAGGACGTCGCGCCTAGGGTCGCAGCCCACCTCGACAGCACGCTCTTCTCAGACATCACCTCACTCGACTCCTCTTCTGGCTCCCTCCGGACCACCCGTCCCTGGCTCGCTGGTAAGGTCATCGCGACTTGCGAGAGTGCGAGCGAAGTGTTCTGCGCGACCACTCGCCCCAACGCCTTCAGCGCGCCTGAGGGCGGCGGCTCTGCAGAGGTCTCTGAGCGGGCTGCTAGCGCTGACTGCAAGGCCAGCGTCACCGGGGTCAGCGCCAAGGAGGGCGGCAAGCTCGATGTCCAAGAAGCGAGCGTCGTGGTCGCAGGAGGCCGAGGCCTCCAAGAGGCGGAGCACTTCTCACTCGTCGAGGGGCTCGCAGACGCCTTCGGTGGTGCCGCAGCAGTAGGCGCGAGTCGCGCCATCGTCGATGCAGGCTGGCGACCGCACTCCGAGCAAGTCGGACAGACCGGGAAGGTCGTCTCCCCCAACCTCTACATCGCAGTCGGGATCTCTGGGGCCATCCAGCACCTCGCTGGCATGCGCACCTCCAAGACGATCGTCGCGATCAACAAAGACGCGGACGCTCCGATCTTTAAGGTCGCTGACTACGGCATCGTCGGCGACGCCTTCGAGGTCGTCCCCGCCCTGACCGAAGCTATCGCCAAGGTCCAGGCCGAGGCCTGAGCCTCACACTTCCAGGGGGACCCCGAGGAGCTCTGCTGCCACGCTGATCGCGATGGCGCGGGGCTCCTTCGAGCCCCGGACGAGACCGATCGGAGAGCGCACAGCGCTGAGCGCCTCATCAGAGAAGCCCTTGGCCTTGAGTCGCTCTTGAAAGCGGGCCCACTTGCGATCGCTCCCGATCAGCCCGACGTAAGCGAACTCATGGATGCGGGGCAGGCATGCTTCGAGGATCGCTTGGTCCAAGGCGTGGCTGTGCGTCATCACGACGATCGAGGCGCCGGGCTCGAGCTCGTCAATGACACCTTCCGGCGCATCAACGAGGTCCAGGTGAGCGGCGAGCTCAGCAGGCGGCTTCGGGTGTAGCTCCTCCGGCGTCCTTGAATCGACCAAGCGCAGGTCGGCGTCTAGATATCCCGCGAGGCCGCCGAGAGCTTGTCCGACGTGACCAGCGCCAAAGATCACGATCTCACGTCGCCTCCACTCGTGCCGCTCGAAGAACAAGGTCACCGCCCCGCCACAGCACTGGCCAGCGCTCTCACCGAGCGGAAACTCGACGTTCTCTGCCGCTGCGCCATCCCCTGTGAGCATCGCCTGGGCGTGCTCGGTCGCGAGCTGCTCGAGGCGGCCGCCACCGATGGTCCCGTGCCGGATGCCATCCCCTGCGACGATCATGCGAGCGCCCTCTTCGCGCGGAGCGCTCCCCTTCACGCCTGCGACGACGACCAAGACGCACGGGACGCGCTCATCCCGGAGGGCGCTCAAGGCGCCGAGCCAATCCTGACAGTTGCTCACGTGAGCATGATAGCCGCGTTCCCCGAGGGGCGCAGGCGGCGGGGGCTGGTGGGCGATACTGGACTCGAACCAGTAACCTCCACGCTGTGAACATGGCACTCTACCAATTGAGTTAATCGCCCACGCCTGAGGCCCTCTGGGGCCTCGAAGGGCCGAACACTCTAGAGTCAGCCCGGCCTCGTGGCAAGACGCTGCCCTCAACAGCGCAGGAGAGGCCTCACTCGGGGTCGAGGTCTCGCCCGAGGGTCCTCTTCAGGAGGTCCCCGAGGCGCCCCTCAGCGCGGCGCAGCATCATCCGGACCGCGTCCTCGCTGCGACCGCCCATTCGCTCGCCAGCCTCACGCAGGGACAGGCCCTGGAAGAAGACCAGAGTGATGGCGCGGCGGTGGTCCTCAGAGAGCTCACTCATGGCGTCACGGAGGATCTCAAAGCTCTCAACCCGCTGAACTCGCATCGTGACCGTAAGGTCCGCGCTCATCGGATCGATCGGCTTCTGCGCTTCAGCGTCCTTCGACTGCGTCGGCTCGAGGCTACGCTCCCTCGAGAGGTCGCGCTTACCAGCCGAGTAGAACTCCGCCCGATCCCGGATCTTGTTCTGCATGATCTGGATCAACCAGCGCAGCAAGCTCCCCTCGCCCCGGTACTTGTACGCTCGAAAGTCCCTCGTCGCCTCGCGGAAGGTCGTCTGAGCGAGGTCGTCCGGCTCCTCCTTGGCCTTGAGCCTAGGGCCGAGCCTGCGCCGGGCGGTCTGGACGAGGACGTGGTAATAACGCGTGAAGAGTTCGTTCAGCGCCTCCGCGTCACCGTCTTGTGCCAAGGTCACGAGGCGCTTGATCTCTTTGTCGTTGGAGAACTCTTGGGGCAGACCTTTCTCCACGATCTCACCCTCTGCAGGTCTGTCGAGTGAACCACCCGCTCCTTCTTGGGGCTCAGGCTGCTTGTTCTCTTTCTCGGTCATGAGATCGGTCGGCGCAAAGCTGGGGGAGAAGCGCGCGCGCTCAGCCCTCATACGACGGTAGTGGTCCCACATTCTCCCCGTCTTTAGCTCATCAACTCTGTTTCTAGGACTCTTGGTCGTTCCCATCACGATACCTCCTGAGTGTGCGTGTCTGCTCGGAAATCACCCACGCCGTCCGCGCGAGGTGACCGCCTCCTACCCCTAGAACGAGAAACAGGCCGGCCGCTCAGCCGTCACTTCGTAAAAACTCGACGAAATCCGCCTCAAGCAGGACCTCGACACCCAGCTCTTCGGCCTTCTTCGCCTTGCTGCCGGGTTTTCCGCCCACGACCAAGTAGTCGGTCTTCTTGCTCACAGAGGAGGCCACCCGGCCACCAGCGGCCTCAGCCTGCTGCTTAGCCTCGGCACGGGTCATCCCCTCCATCGTCCCTGTAAAGACCAACGTCTTCCCATCAAGCGCACCGCCCCCGGCGCTCTCCTCCGGATACACAAGCTCCACTCCACCAGAAAAGAGCCGCTCCAAGAGCGCTACTCCCTCCTCAGAGCGGAACCACTCCGCGATCGATGCAGCCACCTCAGGCCCAATCCCATCTACCTCCAAGAGCTCCTCCTCACACGCAGCCTTGAGCGCGTCGAGGTTGTCAAAGTGGAGCGCGAGCAAGCGACCGGTCTGCGCTCCGACATCAGGGATGGCTAGAGCTGCGAGGAAGCGACCGAAGTCGATTCGCCTGCGCTCTCTGAGCTCCTCGAAGAGCCCGTCCACGCTCTTCTCACCCCAGCGATCTAACGCCACCAGGGCCGCTCTGATCCCTTCCTCTCGATCAAGATGGAAGAGGTCTCCGGGGCCATGGATCAACCCAGCCTCGATGAGCTGAGCGATCTGTTTGGGGCCGATCCTGTCGATCTCAAAGCCACCTCTGCCAGCCAGATGGGTCGTCCGGCCTACGACCTGCGGCGGGCAGCCGTAGGTGTTTGGACAGCGCCAGTACTTCCCCTCCTGTACAGGCACTGTGCCGCATGCGGGGCAGGTGGCAGGCACCGCGTACTCTTCTGCCCACCCCCTCGTCACGCCGGAGATCGCACCGCCACCCTCTGCTCGCAGCTCTTCAGGGAGCAGCTCATCCCAATCAGCAGGCGCAGCACCAGAGGCCGCCTTAGCGACCCCGTTGATCTGGGGGATCACATCTCCGGCGCGGTGGACGAAGACTCTGTCTCCGACCTTCACCCCAAGGCTCGCGAGATGCTCTGCGTTGTGCAGAGTGGTGTGCCGCACCACCACTCCGCCGACCTCGACTGCCTGGACGTGGGCGCGGGGGGTGAGCCGCCCATTTGTCCCAACGCTAGCCTCGATCGCGAGGAGCGTAGTAGAGACCTCTCGCGCAGTGAACTTATGAGCGTACTGCCAACGCATCGCGCGCGCTGTTCGCCCTAGGCGTTCACGCAGAGCGAGATCATCGAGCTTCGCCACGACACCGTCGATCTCGAACGGGATGTCGTCCCGGCCTGCCTCCATCTTTGCGTGGTAAGCGATGCAGGAGTCGAGGCCCTTCACGACCTCACCGTAGCCGCTGAAGGGCAGCCCCCAGCGCTTGAGCGCCTTGTTCGCTTCAGTCTGGCTCGCATATTCTTCATCCCGAAAGCGCGGCGCAGACCAAGTGTGAAACTCCAAGGGATACTCGGCTACAGCGCTAGGATCGTTCCGCCGGAGCGCGCCTGCGGCCGCGTTCCTAGGGTTCGCGAGCCGATCTTGGCCAGCGGCTTCACGCGCCTCGTTGAAGGCGTGGAAGCGCTCAAGTTGGATGAGCACCTCTCCACGCACCTCGAGCACCTTCGGCAAGTCTCCACCGCTCGTGTCGAGAGAGAGCGGGAGGTTGCGCACAGTGCGCAGATTTTGCGTCACGTCTTCACCGATGCGTCCGTCGCCGCGAGTGACGCCGCGAACAAAGACGCCGTCCTCATAGATCAAAGAAGCGCTCACGCCGTCGAACTTGGGCTCGACGACCCACTCGAGCTCGTCCCCCTCCTCTTCGCCGATGAAGCGCAAGAGCTTCTCTTCGAACTCGCGCACCTCCTCTTCACCGAAGAGGCTCTCGATCGAGAGCATGGGGACCTCATGCTCGACCTTCTCAAAGCTCTCGCCCTCGGGGAGCGGTGCGCCGACCCGCTGGGTCGGACTGTCAGGGGACACGAGCTCTTGATGTTCGGCCTCGATGGCCTCGAGCTCCCGAAAGAGGGCGTCGTACTCCGCGTCCGAGATCTCGGGCTTGGCCTCGTTGTAGTAGAGGCGCTCGTGTCGCGTGAGCTCTGCGCGGAGCCACTCGGCTCGCTCGCGTGCCACTTTCGGTTCAGCCACCTAGGCCTCGCCCTTGATGTCCGACTCCCCTATAGCCCGAGGGAGGAGCTCGGCGATGGTCGTGTCCACACGCTCACCGTCTGCACCGATCGAGATGACCTCCAAGTCAGGTGCGTGCTCATGCAAGACCTGCCTGCAAGCTCCGCAGGGCATCAGGGCGCCGTCTCGATCCGTCGTAATGACGACAGCGCGGAAGCCACGGACGCCATCAGACACAGCGCGAAAGACCGCGCTACGCTCGGCGCAGATCGTTAGACCATAGCTCGCGCTCTCTACGTTGCAGCCTGCGTGGACGCTCCCGTCTGTAGCAAGGAGCGCAGCGCCTACACACAGCCCGGAGTACGGACTGTGCGCATTCACGAGCGCACCCTTCGCCGCTTCAAGAAGGCGATCGATCTCCTCGTTCGTCAGGTTTGAGCCGGTCATGGTGGGACAATTTTGCCGATCGTTCGCCCTCAGAGCGAGGGATTGCCCGCGCCGGCTAGGCACATCAGGCAGACAGCTCTTCCGAGCCGCGATATCCGAGGAAGGGGACGCTGAGGCGGATCTGTCGGCGTCCGCTCTGCGGGTCCTCCCACTCTTCCTCGCGGAATACAACATGTGCCTCGCATCCGAGGAGCTCCTGAGGGGTGAGCTCGAGGGTGCCGCCCGTGTCAAAGCCGAAGGCGCTGAGCACGTGCTTGACGCGGTGTGCAGCGCGCTCACTCCAAGTGAGCGAGTCCCAGCCCGCAGTGCGCCCGATGTGCTCCCCTTCCACTACCTCTAAGCGCATGCTCCAACGCGAGCTGCCATCTCTTGTCGCCCCCTCACGAACCTCTGCCACTCTGCACAGGTGCTCCCCCTCGGGGACCGAGACGAAGCTCTCGAGGTCCTCTACTTCGCTGAAGTCGTAGCGCATCTTTACTCCTCTATGGATGAGTCGGGACCATCCCCGACAGAGAGGGACTCTCTCTCCCTCTTTAGGTCGCATGGCGCTCAGCATTTTCTGGCACGCGAGCGACCCTCGCTTCCTGAGCAGAAGACTCGACCCCTGTGGCCTGATCAGTCAGCCTTAAGAGCGAATGTAGAGGAGCCCCCAAAAGGAGTTCCCTTTTGCTGCAGCGGCCCCTCAGGCGGCAGCCCTCGGTTATCATCTAAGGAATCCAATCAGCCATCTGAACGCCCTAGGGTGTGGTCACACCCCTCTTCAGATCTGGCGATTACCTCCCCCCCCCTCCCCCCAATCGTGGATCCCGAGAAGAGCACTAGCGCAGCCCCTGACGAGGCGCTTCGCAGCCCTATGGCGACCACCGTCCGCGCAGCGCTCTCGCCCGGCGGCTGGGTCATCGTTCTCTTGGCTGGCCTCTCGACCCTGTTCGTAATGGCCAGGGCAGACACATCACGGTCGGGGCTCGACATGTGGGTGTTCGCTCGTCCACACCACGAGATGTATCTCCCGAACGTCGAGAGCTGGAACGCCAACCAAGACCCAGACCTAAACCTCTACCTCCTCTCACTGCCCGCGCTTGAGCGGCGCATGAGCTCTGGCTTCCTCTCAGACACTCCTGTCGCAGACCTGATCGAGGCGGATGTTCGAGTCGCGAGTCGAGCCTTCACAGGACCGCTCAAAGACGTCGGCTTCCTCGATCTAACGGATCGCATCCGTGAGTCCGGGATCGACGAGGAGATCAACCCGCCCTCCTTCACCCCTTGGACCTCTAGAGGGCGCATCTTCGGACTCCCCCACGACGTCCACCCCGTGATGCTCGCTTACCGAGCAGACCTCGTCGAGGCCGCTGGGATCGACGTCACAACCATCGAGACTTGGGACGACTTCATCCGAGCCATGAGCCCTCTCATGGCAGATGAGGACGGGGATGGGCGCCCAGATCGCTACCTGCTCAACGTCTGGGAGACCCAGATCGACACTATCGAGGCCTTCATCCTGCAAGCTGGCGGCAGCTACTTTGATGAGCAGGAGCGCGTCGCGATCAACAGCGAGATCAACGCCAAGGTGATCGCAACTATAACTACGTGGATCACTGGCCCTGGCCGCATCGCTGTGGACGCGCAAGAGTTCACCGCCTCAGGAAACCGTCTCAAGCTCGAGGGCTTCGTGGTCGCGTCCATCATGCCGGACTGGCTCGGCGGCGTCTGGAAGCACGACATGAGCGACCTGTCCGGGAAGATCAAGCTCATGCCGCTCCCCGCCTGGGAGCCAGACGGTCGCCGCACGACGGTATGGGGCGGGACGATGCTCGGCATCGCGCGCAGCACCCAAGACCCTGAGGCAGCCTGGGAGATCGCCAAGCACCTCTACCTCTCAGAAGATCTGGCCCTCCAGCTCTACGAGAGCAACGGCATCATCTCTCCCATCAGGCGGCTGTGGTCTCGTGACTTCTACGATGTGCCGGACGACTTCTTCCAAGGTCAGGCGCCAGGTCGCATGTACATCGAGCTCGCCCCCTCCGTACCGAGGCGTACCTCCTCACCCTTCAATCAGATCGCCAAGGAGCGCGTCCGAGACGCTCTGACTAGGCTGCGTGAGTACGCTGAGCAGGAACAGCTCTTCACCGTTGAGGCTCTCCTGCCGGAGGCGAGGAGCCAGCTCGAGGCAGCACACGCCGACATTCAGCTCCGCGTCGATCGCAACATGTTCCTCAAGGCCGGGGCGAAGGGTCAAAGATGAACACCATCGTAGGCCGCTCTCGCTGGACGCCGCTCCTCTTCTTGGCGCCCTTCATCGTCACCTTCCTGCTGTTCACGGCCTACCCGCTCGTGCAGTCGGTCAATCTGTCGATGCACCAGACCTATGGTCCAAAGACGAGCACCTTCGTCGGCAGCGGTAACTTCACTCAGCTCTTCAGTGATCCGCTCTTCTGGAAGGCCCTAGGCAACACCTTCCTCTTCGCCCTCGGCTCTGTCTTTTTACAGCTGCCGCTCTCCCTCGGGCTCGCGCTCCTCCTAGACCGGCCTAGCGTCAGGGGGCGACTCCTCTTCCGCCTGATCTACTTCTCCCCCTCCCTCGCAGGGATCGTCTTCGTCGCGCTCTTGTTCGGCCCGATCTTCGAGAAGAACACAGGGCTCCTGAACGTCTGGCTCAACAGCTGGATCGGCTTCGACCTCGAGTTCCCTTGGATGGAGCGCCACGTCATGACCGGCCTCATCGTCGCGGGGATGTGGATGTACGTCGGCTTCAACATGGTCTACTTCCTCGCCGCGCTGCAGAACGTCGACCGCAGCATCGAGGAGGCCGCGCTCGTCGACGGCGCCGGTCCTTGGCAGCGCTTCCGTCACGTGACCGTCCCAGCGATCCGGCCTGTCGCCGGCTTCGTCGTGCTGCTCTCCATCATCGGGAGCTTTCAACTCTTTGAGCTGCCCTTCGTGCTGCTCAACAACACCGCCGGGCCTGACAACCGCGGGCTGACGGTCGTTATGTACCTTTATCAGACCGGGTTTGAGGTCGGCGACCTAGGCTACGCCAGCGCCATCGGCTGGAGCCTCGCCATCCTCCTGATGATCTTGGCTGTCGGGCTCCGGCTCGTCCTGCGGAGGTATGAGGACTGACATGGAAGTGAGTCCGACAAGGCGCCTCTGGATGGCCCTGACTTATGTGCTCCTCGCCGTAACGGCGATCTTGATGCTCGTGCCGTTCGCTTACCTCGTCTGCTCGGCCTTCAAGACCAACGACGACGTCTTCCGCTCCACCTTCTTACCAGCTGGAGAGGGGCTCCTCGGCGCGGATTGGAGCCGCCTGACTCTCGACAACTTTCGGCGACTGTTCACGGAGATGGACTTCGGCCGCCACATGCTGAACTCCGTGTTCCTCGCGTCGGTGACCAGCATCCTCGCCACCCTCGCCAGCGCCATGGGTGGCTACGCCCTCGCCAAGTTCAGCTTCGCCGGCCGCGCCTTCTTCACTAACTTCGTCCTCGCGGCGCTCGTCATCCCCGCCGCCGTCTTGATCGCGCCCACATACCAGCTCCTCTACTGGATGGGCCTCCTCGACAGCTACGCCGGCCTGATCCTCCCCGGCATCGCGCCCGCCTTTGGCGTCTACCTCTTCCGTCAGGCGATGATCAATTCGGTCCCCAATGAGGTCCTCGACGCTGCGCGCATCGACGGCGCAGGCGAGCTGCGTATCTTCTTCGGGATGGTGATCCCCTTGGTGCGCCCGATGCTCGGCGCGTTCCTCCTGATCACCTTCCTCGGCACCTGGAACAACTTCATCAGCCCGCAGGTCGTCCTGCAGTCCAGCGAGAAGTTCCCGCTCTCTGTCGCCATCTCACAGCTTAAGGGCGTCTACTCGCAGGACTACGCGCTGCAGATGGCCGGCACCCTTGTCTCCATCGCGCCCGTGCTGTGCCTCTTCCTCCTGCTTCAAAAGGAGTTCATCTCCGGACTCACCTCAGGAGCTGTTAAGGGCTGAGCACACCCCAACGCGAACAATGCATTCCCTCATCGAAATGACGCTGAAGACCAGACCCAAGGCATGACATGGCAAGAGTGACGCTAGAGCGTGTGGAGAAGGTCTACCCGGATGGATTCAAGGCCGTAAGGAGCTTGAACTTGGAGGTCCATGACGGCGAGTTCCTCGTCCTCGTCGGCCCCTCAGGCTGTGGAAAGAGCACCACCCTGCGCATGATCGCAGGGCTAGAGAGCGTGAGCGAAGGCTGCCTGCGCATCGGGGAAGACGTCGTCAACGAGATCGCGCCCAAGGACAGGGACATCGCCATGGTGTTCCAGAGCTACGCCCTCTACCCCCACATGACGGTGAGAGAGAACATGGCCTTCGGCCTCACCATGCGAAACCGGCCATTGAGCGAGGTGAAGGAGCGCGTCCAGTGGGCGGCTGAGACCCTCGGCCTCCTCGACCTCCTCGAGCGTAGACCGAAGGCGCTCTCTGGCGGTCAACGACAGCGCGTAGCCCTAGGCCGCGCCATCGTACGAGACCCCAAGGTCTTCTTGCTCGACGAGCCCCTCTCGAACCTCGACGCGAGACTTCGCCTCGAGACCAGGGCTGAGCTTAAGCGCCTCCATCGAAAACTCGGAACGACCACGATCTACGTCACGCACGACCAAGAGGAGGCGATGACCCTCGGTGATCGTGTCGCGGTGATGAACCAGGGCGTCCTCCACCAGTGCGCACGCCCGCTCGAGGTCTATGAGCGCCCGGCTGACCGCTTCGTGGCTGGCTTCCTAGGGACTCCGCCGATGAACTTCCTCCGCGTCGAGGTCACCCCTACTGGTGAAGACCTAAGAGTCACGCGGGAGGGCTTCGACCTCAAGCTACCGCGTGATCTGATCCACGCTGCCCGTGGTGACGTTCAACGGCCGGCGATCCTCGGCGTTCGACCCGAGGCGCTCAAGATCCGCGAGGCGGATGACCGTCCAGGCTCGATCCGGGGAACTGTCGATTTGGTCGAGCCGCTCGGTGGACAGATGGATGTCGTCATCACGACATCCTCACTCGACCAGCTCGTCGCGCGTGTCTCTGCGAGAGAGCTCTCTGCCGGCACAGAGGTAGCCCTCGATGTAGACCCCAGCGGCGGACATCTCTTCGCCGCAGAGGGCGGATCGGGAAAGAACCTCGCCTCTGAGTGAGGACAGCGCTCAGCCGAGCCCGACACGGACTCGCTGCCACTCGCCGCTCCGCGAGAGCAGCGCTGCGCTGCTCTCTGCATCTAAGGTCGTCCCTGCGACCTCTGTGACCTCTCCGTCTGCAGAGGTCAAGCTGATGCCATGCGGTCCTTCGACGTACTCAACCGGAGTCCCGCAGAAGGTGAAGCGGAGCGCGCCTGAAGAGAGGTCCTCCGCGCGCAGATCGGTGAGGTCAAAAGAGACGCAGCCGCCTTCAACTCGGACGCCTAGCTCGCCGAAGCGGGTGATCACCTCCTCCTTCACTTGGCCGGTCATGCCAGGCTGTCGGGCACGACCATCACCGCGGGTGTGTGAGTAGGGCTCAGCGGGAAAGGCACCGTATTCGGCGGGGGTCTTCGCGGCGCTGAGCCCGCCCCGCACCCGCGTATAGTGCGCGGCCAGCGCGTCCGCCTCTGAAGAGTTGAGACGCCGTGCAGCGATGAAGTTCTCCTGAAGGGCTAGGAGCAGCTTGGAGACCATGTGCCAGTAGATGCAGCCGATGCCCTCGTAGCCATACATGGTCCCCGAGCGACCAGTGAAGGCGCGGTGATTGAAAGTCTCCTCAAAGAGTCCCAAGACCGCCTCGCGGTCACGGGCGACCGACTCTGCCCAAGCTGGGCGCGTCTCCAAGCGGTCGAGGACGGCGCTGAGGCCCTGGCGGTTTGCGATGTCGCCGTGGAAGCGGCCGACTCCATCGGCGTCGACTGTGAGGACGCAAGGCTCCCCAGCCTCGATGAGCTCGCACAGCAGAGGCACCTCTGCCACGGCCTCGGAAGAGACCGAGTTCCGCTCCAAGAACCCCGGGAGCTCGCGCTTGGGATAGAGCGTGAAGCTCTGCTGATCTTCCCTGTAGAGCGGGCTCTCAAAGAGGGCTCTCCCGATGCTCGCCGCCTCATCCGGGCCAAGCAGCCCGGCGCTCAAGACCGCGACCTGGCCCTCCAACATCAGATCGAGGCGCCCGATCTCAAGGCTCTTGTCACCGCTGAAGTCCACCAAGTTGTAAGCGTGATAGAGGCCATCCTCTCGTCGGTTCTGTTGAATGGTCTCAGCGACCCAGGCTGTGGCACGGTCAAGCAAGGCGAGAGCGTCCTCTCGTCGCATGGTCGTGACACCGCCGAAGCCACGCTCCCAAACGCGCTCGCGGTATGTCTCGAAGATGCCGCCGAGCTCATCAACGACCGCGCGGCGCTTGATCGAGTCCTGCTCTTCACCAAGACCCTCTGCTGCCTCAATGCAACGAGCGAGAGATGAGGCCCACTCTGCGACCTCCTCGGAGAGGTGCAGGTCTGCCTCTGCGCTCGCGAAGAGCTCTCGCACAGTGAGGAGGTATCGGTGCAAGTGGCAGGCCGTCACGACCGAGAGGCCTAGCCCCACGAGGGCATTGTTCGCGTCATTCCACTCCGGGCGCTGCGTATTCATCCAGACTCCGCCCCCGGGGACGAGGTTGGAGAGCTTGGAGAGCGCAGGCACGAGGAGCTTCTCAGCGAGGGTGACATGGACGACCTCATCCCCCGGTCCATGTAAGAGCTGCCCGTCCGCGCCGCGCTCGGCCGCGCGCGCCCTCGAGCGACGGTCCCGCTCCTTGTCGAAGCTGATCGTGTTCCAGGGGTCCTCCACCAGCGCGGCATATGGCGCGAGGCGGTACGGCACGTCCGCGTAGCTGAACAAGGCCTGATTCAAGAGGTCTGCTAAGCGTCCAGGATGGGCACGGACAGATTGCTCGATGAGGCGAACTAGATAAGCGACCTGGTGATCTCCCCAATAGCCAATCGTCGCCCAGGGGTCTTCCGGATCGGGGACCTCCCAGTCGATCCCGTCGCGCGTGATCCGATACGGGTTGAAGCCGTCAAAGGTCGACGCGTTCACAAAGCGAGCAATCATCCCCTCGACGAACTCAGGGAAGCTGAGTGAGAGCGCCTCCCAGTTCTGAAAGATGTCTCTCCAATTCCCCTCATACTGAAGGATGGGCTCGCCATCCGCATCCTGAGTCTGAATCGAGAAGCGGTTCCAGGGGCGACTTGGATCTCCGTGTCGGCGACCAAAGCGGAGCGGCAGGTACTCAAGACACCACCTAGTGAGCGCTGAGTCACCGGTCGCGAGCGCAGCTCGGTGCAGCGCTCCGACAGAGACGCGCTCCTCCAATCCATCGAAGAACTGCCGCTGGCTCTCTGAGAGCTCAAAGCAACGAGTCAGAGCGAAGTCTCGAAGGTCGTCCGTAGGGATCTCGTGATCTTTGAGGAAGAGCCCGCCCCGCATGCAGTTGTAGAGCGTGTTCGAGAAATGATGGAGGTCACCGACCGCATCACCCGTCTGTTGCACGCCATCACTAGAGGCGACCATGGATCGCAGCGTCTGGCTCGCGGTCTCGAGGGCGCTCATGATGTCCTCAGCCTCAACGCCCTGAGTCAGAGCGCGCGCGCGCTCTACCACCTCGCTGTGAGAGCGGCCGACGTCGACCACCGTCCACCAAGTCCGGGACCCACCAGGCGCCAGAGTGAGCTCGTCAGTCGCGAAGAAGCCGGAGCGCTGCCCTTTGAGGTCTAGCTCTGCCTCGAGCGCGCGACCCTCACGGAAGGCGGAGAGCTGCCCCATGCTTAAGAGGCGTGGCCCCTCAAGGCCCACACACCACGCGATGTTCGCGCGCAGCATCTCGGAGGCCTCCGCGCGGTCGACGATGCGGGCTGTCAGCGCGTAGATCCCGAGTCCGCTCTCGGGCATGAGCTCTGCGCGCTTATAGGCGTCGACGAGGCAGCTCGATGTCTGAGAGAGCCCCACTGGAACGCCGTAAGGCTGGAGGTCGCTCAAGCCGTCGAGCACGCTGAAGCGCAGCTCGCGCTCGCCTGTGTTCGTTACGACCACCCGACGCGTCCATCCGAGCTCATCGCAGGCTTGCCAGCGGTAGGAGATCGTCAGCCCCAGGTCGGGAACCTCCTCTTCAAAGCCGAGGCTGTTCCCTGTGACTCCCTTGTAGAGGTGCGTGCGGAGCGGGCTCTCTTCATCAAAGGAGAAGGCCCGGTGCACACGCCCTTTATGAAGGCCGTCTGAGATCCTGAGGAAGGTGACAGGGCCTGTCACGTGTCGCCCATCATGGAGCCGGTCCTCGGTCATGTATGGGAACAGTGCTTGGTCAGCGTCGACCCTGCCTGCCGTCAAGCCTCCGCGAGACGAGAGGAACATCCACAGGTCAGACTCCGAAGGGACGCTCACAAAGAAGGGCTCCATGAGCTGCGAGTCTTTGATCGCGTACACCTCCTCCCCGAGCCAAGAGGTGAGCGCGCCACGCGGAGCTTTCGGGCGAGAAAGGGACACGAGTTCAGTTCTGCCTTAAGACCTTCTTCGGCGTTCGGTCGGCGTTGAAGACGCCCCAGTGTTTCTCGACCTCATCCGGGTGTGGGCCGCCCTTCCAATTCTCGTCGAAGGCCTCAAACCAAAACGTCGTGACCTTGTTATCCAGCGCCCAGCCACGGAGCTCATGCCAATATCGCTCTTGTCCGGCTTCGTCTGGAGTGGCTTTGATCAGCTTCGCCTGCTCACCCTCGGTGTGCTTGTGCGTAGCCCAGCCGGCCTCCCCGATCACGATGGTCTTCGTGGGATGGGCAGCAGAGATCTCGCCATAGATGCGCTCTGTCCAAGGGAGCGCATCCTCTAAGGGGCAGCCCGCCCAAAGCGCGTGGACGTGAAGGACGATGAAGTCGAGCTCCGCAGCCACGGCCTGGCTCTCAGGCTTGTTCCAGTAGTTGAAGTCATCAGCGACGGTGACCGGGACCTCCGTCTCTTCGCGCACCTCGCGGATGTACTTGATCAAGCGATCTGGCTGAACCTTGTGGTCTGACCAGAAGACTCGGATCTCGTTACCGACGCTGACGCCAGCGACGAGGTCGGGGTACTTCCTCGCCACACGGATCGCTCCGCTCACCTGCGCTTCATTCGCCGCGACCGCCTCGGGGTCTACGTACTCCTCACCGTTCGGGCCGACCTCGACCTCCGTCGTCAGCCAGGCGCCCACCATCACACGCATGGAGAGCCCCTCCTGCCGGATGAGTCGCAGCACAGGCTCTGCCCATTCAGACCCGTACATTCGGATCATGCTCCAGTGCTCCTCAATGATCTTCAGGTCTTCAAGGATCTGTGCATCCGTCGGGCCCGCCGCACCAGGAGCCTGCCCATCACGGAAGGGTCCGTAGGCGATCGCGTTGCCGACCCACTGACCATCGATGTAAGGGTTGAACTCCCGCAGCGGCTCTCCACGCAATGTGGTCGCCTCCATATGCAGGAGCTCTGGTGACGTGCAGCAAGCCGCCGTTAGGAGCAGACAGAGACTTTGAAAAATGAGGCTCTTAAGCATCCGCGCATCATAGCTTCGCCGAGCTATCCGCCCGCGGCCTGCGGCCGCCTTGAGGTGATTCTGATGATCCATCTGATACTGATACTTCCTTTAGATAGAAAGGCGACCCCCCACGAGTTGTAGCCCGTGGAGGGTCGCTTTTGAGAGAACCAGGAGCGCGCTAGGCGGTCCAGGTGATCTCGATACCGTTGCTCAGGTTGAACTGTGCGCCACAGGGGCTGGTGTTGGGATCGCGATACCAGAGCTGGTAGCGCTTCACATCACCGGCGGACACACCGCCTCTGGCACCGATATCAATGTTGGTCGCGGATCCACCGGACCCATCTGAGAAGCGAACCTGCAAGCGGATCACGCCGCCGCCTGCGCAGCGGAGGCCGTCGCCGAAGATGTTGCCGTTCGCGTTGTTGACGGCGTTGTTGCCCTGGAAGTAAAGGCCCGGCTGGCTCGGGATCGCGTTGGATGCCGAGAGCACGAGATCTCCTGCGCTGACACTGTCAGTGCCTGAGGTCGTGAGGACGCAACCGTCGCCGCTGCCGTTCGCGCAGCCGCCACCGTTGGAGCCATTGTTTCCACAGGGGCAAACGGTGCCGCCGCCGTCGCCGAGGCAGTAGGGGCTGCCGGGGCTCACTCCAAACTCACCCAAGCGGATGTTGTCATAGACAACACCAGAGGGGGTGTAGTTCGAGGTGTAGTTCATGAAGCCGATCTGGAACAGGCTCCCGACCCATGAACTGTCAATCGTCATAGAGACCTGATAGTTGGCCCAAGTGTTGGGGATGTTGGTCAGGTCGAGATAGTCCGCGTCATCAAGGAACCAAGTGGTGGTGTTGATGATCTTGATGAAAGCGGTCGCAGTCGTAGGAGCCTGCAGGTCACCCATCTTGGCGTCAAAGCTGAAGATCAGCGGACGACCCACATCCTCCGCAGTGATGGTGTACTCCCGGAAGACGTTCGCCTCGATGAGGTGGCCAACTGCGTGGTCGCCGTTGTTGTAGTCATTGAAGACCACAAGCTGCTGAGCGCCCTGATCGGGGCCGCCCTCGTTGCTCGCCACATTGCAGAAAGCGCCGGAGCCGTTGGGAGCGGGGAAGGCGAAGTAGTTGTAGAGGTACCCACCGCTGGAGTCGAAGACGTTCGCGCCGACGACCCAGCCATCGTCACCGAGTGCGCTAGGGCTAGAGGCGTCGAGAGACTCGAAATCTTGTACGTAGTTATTGACCTGTGCGAACCCTGTCGCAGTCAGTGCGCAGGTCACAAAGGCGGAGAGGAGCGCTTTTGAAGTGTTCATTTGTAAGAGTCAGTCTTTCTGGACTAGGGAGAGAGTTTGGATTGGTGCCCCCGCTCGCGGAGGGCCAGCGGAGGCACCAATTTTGAAATTCAGTCGTTCAGGCAGCGCGAATTAAGCGCCCCAAACGATGCTGTAGGCGTTCGTCGTGTTGAACGAGTTACCGCAAGGTGAAGAGCTCACGTCATCGCGGTACCAGCCCTGGTAGTTGACCGTCTCGCCATCAGCGATAGAGGTCGCACCAGCGCCGCTGAGACCGACGCTCGAGCTGACGGCGCCAGAAGCGTCTGAGACAGTCACCTCAAGCCTGACGGCCTCGAAGCCAGCGCAGCGGAGGCCGTCACCGAAGACGATGCCGTTGCCGCCAGCGACCTGGTTCTTCCCGGAGAAGAAGAGGCAGGGGAGGTTCGGGACGAGACCGGACGCCTCAAGGACGACCGTGTCAGCGCTGAGGCTCGCGTCGCCGCTCGCGGCGAGGGAGCCGCCAGAGCCGGTCGAGTTAGCGCAACCAGAGTCGCTGCTGCCTGCGTTGCCGCAAGGGCAAGCCGTCGCGCTACCATCGCCGGCGCAGTACACAGTGCCGGGGCCCGTGGGGGCCGCGGTCTGCGTGACCGTGATGTTGCCAGTGCCGCCGGCGGTGCCGGGGAAGTGGCCGACCTGGATCATGTAGACCGAGCCGCTGGTGCAGGCGAAGTCCATAGCGGACGTGAAGCCAG
>JAKVCD010000003.1 GCA_022446815.1 Planctomycetota bacterium
CAGGGACGGAGCCTACTCAGACAAGCTGAAGGCCGACTTCGCCCACGTCCGCAAGACCTGCCAGCGCGTCTTCCTCAACTACAACTCGGACAACCCGTTCCAGAACTGAGGAGCGAGTTGCTCACGCCCCCTCTCTTTGAGGGCATCCGAACGACCCCGCACGGCGGGGTCGCTTCGTATACAGACGAGCGCTTCAGCTGAGGCCCAGCGTGGGAGCGACCTCTGCCGCGGTCTCTCGGAGCGCGCCCTCGCTGGGCGGCTCAATCCACTTCGCCTCATCGAGCTTGCGATACCAGGTGCGCTGCTTACGCGCGAACTGACGGGTGCGCAGCGTGACCTCGTCAACGCACGCTCCCCGCTCAAGCTCGCCGTCTGCCAGAGCCAAGACCTCCCGGTATCCGATCGCCTTCCCAGCGGTCGCTCCGAAGCCGCAGCCCTCGCGGATCGCCAGCGCCTCTTCGACCCAGCCCTCATCAAGCATCTGCTCCACACGCTCTCGCAAGCGCGCCTCGTACGCGACCCCCTCAGCCTTGAGCCCGACGACCCGAGCGTCGCGCCGCGCTCCCTCGACCTCGCCCTGCCATCCCCACTCGCGCTGCTGCGCTGAGAGCGGCGCACCTGTGAGCTCGAAGACCTCCAGGGCGCGAACAACCCGCCGCGTGTCGTTGGGATGAAGGCGCTCTGCCGTCTCTGGGTCTGCCTGCTTCAGCCGCGCGAAGAGCGAGTCGGGACCCTCTGCTTGGACCACCGCCTCGAGGCTCGCGCGTAGCTCGGGGTCCCGCGCTGGGCCGTCGAAGAGCCCGCGGATGAGCGCCCGCAACCAGAAGGCTGTGCCACCTACGAAGAGGTAGCGCTTGCCATCTTCCGAGAGCTCTCTCAGGACCCCGCGCACCTCCTCCAAGTAGCTTGCGACGTCGTAGCGCTCTGAGGGCTCGACCCTGTCGAGCATGTGGTGCGGACAGCGCGCTTGCTCAGCAGGCGTGGCCTTGGCCGTGCCGATGTCCATCCCTCTGTAGACCTGCATAGAGTCAAGCGAGATGAGCTCGCAGCCGGTCTGCTCTGAGAGCTCGAGCGCGAGGGCGGTCTTACCCACCGCCGTCCCGCCGACAAGGCAAGGCAGGGGCAGCACATCGAGGAGATCCTTAGGGGCCGAGCTCATGACAGAGATTCTGGCATAGATGGAGAGGGGCTCGCTCGCACTGCGTACTCTCCGTAACCTCTCTGCACATGTTTGCCCTCCAGATCCTCTTCTCCTTCCTCCTCTCACAGGAGCCGCCCGCCCCGACCCCGCCCGCGCCTGTGGCAGAAGGCCCGGCGGCAGAGACCGAGACCCCCCAAGCCATCTGGGAGGCTCTCGCCAAGGCGACCTTCGCAGAGCAGCCCGTCCAGGCCTTTGACCTCGCCTTCCACCTGCGCGTGCGGCCAGACGACATCCAGACCAATGACCTAGCCGCGCGCTACCGCTTCCAGAGCCCCGGCTATGTGCGCGCGACCCTTGAGAGCGGGCGTGAGCACCTCCGAGGACCTGACGGCGACTACCTGATCGACGGAGAGGAGGTCTTGAAGCTAGTAGGGCGGGAGGCCGCCGAGGACAAGAAGCAGCTAGACGAGGCGGTCGGCGTCGCGAAGAACTTTATGGCCCTGACGGACATCGCACGCCTCAAACCAAAGGAGGTGAACAGAGCGCTGGCGCCGACTCAGCTCTTGCCCGATGAACTGCGAGAGCGCGCCGCCAGCCTGCGCTGGCTCTCCGTCAAGACAGACGGCTTCCACCTGCTCTCGTCCAAGCCGCTCCCCGAGGGTGCACGCCGCGAGCAGCGGGCGCTCCTAGGCTTGCACGCGACCGACCCCGTGCTCTCGTTAGCCGTGATCATTGAGGACACGCTCGGCCCAGACGGCAGCCCCGTCCAAGAGGCACAGCTGGTGCTCTTGGACCTCCGAAAGACCGGGGCCTTAGATGACTTCCAGGTCCCTCGCCACCTCCGGGTGCACGGCTTGACCCTGAGAGACGGCGTGCGACGCTTCCGCGCGAAGCCGGCCTACGAGCTGTGGCTCCGCGGCGGGACCCTGCGGCCGAAGTTCAAGGCCGAGTCCTTCAAGCCCTGAGGGCTAGCGGCGATGGAAGGCCTTCTCGAGGTCTTCTAAGGCGAAGCGAACGCGAGTAGGTCGCGCGTGAGGGCAGGTTTGATCCGACTCGAGCGCTCGTCCGCGCTCAAGCAGCGCCCGGATCTCCTCCTCTGTGAGCGAGTCGCCAGCCATGATGGATGAGCGACAAGCGCAACGATGTAAGACCTCCTCCACCAGCTCATCAAGGCTCGGGGTCTCTCCCTTCTCCTCAAGCAGCGCGATGAGGTCGTTGACCAGCCCCTGAGCGTCAGGCTTCTTCAGGCGCGCAGGGAGTCCGTGGACCGCCACAGTCGCTTCTCCAAAGGGCTCGAGCTCGATCCCCATCCCCGCGAGCTCCTCCAAGCGCGGCTTGAGGCGCTCGAGCTCGGCTCGGGCCACCTCGACGAGCTCGGGGACGAGCAAGCGCTGCACCTCTGGCTTCCCGCTCTGCACCTCAGCCCGCAGCTCCTCAAGCGTGATGCGCTCGTGCAGCGCGTGTTGATCGATGATCTCAAAGCCGTCAGGAAGCGCGCGGACGAGGTAAGTGTTCGCGACCTGTAGGAAAGGGCCGCGCAGGTCGTCGCCTCGCTCCCCCATCACGGCGGGCTGTTCGGCGACCCCCTCCTCAGGCTGCTCAACCGGCGCGAGCGGTCGAGGCGTGGGCTCAAACTTCTTACCAGAGACCTCTCGCGCTACGACCGGAGGCGGCGTGGGGCGCAACACGCCAGGCTCACGGAAGCGACCCTGGTTGGGGTCCTCTGCGAGCTGGCGCCGCTCCATGGAGCGCACCATGCTCTCGCCGGGGGTCGCGATGTCCGTCTTTGCGACGGCCTCTCTGAGCGCGTTGACGCAGAAGCCGAAGAGCTGGCGCTGCTCTCGGAAGCGGACCTCTGCCTTGGTCGGGCTCACGTTCACGTCGACCGTGCTCGGGTCTAGGTGCAGGTGCAGGAAGGCCGTGGGCTGTCGCCCCTCGACGAGGAAGCCTCTGTAGCCCTCCTTCAAGCAGCGCGAGAGCACCTTGTCGCGGAGGTAGCGGCCGTTGAGAAACCACATCTGCCGATTCGTATCGCGACGAGAGAAGCGCGGGGGCGCGACGTAACCCTCGAGCCGTACCCGGGCTGCCTCATGGGTCGCGCTGACAGGGACCAGCGCGTCTGCGAGCTCCGCGCCAAAGGCGCGCCTGATGCGAGCGACGAGGTCCATCTCGGGCTCGACATCAAGGACTCGCTTGCCGTCGTGGGTCATGACAAACCCGACCCCCTCGTGGGCGAGGGCCAGGCGCTGAACCACATCGAGGCAGCGCGCAAACTCCGTCGAGGCGCGCTTCATGAAGCGACGCCTCGCGGGCGTGTTGTAGAAGAGGTCGCGGACTTCGATCTGAGTCCCGGCAGGACACCCGGCCTCCACAGCTTCGCTGATGCGGCCGCCTTCATTCTCGATTCGCCAGCCGAGCTCGTCCTCATGCCTCCTAGAGAGCAGCGAGGTCCGCGCGACCGATCCGATGGAGGCCAAGGCCTCTCCGCGGAAACCCAAGCTTGCGATGTGCTCGAGGTCTTCTGGGAGGCGCAGCTTGCTGGTGGCGTGCGGGAGGAAGGCTCGGTTGACGTCGACCTCCGCCATCCCGACCCCGTCGTCCGTAACGCGGACGAGCTTTGCACCACCCTCTTCCAGCGCAACCTCGATATGCGTCGCGCCGGCGTCTAAGGAGTTCTCGACGAGCTCTTTAACAACCGAGGACGGGCGCTCAACCACCTCGCCAGCCGCGATCTGGTTGCGCACGTGCTCACCGAGCACCTCGATGACCGCGCCTTGGCTCCCTGTCCCCTGCTCCATGTTCACAATTCTAGCCTCGCCTGCCCCCAGCGCGCACGAAGCTGGGCGCCTCGATACGCCAACGCAGGGCGAAGGCGAAGCGGGCGTCCGCGTCGAGGACTGCCCCGCCCCCTGAGCGGCTCCTCGCCTCCATATCGAGGAAGTCGGCGAGCATCCCCTCCCAATCCGCTGCGCTGCGCTTAGAGAGCCGGACGCCAAAGGCCTCCACAGTCGTCGGCGCCCCCTTCACCCCAGCGAGACGTACAGCCTCTGCCGTGTTCGCACCTTGCTCGAGAGCCCGCGCTCCGCGCGCGAGCTCGCGCAAGCGGTTCCGCAAGGTCGCTCCTAGGATCGCCGAGAGAGCGCGGGGGTCGACGTTACGCCGCCCAGTGCGCTCGTCATCCATCCCTCCTCTGTAGAGAGCCTCTACCGCTGCGAGAGAGGGGCCGAGCTGCCCGTCCAGGAGCTTATCTGCCGCGCCCCAAGGGGCGGCGCTCGAGTCCCAGCCGATGAGCTCACGCACGGCCTTTCCTCCGCCATGCCGAAGCTTCTCTAAGGCTGTCTCTAGCGCAAAGAGGTCATTGCCTACTGCGGCGCAGATATAGACCGCGTCGCGCGGGCTCAGGTCGAGCTTGCGACCCTTCGCCCGTGTGAGCAGCCACTGCACAGTCTCGGCCTCCGTCGGATCACCAGCGCGCCAAGGCGGCGGAGAGTCCCAGAGCTTACGCAGCTCCAAGACCGGGCCCTTGAGCTCTTTCGCGAGCTTGCAGAGAGCGTGGTCTGCACGGAGCTTGCGGCAGGTGACGACCACCGAGCCCCCGCGGCTCTTATCCTGAGCTGCAGCGCTCGCTGCGCGCGTGAGGGCAGAGCTCTCTTTGCCGGACTTCTTCAGGAGGTCTTCTACATTCCTCGCGATCACCAAGCGCTCCGTGGCGAAGAGAGGCGAGGCGACCAGGTCGTCCATCAGCAGAGCGCCCTTGAACTCTGGGTCACTCGCGTCATGCCTAGAGAGCTCTAGGCCGTCGGCCTGAGCCTTCGCTGTGATGAGCTTCAGCGCCTCCTCTACAAACCAGCGCTCCTCTCCCCGAATGACGATGAGTCGGGGGAGTCCTCCCTTGATGCTCCGCGCGAGCTCTGCGAGCTGCTGCGGCGGCGCCGCTTGCCGCTTCGTCGCCACCTCAGGCGCCTCCACCTAGCTGCAGGTCGAGGGCTACGCCGAGAAAGAGGACCACCCCGACCCAGCCGTTCGCCGTGAAGAAGGCCATGTTGATCTTGCTGAGGTCATCAGGTCTCACGAGACGATGCTCCCACACAAGGAGCCCAGCCGCGAGGGCTAAGGCGGACCAATAGATGACCCCGAAGCCTGCGAGCGCTCCCTGGGCGCAGAAGGCAGCCACCGCGATGGCATGAAGCCCCCTAGCGAGGTAAAGCGCCCGCCGCCGTCCAAAGCTCGCAGGGATAGAGAACAGCCCGCGCTCGCGGTCGAACTCCTCATCCTGACAAGCGTAGACGAGGTCGAAGCCTGCGACCCACGCGAGCACGCCCCCGGCGAGCCACAGGACAGGAGTGAAGTCCTCTTCGAAGGTCCCGCTCACCGCTAGCCAAGCCCCGAGGGGTGCGCAGGCGAGGGCGAGCCCGAGCGCACCGTGCGCCAAGAAGCTGAAGCGCTTCACGAAGGAGTATCCGAGGACGAGCGCCAAGACAGGCCAAGAGAGCAAGCCGCACCACGGACCGAGCTGATAGGCGCCCCAGACAAAGCCGGCAGAAGAGACGAGCACGAGTCCGCCTACAGAGAGCGGCGAGACCGCGCCGCGCGGGATCTCTCGCTCTCTCGTGCGTGGATTCAAAGCGTCAATGCGTCTGTCTGCGAGGCGATTGAAGGCCATCGCAGCCGTGCGAGCACAGACCGCGCACAGCACGATCCAACCGAGGCGCTCAAAGGAGGGTACGCCGCCCGCGGCGATCCAGGCGCCTTGCATTGCGAAGGGCAGCGCGAAGATGGAGTGGCTGAATTTGACCAGCGAGAGATAGTCGCTTACGCCGCTCATCAGCCCTCACCTAGGGGCTCTGTTCCCGGCTCTTCCGGCGGCTCATCTAAACCCGACCAGCGAGTGCTCACCCGGTGATCGACCCCAACGCAGTCCAAGACCTTGCCCACCACGTGCCCGACGAGATCATCGATGCTCTTCGGCCCGTGATAGAAGCCCGGCATCGCGGGCAGGATCGTCGCTCCCATTGAGGCGAGGCGAGCCATGTTCTCCAAGTGAATCTGGGAGAGCGGCGTCTCTCGAGGCACGAGGACCAAGCGCCGCTTCTCCTTGAGTGAGACATCCGCGACGCGCTCAACCAAGTTCGAAGAGAAGCCAGCGGCGACGCGACCAAGGGTGCCCATGCTGCAGGGAGCCAAGATCGCACCTTCACCCATCGCGGTGCCCGAAGAGGGCGGAGCGCCAACCTCTTCAGGGAGGAACACCTTGACCTCCGCAGCGATCTCAGCGCCGAGCCAACCCTCTAAGGAGTCTGCGAGAAGCTCGCCACGCTCACCAGCCTCGACGCCCAGCTCGTGGCGAATCACCAGCGCGCCAGCGCGCGTCAGACAGAGATCTACCCCGTGCCCGCCCGTGACGAGGCCGCGCACGAGCGCCTCAGCGTATGCATGCCCGGAGGCGCCCGTAATTCCGACGAAGAAGCGTCCCATATTAGCTCTGTACCCTCACTTCAGGATCACCCCAGGCGCCACACCTAAGGCGAGGCTCAGGTTGAAGAGCCCGTGACTCCACGTAGAGACGCCAGGCCCTTGCCATCGAAAGAGGACGCCTAAGAGGATGCCCGCAAAGAAGCGAAAGGTGAAGGCATCAGCCCTGAACTCCTCTCCTCCCCTACCCAGCCAGCCGCTGAAGAGCTCTAGATGAAATGCCGCGAAGAGGGCCGCAGAGCCTAAGAGAGCAGCCACCTCCGCCGCCCAGCGGGCTCCGCGCTCACCTTGGCCTGCGAAGAGCGCGAGCCTGCGCGCCGCCAGAAAGAGCAGCCCATAGGCGAAGACGCGGAAAACGAGCTCTTCCCAGGCCGCTCCGGAGACCGCCCCTAAGACCTCCAGCCCGTCAGGGGGCCCGCCGCTGGGGACTACGGCCACCTGAAAGTCCAAGAGACGGAGGCTGAGCACGAGGAGGGGCCCTAGGGCGAGAGCGGCGAGCGCGCCCACGAGGAGCTGCCTTCCGATGAGTGGCACTAGGGGTAAGCCGCCCCTCACGCAGAGCGCGACTACGACGGACCCCACGAGGAGGAGCGCCAGCGCACGCGCGCTCTCCTCCCAAGGGCCAAAGAGCCTGAGAGCCTGGGTGGCTATGACCTCTGCAGAGTTACGCCATGGGAGGCCAGAGCGCTGCGCCACTTCGTAGAGAAGGAGCAGCGGGAGCATGCCGAGCAGCCCAGCAGCGAGCCCTGTCTCGCGCTCGCTGTCCCCCGCTCGCTCCGCCACGCTCATCCCTTAGGCTGGAGCGTCGCCCCAGTGGAGGCAGGCGATCCCACCCGTGAGGAGCTGGTAGCCGCAATCCTGGAAGCCTGCGGCCTCCATCTGCTGCTGGAAGTCCTCTGGGTTCGGCCAAGCCAGCACGGTGCGCGGCAGGTACTCATAGGCCTCACGATCACGAGAGAGCAGCCGCCCAATGAGGGGCAAGACCTTTGTGAAGTAGAGCTTGTAAAGCCCGCCTAAGACGCGCCCTGGAGGCGTCGTAAACTCTAGGACGAGGACGCGCCCCTCGGGCTTCAAGACACGCCGGAGCTCTCTCAAGCCCTCGTCAGGGTCTGCGACGTTGCGGATGCCGAAGGCCACGCTGGCCACATCACAAGCGTGATCAGGCACAGGGAGACACAGCGCATCTCCGTGGATGAAGGTGGCTGACGAGGGCCTGTCTTCCAGCTTCCTCGGCGCGCGGGCGACCATCTCACGTGTGAAGTCAACGCCGATGACTTGTGCTCCCTTGCGCGCAAACTCCACAGAGAGATCCCCAGTGCCGCAGCAGGCGTCCACGACCAACGCTCCGGAGAGCTCACCTGCACGCCGCACCGTCAGGCGACGCCAGCGTTGGTCGATCCCCAAAGAGAGGACACGATTCAGGAGGTCATAGATCCCCGCGATACGCGAGAACATCGACCGAACCTGGGTCGGCTCCGGCATCTTGCGAAGACCTCCTCCTCAGACTGTCGGGTTACTGCCGGAAGTAGTCAGCGATGACCCTCACCCCCTGCACGGGGATGGACTGCACGCCCTCCTCGTAAGGGTTCACGTCAAAGCGCGTGAAGTTCGTAAGTGAGACCACGTCCACCGCACCGTCCGCGCTACTCGAGTTCGGAACGCTGAAGAACACATATCTCGAGGCGCACCCTGCTACAGACTGAGGCGCAGCAGGTCGCACGAGGCTCTTGCCGTTGACAACCGCAGGCTGGCCTGCGCTGAAGGGTGTCGAGAAGTTGATCCCGCCGCCGAGGTTCAAGAGGTTGTCGAAGGCGATGTCGACAGGAACACCAGACAAGGTCCCTGTTCCAAGCGACACCTTGATGCCAAAGGCGATGTCCCTGATCTGCGGACTGCCGAGAGAGCCGGCGTTGAGCGGCAGCTGCCCCGCGGTGCCTGTCACCACCGCGCAGTTCGTCGCTGCTGGCTCTCCAGGCTCACCGAAGGTCTCATCGAGCACGTTGTAAGGACCCTCGTGCAGGACCCAGAATCCGCCGCGCAGATCGAGATAGTCCGGCTGGATCGTCTTAGGGCTCTGGAAGGTATAAGGCGTCGTACCGACCACATCATCGTAGCCCCAGCCGTTCACCTCGTTCGGACCGGACTCGAAGATCGCGACCTCACCAGAGCGGTTGAGGATGTAGGCGAAATAGACGTTTCGCAAGAGGCCAAAGTTTGACTGTCGAGGCGTGATGCAAACCTCGAAAGGCCGATCCAAGAAGGCCACGATCTCCTTACGAACCTCGAGCGAGAATGCTGAGATGATGCTGACTGAGTTGCTCGTCTCGTTGCAGACAAGGATGTCCTCGTTGCCAGGCTCCCACGCGATCCCTCTAGGGCTCTCGCCAACCTGCGTAACCTTGATGACCTCGTGGAATGTCGCAGAGCTCGGATCTGTGTCAATGAAGTAAACCGCGTCCGTGCCCTGACTAGAGACCGCCAAGAGGTCAAGGTTGGTACCCATGGCCAATGAGGTCGGGTCCGGGATCCTGATCCTGTCAACCACCGTCATCCGGTTCGAGTTCAGCACCGAGACCTCGTTGAGGCTGCGGTCCAAGACATAGAGGAAGTGGCCGACCTGCTGACGGATCCCGTACTGCAGGCAGTTCTGAACGGTGTCAGGCAGCGAGGGTCCCTGGAAGAAGGAGTTCGCCTGCTCCGCGAGGAGCCCCGTCGGCGGCACGTTGAACACCGGCACTGTCGGGTCCGTCTTCTCAGGGAACGGGTTCCCCGGATTTAGGAGGTTCTGCAGTCCAGGGCCACCCGGGGGCGGCAAGGTCGTGTCGATGGAGGTCGGCTCTTGCGTGAGCAAGAACGGGGAGACACATATGGGCGGAAAATCGAGTGGCGGGGGGTTCGGGTGCGGGGACCAAGAAACCAGGTTGGCGAAACCTGTGATCAGCACTCCAGCACCCGCTTGCGCGCCGCCTCCAGGGTTGAGGGTTCCGCTCTGGATCGTGACCGTCGTGGTCTTGATGCCCGTAGTCGAGCAGAGATTGCCCCCTCCCGCCTGGCAGCCGAATGGCGCCGGGCCGTTGTTGAAGGACATATCGAGGGAGCTCCCGATTGCGATATCGTCCACGGAGCCAACGAGCGGCGAGCGCAGCAGGCGGTCGTCTAGGTTGGAGTCCTTCGTCAGGGTGAAGACGCCCGCAGAGCCTCCGTTGAAGGTGCAGGTCCCCGGCAAGAGCGGAGGTAACATCTGCGAACCTTGGAAGAAGACGTTCGGATCGTTCGGATAGTTTGAGTTCCCCTGAGCGTAGTTCTGGTACTGCCAAGTCGGGTTACCTGTACCGCCACCAAAGCCGTTCAGGTCGATCACTGAGAGGGAGTTGGAGACCCCTTGCCGACCCACATAGATCACGTCAGGCGTGATCGGCGCGTTGACGATGCCTGGTCCCTCCCCTGTCCGGAAGGAGCTCGTTCCAGCGAGACCGTTCGAGTTCCCGCTGAGGTCTTGGATGAGGCCAGAGTTGATAATGACATCCACGGTGTCGAAGGAGCCACATTCCTGCCCCTCTGGTCCCTCGCCAGGGAAGCCAAACGCAGGCTCAATCGTCCAAGTAGTCAGATCTAGCGCGCTCTTGGGCGTGACAAAGAACGGCACCTGGACACGTGTCGTAGGGGGCCCGAACTCAAGCTGCACGGAGCCTGAGAGCTCCGGCGGGCGGTTGGAGGGGAAGTTTCCAAGCGTCGCTGGCTGGATAGGCTCCGTAAAGAAGAGCTGGACGACAGAGGTCGGATCCACGTCCGAGTCACCGTCCTGCGGAACCGTGAGCGGAGCCTGGATAGGCGGCGGGGTGAACAGAGACTCGGGGGAGCTGACGTCCGCTCCAACGGAGGTCGCCGCGACCGCTTGGCGGACCATCTGCTTGCCATTCTCCGCTAGGACGGAGGTGAAAATATTGACCCGAATCTCGAACCCTGCCGGGAAGGTCTCCAAGGTCGCGAGGTTGTCATCTGAGTCCGGAATGAACACGAAGGTGTCATCACCGAAGAGGTTTGCCATCCCCGCGAAGCCGTTAAGGGTTCCAGGGAACCCGAGACCATCCGGCACGCCATTGCTGTCGTTGTCGATGTCCGAGAAGGTGGGAACACCATTCTCCAGGGTCACCCAAGTCTGCAGCGGAAGTCTCGGAGGGTCCCCTACAGGGGTACCTGCAAAGGTACGGCCGTTGATAAAGGCGCGACCCTGTACGTAGTTCGTGCTTCCGGTCAAAGGGTTGACCGCCTCGACGACGATCTCGCCAGTGAGTCCCTCTGAGTTGGCCTGGTCCGCGGGCCTATCGGATAGGACCGAGAGGACGTCTAGGGAGTTCGAGAACTGCGCGTAGATGAACTGGTTGCCGGGAGCACCAGAGGGAAGCCTCGGGTCCTCGCCCAATCGCGGAGTAGCGAGCACCGGATTCGTGCCGCTCACGTGGGTGTAGATGTCTTCTAGCGTCCGGAGGTCGATGACATCCGTGCCGACATTTCCTTCTCCGTCTGTCTCAAAGGCCTGGTGGGGCAAGAGCTGCCCGAAGCCATTTGAGACCAACAGGAGGTCCATGTCAGGCGTCGCCTCGGAGGCGCTCGAGCCCCCAGAGCAAGACGCAAGGAGGCCTACGCTCAGGAGCGCGGCAGAGCTCAGGGCGCCAGCGGCGCCCCTCTGATGAGGTATGAAGTTCATTTGGCTCACTGACGGAAGTAGTCCATGAGGACGTCGACATCATCGATCCGGATGGACTGAATCCCGGGTTCATGGGCGTTCGTGTCGATGCGGGTGTACCCGCCAGAGATATCGATCACATCCACGTTGCCCTCTGAGGCAGCGTTCGGGTTGGGGATCGCAACGAACATGTAGTTGCAGTTGTTCGTGGGCAGCGGACCGACGGCGCCCACGTTCCGCACGAGGCCCTTGCCATTGAGCGGAGCGGGCACACCCGCACTGAAGACGCTCGCGAGGTTCTGAAGACCCCCAAAGTTGCGCAAGTTGTCGAAGGCCATGTCCACAGGGATCCCTGTCAACTGATCCGTTCCAAGCGAGACGCGGACCTCCAAGGACATGTCCCTGAAGTTCGGGATCAGCAAGGACTGCACATTGAGCGGGAGCACCCCTTGAGTACCAGAGTTGACCACCATGTTGCTGATCGCGGGCACTCCCGGAGAGCCAGCTGATTGATCTTGAACGTTGATAGGCCCTTCATGTGCGATCCAAACGCCGCCGGCGAGGAAGGTGTGATCCGGCTGGATCGCCTTCGGGCTCTGGAAGCTCTGAGGAGCCGTACCGACGACGTCATCGTAGCCCCAGCCGTTGACCTCGTTCGGACCCGACTCAAAGATCGCGACGCGACCGTTCCGGTTCATGATGTAGGCAAAGTAAACGTTGCGGAAGAATCCGAAGTTCTGCTGACGCGGTGTGATGGCGAGGGCGAAGGGCTCCGCAAGGTTGGAGTCGATCACCTTACGAACTTCGAGCGAGAAGGCAGAGATGATGGAGAGCGAGCTGTCGCCCTCGTTACAAACGAGGATGTCCTCGTTGCCAGGCTCCCAAGCGATCCCTCGCGGACGGTCGCCGACGACCACCTGCTGAACGATGGTGTGGAAGGAAGCCGAGGAGGGGTCAATGTCTAGGAAGGTGACGAGGTCGACCTGCTGGTTAGAGATCGCGAGGAGATCGAGGTTCGGTCCGATCGCGAGCTCGGTCGGGTCCGGGACGAGGATCCGATCGATGACGGTCATGCGGTTCGAGTTGAGGACCACCACCTCGCCACGGCTGCGGTCGAGGACGTAGAGGAAGTTTCCAACCTGCTGACGGATCTTGTACTGCTGGCAGCCAGCGATCGTGAGCTGCGGGAGCGGCGGCCCGTCAAACCAAGCGTTCTGCTCTACCGCTAGGAGACCTGAGGGAGGCGTGGGGATGCCAGTGCCCTCCCCATTCGGGTCACCGAAGGGGTCACCAGGAGAGAGCCAGTTGTTCAGCGGCGGCACAGTGGGGTCCGGGGGGAGTGTCACGTCGATGGACGAAGGCTCCTCTGTACCAAGGAAAGGCCACACGCACAGCGGAGGGAAGGTGAGAGCCGGGGGGTTCGGGTGCGGAGCCCAAGAAACGATGTTCTCGCCGCCTGTGACCGTGTTGAGCGTGGGATTCGTCGGAATAATACGCGGAGGCGTGAGCGAGAAGGGGCCGCCCTGAATGAGTGCGATCTGCTTGAGACCGTCCTGGGCGCAGAGGTTACCGCCGCCCGACTGACATCCGTACGGCGCTGGCGCGTTGTTAAAGGAACTGTCGAGGGCGTGCCCAAGCATCATGTCCCCTACCGCCGTGATGACCGGCGCGCGCGCGAGCACCTCAGTGAGGTTGGAGTCGAGAGTCAAAGTAAAGACGCCCGCCGATCCTCCATCGATGGTGCATGAGCCAGTCTGCAGCGCAGGCTTCATGAGGTTGCCTTGCAGCAAGACGTTGGGGTTGTTCGGGAAGTTCGAGTTCCCCCGCGGATAGCTCGAGAATGAGTCGTCGTAAACGGGGTTTCCAGTCGACTGTCCAAAGCCGTTCAGGTCGATAACGCTGAGCCCTGGTGTAGCGCCGGAGCGACCTGCGTAGACAGCGTCAGGAGTGACCGGAACGTTAGCGAGGCCGGGTCCTTCGCCTGTCTTGAAGCTAGACAAGCCAGAGAGGGTGTTGAGGTTGCCACGGTCATTGACACCGTCGCCGTCCACATCGACTTGCGCGAGATCTTGGAACTGCCCGACGTTGACTGTGATGTCGACAACATCAAAGACGCCGCAGCCGAAATCATCCGGACCCTCACCGGGAAAATGGAAGGCTGGCTCAAGAACATACGTCGTCAGGTCGTAAGGGCTCGCCGGCATCACGGTGAAGGGGACATCGACACGCCGGGTCTCAGGGCCAAACTGGATCGAGATCGCCGGGGAGAGATCTGGGGCCCCGTATGTCGGGAGGTCTCCGACAGAGGTGGGCTGAACACTCTCAGTGAACCGAACGGTGACGGTAGTGGCAGGGTCTACATCATCCGCGCCGTTAGCCGGAATGGTGTCTACAGAGCCTAGCGGAGGGGGCAAAATCGCCACTTCAGGCTCGATATCGTCAACTCCGACAGTGGTGCAGGCCACAGCGCGGTGATCGAGGGGGAGCCCGTTTACACCTCTTACATTCTTCTCGATGACCATCATGATCTGACCACCTACGGGGAAGGTCTCGAAGGTCGTCAGGTCTGAGTCAGAGTCAGGGATGAAGACGAAAGACTCTGGGAGCGCGAGGTCAGTGTCTCCAGCGAAGCTGCTCAAGACACCAGGGAAGCCTAAGCCATCAGGAACCCCGTCCCCGTTGTTGTCGATCTCAGAGTTGACCTCCAAGCCAAACTCTCCAGTGCTCACCCAAGTCTCGAGCTGCATGCGCGGGTCCGGATCTCCAATCGGACCACCCGAGTAGGTCATACCTCCTACAAAAGAACGACCAGGGATCTGCGTCTTGTTCCCGCTCACAGGGTCCACCCAGAGGACCCTGATCTCTCCAGAGAGGCCACCAGTCTCCTGCTGCGTAGGGAGGTCGCTGAGCACAGTGTCGATATCGATCTCTGAGGTGAAAAGCGCATGCAGGAACTGATTTCCAGCGATCCCGTTAGGCAAGACAGCTTCCTCACCAAACACGGGCACCTCATGCACCGGGTTTGAGAGGCTGACATTGTTGATGATTTGATCAGCGTCTCGGAGCTCGATGATCTGCGGGGTCGGTTGCCCCGTGAAAGAGTCGAGCACGAACGTCGTGTGAGGCAGCAGCTGACCGAAGCCATTCGAGACGTAGTCGAGGCTCATTCCGTGGCCGCCACCGCCACTGCCTGAGGTGCCGCTATTGCATGAGAAAGCCAGGACGAGGCATACGAAGGCCGCGCCCGCTTGAAGACGATGCTGAATCATTCTCGATGAAGTGGAGAGGGATGGAGATCCGTGGATTTCGCACACGCCAAGACAGTCACAGGCCTCACCCTGTGGGGTGAGAGACCCGCTCGTAGTCTTGGAGAGGCCGCCCATTCGAAGGTGGCTCGGAGATCCCGGCCTAGCAGGATGCCCGACAGGGGTCGGATCTGGAAAGGAGCAGGTGCCATTTTCGTGCTCTGTGAGCCTCAATTGCTCGTTCCGAGGAGCTCGAGAGACCCTGGCGAGCGCTATCTCTAGCGGCCTGAGGTCGGCCGGTTTCCCCTCCAATACGGCCTCAAGAGGCCTCAAGGGGGGTATGCCGCCAAACAACAAGGATCGTGCCTCTAGAGACGAAGATCGCGGTAAACCCAGAGATAGCCTTAAGGCCTTCTGAAGAAACAGCTTACAGCACTTCAGCTTCAGTGAAGCCCTTGTCATTTGAACTAGGACCTCGGACGACTCGTGCGAGAGCGCACATCTCGCCGCTCGCTGACCACACAGTGCAAAGGCTCTAGCTCACCTGAGCCCGCTGGGGCATGGGCATCACAAGCAGCACCTCGTGCTTCGACCTGCCCGTCAAGACCGCTATGCTCCGCGTCATGGGCAAGATGGAACACGTCTTCGACCCTGGCGCGCTGGCAGCGGCACCGGAGCGAGCAGGGGCAAATGAGCGCGAGGTAGAGGCCTCGCTAAGACCGGCCCGCTTCTCCGAGTTCGTCGGGCAAGCGCAAGCAGTGGACAACATGCGCGTTGCGATCCACGCAACAAAGGCCCGGAGTGGGACGCTAGATCACCTCCTCCTCTCCGGCCCACCAGGCCTTGGCAAAACAAGCCTCGGTCGCGCGGTCGCAGAAGAGCTCGGCTGCCAGATGATCAGTGCGACGGGCCCAGGCCTTGAGAGACCGCGCGACCTCGTAGGCATCCTTACGCAACTCAGCGCTGGAGACGTCTTCTTCATCGACGAGATACATCGCGTCCCCGCCGCCGTCGAGGAGTACCTCTACACGGCAATGGAAGACTACCAAGTCGACTTCACCCTCGACCAAGGTCCGCACGCGCGCGTGCTGCCTCTGAAGCTCGAGCCGTTCACGCTCGTCGGCGCTACCACACGTGACGGGCTGCTCTCCGCTCCCTTTCGTAGCCGCTTCGGTCTCTTCGAGCGCCTCCACCCCTACCCCGTTGAAGACCTCGTACAGATCCTCGCGCGCTCCGCAGCGCTCTTAGAGCTAGACCTCGAACCCTCTGCGGCAGAGCTCTTGGCGTCGAGGGCGAGGGGGACACCGCGCATCGTCAACAGGCTCTTACGTCGTGCTCGAGATCTCGCGGTCGTTGATGGCGAAGGCAAGATCAACGATGCCATCGCGTGGGATACGCTCAAGCGCTTAGGCATCGACGAGGCTGGCCTCGAAGAGATGGACCGAAGGATCCTCGGTGTCCTCGCGCGAAACGCTGGACAGCCGGTCGGACTCAAGACCCTCTCCGCCGCTGTCGACGAGAGTGAGGACACGATTGAAGAGGTCTTCGAGCCTCACTTGCTTAGGAAGGGCTTCGTCCAGAAGACCGCTCGCGGACGCCTCATCACCGCTGCGGGCTTCAGGGCCATCGGAGAGGACCCCCCCGCCTCCGGCTCCTCCACGCCAGACCTCTTCGACAGCAAGGAGAGTTGAGCAGCCCCCAGTCCTCTCGGTGCGCCGCGCTCTCTGCGCTGCTCGCTGTCCTCGTGGCCGCTGCCTGTCAGCAGCCTAGACGAAGCGAGCTGCCTCCCCCGCCGGGGCCCCGCGAGCGCCCTGCCTCGACGGCGTCAAGGACGATCTCGCTCCGCCTGACGACATACGAGGGCGCGCGAGAGCTCTGGGTCGGAGGAACAGAGACTGGTGCGCTCAGCTTCGTCGCTGAGGGCGGGGTGATCCGATGCTCGAACGGCGCGACGCGCCGGAGCTTCACCTTGAGGCCACGCGCAGCCGGGCTCAGTCTCGGAGGCGAGCGCTACCCAGGGCGCTTGTCCTTGACGACTCATCCTGAGGGCGGCCTCCGAGCGACCCTGATGCTGGACTTGGAAGACTATGTCCGCGGCGTCGTCGCGGGCGAGCTGCCGCTCTTGCGAGCTGCGCAGTCGGAGCTCGAGGCCCAGGCCGTCGCCGCTCGCTCTTACGCGCTCGCGCGCTGGCGTGAGCGTAGCCGCGCAGGACGCGCACCCTTCCTCTGGGACGACACGCGCGACCAGGTCTACCGACCCTTGCCGGCCGTTCAATCTCCTCCGCTCCGCGAAGCTCACGCACGCTTAGACGCCGCGATCGTTGCGACTCGTGGCGAGGTCTTGATCTACAGAGGTGAGCTCTTCGACGCTCGATACCACGCGGCTTGTGGCGGCGCGACCGCTCCTCTCGCGTCCGTCCCCGGCTCCGCTGGAGTCACCTGCGGCTCGTGCAGCCAAAAGACTGCGCGAGAGCTCGAGTGGAGCTTCACTGCCACGTCCGAGGAGCTCTCTCAGGTCGCACGGGCTCTTGGCATCGGCGAGCGCCTCGTCATCGTCGAGCCGGCGCGGGCGCTTTCGAGCGAGCGCTGGGGCCTCGTCAACTTGATCGGAACGGCGGGCTCGAAGACCGTATCAGTCGGTCGCCTCCGGGCGCTCCTCGGCGCGGAGCGCTTCGCTAGCAACCTCATCGTGAGGACCTGGCCACACCCTGGGAAGCCCATCGCGGCTGGGCTCAGAATCGACGGCAGGGGCCGCGGCCACGGGTCGGGGATGTGCCAAGAGGGCGCGCATGAGCTCGCGTCTCGAGGCTGGAGCAAGACGCGCATCCTCGCCCACTACTATCCTGGCACCTCCACCCAGAGCTGGACCTCTGGCAATATTCCCTGAGCAAGACCCCGCACGATGACTGGATTCTCATTTGATCTTGTCGCCCAAGATGGCGACGCGCGCGCCGGCGTCTTTCACACACCGCACGGCCCGATCCAGACGCCTGCTTTTCAGCCCGTCGGCACCCGAGGCGCGGTGCGCGGCGTGCTGCCACGAGATCTCCGTGAGGTCGGCTCCCAGATCCTCCTCGCGAACACCTACCACCTGCACCTGAGGCCTGGTGAAGAGACCGTCCGTGCCCTCGGAGGGCTGCACGCATTCATGGGTTGGGACGGCCCGATCCTCACCGACTCCGGCGGCTACCAAGTTTTCTCACTAGCCGACGCCTGCGCGGTTGACGATGACGGGGTGACCTTCAAGTCCATCGTCGATGGGAGCTCTGTACGCTTCACCCCCGAGCGTGTCGTGGAGATCCAAGCCGCTCTCGGCGCGGACGTACAGATGGCATTCGACCACTGCCCAGCCGACCCCCTCAACCGCGAGATGGTCTCTGCCGCGACAGACCGCACGCACCGATGGCTCGAGCGCTGCGTCAAGAGGCATGAAGAGCTCGGCGGCACTGACCGCGGGCAAGCTCTCTTTGGCATCGTTCAAGGCGGCGCCTTCGAAGACATCCGCGAGGCCTCGGTCGACGCCGTCTGCTCCCACGACCTCGTCGGCTACGCCGTCGGCGGCGTGAGCGTCGGTGAAGACCCGGAGTCGATGCGTATCGCGGTCAGCGCTAGCGCGCCGCGTCTGCCAGCTGCTAAGCCTAGGTACCTCATGGGCGTCGGGACTCCGGAAGACTTCTTCGACTCAGTTGAGCGCGGCATCGACCTCTTCGACTGCGTGACTCCAACGCGCAACGCCCGCAACCACACAGCGTTCACGAGCCAAGGCAGAGTCAACCTTCGAAACGAGGGGTTCAAGGAAGACCCCCGCCCCTTGGACCCGGCCTGCGATTGCATCGCTTGCACCCAGTTCAGCCGTGGGACCCTGCGTCACCTCTGCAAGACTAATGAGATGCTAGCGGGGACGCTGCTCTCTCTACACAACCTGCGCTTCTTCCACACGCTGCTAGCCTCCATGAGAGAGGCGATCGCGGAGGGCCGCTTCGCAGCCCTCCGCAGTCAGGTGCTCCCGGCTATGACCCGGAGGGTCGGGCCGGACGAGCTAGATCAGTAGCTTCTAAGAGTGCGCTCTCAGCGCTCTGTACGCCCTGAGAGGACCTCGATGGAGCGAAGATCGCAGGCCACCTGAGCAGCCCCTGCCTCGTTCGTCATCCGGCCCGCGACGCCGATCTCATAGCCCTCGTACATGCTGAGGTCATAGCGACCGCTGCTGCACTCGATCCGGCAAGAGTCCTTTCCGCCAAAGCGGAGATACCAGCTCTCCGTGCCATCAGGTCCGACCCGTGACTCCACCCAACCTCGCGCGTCGTAGCGCCCTCGGAGCGGGGTGTCCTTTGAGTTGCGACGCTCAAGCTCAGCGATGCGCTCGCGCTCGCGCTGCTCACGATCGACGCGCTCCTTCTCTAGCTTGCGCTGGAGCTCTTCGATGCTCGCATAGGCCTCCGCCTGAATGAGCCCATTCTTCGCGGCCACCGCGATAGGACTCCCCTTGGGCGCCTCCTGCAAGAGCGCGGTGAAGATCGCCTTCGCCTCCTCATAGCGCGGGGGCGACTCGTTCATCATGCGACGCGCGCGGACGAGCTCACCCTCCGTGCCCGTCTCAGGCTCAGTCGGCTCTTCGACAGCGCCTTCGCCCTCCTCCGTCACAGCCATAGACTCATTGATCTCAGCCCATGCTCCGGTCCAAGTGCTCTCCGCCTGAGCGGGATCTGCCGCGGGCGTGAGCGAGCTCGTGCGAGCCCAGCCGTGCACGCCCTCAGGCGTCCGGATCTGCACCCAGTCCTTTTCGAAGGGGAGGCTCGGGTCGTTGCGACTTACCATCCGAACCATGTCTCCCACATAGAGCTTCTGCATCATCGGAAAGCTCTCGGAGCCCGTCGACGCCATGGGGCGCATGTTCACTCCGTTACCTGTAACGGTGTAACGCCCTGTGGCGCCTGTCTCTTTCAGGTAGGCGCCGAAGACCCAGCAGGTGAGACCACCAGCGGGCTCGACTTGGGTCCACTCCCCCATCGTCTCGTGCACAGCCAAGACCGTCCCCGGCCCAAACTTGCCAACGGGGATTCCCGCGTCGTCGCGGACATTCCTGACGGTCACTCCTGCCTCTCCGGCGACGAAGTACTTGCTCTGTTCGTTCTGTGCTTGGGCAGGGCTCGCTGCCAGTGTCGCGAGGAGGGCGGCGCAGGCCGTCCAGCGGGTGAAGCTCATGGTGTCGTTCCTCATGTCCGATCCCCTCCCGGGAGGACAGTCCATTCGTTGCTAATCGATTGTTGTGGCTCAGCGATCGAGACAGGCGCGCCCTCTGGCGCGTCACCCCTCGACCGCGAAGCGATCCTAGCGGTCTGAGAGACCCGGATCAAAACTCCTGTTTGAGCGAAAAATGGAGGTCTTCAAGGCTCCGAAGGAGGCTGAGTGCGATTCCTGAGCAGAGACGATGCGGACTCTCCGCTGCTCGGACGCTAACCTCCTTGACCTTGGCTGACTTGAGCCCCGCACGCGTCCTCCACGTCCGCATCGCCACTGGCACTGGCGGTGGGCCGGAGAAGACCATCCTCGCCTCCCCGCGCCACCTCTCAGGTACGGGCTGGGAGGCGCACGTGTGCTATCTACACCTCCCGGGCGACCCTGGCTTTGGAGTGATCGAGGCGCGCGCCGCTGCTAAGGACGCCCCGCTTACGGGCATCGCAGAGCGCTTTCCACTGAACCCCTTCACGCTCGCTAAGCTGCGCCAGCTCGCGCGCGCCCTCGGGGCGAAGGTCTGGCATGGGCACGACTACAAGAGCAACCTCTTCGGGCTCTTGCTGCGGCCCCTCCTCGGGCACCGCTTGGTGACCACAGTGCACGGATGGGTCCGGCACACGAGCCGCACGCCGCTCTACTACGCGATCGACAAGTGGTGCCTGAAGCGCTACGAGCGCGTCATCGTCGTAAGCGCGGACCTTCAGGCCGAGTGCCTTGAGCTCGGCTGTGACCCAGAGAAGGTCATCTACATTCCAAACGCCATCGACGCGGAAGAGTTCCAGCGCGCTGCGCCGCGCGCGCAAGAGGGAGACCGTCCCCTCGTCATCGGAGCTCTCGCTCGGCTCTCCCGCGAGAAGGGATTTGGTCTCCTGATCGCCGCTGTGGAGGAGCTCGCAGAGGAGGGATACGACCTGCGCCTCAAGATCGCTGGCGAGGGCGAGCTGGAGGATGAGCTCCGCGCGCGCGTCTCGAGCTCAGCCCACGCAGAGCGCTTTGAGATCACGGGCTTCGTAGAGGACGTGCCCGGCTTCCTGGAAGAGCTCGATATCTACTGCTGCTCTAGCTTGCGCGAGGGGCTGCCCAACGCCGTCTTGGAGGCGATGGCTTTTGAACTTCCAGTGATCAGCACGCGCTGCGGCGGAATGGAGGCCTTCCTGCGCGATGAGGAGGACGGCCTCTTGGTCGACGTCGGATCAGTCGAAGCCATCAAGACGGGGTTGAAGCGCCTCTTTGATAATCCGAGCCTGAGGGAGCGCCTCGGCCAGCGGGCTCGCGCCCGCATCCTCGAAGACTGCTCTTTCGCCAAGCGGATGCTGAGAGTGCGCGCAGTCTACGACTCGCTCGATTGAGCCTGCGCAGCGAGCGCAGCCTCAACTGCGAGACGCTGCACATCTCGCAGGGGGCGGCCGGTCTTCGCCGCCAAGGCCTCGAGGTCATCTTGCTCCGGTGAGAGGTCAGCGACGCCGACCTCGGCGCCGCGCAGGCGGCGCTTGACGCGCACGACCTCGCCGAGGATCTCGACGCTGAGCTCATCCCGCCCACACTCAGTGCGTTCTACCTCACGCCAGCGGACGCCAAGCGTTGGGGTGCGGGCGAAGAGCGCCTCCTCTACTGCTGCGCGGTCTTCTGCCCGAGCGAGGGCCGCCAGGACCACACCTGGTCGACCCTTCTTCATACCAACAGGGACGCTCCAAGCATCGAGGGCCCCAGCCTCTCGAAGCCCGGCGAGGCACCAGCCCAGCTCCTCACCCGTCGTATCATCGAGGTTGCATTCGACCTGCCAAACGACGGCCCGCGCCTCGCCCGCGCTGGCTCCGCTGGAGCTCCCAAGTTGGACGCGGCAGAGGTTCGGCGGGCCGACCTTGGTCTCCTTCGTCCCGGCCCCGTAGCCGAACGCACTCGGAGTGAAGGCTGCTGGCGCCCCCCACTCATCCACGATCGCGAGCAAGACGCAAGCGCCAGTGGGCGTGAGCCGCTCGCAGCCGCCCCCCGTGGTGTACTCCCGGCCTCGCATCAGCTCCACGACAGCAGGAGCAGGCACGGGCATCTCGCCGTGCGCACAGCGGACGACACCTTCACCGGCGAGCGGCGCGGTCGCGAAGACGCGCGCTACATCGAGCCGCTCGAGCGCGAGCATTGCGCCGACGACGTCGACGAGGGTGTCCACAGCGCCGACCTCATGGAAGTGGACGTGACTCACAGGGATGTCGTGCACCCGCGCCTCGGCCTCTGCGAGGAGCGTCAAGGCCTTCTCCGCGCGGGCCCGAGTCAGCTCGCTCAACTCGACGCGACCGAGGAGCTCGATGAGGTCGGACAGGTGTCGATGCGGAGGGTCCAGAGACTCCGGAGTCTTGAGGTCAAAGTGCGTCCCTGCGATGGACCCTCGCTTTGTCCGCTCGCAAGAGAGCTCAGCCTCACCCGCGACGAGCTCAGCTGCGAGAGACTCCAAGTCTGCGAAGCAGAAGCGCTCATCACCGAGGTCTAAGAGGGCGCCTAGAAACATGTCGCCTGCGAAGCCGCCGAAGGGTTCGATGAAGAGCGTACTCATGGTGCAGAGGTTAGCACGCGCGCAGCTCTCATAGCTCTAGGGCGCGCTCGTGCTCGAGGATGTGCGCCCTCGGCATAGGCATGTGAGCCGTCCGACCCGTCGGCTTGAAGCCCATCCTCTCATAAAGCTTGATGGCCGCATGGTTCTCGTCGGCGACGTCGAGCAAGAGCCGCTTGAAGCCCTCCGCACGAGCCCAAGTGACGACCTCTCCGACGAGGCGAATCGAGGCGCCCGTGCCTCGCGCCTCGGGCGCGACCCACATGCCAAAGAGGCCAGCGCAGCCATCTCGCCCCTCATATTCAGCGCCTGTAACCACGCCGACATCGCTCTCCTCCTGAACGACGACGAAGGTGGCGCCAGAGTCAAGCCGCTCGCGCCAGCGCTGCTCATCAAACTCAACCTCCTCAGCAAAGGTCATCCAGAAGGCGTCAGGAGCGTCCTCAAGTCCGCGCAGACGGACAGCTCGGTAGCGCTCCCAGTCATCAGGTGTCAGCCGTTCGGTCATCTCGTCCACTCGAAGAGCTAATCTACTCTTCGATCGAAGATCTCCGGAAGGTGATTCCTAGGACGGGCCACTTTAGACCCCGCCAATATCATCCCCCCACTCCGTCGCCCGTTCGCGCGCGCCAAGATGCAGACTCCCACTCTGTCTGCGCCCAAGCGCCTCAGTGCCCGTGCGCACTCACCTGCCGTCGCCCCCGAGGTCATGACGTCATCTACGAGCCACAGCGCTCGCCCTTTGAGTGAGAGTCGAGCAGTAGGCCCAAACGAAGCGCGGACATTCCTTCTCCTGTCCGCCACCAAGGGATCTCCCTGAGATCGAGTCAGCCGGATCTTCTTCAAAGCACTTAAGACCTCGCCGTCACATCGCGCCGCTGTAGCGCACGCGAGGGAGGCTACCCAGTCGTAGCCACGTTCGATCTTCCTAGAGAGATGAGTGGGGACTGGCACCAGCAGAGGGCGCTCCTCAGCAGCGCTGCTTAAAACCTCTCCCAAGCGCACTCCTAGATAGCGCCAGAGCGCAGCGCTACCACGGTGCTTCGCTGCGAGGATGTGTTCACGAGCGGCCGGCTGCTCCCAGTAATCCCAGCAAGCGAGGGTCTGATCGAATGCGGGTGGGTGACGGCGGCACTCGGCGCAGAGGGTCCCGTCTGGGATCACTGCAGGTAACCTCCCGGCGCAGCGAGGACAACGCGGGCCAGAAAGCTTTTGAGGGAGCGCGTGCTTGCTGCAGAGAGGGCCCTCTGAGCACGGAGCCTCACAAAGGAGGCAGCGACTAGGCCACAAGCACTCAGCTAGCTCAAAGAGGAGACCCACACCAGATAGACTCCGGTGCGCCGACTCGGTCGCGCTTCAGGCGACGCCTTCGTCGAAGTCCTCGACCTCGGCGAGGCTTCGGGGTCGTCGGCTCTTGAGTGGGGTACCCAAGCGATCTGAGAGCCGCCGCAAGTAAGACTCGACCGTGTCGTCGGTGTAGCGCGGTACGCCGAAGAGATCACCGACCTCGCGGGCTAGAGCGAGGTCCTCTTCGAAGTCCGGCGGGTTCTCTTGGAAGTGAGCGCGCACATAGCTCCGAAAGGCCATGAGGGACCAAGACCAGGAGGCCAGGAGGAGGAAGGCTGCGAGGACAACGACCGCGCCAATCCAGACGATCGGGAGCTCCTGCGCCGGAGGCACGGGCTGGTAGCGCCCATAGAGCTGTAGGACGAAGCCCCCCAGCAGGAAGCCGAAGCCGAGGTTCACCTGCGCGCGGTGAAAGATGTACTCCCGGATCGAGTGCAGCTCTTTACGTACGAGCCCGAAGCGCTCTTCAACCAGCTGCCGCGGATGACGGAACAGGATCGAGTTAGCCAGCAGGAAGGACCCAGCGACCGCGAAGACGAGGCCGATGACGGCCCAGTCAGGGGTGCCGAGGAGGTCTTCCGGCGAGGGGCCGGCGATGAAGAGGAGGCTGTTCACGGGGAGGTCTCTTAGGAGTCCGTGCATGTTACCTCGAATGGGGCATCCAAGCCGCTATCATCCTCAGCGTGTCCCAGAAACCTAGCACCCCCCCCTCCCGCGTGCGGGAGACAGCAGACCTCGCGCGCCTAGACCTCTCAGATGAGGAGTGCGCACGCCTCGAGCCCGAACTCGACTCCATCCTTGAGCACTTCAAGGCCCTCTCCGAGCTCGACCTAGAGGGTGTCGAGGGTACCGCGAGCGTCGGGCTTCAAGACGTCACACGCCCAGATGTGCCGCAAGGCTCTATGGACCCTGAAACGCTCTTGGCGCGTGCTCCGCGCGAGCGAGACAGCCACTACCAGGTCCCGCGGGCTGTGGGAGGGAGCGAATGAACGCGCCCTTCGAGGGCCTCGACGCCACGGGGCTGCGCGACGCGATATGCGCTGGTCAGCGCGGAGTCCGTGAGACCACAGCAGCCTGCCTCGACGCGATCGAGGCGAGCCAGGACACACTAGGAGCCTTCCTCACCATTGAACGCGAGAGCGCACTTGCGCGCGCTGAAGAGCTCGAGCGGAGCGACGCTGAGCCCGGCCCTCTCCACGGCGTCCCTGTCGCTATCAAGGCCAACCTCTGCTGGGAAGGTCATGAGACGAACTGCGCGAGCCGATTGCTCGAGGGCTGGCGCGCGCCTTACAGCGCGACCTCTGTCGAGCGGCTCCTCGCGGCTGGCGCTGTACCTGTGGGCGTCACGAATATGGACGAGTTCGCCATGGGCTCCTCCGGGGAGAACAGCGCCTTCGGGCCAGCCCGCAACCCTTGGGACACGACGCGCATTCCTGGCGGCTCCTCTAGCGGGAGCGCCGTCGCGGTCGCTGCCCGGCTGGTCCCTCTCGCCTTAGGCAGCGACACCGGCGGCTCCGTACGACAGCCCGCGGCGCTGTGCGGGGTCTACGGATACAAGCCTACCTACGGCCGCGTCTCGCGCTACGGCCTCGTCGCCTTCGGCTCCTCCCTCGATCAGGTCAGCCCCTTCGTGACGAGCGCCCGAGACCTCGCCCTCTGCATGAGCGTGATCGGGGGGCACGATCCGCGCGACTCAACCTCCTTAGAGCTTGATGCACCTAGCGCAGCGCTGCGCGGTGAGGTCGCGCTCACGGGCCTGAAGGTGGGCGTCCCCAAGGAGCACTTTCCCCCTGAGCTAGACAAAGGGACCCGCGCAGCCTGCGAGGCCGCCCTCGCGCGACTCGAGGAGCGGGGGTGCGAGCTCGTTGAGGTCTCGCTCCCCCACGCTAGCTACGCGATCCCCACCTACTACGTCGTCGCTACCGCAGAGGCCTCGAGCAACTTGGCCCGCTTCGACGGAGTCGCGTATGGCCAACGCGTAGACGGTGACGGCAGTCTGAACTCCATGTTCGCCGCGACCCGAGCCGCCGGCTTCGGCGACGAGGTGAAGCGCCGCATCCTGATCGGGACCTACGCCCTCTCCGCTGGCTATCAGGACGAGTGGTACGGCCGCGCGACCCGCGCTCGCACCCTCTTGCGCAGAGACTACGAGGCCGCCTTCGAGCGCTGCGATGTGATCGCTGCGCCCACCTCCCCCACTGTGGCCTTCCCCCTCGGTGAGCGCACCGAAGACCCCGTCTCCATGTACCTCGCCGACATCCTCACGGTCTCCGCTAGCCTCGCAGGTCTGCCCGCAGTGAGCGCCCCCGCCGGCTTCGCTGCCCCTGCAGACGACCCAACGAAGAGCCTCCCGGTGGGGTTACAGCTCACAGGACCGCACGCTTGCGACGAGCGCGTCATCGAGGTCGCAGGCCTCCTCGAGTCGACGAGCGACGACCACCTGAAGACTCCCTCAGGGGGTGCAGCGTGAGTTGGGAGCGTGACGGACACGTCTGGATCTCACCTCAGACCGGCGCCCGCTGGGTGCCCACGATCGGGCTTGAGGTCCACGCGCAACTCTCCACTAAGACCAAGCTCTTCTGCGGCTGCGAGGTGAGCTTCGGCGCCCCTCCGAACACGCACACCTGCCCGGTCTGCACCGGCCAGCCTGGAGCGCTCCCAGTCCTCAACGAGGCCGTGCTTGAGCTCGCCGTGCGCGCCGCCCTCGCTCTCGGCGCTGACGTGGCGCGCGAGACCCACTTTGACCGGAAGAACTACTTTTACTGCGACCTCCCGAAGAACTTCCAGACCTCGCAATACGACCACCCCTTCTGCTCAGGCGGAGGGATCGAGCTCTCCAGCGGCGTCTTTGTGCGACTGAACCGCATCCACATGGAGGAGGACGCGGGCAAGACCATGCACACAGAGGCTGGCTCCCTAGTCGACCTGAACCGCGCTGGAGTGCCCCTCATTGAGAGCGTTACTGAGGCCGACCTCTCTTCTCCTGAAGATGCCTATGAGTACCTCACGCGCTTCCGCGAGATCCTGCAGTTCGCAGGCGTCTCCACAGCAGACATGGAGAAGGGTGAGCTGCGCTGTGACGTGAACGTCTCGGTGAGACCAGAGGGCGAGGAGGGGCTGCGCACAAAGGTAGAGGTCAAGAACCTCAACTCATTCCGCCACGTCCAGTCCTCTCTTGAGCACGAGATCCCTCGACAGGTCGCAGCCTATGAGGCTGAAGGTGCAGGCGCTGTGGTCCAAGAGACGCGCCTCTGGGATCCCGACCGTGAAGAGACTCGCACGATGCGCGTGAAGGAGGGAGAGAGCGACTACCGCTACTTCCCCTGCCCTGACCTCCCCGAGCTGCACCTCACAGAGGAGCTCATCGAGTCTCAACGCGCCCTCTTGCCCGAGCTCCCCAAGGAGCGACGAGCGCGCTATCAATCCGAGCTCGGCCTCTCCGAGTACGACGCTGGAGTCCTCACCGGCTCGCGCGCGACGGCGGACTACTTTGAGGAGGCAGCCGAGCGCTCCGGTGACCCCAAAGCGACCGCGAACTGGGTCTCCAACGAGCTCTTGCGGGCCCTCGGCGCGGGCGAGGTGAAGGCAGCCTCTCTCGCAGAGCTCTCCTTCCGCCCCAGCGATCTCTCCCTCGTGATTCAAAAGGCTGCGTCCGGCGAGCTCCACTCAAAGGGTGCGCGCGAGCTCGTGCGCGAGTGCCTGCGCACAGGCGAAGGCGTCGAGGAGACGATTCAGTCACTAGGCCTCGACGAGGTAATCGACGACTCACAGCTTGAGGCGTGGTGCGAGGAGGCTCTCGAGGCCAACCCTCGTGTGCGCGACGAGGTCCTGGCTGGAAACGCCAAGGCTCTCGGCGCATGTATCGGCCCGGTGATGAAGGCATCCGGCGGGAAGGCCGACCCCAAGCGCATCACGGAGGTCTTGAAGGGCCTCATCGAGGGCAGCTCGTGAGCGCTCCTCATGAGCCCACGGATCCGAGCGTGGTGCACGTGAGCGAGCTCGTCGACCTCGACTCGATTGGGCCAGGGCACAGGCCGCCTACCCCTGCCGAGCTGCGCGCCGCGCTCCCTAGGGGCTGGGTCCTCGAGCCGGACAATGAGCACGCTCGCCGCGACCTGCGCCTCTTCTTCCGAGAGGGCTGGATCCTCATCGTTGGGCTCCTCGTCTTCGGCGGAGTGGGCGCAGCGCTCTTCTGGCAGACCTTCCCGAGCGGGTGGCGCGGCGTGACCAGGCTCGCCGGCCTCTTCGTCTTGGTCCTCCTCGCAGGTGGCGTGGTAGGCCCGATGGTCACCCGCGCTCTGAACCAGAGCGGCGGCCCCAAGCAAGGCAGCTAAAGAGCGCGGCCCCGCTCGCTGTCGCGAGC
>JAKVCD010000030.1 GCA_022446815.1 Planctomycetota bacterium
CGCCGGGTCGGAGGCCGCTGTTCCGGCCCATGCTCACGAAGAGGCGCGCCATCCCGTCTTCGGGAGCGCGGCTGAGGTCCATGCCCGGGCCGCTGTGCTCACGCTGCATGCGACCGCGGCCACCCTCACGGCGATCCCGCGGCTCGAAGGAGCCCTCTCGTTCATAACCGCCGCGCCCGCCACGGTCGTAGCCGCCGCGTCCGCCGCGGTCATAGCCGCCGCGCTCTTCCCTCGGCGCGTCGCCGCGCTCCGTAGCAGGGCGGATCTGGGCGGTGTTCCCACGGATCTGCAGGTGACCGCAGCTCTCAAGGATCTCCGCGGCGTGATCTGCCTGGACCTCAAGGAAGGTGAACTTCTCATAGATGTCGATCGAGCCGATGACCTTCCCAGGGAGTCCAGACTCACCTGCGATAGCGCCGACCACATCACCAGGTCTGATGCCGTGCATCCTGCCCGCAGACATAAACAGTCTCGCGAATCCCTCGTCCGTGACGGTCAACTCAGCGGGGGGTCCCCACTCACCTGCTCCGGACTTCGAGCTCCCACCGCTCGTGGTGGGGCTAACGATCTCTGCAGCGAGGAGACGCAGGAGGTCTTCGACGAGCTCCTTGGGGTCAGGGACCTCTTCCATCAGCTCTAACGTGAGGCTCGCGAAGCCCTCGTCGTGCGTCATTCTTTGCGAGGGTAGCGAGGTCGCCGCGCAGCTCAAGCCACGCCTCCTCGTCTTCCTCGTCGTCGTACTCTTCGTCGTCCTCAGCGGACTCGCTCGCAGCCTCAGCAGGAGCGTCTTGAACTTCAGGCTCGACCTCTTCGAGCGAATCTTCTTCCTCCGGAGCCGCGGCGAAGACGATCGGGTCTTCCTCTTGAACGGACTCTTCTACAGCCGCGGGCTCGACCTCTGCGCCGATGAACTCGGCGAAGGCCTCCTCGCGACTGAGTCCGCGCTCCTTCTGAGCCTTCGTCATACGGAAGCGCTTACCGGTCTTCTCACGGTAATCATCCGGTCCAGAATAGGTCGCTTGCTCAGCGCTCCCCTCAGCGTCGTTCATCTCATCGCGTACATCTTCCGACGCCGCATCAACATTCATTGAATCCATAGTGCCCTCCAAACAAGGCCGTTCAGTTCATGATTCCCAACGGGCCGTACGGTCCGTCCAGTGACACCTCACCAAGCGCGAGGTGGTCGAAGATCGTACTAGAAATGCCCATTGCGGGCCCGGCCTTAGAGAAAAAAACAGCCCATCCCGGACTGTTGGCGGAAGATAAGATCGAAGGATGTCCACTCAGCCTAGCCACGGCGTACCCCGCTGGGAGCGCGTCTCCAGCGAACGCGGCCCAGACTTGATCGTCTTTCGCTCACGTTTTGACCGGATGACACACCCAAAATCAGGGCAAGAGCTCGACCGTTTGGTCCTCGAGACATCGGACTGGGTGAACGTCGTGGCCCTCACGACTGACGATCGCCTGATCGTAGTGAGGCAGTACCGCTTCGGCACTGAAGAGGTCACGACCGAGGTCCCGGGCGGCGTGATCGACCCTGGAGAAGGGCATGAGGAGAGCGCGAAGCGCGAGCTGCTCGAAGAGACCGGCTATGCCTCGGACGAGTGGGCATATCTCGGCTGCGTCGACCCGAACCCTGCAGTTCAGACAAATAAGATGCACCACTGGCTCGCGAAGGGCTGCCGCCTTGAGGCCACACAAGACCTCGACCCTGGCGAGGACATCGAGGTTGCGACGCTCAGCCATGAAGAGGTCCGCGCCGCGGTCAGCAGCGGAGAGATTCGACACGCCCTCGTGTTGACTGCCCTGCACCGAGTGTTTGATCTGCGCGAAGAGCTGGGAGCGAGCCAGTGACGCCGGCAGCGCTGCTGCTGCTCGCCGCCCTCGCCGCGCCGCCCATAGCGCAGGGTCCCGTCGCCATCTTGGAGTCCGCTCCTGAGGAGGGCTCCCCCCTGCAAGCGGACATCGACGCCCTCCTCGAAGGCGCCGCGCCGCTCATCATTCAGCTCAGCGCTCAGGGCTCCTCACAGCTCGACCTGCAGGGCAGGGTGATCCTCGCGATCGGTGACAAGGAGAGCGCTGACTCGCGCGAGCTCAGCGAACGGATCAGAGGAGCCTCCGCAGTGACCCTTGAAGGGGGAGCGCTCCTCCCTTGGTACGAGACCCTCTTTGAGGCGCGTCGTCCGACGCGCTTGGTACACGCCCTCGCGCGGCTCAACAGAGAGGGGCGCCCGATCATCGGGGTCGGCCCTGCTGGCGCGATCCTCGCCGGCGGCGGGGTCGTAGAGCTCGCGCAGCTTGAAGAGGTCGAGCGGAACCCGCGAAAGAGGGCCGAGCTCGGCGCGCGGGTCGTCCTCGGCTGGGGTCCGCCAGCGCTGATTGATGCGGACGCTTGGGGAGGCCTGGCCATGCGCACGTTACGAATCATGGAGCGCTCCTACATGTCTAAGGCCGCCCACCTCGGACCGGGCGCGGGCCTCGTCCTGCTGCCCCGGCATAAGAAGGTCCGAGTCATAGGCCATGGCGGAGTCACGCTCTTTGAGACCTCTCCCGGTCGCCGGAACCGCACTCAGCTCCGTCGCGGCAGCCTCAGCCTCCTCACTCGTGGCGATGAATGGGAGCTCGCTCGCGGCCGCCTCATGCCCTCTCCAGACGGCGCTCCCTCACTCGAGGGCCGCTACGCATTCCGCGAGTCGCTCGCACGCTTCGCCACCGACCCAGCGTCCAAGATCATCGTCGAGGGCCCCTGGGGCAAACTCTGGGTTTCCCAACGGGAGGACACCCGCCTCGTAGGGCCTTTGGAGGCTCAGCGACCCATCCGAGCGCAATTTGACCTCTTCGATTCTCCCTAATTAGCGTTCGGTCTCCGTGGCAGCGCGGCTTGGCAGCCCTGTGACCCACCCTAGGACGAAGAGTCCCCGTGCGCTCCCTGAGCGGCTCATCTCAGCTGCATGTGAGCGCGACCCCGACGCTTGGCACGAGCTCGTAGAGCGAGTCAGCCAAGACCTCGTCGCGAGGCTCAGGCTACCGCCTGAGCTCGCTAGACGCCTCGATGACGAGGACGTCCTGCAAGCTGCGCTCCTGAGGGCTTGGGAGCGTATCGACCACTTTGAGTATCGAGGCGCTGGGAGCTTCATCGCTTGGCTCCAACAGATCTTGCTGAACGTCTTGAGAGACGACATCCGTCACCACGCTCGGGCTGTTCGGGACACCTCTCGAGAGGAGGCAAAGCAGCTCCACCAGCTCGCTCCTGAGCAACCAGAGCCCGACCAGCGCGCTGCCCAAGCTGAGCAACGCTCGCTATTGGAGGGAGCGATGGCCAGGCTCTCGGTCCTCGATCAGCGCCTCGTCCGTCTCCGGCTCAGCGAGGGTCACAGCTGGAGAGAGATCGAAGACCGCACAGGCCGCTCTAGGCGCTCGCTGCGACGCGCACTAGACGACGCAGTGCGGCGACTCGCTGCAGCTGTAGCCTGAGCCCCCCCCCTCGCTGCCGGCGCTGTACACTCTCACTCTCCCATGGCTCACGGCATCTTGATCATTGGCGGAGGCATCGCCGGCGCCGCCACCGCTTGGCACCTCGCTCAACGAGGGGCACGTGACGTCACCCTCATAGAGCGCGAGGGAGACTTCGGCGCCCACGCCACCTCGCAGAACGCCGCTATCCTCCGGACCTTCACAGAGGGAGACGCCACGGCTGCGCTCGCCCATGAGACCGCCGCGCTGCTCTCCTCTCCCCCTGAGGGTTTCACCCAAGTTCCTCTCCTAGACCAAAAGGGCCTGATCCTCCAGCTAGGCTTGGCTGGGGAGCAGGAGCTCGTGCGCTGGCTCGACACCAAGCCTGACCCTGACAAGGTGATCTCTCTCGATGCAGCAGCGCTCAGAGAGCGCTTCCCCTGGTACAGCGGCCCGACAGAGGGCGCCTACTTGGTCGAGGATGAGGGCGAGATCGACGTCGCCGCTCTCCTCGAGGCCTACCTGCGTGGCGCCCGCGAGGCGGGTGTGGAGCTGCGCGCTGGAACAGGGGTCACTCGCTTTCTGCGCTCAGCGACCGGCGTCGAGGGCGTCGTGCTCGCGAGCGGCGAAGAGCTCCGGGCATCCAAGATCATCATCTGCGCTGGCGGTTGGGCGGGTCAGCTGGCGGAGGCTGCTGGCTCCGAGCTCCGCTTGGAGGCCAGGCGAAGGCACCTCATGGTCACCTCCACTGACGACACGATCGACCCTAGCTGGCCTATCTTCTGGTCCTATCCGGAGGCCTTCTACACTCGACCTGAGAGCGGCGGGATGCTGCTCTGTGCCTGCGATGAAGAGGTCGTAGAGCCTGACGCATGTCGTGTAGAGCCCGAGGTCGGCGAGCAAATCGCAGAGAAGGCCTCCCGCCTCATCGAGGGTGTCATGGACGCCGGCTGCGCGCATCTCTGGGCAGGGATGCGCACCTTCACCTCTGACGACGACTTCCTCATCGGCCCTGACCCGGACGTAGACGGGCTCTTCTGGGCAGCTGCGCTTGGGGGACACGGAGTCAGCTGCTCTGCGGGCGTGGGCAGGCTCGCAGCTGCCCACCTCCTCGATGAAGAGCCCTCGGACAAGACGGCGCGCGCCCTCGACCCGCGGCGCTTCCGAGTGGCGCAGCCGAGCTGAAGACTAGAGATCCTGGACGAAGCCGTGCTTGTCGATGACGGCTCGCTCATCTGTCCAGAACCAGCCATCCAAGAACTTCTGCGCCGCGCGCTCGGCGTCGTCTAGGTAGCCGCTAGACACTCCCGGCCCCTTCACCAAGAGCACGCCCTCCGTCCCAGGCGGGAGCGGCGCGCCCGTGTCAGGGTCCACGACCTTGAGAGCCGTCCCGGGGATCGCTCGACCGACAGTGCCCGCCCTGTTCCCCTCCTCCTTAGCCCCCATCCTAGAGACGTTGGGGACATTGAGGCTGATGACGGGGCCACACTCTGTGCGTCCATGCCCCGCGAGTAGCTCTGATCCGAAGCGCTCTCGCCACTCGAGGATGAGGTCCTCCCCCGGCGCCTCCTCACCCCCGACGAAGGAGAGCTTCAACCCCTTGAGCTGCTCCCTCGTAGCCTCCGTGAGATATTCACGGCACTGCGAGGTCGTCCCTACGAGATGCGTCACGCGCGAGGAGTCGATGAAGGATGTGATCGCGCGCGGGTCCCTTCGGTCAGGAGGGAGCGCGACCGCTGCGCCTGAGAGGAGCGGCGCGAAGAGAGTGGTCGTGCGCCCGAAGGCCCCGTGCAGCGGGAGCGTGGCGAGCACACGATCCCCGCTGGAGAGATCGACGAGCGCGGACAAGCCCTGGACGTTTGACAGGAGGTTGGAGTGCGAGAGCGGGACCATGACCTCATCCCCGCCCGCTGCCTGATCAAAGTGAATCACCGCTTCACGTGAAGAGTCCTCGCCGAGCTGCAGCGATCGTGCAGTGAGCCACGCTGGGAGCCATGTGCAGATCCAAGCCTTGATGCGCCCGCTGGCGCTCAAAGCGAGCTGCTTGGGGGTCAGGACGAGCTCTCCTCCCTGCCAGGCATCACTGCCTGTCTCTGCGATGACAGCCACAGCCCCAGCGCGCTTGAGACGCCTCACGTTCTCATCCTGATCTGCAGCTGGATCGAGCATCACAGGCACCCGCTCAGAGAGACAGAGAGCTAAAGAGACTGTGATCGCGTCTCGCCCTAGAGGCAGCGCCACGGCGACCCGCTCTCCCGCGGGGAGCGCTGCCTCAAGGCGCGCGCGCGTCGCGAGAGCCTCGGCGAGGAGCCGCCTATGACTCCAGGTCTCCTCTCCTGTGACGAGGGCAGGCTGCCTGCCAGCTTGCTTCGCGGAGAGAAGGAGTCGACGACCGAGGTGACCCCAAGGGCCTCTCCTCGAGCTGCGGTGGACCGCGAGGCGCTCGGCGACAGCGTTTCGCACTTGCCAAGCCTCAGAGTCATGCGCGAGCGGCTCTCCGACGAGCAGGTCTACGGGGTATGGGAGGCGCTGCGGACGCTTGAACAGGATCTTCCCACGGTCGAAGGAGAAGAGGCTCCCCCACAATCGGTCTAGGGCCACGGGGATGATCGGTACCTGCGCGTCACCGGCGATCCGCTCCAAGCCCTTCGCAAAGCCGAGCATGGCACCAGAGCGAGTGATAGCGCCCTCAGCGAAGATGCAGACGAGGTCACCCCCGGCTGCAGCGTCGGAAGCATTCTTCAGCGAGTTTCGCTTCTCCTCAGGAGTGTCACCAGAGGAGACCGGGATGACGCCCATGCGCTTCGCAAACCACCCTAGGACGGGGACATCAAAGAAGGGCGTGTACATCAAGAAGCGGGGCTCCCTAGGGAGCGAGGCCGCGACGAGCATCCCGTCTACAAAGGAGACGTGATTGCAGACGAGCAGAGCGCCGCCCTCCTTCGGGACCTGCTCGACCCCTTGCACGCGTACGCGATAGAAGCAGCGCACCAGAAAGAGCAGGAAGAGCCTGATCGCGAACTGGGCCGTGTACATGAGCGAGCCGCCTAAGAAGGCCAGCACGAGCACCCCGAGGACCACACACATCGTCGGCGGAGAGAGCTCGAGCACCTTCTCGAGAAGGTAGTAGACACCTGAGGCCAAGAGGATCCCGGTGAAGTCGATCATCGAGCTCAGACCGAGGACTGAGCCGCGCTTGGACTCAGCGGGCCGCGTCTGCAAGAGGCCGCGTATGGGGATGCTGAAGAGACCAGAGGAGACGCCGATCAGGATGAGGCATGTGCGGAAGTTGACCACACTCTCGGGCGCGAGCTGCATAGCAAAGAGCGCGCCTGCGATCCCAGCTAAGCCGAGCGGGATCAAGCCGCTCTCGATCCTGTCGCCAGAGATCTTGCCCGCCAAAACGCTCCCTAAGACGATCCCGACTGCGATGAGAGCGTTCGAGAGGGCGATGTCGCCCTCGTTCATCCCGAGCCAGGCCCCGTACGCATTCACGACCATCATCAAGCAGGCCGCCACGAGATAGAAGAGCGAGCTCGCCCACACGCAGAGGACTAAGACCCTGTCTCCGCTGACCGCCTGCCAGTGCTGTCGCACGAGCGAGAAGACGTTCCAGTTCAACCGAAGGCTCGGGTTCACCGCCGGGGTCTTCGCGATCTGCAGAGAGATCATCCACCCGATCGCCGCGAAGCCGACGTAGGTGAAGCCGGGGATCGTGAGGTCCCCCTTGTAGCGCTCGAGGAGCTCGCCGCCGAGGACCACACCTAAGATGATGGCTAGGAATGTAGTGACCTGAATGAGAGCGTTCGCGCGCGAGATGTCCTTCTCGCCGACGAGCTCTGGGATCACGCCATACTTGCTCGGACCGAAGATCGAGCTCTGCGTCCCCATCAGGAAGACGCAGGCTAGGAGCAGCGGGTAGCTCTCACCGGTGAAGGCCGCGAGCGCCAACGCCATGACCCCGACCTCCAACAGGTTCGCGCCCCTGATGACTCTCGTCTTTGAGGCCCGATCAGCCAGGGAGCCGGTGATCGCGCCGAACAAGACGAAGGGCAGGGAGAAGAGCGCGCTAGGCAGGGCCTGCCCGTAGCGCTCCGCGAGCGGATGCTCACCGACCCAGGCCACGCTGCTGAAGATCAGCAGGAGGACGAGCTGCTTGAAGGCGTTGTCATTGAACGCCCCGAGGAACTGCGTCCCGACGAGCGCTCTGAACGATCGCGCTCGTCGGATGAGCTCCCACATGATTTAGCGGGCCGAGCCTATCAACCCTCTGGTTGGTAGACCTCGCCTCCCTTCACAAGGAACTCTTCGCTCTTCGCCTCCATGCCAGCCTTGAGGGCATCCTCAGCTGAGATCCCTTGCTCTTCAGCGTACTTACGCACGTCCTCTGTGATCTTCATCGAGCAGAAGTGTGGGCCACACATCGAGCAGAAGTGCGCTGACTTTGCTGCGGGCGCTGGCAGGGTCTCGTCGTGGAAGTCGCGGGCCGTCTTCGGGTCGAGCGAGAGCCGGAACTGATCCTCCCATCGGAACTCGAAGCGCGCCCGACTCATCTCGTCATCCCACTCCTGAGCGCGCTTGTTGCCGCGCCCGAGGTCTGCGGCATGCGCCGCGACCTTGTAGGTGATGACGCCTGTCTTCACATCTTCCGCGTTCGGGAGGCCGAGGTGCTCCTTCGGTGTGACGTAGCAGAGCATGCTCGTCCCCCACCAGCCGATGTTCGCCGCGCCGATGGCTGAGGTGATGTGGTCATAGCCCGGCGCGATGTCCGTCGTGAGGGGGCCCAAGGTGTAGAAGGGCGCGTCGAAACAGACCTCGATCGCCTTGTCGATGTTCTCCTTGATCTTATGCAGCGGGACGTGTCCCGGCCCCTCGATCATGACCTGTACGTCGTGCTCCCAGGCCTTCGCCGTGAGCTCACCGAGGGTCTCGAGCTCTGCAAACTGGGCGGCGTCGTTAGCGTCTGCGATACAACCGGGCCTGAGCCCGTCTCCCAAGCTGAAGGAGACGTCGTACTTCTTCATGACCTCGCAGAGCTCATCGAAGCGCTCGTAGAGGAAGTTCTCCTTGTGATGCGCGAGGCACCACTTCGCCATGATCGAGCCGCCGCGGCTCACGATCCCTGTGACGCGCTCCGCGGTGAGAGGGACATGGCGCAAGAGGACGCCTGCGTGGATCGTGAAGTAGTCAACGCCCTGCTCCGCCTGCTCGATGATGGTCTCCTTGAAGAGCTCAAAGGTCAGGTCCTCTGCCTTACCGTCGACCTTCTCGAGGGCCTGGTAGAGGGGGACCGTCCCGATCGGGACAGGCGAGTTTCGGATGATGGCCTCCCGGGTGCGGTGTATGTCTGCGCCCGTCGAGAGGTCCATCACGGTGTCGGCGCCCCAGCGGATCGACCACTGCAGCTTCTCGACCTCCTCAGGGATCGAAGAGCCGACCGCCGAGTTGCCGATGTTCGAGTTGATCTTCACGCAGAAGTTGCGCCCGATGATCATGGGCTCGAGCTCAGTGTGGTTGATGTTGGCAGGGATGATCGCGCGGCCCGCGGCCAGCTCGTTGCGCACAAACTCAGGCTCACAGCCCTCCCGCGCGGCGACGTAGGTCATCTCCTCTGTGATGACTCCCAAGCGCGCGTAGTGCATCTGAGAGAGGTTCCCGTCCGCGCTCTCGAGTCGATCTCGGACCCACTCTTCCCGCAGCTTAGGCAGGCCCTCAAAGGGGTCTTTTCCCTGGGGCCCCGTCGTGTCGTAGACATCGAGCGAGCCGCTCCCGCCGTCTAGGTGGATGCGTCGCTCGGGGATCCGGAGCACGCGCTCTTCGTGCCAGACCTCTTTGTGAATCTTCTCAGAGTTGGGGAAGGACTCCTCAAAGCTCTCTTGCTGCCTCAGGGGTTTTTGATCATCCAGGATGTCGAACTCAGTCATTTGCTTTCCTCCGCCGGTGCTATCCGGATCAGGTTCAAAGGGTACCTCTCAGGCGCCACAAGACGCCGCCCCCAGCGGGTCATTCGACTCCGTGTCGAACCGCTCAGAGTCTAAGACAAGCAGCGCCCTGATTCCCCTAGGAACGCGGGCTCAACTTTCACGGGCCTCATCGACCAGACGCCACATCAGCCAGCAGCCGACGCTCGCCAAGGGCCGCCAGCGGGCTCCACGCAGGGCCAGCTCTCTAGCGCTCGGGCGCTCCTTCAGACCGTCAAGGAGCCTGAGCCCCTCTTGGACCCCGAGGTCAGCAGGTGCCAGGACATCTAGCCGACCTAGTCGGAACATGAGGAACATCTGCGCGCTCCACTCCCCGATGCCCCTGACCTCGATCAAACGCGAGATGATCTCCTCGTCAGAGAGCCTCGCGCAGCCTCGCAGCTTGAGCCGTCCGTCGAGCGTCCGCTCAGCGAGGTCTAGGAAGGCTGCCGCCTTAGCGCGGGAGAGCCCTGCGCTGCGCAGCCGCTCCTCTCCAAGCTCCATCACCTCTGCAGCGCTGGGCGCCATACGCCCCGTTGTCAGGGCGCAGACCCTGCCCCAGATCGTCTCAGCCGCCTTCCCAGCAAGCTGCTGGAACGCGATAGCACGTAAGAGGTATGAGAAGTGGCTACGCACCCCCGGCGGATCGACTCCGGGGAAGTTAGGCAGCGGCTCGAGCCTGCGCATGACGCGGCCCAGCGCAGGGTCACGACGGGCGAGAGCCCGCAGGGCGGAGGCGCTCGGCCTCCCCATTAGCGACGCTTCTTGACCTTGCCGATGAGCTCAATCTCTGCGAAGCCTGTGCCCCCTGCCGCGTTATCCGTAGCGGGGCGAGTCTCCAAGATCTTGATCTCCAAAGACTTGATCGTGTGCGTCTTGCCGAGGTCGACGTGCTCGCGCGCCTCCCCCTTCAGCTCATACTCCGTCTCCTTACCGTTGATGGAGACTTCGATCTTCTTTGGGAGCTGGCGCCCGATGGCCCAATAGCTCTCGATCTCCACCTCACCATCAGGGTAAGTGCGGCTCATGCTGTACCGGACCTGCGGCGGGGTGAGGACGAGGGTCTTCGCCTTGATGCCGCGCTTCCAAGACATCCGAATGGAGGGCGCGCTGTCGCCCTCGTCCGGGAGCCAGTTGGTCGCGGTCGTCCCGTCCACTGCGAAGGAGCCCTCTCCAGAGGCGTCACGCTCCGAAGAGACCGAGATCTCGGGACCTGAGCCAGGGATGAGGTTCGCTGTCAGCTCCTCCAAGCTGAGGCGCTGCGCCTCGGTCATAGTCCAGTCAACGTTGATCTCCACAGGCGGAGAGCGGAGCTCAAAGCGCTCATCGCTCACGGGGAAGCCCTGGTCCGGCTCAGGCGCGGCTGTGACCAAGGCGGTGACTTGGTGCTTACCTGGACCGATGTCCAGCTCCACAGCGAAGCGCTCAGAGCCAGAGTTCTTCTCCAAGTCTCCGGAGACCTCACCGACGACCTCGTCATTAACGTAGTAGGTCACCTTCTCGACCCTTAAGCCGAACTGTCCCTTCTTACCGTAGTTGTCGAGGACATCTCGCCCGAAGCGGGCGACCCAGGCCACTGGCCTCTTGGTGAGGTTCACCCGCAGGTCAACCTTCGCATTGTCCGGGTCTAGAGAGGCGACCGAGCGCTGCTTCCGCTTGACGTTCTGGCCCGTGACGGACGCGGTCGCCTTGTTCAAAAAGAGCAGCGCGAAGGCGGTACCACACTCGCTGGAGTAGCCCGGCTCTTGCGGCCTGCTGCTAGGAGCCCAACCTCCGTTCTCCAGCTGGCTCTTCACCAAGAACTCAGCGCCTGTCTTGTACCAGTCCTCCCCGCCTAGCTGCTCCACCGCCGCGACGGTCCCGAGCCGCTCGATGGTGTAGTAGTAATAGAGGTCCCATTGACGGTTGTGCGCCTCATCACCAGTCGGCGTGAAGTTGTACTCATACGACATGTGCTTGTTGAGCCACTCATTGCCCTTCTCCAAGCACTCATCTACGTCATCCTTGTACTTGCGGGTCGCCTTATGCTTCTCGCCGAGCGCATCCAAGATGAAGAGCAGGCTCGACATCCCTGCCGTCGTCATGGAGCAGGTCGCCCCACCGCCCTCTCCACCTTGCGCGAAAGGAGAGGTCGATGCGGTCTCGCCAAAGTAACCCCAGCCACCGTCCGCCATCTGGTGACGCATGATCGTCTTGAGCGTCGTCTCTAGGACCTTATCCGGGACCTTCACCCCGTTCTTCTTCGCCATCCAAAGACCCAGCACGGCGTACTGCGTGATGGAGAGGTCCGGTTTGTCGAGCCCCGGATAGTCAAAATATTCGGAGCTCGCACCGCCGACGAGGAACTCTGCGAGGGCCTTGAGCTGCCTCTCGTCCTTGTGCTCGCTCAGGATGTCCTCCATCAGGATCCTCGTGACGGTCCCATAAAACATCTGCATGGGCCGGCTCCGCGCATAGGCCGCCCCACGCACGATCGCCTGGTGATCGTGGTCAATCCCAGAGTGCAAGAGCGCAGCGACAACGAGCGCGGTCGCGCCACCTTCGGGGTTGGGATAGACGTTGGTCTTCCCGTCATACCAAGAACCATCGACGTGCTGCGCGGAGAGGAGATACTGAACCCCGCGGTCTATGGCTTCATTGATCGCTTGCTGTGAGACGGGGGCGTCTTGCAGGGGCTGGGGGGCAGCAGAAAGAGCGGCCGACAAGAGGAGGGTGTTGAGCATGTTTGGCTAAGAGGAGGAGCGCGAGCACCGAACTCATGGTAACAGCGGGCGCTCTGTTTGCTCTATCGGATCCAGTGGATCGGCAGCGCTTGCTTTTCCCATGCTAAACCGTGTAAAAAATGGGTCGACTAGGGCTGTTCCAGGTCGAATTATCATCACGAATTCACGTGATCACGAGCGATGTGCTGCGAAATAAATGCGGCGTCGAGCATCCGATTATTCCACACAACAAACATGGAAGACGTAATGGCGAAGACCGAAAAGAAGGTCGCAAAAAAGGCTGCGAAGAAGGTGACCAAGAAGGTCGCGAAGAAGGCCAGCACCAAGAAGAAGCCCGGCCCCAAGCCCGGCGCAAAGAAGGCCAAGGCTGGCAAGCGCCGCGGGCGCCCCACGGATACACAAGCCATCAAGAATCTCGAGGCAAAAATCCAAGAGATCAAGGACCGCATCGCCAAGAAGTCACAGAAGGACCTCACGCATCTGAAGTCTGCGACAAAGGCCCTCAACGCCATCAACACCGCGATGAACGCGAGCAAGAAGGCTGGAGACAACCTCATGCGTCACGCTCTCGCTGACGGCTTCCGTGCCATCGCTAAGGAGTACAAGAAGAACGGCTACAAGCTGCCGAAGGCCAACCTCCCGCGCGGACGCCGCCCGAAGAAGTAAGCCAATTTTCAGCAGATAATTAAGTAGACGCCGGCGCGCACTTCGTGGGCGCCGGCTTCTCTTTTTCGTTTGGCAGGGTTGATTGAATCAGCGCTTATTCAGAGTCATCGCCGCCGCGGCCACCCCCGCGGCCACCCCCGCGTCCGGCGCCGCCACCACCGCGTCCACCTTCACCTTCTGCGCCGCCACGACCTCCTCCGCCTCTGCCACCTCTTCCACCGAAGAGCCGCTCACGCCTGAGCTCGTCCTCAGCGACCTCTCTCATGGGACCTTCGAGGGGCTTCAAGTCTCCATCAGAGAGGACGCGCTTGGCAGCCTCAACAGCGTCCTGAACCTCATCTTCTAGCTCTAGAGGCTCGGGCGCCTCCTGCCCCTCCTCTGCAGTCACGCTGGCAGGATCCAAGATGGCGAGCCACTCCTCCTCACGACTGAGCCCCATGGCGACAGCAGCAGCCGCCTGCATCCTCGGAGCGCCTCCCTGAAATGTCTGCGTCAGGAACTCGAAGACATCTTCATCTCGCACGAGGTATCCGAGCGAGACCACTGCGTTCGCGCGGAGGAGCTCCTCTCGGTCCTTCTCAGCCACCTTTAGGAGCGTCGCCTTGGCCGACTTCTCTGCAGCGCCCGCCGCCCCGAGCGCGCGCAGCAAGTTCTTCTCAATCTCGAGGATCTTCTCCTTTTTGAGCGCGCTAGAGATCACGCGGAAAGACGCTGGCGCAGCGAGCTGCTCAAGGGCAACCGCCGCTTCGTTCCGCACCTCATCTTTCGAGTCACCGAGAAACTCTGCGACGACCTCCCAGTAGGAGGGCGGAGAGTTCACTCCTATCTGATGCAGGACCTGCGGTCTTCGGTCTTGGTTGTTCCCGCCACCGCCACGAGCACCGCCGCGACCACCGCCACGGCCGGCACCTCGCCCGCCTCCGCCACCGGCGCTCCCTCTGAGCTCATCGAGGACGAAGTCGCGAGCCTCAGGCTCATCCGCAGAGATGACGGAGCGAAAGGCGCTCGCGCGCTCCTCCCCTCGCAGCGCGCCGCGCCGCATCTGATCGATCAGGTCCAAGACCTCCTCACGGGTCAAGGTGCGGCCGCTGAGCCCTCCAGAGACGTCGTAGACGTCACCGAGGATCAAGCGCTTCGGCGCGCGCGCCTTGCTAGACATAGACACCGGAGCCTCAGGGTCCACCGTTTGGAGAGCGGTTACGAAGCACCACTCGAGCTCATGCACCGTCACTTCATAGGGGACAGAGAGGATCACGCTGCCAGCTGGGTTCAGGAAGACGTGCTGTGGAGCGACGACGTAGCCCTGGTCATCTGGACGCAAGACCTCGCCTCTGATTCGCACATCCAGCTCTCTCAGCTCATCTACGCTCAGGGGCTTAAAGGCCTTACAAGCCGAGGCTCCCTCTTGCCAACAGTTAGAGGCCACGATGTTGAGCGTCAGCTCTGCGAGCTCTTCGATCTTCTTCTCTTTATAGACGTCCTTGATCATGCGCTCGTTGGCGCGCTCGCCGACCATATTGACGGCTACAAAGACGACTTGAGACTCAGCGGCCGCGCTCGCGAGGGTGCCCTCGTAGTCGCCCTGCCACTTGATGTCGCCGGCAGCGAGCGGCGCGGTGAGGAGCGCTGCAGCGAGCGCGACGCGGGGCGTAGAGGCAGAGAAGAGCTTCATGAGTTTGGCCTGTGGTGATCTGTTGACGTCCGAGAGGCTCGGGGGACGTACGAATTTCAGCACGCCAACCCCGAGTCATGGCAGAGGTTCTTGCCTTTGTACAAGAGCCTTGCGGAAGGCGCTGCTTAGGAGACTCTGGGGCTTTCAGAGCCGTGGAGAGCCCGGGGCAGACCTCACCTACCGTCCGCGCCGAAGCCGGCAGGCACCGGCACGAAGAAGAGCCTCCATCGATCTAGCGTGCTCTCGCTGATCAGCTTAAAAGAGCTCTGCAGCTCGTTGAGGTTGCCTCCGTCTAAGACTGCGAGGGAGCGCTCAAGGAGCTCTGAGAGCTCGCCATCCTCTTCACCCTCTCTCATCCGCTCCATCACTCCGCGACCCGCCTCAGCTCGGCCGAGCGCCAAGCCCAGGACCGCGGCGTAGCGATCATCTCCCTCGCCATCCCGAGCGATCTCTAAGAGCGCCTCTAAGGCGCCTTCCTCTGGCAACACGTGGCCGAGCGCGAGGATCGCGTTCCTCCTAACTCGATCGTTCTTCTCCTTCTCTGCCAAGCGGACCAACGTCTTACTCGTCGACTTATCGCCACGACCGCAAGCGCCCAAGGCCCTCACCCACTCAGCACGCACCTCGTCGTCCTTCTCCTTCTTGAGCGCCTTCTTCCCCTCGGAGAGGCCGTCGGGGTCGCCGATCTGTTCATAGGCGACCGCCACGCGCATTCGCAGGCTAGCGCGGTTATGACTCGCGAACTTCTTGAGACACTGCAGGTACTTCTTTGAGGCGGAGAGCCCGATGAGCTCAAAGGTCCCGTCGATGATCTGCGCGACCGCTGGGCCGCCGAGCTCCCACAGACCGAACTGCTGCGTGAGGTATTCCACTCCCTCCTGCTCGTCTGTGAAGATGATCTGGATAACATCTCCCCGGTCTCGCTCTGTGAGCATGCGCTTCTTGACCTCATCCAAGAGCACCTCGAGCTCGGCGGGCTTCATCCCTCGACCGAGCTGGTCTCCATCGATGAGCCGGTAGACCTCCCCCAAAAGGAGCCGACGCGGCGGGTGCGCGCCCTTCACGAGAGACGGGCGCTCCTCGACGCCTGCCCGTCGCAGGGCCTCGTCAAAGCACCACGCGAACTCCTCCATCTCGATCTCGTAGGTGCAAGAGAGCAGCACCTCCCCCTTCGATGAGAGCCACACGTGCTGCGGCAACGCGATGACCCCCTCCGCGTTCGGCTGCAGCCATCGCTCTGCGATCACCGCGAGGTTGTTCAAGTGATCACTAGGCTCGACGTCACCGAAGCGCGGGAGCGCCTTCTCCTCGCCGACCTCGAAGGACCACGCCGGGATGTTCACAGACTCTGCGAAGTAGGCTGAGAGCTTCTTGTCGCCGTAGATCTCCTTGATGTGCGCCTCGCTGCGCGCCTCTTCGACCACCCCCAAGGCCAAGACAACAACGCGACCCTCTGCCTCAGCCAGGGCGAGGCCAGCCTCGATATCCGCCGTCCACTCGACCTTTGAGCTCTCAGGCAGAGACGCGGAGAGACAGAAAAGCGAGATGAGCAATGCGCGCATCAGCAGACCTCCTCGGAGGGTTTGGAAGGGACAAGGAGAGCGTTCATGGAGTGTTTGGTTTACGACCTCTTGTTGAGGGTAGCAACTCCCCCCTTCTCCGGGGCCCTGTTTGACCGGCGCCCCGGTAAACTCTGCGACAGCACGACCCTCACCTAAGGCCGAACCATGTGGACAACCCTCCTCCTCTCGCTCCTCGCCGCGCCCACCGACGAAGTCAAGATCGAGCGCGCCTTCCCAGAGCACCCCGTCTGGACGCGACCGATCTGGTTCGGGCCGATGGACTCTTCTTCGGACTGGCACGCCATGGCGGAGCAAGACGGACGAATTCATCTCTTCCGTGTCGACAGGAGCGGCAAGGCGAGCGCTCCACAGCTCTTCCTCGACATCTCTGATGATGTCTCTAGGCGGGGGAATGAGGAGGGACTGATCGGGCTCGCCTTCCACCCTGAGTTCAAGAAGAACCGCCGCTTCTATGTTCACTACTCCGTCGCGGGCGACAAGCTCGGGCGGCTCAGCGAGTTCCTCGCCCAAGAGGACGACCTGCGCAAAGTCGACATCCACAGCGAGAAGGTGATCCTCGAGGTCGAGCAGCCCTGGAGGAACCACAACGGCGGAGAGCTTCATTTCGGACCGGACGGGATGCTCTATATGGCGCTAGGAGATGGCGGCGCAGCGAATGATCCTCAGAAGAACTCCCAAGACCTCTCTAACCTCCTAGGCAAGATCATCCGCATCGACGTAAACGTCCCTGAGGACTCGGAGGAGACCTATCGGATCCCCGAAGACAATCCCTTCGTCGACACCGAGGGCGCGCGCGGCGAGATCTGGGCCTTCGGCCTCCGCAACGCCTGGCGCTTCTGCTTCGACCCGAAGACCGGCGCTCTGTGGACCGGCGACGTCGGTCAGAACAAATGGGAAGAGGTCGACGTGGTGGTGAAAGGCGGCAACTACGGCTGGCCGCTCAGGGAGGGCACCCACCCCTTCCGCATGAAGGACAAGCCAGGTCCTGGGGAGCTCATCGAACCAGTCGCTGAGTACGGCCGAAAGGACGGGATCTCGATCACTGGAGGCTTCGTCTACCGCGGCAAGAAGATCCCCTCTCTCAAGGGGCGCTACCTCTACGCAGACTATCAGTCTGGGCACATCTGGAGCATCGACGCTGACGTCACGGACGAGCTCCAAAAGGGTGCGCTCATCGGCAACTGCCCCTCACCAGCATCTTTCGGGATCGACCAGCGCGGCGAGCTCTACATCGCGAGCTTCGACGGCAGGCTCTACCGCATCAAGCGCGGCTGAGGCATCGCTCAGGAGCCGGCGTCGTACTCGCCGAGCGGACGGACCCAGATGTTGCGGAAGCGCATAGGGTTCCCGTGGTCCTGAAGGCTGATCGGCCCTGTGGTCTTCGTGTCGGTGTACCTCGCGACATCTCTGTGTCGGGTCAGACCGATGAACTCCCGCTCGGCGTGAACGCAGACGCCATTGTGGAACACCGTCACTGAGGCAGGGCGTGTGAGCTCGTCCCCATCGAAGCGCGGCGCTTTGAAAACGATGTCAAAGGTCTGCCACTCCCCTGGTCCCTTGCTCACGTTGACTAGCGGCGGGCACTGCCCGTAGAGGGATGCACACTGGCCGTCGGGATAGGTCTGGTTCTCGTAGCTATCGAGGATCTGGACCTCGTAGACACCCATGAAGTGGATGCCGCTGTTTCCGCGGCCTTGCCCATCCCCTTTCACTTCCGCGGGCGTGGCGAACTCTAGGTGGAGCTGGCAGTCCCCGAAGGAGCGCTTCGTCGAGATCGAGCCCTTACCGTTCACCTCCATATGGCCGTCTTCGATCTTCCAGCTCTTGTTCCACTCGTTCATATCAGCGCCTCCGAAGAGGACCAGAGCGTCCGAGGGGGCGCCGCTAGCTTGGGCAGACTCAACGACCTTCGGCTGGGGGCGCATCCCGTCGTGTACGTGCCACTTTGTTCCAGGGATCAACGGCGTGTCGCTGTAGCCGAGTTTCGGGTCTTGAGCAGAGATGAGGAGGCAGCCGAGCGCGAAGACGATCGACACGTCTGCGGCGGCGATTGTGAGGCGGTGTTTCTTCATCCTCAGAGCATAGCCTCAGGCCCTCAAAGGCATAGCCGCTGTGCTCGATTGAGTGTGAGCGCTCGCGCCCGCTACCCTCTCCAGATGAGAACCAGCTGGGTCCTCCTCCTCATCACGCTCTCTTGCGCTGCGCCTGGCCCGCCGACGCTCAGCGAGCTAGCTCCGCCTCCTCCTGACCCTCGCGCTGGCGCTCTCATCACCTTGAATGGTGAGCACCCCTGGGCACCCCCTAAGGTGGCGCCCTAGTTCCTTCACACGTTCCTCAGAGCGTCACTGCCGCCTGCAGCGTATCCTGAGGACATGATCTCCTCACTGCTAACGCTCCTTCCCCTCGCCTTTCCCGCCGAGGCCGCGGCGCTCAGCCTGCCCCGCGTCGCCGCTGCACAAGACGAAGAGGTCGTGGATAAGCGCCCTGAGGTCAAGGCACTCACAGAACAGCTCCTCGCCCACACAAAGAAGCGCGGCGCAGAGGACGCCCAAGCGGGCCGGATCGTTGAGCGCCTAGTGACCGAGTTCAAGCGCTCTGGCCCCAGCGATAAGAAGCTCATCGTGAACGAGGTCACGCGTGCTATGCGGGTGAGGCGGCCCTTCTCACGAGAGGGCGCGAGACAACGAGAGCTCTTCCTCGTCGGCGCAAGCGCGCTAAGCAAGATGGGCCCCGAGTCCGTCTCCTCCCTCATACGGCTCGTCACCGACAAGAACCACAAAGAGGACTATGAGGTTCGCTGCGCGATCATCGCTGGGCTTGGCGAGACAAAAGACGAGAAGGGCGTGAAGACTCTCACGAAGGAGCTCGACGAGTTCAACGCGCAGGTCCAAGCCGCCGCGGCTGAGGCTCTTGGCCAGTTCACGAACCTTGACCACAAGAAGCGCAAGGCCATCTTTGAAGATCTCCTCAAGCTGCTCATGAGCGCGCAAGCCGAGCACCAGTCAGATCCCACCGGGATGACCAGCGCAGACCGCTGGCGGAGGATTCAAGGTCCTTGCCAACGCAGCATGGAGAAGCTCTCTGGCACGAACGCAGGGAGCCCCAACAACTGGCAGCGCTGGTGGAACAAGAACAAGAAGCGCAATTGGGACAAGGAGAGTTGAACAACGAGGAGCGCCCCGTCCTGGCCCGCCTGCGCGCGTGGCTGACGGAAGATGGGGTCCCCTACCGAGAGGTACAGCACGGCCCGACCCGTACCTCGGAGGAGAGCGCCGCTGCGCGCGGCGAGCCGCTCTCTAACGGCGGGAAGGCTCTCCTCCTCAAGGTTGATGACGACTTCGGTCTCTTCGTCCTCCCCGCGGACAAGCGCCTCAACTCTCGCGCGATTCGCGACGAGCTGGGCGCGAGGAGGACCCGCTTCGCATCCGCTGAAGAGCTCATGGAACTCACGAGCCTCGTCCCTGGGAGCGTGCCCCCCTTCGGACGGCCACTCCTCCCCTTCCCGCTCCACTTGGACGCCCAGATCCCTCAGAACGAGCGCATCGCCTTCAACGCCGGCTCCCTTGAGCACTCCTTCCTCATGTCTGTAGAGGATTACCTCCGGGCCGCGCAGCCTGCGATGATCTTCTCTTTCGCCTCTGAGTGAGCCCCACAGGGGCAGCCGCAGACTCTCCCGACCTCGCCACTGAATGCGGCGTATCCTTGAGGTGCAGTCTGCGACCATGCTGAACGCCCTCCTCATCCTCCCCCTAGCTCTCTCAGCGCCCTTGAGCTGCGACCCTGAGAGCGTGTTCCGGGATCTCACCCTGGAGCAGGCTGTAGAGGCGGCGTCCGCTGAGAAGAAGCTCATTGTGCTCGACGCGATGACTACGTGGTGTGCTCCTTGCAGGCAGATGGAGCTCACGACTTGGCGTGACCCCGGGCTCGTGCGCTGGCTCGACGAGCGCGCCGTATGCATCAAGCTCGACATGGACGTCCACACCGAGGTCAAGCAGCGCTTAGGCATCCGCGGGTACCCCACCCTCGTCGCGTTTCGAGACGGCGTCGCCTTTGATCAGGTCACGGGCTTTAAGACCGCTGCTGAGGTGCGCGCATGGATCGAAGACCTGCAACACGGGAACGCAGACCTGCGGAGACTGCTGAAGCGCGTTGAGACCTTCGAGGCGATGCGGATCGAAGACATCAACTTTGAGGACCGGCGCGCTGTGGCTGAGGGGCTGCTGCAGTACTCACAAGATGAGGTCGTCAGCGGGGAACTGCTCTGGCTCTGGGAGCACATCCCGACTCACGCACCGCTCCTCGCTGCGTGGCGCTGGGACGTCCTTCCGATGGAGATGAAGCCCCTCGTCGATCGAGTCGAGGCCGTACGCGCCGCCGTCTCTACGAAGCGCCTCGCCCTGCGACCTGTCACGAACAGGCTCCCCTCCGTCACGCACCTGCGTGACTGGATCGAGCTCAACTCGATGCTGGGTGATGACGCAGCGACAGCCGTCTTCTGCGGCGCAGCAGTTGAGGTCAAAGCTGGCCGAACGCTCATGAGGAAGCTCGACCACCGCCTGTTCCCCCTCTTAGTAGAGCAAGGGGACTGGCGCGCAGCAGGCCTCGTCCTGAATGACCCGGTCCACGACGCTCGACAGCAACTGTCGAGCCTGAGCCAGAGCTCAGAGGAGCTCTCAGCTAGCTCCCAGGTTCGCTCCCTTGATGAGCAGGGTGCTCCTTCTAAAGACCTCTCGCTCCTCGGAGGCGCTCTTCTTGATCCCGCGGTTGCGCGCGCGTTGCGAATCAGGCGCGCCCTCGAGCGAGAGGTCCGCCAACAGCACGCTCAGCGCTACGCAGCCCTGGTAGCTAGCGCGAGGGATCACGAGGCAGAGAAGGTCGCGGAGCTCTTGCTTGCCGGCCTTGATGATGAAGCCTCGCGCATCGCGCTGGTCACCCAAGCCATCGCAGCAGGTGTCTCACAGGAGCACCCTGAGCGCCACGTGCGCTGGCTGGACGAGGCAGTCAAGGACTGAGCGTCAGGCCTTGATCTCAGTGCGGGCTCGGCGCCCGCTGAGCAGGAGCGTCCAGGTGAAGGCGATCGTGCTGCCAAGCGGGACAAACCAAGGCCAAGCCAGCACGCGCACCCCTCCGTCTACGCCGACGCCTGGCAAGGTGCCCGCGGTGGCGAGCCACCAGGTGAGCCCGAGGCCGATGAGGAGCGCCAGCGCCGCCCCGAAGGTGCGCGAGGCCGCGGTCAGCGCCCAGGTCCCACAGAGGAGCACACCTGCCACAAGGACGACGTGCTCAGGCGCGACGCCGAGGCGCTCACCCCAAGGTTGATGTGAGGTGACAGCGAACACGGCGAGGACAGAGAGGGCGGCGGCGTAGGGGAAGCCGCGCCCGTCTGTGCGGAGAGGCAAGAAGGCCAGGAGGAAGCCCGCGAGCAGCGCCCCGCCGGTGTAGCTCGCCATGGCCAGGGCGAGGTCGAGGATGGAGGCGTAGCTCTCTGCCACAGCGTCGATGGCCACCGCAGCGCAGCCGAGGACCAGGCTCCAGAAGACGACCAACGCCCGAGAGCGCTTGAGCGCGCTCGCGGAGTCGCTCGCAGGCTTGAGCAAGCTCTGGGTTGTCTGAGAGAGCGCCGCGACGATTGAGTCCAAGCTTGAGATCGCCGCGGCGAGAGCGCCCGCGACGATGAGCCCCTTCAAGCCATGCGGAACGACCTCTACGACGAAGATCGGGAAGAGCCTGTCCGCCTTCTCCTCATAGAGCCCTTGGGCCGCAGCGCTCATCGCGTGCTCTTGATAGTGCGCCCAGAGCGCGACGCCGACGACCGCGACCAAGGCCGTCACGAGGATCGCAGCATAGCTCGCCAAGACAGCGCGGCGCGCAGCGCGTACGTCCTGACAGCAGAGCAAGCGCTGCGCGAGGAGCTGATCTGTCCCGTAGAACCCCACCCCACCCCAGGTCGAGGCGATCACAGCCGCCCACAGCGTGTAAGGGGCCGAGAGGTCGAAGCGCAGGTCGAAGAGTCGCATCTTCCCTGCGCTCCAGCCGGACTCGAGGACGGCAGCGAGCCCGCCCTCCACGGTCCCGCTCACAGTCCACAGCGCAGCCCCGATCCCGGCAAGAAAGAGGAGGAAGAGCACAGCGTCCGTCCACACGACTGTGGCGATCCCGCCCATTAAGGTCCAAGCCATAGCGACTAGCGTGATGACCGCTACAGCGGCTGCGAGCGGCGACGCGCCCGTCTGCAGCGACACCCACGCGAGCTCTTCCGCGAGCAGAACCTCTAGGACCACCGCGGTGAGATAGACACGCGCAGATTGGCCGAGGATGCCGCCGAGGGCGAAGAGCGCGGTCGCCGCCCTTCGCACGCCCTCCCCGAGCTTCGCCCCCATGTAGTCATACGGACTGAAGACCTCTCGCTCGTAGTACGCAGGCACGAGGAGCCAGGCGATGAGACCGCGCGCGAAGAGAGAGCCGAAGAGCCCTATCTGCAGGTAAGTCCAGTCCCCGCCCTCCCTCGCAACGACAGAGGGCAGGCTGATGAAGGTCACTGCGCTGATCTCAGTCGCCACGATGGAGGCCGCGACCGCGTACCAAGGCAGCCGACGTCCCCCGAGGAAGAAGTCCCGCAGGCTCTCTTGCCTCCCGGCCGCGCGGTGCCCGATCCAAGTCGTGATGAGGAGCAGCGCCCCCACGCCCCCCCAGTCCAGCGCGCCGAAGCTCCCGTTCATGTGGTCTCGTTCGTCCCCTTCGCGACTGCCCCTGCGAGCGGCGCCGCTCTCAGCGAGGACGCGACGAGCTCAATACCGTCGAGCCCGGCCGCGACGCCTGCTAGGCGCGCCTCATCCAAAGAGTAAAGCCGCCCTAGGGTCTGGGAGATCACAACGCGCTCGAGCTCGAGGCCCCGAGCTCGGAACCAGCTGTGGGCTCTCTCTACGAGCTGCCCCACCCCACGATCCCGCGCGTCCATGAGTGCGAGGGCCTCCTCCCCCGAGCGCCCCTCTGGACACCCCTCCCCCTCTGCAGCGTGCCAGGCGCGGAGCGTTCTGCCTGGAGCGACGTGGTCTTCAATGGAGGCTCCTTCTGCGGCACGGAGCTCCCAGGCGCGCGGGAGAGGGGGCTCGACCTCATCCAGGGCCCAGCAGCGCCCCTCAACAATCAGCGCCTCTCCGACCCCGCTCCCGCCCGCGATGCAGAGGCCGTTCGAGACACCGCGCAGCGATCCGCCCTCTGCGTGGAGCTCTCCCATGGCACAGGCGACTGAGTCAGGACAGATCGCGTCAAGCGCGTAGACCTCATCCCCGCGCGCAGCGCGCAGCGCGAGCTCTAGGTCTCCGATGAAGGTCGAGCGTCGCGGGCCGTTCCGCCATGCGACGACGCCGAAGCCGTCCTCTGTCCGGAGGCCTGGCGCGGAGACGAAGCAGGAAAACGGCCCCTCGCCCGCGCAGCTCGTGATGAGCTCTGCTAGGCGCGCCAACCTCGCCCCAGCGGCGACCTCCTCCATCGCCGGGATCTCCCCTGGGTAGCGCAGCTGCTCCCTTATGGGCAGCGGAGTGAAGCCGTCATCCCACTCCAGCTCGCGGAGCTCACCGACAAGGCGCAGCCCGTCCTCCCCCTGCTCGACCCGCGCCGCGCGCGCGCCGCTTCCTCCGACGTCTAGGCCGATCCATTGCGGGCCATTGCTCATGCACAGAGGGTAGGCGGGCGCGCGCCGAGGATCACGAGCAAACGAGACGAGCCCCGCCGACTCAGGGTCAGCGGGGCGCGGCCGTGGTCTAGAGCGCTCGCTAGAGGCTCTCAGCGTGGTCAGTGAGGTACTGCTTCACGCCGTCGTCGCTCGGGGTCATGCCGGCCTTGCCAGCAGCCCAGCCCGCGGGGCAAACCTCACCGTGCTCCTTGAAGAACTGCACGCCGTCGATGGCGCGCAGGAGCTCGTCGATGTCACGACCGAGGGGCAGGTTGTTCACCAGCGCGTGCCAGCAAACCCCGTCCGGGTCGATGAGGAAGGTGCCGCGTGCAGCGAAGCCTGAGTCAGCGTGGACTACGTCGTAGTCCTCAGCCATCTGCTTCGTCGTGTCAGCGATGAGGGGGTACTTGACCGGACCGATGCCGCCTTCGTTGATGGCGGTCTCGCGCCAACGCGCGTGGGTCTCTGCGTCATCCATGGAAACGCCCAAAACTTGGACGCCTCGCTTTTCGAACTCACCGATGCGGTGGTCGAAAGCGATGAGCTCAGACGGTCAGACGAAGGTGAAGTCCTTCGGATAGAAGAAGAGCGCCACGTACTGACCTGCATAGTCAGACAGGCTCACGTCCTGGGTGCTGCCGTCAGGCATCACCGCGGGGGCCGTGAAGGCGGGCGCCGCCTTGCCGATGAAGTTAGTCATGGGAGGAAGAGTTTCCGTGTTCGTTGTGATTCGAGTGTGCCCCTGGACATGACTCAGCACGCCAGAGGAGCGGACAGGATACAGACCCTTAGGCCTCCCGTGAACGGTAGATTCCTGGTCTCCTAGGGATCAGGCGCGACTTTGGACCGGCTCCTCCCCCTAAGGGCAGAAGACGACCTCTAGCCCGTCTGAGAGGTTGAAGCCCGGGGTGCCCCCCGCGGGATCCCGATACCAGAACTGAAAGTTCCAGGTCGAGTCAGGGGTGAGGACATCGGCAGGGGCGCTCGTGAAGTCGAGCGTGTATGAGGCGTCCCCGAAGAAGTCAGCTTGGAGTACGGGCAGGCGACGAGTCTGTCCACCGACGCAGCGGATGCCGTTTCCGAAAGAGGCAGAGGCCTGGTTCGGGCCGAAGTAGAAGATCCCGAACTGTCCAGGGACGGCTCCGGAGCAGCTCAACGAGAAGTTGTTGCTCGAGATGCTGCTCTGGTTGTTGCTGGTGATCGAAGCTCCGCCGCCGACGGAGTTCGGGGAGATGACGCAGTAGTTAGACCCCCCGCAGTTCTGGCAGACAAGGTCGACGACCTCAAGGTCGTCGATCGCGGCCTCCACGATCGAGCCATCATTGAGGTCGCTGGCTCGGAAGCGCATGCGCACGTCGCTGCTGAGGCTCACATAGTCAGAGACCTTCAGCGTGTTCTGGAACCAGCCACCGCTGGACTCCCCGCTTTCAGGGCCAACGATCTCAACCAAGGTCCAAGTGCCCCCGCCGTTCCCCGAGATATGCACCTCGAAGATGTCTGCGTTGGGGCTCGCCCCCGTGTCGTTTGAGTACCAGCGCCAGTAGCTGATGATGGGGTCAACCGCTCCAGAGAGGTCCATCGCAGGTGAGACCAGCGAGGTGAAGCCTCCATCGACGTCGTTCTCGCCGAGGCTGCCGCCGCTCGAGCCCTGACCCGTGAACCAGCAGCTCGTCCCCGAGAGGCTGTAGTCATCTTCAGGCTGTGCCTCCGTCCCGATCGGGTTGCCACGAGTCCACTGCCCTGTCGTGGCTGTGTCGCCGCTCAGGCCGCCTGTCCAACCGTCGGCGGACTCCATGTTGAATGAGGTGAGCAGCGCGTCACCCTCAGCGACGATCGTCGTGAAGGGAGTCCCGTTCTGGCTCGCCCAAACCACGCCAGCGCTGTCCTCAACGCTCACGAACCACTCAGCGCTCACGCCGCAGGGTAGCGGCGGGATGTTTGCGAGGTAGGCGCCGTTACCCAAGTTATTCAGGGGCGCGGTCTGCCATCCAGAGCCTGCGTCGTAGTTCAAGGTCTCAGAACCAGCTGCGAGCGATCCCGCCCCCGTCTCGGTCAGGTTCACATTGATCGTCACGCCAGCGGGATCAAGGTACTCCGGGAGTCCGCTTGGAAACTCAAAGGCCACCGGAGGTTGCGCGAAGCGCCAGACAAAGAGTCCGCTCTCGATGTCAGATCCGATGACTGTCCCGCTCGAGAAGTAAGGGAAGACGTTCCAAAGCCCGTTGAACGTCGCGCTGTCGTTTGTCGGGAAGGTGTCAAAGTAGGCCACCTCGGGGGGGTTGGTGGCGCTCTGGTTCAAGTCGAAGATGCGCAGGCCGCTGCGGTAGTTCGCTTGGTAGCAGTAGCCGTTCTTCGTGTAGAGGTTGTGTCCGACGGCGATGTTGCCGTTGGTGAAGGTCGTCTGCTCGAAGGCGTTAGTAAGGTTGGAGACGTTGATCACCTTCGTCGTCGTCGGCAGCGGCCCCTCGTCGAGCTCGTCCCCGAGGTAAAAGTACTGCCTATCCTCAGAGAGCCAGCCCTGGTGCGAGTAGGCAGGGTTCGAGTAGAAGACCCTGTCCAGCTCGATGATGTTGTTCGGATCGGTGACATCCAAGATGTCGAGTCCCGTCTGCGTCTGTCCGCCGTTGTAGCCGCTGCAGCAGAAGGCGATCTCACGGCCAGCATACGGCCCGCTGGTGTAGTTCACGATCTGCGCGTCATGCACATAGCGCTCGCTCCAGGCCCCGATGTAGGCGGGGTTGGAGGGGTTGGAGAGGCTGTAGATCCGGAGACCGTTGCTGGTCCCGCCGCAGCGGTAGAGCCTGCCAGAGTCTGTGTTGATGGCGACGTTGTGAGTCGTTGAGGTGCTCCCGCTAGGAGCGGTCGTCGCGCCGAGGTAGTTCACGACTCCGTTGTCGATGTTCGACATGTCGTAGGTGTGGATCCCCCCGCCGCCCTCACTCACGCTGTAGGCGTGGTCTTGGTAGACCTTGATGTCATGCCAAAGGCTCGTGGGCTCATTGAAGGTCGCGATGATCGAAGGGTTCGATGGGTTTGTGATCTCTACGAAGGAGGTCGCGTTCGACATCGTAATGAGCGCGTACTCACGTCCCGAGGGAGAGGTGTAGCCCCAGCAGTCGGCCCCCGTGCTCGCACCCGTCCCGAACTGATTCAGAGGGATCCAAGACATGAGCTGCACGTCTTGCGAGTCGAAGCCCAAGGCGCTCTCCATAGCCCCGCTCCCCCCGCTGCCGCCAGCCTGAATATGCGCCACAACATTTCGACGCCATATCGGCCCCTGAGTGGGCGCCACACGACCTACCCGCTTCGGATCGTCATCGTGGGCCGAGAGCGGTCCGGTGACTGCTGTAAGAACGATGAGGCTGAGGAGCAGCTGGATACGCACGGTTTTCTGCATGGCTGAAGGACGTGAGGGACTCACAAATGGGTCCCCTCAATCTTACGACGAAAGCCCCTCAGGTACTCAGGAACACGGTTCTTACCTAAATATGGCAATCAGGCCCCTCCAAGAGGCCCTAAGCGGGGACTGCGCGACCCCCATGGTGGTGGTAGCGGTGACTGGACTTGAACCAGTGACTTCAGAATTATGAGTTCTGCGCTCTAACCAGCTGAGCTACACCGCCGTTCACACCTGCGCGGCGCTTTGCGCCACGCGAGGGCCGGGATGCTATCGGCGCACTCCTCACAAGGTCAAGAGTGAAGCCAAATCAGCGCGCGCTTCTCGTTCAGACGGATCCCTCGGCCCCGCAGATGACGCCTTCAACGCTGTGGTAGGACAGGGTCTTAGCGCTCTCTTCGCCGCTCTCAAGGTCATAGACCAAGCAGACGTCGTAGGGCTTGGAATAGACGTGGAGGCTAGAGGCCGCGAGCCCGTCCGCGCCACGAACGAGATGTAGGGCGATGTCATCGTTGATGAAGGCCGCCTGCCCAAGCTTATACCGCTTTGTCGGTCCCTCGATGAGAGGTCCTGCGCCATCCTCCTGACGCTTGTAGTGGACCTCCTCGACCTCTCCCTCAAGGATCGACATCCAGCAGCGCTGTCCCATGTGGTTGTGGATAGGACTCTCCTCTCCTGCCCCCCAGCACAAGAGCAGGAGCTCATAGTCCTCGGTACGACGGACGAGGTTGCGTGTGTAGGCCCCCTCCTGGAAGTGCCTGAAGCCCTCCCAGTCACTGTGCTCCCTGGCATAGGCCTCAAGCAGACTAGCTACAGCCTTGCCCCGGGGGTCCTCCCGAAAAGCTGTGTCCAGTTGGTCACAGAGGGCTTCTATGGGCTCTCTCTCGGTCTCAGTCATGAACATCACGCTCAGCAGGTGTGAAGTCTCCTCACGCCTTCGATCGCGGGAACCTTTATACACAAAGGCGACATAAAGAGGGCGCCATGTGCCTGGCACAAAGCCTGCCCGAGAGGACCTATGACTGACTCGGTTTTACCCATGGAGTTCGGTTTTACCCAGGGAGTCAGGCGATTCGTAGCAAGAGACCTTGAAGCCAGTGGAGCACAGCATATAAGCTGTTGATTGCCTTCGACTGGGTGGGAGATGGAACTGCGAGCACTGTCTCCCCGGGAAGACCAGACGATGGCAACTCTCTCCCTCGGGCCGGCGATCTTCGGGTCGTCGGCCCCTTTATTTGTCTGCTAGGGCCCGGCTGAAGTTCAAGCTCCGCCCTTCAGGAGCTCTAGGAGCAGCCCATGGCGGACCCCACGGGTCGTGACTTTGGCCTTCTCTGCGCGAATCCGAGACATAACCGCTGCGAAGCAGGCGAGCCCCGCGGGCAAGATCTCGGCTCGCCCAGGCTCTACAGGGAGCTCTAAGCGCGCCTCGAGGTCCATTCCAGCGAGCTCTCCCGCCCAGCGAGAGACCGCTTGGAGGTTCACCTCCCTGCCCTCAGCCAAGCGGACATCAAAGGTCGGGAGGTCTTGATCTAGACAGGCCAAGTTCACGGCCGCGCCGCCCACGAGCACGCAGTCCCGGCCCGCAGACACGCCCTCTGGGAGCTCGAGCGCGGCCTCACTCACGGCGCTCAAGAGGCCGCTCCATCCCCCCTCTCTGACGGGATCCATGCCGCGCAGACCGAGCCAAGCCTCCGTCAAGACCACAGCCCCGACGGGGATCGAGGCGCGGCCCCTCCCCGCATCCCAGGCGAGCTCAGCGCTCCCTCCCCCCACGTCCACCACGACGACATCACGCGATAAATCTCCGAGCGTTGCCGCTCGGTGAGAGAGGCGAGCCTCCTCCTCTTCAGGGAGGATCTCAAGCTCGACGCCGAGCTCCGCGCTCGCCCGCTCAATGATGCGTGAGGCGTCTGTGGCTCGACGCAAGACCGCAGTCCCTGCGAAGCGCCTGGACTCAGGCGCGACGCCGTTGATCTCCATACGCTCGACGAAGTGACGTAAGACCTCCATCGTCCGCTCAACAGCCCCTCCATCGAGCGCGCCCGTCCTCGCGAGACCCTCGCCCAGACGCGGCGTCGCGCCGTGCTCCTCGACCACGACGAGCTCTCCGTCTACGGACTTTCCAACGAGGAGTAAGGCTGAGTTCGTTCCGAGGTCGACTACGGCTGCGAGGTCTCCTTCTCCGACCCTCGACGCAGAGAGCGCAGCAGCGATCGCGCCGCGGTCGCTCGCAGGCAGCTCGCTCGCGGTCCCCTCTGGATGGAGGGGGAGCTCAGGAAAGTCAGCGCTCATGACTGCTTCTCCAAGCTCACCTTGATCGTCTCCTCTCGCCCTGGCTTCAAGGTGACCACCCGCTCGTAGCGGCTGAATCCATCAAGCCGCACGGTGAGCCGCCACTCACCAAGCTCTAAGTCCCCCATCGAATAGTTCCCTCGCCGCGCGCGGCCTGGCTTGCGCGTACCTCGCCCCCCCTCGACCGCGTAACCGCTCACAGGTGCCATCCTGACTCGCGCGCCTGAGAGCGAGCGCCCCTGCTCACCGGGGATCACGCTGACCTCACGAACCTGAACATCAACATCGACGCCCGGGAACATCCGAATGACCCCAACGTCACGCTCCTCACCTTCGCGTAAAACGACCTCCTCGATCGCACGCGGCGCGCAGCTCGCAGCCTCCAAGACGAGATTATGAGGACCTGGCGAGAGGCCGTTGATACGGAACTCTCCGCCGTCGACGCTCATAGCCGCTGAGTGCAAGCGCTGCATCCTGAGGCGTGAGGGAGCGCTCCCATCAGGCATGAGCGCGAGGCCACGGATCGTCGCTGGATCAGGAGTCCTCGCGCGCTTCATCTTCAGCGTGAGGTCACCCTCAAAGGGCACCTCCACTTGCGCTGACTCGACGCGCTCGTAGCCACTCAGGCTCGCGTTAAACCTCCATGTCCCCTCACGGACAGACTTGAAGCGGAAGCGTCCGTACTCATCCGCAGTCGTCGACTCGCTCCGCCGCCGCTCGTTCCCCCGGGTTCCGCTGACGCGCGCCCAAGGGACAGCATCTCCGCGCTCATCGATGACTCGACCGCTCAAGCCGGAGGTCGCCCGCAGGGTGATCAAGAGAGGCTCTTCAACCGCACCTTCCCCTTCTTCAAGCTCTTGATAGTGAGTCCTGAAGAGGTCATGCCGAACGATCACGCCGTTGCGCCCTGCCTGTATGCCAGCGATCGCGAAGCGCCCATCCTCATCCGTCTTCACGTTGAAGCCGCTCGTCTTCAGTTCTCCGCCACTGTTGAGCACGCGCTTCGAAATGATCTCTTCCTTCAGCGGGCCGACTTGGATCACTCCCCAGGTAGAGACCGATGCGTCGGCGATGGGCTGTTCGTCTGCGTCCAAGACCCGGCCTGTGATGATCTGCTCTTGGCTAAGGCGGAGCTCTAGCCCCGCAGCGCTCTCGCCCACCTCTAAGCGCCTGTCGACGTAGCCATAAGCTCGAAGGGGCGACTCGTCATCAGGGAGCGTGCCGCTGAATCGCAGCCAAACAGAGGTTGGGAGCTGCGGAAAGAAGAAGGTGCCGTCGACGCTCGTCTCTTGCCTAAGCGGCCACTCCATCCGCTCCTCCCATAGGTCCCCTAGCGCCTCACGTCCTCCTCTCCGCTGAGGCATCGGGGTGACCCAGATCTCGCCCTGAACCGGCTGATCTGCGGCGTCAAGGAGCACCCCTCCGCATGAGGCGTGCCCAGGGATACTCCAAGTGAGCCGCTGGTGTTCGCCGCTCTCTACGAGGAGCCGTGGCGCATAGCGAATCTCTCCCCAGTCAGCGTAGAGACGCACTCTGTTCTCGCCGGGATTGAGAGACTCAAGATCGACGAGACCAAGCTCATCTGTCTTGAACTTAAGCAGGACGATGTCCTCGACATCCCGAGGAAGCCCCTGAACCCAAGGCTCCACTTCAACCTCGACGTTGGGGACGCCCTGCGTCGTCCCTTCATAGACGACCTGTGCGCTCGCGCTACCAGCGCGGATGAGCTCCAGTACGACATAGGTCTCGTCACCAGGCCGCACGATGATGTCCCGCTGAACATCGAAGCTCCAGCCAGGCGCCCAAGCTGCGACGTTGAACTCTCCGGGCTCAAGACCGATCACCTCGAACTGCCCGAGCTCATCAGGTCTCAGCTCGAGCTCACGCTCATCTCGCCGATCGTCAGCGGTGATGTGTATCTCTGTCAGCTTCAACTCATCCCCGCCAGGTCCGATGACCTTTCCACGCAGGGTTGAGCTGCGGTCGAGCCTGAAGACGGCATCCTCCGCGCTGCTGACGCTGGCCCTGCGTGTCGGGTTGTATCCAGCCGCGCTCACTTCCACGCTGAGCTGTACGGCCTCAGGGACTCGGAGCTCAAAGACCCCGCTCGCGTCCGTAGCCCCGAAGATCTCCTCTTCACCTACGACCACCTTCACCGCTGCGCCTGCGAGTCCATCGAGGCTGACTCGGTCCTCGACTCTGCCGGTGAATCTCGCGTCCCGCTGCGCCCCCTCAACAAGGACCTCACGCTCGCCGCGCTCACTCGAGCCCACCTGCTGCCTAGCCTCGCTCGCGAGCTCGAGCGCGCCCAGCTCTGAGGGCGCTGAAGAGCCGAGCTCTGGGAGCGCGCTCGTCGGCACCTCTATCCCAGTTGTCTCTCCTCCGCTCAACGCAGAGAGCAACCCGGTGATCAGGAGGAGTACAAAGACAGAGGCTCCTCCCAAGAGGAAGGTGCGCTGTCTACCTCGCTTGTCTTCGTGCTTCGCCACGGCTCTCATTCTCACCTACAGCCGCGCCGCTGGCGAGTCACTCTCTCCGCAAAGGGAACTCTGGGAAGGAGCCGTGGCAGCGTCCCTCGAGCGTGAAGACCTGCACTCGACATCCGTCCCGGTCCAAGACCCAGATCCGCGCTGCCGAGTCCCTAGCGCCCCGCTCTAAGACCAAGTCCGAGGGCTCATAGACCCGCCCCTCCTCCTCCCCGCTCTCCGCGAGGGTCCGCATCATTCGCCCCCTCCGGTCCAAGAGCACGAGCGAAGAGCGCTCCCCACCGAAGGCGCAGACGAAGCGTCCGTCCTCACAGATGCGCGCGCAGCGGAGCTCCGCATCCTTCGGCCCGTCGGGTTCGAAGGAAAAGTGGAAATCACGTCGCTCGAAGACCTGCACGCGGCCTGCGCCGCGCTCGCAACAGAGGATCCGGTCTTCCAAGGTGTCGACGTGGATGATGTCTTCAAAGAGCTTGTCGTGGTGCCCCTGGGGCCTGAGCGAGCGGCCAGCCCCCGCGCCGGCCTCCACAGGCAGGAGGTGGAGCGCGTGCCTTCGCCTGCCCCTGCCAGCGACGACGAGCTCCTGCTCAGTGTCTTCTCCGAGGCTCGCGACCGCGACAGGTCGTCCTAAGCATCCGGTGCGATCCTCTCCCTCTCCGGGCACGCGGACGACGCGCTTGCCGAAGACGCTGAAACCCCAGAGGCACCCTCCGGTCCCATCGGCGACCCACAAGCGTCGGTCCCCGTCGACGCAGAGGCCTGAGATACCAGCGGCCTCTTCGCGCTCACCTCTAAAGGAGAAGCCGGGCCTGAGCGGCGTCCCGTCGTAGTCGAAAGCGTTGATGTGAGCTGTCGTCTCCGACGTCCCCACATAGAGCGCGCCCGCGGTGAGGGCGAGGCCGCCGTTCATCGTCTCGTCACAGTGTCTGGTTCGAGGATGGTCTCGCCGCGGGCGTCAACGACGCGAGCGTCACCACTCACCCAAGAGACCTCTAAGACCTCTGGTCCTGCAACCAGCGTGCCCTCGCCCCCCGACACCTCCAAGGCTCCGCGCTGCGTCACAAGCTCAAGCGGGCCATCCATCGCCAGCGCGAGGGTGCCGTACTGCACCCTCAAGCGTGGAGGCTCGACGCCTTCTGCGAGCACTGCCGCAGGCCCTACCAGCTTGACCCGTCCGCCGGGGAGCTCGAAAGCTGCGCTTCCGCCGTCAGCGACCTGACACCACGCGCCGCGCACCAAGAGCAGCGAGTCCGCTTCCCCCAGCTCTTCATACGCTTCAACCGGGCGCCCCGCGACGTCGACGGTGCCTTCGGCCTCGACGAGGACGATGCGTGGGGACTCAGCGAACACTCCTGAGATCTGAATGAGGAGCCAAGCGAAGAAGAGCGGGACGAGGAGTGTCCTGATCTTCAAGAGGCGCTCCGGCCCGCCCATTGTGCTTGAGGTCCGTGCACGCTCGACTTTTCGACGGGTCTCTGCCGCCTCGACCTCCTTCATCGCGTGCAAGCCGAGGTCTACCTTCGCCTCCACTTGCTCACGATAGATCGCGGCACAGGCTGGGCAGCCCTCCAGGTGCGCGCGGAGAGAGCGAAGCTCCTCTCCTATGAGACCGCCCTGCACATGCTGGGGGATCTTCGCCTGCGCCTCTTCGCAGCTCAGCGTCTGTCTTTCAGTGTCCATACGAAGGGGAGCTCCCCTACCTGCACATCGGCAGGGTCAGCCCTCCCCTTGAACGCTACTGCTCTGCTCTCTACGCGAGGCGCTCGATAGCCCGCTCTAGGCGTACCCGCGCTCTCTCTGGGCCGAGCCAGACGAGCACATCGAAGAGGTCCGGGCCGCCCGCTGCTCCAGTCAGGGCGCAGCGCAGGGGCTGGCCCAAGGCCGGGAACTTCCACTCGCGCTCCGCTAGGAGAGCCTTGCCCGCCTCCGAGAGCGCGGCAGCATCAGCCCCGGCCTCTAAGGTGGGGAGCAGGGTGTCGCGCACCGCTGCGAGGACCTCTGCGCGGTGCTCGTGCTTCCTCGCGTTCTTCTCAGCCTTCTCGTCGTACGAGACCTCCTCGTCCCCCTCAAAAAGGAAGGCGATCTTCTCCGGCAGCTCAGAGTAGAGGCGCACGCGCTCCTGCATCCCTCGCACTACCTCCTGGAACCAGCCGCTGCGCTCTTCGAGCTCTTCGGCTGTCATCTGGCCAGCTTCGATCACGTAAGGCGCGCAGCGCTCCGCGCAGACCTCGGGGGCCTCTTGCCGCAGATACTCACCCGCGAGCCAGAGGAACTTCTCCGGGTCGAAGACCGCACCTCCCTTAGAGACGTCACGTACTTCAAAGCTCTCTACGAGCTGGTCGACGCTGAAGACCTCCGTCTCACCGTCGAGCGCCCAGCCCTGCAGACAGAGGAAGTTGACGACCGCGTCACGTGGGTAGCCGAGGTCGCGGTAGACCTGCACCGAGGTGTGGCCGGTGCGCTTAGAGAGCTTCTTCTTGTCCGCGCCCAACATCAGCGGGAGGTGTCCGAACTCGGGAACTTCGAGGCCGAGGGCTTCGTAGAGCAAGACCTGCTTGGGCGTATTGACGAGGTGCTCCTCGCCTCGGAGGACATGAGTGATCTTCATGTCCGCGTCGTCACAGACGACGACAAAGTTATAGGTCGGCGAGCCATCGCTGCGGAGCATCACCCAATCGTCGACCTCCTTGTTCTGGAAGACGACCTCTCCACGCACGTGATCAGTGAAGCGAGTCTCCCCCTCTGGCACGCGGAAGCGGACGGTGTAAGGCTCGCCCGCGGCCATGCGCCGAGCGACCTCCTCTGGAGAGAGGTCCCTGCAGTGCCCGTCGTACCGTGGGTTCTCCTTGTTCGCCATCTGCTGCTCTCGCAGAGAGGTCAGGCGCTCAGCGTCGCAGAAGCAGCGATAAGCCTTGCCCTCTTCGAGCAAGCGCGCGCAGAGCTCTTGGTAACGAGCGTTCCGCTCGCTCTGGCGATAAGGGCCGTAGGGTCCTTCGACGCCAGGGCCTTCATCCCACTCCATCCCGAGCCAACGCATCGCCTCGAGGATCGAACGCTCGGACTCTTCGGTGGAGCGTTCCTTGTCGGTGTCTTCGATACGTAGCACGAAGACGCCTCCGTGACGCCGGGCCCAAGCCCAGTTGAAGAGGGCCGTGCGGGCGCCGCCGACATGGAGGAGGCCTGTGGGGCTGGGTGCGTAACGAACTCGAACGGTCATAGGCTCTCCTCGGGTGTGCTGGCCCAGCGGGGGCCGCGCTCAGGGCGGAAGAGGATACGCAGCGCTCCTTAGGCTCACAACGACCCGTTAGAGTAGGAACATGTCGAGCGAGAAAGACGCAGCCCCGACCCTCAGCGCAGACCTCCTGAAGCGAGCGCCCAAGGTCCTCCTCCACGAACACCTAGATGGCGGTCTGCGCCCAGAGACCTGTTTGGAGCTCGCCGACGCGTGCGGCTACGAGGGCCTGCCCTCGGACGACCCCACTACCCTAGCTGAGAGCTTCGCGGCAGGCGCAGACCGCAAGAGCCTCCCGCTCTACCTCGAAGGCTTCGCTCACACCATCGCCGTTATGCAATCGGCGGAGGCGCTCTCTCGCTGCGCGCGTGAGGCCCTCGAGGACCTCGCTGCAGACGGCGTGGTCTACGCCGAGCTGCGCTTCGCACCCCACTTCCACACCCAGGAGGGCTTGGGCCTCGACGGAGTGATGGAGGCCGTGCTCGATGGACTCAGGGAGGGCTCCCTCAGGACTGGTATCAGCGCCCGTCTGATCGTCTGCGCCATGCGCAACGAGGACCCTGAGCTCTCAGAGAGGCTCGCCACGCTCGCGGTGCGCTACCGCGACGCTGGCTGCAGCGGCTTCGACCTCGCTGGCGAGGAGGCCGGACACCCCGCGAACCACCACGTCCGCGCCTTCCAGCTGATCCAGCGTGAGAACTTCTCGATCACGATTCACGCTGGCGAGAGCTTCGGGCCAGCGAGCATCTGGCAGGCGCTGCAGTACTGCGGCGCGCACCGCATCGGTCACGGCGTGCGCCTCGTCGAGGACCTCGAAGAGGCCGCAGCAGGCCGCCTCGCCCAATACGTCCTCGACCATCGCATCCCGCTCGAGCTCTGCATCTCCTCGAACATTCACACCGGCGCGACCGAGAGCTACGAGTCTCACCCCTTCCCCACGCTCTGGGAGGGCGGCTACCGCGTGACGCTCAACACGGACAACCGCCTCATGAGCGCGACGACGATGACGCAGGAGTACCTGCTCGCACACCAGCACTACGACCTCAACCTGAACGACCTCGAGAAGCTCGCGATCAACGGGATGAAGTCGGCCTTCGCCCCTTACGCAGAGCGCATCCGCCTGATCTACGATGAGATCAAGCCCGGCTACGCAGCACTTCGCGCCGAGCTCGGGATCCCCGAGCGCCACCCGCATCACCGCTCATGACTGACACCCCTCTCCACTCGCCCACCTCCTTCCACGGCAGGGTCGAGACCGCCGCGATCACGAGCCGCGTCCTCGCTGACAACCCGCTGGGTGACCCCGCGACCCGTGAGGTCCCCGTTTGGCTCCCCCCGGAGCTCGAGCCCGAAGAGCGCCTCCCCGTCTGCTACGTCCTCGCCGGCTTCACAGGTCGCGGCCAGTCCTACCTCGAGACGCACCCTTGGAAGCGCAGCGTCGCCTCCCTCTACGATGAGGGCTGCGCGAAGAGTGAGCTCCCCCGCGTCATCCTCGTCTTCCCGGACTGCTTCACGGCCTTAGGCGGCAGTCAGTACGTCAACAGCTCCGCGACCGGCCGCTACGAAGATCACCTCATCCAAGAGATCGTGCCCTGGGTCGATGAGCGCTACCCGACTCTCCCTGGACGACGCGCCGTCTGCGGGAAGTCTTCCGGCGGCTTCGGCGCGATGCACCTCTCCATGCGTCACCCCGGGGTCTTCCCCGCCGCCGGCTCCATCAGCGGAGACTGCGGCTTCGACTTCGTCTTCGGCGCAGAGCTCTTGGCGGCGGCGCGTGGACTCCTCGCGCGCGACCAGACCCCCGCGGAGTTCCTCGAGGCCTTCAGCGCAGACCCTGATCTCTCTGGAGACGCCCACGCTGTCTTGAACTCTTTGGCGATGGCGGCTTGCTACTCCCCCGCGCCTGAGACCGAGCTCGGCTTCGAGCTCCCCGTCGACCTCACCACCGGCGAGCGCATCGACGAGGTCTGGCAGCGCTGGCTCCAGTTCGACCCCCTCCACGCGGTGGACTCCTACGCCGACGGCTGGCGCTCCCTCGAGCACTTACACCTCGAGTGCGGCACCTCCGACGAGTTCCACCTCCAGTTCGGGCTGCGCCGCCTCGTGCGTCGCCTGGAAGTGCTCGGAGTCCCCCATCACCACGAGGAGTTCAAAGGTGGTCATTTCAAGATCAACGACCGCTACCTCGTCGTCATCCCTCGGCTCGTCGAGGCGCTCACGCGTGCCTAGGAGAACACGAGAGTACTCAGCCCTCGAGCGCGCGCAGCGGCGAGCCCGGCGTCTCCTGCGACGCAGCACATCCTCCCTGCGCGTGTTTCCGGACTTCCTGATTGTCGGGGCCCAGAAGTGCGGGACGACCTCGCTGCACGCATACCTCGAAGAGCACCCGCAGCTCGTCGCGCCTCCGGGGCGTAAGGAGCTGCACTTCTTTGACATCCACCACGGAGCCGGCCCGGGCTACTACAGGAGCTTCTTCCCCACGAACCTGTGCCGATGGCTTAAGAGCAAGAGTGCTGGTGCTCAGACGCTCTGCTTTGAGTCCACGCCCGAGTACATGGTCTTCTCCGAAGCTCGCGAGCGCATGCACGCGCTGCTCGGCCCTGTGCCGCTAGTCGTGCTCCTGCGCGACCCCATAGAGCGATTTTGGTCTTGGTATCGCATGTACTCGAGCCTCGACAGAGAGGTCCCCTTCGAGACCTTGCTCGACGCGGACGCATCCCTCGCAGCGCATGAGGGCCGCGAGCTCGACCCTAGCCTCAGCGAGCTCACTCAAGAGACAGAGGCGCTGCGTCCTCTAGTCCGCGGCCGCTATGTCGAGCAGCTTCAGGCGCTCTTTGAGCTCTGGCCCCGTGATGCTGTCCTCGTACTCGACTTCGGAGACCTCGCGCATGACCCGCAAGGAACCACTGGCCGAGTCTTGGAGCGCTTAGGCCTCGCGCCCCTAGAGCGCGAGAGCTGGCCAGTGTTCAACGCCAACAAGAAGAGCCCCCTGCCGGACGCCTTGCGCGATCGCCTCGGGAGCTATTACGCGGGGCCCGACGCGGCGCTAGCTGAGCTCCTCGGCTGGACGCCAGGCTGGATGCAGTCTCCCTGAGCCCGAGCGCTCAAGCTCCTGCTGGCTGGGGGCTCGGCGCCGCCGCCAGGAACTCTTTGGCGAGAGACTCCCAGCGAGCCATGGTCTGCATGGCTTGCGCATGGGTCCTCTTGATCGCCTGCCGCAGGCGCTTGGCCTCGCGCTGGTGGAGCTTGCGCTCGGAGTCCGAGCCGCCCGCGGCGCTCAAGCCGACGCGCTCCTTGAGGTCTGCCCGCAAAGACTTCAGCTCCTGCAGGTAGAGCTCCGCCTGCGCTTCAGCACTCAAGAATCGGTCACGCAGCGCCTCCGTGCCCTCCCGCAAGCTGTCCATGAGCTGGTCTCTCTGATCCACGAGCTGCTCCCGCTTCTCCTGGAGTAAGAGCGCCCACTCCTCAGCCGTCTCGCCCATGCGCGCGAGGGCGCGGGGCTTCAGCTCGTCGCGAGAGGTGTCAAAGCGCGCCCTGAGCGTCATGTCGATCGGGCTGCGTCTCAGGTTTGACGCGAGGCCTACGCGGTCGAGGCTCCAGATCAGCCACTTGGTCGGGTCCCAGTTGTACCAGCGAGGCCCGTTGCGGTAGTCAGCTTGGAAGGAGTGGTGGTAGTTGTGATAGCCCTCGCCAAAGGTGAAGAGCGAGAGGAACCAGTTGTCGCGGCTGGTGGTCGCCTTAGACCAAGGCTGCTTCCCGAAGATATGCGCGACCGAGTTGATCAGGAAGGTCATGTGCTGGACGACGACGAGGCGCAAGAGCCCCGCGATGATCACCATCCCGAGCATGTTGCCCAGGAGCAGCCCAGCCGCCACGACAAAGAGCACGTTGGCCCCGATCGCGACCGCGAGGTAGTTGCGGTGCTGCCAAGCCAGGATCGGGTCAGCGCGCAGGTCCGGCACGTTGTCGTACGCGTCGCCGCGCTTGCCCTTGAAGAAGATCCAGCCGATGTGCGAGTACCAGAAGCCGCGCTTCGCGTTGTACGGGTCACCGTCGGTGTCTGTCTCTGCGTGATGGTGCCGGTGATCGCTGCACCAGGCGATCGCGCTGTTCTCGATCGCGGCGGCGCCACAGACTGCGAGGGCAAAGCGGACCGACGCGTGCGCTTTGTAGCCCTTGTGCGCGAAGAGGCGGTGATAGCCCGCCGTGATGCCCAGGCCCGTGAAGCTCCAGATGACCAGTCCCGCCACGACCTCGCGCCAGGTGATCCCGTACTCGAGCCCGTAATAGATGGTGCTGGCGATCGCCAAGACGGGCGTGACGGTCAGGAAGATCGTGTTCAGCCAGATGATCTGGCGCTTGGGTTCGGCTTGGCTCATGGCTGACTCCTTCATTCCGCTGTTCCCCCGGCCCGCACCGCGAGCTGGGGTGGGGTCAGACAATATCGGTGCGCGCGGGGGCTGCGCCGCAAATCTGGGGAGATCAGCCCGTCTTTACGCTTCTATTTCCCACGGATGCCCCACACAGGGCCCTCAGCAGGGTCCTGTAGCTTAGTCCCTGATGCGAGCAGCTAGCTCTGAGAAGATCCACTTGTAGTGTTCCGCGGACAGACCGTGGCCGCTCTTCTCATAGATGCGGTAGTCGCGCTCGGCGGTGATGCGATTGAAGGTGGCGAAGCTCGTCGCCGGGGGGCAGATAGAGTCCTGCAAGCCGACGCCCATAAGAGTCGGACACTGGATCTTGTCCGCCATGTTCATGGTGTCGAAGTAGCTGAGGGTCCGCAGCGTCGACTCCGGTGTGCGGCTCTCCTTGGCGTTCAGCCAGGCTTGGATCTCCTCGTCGTCGTTCTTACCAGCGAGAGCTAGGTAGTTCTCCCAGTCGCAGAGCCAAGGGATATCAGAGATGCAGAGGTCGACGCGACCGTCAAGCGCGGCGGTCGCGAAGGCGAGGCCCCCGCCTTGGCTAGCTCCCCAGACGACGATTCGCTCTTGGTCTACATCATCTCGAGAGCAGAGGTAGTCCACTGCCCGCACACAGTCGAGGTACGCGCCGCGGTAGTAGTAGGTCTCCTTAGCATCGAGTCCACGCACCCAGAAGTCCTTTGGCCTCCCAGGGACGTCCTGTGTGCTGTCGCCGTGCCCGCGAATGTTGAAGGAGAGGACTATGGCCCCGCCGGTGTCTGCCACTGGCTGCATGTTCATCGTGTAGCCCGGCACCCTCAGCAGAGCAGGGAAGGGTCCCTCCCCCTTTGGCACCTGAAGCCAGCCCCGCACGCGCACGCCGCCGTGGCTTCGCATGACGACCTCGTAGAGCTTGACCGAAGCTGCTCCCTCAGCCGAGACCTCGATCAGCTCAAACTCAGGAGACACGTCTGCTAGCTCCTCTAGCGATGCAGCCCAGAACTGGTCGAAGTCTTCCTCTCTCGTAAGCTCAGAGAGGACCTTGGTGGGCTCACAGCCGACGCGCTTCATCTTCGCGACCTCGCCCCCGCCCTCCACCGAAAGCACACAGCGTATGAGCACAAAACCCGGGGTCTTCATCTCGAGCTCATACTCAAACACCTTCGTCTCCTGAGGCCTGAGATCGACCTCAACTGGCTCAATAGCGATCGGCTCGAAGGCGGCAGTCTCCATGACCCAGCGCAGCTCTCCTTTGAGAGGCTCTCGAGAAGTATTGCGTAGCTCCGCGGTGAACAAGACCTGCTCGTCCAGGGCGCACATCCCTTTCACAGCGCTCGTACTGAGCTTCAAGTTAGGCATGAGCGAGCGGTCACTCTTAAGGGAGGCCTGGGCGAAGACCGCTAGGGCCAGGATCATGAGTCCGAAGAGGCTGCGTCGCGTGGTGGTTTTCATGTGCTCTCGTAGTTTTCTTTGGTGTGAAGGCTCAGCGCTCTCCTGCGAGCGAGGGAGAAGTCTAATGACCACGCCCCCGGCAGGGCAGCCTTGCTCAAATCACAGAGCAAGACCCGATCGCTTTGACGAGGCTCTCTGTGAAGATAAGTTCGAGATATGAATAGCCACGGCACCTCAGGCAAGCGAGGAATCCAGCACCCCCTAACAGCGCTCGCTGCGCTCGTTCTCAGCTCCTCGTGGACTGAGCCAGAGCTCACCATCGCTGCCCCCGAGACACACACCTACGCCGAGGTCGGTGGTCAGGCTCTCAAGCTAGACCTCTACAGAACGAAAGAAGAGTCTCCTGCTCCACTCCTGATCTGGATCCACGGGGGCGCGTGGAGGGGCGGCGACCGTGCGCACGTCCCAGCCCCTGTTCGAGAGCTCCCGTCTGAGGGCGTGAGCGTGGCGAGCCTTAGCTACCGACTCACGAGTCAGGCCGGGCGCTTCGGAGAGGAGCCTGTGCATTGGCCCGCTCAGCGGGACGACTGCAAAGCTGCCGTGCGGTGGCTTCGCGCGAACGCCGAAGACCTCGGCCTAGACCCTGAGCGCTTCGCGGTCTGGGGCGCCTCCGCTGGTGGGCACCTCGCGAGCACCCTCGGCCTGACAAATGACGCGCAAGGCACAACGGGTGAGATCGGAGAGCACGCTGAGGTGTCCTCCGCTGTCTCTCTCGCGATCAACTTCTTCGGACCTACAGAGCTCTTCCTGATGAACCAGGACGTCACCGAGCCGCCCGGCTCGGCCATCGATCATGACGCGCTCGACTCACCTGAGTCGTTGGTCTTAGGCGCCCGCGTGCACGGTCACTCGCTCGCAGAGATTCGAGCGCACGCCGAGGATCCTGAAGAGCCATGGCCCGCGCTCCTAGCGCTCGCCCGGAGCGCGAGCCCGGTTCACGCCGTCGTCCCCGAGCACGCGGCCCCGCTCTTCACCGCTCACGGCACACGGGACAGGCTCATCGCCTTCGCTCAGGGAGAGCGCCTGCACGCACGCCTCTGTGAGCTCGACTTGCATTCGACCTGGCGACCCGTGAGAGGCGCCGGCCACGGCTTCAAGGATGACATCTATCGAGAGGCGATCGCGTGGATGAAGAAGCTATGGAAGGAGGAGGACGAAGCAGCCCTTGACGACCGATGAAGCCTGCACACAAAAAATTGCTGAAGCACCTCCTCGCTATCCCCCTCGGCGTCGCCTTCATCTCCATCGGTGTAGAGCACTTCGTGCGACCGGAGGCCTTCGACTCGATCGTGCCGAGCTACCTCGGCTGGCCGCGCTTCTGGACGCTCTCGAGCGGCGCGCTCGAGGTCCTCTTTGGCCTCGGGATTTGCCTCGCTCGCACGCGACCGACCTCCGCGAGGCTGCTCTTTTGGCTGGTCATCGCCATGTCCCTCGCGAACATCAACATGTGGTGGAACGACCTCGAGTTCAGCGGGACACAGCTGAGCGGGACTGGACATCTCATTCGCCTCAGCATCCAAGTCGCGCTGCTCATCGCGCTCTCTTGGCTCTCCCGCGCGCAGGCTGGGCACACCGTATAGAGGCCAAGAGCGATCTCGCGCAGTTCTCCCTCGCTCCTTCAAGACCTCTCGTCTCGGTAAAATATGATGGAGAGCGCCAGCTCTCTCTGCCGAGAGAGTCTTTAGGAGCTCCTGCTCCTCTCAAACCATGAAGACCCTCCATCGAGCACTCTGTGTCGCGCTCTCCTTCGGAGCGACCTCTTCATGCGCAGACGAGCGCCCTCAAGGCCCCCCCCCTGCAGAGCAGAGCGAGCCCGCTCCCTCGACAGTCGACCTGAGCGAGCTGCGCGGGCTCGGATACGTCGACTTCTCAGATGAAGAGGACTGGAGCACCGTAGACGGGCTCGTCATTCACGACCCCTCCAGAGCCTACGCCGGCTACACCTTCTACGTAGACATCCCCTCCTCACGCGGGTTCCTAGTCGACATGGAAGGCGTCGAGCGCGCCAGCTGGGCCCTCAGCGGATCGAGGCAATGGAACCGAGGGCTCATCCTAGACAACGGTGATCTCCTCGCGGTGGGTGTGAGCGACGATGACTTCCTGCGCTCCCTGCCGAAGGCCGACGGCGAGAGGCCTCCCGCTGGCTTCCTCTCGCGGCTGAGCTGGTCGGGAGAGGTCCTTTGGCAAAAGCAGATCGCCGCGCACCACGACGTGCGCATGACGCCCCAGGGGAACATCCTCGTGCTGGGCGAGTCTCGCCGACTCACAGAGATCCACCCAGACTGCGGCGTCATCGACAACGGCGTGATCTTGCTGACACCTGAGGGTGAGCTTGTAGATGAGGTCTCTAGCTACGACCTCTTACGCAGCGCGCCATCGCTCAATCGCTTCGTCGAGCATCGTGACGAGGAGAAGTGTGGGCGCGGATATCCGAACGACTGCCTGCACTTGAACTGCGCGCGCTGGCTCAACAACTCAGAGCTCGCCGGCGCTCATCCCATCTACGAGCCCGGCAACGTCATCATCACTTCGCGCAAACAGCACACGGTCGCGATCTTCAACTATGCGCGACGCGAGCTGCTCTGGGCTTGGGGGCGCGGCACGATCCTCTTCCCTCATGAGGCGCAGGTGCTCGACAACGGCAACATCTTGCTCTTGGACAACGGCGCGCCGAAGCGTCGCGAACACTCGCGCATCATCGAGCTCGACCCCATCAAAGAGAAGATCGTCTGGAGCTACGTCGCAGATCCGCCGGAAAGCTTCTACACGATCGGCCGTGGGACCGTGCAACGCCTCCCGAACGGTAACACCCTGATCTCCAGCTCAGGCCAAGGGCAGATCTTTGAGGTCACGAGAGAGAGAGAGGTCGTCTGGCGTTACCACAACCCCTACTTCGACGAGAGGAAGAAGACCAAGACGCGAGGCACCCTCCGCGCAGAGCGCTACCCTGTAGAGCTCATCGAGCCCCTGCTCGAGGCTGCGGCTGCGCGCAACGATCGCTAGCGCCCCTCGACCGGTACATCCTGCGCCCAGATGGGGAGCCAGCCTGCTCACCTCCTACAGCCTCCCTCCATCCATACAGCCCTATTGAATGGGGGCTTAGGCCCAAATAATGGGGGTTAGGCTCAACAGCACGCTAGAGACCTAGGCGCTCTCACTCCCAAGGAGTATGGTAGGCACATGAGAAGGCCCCTTTGTGGGCACAGGTCTAGCCCTAGAGTCCTTTGCGACTTTTCAGCTGAGCCTGTATTTCAGGCTTATCCAGAAGAAAATCACACACATGAAACAATTCCGATTCAGAGCACTTACGTGCCTCACACTCGCAGCGACAGCGGCCACCGCCAACGCTGACCTCATCATCAGTGAGGTCGTCGACGGCACCCTCCCGGGCGGCACGCCGAAGTTCGTCGAGCTCACTAACACCGGCGCGGCCGACATCGACCTCAGCAACTACAGCTTCGGGAACATGAACAACGGTGGCACCAACCTCGGTGGCGGCTCAGCCTCTCAACTCGCCGGCATCCTCGCCCCTGGCGCCAGCTACGTCATCGGCTACGACAGCGATAACGACCCCTTCAACTCGGTCTACGGCTTTGACGCAGACTTCCTGATGGGCGGCGGCTTCGTCAACGGTGACGACACCCTCATTCTCTTCCAGGGGATTGGAACGGGTGACGGCACGAACACAACTATCGTTGACATCTTCGGCGTCATCGGCACCGACGGAAGTGGCGAAGCCTGGGAGTACACGGACAGCTACGCCTATCGTCTCGGCACCTCTCCTAACAACGGCGTCCTAGACACCAACGACTGGTTCATCGCCGGTGCAAACGCCCTCGAAGCGGGCTGTGGAGGCGACGACGCCTGCGAGACCATCAACTTGCAGACGCTCACCACGCCCGGCACACACGGCGCTCCGTCAGCTGGTCCGGACGAGTGCAGCGGCGCGACCGCTATCTCCGGCGACGGCGTGTACGCCTTCGACGCCACCTCGGCGACGACCGGTGCTGAGGGTCAGAACGAAGCTCTCTGCTACAACTTCGGCAGCTCTGCCATCGAAAACGACGTCTGGTTCGAGTGGACCTGCGCCGCGGACGGCACGGTCACTGTCTCGACCTGTGATGACGCCAGTGCGGACACCCGCCTCGCGGCATATGACGGCGCTGGTTGCCCGAGCGATGGCTCTGCGATCGCTTGCAACGACGACGCTTCCGGCTGCTCAGGCTTCACGTCTTTAATTAGCTTCGCTGGTACCAGCGGCTCGGTCTACATGATCCAGGTCGGCCACTTCCCCGGCACCGCCGGCGGCACTGGCAACATCACGGTCACGACGACTGCGCCTCCGACCGGTCCCAACCCGGACAACTGTGATGAGGCGACTGCGATCGCCGGT
>JAKVCD010000031.1 GCA_022446815.1 Planctomycetota bacterium
ATCGAGGAGTACGGGGTCGCCCAGATCTCCATGAACCTCACGAACGTCTCCGTCACGCCGACGCACGTCGCCTTCGACACCTGCGTCGAGAAGGCCCAGGCGCGCGGCATCCGCGTCACCGGCTCGGAGGTCGTCGGGCTCGTCCCGCTTGAGGCGATGCTCGACGCGGGGCGCTACTTCCTGCGCAAGCAGAAGCGCTCCACCGGCGTCAGCGACCGCGACCTCATCCACATCGCCGTGAAGTCCATGGGTCTCGATGAGCTCGGGCCCTTTGACCCGGACAAGAAGATCATCGAGTACGTCCTGCGTGGCGAGCTGGGCGGCAGGCTCGTCGACCGCACCGTCGAAGGCTTCACGCACGAGACCGCGTCCGAGTCCGTCGCGCCTGGCGGCGGCTCCGTCTCTGCGGCGGTCGGCGCCTTGGGCGCAGCCCTCGGCACGATGGTCGCGAACCTCTCGAGCCACAAGCGCGGGTGGGACGAGCGCTGGGAAGAGTTCAGCGACTGGGCTGAGAAGGGCAAGGCGTGTCATGAAGAGCTGCTTCGACTCGTCGACGCCGACACCGACGCCTTCAATGAGATCATGGCTGCCTTCGGGCTCCCCAACTCAACGGATGAGGAGCAGGCCGAGCGCGCCGCGGCGATTGAGGCCGCGACGGTGAAGGCCATCGAGGTCCCCTACCGGACTATGGAGGTCTCACTGCAGTCGATGGAGGTCATCGAGGCGATGGCTGAGATCGGGCTGCCCGCCTCCGCCTCGGACGCTGGGGTCGCGGCCTTATGTGTGAGGACCGCCGTCTTGGGCGCGTACCTCAACGTCCTCATCAACGCCAAGGAGCTCACGGACGGCGAACGCGCCCGGGGCTTCGTCGAGGGCGGCGCCGCCCTGCGTGACGAGGCGATGGCGAGGGAGGCCAAGGTCCTCGAGACCCTGGCTGAGAAGCTCTGAGGGATCCAAAAAGCGGGCTTTTCACCCCTTGTAAGCCTGTTCTTGGGATTCCAAAGGTCTGTTTCCTACGCCAACGGGCAGCCAGACCCGATAGAGAGTAGTGCTGAGGAGCGCCCGCAGGGGCCGCTCAGCACCCAATCCGTCCCATGAGCTCCCCCCAAGATCGCAGCCCGCGCCCCAACCGACGGCGCATGGGCCTCTCCCTCGGCCTCTTGGCCGTCCTCGCCACCGGCCTCGGCCTCGCCGCCTCTTGTGGTGGTGAAGAGCCTCGCGAGGGGCCGCCCTCGGTGATCCTTATCTCCCTCGACACCCTGCGAGCGGATCACGTCGGCTTCATGGGCTACGACCGTGACACGACGCCCTTCCTCGACGAGGTCGCGAAGGAGGCGATGGTCTTCGACCGCGCCTACACGACGATGTCGTGGACGCTCATCGCGCACATGAGCTTGATGACTGGGATGTACCCGTCTCAGCACAAGGTATGGAAGGACGACTCCGTCTTGCCGGAGTCCATCCCGACGCTCACGCAGCGGCTGAAGGAGCGGGGGTATCACACGATGGGCTTCCACTACCCCGGCTGGCTCAACGCCTCTTATGGATTCGGCCGAGACTTCGACATCTATCAGAAGCATCACAACGTCATCCAAGCTGGCGCGCACATGCGCGAGGCCATGGCGAACAGGCCGAAGGACAAGCCCTACTTCCTCTTCATTCACCTCTTTGACATCCACAACGGCTTCTTGGACAAGAACCCTGGCCGCCTCTACACAGCGCCGGCGCCTTACGACGAGATGTTCATGGAGAACGCAAACGAGCTGCTGGCTAAGACGCGTCCTTTTGAGCTCTGGAACATGGCGACTCACGGCCTGACCCTCGACCAGCACGACGCGGTCGTCGCGCAGTACGACGGCGGGATCCGCTGGGTCGATGACGAGCTCAGGGCCTGGGTCGAGGAGTGGCGTGCAGACGGCGCTTATGACGACGCGCTCTTCATCGTCTCCTCAGATCACGGCGAGGGCCTCGCGCAGCGCCGCAAGAAGTACTCCGGGCACGGCGACACCTACGAGGAGGGGCTCCATGTGCCGCTGCTCATGCGCTTCCCTGACGGGTTGAACGCGGGCGTGCGCGTGCCGGGGATGGTCAGTCAGGTCGACGTCGTGCCGACGGTCCTCGACTACCTCAACTACCCTGATGATGACCGCTATCCGGGCTACTCCCTCTTGCGGGGGCGACCGGAGGACGCGCTCTTGGTCGCGGAGAAGGCCACGCTCGAGGTCTATTACAAGTGGCCTCACAAGCTCGTTCGAAAGCGCGACACGGGTGAAGGGAACGGGCACATCACCAACCTCCTCGAGTCCCCTGACGAGAAGAACTTGATGAGCGTGCAGACCAGCGGTGAGGAGTTCATCGAAAAGGCGAACGCCATCCGCGCCTTCGCTGACTCTCAGATGGACTCCTGGTTTATGCCTGACGACGTCGGCAGCGCTGGCGCTGGCCCGCTGTCTGAAGAAGAGCGCAAGGCCCTCGAGGGTTTGGGCTACACGGGCGACTGAGCCCGCTTCGAAGAGGAGCTCCCGGGGATCCGCGGCCCAGGCGCGGTAGAGTGCGCACATGCCGCACGGCCCCGAGCTGCACGAAGACCTCTCTGCGCTGCCTCGCTTGCTCGAGGGCTTAGGTCCTCCTCTCCTCGTGCGCGATCCGCTCGCCTGGGAGGCCTCAGGAGCTGCTGCGGCGCTCGAGCCAGCGCTGCGCGAGCTCGGCGCCGTCGCCTTTGAAGGGCAGGGCGACTCTCCGACGCTTGAGCAGATGCAGCGCGCGGCAAGCTTGGCAGAGGCTGAGGGTTGCCGGGTGATCGTGGCTGTCGGCGGCGGGACCTCCATCGACACGGTGAAGGGTGCGGCTTGGTGTCTCGCGGGGGGAGCGATCGATAGGGCCCCTAGGGCTCCCCTCCTCCCCCTCGTCGCCGTGCCCACGACAGCCGGGACCGGGAGCGAGGCGACACACTTCGCGGTCTGTTGGCATGAGGGGGTCAAACACTCCCTCGCCGATGAGCGCCTGCGACCCAAGCACGCGATCGTGGACTCAAACCTCCACCTGTCGCTCCCGCCGCGACTGACCGCGACGACGGGGCTCGACGCCTTGTGCCAATCCCTCGAGTCGCTCTGGGCGCGGAGCTCCACCGA
>JAKVCD010000032.1 GCA_022446815.1 Planctomycetota bacterium
CATACGACCCAGTCTGAGGAGTGCCTCTTTGGCTTCTCGGTCACGGGCATGGTCGAGCGCCAGCGCCTCGTGACGAACGCGGGCGCCAAGGTCGGCGACGCGCTCTACCTCACGAAGCCTATCGGCATGGGCACCATGTCCACCGCCTCCAAGCGCGGCGGCATCGACGCCGAGACGATGCAGCCCGCGATCGAACAGATGGCGACGCTCAACCGCGCCGCCGCCGAGGCGATGGCTACCGTCGACGCCCACGCCTGCACTGACGTCACAGGCTTCGGCCTCGCAGGTCACGCGCGCAACGTGGCCAAGGCGAGCGGCGTCACCATCGCCATCGACCTCGTGAACGTCCCGCTCTTCCCTGGCGCCCACGCCCTCGCCGCCGAGGGCTTCTGCTCTGGCGGCGCGACGCGCGGCCGCGCGGCGCTGGGAGATGAGGTGAGCGTCGCCGACGGCCTGGATGAGGCGCTCGTCTCCATGGCCTACGACGCCGAGACCTCTGGCGGCCTGCTCATCGCCGTCGGCGAAGCGGAGGCTGTGAAGCTCGAGGCCGCCCTCGCAGATCGCGGCGTCCTCGCCGCGCGGGTGGGCAGCGTGATCGAGGCCTGCGGGCCAGCCGTCCAGCTCGCCTGAGGAGACGATGGGGGAGGAAGCAGAGCCCGTCCTCCCTGGCGCACGCTCCGAGGCGCCGCCGTACATCCTTGGAGAGCGCGGCGCGCCCCTCGAGGCTCCTGAGAACACCCTCGCGGGCCTCCGCCGCGCCGTCGAGCTCGGCGCAGACGGCGTGGCCTATGACGTGCGCGCGACCTCGGAGGAGGAGCTCGTCCTCCTCGCAGACGAGGACCTCGACCGCACCACCGACGGGGAAGGGCCGCTCAACAGCCGCGGCTTGCGCGAGCTCTTCGGACTCGACGCGGGCGCATGGGTCGCGAAGCGCTTCGCGGGCGAGCCCATCCCGACCTTAGAGGAGGCCCTCGCCATCCAGTCCGCGCCCGGCCGTGAGGCGCCGGCGCATCAGCTGCTCTTGAAGCGCCCTGGCCTCTCCCAAGCGGCAGTCCGCGTCCTCTCCTCGATCGTCGTCCGCCGCTTCGTGCGTGTGGGCTGCGTGGACAAGGAGAGCGCCCTTGAGCTCACTGCTGCCGGACACCCCGCCGTGCTCCACCTCCACGAGCCCGACCCCGACATGCTGGCTTGGGCCCTAGACCATCGCTTAGGCGGCGTCTCGATCCCCGGCAGCTGGGCGGATGTGGAGCCCGAGCGCTTCGCCGGCCTCGAGCGCTGGGTCCACGGGGCCAGCGAGCCTGACGCGCTGCTGGAGGTGATGCGCCTCCCGGTCTTCGGTCTCACGACCCCAGAACCGCACCGCGCCCTCGCAGCTCGCGACCTGCACCAGCTCGCGCCCACAGACCGTGGCCCGTGGCCCGTCGTCGCGCCGCTCCTCGGCGTGACCCCAGAGCACGAGGAGGACGGCGCTTGGCGTGGCACCTGGGAGGAGCGCGGCTCCTGCCGCAACCCCTTCCCCTTCCCGGTGCGCGCGCGCGCCAAGCTCTTCCCTAGGCAGGGCGCCTTCGAGGTGAGCGACCTCCCCGAGGAGTGCGAGCTTGGGCCTGGCGAAGAGCTGGTCTTGCCCTTCCGCCTCACTGGCGGCGCGCGCTCGCCTGGCGCAGACCCGCTCCTCGCGGTGCGCTACTCCTGGGACGAGGGGCACGAGCGTCCCGCGGGCTCGCTCGTCCTCGACGCGCCGCTGCACCGCGTGCGCGTGGCTGTGGCGGACCCGATCACGCGCAGGCTCCCGCTCCTCGCCGAGCGCCCCGGAGACCTGCCCGCGAGCGTGACCCTTCGGCGCAGGGCGGATGACATCGTCGTTCAGATAGAGAGCGCGGGCGGCCTCGAGGACGTGGAGCTCTCGGTCCTCTTGGGTCCTAGGCTGCGCTGCGGCGGGCAAGGCCTGCGCGTCGAGCTGCCGCGCGGCTTCGATCACATGAAGGAGGGCGTCTCCTTCAGCGTCGCGATCGCAGGGCGGCCTGCCGGCGGCGGCGCGCGGGTCCTACGGCGCTGGTCTGGGGGGCTCCCCAACGAGCCGAGGACTGGGGCGCCCGGTCGCCTGCTCTCCCTCCAAGCCGCCGGATCCGGTTGACCCCGACGGGGTGCGCGGCGTCCAATGGGGGACCGCGACGATGCGGATGGGAGTGGATCCGTGCTGGTGTGCGGCCCGGTCTTCAAAGCCGGTAGGGCCCCGTGAACAGCGGGGCCGGTGGGTTCGATTCCCATGCACTCCCGCCATCCGCCCTCGCGCTTGGAGTCACCTTGCGCGCCCCCGCAGACACCGAGATCCGTCCCTTCGCCTCCGGAGATGAGGCGCAGCTCCTGCGCTCCTTCTCGGAGGCCTTCGCCGCTGTAGATCCAGGCTTCGAGCCTTGGTCCGCCGCGCGCTGGCGCTGGCAGTTTGTAGAGAACCCAGCAGGAGTCCGACTGATGGCGGCCTTTGGGGAAGACGGGCGCGCCCTCGCGCAGTACGCGGGCGTCCCGCAGCGCGCGCTGCTCGATGGGGAAGAGGTCACCTTCACGCAAGCCGTGGGATCCTTCTGCCTCGCGGAGGCGCGCTCGCTCGGAAAGGCCTCTCTCTTCGTGAGGACTGGGCTCGCTTATGCCGAGGAGTACGTCGGCCCTGGGGGCGACGCTTGGACCTGGGGCTACCCCGTGCGCGCGGCGCAGCGCATCGGCGAGCGCGCCCTCGGCTACGAGCGGGTGCGCGAGCAGACCATGCTCGTCGCGCCGTACGAGCGGGTCACGGCGACAGCTTCGAGGGCGGAGGCTCTTGAGGTCGGCGAGTTTCCAGAAGGGGTAGACGAGCTCTTCGAGCGGCTCGC
>JAKVCD010000033.1 GCA_022446815.1 Planctomycetota bacterium
TCGCGATCGCCCCTAGGATGCGCCGCGCGGCGCCATCAGGCAGCGCGCCACTTGAGAGCTTGACGGTGAGGGTCTCCAAGACCCCATGGTCTTCTTTGATCAGCAGCGCGAGGCGCTCTGCTGCGAGCAGCGCCTCAGCCGCCGATGAATCCGAGAGCTCAAGACTCATGAGCTTGTCGACGAGCGCTCCGACGTCTGCCCCTCGGAGCAGGTCAGCGTCCAGCTCTTCGGACGCGTCGCTGAGAGCGGCCGAGCTCTCGGTGTTTCCATCGAAGGAGCGCCACTCCTCTTCCAGCTCCCAGCCGTCTAGGCCGTCACCCTCGAAGGCCCCGATAGAGCGACGCTTTACCTCCGCGGTCAGGCGCTGTTCGATCTCCAGCTTCGCTGCCTCAATTGACAGGGAGGAGCGCTCACTCCACTCGACGCGAGAGAACCAACCCTCAGAGAACTCGACCAAGCCTGCGCCGCTGAGCTCTGGAGGGGAGACGCTCTCCGCCCACAGGAGCCGGTCGAGGGACTCGAGCTTCTCCCTGCTGACACGAGCGACGTCCTCTCTCCGCTCCAAGACCTGATAGCGCGCGCGATGTCGTCCTGCGGAGTCTGCCTCTACGAGGTCGAAGCCTTCCGCGCTCTCACGGGAGAGCACTCCCCGCTGGCAGGCGACCAAGGTTCGAGCCCAGCTGCGTCCGTTAACCGTCGTCCCGGTGGTAAAGCGCAGGGCTTGCTGCACGCCGTTGGGGTCGTCCTTGTCGTCGTAATAAACGAGGACTGGGCGCGCGAGCTCTTCGCGAAGCGCCTGCACCTTGTCTGCGGGCGCCTCGACCCCGCCCTCTATCAGCCTGAGCTCGAGGTCTGGCCAAGAGTAAGCGGCGACGAAGCCCTCGTGCGTCCTGTCGACCATGCGGATGAGCTGCCGTCCGCTCAGGACATGCTCTATGACCTGTTTGGTTTCGCCTGTGTTGACCTCTAGCGTGGAGCGAAACTCTGCCTCGTATGCAAACTCGACGCCGAGCCATGCCCCGTAAGGAGTATCTATGACGACACCGGCCGTACGATCCGCGCTCCGTACCGGCTCGCTAGCTTGGTCAATTGGCTGCTCCTCCTCGACAGGGAAAGGGAGGTGGCTGGCGTTGAGCTCCTTGAAGGGCTCATCCTCGCCGCCTTTCAGCGCGTAGAGGGCCCCGATGACGAGGAGCGCGCACAGCGCTAGGAGGGGGGGGCGAGCGTTGTTCAAGAGATGATCTCCAGAGGACAGAGCCATAGAGAGTACAGGAGCTTGCCCAAGTGGGGGGTGGTATGCCGGCGCATCCTGAGCCGAGCTTTAGATGCCTTAGATGCAAGGAGTGCGGGGCGAGGCGCTGTGACCCCTAGCGCGCTAAAGCCATCTGAGCCGATTGTGCTCTCGACTTCCTTGAGCGCTTTCCCCCTAGAGCGTCTCTGCATGATCTCGCTATCTTCTGGGCATGAAGGACTCATCGCTCTCTGTCGGACTCATCGGAGCAGGCTTTCTAGCTACGGCGAGGGCGACCGCCTGGCGCAAGATCGCAGGGGCGGAGGTCGCGGCGGTCTGTTCACGCGCTCCGGAGCGAGCGGCTGCCTTCGCTAAGGCGCAGGGCATCCCATCTGCGGCGAGCGACCTTGATGAGCTCTTGTCCCGTGAAGACATCCAGGCCGTCGATGTCTGTGTACCGAACCGCGCACACCGAGAGGTCGTTGAGCGCGCTGCGCAAGCTGGAAAGCACATCCTCTGCACTAAGCCGATGGCTGCTTATGTGGGCCAGGACCTTGACGGGGATCCAGACACCGCCGCTGTGAGCTCAGTGGATCGCGCTGTGATGCTTGAGGTCGCGGTGGCTGAGGCAGAGGCCATGGTTCAGGCCGCCGCTGCGGGTGGCGTCGTCCTCTCGTATGCCGAGAACTGGATCCACGCCCCATCGATCCAGCGCGCTGCGGGCCTCGTCGCCTCCTCAGGCGGCAGCCTCTTGGAGATGCGCGGCTGGGAGGGTCACTCCGGCTCTCACTCGGAGTACTCGATGCAGTGGCTGCACGCTGGAGGGGGCGCGCTCCTGCGCCTCGGCGCGCACCCGATCGGCGCGATGCTCTACCTCAAGCGCGAAGAGGGCCTGCGTCGTGGAGGCCAAGCGATCACTCCAGTCGCAGTGAGCGCTGAGGTGGCAGACCTGACGCAGAGCGTCACCTCGGATGACGAGAGCTGCCGCGTCGCTCGCGGCTGGGTTGACGTCGAGAATTGGGGCTGCTGTGTGATCTCCTTCTCAGACGGCTCGCGCGGTGTGGCCTACGGGAGCGACAACAAGCTGGGCGGGATGCAGAGCAAACTCGAGCTCTCAGGCTCCAACTTCCACCTAGAGTGCAATCTGAGCCCTAACGACATGCTGCGAGCCTACGCCTCTGACGAGGGCGTCTTTGAGGGCGAGTACCTCATGGAGAAGCTTGACAGCGCTGCTGGTTGGAGCACACCGATGACGGATGAGAGCTGGAGCTCAGGCCAGTTCGCGATGCTAGAGGACTTCCGAGACGCGATCTTGAGAGGCTCCGCTCCACGCTCTGACGGGGCGCTCGGGCTCGACGTCACGCGCGTTGTCTACTCCGCGTACCTCTCTGCCGCAGAGGGTCGCCGCGTCGAGCTCTGAGGCTCTCTAAGCCTTGCTCTCGTAGGCGGCGCGGGCCTCTGCGAGGGTCTCGAGGCTGCCGATGTCCCACCAGAGGCCTTGGAGGACATGCGCCCGGACCTTCTGCTGCTTCGAGAGCCACGCGACGAAGTAGCCGGGCGCGTCTGGGTTGCCGCCGGAGTCGAGGTACTCAGTGATCCGTTTCGCCGCAGCGCTGGGGTAGAGGTAGAGCCCGATGGAGACGAGGTCTGAAGACGGCACCTCAGGCTTCTCGATGAAGTCAGACACCACGCCCTCATCCGAGACGTGCACTTCGCCGTAGGTCTTCGGCGGGATCTCTCCCTCGATGCGTCGAACGGTCAATACGGCATCGCCGTGCTCCTCGAGGAGCGAGAGCTGAGGGGAGAGGTCGGTCTCGAGCAGGTTATCTGCTGCGGCGACAAGCCAGTCATCGTCAGGGTTCGAGCTCATCCCGAGGGCCATGTCGCCGATGGCTCCGAGCTTGTCTTCGTCGCTGGTGGACCCGTCGTCGATCACGCGCACGGCGACGTCTGATCCATCAGGGGCGCTGTAACCCTTGGCCCATTCCTCGAAGTCGGCGGCGAACTTGTGGTTCGTCACGACGACAACTTCGTCTGCGGTCACTCTAGCGAGGAGCTCGTTCAAGAGGCGTGTGATGACGGAGAGGCCGCCGACCTCAAGCAAGGGCTTCGCTTGATTGAGCGTCAGCGGATGCATCCGGGTGGCGTAGCCCGCTGCGAGCAGCAAGATCTTCATGACGTAGCTTCCTGTGAGAGAGGCGCCGCGCTGGGGCGGACGGTGGAGAGTCCGCGCGAGGCGTAGGCCTCTTCAGCGCGGGCGAGGGTCTCATGATCAGGGGCGGCGCACAGGATGGCGCCCCCTGAGCCGGGGAACTTGGTCGCGCAGCCGACCTCGCGCCCGATGGCGATGAGCTCTAGGTCACGCTGAGAGAGCGTCCAGATCTCTGCGCGCAGATCGAAGTTGGCGTTCATACAGAGAAGGAAGCCGTTGAGGTCTCCGCTTTCAAGAGCCTGCACACCATCGCTCGCAATTTGTGGGAAGCGAGACATCGCACGCCTCACCTCTGGGTCCCCAGCCTCATAGCGCGCACGCACTTCGTCATGCACGTCGCCAGAGGGCGAGCCAGGCGCGGAGTCCCAGACGACGAGCATGGGCGGGAGCAGCGCGGGGTCCAGCGGGCGGAAGGCCTCACGCCCCCAGGGCTTGGAGAAGTCCATGTCGAGGAGACCCCCGTAGGCCTGGATCACGCGGTCTTGGGGCCCAGCTGCGATCTTGAGCTCTCTCGTCTCAGCATCCCATGCGATGCGGGCGAGCTCGCTGGGGTGAACGCTGAGGCCTGTCAAGGTGACGAGGGCGCGCAGCGCGGCGGTCACGATCGCGCTGGAGCCGGCCAAGCCGGCCTGGCGTGGGACGTCCGTGGTGGTGTCGAAGCCCAAGCGGGTTGACTCAGGCAGCGGGTGCGCTCTGGCTAGGGCGCGCGCGGCGGCCGCGGTGAGCGCGTCGATCCCCTCCAAGGCTCCTGCCTCGAGGGCCTCGAAGAGCTCATGAGCCGTGGGGCCGCGCTCGCTTAGCTCCACCTCTGCCTGAAAATCTGTGAAGGCGAGGGAGAGCACGCGGCCACCGTAGCCGTCGGAGGGGTTTCCGAGGACGCCTAGGCGCGGGTGAGCGTGAGCGCGGGTGGACTGCATGAGGTGGCAGTCTATCTTCCGAAGACGTGTGGAGCATCCACGCTAGGATGGGGGCATCATGACGAGCACAGGAAGCGAGCAGAGGGCGCATCGCTCCTACGACGATGCACCCGCGCACGTAGTCGAGTTCTACAGAGAGAACCACCGCGAGCAGACCTTTGAGGTCGCTAGCGCCAAGGCCGCGCACTTTAAGGCGCTAGCCCTGCGCGAGATGAGCGCTTGGGATGCGCTGCTCGAGCTCGATGAGCTCGTGGATGAGAGCGACCCGGACACCGAGCTCGGCCAGCTTGACCACGCGTTGCAGACAGCCGAGGCCGCGCGGGCAGCGTCTGCGCCTGAGTGGCTCATCGTCACCGCGCTCATCCACGACCTCGGGAAGGTCTTGTGCACCTTCGGCGAGCCGATGTGGGCTGTCGTCGGCGACACCTTCCCTGTCGGTTGTGCCTTCAGAGAGGAGGTGGTCTTTCATGAGCTCTTCAGCGAAAACCCTGACACGCACGACGAGCGCTACTCATCAGTGACCGGCGTATACGAACTTGGCTGTGGCTTGGACGCGGTCACCATGTCCTGGGGACATGACGAGTACTTAGCGAGCGTGCTCGCAGATCAACTCCCTGAGGAGGCGCTCTACGTGATCCGCTACCACTCTTTCTACGCGGCTCACACCCATGGGGCGTACCGAGAGCTCTTCAACGAGCGAGATCACGCCCTCATGCCTTGGGTACGACGCTTCCAGGCTTTCGACCTGTACTCCAAGCTCCCTGACGCGCCTGAACGCGACGCGCTTCTCCCTGTCTATCGAGAGCTCTTGCAGCGCTGGCTGCCAGCGCCGCTCGCTTGGTGAGCGCGGGCCACTTCGGGCCCGAGGCTCACTCCTTCGTGCTCTCGCTCGGCCCGGCCTGGTCTCCCTTGGGGCCGTCGTAACCGAGGTCATCCTTCGACATGTCATCGCGCGCTTCAGCCAAGACAGACTCAGCGACGCGCAGCGGGCACCCAGCCCTGAGCGCGAGAGCGACCGCGTCGGAGGGACGCGTGTCGATCGTCTTTTGCTCTCCGCCCTCGCTCTGCTCGACCAAGAGCTTCGCATAGAAGGTGTTGTTTCGGAGGTCGGTGATGTCCACACCGACGAGGCGCCCGCCGAGGCTCTCGATGAGCTCGTGCGCGAGCTGGTGAGTTAGCGGACGCTCTGTCTGAACCCCACAGACGACCCTGCGGATCTCGAAGGCCTCGGTTGTTCCGATGACGATCGGGAATGAGCGCTCTCCGTCTTTCTCGACGAGATAGATGTACTGGTGATCCGAGTTCTCTCGGATCACGACTCTGCGCAACTGCATCTCCAACAGTCGCTCATCTCCGTTCTTGCCAGTCATCCCTTTACGTCAGTCTCGCTCGAATCACTCTCTGCGTTTGAGAGCTCTTCGGGCCTCAGCCCTGCGACCCTCGCGCGCTCTCTTAGGACGATCTCTTCAAGGACCGTCTCTTCTTCGGCGAGGAACCACGAGCTCTCGTCGCGGTCGATGTATCCACAGCTTGAGCACCTTACTCCACGAGTGGTCTCGGGGTCGAGACGTTCGAGCGCCTCTTCGCCGCACTCGGGGCAGGTGCGGTCAGCTTGAGCTGGGTGCAGCGCTGACACGATGATCCAGCCGAACCCGATGAAGAGGGTCGTCACGAGGATGACAGCGGGCAGACCTACGCCCCCGACCTTCAAGAGCCAGAGGGCCGCGGCGATGGCGCCAAAGACGATGAGCGGCAGGATCCACCACAGCCAACCGGTGAGCAGGGTGAGGAGCTTGGGCTGAGTGTTTGCCACGGATGGGAGTTTAGCGGGAAAAGTTTTCACTCCTCTCGGCAACACTTGAGTGTTCGTGCGGACATAGGCCTGAGAGCGTACTGAGCGCCCTGAATCTGAGGGCTCCTGTGCCCCCCTGAATCATCTTTTCTCTGCCAATATGGACCATAAGCCACTGCCCTAAAAGCTGTTCCAGCCTCGATGAAGCAAAGCCCTGACATGAGCGCAGCCAGCGCTCTTCCGGAGGACCCTGTCCTCGTGCGCCTTTGGCGCGGCGACTTCGTGGAGTCACAGCATCGCGGGGCCTGGTGCTTGGTTGACGCCACTGGGGATCTCCTCGGAGGCGCTGGGAGCGTTGATCACCCCTTCTTTGCGCGGTCGAGCGTGAAGTCACTCCAAGCCCTCCCGCTCATCGAGCAGGGCGCGGCTCAGGCCTTTGGGATCAGTGATGAAGAGCTGAGCCTAGCCCTGGCCTCTCACAACGCCGAGGACTGCCACACGAGCAAGGTGGGAGAGCTGCTCGAGCGCCTCGACCTCTCAGTGAGTGACTTGCAGTGCGGAGCGCATCGTCCAGGAGACTATGAGGTCGCGCGGGCGCTCGCGAACGCAGGGGAGGAGCCCACCGCGCTGCATAACAACTGCTCCGGCAAGCACGCCGGCTTCCTCGCTCTCTCACAGCATCTCGGAGTTCCTCCTGCGGAGTACCTCGCGCCTGATGGTGAGGTGCAGCGCCTCGTCCGCGCGGCGATCGCTGACATGTGCGACATGCGAGCGGAAGAGATGACGCGCGGGATCGACGGGTGCAGCGCCCCGACGTACCGGATCCCCTTGCGCTCCCTGGCGCTGGCCTTCGCCCGCGTGGCGGACCCGAGCGGGCTCGCGCCGGAGCGGCGCGCTGCATGCGAGCTGATGACCAGCGCGGTAGCCAAGCATCCGGTCCTTATCGCCGGCAGTCGTGGTCGGCTCTGCACTGAGCTCAGCCGTGTCACTGGAGGGCGCCTCTTTCCGAAGATCGGCGCCGAGGGCGTCTACGCGATCGGTGACTGCGAGAGCGGCAAGGCGCTCACGGTCAAGATCGATGACGGCGGCAAGAGGGCGCTGCACGCGGTGGTCATTGAGCTCTTGAGACGCTCTGAGATGTTGAGTGCTCCAGAGCATCAGGCGCTCGAGTCTTGGGTCCACAAGGACCTCGTGAACCACGCCGGGATCAAGGTCGGTCAAACGGAGGTGCTGGCTTGAGCGTCCCCCAAGCTCCCCCCGCGTTGGCACGCGACGCTCACAAGGGCGATGCGGGTCGCGCGCTCATCGTCGCTGGGAGCGCGATGATGCCTGGCGCGGCGATCTTGGCCGGCCGCGGCGCGCTGCGCGCCGGCGCGGGGCTCGTCACGATCGCGTGCCAAGACCGCTCGCTGACTCAGACCTTGCCCGGGGCGATCCCAGAGGCGACCTACCTCGATCTCGAAGGCGCTGACGCGCGCGGACTCTTCGCTGAGCGAGGTGAGCACGCGGTCGCTTGTGGACCGGGCCTTGGTCTCTCTGAGGGGGTAAGAGAGCTCGTGCAGGCGCTCCTCCACGAGTACACCGGCCCGGTCGTCCTTGACGCTGACGCGCTGAACGTCCTCGGCCCAGAGCCAGAGCGACTCTCGGACTCTGCCTGCGAGCTCGTGCTCACTCCTCACACCGGAGAGGCCTCACGTCTGCTCGGACGCGAGGTCAGCGCAGCCCCAGAGGATCGCCGCGCCGCCGCGCTGGAGCTGGCGCGTCGCGCTGGCGCTGTGGTCTGTCTCAAGGGGCAGGGCACAGTGGTGACTGACGGCGAGCAGATCGAGCTGAACGAGACGGGGAATCCAGGGCTCGCTACGGCTGGAAGCGGCGACGTCCTCACCGGGGTCTGCGTCGCATACCTCGCAGCATCGCGTCAGCAGCCAGAGACAGGCTTCGATGTCCTCCGCGCTGCGCGCGCCGCTGTCTATGTCCATGGCCTCGCGGGTGATCTCGCGCGCGAAGAGCTCGGAGAGCGAGCTGTGACCGCGAGTGATGTTGTCTCCTGTTTGCCCGCGGCCCAAGAGGCGCACCGCCTAGCTCATGAGGAGGCGGCGCGTTGATCTCGCTCGTAGCGATCTTCGCTAGCGCTGCGCTGCTGGCACAGGACGCTCCCTCAGTCTCGCCTGAGGTCGCGCGCGAGTGGCGAGTTCGCGCGCTCGCAATGGGCGAAGAGCCTTGGCCGACGGAGGTAGAAGGGCTGGGCTGGGAGGAGCGCTGCCTCCTCTTGGACGCCGCGCGTAGGTCAGACCCTGCCTCCTTGGATGAGCGCGCAGCGAGCTTCGTCTTGAGCTCGCTCTCACATGATCACTCGAACGTGCGCGCCTTGGCATTGGCTGCTTCTCGACGTCTAGACCGCGGTCTCCCGCTGGGGACCGCCGAGCTCCTCGCAGAGGACTTGCTCCCTGAAGTGCGCCTCGAGCTCGCGACCTGCCTCATCGCAGAGTGCGACCCTGACCTTCGTATGTGGCGACACGGTGAGACGAAGGCTGACGCTTATGAGCGCGCGGCAGGGGCGAGGACGGTGCTCTTGGACCTCGCCTTAGACCCCGACATGCGTGTGCGTGAGCGCGCCTCGGCCGGATTACTCTCACTTGGAGAGGTCGGCTTAGAGGAGCAGCTCACATGGTGGCTCTCTTCCGATGTGGAGCAGGGAGAGCTCGCGCTCTTGCGGGCCCTCGAGCTGCTCTCCAGGGGGCGCGAGAATCCAGAGCTCGCGCGCTTCGGTCGTGAGCGCTTTAAGCAGAGCGGAGATCACGCCCGCGCGGCCCTGTGGGAGACCTGCGCCTCGCGGCTCGGGCTTCAGGCTCGCGCGGACATCATGGCCCTAGGGTGGACGACGCAGCTCTTAGGAGAGGAGGGGGCTGAGACGTTGAGGATAAACAGGCTGCGTGAGGCTGCTGAGACCGCCGGGCCAGAGCTCGCAGACCTGCTCTTGAGAGGAGTCCGTGAGGCCTCCACCGAGCGCGAGCGGCGCGAGCTCGCAGGGGGGATTGCGCGCTCGATCAACCTAGAAGATGTGTCGCTCCTGCGACGGCTCAGCTTGACTGAGCCAGAGTTCATGCGCTGGACCTGGGAGGCGCTCTTCGGACGCGCTGGAGGGTGGCGACCAGAGGTGATCGGCGCTTGGCTGTCTCGTGAGGTCCACACGGAGGTTCGGAAGGAGGTCTTCTCTGCGATCGCAGAGACCTTGAGCCGCACTGGAGATGATGGCTCACGCAAGCTCATCGAGGCGCTCTTGGCGGACGCGGACGACCCCCTGTTCGACTCTGCTTTCCGTGCGCTCTGCGACGCTCCTAGCTATGAGCGCTCCTTAGAGGCCCTGCACACCGGCTGGAGGAAGACAGACGATCAGCGTCGCGGCGAACTTCTTCGGAACCTTCCGAGGCGGGTCACTCCGACGCCTTTCCGTGACGACCTCTTGCAGCGCTGGCGCCCCGGTCGCGCTCGGGACGTCTCCTCGCTGGAGCTCCTGACCACCTTTGACGAAGACCCCGGCGTCTCACGCGCTGTGTGCACCTACCTCGCAGAGCACGTCGCTGAGTACGAGGAGAGCGAGCTCGCGACTGGCTCAGAGCTAGAGGGTCGCCTTATCAGCCTGATCCGAGCCTCTCGAGCGCTCTGTGGTGATGAGGTGCTGAGCACCTTGAACCGCGCCATGCGCGCAGGCGCGGCGCGCTCGAAGGAGGTCGTGAAGGCGTGTGGGGCAGCGATGAATGCGAGCCGGCCTGGGCGGCTGCTGCTCGCTGACTGGGTAGAGAGCGCCCAGCCCTCACGGGCGCGCATCGAGTCAGCGATCCTAGTAGGAGAGCTGCGCCCGCAAGAGGCCGCTCGCGTCTTGCTCGAGCGGTACAGCCGCTGTGATCCGCCTCTTAGGGTGCGCGTCTTGCGCGCGCTCGGTCGTCAAGGAGGTAGCGCGACACAGCGTTTCCTTGAGGGCGTTGCAGGGGGCGCAGGCCTCGACGCCGAGATCGCGACCGAGGCGATCGCGACCTCGAACCATTCGCCTGCCGGAAAGGTCGCTTCGCTCAAGCGCATCGTGGAGGGGACGTCGAGCCCTGAGGTGCTGCGGGCAGCGATCTTGGGGCTGGCGGACGCCGGCATCGGCGACACAGAGGCGAGGGATCGCGCCGGCGCTGTGCTCTTAGAGGTGATCGGTCGCTCAGCAGCTACAGAGGAAGTGCCACGAGATGAGCTGCTCGTCTCGCTCGCTCGGCTCGGCGTCCAACCTGATGCCTTCAGCGCGCTCTACCTCGACCTGCCAGTGCAAAACGCCGAGGCTGAGCTGGGCGCGCGCTTCAGCGGACGCTCGCTCCCCGCGCGGGAGTTCCTCTATCGCGGCGACCTGCGTGCGACCGCCCACCTCGCGAGCCTCGGCCGCTTGGATGATGAGAGCTTGAACGATCAGCTCGACAGCGTCGCAGTGCGAGCAGAGGGACGACTCTTGCTCGAGCTCGCGGCCGCCGCCGGCGGCGGTGCAGAGTCAGCAGCTGTTGTTCGTAGGTTGCTCGTGGCCGCCGCCTGCGCGCTCGAGGGGGAGCCCGCCGGGCAAGACCTGGAGATGAAGCTCGCGCGCGTCTATGCCACCCTCCTGCGTGTGGACCTAGGCGAAGGCCGCTACCGGAGCGCGGCCGCTTGGGCCTCCCGCCTCGGCCGCGACTGGCACCTAGGTGTCTTGAGCGACAGGGACCTGCACCGCCTCTTCGGGGGCTCAGAGGAGGCGCTCGAGGCGCAGGCCTTCTTGCCTGCCTCTGCGCTGCACGCGCAGGCCTTCTTGGCCCTCTCTCAGGGGCGTACGGAGGCAGCTAGAGAGCTCGCTGCGCGCGGTCGCGTGCTCGCCGGTGAGTCCTCTATGGCCTTGGAGCACCAAGCGCTCCTCGAGGCTGCGCTCAAGACGGCGCGCTAGGCACAACGGCAGCCTGCTCTGGATCCTCGGCGCGCGGTCGCTAGGATCGTCTGTTCACGCCACGTGAAGACACCAGAAGAGCGAGCACCATGACGATCACCCAAGTCCAGATGCCGGAAGGCGCCATCGAAACCCTCGATGACAAGGTCGGCTTCGTCGCCCTCGTCGACCGCATGGAGGTAGACCACGCGCTTAAGGTCGTGAACAGCGCGCGGATCTCCTACGAGAAGAACAAGAAGGCCTACGACGAGAAGGATACTGGCCTCTGCAAGTTCCTCTGGGAGCATGGCCACACCTCTCCCTACCGGCACAGCTTCTACACCTTCCACTGGAAGGCGCCGCTCTTCGTCTTCCGTCAGGCCTTCAAATATCAGATCGGAAGCGGCTGGCGTGAGTACGAGGTAGAGGGGGAGTCCGTCTCCCTCGAGGTGTTCGATGTGTTCTTCGACACAGACAAAGGCTGCAGCTGGAATGAGATCAGCGGCCGCTATGTTCAGTGGAAGCCGGAGTTCTACATCCCCGCGCGCATGCGCTCGAACCCCCCCCACGGGAACAAGCAGGCCTCCGTCGAGCTTGGGTCGGACTTCGACCATGAGGCGGAGCGCGCGACGATGATCGCGGAGTGTGAGGAGACCTTCGAGCGTTACACCCAGCGCATCGAGCGCGGCGTCGCGAAAGAGATCGCGCGCATGTGCCTCCCGCAGAGCCTCTACTCCCAGGCTTACTGGACCGTCTCCTTGCAGGGCGTCCTCCACTTCCTCGAGCAGCGCCTCAAGGCGGACGCTCAGTACGAGATTCGTCGCTTCGCTGAGGCGGTCTATGAGCTCGTAGCCGACGACCTGAGCCGCCTAGGTGTCACACGCGACGCGCTCGAGGGCTGAGGTGTCGCGCCGTGGGTCGCGTGCTATCTTGCGCGCGAGCCAGAAGGGTTGAACCTCGGCGCGCGCTGCGCGTTGTGTCCCAAGAGAGCCCCACGACATGCGCACAAGCCTCCTCTATACCGCCAGTCTCCTGACGATCAGCCTCGCGGCCCTCACCCACGCGGCCCTCCGTGGGACGGTGAGCCCTGTAGAGCAGGACGAAGCGTCCGCTGTCGATGACGCAGAGGATGACGCGCTCAAGCTCTTGGAGAGCGCCTTTCAAGATCAAGGTATCCAGCTCGATTTGGAGGCGCGCGTCTGCGGTGTCCCTGCCCAGGTGTGCATCCGTGAGGACCTGCTCGAGTACCTCGTCGTCGGCCCTGTCGGCGCCGCGCACGAGGCGCTGCTCTCGACGGATGTGACCCCTAGCCTGCTCAACACTGCGCTCGTCGCCCTAGGCGTCGAGCCTGGAGAGAACGCGCAGTGGGTAGAGGTTGAGCCGCAGCCGACCGCCGAGGAGGTCGCGGCGGGCGCGCCGACCCATGAGGTCATCCCGCCGAGCGGTGACGGCCTCTACCTCTATGTCGCCTGGTGTGAGGGGGAGGAGCGCTTCCTCTACAGGATCGAGGACCTCGTCGGAAACCTCGACACGCGTAGGTCTCTCCGCCGTCACCCCTTCGTCTACTTGGGCTCGCGCATGGTTCGGCCTAAGCCCGACGAGGAGGAGGTCTTCGCGGCTGACTGGGAGGGGAATGTCGTCGCGCTCAGCTTCTTCCAAGCGGGGAACACGATCATGACGGCCTCGGTGCCGGAGTGCGTGAGCCAGACCATCTTCCTGCCGAACAACTGGCTCCTCCCTGAGTCGCGCAGCGAGGTGATGCTCGTGTTCAGCCGCGACCGCGTCGTCGAGCTCCCGCCCTCGCTCGCTGCGGCGCTGCCGGTGCACGCGCCCAGCGCCGGGAGCGATGACTGAGCCTCTCATCCGGCGCCGCGTCCGGACGGCCTTCAACGCGCTCAGCGTTGCCCGCGGCGTCGAGTGCGCGTTGATTGGCGGCGGCGTGCTCTTGGGCACCCTCGCTGTGATGGTGTGGGAGCGCAACTCCATCGCCTCAGCAGGAGCTTGGATCGTCGCTGGGGTCTGCGGCGCGCTGGCTGGAGCGACGTGGTGGCTGGAGCACAGCCCTGAGCCTGCGGGCGTCGCGCGTCGACTCGATCGCAAGCTTGGCTTGGAGGGGATGCTCTTCACCGCGTGGGAGTCCGAGGAGGAGAGCGGGCTCTTGGGAGGAATGCTCTCCGAGCGTGTCGCCGCCCGTGTGCCGCGACGGCGCGCCCTTGAGGCTGCGCTGCCGTCCTCTGCGCCGCTCTTGGTGCTGCCCTTCTTAGGTGCTGGCATGTTGGCCTTCGCTTTGGATCTCCGCGTCGGAGAGGAGGATCCTACAGACAGGCTCCGTGAGCTGACCCGCGGCGCGCAGGGGCGCCTAGCCGACGCTGGGCGGGGAGGTGAGCTGAGCCCGGAGGTCGCAGAGGGCTTGGAGGCCTTGGCCGCTTCATCGAGCGCCTTGCTAGAGCAGATAGAGACCTCGACGCCTGACTCTGCCGCTGAGGCTTTTGAGGAGCTGTTGGCCGAGGTGGACCGCTTGAGGGAGGAGGTCCCGGCTGGTGAGGAGGCGGCGAAAGCCTTGGATCAGGCTGAGGAGCTCTTTGAGGCAGCGCAGCTGGCGCTTGAGACCGGTGCTCCAGGGGAGGGAGAGAGCGGTGTGGGTGGAGGCTCTAGCACAGATGAAAACGGTCAAGAGGGGCGCGGGAGCCCGCTCCGAGGCACAATGTCTGGCCTCGATCAAGGGCGCGAGACCACGACCGAGGGCCTGAGCCAGCAGAGCTGGGATGGGCCTGAGGGCGCACTCGGCCCTGGGACGCACTGGCCCGAGGAGCACCGAGGCGTCGTCCGGCGCTGGATCGAAGAGACGCGCACCGAAGAGACGAGCGATGACTGAGACCGACAAGAACAACGAGCGCTTAGGCGTGTGGTTGATCGGCGCGAGAGGCGCGATCTCCACCTGCGTGGCCTACGGACTCGCTGGACTCGTCGAGGGTCTGCTCGAGCCAGTCGGCTTGTGCACGGAGACGGTGGCTCTGAGCGGGCTCGACCTCTGCGCCTTTGACGACATCGTCTTGGGTGGCTGTGACGTCTGCGAGCGAACCCTGACTGAGTCGGCTGCGGAGCTCGAGCAGCATGGCCTCTTGTCACCTGCTCTCATCACAGGGGTCGCGGCCCGCGCGGCTCGCTATGAAGAGCGGATCGTCCCCGGCGTCCTCGACCCGGCAGATGGGATCCCTGTCTCTGCAGATCCCGAGAGCGAGCGCCTCGGTTCGCTCTCCTCAAACGAACAAGTGGCAGCCATCACAGCCGCGCTTGAGGCTTTCCGCGAGAGCGCAGGCGCTAGCCGAGTGATCGTTGTGAACCTCGCGAGCAGCGAGGCCCAGCGTGATGGGGGCGCAGCCTGGGAGAGCTTGGCGGCCTTTGAGGCTGCCATCGATGCAGGAGAGCCTCAGCCCGCCTCAGTGCTCTATGCCTACGCTGCGCTCAAGGCTGGCCACCCCTTTGTGAACTTCACGCCGAGCGCTGGGGCCTCGATCCCCGCGCTGCGAGAGCTCGCGGCGGCAGAAGGAGTCCCCGTCGCCGGTAACGATGGGAAGACCGGTGAGACCCTCGTGAAGACAGTCTTGGCGCCGATGTTCAGCGCGCGCGCTCTGAAGGTCCTCGCGTGGCAGGGCTACAATATGCTCGGCAACCGCGACGGCGAGGTGCTGGAAGAGCCGGCGCACAAGGCCGCGAAGCTGGAGAACAAAGACCAAGCTCTCCGAGAGCTCTTGAGCGATGACGACCTCCACTCCGAGGTCGCGATCGACTTCGTCCCCTCGCTCAATGACTGGAAGACCGCCTGGGACTTCATTCACTTCGAGGGCTTCCTCGGCGCGAAGATGAGCATGCAGTTCACGTGGCAGGGCTCAGACTCTGCCCTCGCTGCGCCGCTCATCCTCGATCTCGTGCGTCTCACAGACGAGGCCGCGCGCGCCGGTCACTCTGGTGACCTCGATCACCTCGCGTGCTTCTTCAAGGCTCCGCTCTCGGGCGGCACCCACGACTTCCATCAGCAGCACCACCGGCTGCTCTCATACGCGGCGAAGTCCTGAGGGCCATGCCCGCCGCTCACGTCCTCGCCCTGGCGCTCTCCCTCGCGCCGCTCCAAGGCGCTCTGGACCCCGTCTTCGAGGAGGACCGCTTAGAGGAGCGCGTGCTGCATCAGGGCTTCGACCGGCCGATGGAGCTCGCAGTCCTCCCGGATGGACGCGTCCTCGTGATTGAGCTCGCTGGGAAGCTCTGGATGTACCACCCCGACCGCGCCGAGCTGAGCCTGGCCTTCGAGATCGAGGTCTTCACCGAGCAGGAGAACGGCCTCATCGGCCTGACCTTGGACCCGGACTTTGAAGAGAACGACTGGGTCTACCTGAAGTACTCGCCGCCGGACTTCGTCGGCCAGCACGTGAGCCGCTTCAAGCTGGTGGGGGACGTCTTGGACGCGAAGACAGAGGAGGTGATCTTCACCTACGAGGAGCAGCGCGAGGAGTGCTGTCACCACGCGGGCTCTCTGGCCTTCGGTCCTGACGGCTGCCTCTTCATCGCCTGCGGCGACAACACCCACCCACACGGCGACTCTGGCGGCTACGCGCCCATCGATGAGCGTGACGGGCGCTCTCCATGGAACGCGCTCCGAACGAGCGCGAACACCAAGTCCTACAACGGCAAGATCCTGCGCATCCGCCCGCTCCCCGGCGGCGGCTACGAGGTCCCTGACGGGAACCTCTTCCCAAAGGACAGCTCGATCGGTCACCCGGAGATCTACGTCATGGGCTGCCGCAACCCTTGGCGCATCGCGGTGGATCAAGAGACGGGCTTCCTCTACTGGGGTGACGTGGGTCCGGACGCCGGCGGCGACGGGGACGCGGGACCGCGTGGCTATGACGAGATGAATCAGGCACGCGGTCCGGGCAACTTCGGCTGGCCGCTCTTCATCGGACCGAACCGCCCTTACAAGCTGCGCGACTTCGAGACGGGAGAGCTGGGCGAGGCCTTCGACCCTGGGCGTCCCGTGAACCCCTCGCGCTACAACACAGGCGCAGAGGTCTTGCCGCCCGCCGAGCCTGCCTGGATCTCTTATGCCGCGGGGAGCTCCGAGCCGTACTCGATCCTCCACGCGGGCGGCGGCCGTACGGCCTGCGCTGGCCCCATCTACCACTTCGACCCTGAGCTCGATTCAGACACCAAGTTCCCGGTCTGGTTTGACGGCGCGGCCTTCATCTACGAGTGGTCGCGGAACTGGGTCATGGTCGTCCACATGGACGAGGCGGGCGACGTCGAGGAGATCTCGCCCTTCACCGGACGCCTCGACTTCGTGCGGCCGGTGGACATGTGCTTCGGCCCCG
>JAKVCD010000034.1 GCA_022446815.1 Planctomycetota bacterium
GTCCGGGCTCATGGAGCGCAGGATGTTCGAGATGGCGCGGCCGACCGTCGTCTTGCCCGAGCCCGACTCGCCCACGAGGCCGAGGACCTCGCCGGGCTGGAGGTCGAAGGAGACGCCGTCCACAGCCTTCACCGTCCCGACTTGCTTGCGCAGGACTCCTCCGTAGATCGGGAAGTGGACCTTGAGGTCACGCACGCTGAGGAGCGGCTTGGCTGTCGCTGTGGCGCTCATGCCTCTACCTCCGATGTCATCACGTCCGAAGGCTCGACGAGGTGGCAGCGCACCTCGTGTCCGGGCGCCAAGGTGCGCAGCGCCGGCTCCTCCGTCGCGCAGCGATCCTCCGCCAAGGGACAGCGCGAGCGGAAGCGACAACCTGAGGGGAAGTTGAAGATGCTGGGGACGTTGCCTTCTACGAGGGGCAGAGGTTGGCCCTTGCTTGCCTGAGTCGGGATCGAGCCTAAGAGGCCCTTGGTGTAGGGGTGGAGGGGGTTGTCGAAGAGGTCCGTCACGCGCGCGACCTCCTGCACCCGACCGCCGTACATCACGATCACGCGATCGCAGGTCTCTGCGATGACCGCGAGGTCGTGGGTGATGAGCATGACTGAGGAGCCTTCGCGCTCGCGCTGGAGGTCCTTCATCAGGTCGAGGATCTGCGCCTGGATCGTCACGTCGAGCGCTGTCGTCGGCTCGTCTGCGATGAGGAGCGCCGGCTTGCAGATCAGGGCCATCGCGATCATCACGCGCTGGCGCATCCCGCCAGAGAACTGGTGAGGGTAGTCGTTGAGGCGCTTCTTGGCGTCGGGGATGCCGACCTGCTCGAGGACCTCGACGGCGCGTCGCTCGCCCTCCTCCTTGGTGATGTTCTCGTGGAAGCGCAGCGCCTCTTGCACCTGCATGCCGATCGTGAAGACCGGGTTCAGAGAGGTCATCGGCTCCTGGAAGATCATCGCGATGTCCTTGCCGCGGACCTCGCGCATCTCCTCATACGACAAGGCGAGCAGGTCGCGCCCCTCGTACTCGATCGTGCCCGAGTCGATGTGACCGGGCGGATCCGGGATGAGGCGCATGATGCTGAGCGCGGTCACAGACTTACCCGAGCCCGACTCACCCACGACGCCGAGGAACTCGTTCCTGTTTACGTCGAAGGAGACCTCAGACACAGCGGTGGCCTGCCTCCCTTCGACGTCGAAGGAGGTCTGCAGGTCTCTGACTTTGACGAGGGGTTCTGACACGGGAGATCTAGCGCAGGCGGCTGAAGACCTTCGGGTCGAAGGCCTCTCGGACGGCCTCGCCGATGAACACGACGAGGAGGAGAGTGAAGAACATGGCGCCTAGGGGGAAGAACACTAGGTGCCACGCTGTGATGTTCTCGAGGCCCTGATTCACGAGCTCGCCCCAGCTTGGCGTAGGGGCAGGGAGCCCAAAGCCGAGGTAGTCGAGGCTCACGAGCGAGGAGATCGTCACGACGATCGCGAAGGGCGCGAAGCTGATGATCGGGGTGAGGCTGTTCGGGAGGATGTGGCGGAACATGATCGAGCGGTGGCTCTCACCTTGGGCGATCGCCGCCGCGACATAGTCACGGGACTTCTCGCGGTAGAACTCACCGCGCATGTAGAAGCTGATCCCCACCCAGCGGAAGAGCGCAAGCAGGAGGATCAAGAGCCACATGCCTGGCTTCACGATCGAGCTGATGATGATGATCGTGTAGAGGAATGGGAGGCCAGACCAGATCTCCACGAGGCGTTGCCCCCAGAAGTCGATGCGCCCAGAGAAGTAGCCGAAGCAGGCGCCGATCGTCATCCCGATGATGTAACTCAAGATGATTACGCCGAGGGCGAAGGTGATCGAGGTCCTGAACCCGTAGACCAGCCGGACGAAGACGTCTCGTCCTCGGTCGTCAGTGCCGAGGATGTGGTAGGCGTTCGGCGCGTGGGGCGGCTGACCTACAAGGTTGGACTCGTGGAGGAGGTTCTCCAGAGGGTTGTAGGGGTAGGGGGGGAGGAGCACAAAGTTGTCCTCACCCTCGAAGTAGTACTGCTCTTGGAGATCACGCCAGTTGACCTGCCCGATCTTGTCCTGGCCGAAGTCTCTAGCCTGATAGAAGCCGCCGAAGACGGGGAAGTGCCACTCGCCCTGGTAGCGCACGCAGACCGCATCGCTATTCACAAGGACCGGCAGCAGGAAGGAGGAGAGGTAGAGGAAGACCAGGATCTGGAAGCTGTACCAGCCTCGCTTGAGGGTCTTGAACTTCCGCCACCTCCGCTGGAGGACGGAGAGGGGGGCCTCGGTCGGGGCGTCGGGCGCCGGGCTCTCTTGGACTTCGCTCATCAGGAGAAGCGGATCCTTGGGTCGACGACGACGTAGAGCACGTCCGAGAGGATGTTCCCGATGAGCATCAGGAAGACGTTGATGACGAGCACTCCCATCACGACGGCGTAGTCACGCTCGATGATGGAGGTGTAGCCGAGGTAGCCGATGCCGTCGATGTTGAAGACCTTCTCGATCAGGTAGCTACCAGCCATGATGAGGCTGAGGGCGTGACCGAGGCCGGTGCAGATCGGGATGAGAGAGTTGCGAAGCGCGTGGACGAGCACGACGCGGCGCTCGCCGAGGCCCTTGGCGAAGGCGGTGCGCACATAGTCCTGGCCGAGGTTCTCCATGAGGGAGTTCTTCATCAGGATCGTGAGCGTCGCGAAGCTGCCGATGGTGTAGGCGAAGACCGGCAGGATCATGTGGTGGAGCTGATCTTTGATCTTCCCCCAAGTCGTGAGCTCGTCCCAGTTGTCACCGCGGAAGCCGCCTAAGGGGACGATGTCCCAGAAGCTGCCGCCGCCGAGCAAGACGAGGAGCAGGCCGCCGATCGCCCAACCTGGGACGGAGTAGGCCATGAAGATGAGCACGCTCGAGCCGAAGTCGAAGACCCCGCCGTGGCGTATGGCTTTGCGGATCCCGAGTGGGATACAGATCAGGTAGCCCAGCAAGAAGCCCGTGAGCCCGAGGAAGATGCTCACTGGGAAGCGCGACTTCACGATGTCCCAGACGGGCTGTCTGTACTTGTAGCTCGTGCCTAGGTCGAGGACGACGACGTCTGAGACCCAGTCCAAGTAGGCGAGGTAGAAGGGCTTATCGAAGCCGAACTGTTTCTCGAGCTCCTCCCGCACCGAGTCGGGGATCTGCACCGCGCCGTCGAAGTCTCCTCCGCTGCCGCCGCCGGCTTCGGACTCCGCCATCTGCATCTTCACCATCATCTGCTCGATGGGCCCGCCAGGGACGAAGCGGGTGATGGTGAACACCAAGAAGGTGATCCCGAGGAAGGTCGGGATCATCAGCAGTGTCCTGCGGAAGAAGTAAGCGCCCATGGGGTTGTCTCGCTCTAGCGGCTCAGGGACCTAGCGGCCTCGCCGGGCGGCGTTCCACTCTTGCCAGAAGCGGTTCTCGATGGGGAGCTTCTCAAGGTTCTTCGAGGGGTCCGCCTTGGCGGCCTCGAGGGCGGCTTCCTTCTCGGGGTCGATCCACCAGGTGTACATGAGCTCCTCTGCGTCGACGAAGCGCAGCGCACCGAAGTCGGGCATGGAGAACTTGTTCCAAAAGGCGACGCGCTGAGCAGGGCCGAAGTGGTCGAGCACGTAGGGGTACTCGTTGTAGACGATGCCGTCGACCTCTTGGATGATCTCGATGCGACGGTTCACGTCGTATGTCTGGTCGTACTCAGCGCAGAGCTCGTCGACGCGTGCGTTCGCGAAGCCCGTGACGTTGTTGTTGTCAGGCTCCGTCGCGTAGCGGCTGTGATAGGAGGTCTCAGGGTTCGGGAAGACCAGCGCGCCCCAGGCCGTGCTCATGAGCTCGAACTCCTTGGCGCGGAGGTTCTTCCAGGCCGAGGCGGGCGTGAGGAGCTGGAGGTCGATCTTGACCCCCGCCTCTCGGCAGGACTCCTGGAACATCGTGAGGCCGCGCTCCGAGGCCTTAGAGCGGTAGGTCAGGGTCAAGCGCAGCCTGCGGCCGTCCTTCGTGCGGTAGCCCTCGTCGTCGAACTCCGAGTATCCGGCCTCTTCGAGCAGCCGCACCGCCTCCTCGACGTCGTACTCGATGAGCACGTTGTCGGGGTTCTGGTAGAGGCCGCCTTGGTAGTAGCTCGAGAGCGGGACGTACTCGTTGTAGTAGAGCTTCTCGATCTTGAGTTCGCGGTTGTTCAGGTGGTTCAGCGCCTTGCGCACCCGGACATCGTCGAGCCCAGCCTTGCTCATGTTGATCGCCATTCCAGCGGTCCCAACGGGGGAGTCGTTGAAGACCTTGTGCGGCACGATCATCCCCCGCTTCACCTGATCGAGCTCAGGGATCTGCTTTGCCCACCACTCAGCCTTAGGCACGACGTAGTAGTCGATCTCACCCTTCTTGAGCTTCTCGTAGGCGAGGTTGTAGTCCTTGACGACGATGAAGCGGTACTCGTCGATGTTGTTAAGGCCTGTGAAGGCAGGGTTATCCTTCGCCCACCAGTCATCTCGCCGGCGGATAGAGATGCTCTTGCCGGTGTTGATGTCCTCCTCGCGGACCTCGTAGGCGCCGCAGGACATGGTGAACTTGAAGTTGAACTCGTCTAGATAGGCCTTGCCGCGCTCGTCCTCAGGGTTCCCTGCGCTCTCGATGTCCGTAGCGGGGAGGATCGCCATCCCGGAGAAGTAGAGGAAGTTCTTCCAGCTCTCCTCGTTCACCGTGACCTTGAGCATGTACTTGGAGAGGACCTCCGGCTCGTTCATCTTCCCGTAGGTGACGACGCTCGATGGCTCGAGGAGGGTGGGGTCCGTACGCAGCTTCCAGGTCGCGTGGATGTCGTAGGCGGTCACCTCTGATCCGTCGCTCCAGCGGGCGTCCGGGTTGATCCGGTACCAGTACGTCATCTTGTCCTCACTGATCTTCCAGTGAGTCGCGAGGACGGGGTAGTACTCAAGGGTGATGGGGTGCGTCGAGACGAGACGACTCATGCAGAGGTCGTTCGCCCGGTAGTTGAAGGCCGTGTTCCAGTCCTGGCCCGCTTGGCGGATGTTGGCCGGCCAGTCGGGGACGTACATGGTGATCTTGCCGCCCTTCACCGCGTCAGCTGAGCCCATCGCGGGGAACTCAAAGTTGGAGTCCCAGCCCTCGCCAGTGAACCCGGGGCCGCCGAGCTCGGCGGAGACGCTCGCGTCGCCCGCGTTAGGATCCCACGCGTACTGGACCATCGGGAGCTCGAGGGTGGCCTCGCTCGCGGTGTCATCTCCGCTCGCAGAGGCGGGCATCTCTCCTGCCGCGGGGCGATACCGCGCTGCCTCGCGGACCTCTGCGGCGGCGAGGCGCAGCTCTTCGGCGGACTCGCGCAGGATCTCTGCGGTCTCCTTGAGCTCTTTGGCGACCTTTTGGAACTCCTCCGTGTTGGCCTGGGCGAAGCGCTCCGGGTCACCTTGGTAGCCGCATGCGGCGAGGAGGAGGAGGGGGAGTGAGAGGGTGCGGGGGGTGATCTTCATGCCGGGGCGCGGTTCCGGTGAGGGAGTGGGGTCCGAGCCCGGCATTCTATTCGATCTGGGCCCCCGGCGGGGCTCCCCTGCACCTTGATCCGAGCCCCTGCAGTCGTCAATCTCTGTGCGGAGGGCCCTTAGCTCAGTCGGTTAGAGCAGGCGACTCATAATCGCTTTGTCCCGGGTTCGAGTCCTGGAGGGCCCACCATTGAGCGGCTCGGCTGGCTGCTGGCCCCTCACCGGAGAGCACGGGCGACCTAGTTGCGCTTTCTCCCGCGCTTGCCGCTCTTCCCGCCGGCGTACTTGACGCTGCAACCATAAGGGTTTGCGCCGAAGTCGATCTCGCGGCCCTCGGCCACGCACTCGAGCGCCATTTCGACGAAGTTCTTGTACTCATCTCCGGGGCGCCCGCTCGGAGCGTTGTCGATCGCGCCGTTGTAGACCAGGCGACCCTCCGGGTTGATGACGTACATGTGAGGGGTGGTCTTCGCGCGATACCGCTGGCCGACGACGCCCTCTTCGTCGATGAGGACGGGGTACTCCATGCTCCAGGTCGCTGCCGCCTCACGGTTCACCTCGACGCCGTGACCTTGCTTCCCCGGTGCGCCAGAGTTGATCGCGAGCCAGACGACGTCATCGCTTGAGACGTCGTTGCCCATGCTGACGAGGGGGCCGGTGGTGTGCGCGCGCTTGACCACAGGGCATCCAGGGTTGAACCACTCTAGGACGACGGTCTTCCCGCGCAGCCCACTCAGCGTGTGGCTCTCCCCTGAGAGGTCTGTGAGCGTGAAGTTCGGCGCGAGCGCGCCGAGCTCGGCGAACTCTGGGGAGGCCTCTTTCTTGACCGGCTTGAGGATCTCGACGGCCTGGAACTCGACGTGCATCTCCTGGCTCCCGTGGAGCTGGAGGCCGAAGTGTCCTGTGGTGCGCCCCGGATCATTCACGAGGGCGGCGGTCTCGTGACCGTTCAAGCGGACGCTGACGTCACGACCCCATGCAGAGACGACGACCTCGTTCCAGTCGTCCTCATGCCAGAGCTCGGCGACCTTCTTCTGGTCCGGGTTCACGACCCAAGCGCGTCCGCCCGTCTCATAGAGCCCAGCGGTCTTGAACTCCTTAGCCTCGCCCTCGGTGTCGAGCTCGGCCTGGAAGCCGTGGACGCCGACGCCCGAGTCGTTCGGCTCGGCGCGGAAGTAGAAGCCGCTGTCGCCGTGCTTCATCTTGACCTTGATGCGCGCCGTGAAGTCATCGTAGGTGCGCTCGGAGAGGAGGATGCCGTGGCGGCGCTCGGTGGCGGGGGAGGTCCCGACGATCACGCCGTCCTGCACCTTCCACTCGCCACCCGGGAGGGCGCGCCAGCCAGCGAGGTCGTCGCCGTTGAAGAGCGACGTCCACTCGTGGCGCCCGAGGTCACGGATGCGCGCGCGACGGAACTTATAGGTCTGGCCCTTCTCGCCATGGTGCTGGATCGCGATGTGCCCGGAGAGATCCATCGTGTCGCGGAGGTCTGCTGTCTTTACACCGTTCACCCACACCTGCGAGTGGTCGCCGACGCAGAGGATGCGGTAGGTGTTCCACTTCGAGCGGTCGAAGGCCTCGGACTCAGGCGTGCCCTTCAGAGGGTGGACGAGCCAAGTCCTTCGTCCCTCGTCATAGATCCCCCCGGCCCAGCCGCGCTCCGTGGGGTCGACCTCAGCTTGGTATCCCCAGACGCGGTTCTTGGCGTAGTGACTGCGGAACTGGATGCCGGAGTTCGCTGGGCCCTCTGGGACCATCACGTCGATCGTGAGCTCGAAGTCGCCGAACTCCTCTTCAGTCACGAGGAAGAACTTCCGGTTGGCCTTGAGGTGCACCTCCTCGCCCTCGCGCCAGACCTCACCCCAGGTGAAGGGGTTGTGCCAGCCGTCCGTGCCGCGCTCAGGGAAGAGGTCGCGCCACTCGGCCTCTTGGGCTGCGGCTGAGAGCGAGAGCAGAGAGAGGGCGGCGAGAGCTCGAAGTGAGTTCATAGGCTTATGAGCGGCTCAAGGTGAGCCGCTCGCTGTGATGTGTTGCGGTGTTGTGGGGAGACAGCCCGTCGAGCTAGAGCCCCAGCGTGTTCAAGCGCCCCAGGTGATCTCGAGGCCTTGCGTCAGATTGAAGTTCTCTGAGCAGGGGCCGCCCGGATCTCTGTACCAGCCTTGATAGCGCTTGAGGTCGCCAGCGGAGACTGCGCCCGCAGCGGGGATGTTGATCGTGGTAGAGGCAGCGCCAGCGCTTGAAGCGAAGAGCACTTGGAGGCGACGGACGCCGCCGCCTGCGCAACGCAGGCCTGCTCCGAAGGGGTTACCGGCGCCAGCGTTGACGGCGTTGTTCCCTTGGAAGAAGAGGATCGGCTGGTTGGTGGGGAGGTTGGAGCCGCTGAACGCGAGGTTCCCTGCGGTCACCGAGGAGGAGCCAGCCGCTGTGAGCAGCCCGCCCGCACCTGTTGAGTTTGCGCAGCCTTCACCAGCGCCGCCTGCGTTTCCGCAGGGGCAGGCAGTGGCGGTCCCATCACCTGAGCAGAAGTCGACGCCGACAGAGCTCGTGGAGCAGCCGCTCGTGGGTGCGATGTAGGTGCCCGGGCTCCCGACGTCGAAGCCGTTACCAGCAGCGAAGGAGCCGAGCGCGTCGCCAGGGGCTGCCTCGATCCAGTTGAGGGGGTCGTTCGCGCCGAGAGCGGCCGAGCAGGCTGTCGCGCTCACGCCGTCGGTCCGCGGGGCGCCGGGGAAGTCCTCGTCACCGTAGGTGAGGGTGTCGACGATGTTGTCGCTCGCGTCGAAGAGGTAGATCGTGTCGTTTCGACCGAGGAGAGAGTTCTCTCCCATGTCGATCACGCGGCTTGAGGGGATCCCCCAGTCGAGAGCGAAGAAGAAGCTGTCAGTCTCTGTGATGACCTTGGACTGACCGGGTTGGAGCGAGCCCGAGAGCTGAACAGTGCCGGGGGTCGCCGACTGATCGTCGATGCTCCAGCCGCTGAGGCTGACAGTCGCGCTGCCCATGTTCGTGATCTCGAAGAACTCACCGCCTTGGCCCTTGTACATGTACTCGGTGATACGGACGGGTTCGTTTGACGCCCCGAGTCCAAACTCGACCGAGAGCGGGGTGTACTCAGGGGTCCGAGGATAAAAGTAGCTCGCGCCGCCTGAGAGGGGAGTGCTGTCAGCGCGGACGTAGTACTGGGCCTTGATGCCAGAGCCAGAGACGGGGAGGGCGGCGCCGAAGACACCGTCGCCAGCGAGGCCGTCTTGGTTCAATCCGTCATCGAACATCTCGACTGTGTCGTAAGAGCCGCCAGTTCTCCAGTAGAGGCGGACCGAACCGATGGGGGCGTCAGGCCCTTGGACGTCGGCCGTGACCCAGCAGGTCTGATCAGATGCGGGCGCAGAGGGGCTGTGGCTGACGGCAGAGACCGTCGGCGCGGGGAGGCTGATCTCCGGGTGGTTCAGCAGGTAGGTGCGCCGGTTGATGACGAAGTTCTCTAGGCCAGGGGCGATCTGACCGCCCCCGGGGCCGCCGCCGATGCTCACGGAAGAGCTCAGGTTGTTGAGGAAGTCGTTATAGGAGAAGAGCCTCTTCGGGTCGGCTTGGACCTCCGCGTCGATGAGGTTCGCGTACTGCGTGACGACCGGACCGATGATCTCCCACTTCCACATCTCATCGAGGAGGGTGCGGTAGTGCGCGAGGTAGCGCTGGCGGAAGTCGTCGATCTGGAGCAGGCGGTTCAAGACGGGGCGGTTGGTCGCCGTCTGGTGATAGAAGGGGCTGAGCTCGTAGAGGCTGGGGCCAGGCCAGGTCGGTCCGCTGCCGGTGCCGAAGGACTCGTTGCCGTCACGCTGCAAGAGGTTCATGCGCCCGTCGTAGTCGTTCCAGTAGAGGCCGTAGTCGGCGCCCTTGCGGATGTAGCCGTCGTCGTCCATGAAGATGTTCTCGATGAGGCAAACCCACAACGCGCGGTCGACCGAGAGGACGTCGTCGATCTGATCTTCCAGCTCCGCGATAGTCGTGTTGTTGAGGACATCGCATGTCTCGATCAAGTAGTCCCACGCGTTGCTCACGCCATCGGTCTTCAGCTCGTAGCCGGTCGAGTATGCGCCGGGGTTCGTGCCGCGATAGAGCAGCGGGAAGGCGTCAGCGTTCGGGTCGTTTGTGTTGCCGGGGACCTTCCAGCGGATCCCCTCATCCGACTCAAAGTTCTCGCGTAAGAACTTCTTGTCGATCTGCTCGACGTTCGGATAGACACCCCAGTTTTGCCCGTTGATGATGAGCTTCGTGAAGGCGCCGCGGGGCATGGGGAGGAACGGATCCGAGAGGTTTCCGTACAAGACCTCGCGCATGAAGGTGGGGTCTTGGAAGCCGTTGTTTAGGTTGAGCGTGTCGACACCGTAGAGGTCTTGGTCTGCGACCACGTAGTCCATGTCGATGTTGAACGAGGCCTTCTGCGAGTTGCCTGGGAGCCCGAAGAAGGAGGAGTTGCCCTTAAAGGCGACGCCGACCTGGCTGTAGGTGGCCCCGTCTACGGTCAGGTTTGCCTCGAGCATCTGGCCGTTGTCAGCGAAGTAGTAACCCTCGAGGATGTTCCACCAGTTCGACTCGGCGAAATCGATCTCGAAGACTCGGAAGACCGTCGTGTCGTAAAGCTCGGGGTCACCGCCGGAGCCGTTGGGGAGAGCCGGTGTGAGGGATAGGGCGAGGGTCGCGATGGAGAGGCTGAGCATGGTGTTGTGTGTTTTGGAACTGTGGGGGCCTGTCGAGCCGGTTCTGGTGCTAATGGACCCCCATGTATGAGGTTACAACACTTCGCTGAACCATGGGTCTCGTATGAGCTTTGCCGAGTTCGATTCTTGTTTTTATGCCTACCTAGAGGTCTCTAGGGGGTGCACACGCTCAAGCTTGGGTCAATTGGGCCCAAAGCGTGCACCTGAGCGGACGCGCGGGGCCTGCGCTCAGAGTCCGCTATGCTGAGCGCCTGACCCTTAAGAGGACCGCCCGGCGCGTCGCTCCCTTAAGCGCTCGTCTTTAGCCGCCACGCAGAGCGATCAAGCTGGGTCCCCGTCAGGAATGGCCTCACGGGCTTGCTGTCTCGAGGGGGTCGCGCCGACAATCAAGCGTCGCCTCGCGTGACACCCCACACACACCACAACTCGGAGGTCTCCATGCACCGTACCGCCCTCATAGGCGCTCTGTGCCTCGCCCTTTTCTCGTCCATCGCAAGCGCTGACGTGCGCATGCCGGCGCTCTTCTCTGACCACATGGTCATCCAGAGGGACACGGAGGCGTCGATCTGGGGTTGGGCTGACCCTGGAGAAGAGCTGAAGATCACCTGCTCTTGGAGTGACGCTTGTGTCGAGACGAAGGCGGGGGCCGATGGCGGCTGGATGACGAAGATCGCGACGCCTGGAGCTGGCGGACCTCACCAGATCACGGTGCAGGGCAAGAACCGCGTCCCGATCCGGAACGTCTTCTCGGGCGAGGTCTGGATCTGCTCTGGGCAGTCCAACATGGAGTGGCGCGTGAACATCAGCGCTAACCCTGAGGAGGAGATCAAGAGCGGCAACTGGCCGATGATCCGGCACTTCGACGTGCGCAACGTCACCTCGACCTCCCCGAAGGAGGACTGCGAGGGGAAGTGGACCTCCTGCTCTCCCGCTACCGTCGGCGGCTACACCGCAGTGGGCTACTACTTCGGTCGCAAGCTCCATCAAGACCTCGACGTCCCCGTCGGTCTCATCGCCACCAACTGGGGCGGCACAGTGGCAGAGGCGTGGACCAGCGAAGGGACCTTGTCCGCCAACTTCCCGGAGTTCGACGGCGCCTTGAAGCAGATCGCGCAGATGCGTGAGGGGGGCGGCTCGAACCTCTCTGCCGCGCAGCTCGCCTGGTGGAAGGGCCTCGACAAGAAGGGGCCCGGCGGGAGCGGCAACTGGATGACGGCCTCCTTCGATGACAGCGGCTGGGGCGCGACGAGCGTCCCCGGGAACTGGACCACGGTGGGCCTCGGGGACTTCGACGGCACCGTGTGGTATCGCCGTGATGTCGAGATCCCTGCTGCGTGGACTGGGAGGAAGCTCGTCCTCGAGCTCGGCCCCGCGGACGACATGGACCGCGTCTGGGTCAACGGTCAGCTCGTCGGTGAGACGAAGGTGCACGGGAAGTGGCAAGAGGAGCGGCGCTACGTCGTCCCCGAGGGCTGCGTCGATGGGACAGAGGTGCAGGTGACAGTCTGTGTCGTCGACACAGGCGGGGCAGGCTCCTTGGGTGGTAACCCTGACGCGATGAGGCTGCGTATGGCGGGTCTCTCAGAGGACCTCTCCATCAGCCTCGCAGGAGAGTGGCGTTATCAGAAGGGTATGGCGATCAGCGATCTCGGCTCCTTCCCGATGCAGGCCTCCTTCCACGCGAACTCTCCTACAGCGCTCTACAACGGCATGATCGCGCCGCTCATCCCCTTCGCCATCCGTGGTGCGGTCTGGTACCAGGGCGAGTCGAACCGCGGGCGCGCTCCTCAGTACCGAGAGCTCTTCCCCGCGATGATCCAAGATTGGCGCGAGGCCTGGGGGCAGGGCGACTTCCCCTTCGGCTTCGTACAGATCGCCCCGTTCAACTACGGCGGCGACACTGGCCAGGCCGCGGCGCTCAGAGAGGCTCAGACCATGACCCTCTCTAGCCCGAATACGGGCATGGCCGTGACGATGGACATCGGGAACCCGAAGGACATTCACCCGGCGAACAAGCAGGAGGTGGGTCGCAGGCTCGCCCTCTGGGCCCTCTCTAACACCTATGGCGAGGAGGGCATCGTCTACTCCGGCCCGATGTACGCCTCCCACAAGATCGAGGGGAGCGTGATCCGAATCTCCTTCGAGCACGTGCACGGAGGCCTCGTCGCAGAGGGTGGCACGCCCAGCCACTTCACCATCGCTGGGGACGACAAGGTCTTTCACCCGGCAGAGGCCGTGATCGACGGTGACACTGTCGTCGTCTCATGTGATGCCGTGAAGGCGCCGGTCGCCGCGCGCTATGCCTGGGGTGCCGCTGACGAGCCGAACCTCAAGAACGTAGAGGGGCTGCCGTCACCTTCGTTCAGGACGGACGATTGGCCGCAGAACTAGCCTCGCAGCAGCGAACAAAATGAAACCGCCCCGGCTGATTGACATCAGCCGGGGCGGTGTTCGTTTAGGCGCGACGCGGGGTCGCTCAGCTCGTCGTGGTCGGAGTTTTCTTCTGCCAGACCATGATGAACAGGAGGAGGGCGATGAAGCCTGCGATGCCCTGCTCAGAGAAACCCGCGACCATCTCACCGATGTTTCCGGTGACGAAGCTCTGGGCGAAGAGGATGTCGATCACGACGCCGGCGAAGATTACGGAGACGCCGAAGTCAGTGAAAGTTTTGAGCCATCCGTTAGCGGTTTGAAACATTGAGTGCCCCTTGAGTAGTCGGTGTTCGTTTGTGGCAACTGTGCCGGGGTTCGACCCTTATAGATGCAATGAAGGTGGGCCCGCCAGGATCGAGGGGTCGCGGGCCCACCTCCTTATCAGATCAAGCTCTAGCCGCGACGCATGAACGTCATGATGAGCAAGAGGGTGATGAGGCCGGGAAGCCCACCAGACGTGAACTGCGTCACGAAGTTCGTCACGTTCGTGACGATGTTGTAGCCGCCGAGGTCGAACAGGATACCTGCGACGAGGAAGGCGCCACCGAGGCCGATTCCGAAGCGGACGACGTCGTTGAGGATTGAACCAGCTGAGTTCAGGGTGTCGTTGATTGCCGACATGGGATTTCTCCAGAGAAAGGAAAGAGGGCGATCCTGGTCCAGCTTGGACGCGCCAAGCGGGGACCACCCATAGAGAAGGCAGAGAGCTCCTGGGCGGTGACCCGGCGGGTCAGGATTCCTCCCGAGGAGATCAAGAGGACCTTCGGAAGGGCCCGTGGGATTCATGCCCATGTCCCTGATTTCGGCCTGAAGGGAAAGCGTAAGCACCTGTAATTAAATGGCTTACGCTCCATTTTGGGACGCGTCTACGTCATGAAAGGCCGCTCATGGCTGTATGAGGGCAGATTTTGGCGGATGAAGAGAGAGGATCTGTCCCTTGGGGGTGCCAAATCTCGCAATTCTGGTCCAGGATCACAGGATTCCGACCTCTCTTGCCCTCGTTTGAGCCTGATAACGCCCTTTTTGGGCCCCCTGTGAGTCCCAGCCGCCTAGCTCAGGAGCTCGTGAACCACCCTGGGGCCCTCTGCAGGCCCGATGAGGCGCTGTTGGAGCCCCAAATAGGGATAACGGAGCTCGTGTGGGTCTAGGCCCAGGATGTGGAGGATCGTGGCCTGGAGGTCGTGGACGTGCACCGGGTCCCGGTCAATGAAGTAGCCGAGCTCGTCCGTGGCGCCATAGCTGATCCCAGGCTTCACCCCGCCGCCAGCCATCCAGATGGTGAAGGCGTCCGGGTGGTGGTCCCTGCCGAGCTTCTTGGAGCCGTTCCGCTCCTCGTTCATGGAGGTCCGCCCGAACTCACCGCCCCACACCACGAGGGTCTCATCGAGGAGCCCTCGCTGCTTCAGGTCACGGATCAGCGCCGCGATGGGGCGGTCGATCTGGCTGCACTTCTGGGGGAAAGAGTCCATCAGGTCGTCGCCGGCGTTCGTGCCGTGGATGTCCCAGCCCCAGTCATAGAGCTGGATGAAGCGCACGCCGGCCTCTGAGAGGCGGCGGGCGAGGAGGCAGTTGTTGGCGAAAGAGGCCTGACCGGGCTGTGCGCCGTAGTCCGCGAGGACCTGAGGGGACTCCTTAGAGATGTCCATCAGCTCCGGGACAGTGGTCTGCATCCGGTAGGCGAGCTCGAACTGGTCGATGCGCGCTTCGATCTCGGGGTCGCCCACGCGCTCGAGCTCCTCTTCATTGAGCTCCCGCACGGCGTCGAGGGTGCGGCGTCGGACACCGGCGTCGACGCCCTCTGGGTTGCTGACGTAGAGGATCGGATCACCAGCAGCGCGGCAGCGCACGCCCTGGTGTGAGGAGGGGAGGAAACCGCTCGACCAGAGGCTGGAGCCGCCGGTCGGGTCAGAGCCGCCAGAGGAGAGGACGATGAAGCCGGGGAGGTCCTGGTTCTCCGTCCCGAGGCCCCAGGTCGTCCAGGACCCGAGGGAGGGCTTGCCAGGCTGGTTGCTGCCGGTCTGGATGAAGAGGTCAGCCTGCGCGTGGTTGAACTCGTCGGTGTGCATCGAGTGCACCATCGCGACCTCGTCGATGATCGAGGCGAAGTGCGGCATGAGGGCGGTCACCTGATGGCCCCGCTCGCCCATGCGGACGAAGGGGTGCGGAGGGGCGAGGAGCTTCGGGTGTCCCTTGATGAAGGCGAGCCGCCGCCCCTCGATGAACTCCTTCGGGCAGAGGGTCCGGTCCAGCTCGACGAGCTTCGGCTTGTAGTCGAACATGTCGAGCTGCGGGGGCGCGCCGGCCATGTCGAGGTAGATCACCCGCTTGGCTCGCGGCGCGTGGTCGGCGCCGCCGTGTGATTGGAGGCTGCCCTCGGACATGAGCGACGCCGCGGCGACGTTCGCCAGCGTCCCTGCGGTGCCGGTCATGAACGCTCTGCGCGAGAGGGTGTAGCGAGGGTCGTTGTGCATGAGCTCAGCTCCTCACCAGGAAGGGGTCCATGTTGAGGAGCGCGCTCGCCACCATAGTCCACGCGGCGGCGTCCGCGGCTCCTATCCCATCGGGGAGCTCGCCGAGCGGTTCGCTGGAGGCCGAGCGCGCCTCGTCTGGGCGCGAGGAGAAGTGCTCGAGCTCCGAGGCGTGGAGGCGGACGAGGGCTTGGACTTGGCGCTCAGTCGGCTCGACGCACAGGCAGAGCTTGAGACCGAAGCGCGCGCGCTCTTCTGGCGTCTCTCCGCCCTCCTGGATGAGCCGCCGCGCGAGGGCCTGGGCAGCCTCCACATAGATGGGGTCATTCAGGGTGACGAAGGCCTGCAGCGGCGTGTTCGTCGTCACGCGCCGCGAGGTGCAGAACTCTCTGCTCGGCGCGTCGAAGGCGACCATGGACGGGTGCGGGATGGTGCGGCGCAAGACCACGTAGAGCCCGCGGCGGTGGCGCTCAGGTCCCATCGTCGGGCTGTAGCGGGTGCCGTTGAAGGCGGCCCTCCAGAGACCATCAGGCTGCGGCGGGTAGATGGAGGGGCCGTAGAGCTTCTCGTGGAGCAGCCCGCTGACAGAGAGGGCCTGGTCGCGGACCGCCTCCGCGCTGAGGCGCGGGCGCGCGGCGCGCGCGAGCCAGAGGTTCTCCGGGTCCAGCTTGAGCGCCTCGTCCGTGACCTCGGAGGAGCGCTGGTAGGTGTCGGTCATCACGAGGCGCTTCAAGAGCGCCTTCATGTCCCAGCCGCTCTCGATGAAGTCGAGGGCGAGCAGGTCGAGGAGCTCGGGGTGCGTCGGCAGGCTGCCTTGCGTGCCGAAGTCCTCCTCGGTGCTGACGAAGCCGCGCCCGAAGAGCCTGGACCAGAAGCGGTTGACCGTGACGCGCGCGGTGAGCGGGTGCTCGTCGCCGACGAGCCAGTGCGCGAGGTCCAAGCGGTCGGGCGTCTCTGCGGCTGTGGGGGGCAGGCAGGCGGGCGTCTCGGCGGTCACCTCTTCAGCGGGCTGCAGGAAGTTCCCGAGCACCATCATGTGCGTCTTGCGCTGACGGTCTGCTGGGAGCGCCACCATCACGGGGGTGAGCTGGCCCTTGATGGCCTCGCGCTCGGCCTCGATCGCGCGCACCCGCTCGCGGAGCTCTCTCGCCTCGGGGGCGATCTCCTGCCATGCGCTCGCGAGGAGGGACTCCTCTGCCTCCGTTCGCTCTCGAGCTTCGGCCGCGGCGCGCAGCTCCTCTGTGACCAACATCGGCGTGAGCGCGGTGGTCGCGAAGCGCAGCCTCTTGAGGGTGTGCTGTGAGCCGTAGGACTGGACGAGCTCGACCTTGAGGGTGGCTCCCTCTTCGATGTCGACGGGGCTGCGGAAGGTGAAGGCGGCGACGTGGTCCTCGGTGAGCTCCGGAGAGATCGCCCAGCCCGAGCCGCTCCCAGGGTCGAGGTCGATCGCCTTCGAGACTCCCCAGTCGTCCTGCTCGAAGTCCGCGACGGCGTGGGAGAAGCCGAGCTCGAGCTCACTCGCTGTGGTGTCGAGCGCCACTGACGGTCTCGGGGCGTCGACCACGCGCGCGTTCCAGATGGGCGCGCGCTCCTCATCGAGCAGGATCACTACGCAGCGGCGCAGGCGCTCTTCGAGTTCGCCGTCGATGCGGTTCCACAGGTGGACGGCGTCGATCTGGTGAGGAGCGCCGAGGTCGAGCTCCCACCATGGGTCAGGCTCTGTGTTCGTGTGCGTCACCGAGCCGGCGTTGTGCTCGCCGTTCGTGTCGCCGTCGATCGCGAGCTCGGCGGGGCCGTCGTAGGCCGTGCTCGACTGCCTCGCCGCGCCCTGCGGCGCGACGTTCTCACCGCCGCTCATGACCTCGACCTCTGCGAGGGAGAGGATCCTCTCCGGGCCTGGGTTCTCGACGCGCACATAGCGCGCCCGCGGCGCCTCTCTGCCGCTCTGCTTCAGCGTCACGCGCAGGTCATTCAGGACGAAGTTGCCGTGCCCGGCCCGACCGGGTCCCCCGCCGTCGACGCCCTTCAGGGTCTCGATCCGCAGCCCCTCCACCTCGCCCGCAGCGGGTGAGAGCTCCAGCGTGTATCGGTCCGTGTCGGGTGAGGCCCCGCTCACCCTGACCTCGTCTTCACCAGCGAGCTCGAGCGTGGCCCCGCTCTCGGCGACCGCGCTCATGATCGACGCTGCCCGCCAGGAGTCCGCGAGCTCTGAGAGCTCCTCCTCCCAGGCGAGCCTGGCTGGGGTCCCGGGCGCAGAGGCCGCGCTGAGCTCCTCGCGCGCGATCGCTGCCCGCGCCTGGATCTCGTCGTGCAGACCTCTCTGGTCAGCGGTGGGGACCTCGATTCGAGGAGAGTCGTCGCTCGCGTCTCTGTCTGCGGTCTGGTTGAAGATCGCGTAGAAGGAGTAGAACTCGCGCTGGCTGAGCGGGTCGTACTTGTGGTCGTGGCACTCAGAGCAGCCGATGGTCATCGCCATCCACACCTGCGCCGTCGTCTTCGCGCGGTCCTTCACGGCGAGGACGCGGAACTCTTCGTCGTCCGTGCCGCCCTCGGTGTTCACCATCGTGTTGCGGTGGAAGGCCGTCGCGAGGCGCTGGTCTAAGGTCGCGTCCGGGAGGAGGTCCCCGGCGAGCTGCTCCACGGTGAACTCGTCGAAGGGCTTGTTCCCGTTGAAGGCGTCGATGACCCAGTCTCGATAGCGCCAGATCTCTCTTAACGGATCCGAGCCGTGCCCCTTCGAGTCGGCGTAGCGGGCGAGGTCGAGCCACATGGAGGCCCAGTGCTCGCCGAAGCTCTCCCGCGCGAGCAGTCGATCGACCGCGCGCTCGTAGGCTGCGGGGTCCTCGTCCTTCAGAAACGCGTCGATCTCTTCAGGGGTCGGGGGCAGCCCGATGAGGTCGAGGTGTAGACGCCGGAGGAGCGCGCCCCGCTCAGCGCGCTCGTTCGCGACGAGGCCGCGCGCCGTGATGGAGTCGTGGACGAAGCGGTCGACGGGGTCGTCGCCCTCGGAGCTCGGGACCTCGCGCCGCTCGGGCACGACGAGGGACCAGTGGGGGAGGTACTCAGCGCCCTCATCGATCCAGCGCCTGAGGAGGTCGATCTCTTCGGCGGAGAGGGGGACCCCGTGTCCTTCGGGGGGCATGGGGTCGAGGTCGTCGGTGACCCGCGCGATGAGCTCGCTCTCCTCCGCGTCACCGGGCGCGATCGCACGGTAGCCGTCGCGGTCCAAGACCGCGTCGTCGCGATCATCGAAGCGCAGCCCAGCCTCACGCGTGGCCGCGTCTGGGCCGTGGCAAGGGAAGCAGGAGCGTGACAAGAGGGGCAGCACCTCGCTCTGGAAGGAGACCTCGTCCGCGCCCTCGGCGGCGGCGCTCAGCCCGCTCATGGAGAGGGCTGCGGTGAAGAGGAGGAGGCTGCGTGTACACATCACAGGGCTCATGTTACTAGGCTTCTCTCATGGGCGCGCGTGAGGTGATCCTCCTAGACGGAGGGACAGGGACGGAGCTCCGCGAGCGCGGAGTCGAGGTCCCTTGTCACCGAACCTCGATCTGGTCTGCCCATGCGCTCATCGCTGCTCCTGATGAGGTGGTGGCTGTACACCGCGAGTACATCGAGGCGGGTGCGCGGGTCGTGACGGCCTGCAACTACGCCGTGACTCCGACGCTCCTCGCGCGGGAGGGGATGGGGGACCGCGTCGAGGAGCTCAGCGTCCTCGCGGTAGAGCTCGCGCGGCGGGCGGCCGAGGAGTCGGGGGAGGAGGTCCGGGTCGCTGCCTCGCTGCCGCCCCTCGACACGAGCTACCGCGCTGACCTCGTCGCGCCTGATGCTGAGCTTCACGCGGAGTACTCGCGCATCGCAGAGGTGCTCGCGCCGAGGGTGGATGTCCTCCTGTGCGAGACGCTCTCGCTCTCACGTGAGGCGGTCGTCGCAGCGGAGTGCGCCTTGGAGACTGGGCGAGAGGTCTGGTTGAGCTGGACCCTGCAGGGGAACCGACCGGGGCTGCTCCCTGGCGGCGAGCGCCTGGAGGAGGCCTTCGCTGCAGCGGCGCACCTGCCCGTGCACGCCCACATGGTGAACTGCTGCGGCGCGAACCTCCTTACTGAGGCGATGCCGCGGCTCGCGGCGCTCTCCGACCGCCCGATCGGTGGCTACGCCAACGCGGCCGACGCGCTGCCGGGTGACTTCGACCCCCTCGATCCAGAGGAGGTTCCGTATGAGGACTTGGACCCGATCGCATACGCGGACGCAGCGCTCCGCTGGGTCGAGGCTGGCGCCACCTTGGTGGGAGGCTGCTGTCACACGAGGCCTGCTCACCTAGACGAGGTGCGGCGCAGGCTCTCCTGAGGAGCGGGAGCTCAGGACCCTTCGGGGAGGGGGTCCGGTCGTCTGACCAAGACGCGCTCGCCGGGTGTCAGGCCGAGGGCAGGCGTCCCACGCACGAGGGCGACGCGACCGAACTCGGGGATCGCCGGGTCCAGCCAGAGTCGCTCAGGGACGGCGCGCACGTCGGGCGCGATCCGGATCACGGTGGACTCGATCGTGCGGTTGGGCTCCAAGGTGGAGGAGAGGAGCACGGGGTCTTCGACATCGAGAGCGCCGAGCTCTGCCTCGGGGATGAAGACCTCCACCTCGAGGACGCCCGAGGGGATGAGGGTGAGGAGCGGGTCCCCTGCGGCGACCACGCGGCCGCGGTGGCCAGAGAGGGAGGCGACGTGTCCGTCCAC
>JAKVCD010000035.1 GCA_022446815.1 Planctomycetota bacterium
TACCACTCCGAGCCCGTGTCCGGATCCCACCAACCCTCCCCCCCTAGGTCCGAGGGGCCCGTGTAGCCCAAGTCCGCAAGCTCTCGCAAGAGCTCCGCGTCCAGCTCCTGCTCGCCCGACCAGCCGCGGTCTTCCACGGCGAGCATCCAGTCGATGAGCATGCGGCGATAACCAGCCGCTTCCTCAAAGCGCTCTTCCACGAGGTCGCGCTCACAGCCGGGGTCTTCGCTGAGGTCGAAGAACTCCACTTGGCAGTCTTGGCTCACCCAGAGCGGCGCGGGCGCTCCGATAGGGTGACCCTTCAGGTGCAAGATGAGGTGCCTGTCGCGCCAGGTCACAGACGCCGACTGTGCGCCAAAGGAGAAGGCGTAGAGCGGCTCCTCCTCGCCCTCGCCCTCCGCGAAGGCGAGCAGGTCTTGGCCAGGGAACTCCACCCCAGCGAGGCCTGCAGCAGAGAGCAGGCTACGGGCGACGCCGACATTCGTAACGGGAGCTTTGACACGCGTACCTGCGGGGCAGCCAGGCCAGGTCATAATCAAAGGGACTCGCAGCGTGTCGGGATACACCTCGGTGTGAGTGAAGTAGATCCCGTGCTGCCCGAGGACCTCACCATGGTCTGCAGTGAACGCGACCACGCCCCCCTCTACGCGTGGATGACTCAGGAGAATGGAGAGTTGATAGTCCACATAGCTGATCTCTCCGCGATACATGGCGCGCTTCTCGCGGACATTCAGCGGCGTGCCATCTCCCTCGACCGCGCGCGCCTCTTCTAGATAAGCCCGATCAAACTCTGGCGCCTCGTAGGGCGCGTGCGGATCGTAGAGGTGCAGCCAAGCGAAGACCGACTCCCCCTCGAAGGCTCCGAGCCACTCGAAGAGCACGTTGACGCTCTCCTCCCCCGTCTTGGTCCCGAAGGTCGGCGCGGAGGAGCGCTCAAAGCCCTGACCTAAGCCGCTCACCTCATGCCCGAGGTGCAAGGCGCTCACTGCAGCGACAGTCCTGTAGCCTTGCTCCTGAAATGTCTCGGCTAGCGTCTGCGCGCTGGGATTGAGAGCGGTGACGTTATCCACGATCCCGAGATCCCTCGAGTGCACACCGGTCAACATGGCCACGTGCGAGGGCAGCGTGATGCAACTCACAGCCTGCGCGCTCTCAAAGAGCACGCCCCGCGCAGCGAGAGCGTCAAGCGTCGGCGTCTTTACCTTCACCCCTGACATCGCGGCGTTGAGGTGATCGGCCCGGTGGGTGTCCGAGGTCACCAGCAGCACGAGCTTGGGGTCGGGTACGGCGCCGACGATCACAGGCGCTGAGACCCAGACGCCGACAGGAGCCGCGCCACACTCAACAAGACGCACCTGAAACTCGACCTCCTCTCCCTCGAAGCCCTCCGTCCACATGACTCGATCAACCCACCCCTCCCGCGCCTCATCGAGCCCGTAGCGCTCGCTCCGCAGAGCCGCGCCCCCCGCGTAGAGGGTGAGCTCAATGAGCGCCCCCTCCGGAGGCGAGGCTGTTAGAGGTTCGACGGAGTAGCCCACCTCAACCCCCTCGCCTGCGCGCGGGGTCAAGCTGCCCCTCAGGACATGACCCTGGGTGAGCCAGTACCCGGGGCGCACTTCATCCCCCACACGAGCGTGCGTCCCACGCACCAAGCGTGACTCCAGCCACTCCTCCACTGCGACCTCCGAGAGTTCAACGAAGAGGACGCCCACGGGCCCGGCTCGTCCCGGCAGAGTCATCTCAATCTCATCGAAATCTCCGGCGCCCGCACCGAGCGTCAGGAACGACGCCGTGAGGAGCTGCGGCTCAGAAGAGACGCGAACGAGGAGCGGCTCTGCCTCGGCGATCACCTCGCCCTGACGCTTCAGCCTCACGGTGAGTCGACTGCGCATCTGGCACAGATAGCCGACAGTGACTTGATTGAAGGTCTCGACAGAGAACTCCCCAAAGAGGCTTACGGAGCGCAAGCCCCTACCGCCCACATGCAAGCAGCGGTCGATGCCGAGAGGCTTGACCTCACCGATACGCGTGGGCGCGTTCGAGCGCCACGAGTCGCCCTCTTCTGGGAGGAATCGAGCCTTGGGCGAGAGGTCGCGACCTGTGACAGTCCCGCTCTCTCTGCCTTCGACCGCGACGTGAGGGACGTCCTCGGCGAGCGCCCGCTCTAACGGGAGGACCCGTGAACCAAGCCGCCCCTCTCCCCCTCCGCCAGCCTCCCCCGAACAAGCTGAGAGCAGAGCGGGGAGGCTCAAGAGGAGCGCTCGTGCAGCCGCCCTTCCAGATCGCAGCTCAAGCATCGCCAGAGATCCACCCTGCGAGCTCAGCCGCGAGCTCTCCAACGGCTTTGTCATCTGTGAGGACAGCCCGATCACACTCTGCATATCGGTCACCGCGCTCCCTCAGTAGCTCCCGAAGCTCCTCCATCGCTCGCGGACGGTCTCTCATGGGGCGCTTGTCTCCCTGATCGAGCACCCGCCTCATGTGCTCCTCCGGCTCCGCTCGCAGCCAGATCGTCCTGCAAGTCTCGCGGATTCTTGCCCAGGTGCTAGGCGAGTCAATCACAGAGCCAGAGGTCGCCAGCACAACTCGCTCCCCCTCCTCCCTGAGCACGCGCTCTAAGGCCTCTGCCTCCAGCTCCCTGAAGCGACGCACCCCGTGCAGGTCAAAGACCTCGGCGAGCGAGAGCCCCGCGAGCTCTTCCACCCGCTCATCTAGCTCGATGAAGGGAACCTCAAGCTCCAGCGCGAGGCGCTTGCCCAAGGTCGTCTTTCCAGCCCCCCGTAGGCCCACCAGAGCGACCCGCTCTGTGACGCGTGGCGAACTAGCGACAAGCGAGGCGACCTCAACACCGAGCGCGGAGGCGAGGGCGATGAGCTTCAGCAGGCTGGGGTTAGCCCGGCCCGCCTCTGCCTCGGTCAGATACCTGCGGCTCACAGCGGCTCGCTCTGCGAGCTCTGTCACAGAGAGACCTGCACCCTCACGGGCAGCCCTCAGCCTGGAGGCGAATTGGCGCAGGACAGAAGAGTCCGTCGAAGAATTAGGGTTGACCTCTGAGGGCATGTGATCAATAATACTCAGATCAACAGATAGTGAGCAAGATATTTCTCACGTCGCACCTGTCGACCCCACACCCCACATTCCATGGCTGCCACCGCTGCCCCTGCCCCTATCACCTCCTTCCAGACCTCCCCCACGGAGTACAAGCACTGGACCCTCACCGTCGAGGGCGACATCGCCACCCTCCTCATGCACGTCCAGCTTGAGGAGGGCCAAGGCGACAACTACGAGTTGAAGCTGAACAGCTACGACCTCGGCGTCGACATCGAGCTCAACGACGCGATTCAGCGATTGCGCTTCGAGCACCCTGAAGTTCGCACCGTCGTCATCACGGGCGGCCTCGACCGAGTCTTCTGCGCAGGGGCAAACATCATGATGCTCCGCAGCTCCTCACACGCCTTCAAGGTGAACTTCTGCAAGTACACCAATGAGACACGCCTCGCGATTGAAGACGCGAGCGAGCACTCCAACAAGCGCTTCCTCGCCGCCCTCAACGGCACGGCCTCGGGCGGCGGCTACGAGCTCGCCATCGCCTGCGATGAGATCCTCCTCGTCGACGACCGCAACTCAGCCGTCAGCTACCCGGAGGTCCCCCTCCTCGGCGTTCTCCCTGGCACCGGTGGCCTGACCCGCATCACGGACAAGCGCAAGCTCCGCCGCGACCGCTGCGACGTCTTCTCCACGATCGCCGAAGGCATCAAGGGCAAGCGCGCCCTCGAGTGGGGCCTCATCGACGCCCTCGCCCCCCTCTCGCAGTGGGAAGACAAGGTCACGGAGATGTCACGCCGGATGGCCGACGAGCTCCCCGAGCGCGCAGCTGACGGCGTCAGCCTCGAGAAGATCGAGCGCAGCGGCGACGACGACAACTGGAACTATGAGTACGTCACCTGCGAGATCGACGCCTCGAGCCGCACCGCAGAGCTCACCATTACGGCCCCTGAGGCTTGTCCCAAGGACGCCGACGCCGCGCGCGCAGAGGCCAGCAGCTGGTGGATCCTGCGCGCCATGCGCGAGCTCGACGACGCCCTCCTCAACCTGCGCATCAACCGCCTTGACGTCAGCCTCGTCCTCCTGAGAGCCAAGGGCTCAGTCGAGACCCTGCAGACCACCGACGCCCTCCTCGCTGCCGATGGGAACTGGTTCGTCGAGGAGACGCGCCACCTCGTGCGCCGCACGCTCAAGCGCGTAGACAACTCGGCGAAGAGCTTCTACGCCGTAGCCGATCAAGGCACGAGCTTCACAGGCACCTTCCTCGAGCTCGCCTTAGCCTGCGACCGCATCTACCTCCTCAATGACCCGGACTTCCCCGTGGAGGTCGGCGTCACCACTGCCAATGGCGGGATCTTCCCCATGGCGAACGGCATCTCTCGCCTCGAGACCCGCTTCCTCGGGACGCCGGAGGCTGTCACTGCCGTCCTCGAGAAGTCCGGCGAGACCCTCGACGCCGACACCGCAGACGAGCTCGGGCTCGCGACCTATGCGCCCGACGAGCTCGACTGGGAAGACGAGCTGCGACTCGCCATCGAAGAGCGCGCGAGCTTCAGCCCTGATGCCCTGACCGGCATGGAGTCCAACCTCCGCTTCGCCGGCCCCGAAACTATGGAGACCAAGATCTTCGGCAGGCTCTCTGCCTGGCAGAACTGGATCTTCCAGCGCCCGAACGCCGTCGGCGAGCGTGGCGCCTTGCAGTGCTACGGCACGCCTAACAGCCCCGAGTTCAACTACGACAGAACCTGAACGACCCTCTAAGCAAATGATCGACTACAGCCAGAAGATCCCCAACAACGTAGACCTGTCCCACGACAAGCGCCTCCAGCGCGCGCTAGAGAAGTGGCAGCCAGACTACATCGACTGGTGGCGCTCGATGGGCCCCACCGACTTCAACGAGAAAGAGATCTACCTGCGCACTGCGGTCAGCGTCGAGAAGAACGGCTGGGCTCAGTTCGACTATGTGCAGATGCCAGACTACCGCTGGGGCATCTTCCTTCAGCCCGCTGAGGCTGGCCGCACCATCGGCTTCGGCGACCACCAAGGCCAGGAGGCCTGGCAAGAGGTCCCCGGCGAGTACCGCAACTGGCTGCGCCGCTTGATCGTCACGCAAGCGGACACTGAGCCCGCCAGCGTCGAGCAGCAGCGCCTCCTCGGGCACACCGCCCCCTCGCTCTACGACCTCCGCAACCTCTTCCAGGTCAACGTAGAGGAGGGCCGTCACCTCTGGGCCATGGTCTACCTCCTGCACTCATACTTTGGCCGTGATGGCCGCGAGGAGGCCTCCGAACTCTTAGAGCGCCGCTCCGGAAACGCAGACCACCCGCGCATCCTCGGCACCTTTAATGAGCCCTGCGAGGACTGGCTCTCGTTCTTCTGCTTTGCGATGTTCACGGACCGCGACGGCAAGTTTCAGCTCCTGAGCCTCGCTGAGTCAGGCTTCGACCCCTTAGCGCGGACGTGCCGCTTCATGCTCACGGAGGAGGCCCACCACCTCTTCGTCGGCCAGACTGGCGTCGGTCGCGTGATCAAGCGCACTGCAGAGCTGCTCGCTGAGGGCAAGGACCCTCGCGAAGAGGGCGCGATCCCCTTCGAGGTCATCCAGAAGTACATCCACTTCTGGTGCTCCTCCTCCAACGACCTCTATGGCGCTGAGGTCTCCTCGAACGGCGCGAACTTCTTCCGCTCCGGCATCAAGGGCCGCGCCTACGAGGACCGCTATGAGGACCACCAGGCCCTCAACGACTCCTATGAGATCACCCAAGTCGAGGGCGGACGTCTCACAACCGAGGAGGTCCCCCTGCGCAACGCCATGAACGAGGTCCTCCGCGACGAGTTCGTGAAGGACAACTTGAAGGGCGTCGAGTACTGGAACCGGATCGTCGAGAAGGCTGGGCTGGAGTACCGCTTCCGCCTGCCGCACCGCCGCTTCAACCGCTCTATCGGCGTGTACGCCAACCACCACTTCGACCTCGACGGGAACATCATCGACGCTGCGGCCTTCGAAGCGAAGAAGCACGAGTGGCTCCCTACCGACGAGGACCGCGAGTACGTGAAGTCCCTCATGCAGAAGGTCACCGAGCAGGGCAAGTACGCAGCTTGGATCTCGCCCCCCCCGAAGGGCGTCAACGGACAGCCCATCGACTTCGAGTACGTGCGACTTTAGGCTCGCTGGCGAGGCTCACCAGCCCCACGCCATGGCGACCCACCTACTGCGACCCACCGCCCTTGTCCGCGACGACCAGCTCGTCGAGGGCGAGGGCGTCCTCATAGAAGCTGGACGGATCACCGCAGTGGGCGCTGGGCTCGTCGGCGACACAGAAGAGCAACTCGAGGGCACCCTCCTCCCCGGCGCAATCGACCTTCAGGTCAACGGCGCCGGCGGACGCTCCGTCGAGGAGGCGTCCGCCGTGGCGCTGGAAACGGTCGCAGAGACGGTGCGCGCTGGCGGCGCGACTGCGTTCCTCCCGACCCTCATCACCGCCCCGTTTGACTCGCTCCTTGAGCAAGTCAGCGCGGTCGCTGCCTGGTGTCAGGACTACGACGGGCCAGGCGCGCGCCCTCTCGGCATGCACGTAGAGGGGCCCTTCCTAGAGGTCCCAGGCGCGCACGACGCCCAACACTTCGTCGACCCTAGCCCGGAGAGGGTCGTCGCGCTCTTGGAGGCAGCAGCCGGGACGCTGAGGCTCGTCACCCTCGCTCCGGCTCGCGCTGGCGCCGTCGAAGCCACCGCGAGACTGAAGGATGCGGGCGTCTGCGTCTCTATCGGACACGCCTCAAGCACGACGAACTTCGGAGCCTGCGTCGAGGCCGGTGCTGACCTCGCCACACACTTGTTCAACACCATGGGTGGGCTCCATCATCGAGATGACGGCGTCGCTGCGCGGAGCCTCGATGAGGTGCGCCTCTCAGCCTGCCTGATCGCGGACGGACACCACGTGGGTGACTCCATGCTCCGCAACGCATGGCGCATCCTAGGGCCCGAGCGAGCGGTCCTCGTCACGGATAGCGTCGCCGCTGCTGCTCAGCCTGACGGCGAGTACCTCCTAGGCGGTCTCAAGGTGCGGAAGTCTGGCGGCACAGTCCGCACACCAGAGGGCGCTCTCGCCGGCTCAACCCTCGTCATGCGTGATGCTGTAGACCATGCGCAGAGGGTCATCCCCGAGCTCTCTCCCTCCGATCTAGCTCGCCTCACCGCAGGCAACCCTGCGCGGCTCCTCGCAGACTCCTCCCGCGGCGCCATAGCCCCTGGAATGCGCGCAGAGTTCTCGCTGCTCACCTCAAGCGGGCTCGAGGCACTCTGAGTACCGAGGCCCTTCTTAGTGAGGTCCCTGCCCGCTCTCCGCTGCCAGGCCCCGCTGACCAGGAGACGGCAGACCCAAACGTGCTCACGCGCCGAAAAAAGCACCTTCGCTTGGCCTGTCGTCGCCCCTAAGGACGGCATGACCCAGCACAACATCCACCTCACCAAGCTCCTCGACCAGGCCCTCGCAGGCTTACGAGACGAGACAACCGCACACAACAGGCTCGAGACGCTCTGCGAGCATCTCTACAGGCTTCGCGCCGAGCTGAGCCCCCGACAGTGGAAGAGCATCGGCGCCCTCTGCAGGGCCCATCCCATCTTCCCTGTCCTGCTCAGTGAACCCATAACGAGCAGAGGCTTCGTCAAACCCCGCGGGTACGCAGGAGACGCAAAGCTCATGGACCTCATCTACTCCGTCCAGCCCGCCTCGGGCCTGAGGAGAGAGAGCAGGCTCGTTCACTCCTTCCTCAAGAACCGGCCTTCCACCCAGGGCGCTCGGGCGAGAAAGTTGAAGCTCGCCACCCTCCTCAACCGCACCTTGGATGAGGTGGAGTCCCCCGAGATCCTGTCGGTCGCCTGCGGCCACATGCGCGAGAGCCAGCTGCTCGCCCCTTCGCGCCTCAACCGCGCGAAGCGCTTCGTCGCCCTCGACCAAGACGAGCAGAGCCTCCAAGAGGTGTCTCGCTCGATGAGTGAGTGCTCGGCCCTCTCGATCCTCCCTGGCTCCATCCGGAGGCTCATCGCAGGCCGAGAAGAGCTCGGCGAGTTCGACCTGATCTACTCCCTTGGCCTCTATGACTACCTCGAGCAACCTGTCGCGGCGCGCCTAACGCAGGTGCTCTTTGACTCGCTCAAGCCCGGCGGGCGCCTCGTCATCGCCAACTTCCTCCCCGTGCAAGACTCCGCGTACATGGAGACCTTCATGGAGTGGGACCTCATCTATCGCACGCCTGAAGAGATCCTCGAGATGGCGAGCGAGGTGCACATGACTGAGGTGGGCGAGAAGCGTTACACCGAAGAGCACAGCGGCACGATCGGCTTCCTCGAACTCAGCAAAGTCAGCGCGATGTCGGTCGCCGCGTGAGCGCGGGCTCTCACCTCACATAGCCGAGCTGCTGCAGCCGCTCTATCTCCTCGGGCGTGTTCACCACAGGCATCACATCACCTGCGCCCGCCTCCAACCAGAGCAGCGCCTGCCCGGGCTCTGGCCAGCCGAGCTCAGCCGCGCGCGCCTCCCTGATCTCCCCGCGCTCGAGGGTGAGCGGGAGCTCCGCGAGGTCGACGAGCTCAATCGGCGCACCGTTGAGGGTACCTTCAAAGCTCAGGTTATTGCCGCGACACCAGAACACCCATTCAAGCCCTGCCACCTCTAGCTCCGTTTCGAGCGTGAGCTCTGTGCGCTCAAGGTTCATCTCAAAGTGCTCCTCAGGCAGGAGAGGCTTCGTGATGAAGTTCGCGTCAAAGAGATCGTCAGTACGGACCTTTAAGCTGAGCTTGTCACCAGCCTGGCCAATGACCCGTAGGTGGAAGCGCCCCACCTGCAGCTTTTCCCAGCGGAAGGCGTCTAAGGCTGCGCGCGCGCGCGCGACGACCTCTGGGTGATCCTCTAGGACGTTCACCTGCTCTCCGGGGTCAGCCACCGTGTCAAAGAGATGCTCCGTGTGAAAGACCGGGTCGTGCAGATACTTGAAGCGCCCCTGCACCCACCCCTTCTGCGCTGAGCTGTCGTAGGTCGGATACTCGATGAAGTAGTGGTCGTCGCTTGGAGCGTCAGGAGCGAGGCGGTCGACGCCCTGAAAGCTCTCTGGAGAGCTGATACCGAGCGCGCCCAAGAGAGTCGGGGCTAGGTCGATCGCGGCGACGGGGCGGTCGATGACTCGACCTACTTCACGCCCCGGGATCCGCAGGATCATGGGGATGTGGACCTGGTCGTCATAGAGGGTGTAGCCGTGATGGTAGTGGTCATGGTCTCCGAGCCCCTCTCCATGATCCGCGACGAAGGCCACCACAGTCCGCTCCCACTGCCCGCTGTCTCTTAGCGCCTCGATCACACGACCAATCGCCGCGTCGACCTCAGCGATCTCTGCGTCGTAGTAGTCGACCACGTAGCGCTTGTCGGCCTCGCTCAGGTTCGGTGGAGGCGGCGGGCCCTCGTGGGCGTACCAGCGTCTGCCAGGCCGAGGATCCAAGACCTCGAAGGGGACGCTGCCATCACGCCCGCCAGCGAACTGGCCCTCATAGTCCTCCTCTGTGAACTCTTCCTTGAAGGAGGCCTCCGTGGTGTACGGGAGGTGCGGATCCATGATGTGCCAGAAGAGGTGCCAAGGGGTGCGGGTGTGGCCCTGAACAAAGTCGATCACCTGCGAAGTGTCGCGCTGCACGGACTCCATCGCCCAGGCGGCGCGATACATCGCGTACCCCTGATCCAAGCCGTAGCGAGGAGAGATCAGCCCATTGGCCACGATCCCAGCCGTCTCGTAGCCGTTCCTCGAGAGCACCTCAGCCAGCGAGACCGTGTTGGGGTCAATGGGCTCCCATTCGTCGTGACCGCCTCGACCAGCGCCATGTACTGAGGGGTAGAGAGAGGTGAGCGTCGAAGAGAACGAGGGCAGAGTCCAAGGCGCTTGCGAGCGCGTCATCGTGAAGCGCACCCCCTCGTCAGCCAAAGCGCTTAGGTTTGGGGTGGTCTCTCTCTCATAGCCGAAGGCAGACAAGTGATCGGCCCTGAGGGTGTCGACGCCGATCAAGAGCACGTTCAAGCCGGGGACCTCACCTCGCGTGGGCTCGATGCGTGGGTCGCCTAGGAGCACAGCGTCCATCTCGTCCGGCTCATCGTCAGCGTCAAGGAGGCTGAAGACCAGCTCCCCCTCTAGGCCTGCGACGGGCCCGAGGCTTACGACGCGCTCGCCCCACTCCCTGTCATCGCGCTCGTTCTTCGGGTCAAAGGGCAGCTCAACGAGGGCCTGACTCTCACCATCAGCGGGGTCAAAGCTGACGCTCAAGACGACGCCGTCACCACGAGCGCGGCGCGCTTCAGGCAGACCGGTCAGACCAAACCTGAGCTGCGGTGCGTGCTCGATAGATGGCACCTTGAGGGGGAAGGCCATACGACCTGGACACATCAAGAGCGCCGCGTCTCGAACCTCTCCTCGCTGACTGACGCGGAGCCGCCATGGATCACGCCCGGCGGTGCCATCGTTGGGCTTGTACTGCTGCACCACGCGCTCGAGCACCTCTCGTTCCGTGAGTCGCGCGAGGTCGACGACCACATCGTCGAAGCGTGTGACCGCCTCCTTAGAGCCCCCGCTGCGGTGCAGGAGCTGGACCTCGACGGTCTCCGTCTCAGCATCCGTCAAGAGCTCGACCTCCACTCGATCCCAGCCGGAGGGGTCGTAACGCCTTGAGACTCGCGCTGACGAGCGCGGCCTGCGACGAGCCTGGCCGGGCTCCTCAATCGAGCTGCGGTGCTCCACGATCCGCAGAGCCTCCCGAGTCGTCGCGTCCTCTGAGAGCGGGTTCCCTTCGAGCTTGACCCGCGCGCTCAACACGAGCCGCATGCGCCCCTCACACGGGAACATCATCGCGAAGACGCTGCGATCCTCCTCCACTCCAGGGCCGAGCTTGAGCGAGCCGCCCTCCAAGCCCCCGCTCGGATCTACGCTCGCGCCCTCTCCGCCCCACTCGAGCTGCCGACCCACAAGCCGCCCGAACCAAAGCTGCTGAGGCGCAGACTCGCTGAAGTCATATCTCCAGACATCGGTGGACTCGACCTCCCCTAGGGGCTCGCTGAGGACCTGCGCCTGCTCGACTTGGTCCATCAAGTCAAAGAGCCTGACGCGCACGGGCTCAGGCCGAGCCTCCTCCTGTGCACAAGCGCTGAAGAGGATGGCGAAAAAGAAGAGGGCGTGGCTGCAGGCCTGTCGCATGCAGCTCATTCTCTGCCAGTTTGGGGCAACAAGAAAGCGCCCGGTGCGTCGACCGGCGAGGTGAAGGCCTCTACATCACTCCCACCGAGGGTACCCCGCAGCGCCTCACACACCTCACCTGCGGACTCCTCGCCTTCACACCACGCGAAGACCGTCGGGCCGGAGCCCGAGAGGGATGCCCCCAAGGCACCAGCCCCTAGCGCGGCACGCTTTGCCTCGCCGAAGCCAGGCACGAGCCCAGCGCGACGCGGCTCAACCAGGATGTCCTCTAGGCTTCGCCGCAAGAGGTCAAAGTCGCCTGTCTGACAGCCGGTGAGCACACCCGCAAGGCGAGCTGTCTGTCCGACGATCACGTCTAGGCTCCAGGGCTCCTGCAGAGCGGCTCTAGTATCGCGCGTCTCGATGCTCATGTTTGGGCGCGCGACAGCGCACCAGAGCTCAGGCGGCACAGAGACCCTCACTAGTCTGCGAGGCTCGCCAGGCGGAACGAAGACGAGGCCCCCCGCGAGCGAGGGCGCGACGTTGTCCACACAGGCTGCGCCCGTCGCGACCGCTTCACCCGCGAGGGCGAAGGGGAAGAGCTCTTCAATGGAGAGAGGCTGAGGCAAGAGCGCGTTCGCTGCGCACACAGCCGCTGCTGCCGAAGCGCCCGAGCCGCCCATCCCGGAGCCAAGCGCGACCCCTTTCTCAAGCTCGAGTTCAAAGCCGAAGTCGAGATCCAGCCCATCACACATGGAGAGGAGCGCGGCCCCCGCTGTGTTCTCAGCGGCCGTGAGTGGCAGCGCCGAGACCACCCCGCTGACGCTTTGGAGTTGCACCCCGCGCGCACCCGTGCGTCGTACGCGCGCACGATCCCCAAGGCCTACGAGGGCGTGCCCCATGAGATCGAAGCCCACTGCCACATTGCCGACGCTCGCCGGCGCGAAGGCCTCGCTCCAGACCTGTTCGTTGCACTCATTCACGAGCCACAGTCTCCATAAGTGAGGAGACCTATCAAGCTCAGCCTCAAAAGAGGCCTAGGTCAGCGAAGGGCGCGACCGGCAGGCCGCGCCCTGCTCTCCTAGAACTGCTTCCAGCGGCCGGTGTAGACGAAGCGCACGTTGATGTCGTGATGGTGCGTGTTCGTGACCGTCAGGACACTCACGACGCCGTCGCGGTTGTCGAACTCGGGATAGAGCAGCAAGCTCCCCGGCGAACGCCTTGAGACGTCAGCGTCCGGGTCAGAGTCATTCACGCCATCCCACTCGCTGTTGTCACCAAAGATGCTCGGAGAGTGCAGGTGCCCCACGCGTCCACCGACCTCGAAGGGGAGCTCCGCTGCGCTGGCGAAGCCGCCATACTCGACGAGCACAGCGTAGACAGCCGGGTCTAGGACCTGGCCTGCAGAAGAGTTCGCGACGTGCCCCTGCATCCGGAACCAGCCCGTCTCAACGACAGGGTTACCCAGCATTTCGGCCGGATCGTGGTTCGTGTAGTTGCTGAGGAAGTCAGCCGTGAAGACTCCCGAGATCCGGTCCAGGTTGACCTTGTCCCAGCACTTAAAGGTGTACTCCGTGCTGAAGGCCTCTTCGTTGTCGTTGTAGACCATGAAGTCGACCGTCGTGCGGAACTGACGTCCGCCAGAGAGGGCGATCATCACGAGCTGCGCGTCGATGAAGGCGTCGATCTCAGGGTCTTTGCCGAAGAAGCGCGGAACAAGGATCTCATCCGGAGCCATCTCGTACTCGCGACCGTCGAGGTCGAGGATGCCGTCGCCGTCCACGTCAGTGGACTGCTTCTGCTTCACTCCGGACCGGAAGTCCACAGCGTTGACCGAGTAGTCAAAGGCCTCGATGCCGTCCACGATAAGCTGCTGTCCGATCAGGTGGTCAAAGCCCACCGGTCGCCCAAACCTATCGATCGCGTGCACGTAGGCGTAGCCAGCCTCGAGCTCAGGGTTATCAGCGTTCGTGATCAGGGTGATGGTGTCACGACCTGTCAGAGCGCGGTCACGCGAGAACTCAATGCAGTCGATCTCGCAGTCATCCAAGATGCCGTTGAAGTCCTGGTCACCTTCGGGGAACTCGCACTCATCAGGGATGAGGTTGCCGTTGCAGTCCTCGCTCGTGCCTTCAGCGATGTCGCACTCGTCAGGGATGCCATTGCCGTTGCAGTCATCCTCGCACTCGTCAGGGATCAGGTTCTCATTGCAGTCCGAGCTCGTTCCGCTGAGGACATCACACGGGTCCGCGATCCCGTTCTCGTTACAGTCCGGCTGACAATCGTCCGGCTCCCCATTTCCGTCGCAGTCGTCGCTGAAGCCGCTCGCGATGTCGCAGACATCGAGGACTCCGTTCGTGTTGCAATCGACCATCTCGCACTCGTCAGGGATGCCGTTGACGTCACAGTCATCGCTGGTGCCAGCGGTGATGTCGCACTCGTCTAAGACGCCGTTCATGTTGCAGTCGATCATCTGGCATACGTCAGGAGTCCCGTCCGCGTTGCAATCATCGAGCGCTTGGCAGACGTCCGGCACGCCGTCCGTGTTGCAGTCAGCGAGCTCCTGGCAGTCATCTGCGATGCCGTCTTCGTTGCAGTCCTCGAGCTCTTGACACACGTCCGGGACACCGTCCATGTTGCAGTCTTCTAGCTCCTGACAGATGTCAGGGGTGCCGTCCTCGTTGCAGTCGGTGAGGGTCTGGCACTCGTCAGGGATGCCGTCTTCGTTGCAGTCCACCTCACAGGCGTCCGGGGTGCCGTCTTCATTGCAGTCGGGCTGACAGTTGTCAGGGACGCCGTTCATGTCGCAGTCACCCGCCTCCCCGCTGGCGATCTCGCAGACGTCAGGCGTTCCGTCGCCGTCGCAGTCGGGCTCGCACTCGTCAGGGATGTTGTTGGCGTTGCAGTCGGCGCTAGTACCAGAGGCTATGTCGCACTCATCCGGGATCATGTTCGCGTTGCAGTCGAGGAACTCTTCACAGACATCTGCGATGCCGTTCTCGTTGCAATCGGTGAGCTCCTGACAGACGTCCGGGGTCCCGTCCTCGTTGCAGTCCTCGAGCACCTGACACTCGTCCGGGGTTCCATCCTCGTTGCAATCATCGAGCTCCTGACACACGTCCGGGGTCCCATCAGCGTTGCAGTCCACGAGCTCTTGGCAATCGTCAGGGGTGCCATCCTCGTTGCAGTCCACCTCACAGACGTCCGGGAGGCCGTCCTCGTCGCAGTCGTCTTGGCAGTTGTCCGGGACGCCGTTGGCGTCACAGTCTTGGGCCTCGCCGCTCGCGATCTCACAGTCGTCAGGGGTGCCGTCCTCATCACAGTCAGGCTCACACTCGTCTGGGATGGCGTTCGAGTTGCAGTCTGTGCTCGTCCCAGAGGAGATGTCGCACTCATCGGGGATGAGGTTGCCGTTGCAGTCCTCATAGTCTTCGCACACGTCAGGGATCCCGTTCTCGTTGCAATCTCCGAGAGGCTCACAATCGTCCGCGACGCCGTTCTCGTTACAGTCCTCGAGGTCTTGGCAATCATCAGGAGTGCCGTCTTCGTTGCAGTCCTCTTCGCAGTCGTCGGGAACTCCATCCTCATCACAGTCAGGATCGCAGCGGTCAGGGATGACGTTCGAGTTGCAGTCCTCCATCGGCTCGCAGGCATCAGGGATGCCGTTCTCGTCACAATCTGCGAGGGTCTGGCAGTCGTCTGGGATGCCGTCCTCGTCGCAGTCCACCTCACAGTCATCAGGGAGACCATCGCCGTCGCAGTCGGATTCGCAGCGATCAGGGATGTCGTTCGCGTTGCAGTCATCGAACGGCTCGCAGGCGTCAGGGGTGCCATTCTCGTCGCAATCAGCTAAGTCCTGGCAGTCGTCAGGGGTGCCATCGCTGTTGCAGTCGACCTCACAGTCATCCGGCAGGCCGTCGTTGTCGCAGTCGGACTCGCAGTCATCGGGGACACCGTCCTCGTCGCAGTCCTCTTCGCAGTCGTCAGGGACTCCGTCCTCG